>JAZKCU010000002.1:0-376968 GCA_040387935.1 Verrucomicrobiota bacterium | reverse complement strand
TGCGAGATTCTGCACACCGACCAGTCTTGTCAGCGGCCGGCCGATGCTGCGCTTTCGCCGCACGGATGGCTCACCTGAAGAGACCGAACAGATCTATGTGTGCCCTGACAGCCGCACTTACTTTTGTCGTGTGACCAGCGGCCCGTCATAGAAGCGATGGGACTTGGAAGGGTTCTGCTGCAGAGGAGAATCAATGCATGCCAATGCCGACGAGAGGCGTTTGTTGGATGGAATGAATTTAAAGGGACTGATGCTCCTGTTTCTCTTCTCAGCAGGCCTGCACGCTGGTGACTGGCCGCGCTGGCGCGGGCCTGCGGGAGATGGGAACTGGAATCCTCCGGACGTGCCGAAGAACTTTGCCACTCAAGAGCCAGAGCGTTTGTGGAAGGCTTCCATCGGTGCGGGTTATGGCGGTGTGACGATGAGTGATGGACGTGTCTATGTGATGGACCGGTCGAAATCTCCGGCGAACACGGAGCGTGTGCTTTGCTTTGACGCGAAGACCGGCAAGCCGCTTTGGTCGCGCGAGTGGGCGGCGGATTATGGGAGCATGGAATACGCCACAGGGCCGCGTGCCTCAGTCACGATTCATGAAGGCCACGCCTACACTCTAGGCGCGGTGGGCATGGCCATGTGTCTGCATGCGGAGACAGGCGAGATCCTGTGGCAAGTGGACACGGTGAAGGACCATGAAGCGAAGGTGCCCACGTGGGGTTTTGCGGCATCGCCCGTGATCGATGGCGAGAAGGTGCTGCTGCATGTCGGCGCCGCCAGCCTGGGCAGTGTGGTGGCACTGGATCGGAAGTCGGGGAAGCTCCTCTGGAAAGGTGGACCTGATCCAGCGGGCTATTGCACGCCGGAACTCATCACCCATGCGGGGCGCAGGCAGTTGATCATTTGGGGACCGGAGCATGTCCAGAGTCTGGATTCCGAAACGGGTGATGTGTTTTGGACATGGCCCTATAAGATCACCTACGGCGTCAGCATCGCGCAGCCGCTGTATCGTGATGGACTGTTGCTCGTGTCAGGTTATTGGCATGGGACAAAGGCGCTGAAGCTCGGTGACCAGCCGCAGGAGGTCTCGCTCGCCTGGAAGAATGAGAAAGACATGTGCGGACTGATGTCGGCACCCCTTGATCATGATGGCGTGGTATATCTGCTGGATAAGAACAAGGGGCTGCAAGGCATCGACATGAAGACAGGAAAGATCCTCTGGAGCGATGAAAACACGCTCACGCCGAAGGATCGCAATCCGCACATGAGCCTGGTCTGGCTGCGTGAGCAAGAGGGGCTGGCGAGCCTGCTGAATGCTTCAGGAGAACTGGTGCATGTCAGGCTAACCAAAAATGGCTTTGTGGAGCTGGGTCGACATCAGATCATCGGCAAGACCTGGGCACATCCGGCCTTCGCGGGTGGCATCATTTGGTCACGTTCGGACACAGAACTGGTGGCGTGGCGCTTGTGGTGAGCTGTGGAGAAGTGGAGCGAGTGCGTAAATCACGAGGCTCCGCAGGGACTCAAAATATAATAAATAAAGTCGGCCTTCTAATATCTGTCCAAGGTTGTATGACCCGGATAATTTGTTTATTTTAATAAATCACCCGCCCTAACTGTTTGTTGAGCGTGATATTTTAAAATTCTCCCGTCTTTCTTGTGTCCGCCCTTGCTCCCATGATTCTGGCAGACGCCCCGGTTAACCGCCGGCGCGAGGTGCATCTGCTCAACCAGTTCGATGACCTGTTTCAGGACTTCATCATCAAGGGAGGACCGCTGCCGCCGGAATACATGGTGCTGAACAGGGCCATCCGGCATCTCGCAGATGTCCTCCGCGCCGGTGCCGTGGGGCGTGCTGAACTGCTGACCTACGTGCAGGAGACAACTCTCCGCCATATGCCTGACACCCTGCAGGCGGCCGCGCTGGAGCGGAAGTATGGTTACAGCGGCGACTTTGAGATGATCGACCGCATCTACCGCCAGCATGTCTGTTCTGACCCGAAGCAGCGTCTGTGGGATCTGTATTTCCATGCTCAGGCGGCTCCCGTAGCGGTGAGAAATCGGAAGGCTTACTTCCAACAACTCATGAGCGATCATCTGAGCGCGGCGGGAGGCCGCCCCTTGGAAGTTCTCAATGTGGCCTCGGGGCCTTGTCGTGACTTGCGTGAGTTCTTTCTCGACCACTCCGAGGCCAAGGTCATGGTCGACTGTGTGGACATGGACGAAAGGGCCATCGAATACGGCAGCCGTCTTTGCTCTCCCTGGCTGGATCGGATCCAGTTTCATCATCGCAATGTGCTGAAGCATCTGCCAGCGCGGGCCTATGATCTTGTGTGGTCCGCAGGCCTCTTTGACTACCTCTCGGACCGCCTCTTCGTGCATCTCCTGGGTGCGATGCTGAAGGTGACAAAACCGGGCGGGGAAGTGGTGATCGGGAATTTCTCCGACTTCAATCCGAGCCGTGATTTCATGGAGATTTTCGGGCACTGGCATCTGCACCATCGCAGCAAGGAAACCTTGCTCGCGCTCGCTGAGCAGGCCGGTGTGCCGAGTGACAAGATGCAGGTCTTTTGGGAGCCTGAGGGCGTGAACTACTTCCTCCATATCCGGCGGTAGTCGGGACCTTCGAGTCCCGGACTTCTGAGCAAGATGCTCGAGTTTTCGCTTGCCGAGAGCGGGCTGGATATGGAATGCGTGTTCAAATGACACGTACTCAAGCCTGGATTGCACTGAACCTGATTCCGCAGGTGGGACCTGTGCGTGTGCGGAAGCTGCTGGAACGGTTTATCACGCCTGAACGTATTCTGATGGCGAAGGCCTCGGAGATCATGGCGGTGGAAGGCTTCGGCCGCACGCAGGCAGAGGCCCTCGCAGGCTGGGAAGCTCAGATCGATCTGGAGGCGGAACTGCGCAAGATCAGCGAGCGAGACCTGACCATCCTTACCCAGGAGGATGAGCTCTATCCGCCATTGCTGCGAAGCATCTACGATCCACCGCTCGTGCTGTATGTTTGGGGAGAAATCACCAGGCGTGATCACAATGCCATCGGTGTGGTGGGCAGCAGGCACGCGACGATCTATGGGATCAATGCGACGAAGAAGATGAGCTTCCAGATCGCCTATGCCGGTTACACCGTCATCAGTGGACTGGCGCGTGGTATTGATACCACCGCCCATGAAGCAGCTCTCGCTGCCAAAGGCCGCACCATCGCGGTCATCGGCTCAGGCATCGGCAAGCTGTATCCGCCGGAGAATCAAGCGCTGGCGGAGCGCATCGCGCAGAACGGTGCCGTGGTCAGTGAATACCCCGTGGACCGCACTGCGGACAAACAAACGTTTCCGTATCGAAATCGCGTGGTGGCAGGCTGGAGCAATGGCTTGCTCGTCACCGAAGCCCCGCTGAAAAGCGGCTCGCTTATCACCGCGCAACAAGCCACGGAGCAGGGGCGCACCGTCTATGCGGTGCCCGGTCCCATTGACAAACCCACGTCCGGCGGATGCAATCGCCTCATTCAGCAAGGCGCCAAGCTCGTGATGGATGGCGCGGATGTGCTGGATGATCTGATGACGCTCTTTCCCACGGCACCCAAGGCACCTCTTGTCGAGGCTCCGAAGCCAAATGTGACCATGACCTTGGATGAGCAGATCCTCTTCAAGGCCATCGATACCGACGAGCAGCACATCGATGAGCTCATCACCCGCTCCGGCCTCACCCCTGCCACCGTGAATGTCACCCTGATGCGTCTGGAGATGAAGCGCGTCATCCGTGCCCTGCCGGGACGGCGGTATGTGCGGCTGGTGTGATGTGTTTCGGCGGAGCAAAGTGGTCCTCTCCCTCCGTGATAGGACCAGCGAGCTGGCAAACACGCCGCAGCAGGCCTAACCAAATAAGGTGAATTGGCGCGAGAGTCCGCAAATCATCTCTCGGAGTGCGGTGAGGTGGCTACTGGACAGAAGCTCCAGCAATCCACCGCACCGCGCGCTCAACGAAGGGCTCCATGCCGGCTTGCTGCTCGGGGTGGGGGCTGCTGCAGAGGACGCGGCCTTTGCCGTAGCTGCCGATGACCATGGCGGGGGAGTTGACCTGGGCTCCGACGGGGGCGCCGTTCTTGGCCAGCTCGCTGCGGAAATGGGCGAGCGGTTCGAAGTCGCCGATGGCAGCGTCTTCGGCGGGATTGAAGACGGGGCCGTTGGCATAACGAATGTCGAGAATGCCCTCAGGCATGCCGAGGATCTCGCGGCCTTTCGGAGTGAACTCGATCTTCACCTCGCCCTCACCACGGGCCCATTTGGAAGACTTGGTCTTGGCATCGAGAATGTGCACGCCCCAGGAAAAGCCTTCGCAGGCGAGGTAGTTGCCCGCGCAGATGCCGAGATAGCCGCCACCAGCTTCCACAAAGCTGCGCACCTGCTCGCGTCCGATGAGTCCCAGCGTGCCCGCCTGCTTGCCACCGCTGCCGCCGGTGAAGATGACGACATCAAAGTCCTTCAAACCACCTTCACGGATGAGCTCAGGTTTAACCAATGTTACTTTCACGCCTTCGGCCTTCCCGAGCAGTTCGGTGCAGCGTGGCACGCCCTTGCCAAAGCTGCCGAAGTCATCAAAGAGCGCCACGCGGATGTTCTTGGGATCAATCTGGCGCGGGGCGATGGGTGCCGACTCCTGCCAGGTGATCAGGGCCTTTTGCGGAAGCTTGATGCCCGGGCGCTGGCCGACGACGAACCATTGGTCACCTTTCTGGGTGATCATGCCGCCCTTCACCGGTAACTCGGCCACGAGGTTCAGGGCCTTCACATTGACCTTTGGATCATCAACCTGGAAGGTGGTGTTGTCCGTGGTGTGATAGACCGCCGTCACTTCGGGATCCTTCGCCGCAGCGACCCTGTAAAAGTGTCCGGGACTGTGCTGCGCCACCGGTGGGCAGGCCATGGCCAGATCACCAGCATCAGTCCACTCACCCAGTTTGGGATAGAGCACTCCAGGTGCGAGATTTTCATCAGCTGAGAGCAGGGTGGTCGAAATGAAGACGCAGGCTATTAGGCGGAGCATAAGGGTATCAAAAGTCGGTTCGTGCTTGAACGTTCGAGCCGCAGGATTCATTCCGAAAACCACGTTCATTTGCCCTCTCATGCTTACCTTTGATGCTCACCTCGACCTCAGTCTCAATGCTCTCGGCGGTTTCAATCGCGATCTCCGGCTCCCCGTGCATGAGATTCGCCGGCGGGAAGCGGGCGTGACG
Organism: Verrucomicrobiota bacterium; assembly: GCA_040387935.1. GTDB lineage: Bacteria > Verrucomicrobiota > Verrucomicrobiia > Verrucomicrobiales > Verrucomicrobiaceae > Prosthecobacter. The sequence goes on along the minus strand of JAZKCU010000002.1, from coordinate 371,735 downwards.
GGCAAAGGCCGCGCCGGAGGCACCACCGCCTTTCCGGAAATGCGGAAGGGCAGGGTGGGCATTTGCGTGGCCACCCAACTCGCAGGCTGCATGCCTGGCGTGTCGCCGATCGCCAACTGGATGTCTCCTCACCAAGCCTGGGCGGAGACGCAGGGCCAGCTCGCGTGGTATCGGGCCATGGAGGAGGAAGGCCACATGACCCAGATCACGAATGTGCAGCAGCTGGATGCCTCCGTGGCGCTGTGGAATGACACCAGCATCCCGGATGAGACGAAGCCCATCGGCTACATCCTCAGCCTGGAAGGGGCGGACAGCATCCGCACAGTGGGGCATCTGGAGCGCTCCTGGGAGCAGGGGCTGCGCGCCATGGGGCCGGCGCATTATGGAGTGTGCCGCTATGCCATGGGGCATGACATGCCTGGCGGCCTGCCGCAGCAGGGTAGGGAACTTATCCAGGAGATGGACCGGCTGGGCATGATCCTGGATGTGACCCATCTTTCCGACGAGTCATTCTGGGAAGCGCTGGATATCTTTGGCGGCTCCGTGTGGGCCAGTCACTCGAACTGCCGCGCGCTGGTGCCGGACGTGCGCCAGTTCAGTGATGAGCAGTTGAAGGCCTTGATCGCCCGTGGAGCGGTGATCGGTGCCGCGCTGGACGCCTGGATGATGATCCCGGGCTGGATCCGCGGCAAAACCACACCTCAGGAGACCGGACTCAAGTTGGAAGTCATCTGCGACCACATCGATCACATCTGCCAGCTCGCTGGAAATGCGAACCACAGCGGCATTGGCACTGACCTCGATGGCGGCTACGGAATCGAGCAGACTCCGGAGGATCTGGACACCATCGCCGATCTGGCGCGCATCCCCGACATGCTGGCCAAGCGTGGCTACATTCAGGCGGACATCGAAGGCGTCATGCACGGGAACTACCTCAACCTCCTGCGCCGGGCCTGGGCTTGAGTGTCTATAATCTTTGTTAACCACTAATGGACACTGATTGACACTCATGACCATGCCTCAGAAGGTTTGAGATATAAGTGTTCGACAGTGACTATGAGTGGTATGAAATCTGACGTATATCGACGAGCCTAAGGGTCTCCCGGTCCTATAGTTTTGATAGATCGTAAAAGCTTGTGTGAATAACTGGACTTTCCGGTTGACACCCTGCCGCACTCTTCTATTCTCGCGGCCCTCTTTCCCCCGCAGGTGTCCATCATCTGCCCCTACTTAAAAGCACCTTATGAAGACATTCTCTGCGAAAGCCGAATCCGTGAACCGCCAGTGGTGGATCATCGACGCCAAGGACCAAGTCCTGGGCCAAGTGGCTGTGGCTGCCGCCAATCTGATCCGTGGCAAGACCCGCCCTACCTTCACCCCTAACGTGGACACCGGCGATTTCGTGGTCGTGATCAACGCTGACAAGGTGAAGCTGACCGGCAAGAAGGAAACCCAGAAGGTCTACACCAGCAAGACCGCCGTCTACATCGGCAACCAGAAGATCGAAACCGCTGAGAAGGTGCGCCAGCGCCGTCCAGAGCTTCTCGTTCATCGCGCTGTGAAGGGCATGGTCCCGCACAACCGCCTGGGCGCCAGGATCATCACCAAGCTGAAAGTTTACGTGGGTGATGAGCATCCCCATGCGGCCCAGAACCCGAAGACCTTCGCTGTCGCCTGAGTCCATTCACTTTCTGATTTGATCCCACGTTCATGAGCAAGCCCCTCACCACCGCCACCGGCCGCCGCAAGACCGCCGTTGCCCGCGTCAGCATCCTCCCAGGTTCCGGTTCCATCACGGTCAATGGTCGTGACTTCGAAGAATACTTCCCCACGGTGACTCTGCAGAACCAGATCATCGTTCCTCTGGCCCTGACCAACAGCCGCCAGACTTATGATTTCAAGATCAATGCCTCCGGTGGTGGCGTGACCGGTCAGATGGGTGCTGTGCTGCTTGGCATCTCCCGTGCTCTGATCACCGTCAATCCTGAGCTCCGCGCCACGCTGAAGAAGGCTGGCCTCCTGACCCGTGACTCCCGCGCTAAGGAGCGTAAGAAGCCAGGTCGTCCGGGTGCTCGTAAGCGCTTCCAGTTCTCCAAGCGTTAATCCGCTTCTGGTATCTGGTTATTGGTTTCAAAAAACCTCAGCTCGCAAGAGCTGGGGTTTTTTGTTTGGGTTTTGGTTAGGGGCGTGGTTTCCCGCTTCCAGAAGATAGGTCCTGCAGGTCTTATGCAACCTATGCGACCCACCGGACGCAAAGCTGCGTTCAGGAAATTGGGCGAACCGGGCACTATTCTCTGTGAACAAGTCTCCCTTCGCTCTTGCTGTGGCGAGTGTTTCGTGGCAAAACCGTGGCATATCCCCACGCATGAAATACGCCGATCTGCATCGCATCTACCATCTGCCGTTCTTTGACCTTCTGAAGCAGGCCCGTGCCGTGCATGAGGAGCACTGGACCGGCAATGAGGTGCAGCTCTGCACGCTGCTGAGCATCAAGACGGGTGGCTGCAGCGAGGACTGCGGCTACTGCGCGCAGAGCGCCCGCTACACCACGAGTGTGCAGGCTGAGAAGCTGATGCCAAAGGAGCAGGTGCTGGAGCGCGCTCTGGCCGCCCGCGCCAATGGTTCCACGCGTTTCTGCATGGGCGCCGCCTGGAAAGGGGTGCGCAAGGGCACTCAGAAGTTTGACCAGGTGCTGGATATCGTGCGCGATGTGTCCAAGCTCGGCATGGAAGTCTGCGTCACGCTGGGACAACTGGGGGCTGAAGAAGCGCAGGATCTCAAGGAAGCCGGCGTCACCGCCTACAATCACAACGTCGACACCTCGCCTGAGCATTACCCCAACATCGTCAGCACGCACACCTTCGAGGACCGCCTCAGCACCATCCGCCATGCGCAGGATGCGGGCATGTCTGTCTGCTGTGGTGGCATTCTGGGTTTGGGCGAGACCATTGAGGACCGTCTCAAGATGTTGGAAGTGATCTCCAACTTCAATCCGCATCCGGAGAGCGTGCCGATCAATGCGCTGATGCCGATCAAAGGCACGCCCCTGGGTGACAACGAGGTGGTGGACTCCTTTGCCTTCATCCGCATGATCGCCGTGGCGCGCATCGCCATCCCGCGTGCGAAGGTGCGCCTGAGCGCCGGCCGCACGAACCTGAGCCGCGAGGCCCAGGCACTGGCCTTCTTTGCCGGAGCCAACTCCATTTTCTATGGTGACAAGCTGCTCACCGCCGCCAACCCACGTGCCAATGAGGACCTGCGCCTGATCCGTGACCTGGGCCTCAGCGTCCAGGCACCGAATCCTTCGATGGAGGCTCCCGAGAGTGATGAAGTGCGCCCGCTTTCGCCTGCCGTTGAGGAAGCACCTGCCGCTGGCTCCTGCGAGCTCGCGGGCTGCGGATCTGGATGCGGCGCCTGAGCGTAAAGTTTTTTTTAGACTGACCACCCCAAGAAAGGTAGGACGCCAGCCGTCCTGCCTTTCAAGTTATCCTACCCACCCACTGCCATGTCTGACACACCTCCGTCTGGATCTCCGCAAGCCCCGCTTCCGCCGGATCAGCAGCCAGGCATGGTCACCCAGCCTCTGGGTCATCCTCCGGGCTACTCCATGCATCCAGGAGCCGTCCCTCCTGGATACCCCGCGCAGCCGGGCATGGTGCCGCCAGGATATCCGCAGCCGATGGGCTATCCACCCGGTTACCCGATGCAGCCCGGCATGATGCCGCCTCCCGCTGGAGCGATGCCGCAGGGGTATCCGCAGCCTCAGGGTTATCCCGGCCAGCCAATGGGCTACCCTCCCGGTTACCCGCAGCAACCGATGGGCTACCCGGGCCAGCCGCCGATGGGATATCCGCCCGGCTATCCGCAGCAGCCTCAGGGCTATCCTGGTCAACCAATGGGCTACCCTCCGGGTTACCCGCAGATGCCGATGCCCCAGCATCCCGGCATGATGCCACCTCCCCAGGGCATGCCTCCGCAGGCAGCGCCCATGCCCGCGCCTGCTCACGTTCCTGCGCCTGCTCCCATGACGGCATCTGTGGCGCCCATGGTCGTGCCTGAGGACAGCTCTGAGGCGGTTGCAGTGGCCATTGACAGTGATGAGGCTGCCGCTCTGACGATTGAAGGTTTTCCCCATGTCGAAGGCCAGATCTACCACCCTGAGGCCGTTCACCATTTTGAATCAAAGAAGGTTAATCCTTTTGTGCGTTTCTGGCAGAAGGTGGGCGGTGGCTCGCTGACGCTGAGCATTGCCATCCATCTGGGCATCCTCATCATTGGCGGAGCCATCGTGGTGAGCACGCAGATGATGCAGAAGCAGGTGGATTTCCTTCCCGGTGGCGGTTCCCAGCAGGGGGCGCAGGCCTCTGCGGAGATGAAGCATAAGGTGAATCAGAAGAAGCGCACGAGCCTGAACAAGAGCGTGCCGATGAAGAAGATTGTCAGCACGAGCAGCAACTCGGCGATCTCCCTGCCAGACGCTCCACCGGATCTTCTGGACGTGCCGGACGTGAGCTCCATGATCGGCGGCGGTTCGCTGGGCAGCGGTGGTTTTGGCAAAGCTGGGGCCGGTGGTGGTTTCGGCACGGGCATGGGCATGGGCGCGATGCAGGGCTTCGTGAGCCTGCCGCCTTCCATGAAGACTCGCTGCTCCCCCCAGGAGCGCTTGAAGAAGCTGGCGGAGAGCGGTGGCAGCCCCGAATGCGAGCGTGCAGTTTCGAACTCCCTGGAGTGGCTGAAGTCCAAACAGAATCCCGATGGTTCCTGGGGCAGTGGCAACAAGGCCGCGATGACGGGCATGGTGCTGCTTTGCTACCTGGGCCGCTGCGAGACACCTGAGTCACCCTTCTATGGTGACAATGTGATGAAGGGCATCATGTATCTCATCGAGCTGTCCAAGAAGAACGAGCACGGTGCCATCACTGAGGATTTCAAGGGCAACGCCGGTGCTTATGAGCATGGCATCGCCACGTATGCGCTGGGTGAGATGTACACCCTGGCACGTCTGGGCAACAAAGAACTGCCAGGGATGAAGGACGCCTTCGTCAAAGGTGTGCAGCTCATTATCAAATGTCAGAACAAAGCAGACGCGGGCAAAGGTGAAGGCTCCTGGGACTACTACACCAAAAACATCTCTGAAGGCAAGCCGACCTCGAAGCGTGAGGACCTCTCCGTGGCAGGCTGGCAGTATCAAGCACTCAAGGCGGCCAAGTTCACCGGTCTGAAGATCGAAGGCCTGCATTCGTCCATCGACAAGACCTGCGACTACATTGAGCGCGTGCAGTCCAAGGACGGCGGCTTTGGCAACACCAATCGTGACCAGGCCTACAACCAATGGAGCCTGACTGGCACTGGCGCGCTGGGCTTGCAGACCCTGGGCAAGGGACGCACCGCTTCCATCAAGAAGGGCATCGACTTCCTGCATCGCTTTCTGGAGGCCGAACCGCTCGACTGGAACAAGAACTGCAATCTTTACTGCTGGTATTACTACACCCAGGCCTTCTTCCAGGCTGGCGGAGACGAGTGGAAGTTCTACAACCAGCAGTTCCTGCCGCAGATCCTCGCCGCGCAGACTCCGGACGGCAGCTTCAAGGCTGGCCGGCCTAACTGGACACATGGTAGCGACAACGGCAATCCCATCTACCGCCAGGTGCTCTGCACGCTTCAGCTCGAAGTGTATTACCGTTATCTCAAAGTCGGTGACCGTGAGGAAACGAGCTTCTTTGACCGCCAGTGATGGCTTGGTGGTTGTAGAGCCCCGGTCGTTGGAGATGCCGCCTTGGTATGTGATCGGGATAGCTCTCGATCCGACAAGAACCATGCTGTGACTCGGTCCTTGAGGCACGGCTTTCAGCTTGAGGCACTTGTCATGATTTTCCCGGCCCGGCTGCCCCGTGATGTTCGGGAGAGGCAGCGGGGCCGGGAGGGTGCTTTCGTCAGGGGAATCAGGGGAGAGAAAGGACAGGTTCGAGGATCACCTGGCCCGAAAGGATGGGGGTGCTGGTGCTGACCGGTGTGACCTCGCTGGGTAACTGTGGCAGCAGGTAGAAGCCATAAGCGCGGATCACATTGCCTTCTGGAATGGCGATCCCCTCGAAGGTCACCGTGCGCTTGATCAGCGCAGGCTTGCCGTTCGGCACGGGATTGTTGTCCTCCAGGTTAAACGCACCTTTGATGAGGCCGGTCTTGTCCGTGAGGGTCAGCGTGGGCTTGCGCGGATTGATGGCTGCATTGACGGGCAGCACAGCCTTGCTCTTCGCCGCGATGGTCAGGCTGATCTCGGGTGTCGTGATGGAGGCTTCGATGCCCGCATCGGCGAAGGTGAGCTTTGCTGCGGAGCCCGCGTCGACATTGAGGAAGACCTTGCCTGCGGTCAGCGCATAGCGGCCGCCTCGGGCGCCAAGGTCCACGACCTGAGGGAAGCCGTTGTGGTAGGTGCGGTTGCTCACGGCTAGATTCGCCGGGCGCCACCAGGTCAGTGATCCCGTGAGCACCTGTGGATCGAGATCGAAGGAGCCTGCCACGGAGCCCTTCAGGGCGGTGGTGTAATGGATCTTGAAGTAAGCTAGCTCACCATCAGGACCGAGAAGACTGCTGCCTGTGATCGCTTCACCATCGGCGAGCTTGCCCACATAGGTCGCCTTGCCATCCGCGGTGAGCGTGATGGATCCAAAGCCATTGCCTTTGGGAATGCCAGGAGTGTTTTGGAGCTCTTCAGGAATGTCCAGGGTGAAGGTGTGGTAGGCTGTGTAGGCCGTGACTGCGGAGTCGGCCTTGTTCCACTTGTTCCTCCAGCCGGTGAAGGCGATGGGGGTGGTGCCATCCGTATCCGTGATCTGTGCGGCGGAGACGCGGTTCGTGGCAGCATCCAGGGTGAAGGTCAGCACCAGTGGTTTCAGCGGAGCCTTGCGGGGGAACTCCTGACGACCCTGCACAAACAGGCTGCCTGCGGTGGCATCCAGAACGCCCTTGAGAGTGTAAGGGGTGATGCCAAGCGTGAGCTTGCCCGTGAAGGTGCCTGTGACGGTCGTGGTGAGTTCAAACAAACCGCCGAGATCCAGATTCACCGGGCCGCGTGCGATCGGGGCCACGAAGCTGCCGATGGCATTGGCTGGGAAGGCGGAGACGACCAGACGGCCGCTCACCTCGGCCTTGCTCTTGGGTCCATTGGAAGCTGTAAGCTTCACCAGATAGCCGAGCGGGTCCTTGGAGACAGCGGTGGGTTTGCCTGAGATGATGCCGTTCTTGGTGTCGAATTTCAGACCGGGAGGCAAGCCGGTGGCGGCGTAGGCGGTCGGCGTCTTCTTCGGATCAAGATTCACCGGGATCTGATAGGTAAACGTGCCGCTCACGATGGCTGGATCAAACTGGGGCGGATTCTGCAGGATCTCAGGAGCCTCGCTGAAGACAGTGAGCTTGTGCACACCACTGGTTAGGCTGCCGCCGGGACCGGTGATGACCAGTGTGTAGTCACCCGTGTCCTCAGCCTTGAGCGGCTTGATCTCGAGGATCTTCTTGTTGTCGAGACCCTTGATGCGTGTGCCATCGGCGACGACAGGTTCAACGCCCTTGTTCCAGGCGTAGGTCAGGGAGGCGCCTTCGGCCTTCACTTCAATCTTCGCGGCTGCGCCTGCACCCAGCAACTGGCTGGTGGCATTGCGCTGAACCACGGCGAGTTCGGTGTTGCCGCTCTGAACCGTCGTCGCTGAGGTCACGTCGACCCTGTAAGTGCCGGCATGGGTGAGGGCCACGTTGTTGATGGTGAGCGAGGCGGCGGTGGCGCCGTTGATCTTGGCGTTGTTCCGATACCACTGGTATTTCAGCATGCCGTTGCCGAAGGCCAGCACGTTCAGGCTAACGTTGGAGGTGGTAGCGACGATCTGCGAGCTGCTGAGTGTGGCGACAACAGGCGTTCCATTGGCAACCACAAGGCGTGCTTCAGCGCTCGGGGCGCTGCTGAAGGAGTTGCTGACGATCACGGAGTAGAATCCGGCGTCATCGAGAGTCAGGCTGTTCAGCGTGAGGCTCGGGCTGTTGGAGGCCGGAATGTTCACGGTGCCCTTGCGCCACTGGTAGGTGAAGTGACCAGTGCCACCAGGAGTGACGGTGAAGGTGGCGGAACCATTTTCCAAGGCTCCCTGAAGCACCGGAGGCTGGGCGATGGAGGCTGGATCGTTCACGACAAGCTGTGCCGCGTTGCTGGGCACCGGGCCGACAATGTTGGTGACCACGACGTCATAGGCCGCCTGATCGGCTTCAGTGATGTTGGTTAGGCTGAACTCGGAGCCGGTGGCGCCTTCGATGTTCTGGCCCCCTTTGCGCCACTGATAGGAAAGGATGCCTGTGCCCGTGGCAGCCACGCTGAAAGAGACATTCGTGCCTGGATTCTGGGTGCGGTTCTGTGGATGCGCGGTGAACTGCACCTGATCATTTACGTTCACCACGACCGGGGCGCTGGTGGTGGGGCCGGCTGGGTTCGTCACCGTGACCGTGTAGCTGCCTTGCTTGGCTTCATCTGCGGTGAAGACATAGGTGGGGGCAGTGGCTCCCTCGATGGCAGAATTATTGTGCTTCCACAGATAGGTGTAGGGCTCCAGGCCAGTGACGTCCACGCTCAGAGTGACCTGGGCTCCTGGATTGACGGTGTCTCCAGGAGCGATGTGAATAGCACCGACGAGGGGAGGCTCAGGACTGATGAAGAGAAGGCCATGCGTGGTGAACAAGCTGCGATTCCAAAAGAGACCCACAGGCAGGGCAGGTAGTTCCAGGTTCACGGCCAGGGCAGGATCAAAGGCCGTGCCATCGGCATTGGCATCGAGATTCAGCGTTGTGAAGTCCAGGATGTTGAAGACGTCGCCGTTGGCTGGCACATAGTCCCCCACGAGATGGATGCGGATCGTGCTGCCTGCATCGAGTGCCAGCGTGCCCGCGATCGAGATGGAATCATGCTCCTCAGGAAGAGTGCTGCCAGAGGCTTCGACGGTCGGTGTGTCGAGAGGATTGGCCACCGTGGCGGTCGGGCCGGCGAGACCAAGAATCAGGCGTGGGATGCCCGGCTGGGCAGCGGCTGCCAGCGTGAGGTTGCCACCGAAGGTCAGGCGACCGATGCCATCACCGGCAGGGAACACATTGGAGTAAACACCGCTGTCTCCGGGGCTGATGATGCCGGAGCTGTTGACGATGAAGTTGCCATTGAGAGTGCCGCGGCCGCTGATGACACGCGGATCCGTGATATTGCCGCCGAGCGTGAAACCGGCGACGACTGCCTGCACATCCAAGACCGAGCCTTCATCCACCTCAATCCAGCGCGTGGCGGTGAAGCGGCCGTTCACACCCAGGACGATGGAGCCGCCGCTGATCTTGATCTTGCCCTGAAGGGCGTTGGAATTGTTGATGGTCAGCGTGCCAGTTCCGGATTTGGTTAGGCCGGAGTAGCCGCCGATGCCGCCGTTGCCATTGAAGCTGTAGTTCAGGCTGGAGTTCACCGTCACGGAGGAGGGCAGGAGAGTGCCCGCGAGTGTGACGCTGGTGTTGGCGGAGCTGTCGTCAAAGGTGACGGCATCTGTGTGGAAGAAGGTTTCCGCGCCGGTGTTCCAAGACGCGGGGGTGGTGTTGTCCCACACATTGGTCGTGCCATTGCCGGACCAGGTGAGGTTTGCCAGACTGCCGCCGACCACGAGATTCACCTGGCCTGGCGTGGTGGTGTCGAGGGAGAGGGAATAGCGTGTGGGGTTGGTAAAGCTAAGCGTGCCCACGTCACCGACGAGCGCGCCGGTGTAGTTGAAGAGACGATAGATGCCGGTCAGAGGATGGCCTGTGGGGGTGACGTCGATGACGGAGGGGGCACTGAACGTGAGATCGCCGCCGACGTTGATGACATCGTCCACCTCCGTTGTTGTGGCGGTGGGTGAGTTAAAGCTCACCTGCACACGACCGCCAGCAAGGGTGAGATTGTTGGCGAAGTTGAACGTGCTGGCCACGGCCGCAGTGCCCGGGCTGAAGGTCGAGCCGGTGGGAAGAGTCACGGCTCCCTGAACCGTGCCATAACCACGCAGCGTCTGATTGGCAGCGAGAGAGAAGCCGCCGGTGACATCACTGACATCCAGCGTGGCAGGAGCCTGTACTTCAATGGTTGGTGTTTTGGCGATAGAGGCGAGCGGGCCGAGTTTGAGTTTGCCTGCGGTGATCGTGGTGCCGCCGGTGTAAGTGTTCACCCCATTCAGGGTCCAGGTGCCGGTGCCGTCTTTGACGAGCGGAAGAATGCGGGTGTCATCCAGCAGTTCTGGACCACGGATGACGCCATTAATCGTGCCGCCAACATCACCATCCAGCTGCAGCTGACGGTTGCCTGTGGTGGCGGCATGATCGGCCAGCGGGACGATACGGATGTCACCATTCAAGGTTAGGCTGCCCGCATCGCCACGGATGCGGCCGTGACCACCGTTTTGATTGAAGAGGTTGATCAGGCCATGGATGACGTTGTCCCCGCTGATGTTCTGGATGCCGCCCTGAGGTCCGTCACTGCTGAGGTTGAAGGTGAGTCCTGAAGCGAGATCGAGATTGCCCTGGCTGCCATCCAGAATCAGCGTGGGACGTCCGCCCTGGATGTTCACCAGCTTGCTTCCCTGGCCGAGCGCGTTGCTATGGGTGATGCGCAGGGTGCCCCGGGCATGCGTGACGGCTCCGGTGAAGGTGTTGTTGCCCGTGAGCGTGACCTGCTGGGGGACGGTGTAGGCGATGTTGCTGATCTGGAAGGCACCAGCACCGGAGATGGTCTGGTTGAGAGTCAGCTCACCCCAGCGACGAACAAGCAGGGTTCCAGCGCTGATGATGATGTCGCCAGCTGGCAGGGAGCCTGTGGGGCCGTCATTGCCAATCCAGAGCGGACCCGCGCTGATCGTGGTGGTGCCCTGGTAGTCGTTGTGGTCGTGGGTGAGCTTCAGGATGCCGCCCGTGGTTTTGGCCAGGTTTCCTGGGCCGCTGATCTTGCCACTGAGCACAATCTCCGTGGATGCCGCGACATTCACACTGCTGTTTGTTTGCAGGGTGATGGGGCTGGCCACGACATTCGTGATGCCAGCCAGCGCATTGATCTGACCACCATCGAGAATGATCGGCTTGGTGTTGTTCGCGGTGCTGTCTTCCAAGCCCAGTTGGCCGCCGAAGCCGACGGTGATGATGCCGGGCTGGTTACCGAGTGTGGTATTGCCTTCAAACACGAGCCGGCTGCTGGTGCCGGTGATGGAGAGAGGGCCGATGCCAGTCTCACCGAGGTTCGCGAGATAGATGGAATTGCTGCCGACCTTCGCGAGGGCATGTCCGTGCGTTTCCAGACCGCCTGGCGCATCGCGGATGTCCCAGCGCCCGGTGCCGCCGAGAGAGCTGGGGCCGGTCAGGATCAGCTTCTTCAAGCCCACATTCGCACTGCCAGATCCGGTGTTGAGGATCACGCCTGTGCCATCGATGCCATTACCGGAGGCGGAGATGACCTCGCCTTCAGCGACCAACTGGCTGCCGAGATCCAGGGCTGCGCCTTCTGCCACCGTGGTGCCAGCTTCCGTGCCGCCCAGCGCACGGCCATTGCCGAGGCGGAGAGTGCCTTCATTGATGTTCACCAAACCGGTGAAGCTGCTGCTGCCGGAGAGTGTGGCCGTGCCTGCCGTGAGCTTGGTGATGCTGCCCGTGCCAGTGATGTCCCCCACGAGGGTATAACTATCAGGACGATTCAAGACGATGGAGCCGTTGTTGATCACGGGGCCCACGCCAAGGCTTCCGGAGAGTGCCTGGATGCCATCTCCCAGGCGGACCACACCTGCTTCGATCGTGGTGGTGCCGGTGTAGAGGTTGTCTGCACCATTGGAGATGATGAGAGTGCCGGTCCCACGTTTGGTTAGACCGCCCGAGCCGGTGAGATGACCGGTGCCGGTGAAGCTGTAGTCCTTGGTGCTGTTGTCCACGACGACGAGGGCTGGAGTCAAAGGCGCGGTCAGGCTGACCGTGGTGGGGCCGGAGGCCGAGTCATCAAAAAGCACGGAGTCACTGCCCGTGGTGGTCTGCAGGTAGCGCGTGAGGCTGCCGCTTCCCACTTCACGCCAGTTCAGCGTGCCAATGCCGGTGCCATCGTTGGCATCCCAGTCGCCGTTCTGCTCACCCGTCCAGCGTGGGCGGTCGATCACGCTCACATTCAGCACCACACGGGTGTTCACGGTATCATCGACCAGGTTGGCGACGACGCGGGCTGGGAGTTCGGAAAGGATCAGGCCTGCAAAACCCGCACCGCCCAGCGTGCCCGTGTAGTCGATCAGCGGGATCTGGCCTGGGGTGATGCCGCTGCCTTTGACGGCGATGCCTGCCGTGCCGGTGATGGTGACGTTCTGGGCGGAGATCACCGGGGCCGTGGGATTCCCCAAGGAGCCCACATTCAGCTCCACCGCCGTGCCTGCGGTTCCTTCCAAGTTCAATGTCGTCGCATTCAGCGACTGTGCTGGGGCAGCCACACGCACCGCCAGGGATGCGCCATTCGCCACGGAGAGTGAACTTAGGGTAGATGCACCCGTGTTGAGGTTGAGACGTCCGGCCTGGACAGTGATGCCACCGGTGGAGGCATTCGGACCTTCCAGGCTCCACACGCCTGTGCCTGCCTTGATGACGCTCAGCGCATTGCCACCCAGGCCGATGGTTCCATGGATGACGCCTGCGCCATCGCCCCGAAGCGTGAGATTCGTGGAGCCGACCGCTGTGGTGTAGCCGATGGCTCCATCCAGATTCAGCGTTCCTGCGGTGCTCTCGATGACATACTCCGTGCCACCTGTCTCAAGGCCGATCGTGCCCGCGAGAGTATTGTTGCCGCTGACGTTCACGATGGAGGCGGATGTGGCATCCGCACGAGCACCGAGTTGCAGGGCCTCGTTGATCACGATGTTTCCCACGAGCTCCAGTTTGCCGGTGCCAGCGGCACCGGCGACTGTGGTGTCAGCCAGCACCGAACCGAGGGATGCTGGTTTGTTGATCCTCAAGGCGCCACTATTGATGAGGATGCGGCCTTCCCACGCGGGGCTGGCACCATTGAGAAAGAGAGTGCCCGAACCGTCTTTGATGAGATGACCGCCTGCGGTCGTCTGGGTGCCGGCTCCTTGAATCGTGGTGTCAAAGGTCGTGCTGGACGGGCCGGTCACAGTGAGATTGCGGCCTGTGGTCGCGAAGCCGCCGCCAATGTTCACGAAGCTCTCAGAGCTGACGTAGAAGGGTGATATCGCTGCATTCAGCGTGCCGAAATTGAAGAAGAGGCCGCCTGCGGTCGTGAAGGTGACCGCAGCCTCCGAGTTGTTGGTGATCGTGCCCGTGTTGGGCTGGGCGGTTCCGCTGAAGGTGTCACCCAGGCGGAGAGCGAATGCGCCGCGGAAGTCATAGCTGGTGCTCAGCCCGAGAATCGTGAGCTTGGGCGGGCCGCTGATCGTGATGCTCTTCGCGGTGGCATCCACATTCACGTTCACAGGACCGGCACCGGCACCCGCGTACACCAGCGCATCCGTGTTTTGATCGGCTGGAAAGGTGGGGCGTGTGTTGTTGCTCCAGTTGCCGACAGCATTGAGGGAGTTGCTGGCAGTGCCGGTCCATGTCTTGATGACATCTGTGGCGAGGACGGGCGTGGCGCTCAAGAGGACGAACGCGCGCAGCAGTGAATGACGAAGGGGGAATTTCATGGCAAAAAGAGACGAAGCGGCCTTGTCGCTCTGGGAGAGCGTGAAGACCTGGGGGCAGGGGGATGGATGGCCTTCCGGGATGGTTGGATCAGCCTCTTGTGCGCTGGCCTCGTAGCCTCACCACACTTAACTCATACTGAATGAGTGTGGTTTAATCGTCTTTAATTCCTACTTGGCAAGAAAGAATTGAAAAATTCTTGAACGCAGTCGTCCTTCAAGGCCAGTTTGCGTGGCCGATGACGAAGTGACATGCCTTACTTCAATGCCCAACGCAGCTTGGCGGGAGATGAGCGTGGATTGGCGCGCTGTTCCTCCATCGAAGCGCGGATGACCTCACCGGAAACCTCGCTGTAGAGGCCTGAACGCAGGCCTTCCTGAAAGGCTTTCTTCACACGGCGATCCTCGCCGGAGTGAAAGGTGAGAAAGGCCACGCGGCCACCTGATCTCAGCGCTGCAGAAATGGAACGCAGCAGGCTGTCGAGCGCGGTGAACTCTTCATTCACCGCGATGCGCACGGCCTGAAACACACGGCGCACGGCATCATCCACATCCTCAGCGCTGGTGCGTGAGGGCAGGGCACCCTTGATGGCATCTGCCAACTGGCGTGTGGATTGTGGCAGGCTGCTTTTCAGCGCAGCGGCGATGAGCACGGCATTTGGCTCATCACTGTTTTCTTCGAGGGCGGTGACAAGCTTTGTCTCACTGATGCTGGCGAGCCACTGGGCCGCAGACACGCCGCGTTCGGGATTCATGCGCATGTCCAGCGGCCCCTCCTGCTTGAAGGTGAAGCCGCGCGCCGGGTTGTCGATCTGCATGGAGGAGAGACCGAGGTCGGCAAAGATGACGTCGACGCCTTCATGCCATCCTTGCTCAGCCAGTGCCTTGGTGAGTCCGGCAAAGTTGCAGCGGCGTGCGGTGAAGGACTCTTCGCCCATGCCGGTGGCGCGCAGACGTGCTTCTGTGCGTGTGAGCTCGATGGGGTCAGCATCCAGGCTCATGAGATGTCCACCTGGCTGCACCGTATGCCAGAGTGCCTGGCTGTGGCCGCCATAACCAAGAGTGCAATCGACCACTTTCTCTCCCGGCTGCGGCTGCAGGCATTCGAGGACCTCGTCCACCATGATGGGCACATGCTGGCCTGCAGGAGTTTTTCCTGAGGCCCGGACCTTGGCGATGACATCCGGGTGGCTGCCGGGATTCAGCTCTTTGTATTTGTCCTCAAAGCGGCGTGGATTCTTGCCACGGTAGCGTGGCCGGCGCTTGTGGACTGGGGCTGGATCAGGCTCCGAGCTCATTGTATTTCAGATTGTTTCCGCGTGCCTTATCCACAGGGTAGCGCTTCTCATTCCGGTCCAGCTTGGCCTGCATGGCTTCGGCCAGGGGAATGTCTAGATTGTGCGCGAGCTCAAAGAGCAAGATGGCGACATCGGCGATCTCGTCTGTGAGTTCCGCGCGCTTGGCCTGGATGACCTCAGGGATCTGGTCCGGCTGCTTCCAGACGAAGTGCTGCATCAGCTCTCCGGCTTCGGCGGAGATGGCCACGGCCATGTCCTTGGGATTGTGAAACTGCATCCAGTTCCGCGCATCGCGGAAGGCGCAGATGCGTGAGGTGATTTCTTCGATCGTCATGACCCGTCATGCATGCCGCCTGCGCATCCTTTTGGCAAGACGGCACTGTTGCCAGTCAGATGGGATCAGAACCAGTGCCAGTAGCCCAGGGACTTCAGCAGCGTGCGTGCGCTCATGAGGATGACCAGGATGCCGACGGTGATCATCATGGGACGATGAGGCAGCTTCTTCGTCAAAAAGGCACCAAAGGGAGCAGCGATCACACCGCCGCCGGCAAGACCCGCGATGACCTGCCAATGATCCAGGCCGAGGGTGAAAAAGAAAGTGATCGATGCGGACATGGTCACGAAGAACTCCACCGCATTGACACTGCCCACGGTCTCGCGGACGGAATTGCCACGGACGATGAGGTTCGTCGCCACGATCGGACCCCAGCCGCCACCACCCACGGCATCCATGAAGGCACCACCGAGCGCCAGCGGCGTCAGCTTGGTGGTCACCTCACGCGGAGGGAAGCGCTTGAAAGCCTTCACGATGATGACGATGCCCATGAGCAGCAGGTAGCCAGCGATGTAGGGTTTGATGATCTCACCATCGAACGAACTCAGCACATACGCGCCGACCGCCGCGCCGATGATGCCTGGGATGAGCAGACGGCGGAAAAGATCACGGCTGATGTTTCCAAAGGCATGGTGTGAAATGGCGGAGGCACCTGTGGTAAAGCACTCCGCAGCATGCACCGTGCTGCTCACCACTGCGGGAGGCACGCCAAAGCCCATGAGAAGGCTCGAAGCTGAAACTCCATACGCCATGCCCAGTGCGCCATCGATGATCTGCGCGATGAAGCCGGCAATGATGTAGATAATGATATCGTGGTCCATGAAAACGGGGCCAAAGGTGGGGCGTGGCGGCGCTCCTTTCGGTGGTAGTGAAAGGATGTCAAGTTAAAGTATACTCTCCCAGTGGGAAATCTAGAGTTTGCCTTGATACATCGGCCGTTCGTAGACAGTTTCAAACCATCATGCTCCGACTCTTGCTCACGCTTTTCCTTCTCTCGTTCCTCCCGTCTTTGAAGGCCCAGGAAACTCCTCCGCCAAACATCATCTTCATGCTTGTTGATGACATGGGCTGGACGGATCTGGGCTGCTATGGAAGCAAGTATTACGAAACGCCTCACATCGACAAACTCGCGAAGGATGGCATGCGCTTCACGAATGCCTATTCCGCCTGCACGGTCTGTTCGCCCACGCGGGCGGCGGTGCTCACGGGGAAGTCGCCGGCCCGCCTGCATCTCACAGACTGGATCGCCGGGCATGAGCGGCCGAACGCGAGACTGAAGATCCCGGAGTGGACGAAGTTCCTGCCATTGGAAGAAGAGACCCTTGCCGAGCGGCTCAAGACTCGTGGTTACGCCACCGCCAGCATTGGCAAATGGCACCTGGGTGGTCCGGATCTCTATCCGGAGAAGCAGGGCTTCGATGTGAACATCGGCGGCAGTGATCGCGGGCAGCCGCCGAGCTACTTCTCTCCGTATGGCATCGACACGATCAAGGACGGTCCGAAGGATGAGTTTCTCACTGATCGCCTAACCAATGAGGCGATTGGCTTCATCGAGCATAGCAAGGCCAGCCCGTTCTTCATTTATCTGCCGCACTTTGCCGTGCACACGCCCATCATGGGCAAGCCGGAGATCATCGAAAAATATCAGAAAAAACGCCCCGCAGGTGCTCATGCCAATCCTGTGTATGCAGCCCTCGTGGAGAGTGTGGATGACAGCGTGGGCCGCATCCGTGCCGCCTTGGAGAAGGAAGGCCTGTGGGAGAATACGATCTTTGTTTTCACCAGTGACAACGGCGGCCTCAGCCAGCTGGTGAATGGCAAAGGCTGGTCTCGTGGTCCCACGGACAACAGCCCCGCTCGTCTTGGTAAAGGCAGCGCCTATGACGGTGGGGTTCACATTCCACTGATCGTGACATGGCCGGGTAAGATCAATCCCGGCAGCGAGTCTGACACGCCAGTCATCAGTTACGATCATCTTCCCACCCTGCTGGAAGCCACCGGCACGAAGCTGAAGGAGGAGCAGGTCGTCGATGGTGAGTCGCTCATGCCGCTGCTGACGGAGAAAGGGTTCCTCAAGCGTGACGCGATCTACTGGCACTACCCGCACTATCATCCAGGCAGCGCCACGCCCTACAGCGCCATCAAGGAGGGGGATTGGAAGCTCATCGAGTTTCTCGAAACGGGGCGTGTGGAGCTTTACAACCATCGCCGTGATCCAGGCGAGATGCAGGACATGGCAGATGTTGATGCTGACATCACGCTCCGCCTTACCGAGAAGCTCCATGCCTGGAAGAAAGAGGTGGGCGCTCAGGAGCCCACGCAGAACGAAAGCTATGATCCGGAGACGGCCTGGCAGGGCGGGGCGAAGAAGGACAAGGAATGAGCCAAGGCCTAGTCCCCGCCTCCGCATCCTCCACCACATCCGGAGGAACTGCATCCAGAGTCGCCACCGCCGCTGCTGTCATTGCCACCCGAATCACTGGTGCCGCTGCTGTCTCCATCGTGGGAGGGGGCGTGGCTGTCGTTGTCATGACTATGGTCACGATCATGGGAATGATGCGCGGGGCTGCCGGATGAGCAGCCCGTGCCGCCGATTACACCGCAGCCTGAAGTGCCGCTGGTGTCGTTGTTTTTCTGTTGGTTAGGCTGGGGTTTGCGGTTGGCGAAGTAGGAGTAGACGCCGGTGAATCCGAGCACGCCGATCAGCAGCCAGCCGCCAATGCCGACCCCATCGGATCCGTCTGAGCAAGCGGCTAGCACACCACCGAAGATCACGCCACCGGCAGCCATGGTGGCAAGCTTGCGGGTCTTGGTTTTGGACACCAGCCAGTGCGCCGCTGTATTGACCCGGCGCCAGCAGATGTCGCGGGAGAAACGCAGCGCAGGTTCCGGCCAAATGTCTGCTGGAGGCTCGTGGCCAAACTCACGCGCATAGCTTTCCAGCGTTTTCGCATACCAGTGGTGATACTTGGCGTCCTCGGCACCGCCGCCGCGCGTGGGACCGTGATGCAAGGGGCGCTTCAGCACCTGGGCACAGAGTTCGTCCCAGTAGGAGCGCGTGTAGACCAGGTGCAGGTGCCAGACCTGATCCACCTCGTCCGAGGGTGTCACCGGATGGCCCGCACGCATCGTGAGGTAGAGGAAGCGCCGGTATTCTTCCACGACCTGTCTGGCAAAGGCCTCGGACCAGTCATTCTCACGGGCCAGCCGTCTGGTGAAGGTGAGGGCATCACCTGTGACATCAAGCTCGAACGCCTGCAGTCTCGACCAAAGCGGATCGTCTGTGAGTTTCATGGAGGTGATTGGATCACAAACATTTTTGAATGACAAGGCTCCTGATGCTCAGATCAGGATCGGTTTCAGCACGTTTCCATAGACGTCCGTGAGCCGGAAGTCCCGTCCGGCATAACGATAAGTGAGTTCTTCGTGATTGATGCCTAACAAATGAAGAATCGTGGCATGGAGGTCATGCACGCTGACGGGATTCTCCTGGGCGGCGAAGCCAAATTCATCGGTGCTGCCATGGACCTTCCCGCCCTTGATGCCGCCGCCTGCCATCCAGACGGTGAAGCCGTAGTGGTTGTGGTCACGGCCGAGCTTGGACTTGCCGCCGCTGAGCTCCACGGTCGGCGTGCGGCCAAACTCGCCGCCCCAAATGACCAGCGTGTCCTCCAGCATGCCGCGCTGCTTGAGATCCGCGAGCAAGGCGGCGATGGGCTGGTCGATCTGTCCGGCGAGCTTGCGATGATTGGTCTCGATGTTGTCGTGATTGTCCCAGGGCTGCCCGGCGCCATGCCAGAGCTGCACCATGCGCACACCGCGCTCCAGCAGACGACGCGCGATGAGTGTCTGCCGGCCATGCACACCATCGCCATAGAGATCACGGATGTGCTGAGGCTCCTTCGACACATCAAAGGCATCCGCCGCTTCCATCTGCATGCGGAAGGCCAGTTCGAAGGACTGGATGCGTGCTTCCAGTCTCGGATCACTGCGCTGCTGGCGATGTGCCTCATTGATCCGGCGCATGAGTTCGAACTGACGAACCTGCACGTTCTTGTCCGCGTGCGGGCTGCGGATGTTTTCGATCAAGCGATCCACGGACTGATGCTGTGAGTCAACATAGGTGCCTTGGAAGGCACCGGGAAGAAAGGCCGACTGCCAGTTCTCCGCGCTCTTGATCGGCATGCCACCTGGACACATGGCGATGAAGCCGGGCAGATTTTCATTGCCGCTGCCCAGGCCATACGTGAGCCATGAACCGAGGCTGGGTCGTGGCTGGATGGAGTCCCCACAGTTCATCAACATGAGCGAAGGCTCATGGTTAGGCACCTGGGCCTGCATGGACCGGATGACGGCGATGTCATCAATATGCGCTGCCGTCTTTTCAAACAGCTCGCTGACCTCGATGCCGCTCTGACCATGGCGCTGGAACTTGAAGGGGGAGGGGAAGGCAGCGCCGGTCTTCCTTTCGGTCAGCCGATGACTTGGAATCGGCTTGCCGTCATACTTCGCCAGGGCAGGCTTGGGATCAAAGGTATCCATATGCGAGGGACCGCCATTCAGGAAGAAATGGATCACCCGTTTGGCCTTGGGGGCAAAGTGCGGTTTCATGCCTGCCGTCCCCGCCGCGTGGAGGTCCGCCAGCCCCAGCATGGCCATGCCCATGCCTGAACGGCGCAGAAAATCCCGGCGCGTGAGAGGTGGGTGCATGGTGCAGATCATACGCTCCCAGGTGGCAGGCGCTTGCTCCCGGCTGGCAAAGCGTAGGAATTTTTAGCGCAGATTCGGGTTTGCAGAGCGGTCATCATCGCTAGATCAGAAGGATTCCCTGGCTCCGGCCGGACAACCCCTTTCCCGTTTTCTGTGAAAAAGAACAATTCCAAGTCCATCCACGTGCTGATCGCCTGCGGCGGCACCGGCGGACACCTGTTTCCCGGCATCGCCGTGGCTGAAGTGCTGAGCGCACGCGGCCATGATGTCACCCTCCTCATCAGTGAGAAGAAGATCGACTCCATCGCCGCCTCCGGCCACAAGGACCTCAAGTTTGAGAAAATGCCCTTTTTGGCCATGCCGAAGCCCTGGTCGCCCAAGATGATCGGCTTTCTGTCAGGTCTCTGGAAAGGCATGAAGCAGTGCCGGAAGATCATCAAGGACCATGAAGTCGATGTCGTGCTCGGCATGGGTGGCTTCACCTCCTTCGCTCCGCTGTATGCGGGCCGGAAGGAAAAATGCCGCACGCTGATTCATGAGAGCAATGCCATCCCGGGCAAGGCGAACAAACTGAACGCCAAGTATGCGGACATCGTCCTCTGCGGTCTGGAAGCCTGCAAATCCCACTTCCCGAAGCATGACGATGTGCGCGTGGTCGGCACTCCCATCCGCAGCAACATGCGGCAGGCCACGAAGGAAGATCCGCATGCCTTCTTCAAGCTGGATCCGAAGAAGAAGACCCTGCTCATCATGGGCGGCAGCCAGGGCGCGCGCGGTGTGAACCGCGTGGTCGGCATGACCCTGGAGCAGTTTGAGAGAATGGGCATCCAGGTGCTGCACATCGCCGGGCCGACCGACTATGAGGAAGTGCGTGACGTGTATGCGAAGCACCCGCTGCTGCCGCAGCACGTGGCCGCTTTCTGCCACCGCATGGATCTCGCGTATCGTGCCGCGGATCTCGCCATCGCCCGCAGCGGTGCATCCTCGATGTCAGAACTCGCCTACTTCGGTGTCCCGAGCCTGCTGGTGCCGTATCCTTTTGCAGCGGAAGACCATCAGACACGCAATGCGGAGATCTTTGATCAAGCGGGTGCTTCCAAGCTCCTGGTCGAGAAGGACCTCAATGCCGACATCCTCGCGGACACGGTGCGCAGCATCCTCACCAACAACAAGACCGCCGAGGCGATGAAGCGTGCCGCGAACAAGGTGGCCGCTCGCAATGCGGCGGAGAAGATTGCTGACCTGATTGTGAAGGAAGGGAAGTAAGGCCGCCTGCGGCGGAATGTCGAAAATCCGAATGACGAAGGAGGTGGAGAGGAGGGCGGACACTCTTGTCTGCCTCTTATTGCTTTCTCCAGAGTTGCGTTCTGTAAGGGGGCAAGAGAGAGCGTCAATGCACCGGAGAGGAGTGTCCGCGCTCCTTTCATCGTGTGCCAGGCTCATCCTCCGTAGTGAAAGAAATAGACTCCGTCAGCAAGCTTGTAGTGCCAGCTGAACGACTCTTCGTCGTTGTCCTCACGTCTTTCCCTGGGCGGTTTTTCGGGATCGATACGGATGCCAAAATAGCCGGGCAAAGCGCCGCCCCAAAAGATTTCGATCTCGCAGCCTGCATCCTGCTGATGGAGCGAAATTTCTCCTGGGCGTGGATCACCCCAGCTTGATTTCCGAATCGACGGCGGCAGTTCATTCAAAGGAATGGCATTGGGTCCTTCTTCGAGTTTTCCATCACTTCGTTTTTGAGCCACTAGATCACGCAAGATCTGGATGTCTTTTTCGGTCACGCAGTCGCGCACGGAGTCCATGCAGCCGGTAACAAAAGGTGTGGCACCTGGCAGATTCACCAGTTGAAGTTTGTAAATCGATACTGCCGCCAGCGCTATCATGGCCAATAAAATAGGGCGTATCCACAGTTGCGCCCATTGTGCTGTATCTGGCCTCTTGAGCCAAGTGCGAAGGACTAACGCCAGAAGAACCAGAATCAATGTCCACCCGACATAAGGTGCTGTTAGAGCGAGGAGACCAAGGCCAAAAGGAATGAGAATGAGACCCGCACGTCCCGTCGCGCTGGTGTTGTTGAGCCATGGGCGAAGAATCAGTGCCAGGGTCAGCATGATCACCGTCGGAGGCCATGTGAGCATGACTATCCAGATCCACCCTTCACAGTAGCGGCCATCGCGGTAGGACAGCCACGCGGCGGAGAGCAGAAGGGCGATCAGCGTGAGGCATAAAAAACCATCCGCCCAAGTGACCCAAGGTCTTTGAACGGATGGCTTCATGAACAGAACTGTCCGGCGAATCACTTCCTAACCAACAGTGTCTTCCCGGTCATCTCCGCGGGCTGCGGAACGCCGAGCATGTCAAGCAGGGTCGGGGCGATGTCGGCGAGGATGCCGTCGCGGACCGTGTAGCTCGTGGAGTCACTGGCGACGTAGATGCCGTGGACGAGGTTCGTGGTGTGAGCGGTGTGCGGGGAGCCGTCGGCATTGCGCATCTGCTCGCAGTTGCCGTGGTCGGCGGTGATGAAAAGCTTGCCACCGAGTTCGAGCACTTTCTCGACGATCAGTCTCACGCCGAAGTCAATGGTCTCACAGGCATGCACACCTGCTTCCACCACGCCCGTATGACCGACCATGTCGGGATTGGCGTAGTTCATGATGACGGCATCATATTTGTCCAGTCGACGCAGCACTTCAAAGGTGAGGTCCGGAGCGCTCATCTGCGGCTTCTTGTCGTAGGTGGGCACCTCCTTGGGCGAGATGGCGAGGTAGCGATCCTCTCCGACATTAGGCTCTTCAATACCGCTGTTGAAGAAGAAGGTGACGTGAGGGTATTTCTCCGTCTCTGCTGCTCGGAGCTGCGTGAGACCTGCGTCCGCAATGACCTGACCGAGATTGTTGCTCAGGCTTGCAGATCCGAAGATGACGTTCGCGCCGAGATCGGCATAAGTGGCGTCATACTCGGTGAGTGTGTAGTAGCTCGTCTTCGGTGTGACTTCGCGATCAAAGCCCGCGAAGTCGGCCTTCAAGAAAGCCTCGCTCAGTTGGCGGGCGCGGTCGGCGCGGAAGTTGAACCACAGGATGACATCGCCATCGCGGATGCGTTGCTCGTCAGCGTGGGAGAAGATCATGGGCTGCATGAACTCATCACCGCGTGGATCACCTGGATAGGCGGCCTGGACGGCGGCGCTCGGAAGATCCGTGCGGGCTTCGCCACGACCGAGGACGATGGCGTCCCAGGCGAGCTTGTTGCGCTCCCAGCGCTTGTCACGATCCATGGCGTAGTACCGACCGATGACCGTGGCGATCTTGGCGCCGCTGTCTTTGAGATCCTCCTCGAGCTTTTTCATGTAGGTCGCTCCGCCCGTGGGGGAGGTATCCCGGCCATCGGTGATGGCATGGACCATGATGTCTTCGACTCCGGAGGCACGGGCAGAATTGCAGAGAGCGGCGAGGTGGCTTTGATGAGAGTGCACGCCACCATCACTGATGAGGCCGAGCATGTGCAGACGCTTGCCCTTGGCTTTGTGGAAGGCTTCCACCAGCATCGGCATTTTGGCGAGCTCGCCATCGCGGATGCTCTTGTTGATGCGGGTCAGGTCCTGATAGACGACTCGGCCCGCGCCGAGATTGAGGTGACCGACTTCGCTGTTCCCCATCTGGCCTTCGGGAAGGCCCACGTCCTCACCGCTCGCGCTCACGGTGCCGCGCGGGTAGGTGGTGTAGAGGTGATCATGAAACGGAGTGTGGGCCAGCAGGGTGGCATCGCCATTGGCTGTGGCTTGAGCTTTGCCGCCGGGGTTGATGCCCCAGCCGTCGCGGATGATGAGAACAACGGGTTTTTTGGTCATGGAATCAGTGTTCATGCGTCAGAGGGAGCTGGGAGTCAAGGGGAGGTGGGCGGCCGCATAAGTCGGACCCAAAATGATGCTCCATCCTTGGTTAATAGACTCTGCGTCTAGCTGAATCCATCCTGTGCCTTGACGATGGGCCTTCCCCCGCTCAGCCTGCGCCCGTGTCCCTTCTCGTTTCCGGGTTCGTCTATTTCATCCTCCTCATCCTCCTGGGTGTCATCTCTGCCACGGAGACGGCCATTCACTCGGCTCGTGGACTCGAAGAGCGGCTGGAAGGGGCAGGAGAGGGCAGCGTGGCACGGAAGTTGCGGAGCATCACGGCGAATCCCTTTGCTCAGTTGCACCGCACCCTTTTGCTCTCCGCCACGCTGAACCTGGCTCTTGCCGCGCTCGGATTGCATCTGGTTTCAGGCCCCTTTCTCGCGCTGGGCTGGCAGCCATGGGTGACAGCGCCCTTGTTGTTTGCAGGCACGGTTTTGATCGGGGATGTGACGCCGAAGTTCCTGGCAGCCTACTCCCCTTCGGCGGTGCTTCTGGGCAGCCTGCGCATTTTAGATCCCTTCCGTTCCATCCTGGATCCGCTGACAAGGCTGGCTGACCGGGCCACGGATGCCTTGATTTCCAAACTGGTGCCCAGCCGTGTGAAAGTCCGCGCCCGCATGACCCGGGATGAGTTTGAGACCCTGGTGGAGATGCGTGAGGAGCAAGGGCTGCTGGATGCCGCTGAAGCCGAGATCATCCGCGAGGCGCTGGACATCGAGCGGCTGACGGTGCGTGACTGCATGGTGCCGCGTGTGGATCTGGCTCTTCTGAGTGCTGAGGATGCCTCCGCACGTGCGGCCACGGTGCTGGATCAATCGGCGGGACGTTTCGTCGTCGTCTATGGTGAAACACCAGATGCGGTGGTGGGCATCATTGATTCACTCGCCTGGAAGCTGGCTGGACGTCCGGCCTGGCAGAAGATGATCAAGCACGTGCCCTTCGTGCCAGAAACCATGCTGGTGCTGGATGCGCTGGAAAAGCATCTCCAGCACACGGCGCTGCCTGTGCTCATCGTGGATGAATACGGTGGCCTGGAAGGCATGGTCAGCCAGGAGGAGATCGCTGACTGGCTGCTATATGAGGCCGCCCCCTGGCAGGGGGAGGCGGGCGAAATCCGCGATCTGGGCGGCGGACGCTATCTGGTGGATGGTGGCGCGCGCGTTGAAGATGTGGCTCATGAACTGGATCTGGATCTGCCAGCGGGCGGGATCGACACGATCGGTGGATTTGTTTTCAACCAGCTCGGTCATGTCCCGAAAGCCGGTGAGCGCATCAATGTGCCGGGGGCTGATCTGAAGGTGCGGCGTGCCGTGCGCGCGCGCATCCAGCAGGTGGAACTGCGGCTGCATGTGAAGAAATCAGACAAACCCGAGGAAGCGGCAGCACCTGCCGATCCTGGTATCTAGACGAGGGACTTTTGAGGCTGAATCCTCACCTTGGTTGAGACATCGCCGAGGGGCGGGGATGTCGAAAAGTTTGACAGATGCTCCGAAAGCATGCCCTAGATGGCCCCCTTTCCGGGTTCCCGTTCGTTCCTTCTATCATGTCCAAGACTCTCATCATTGCTGAAAAGCCCAGTGTCGCTGCCGATCTTGCCCGCGCTTTGGCGAAGGCTCCCGGCATGAAGGCTTTTACGAAGGAGAAGGACTACTACGAGAACGAGACCCACGTCATCTCCAGTGCCGTCGGCCACTTGATCGAACTCGCCATGCCCGAGGTGAATGGCAAAAAGATCGGCTGGGGCTGGACCCATCTGCCCATCATGCCTGAGGAGTTTGAGCTGCGCCCCATCGAGGACAGCGCGGACCGCTTCAAGGTGCTGAAAAAGCTGATCAGCCGCAAGGATGTGACCGCCCTCGTGAATGCTTGCGATGCTGGCCGCGAGGGTGAGTTGATCTTCCGCTACATCGTGGAGGCCATCGGCGTGAAAAAGCCGATCCAGCGTCTGTGGATGCAGTCCATGACCCAGGGCGCCATCCTGGATGCCTACAAGAAGCTGCGCACGGATGCCGAGATGCGTCCGCTGGCGGATGCCGCCAAGTGCCGTAGCGAGTCCGACTGGCTCGTGGGCATCAATGCCACCCGTGCGCTCACCGCGCTGAACTCCCGCCACGGCGGCTTCCGCCTGACCCCCGCAGGTCGTGTGCAGACGCCGACCCTGACCATCCTGGCCAAGCGTGAGCGCGAGATCCAGGCCTTTGTCTCACGCACTTACTTTGAGGTGCATGCGCTGTTTGAGGTGCCCGCAGGTCGCTATGAAGGCCGCTGGCTGAACGAAAAGTTTGTCAAAGACGAGCACGACGAGCACAAGAAGGCCGAGCGTCTTTGGGACCGTGCCACGGCTGAGGAGATCGTCGCACGCTGCGCCGGCAAACAGGGCAGGATCGAGCAGACGACCAAGCCTGTGAAGCAGGTGGTGCCGCTGCTTTACGACCTCACCACCCTCCAGCGGGAGGCCAGCAACCGCTTTGGCTTCTCCGCCCGCCGCACCCTGCAGATCGCCCAGGCCTTGTATGAAAAGTTCAAGGTGCTCACCTATCCGCGAACGGATTCGCGCTACCTGCCTGAGGATTACCTCGGCACTGTGTTTGACACCCTGAAGACGTTTGCCTCGCATGACGACCGCAAGCAGTCCGCCCTGCCTGCGGATCTCGGCAAACATGCCGCCACGGCTCTCGACAACAAGTGGGTGCGTCCGACAAAGCGTGTTTTTGACACCAGCAAGGTGAGTGACCACTTTGCCATCATCCCCACTGGCCAGATCCCTCCGAAGGAACTGCCAGAGGCCGAGCAGAAGCTCTTTGACATGGTGGCACGCCGCTTTGTGGCCGTGTTTTTCCCACCTGCGGAGTTTGAGGAAACTGTCCGCATCACCCGTGTGTCCCAGGATGCCTTCCGCAGTGTCGGCAAGGTGCTTATCGAGCCCGGCTGGCTCGCGGTGTATGGCAAGAAAGCCGCTGAAGAAGCCGCAAGTGAAGGGCAGGACCAGGCCAAGCTTCTCGTCCAGGCCAAGGATGGTGACGCGGCCAAGACGCTGGATGCCAAGGTTGAGGAACTGCTGACCAAGCCGCCGGCACGTTTCAATGAAGCCACGCTGCTCCGCACCATGGAGACCGCCGGAAAGCTCGTCGAGGATGAAGAACTCGCTGAAGCCATGAGTGATCGTGGTCTCGGCACGCCGGCCACGCGCGCCGCCATCATCGAAGGCCTGATCAGTGACAAGTACATCGAGCGTGTGGAGCGCAACATTGCCGTGACCTCAAAGGGCCTGGCTTTGATCGACCAGATCAGCGAGATCGGCATCGAGGCGCTTAGTTCTCCAGAACTCACCGGCCAGTGGGAACATAAGCTGCGTCAAATGGAGCAGCACAAGCTGGAGCGTAACAGCTTCATGCGTGAGATCCGCAGTCTGACGACTGATGTGGTGGAGAAGACGCGTGCCTTCCAGAAAGCCGCCAAAGAGCGCGTCTATCCAGACTTTGACGCCGTGTGCGGCACCTGTGGCCATCGCGGCTTCAAGCAGACGGAGGACTACTACGCCTGCAAAAACGATGACTGCAGCGTGCGTGTCTTCAAGACTATCGCTGGCATGGAGCTCAGTGATGGTCAGATCCGTGACTTGGTGGAGAAGAAGTTCCTGCCGCCGATGGAAGGCTTCCGCAGCCGTCTGGGCAAGGACTTCACCGCAGGTCTTGAGATCAAGGACACCGGCAAGGTTTCCTTTGTCTTCCCCACGGGCAGTGATGATCCTGATGCGCCGCCACCCTTTGATTTCAGCACGGCTGCGCCGATCTGTGATTGCCCGGTCTGCGCGAAGAAGAAGCGCAATGGCAAAATCTACGAGACATCGGTGAACTACATCTGTGATGTGGCGGCGAAGGACTCCAAAGCCTGCAATGCCAAGCTGCCGCGCGTGCTCTGCAAAAAGGAAATTTCCACCGCGGACGCCATCAAGTTCTTCACTGAAGGCAAGTCCGGCCTCATCGAGAACATGATCTCAAAGAAGGGCCGCCCCTTCAGTTCTTACCTGCTCTGCAAAGCCGGTGAGAAACGCCTTCTAGGCTGGGAGTTCCCTCCGCGCGAACCTCGTCCGAAGGCTGCTCCGAAGCCCAAGGGCAAGTTCCGTGGCAAGACGACCGAAGAGGCCGGGGCCCCTGAAGAACCAGGCGAGTGATCGAAATGAACGAGGCGAGCCGATGCTCGCCTCGCCTTTTTGAGGACTGGCGTCACTTCTCGAAGTGACGCTTCGCAAACTTCAGATACTGCTCCCAGTCATAGCTGGTGACATCGTGCTTTCCGGTGCGGACATGGTAGGAGATGTCGTCGCCCACCGGAGTATCGATGGCGGGTTGCTCACGGACACCATAACCTTTTTTGCCGAAAAGAGCATACACAGGCTCAGCGTTCAGGCCGGAGAGGAACTCGCCTTTCGGATCAGCCCATTCATCGCCGACAGCGCTGGCGATGTAGATGGCCCGCGGCGCGGCGAGGGAGATGAGCATGTGCTTGTCGATCGGGCAGGAGGTCTCGTTGTTGGCGTAGTTCGAATAAGTCTTGGTAAACCAATGCGGGAACGCCTTGGTGATGACGGCGGTGGTCTCACCAAAGTTACGGCGCATGATCGCGGCACCGCCTTCACCCGAGTTGTTCGAGATGACGACGCCGAACCGCTGATCCTGCGCACCGGTCCAGAGGGACGTCTTGCCAAGGCGTGAGTGACCGATGACCGCGAGCTGCTTCGCATTCACATCGGCGTCAGTTTCCAGGTAGTCGGCGATGCGCTGCAGGCCCCAGGACCAGGCACCGATGGCACCCCAGTCACCGTTCTTCCATTCGGTGGAGGCTCCGTCCTTGCTCAGCACGGCACGCAGGCCGTCCTTCCAGCCGTCAGCATGATCGGGTTCGATGTCGCCGTAGTAGTAGGTGGCCACGGCGCAGCCCTGGGCGATGATCATCTCCAGCGGCCAGCGGCTGCTTTCATTGCCACGGCTGTCTTCGGTGGCCTTGTTGTCGATGATGTTCTTCTCTTTGTTAGGTCGCATCCAGCGGGTGGAAAGCGGCACATCCTTTTCCGTGCTCACCGCATGATTGCCACCGAAGCTGGGGCCCACGAAGCATGGCGCGGGTTTCCCCAGGCCATTGGGCGTGTACAGCATGACCTCCATGCCTTTCCATGCGGGATGCTCAGGCAGGCTGATGTGGATGAACTTGCGTGTGGCCTTGCCGCCGAGCGCGTCCTTCTTCACCTCGGTCACTTTAAAGTTCACCTTGCCCCAGGTGGAGGGCGGAGGCGTCTTGCCATACACGTGCTGCTCGAAGAGGGCCAGGATCTCCGGGCGGCGGAGCTTGCTCCAGTCTTCTGGCGTGCTCACGTGCTTGCCGGTGGCAGTCGTGAGCAGATCAGGCAGCGTGTAGGGGGCGATCTGGGACTCGTCGTAGTTCGCTTTCTTTTGCTGAGCTTCGGCAAAGTCTTCACCGAGAAGAAGGGCGGTGGTCATCAGGGCGGGAATGAGAAATCGTGACATGGCTGGAAGGAGGTGAACGTGGTGAACCCGGCAGTTCCATCGCGAAGACAGATCAGTCTTCCCAGACTTTCAGCAGCTCGACCTCGAAGATGAGCGCTTCATCAGGGCCGATGTCCAGCCCCGCGCCACGCTTGCCGTAGGCGAGTTCGGAGGGGATGAAAAACTTGAACTTCGCGCCTTCCTTCATGAGCTGAAGACCTTCGATCCAGCCTTTGATCACACGCTTGACCGCAAACTCAGCAGGCTCCCGCCCGGCGAGGTAGCTGCTGTCAAACTCCACGCCACTCAGCAGCGTGCCGCGGTAGTTCACCACGACCGTGTCCTTCTTTGTCGGGCTCTTGCCTTCGCCTTCACGGAGGATGAGGTATTGCAAGCCGCTGGCCGTGGTGATGACACCGGGCTTGGTGGCGTTGTCAGCGAGAAAGGCTTGGCCGTCGAGAAGAGCTTGGGAGGGCATGATTTTGGGCGCGCCTTATGGCTGGCATGAAGGGCGCGGGCAAGTGAGAATCTGCGCAGCGGTAGAGTTCAAAGAGGGTTTAGGCTTTTCAGCGAGGCGTGCGGGGGGCAGGCTGCCCGGGATATGAGAAAATCTTTCGCTCTTCTGCTGACGGGGATGTGTTTGGTGAGCACCTGGTCGAGTGCACGGACGTGGACTGAGGCGACCTCGGGCAAGAAGATTGAGGCCGAGTTTTTGTCCTCTGCCGATGGCACGGTGTCCGTGCGGATGCAGGGTGGCAAAAAGGTCCTCATCGATCTGGCTCGACTCTCACCCGAGGACCGAAGCTATATTGAGGAACGGTTGAAGACCTCGGCGAAACCTGGAGATGCCGCCGCCGAGAAGGTGAAGGATCGTTTCGATGACACGCCGAAGCTCAAGGCGGAGGAAATTCCCGTGAGCGGTGAAGGGAAGGAGGCTCTCGCTGGCATGGATGAGGCCATCCGGCAGTTCGTGGTCGAGAAAGGGATCGGCGCGGTGACCTTTGCACTGAGCAAAAACGGCAGCATCTTGCATGATCGCGCTTTTGGTTGGGCGGATTCTGGGTTGAAGCAGCCTTTGAAGCCGGGCATGAAAATGCGCGTGGCCTCGATGACCAAGCCCGTGGTGATGGCGGCGATCAAGACGCTGATCACGGATGGCAAGCTCAAGGAGGAAGACTTGGTGTTTCCACTACTGGAGCTTGGAAGCTTCAAGGAAGCCAAGGGCTGTGACGAACGTTGGCAGAAGGTGACCATCCAGAACCTGCTGGATCACAAGGGCGGGTGGGATCGTGACGTGTCAGGTGACTTCACCGGACTCACCACGGAGATGGCTGAGAGGTTCAAGGTGAAGCTGAATGAGCTCACCCCAGAGCACATGCTGCGCTTTGGCCTGACCAGGAAGTTCGACTTCGAACCCGGCGAGCGCTACGCCTACTGCAACTACGGTTACATCGTGCTTGTGCGGGTGATCGAGAAAGTGAGCGGGCAGAAGTTCATGGACTATCTGCACGCCACGGTGTGCAAGACCTCAGGGGCGGAGAGCTTCAGTTCAAGCACTTCTGATGCGCAGGACAGGCAGGCGGGGGAGATTTGGTATAGCTACCATCCCGAATACACGACGCCGGAGGTGCCGCTGAGGTTCCGCACGGATGCTCGTGATGGTGCCGGCATCCTGGCCTGCACAGCGGCGGATTACTGCCGCTTTTTGGAGAAGTATTCCGTGCTTGGAAATCTGCGGAAGCAGGGGGGGAAGTATCGCGGCAGTTTTGCAGGCAGCCATCCCGGCGTGACGGCGATCTGCACCCAGAGGCCTGATGGCATCAACTATGCGATCATCTGCAACCGGCGCGGCGGTGGGAGCACGGATTGGAATGGAGACCTGCGCAAGCTGGTGGATGCCGAACTCGAGAAGGTGGCGGCGGGCTTGTGAGGCGAACGCTGAAGTTCGAAGAACTGATAGCGTTGGCAGGCTCGCTTGTCCTATCGATCACATGTGTACGTTGTTCACGCTTTAGCGTGGGACTGGAAATTCATTGAACACGCTAAAGCGTGAACAACATACTTGTGGCGGCGGAATTGCTTGTTGTCTCCGGCGGAGCGTGAGGACTACTATGCTTCGCGGAGACGGGCTTCTCAGGGCTTCTTGTTGCCGAACTTGAAGCCGAATTTGCGCTTGGGTTTTTCGGCGGGCGCTTCGCCTGGAGTCTCTGAGGGTTTCTCGGCGGCCTTCTCGGAAGCTTTGTCTTCGTCCTTCTTGGCCTTGCCCTTCTTCGGTTCTTCCTTGGGCGCTGGAGGGGCCTCCTCGGTTTTGGCGCCGGGTTTGAGGATGGCGGGCTTGACCTCTTCCTTCCTGGCCTTCGGATCGGGCTTGGTGGAGACGGGTTTGAGGTCTTCTTTGGTTCCCGGAGCCTTTGGATCAGGCTTGACCCAAGGGGCAACGGGAGGCTGAGGGGAGGTGAGGGCCACCTCACGGTTCTCCTGGAGCACGGCCTCGGCTTCGGCGGCCTTCAGCATCTGGTCACGGATGTCGTTAGGCACGGAGGCCTCGCTGAGAGGCGGGAGCAGGGGGTTCGGTCCGCTGGTCCAGGGGCCGAGGTCCGGCAGGGAGGCGATCATGGTGTCTTGGTTCGCCACGCGATGCAGGCCGATGACGCGCAAGCGCTGGCCGATCATGTAGGCCACGGTGCTGTCGTCGAGACCTTCGATCGTGCTGCCGCCGCGCTGGATGATCGGCTTGCCACGCAGCATGATTTCTGAGGAGCTGATCAAGACCTCATGACAGAGGACCTTGGCCATGTCTTCGCCCTCGCCGTTTTCGAGGTAGACTTTGCCTGTGGCCTTCACACGCGTCGGGACGTCTTTGCTGTCCTTCTTGATGATCTCGATGTTGTCCGCGGCGAGGCGCACGCCCATCGGCATCTCGATGCTGTTCGCGGAGATGGCCTTGGCCTCGTTGTAGTTCATGCTCAGCAGGAAGGAGAGGTCCACCCCGGAGCTCTGCGCTGCCTTGGCGAGGTCTCGCTCCATCGCGATGGCGTCCGCATTCATCTGCGCTTTTTTGCGCATCAGTTCCAGATCTTCCTTGCCGAGCTTGGTGCTGCTTCCCGCCGGGAGGTCGATCTTGGCATCCGTTGTTGGAGGCGTGCCGTCCTCAGGCTTGGCTTCTTTCGTGGCAGGGGTGCTGACACTGACGATGCCGGCTTTCTCATCGCCTTTAAGCTTCTTCAAAGCAGGCACCTCATAGTCCGCGCAGGCGGAGAGTCCGAGGACCAGGGCCACACTGGCTGGGAGCAGGTGGAGGCGAGGTGTGAAGGGGGAGGGAGCCGGCATGGGATCAAGACTAGGCGGGGTTTGAAAACCTGCCAAGGCACTTTCGGGGGGCAAATTCTTGAGTCCTGATTCTGGATTGCTGAATCAGAAATCCGCCGGGTGCGCGATGGCTGTTCCTTTGGGCAATCAAGGTTGGAGCGGCTTGGTTGGCGGTCGAGGTGGCCAGCCATTCAACTTTCCCCAGGCGTCTTCCAATACCTCGAAACCGGGGCTCATGTAGGTGATGCGGCTGCCATGGGGCGAGTAGATGAGCACATCTCCGCAACCGAAGCACAGGAGCAGGTCGATGGGGCCATCGGAACTCTCAAAGCGAACGGCGAGGTCGGCATGGTAGCCACCACAGAGTTTTGGGCCGCCGTAGGGGATGAAGGCAGCGGGATCGGTAAGCGTCCTGGCAACGATCTCCTGAAAATCCGCAGGGGGAGCCCAGGTGGAGAAGTGAAAGGGGTGGCCGTGAAAGTTGGCGAACGGGGCGAGCCAGAGCTCTTTTAAAAACTTTCCAGGTTGATGACCGGCATGTGGCAGGCCGAGATGAAATCGCGCGGGTGATGAACCTGCTTTGGGAAGAATGCTGGCGACGATGGCGAAGTCATCCTGCACGTTGAGAGGAAGCCTTCCCACAAACCAAAAGGACATCCACAGGCGCGGCACCGCATACCCTAGCAGCGCGGCCAGAAGTGCGAGCTTGATCCATTTCCGGTAGCGGGGAGGTATCGCCATAAAGCTGACATGTCTTTTAATCTGTCGAACTGCGTTCATGGAAGATCCTTTTTGGATTCGTGGGTGGTAATGAATCGCCATGTCTCCTGCCCAGCCTTGCAGCAAACCGGCCCGCCTTTGGACAATCAACGCAGCAGCTCGCCAGACCTGAGGCTGCGTGTGTAGGCTGGTGTTGTCATGTCCCAGCCATCCATCCTCACCACCACCGTCGGTTCCTATCCTCTGCCAGACTGGCTCGCGGCGCTGCCGAGCGAGCAGGCGGTGATCGATGCGACGCGGGTGATCTTTGACACCCAGCGCCAGGCGGGGATCGACCTGCCGACCGATGGTGAACTGTATCGCTTTGATGTGAACCACCCGGACACGAACGGCATGATCGAATACTTCGTGCACAGACTCGGTGGGTGTGATGCCAAAGTAGGACGGGAAGATGCGGCCAAGTTCCGAGCCAAGCAGGAGATGGGCTTTCGGGCCAAGCCTGCGGCCGTGGTGCGCTCCGCCATCACGGAAGGTGTGCTCAACCTCCCCGAAGACTGCGCCCGTGCTGGCAGGGTGGCAGGGGGTGCCTTCAAGTTCACGCTGACGAGTCCCTACATGCTTGCCCGCACTTTGCTGGATGAGCACTACCACGACTTCGAAGCCATGACGATGGCCATCGCCGATGCTCTGGCGGCCCAGGCGGCAGATCTAAAATGTGACTGCGTGCAGGTGGACGAGGCGAACATCCCCGGCAATCCAGCGGATGCGCCGCTGGCTGCCGAGTCGATCAACCGGGTGCTGGATGCCGTGAAGGGGCAGAAGGCGGTGCATTTCTGCTTCGGCAACTATGGCGGGCAGACGATCCAGAAGGGTGAGTGGTCGGCCCTGATCAAGTTCCTGAACAGCCTGCGGGCGGATCATCTGGTGCTGGAACTGGCACATCGACCCTCTTCCGACCTGGAGGCGCTGCGTGATCTGGACCCGAAGATCGGTGTGGGCCTGGGGGTCGTGGACATCAAGGTGAACCATGTCGAGACGGCGGATGAGATCGCCCGCCGGATCGAAGGAGCGGAAAAGGTGCTCGGGGCAGGGAGGGTGAAGTTCGTCCACCCCGACTGCGGCTTTTGGATGCTGAAGAGAAGTGTCACAGACCGGAAAATCGAGGCTCTGGCGAAGGGCCGGGATCGGTTTTTGGGAACGGTCTGAGGGCTTGGGGCGGACCGACTTGGTCGTTGTTCGTGGGCTCTTTTTACAGGATTAACAGGATTCCGGATTCACAGGATTCCAGAAGGGTAGGATCAGAGCCTTTAGCTTTCTGAATCCTGTTCATCTTGTGAATCGTGTCAATCCTGTGGAAAAAAGGGGCGAGTCTTCTGCTAATTCTTGATCCCAGAATGGTAAATCCTGTCCAAAAGGGGCGTTCATCTGCCTCGTAAGGTTATCACACCCATGTTCCGGACCGTCCCCTCGCGCATCTTCACCCTCAGCGCCCTGCTTGCCAGCACGGCTGCCAGCATCGCCGCGCCTTCTGCAGACGCGTTGAAATTCTTTGAGTCCAAGGTTCGCCCCATCCTGGTGGAGAGCTGCCAGGAGTGCCATAGCGAGAAGAAGCACAAAGGTGATCTGCGGTTAGACAATCTGCCTTACATCCTCCACGGCGGGGAGCAGGGGCCGGCCATCGTGCCGCACAAGCCGGATGCGTCATTGCTCATCAAAGCAGTGAGCTATGCGGACCATGAGCTGGAGATGCCACCGGATGGAAAGCTGCCGGACGATAAGATCGCGGTGCTGAAGCAGTGGATCACCATGGGGGCACCCTGGCCGGAAAATGAAGTCGCCGCCGCGAAGCCACCTCGCAAGCCAGGGGAGTTCAGCGCTGAGGATCGTGCCTGGTGGGCCTTCCAGCCGGTGAAGGAACCAAAGGTTCCGACGGTGAAGCATGAGGGAAATGTGATCGATGCTTTCATCGAGGCCAAGCGCACGGAGGCGGGTCTGAAGGCCAGCCCTGAAGCAGCCCCTGAGGAACTGATCCGACGTGTGAGTTTTGACCTCACCGGTCTGCCACCTTCGACAGCGGAGGTGCAGCAGTTCATCCGTGATTGCGCGAATGGTTCGGACAAGGCCAGTCTCGCCTATGAGGCTCTGGTGGATCGACTGCTGGCCTCGCCACGCTTCGGTGAGCGCATGGCGCAGCATTGGTTAGACCTGGTGCGCTATGCCGAGTCGGAAGGCTATCGCCTGGACGCCTATCGTCCAAACGTGTGGCCGTATCGCGACTACGTGATCGAGTCGTTTAACCAGGACAAGCCTTACAACCAGTTCGTGCGCGAGCAGATCGCGGGAGATGAGATTGCCCCCGGTGATCCGAAGGCGGATGTCGCCACGGGGTTCCTGCGTCACACGGTGTATGAATACAACCAGCGTGATGCCGAAGGGCAGTGGAAGACCATCATGAACGAGGTCACGGACGTGACGGCGGATGTCTTCATGGGCGTCAGCGTCCAGTGCGCGCAGTGCCACGATCACAAGTTTGACCCCATTTTGCAGAAGGACTACTACCGCCTGCAGTCCTTTCTGGGGAACATCACCTGGGCTGAAGACAAGAAGTATGCCACCGAGGCTGAGCAGGCAGAACACGCGAAGCTGATGCAGGTCTGGCTGGATGCCACGAAGGAGCCGCGCGCGGTGATCGATGGCATCATCGAGCCGCGGATTCAGAAGGCGATGATCAACGCGATGGAGAAGTTTCCCGAGGAAGTGGTGGCCATGTGGCGGAAGCCGCGTGAGCAGCGCACACCTTATGAGGAGCAGGTGGTGCAGCTCGCCTGGCGGCAGGCAGACTATGAGCGTGAGCGTTTCAAGACGGACAAGATCAAGGATCCAGAGGCCACTCAACTGCGCGAGGCGCAGGCCAAGCTGGCGGAGTTTGCTCATCTGAAACCGAAGCCGCTGCTGACGACTTACTCCGTGAGCGAGACTGGGCCCAAGGGGCGTGATCCCGTCTTCAAGACACGCCGTGAAGGTGATGTGGCCACGAAGCCCGGCTTCCTCAGCATCCTCGATCCGAAGGATGCCGTGATCCCTGCGGCCAAGTCTGATGCCAAGACGAGCGGCCGCCGCACGGTGCTGGCGGACTGGTTCACCAGGGAGGACAATCCGCTGACCACACGTGTCATGGTGAACCGTGTGTGGTCCTGGCATTTCGGCCGCGGCATTGTTGGCACACCGAGTGACTTTGGCCGTCTCGGTGAAGCACCGACGCATCCTGAGCTTCTGGACTGGCTGACAACGCAGTTCGTCAAAGGCGGCTGGAAGATGAAGCCGATCCACAAGATGATCGTCATGAGTTCGGCTTATCGGCAGAGCGCCATGCTGCATGACAAGTCCGTGATGACCAGCGATCCGGAGAACCGTCTGCTCTGGCGCTTCCCGCCGCGTCGTCTCGATGCTGAGCAGGCCCGTGACTCAGTGCTGGCCGCGAGTGGTGAGCTGGACCTGACGATGGGCGGGGCAGGGCTTGATGCCTCAAAGCCGCGCCGCAGCATCTACACGCGGAAAATCCGCAACACGCAGGATGAGTTCCTGCAGAGCCTGGATGCACCTCCCGGCTTCTCCAGCCTGCCAACCCGTGATGCCACCACCACCGCGACCCAGAGCCTGCTCATGATCAATGGGGACTGGCCGCTGGAGCGTGCCCGCGGCATGGCGACACGGCTGGTGAGTGAGAAACCGGCCAATGATCAAGCCCTGGTGAACCAGGCATATGCGCTGGCCTTTGGCCGCCAGCCTTCCAAGGACGAGGCGAAGGATGCGGTCAGCTTCCTCAACGCCCAGCGCTCGCGCTTGAAGAAAGCCCTGCCGCCACCGCCTGTGGATGCACCTGCCATCGCGGATGCGAAGAAATTTTTCGGTGCTCCAACACCGACCAAGACCGTGAAGACACTGGTCATGCAGCCAGGCAGCAAGAACGAAAAACTGCGCGTGAACACGACGAATGCCATCGAGGGTGATGACTTCGCCGTGGAGGCCGTGGTGAATCTCAGCAGCCTGTATCCAAACGCCTCCGTGCGCACGATCGCCTCGCGGTGGGACAATGCCAAGTCGACTCCTGGCTGGGCACTCGGTGTGACCTGCGAGAAGTCCGCCCACAAGCCTAACAACTTGATTGTTCAGCTCGTGGGTGAGGACTTCCAGGGCACCCTGGCTTATGAGGTGGTGGCCAGCGGGCTGCGCATCCCGGTGAACAAGCCTTTCTATGTGGCAGCGACTCTCCACAGCGAGCCTGCGGAGGGGCAGAAGTTCGGTGGCACCATCACCTTCTACGCGCGTGATCTCAGTGATCCCACAGCTCCGATGCAGACCGTGACGGTGCCGCATCAGATCTGCGGCGGCTATGTCAGCCCGGAGCGTGCGCTGTATGTCGGCGGACGTGAGAAGGACAAGTCCAGCGTCTGGCATGGCGCCATCTCGCGCGTGGCTTTGCGCAAGGGCGCTCTGGATGCAGGCAAGCTCATGACCTGGATCGGCATGAATGATCCCACCTGCCTCGTGGACGTGAATGCGGATCAGGCCACCGAGCAGCTCAAGACCTCATGGAAGTGGGAGACTAGCGCTCCTGCCGCGACTCCGAAAGGCAACACGGATCCGAATCGCGAGGCGATCGCCGATCTCTGTCATGTGCTGCTGAACGCGAATGAGTTCTTCTACCTTCAGTAGAGGAGCTTTATGTATCACATGGGTTTCATAAGACCCATGTGAAAGACTCCTCAAATGTTGATGACGGTGGCTGAATCCTCGGTGGATTTCTGCGTGGCCTGCCATTCCTTGTAGCGCTCAAGTTCAGTGTCGATCAGCTTCAGGCAAAAGGCGATGACGGTGGCATCATCGAGATAGCCGACACCGATGATGACATCCGGAAGGATATCCACGGGGTTTAACACATACAACAAAGCCAACGCTCCAGCGCTGATGACCCAGTAGGGAACCTCGCGGTAGCGGCCCGCCCAGTAGTCTTTGACCAAGGACAGGATCAACTGCGCCTGCTCCACGAATTTCTTGAGCTTGGGCAGCTTGCCTTCGATCTCCTTGGCACGTTGGGTGACCTTGGCGATGTCGATGTCGTGCTTGGTATCAGGAGTCGTGGGCATGGAGATGAGAGATCAGACAACTCTCGTGCAGGCTGGAAGCTTGCACCACCTTCATAGAAATGAAAAACCCGCTCATTTCTGAGCGGGCTATTTTCACTTAAAGGACACTGGCGGAACGGACGGGACTTGAACCCGCAACCTCCAACGTGACAGGCTGGCGCTCTAACCAATTGAGCTACCGCTCCAGTGTCCCTTTTGGGTGGGCCGCGACATTAGCGGGTGGTGATGAAGAGGCAAATGGAAATTGCTCTTTTCACACAAAAAACTTCACGTCGCAGGGGCTGCTTCGATCTTCACGGTGATGTCATCGAAATAGATGGGAGTTTGGGAGTAAGGAGTTCCCCAGACACCAGCCTTGCCCTGACCCTTGAGACCCTTGGCTTCAGCCTTGAGGGTGGGCTCGGCAGGTTCGGCGACATCGGCAGGCCAGGCTTTGCCGGTGACTGCCCACGCATCTCCTTCACCGCGTTTGACTTCCAGCTTTAGCTTGAGCCAGACATCGTTGGTCCAGGTGAAGGGCACGCTGGCAATGAGGGCATCGGATTTGACGATCTCGAGCTGCTTCTTCGCCGCATTGACGAGCAGGCGATGTCCGCTCATGCCGTGAACGCTGACGCCAAACTTCGGCACACTGCGGGCGCGCTTGCTGGCGAAGACGCGGGCTTCGATGCTGGACTCACCGGCGGCTGATGAGCCGACCTGCGCGCAGGCATCCGTCAGTTCCGAACCTGGATCGATGACGATGGCCTTGTTCCCATCCTTGGCGGCGATCTGGATTTTGCCTTCGACAATGAAGACTTCCTTCGGTGGCTCGCCTTCAGCCCATCCATCGGCATTGAAGGTCGAGGTCTGTAGCTCGGCCGCGGAGGCGGCGGACCCGAAAGCGAGAAGGCTGACGAAGGCGGAAAATTTCATGAGGAAGGACGATTTTGGGGAGGGGTGAGTAAACGCGCAAGCAGAGTTGTTCTTGTGCGGCTTGATAGAATGTTTTGCTCAGATAAAGGAGGCTTGTTCATGAATCGAAGCTGGGATGTCATCGTCGCTGGAGGAGGGAGTGCAGGCCTGGCCGCCGCACTCGTGGCGGCGCGTGGCGGGGCGCGCACCTTGCTGGTGGAGCGGCAGACAAAACTCGGCGGCATGGGGGTGAATGCGCTCGTTCATACCTTCTGCGGTTTGTTTCATCCGGATGTGTCGAAACCCTGGGCCTGGCTGAACGCAGGCGTGGCGCAGGAAGTGGGCGAGAAGATGATGGACCGCACCGGCCAGTCTGCGCCTGATCTGATGGGACGTGTTTATGTGCTGAGACAGCACCCGAGTGTGTTCGCGCATCTCGCGGATGAGTTGTGTGCTGAGGAAGGCAATCTCACCACGATGAGCGGTGTGGAGTGGTGCGGCCTGCGGGAGTTGGATCAAGGATGGGAGCTGGATCTTTGCTCACGAGGGCTGGTGGAGAAGCATTCGGCCAAGGCGCTGGTGGATACGACGGGGGATGCCACAGGGGCGCGTTTCCTCGGAGATGAGTTTTGGACCCAGGCGGAGCCTGAGCGGCTTTATCGACCCGCGTATGTGTGTGCCTTGCCGAGAGTGACGGGCATGCATGACGACTCCTGGCGGCTGTCTCTTGGCGCGCAGATTGTGAAGGCCGCGAAAAGCGGCCAGTTACCTGAGGCGGCGATGGGCGCGCAGTTCCGTGATTCACCCTTTTCAGGCGAGATGTTTCTGACCATCGACCTGGAGGCAGGGCAGGGAAGCTGGGATCCGTTTGATGCCGCGAAGCGCGCGGCCGTGGAAGCCACGGGGCGGGATGCGGCGATGGCGCTCTGGCGGATGCTGCGCGCCGAGCATGCAGATTTTCTGCATTGTCCGCCGCCGGTGCTGCCCGCGCAGGCAGGCATCCGCGAGACCGCCCGTTATCTAGGTGATCATGTGCTTTCGGGGGAGGCGCTGGCTGCTTCAGCCCGGTTTGCGGACGAGGTGGCGCTGGCTGGTTGGCCGATGGAAAAGCGAGAGAACGCACGGGGGCCGAAGTTCCGTTTTTTTGATCGCGCGGAGCCCGCCGGCATCCCGGCCGGATGCTTGAAAAATGCACGGTTGCCGGGACTGTTTTTCGCAGGGCGTTGTCTTTCAGCAGATCATGAGGCCCTGGCCTCGGTGAGAGTCATGGGCACCTGCATGGCGACGGGTGAGGCGGCTGCAAAAATGGCGCTGGCGCACAGGCGCAATGCGTGATTCAGGACAGGCTCCTCCCGAACAATGCGGCTGCTCTTCATTTCCAACCTTTTTCCTGACACGCAGCAGGCGTGGCGTGGGTTGGACAATGTGACACTGCTGCATGCGATGCGTGCTGAACGGCCTGACGCAGACATCCGTGTGCTCTGCTTGAGGCCCGGACACGGTTTCTGGAGCGGCAGCAAGTGTGCGCTCAAGCCACGTGCCGAGGACGAGGTGCTGCTGCCGCACTATGAATGGACAGGTTACGTCCCCAAGTTTGGCGGGTTAAACCATCGCCTCTTTGCCATTGCGCTCAGGCGGGCCTTGAAGTCCCTGCCGCAGGGTTGGAAGCCAGAGGCGCTTCTGGTTCCCTGGCTCTTTCCTGATGCCTGCGGGGTGCACTCCGTGGAGGAACTGGCGGGCGTGCCGATGCTGAGCGTGGCTCAGGGGTCTGACGTGCATCAGTACCTGCACATGCCCATGCGCCGCAGGGCCATCCAGAAGCTGGCGGAGCGCTCCAAGATTGTGGCCCGTAGCGAGGACCTGCGGCAGATGCTCATCAAGGCAGGCGCGTCGGCGGACATGGTCCACACCGTTTACAATGGCGTCGATACCGCCACGTTTTATCCGGGGGATCCCATCATTGCACGGAAAGCCCTGGATCTGCCTTTGGACGGGAAGTTGCTGCTCTTTGTGGGCAATTTTCTGGAGGTCAAGGGACTCGATCTCCTCATTCAAGCCACGGCGCGTGCGGCCAAGGAGCGGCAAGAACCGTTGCGGTTGGTGATGATCGGCTCCGGACCTTTGCAGACGGAATTGACGGCTTTGGCCACTCAGGAAGGGCTGGGGGAAGGCCAGGTGATCTGGGCGGGCCGGCGGTCGCCCGAGGAGGTGGCACAATTCATGCGTGCCGGTGACGCCGTGTGTCTCTCCAGCCAAAATGAGGGCGTGCCGAACGTCCTGCTCGAGGCGCTGGCCTCGGGGCGTCCCTTCGTGTCCACCCGCGTGGGTGGGATTTCGGAAATCCTCGGACCGGCTCCCGGTGGAGGCACACTGGTTCGTGGCAGAGATGCCGGGGACTATGCCCAAGCCCTGCTGGCCGCACTGGCTTCTCCGCCGGACCCGGTAGCTCTCAGCACCTATGCCTCGGGTCTGGCCTGGCCCAAGTGTGCGGCAGATTACTGGAGCTTGCTGACATCAGGCAAAAGGAAGGATTGATCTGAAGTAAGTGAACTTTTAGGATTTTAGTGTAACACCGCGATTTTTTGAAACGTCTGGCAATAAAAAGGGTAACTTTACAATTACATGACTTCTCTTAGCAACGCCCATTGGTTCTCAATCGCACGTCGTGCGGGCCGGGACGTGGCGCTGTTTGTCACGGCTTTCCTCGCGGCTAACTACATTGTCTTTGAGGGCTTTTTTCGTCTGAATGAATACGCTGTCTCGGTGGGTGCCGGTGCTCTGGCCTTGGCTGTGACCAGCTACATTCTGGGGCTGTATTCCCAGGAGTCACGGGGCAGTGCCCGCTTCGGTGCTCATGCGATGCTGCTGGTGGGGTCCTTCACGGCGGCTTTCATGGTCTCGACAGTGGTAGGCTATGTGGACTTTGGGACTCGCATTGGTCGTGGTTTCATGGCCTTGGGCGCCGGGATCTCCCTGCCTGTGCTGGTGCTGCATCACTTGATGATGTTTCACAAGTATCGCTTCGCCCCGCAGCGCGTGGCCTTCATCGCCGAATCAACGGACGAGATGGTGGAGTATCTGCGCTTCCGGGACATGAAGCCTCGCGGCATCGAAATCGTGGGCCGGATCGATATTCAGGGAGCATCGCCGCATGGTGATTTGCTGGGACGTGTGAAGCATCTGGCGGTGCTGATCAGCCGTCACAAAATCGATCGCGTGGTGTTTCCGGAATCACGAGTGGATGATGAACTCGTGCGCCCGCATCTGCGCCGCCTGCGCTACTCCGGCACACCGTGCACGCCGTTGATCAATGTCTGTGAGGAATACCTCCAGTATGTGCCGCTGCACCTGGT
Source organism: Verrucomicrobiota bacterium (assembly GCA_040387935.1). Lineage (GTDB taxonomy): Bacteria > Verrucomicrobiota > Verrucomicrobiia > Verrucomicrobiales > Verrucomicrobiaceae > Prosthecobacter. The sequence continues at coordinate 328,877 of JAZKCU010000002.1, read as the reverse complement.
GACGAATGAGTGGCTGCTGCATTCCGAGTCCTCGCCGCGTGAACTCTATTTTCGCAAACTCAAGCGCACCTTTGACGTGATCACCTCCCTGGTGCTGCTGGTGCTGCTTTCACCCTTCCTGATGTTTGGGATCCTGCTGGTGAAGTTTTTCTCGCCGGAAGGTCCGCTCTTCTTCCGCCAGGAACGCGTGGGCCGTTTCGGCAAGACCTTCTCCATCATGAAGCTCCGCACCATGCGCACGGACGCGGAGAAGGATGGCCCGCAGTGGTCCTCGGGCAAGGCTGACCGCCGGGTGTTTCCTGGGGGTGCTTTCCTGCGTCGCTACCGGATTGATGAGATCCCGCAGCTCATCAACATCCTGCGGGGTGAGATGTCTTTCGTGGGACCCCGTCCCGAGCAGCCAACCTTTGTCACCGCCTTGGCAGAGGCCCTGCCTTTCTACGAGGAGCGGCACATGATCCACCCCGGTCTCACCGGCTGGGCGCAGGTCTGCTATCCGTATGGAGCCTCCACGGAAGATGCCCGGTGCAAGCTGGAGTATGATCTCTACTACATGAAGCATGCAGGTCTGATCTTTGACCTGCTCATCCTTTTGGACACCGTGCGTGTGGTGCTCATCGGAGGCCTGACCCAGTCTGCTCAACGTCCCCGCTACGCGCCGACCCTCGTTCCTTCGGCCGCGCCTGCGGTTCCGGAGGAAGAACAGGTGGCATAAGTATTTTGTGAAGGTGCCAGTTTCTCATTGAGCAGGTGCGAGTGGAGTGGCTACAAACTACCCTCTGATGAAACAAGCTTGGATTCTCTTTGGCTTGGGAGTGATGCTCCTGGCAGGCCAGGCTTTGGCGCAGCCCGCTACCGTGGTTCTCGATCCCTTGATCGACTGGAAAAATCCGATGGGACTGACGCTGGAGAAGGTGCAGCAGCTTTACGCGGTGCAGCCGGCGCTGAGAAGCAATAACTGGCTGAAGATTTCGCGGGGAACCGCCAAGGGAGAGGAGCCCTATGCGACGGCCATATTGAAAGAAGAGCCTGATGCTTTTGTGATGAAGCTGGGGGCCCGCTCGCTCCCAGTGAGTTTTTTCCGAGCATCCTTTAGCGGGATCAAACTCACATCCGCCTCTTTCTCCTTTGGCATGGCCAGCCTGACAGATGCTGCCTTTGGGGAAAAATTCATCCAGGAAGTCCGGAGCCTGGGAGCGTGGGATGAACCGGTTTTCTCCACGTTGCAGCGCACTTTTTACCTATTTGACCAAGCGGCCAAGCGGCAGGTCAATACAGATGTTACGGAGGAGCAATGGATGTGGAAGCGTGACAGCTGGTATGCGCGCTTGTCCCGATCACAGCGGCTTGGGAAACCTTGGTCGCCCTGGTCGTTTTCCTTTGGAAACAATGACTCGTTGCCAGGCGGTAAGATCGTCCCATCACCTGCCGAGCAACCACCTGAGCTCGCGGAAGAAGTGACGCAGCCGCGCCCTACGGTGGAGCTCAAAGCCGATCTGGATCCTCTGCTGGACTTCACGAACATCTGGCAAACGACAGCGGATCAATTTGCCAAGCGATACGTGGCGCGCGTTCTGGATGGCGAGCAGAGGGAGCCTCCGCAGTTTGAGTGGCTGACGGCTGCTAAAGACCGTGCTCGATTTTCACGCCAGATGTTTGTGGATGCGCCCACGACGCTGACCATTTTTGGCGGAGCCGTGAAGGTCGAGGAGGCGGTGGTGGAGTTTGTCACAGGCAAGGCAGGACGTGCGACGATCTCCATCTACAACCGGGGTGATGCCGGACAGATGGGCAGTCCGGAGTTCCAGGCCCTTTTCAAGAAGGTCGGGCAGAGCTTGGGGGCGGCTTTGAAAGTGACGCCGCGCCGGCAGATGAGCCCCGGCACGGGAGCCGTTAAAAACGTTGCCTGGATGTGGACATCGCCGCTCGGTGTGGCGCTGCTGGAGCACAATGATTTCGAGAGCCAGGCCGGCAGCGGCAGGCCCGAGTATCTGCGGCTGAAGGTGGCTGCACCTGACCAGGCTGACTGGACGATGGGCCGGATGACGCTGGGCGTGCAGCGGATGACCCTGCAGAAGAATGTGCTGCGTGACGCGGCCAGTGGAGACATCTATGTCAGCGGCGTGCCCATGGTGGACCAAGGCGCCAAGGGCTACTGCGTGGCGGCCAGTTGCCAGCGTCTCCTGGAGTACATGCGCATCCCCTGTGATCAGCATGAGCTCGCGCAGCTTCTGAGCGTGGATGTGGAGCGTGGCGCGAATGCGTTTGAGATGCAGAAGAGCCTGTCCAAGGTGGATCAGAAGTTTGGCGTGGCTTTCAAGCCGCTGGTGAACCCTGAGCAATACTATAGCGGCGGCGGCAAGCGGCGCATCTCGATGAAGGAATTTGCCAGCATCATCAAGGAGCATGCGGACAAAGGCATACCTCTGCTTTGGGCGCTGGGTCTCGGCCAGTTTCCTGAAGACCCACCTCTGCCGGGCGGCGGCCAGGTCACCGGCGGCCACATGCGCATGATCATTGGTTATAACTCCGCGAAGAACCAAGTCATCTTCACGGATTCCTGGGGCGCTGGCCATGAGAAGAAGCGGATGTCTGCCGCCAATGCCTACGAGGCCACGCTGGGGCTTTACTCCATGTCCCCCCGCGGGTTGTGAGGAAGAGCGCCTGAAGGAGATTGCCTCTGAAAGGCCGGATGCATTTTCTGAAGCAGAGGTCGTATTTGTGATTGAGGGGGAATGAGGGAACTTGTTAGAACGGGGCCTTATGAAGTTGATACGGTTCTTCTTTCTTTCGAGCGTCCTGCTGGCCGACTGCATGGGGCAGGCTGAACTGCCGACGGTGGTTCTTGATCCTTTGATCGACTGGAAAAATCCGTTTGGGCTGACCTTGGAGAAGGTTCAGAACTTCTGCTCTGTCCAGCCGTTGCCGCCTAACAATAAGTGGGTGCGTGTTTCGACCCCTTCGCCAGATCACCTCATACACACCCTGAATGCCCTGGCCGGCGGATGCAAGATGACCCTGGGGCCTTCAGGATTGCTGATGAGGAGCGCGGTCTTCCGAGTCAAGGAAGGCAAGATGAGCGAGCTGCGTTTTGGCTTTGAACCGGATCAAGTGGCGTCAGAGGATTTTCCCGTCAGGTTTGGGCAGATGATGCAGGGGTGGGAGGGAGGCGCTCCGCCGGTTTTTGGTGAAGGCTCCACTCTCGTTTTGATTCCCAACCAAGTCACCGGGGAGAAGGAATCCGTCCCCTACCATTTCAGGCGGTTTCTCTGGCAGCGCGCCGGGCACCACATGCTTCTCGAAAGGGTGCGCTTGGAAACCACAGAGTGGACGTCGTGGGCACTTGCCATCCATTCGGGAGTCTATCGCCCCCCGCCCCCGGCAGTGAAGCCCGCAGACACGCCGGCAGTAGCGGTTGTTCCAAAGCCCGAGATAAAGCCTGCCGCGGCAGTCATGCCCAAGCCCGAGGAAAAGACTGTGGTGGTCGTTCCGAAGCCTGTCCCGCTGTGGCAGATGGACCTGAAAGCAGATCTGGACCCGTTGCTGGAGCTAGGCGCTTTCTGGCAGGCGACGACGGCGCAGTTTGAGGAGATGTTCATTCCGCGCATCAAACCGGAGCAGGCGAAGCCTCCACAGTTCGAATGGCTTTCAGCCAGCAAAGATCGCGCACGATTCTCGCGCCAATTGCTCGCGCAGAAAGACACCAAGCTGACACTTTTTAGCCAGGCACTGAATGTGGAAGAGGCTGTCGTGGAGTTTGTGAACGGTCGTGCGGCCCGCTCGACGGTCTCGATCTACAACCGGGGTGATGCTGGCCAGATGGGCCATTCGGAGTTTCAGACTCTTTTCAAATGGGTGGAGCAGAACCTGAGCGAGAAGCTGAAGGTCACGCCTCGCCGGATCATGGGCTCAGGTTCCGGGGCGGTCAAAAACGTTGCCTGGATGTGGAGCACGCCACAAGGTGTGGCGCTGCTGGAACACAATGATTTCCTGGGTGGCGCGGTGCTGGGGCAGCCTGAGTATCTGCGGCTGAAGCTCGCCGCCCCTGATCAAGCTGACTGGACGATGGGAAGGATGAGCATGGGGGTGCAGCGCATATCGCTGCAAAAGAACGTGGTTCGTGATGCGGGTGGCGATGTGTTCATCAGCGGCGTGCCCATGGTGGATCAAGGTGCCAAGGGCTACTGCGTCGCAGCGAGCTGCCAGCGCCTGCTGGAGTACATGCGAATCCCGTGTGACCAGCATGAGATGGCGCAGCTTTTGAACGTGGATGCCGAAACAGGGGCGAACTCGCGGGTGATGCAAAAGAGCCTGGCCAAGGTGGATCAGAAGTTCGGGGTGACCTTCAAGTCATGGGTGAACCCGGAACTGTTTTACAGCACGAGTGGAAAGCGTCGTGTGTCCTTGAAGGAGTTCGCGAGCATCATCAAAGAGCACGCTGACAAAGGGGTGCCGCTGCTGTGGGCCCTGGAACTGGGCCGGTATGCAGAAGAGCCTGCGTTACCGCGTGGCGGGCAGGTCGGCGGCGGCCACATGCGCATGGTCATCGGATACAATGCCAGCAACGGAAAGCTCATTTTCACGGACTCATGGGGCGCAGGACATGAAAAGAAGACCATGCCCATCTCTTATGCCTATGAGGCCACACTCGGTCTCTTCTCCATGACTCCGCGCGGACTCTGAAGTGCAGCGGCGAGGCGGAAACTCCGGTGTCAAAAACAGCAATGGCTCAGAGGCCGGAAGCGGTCTGAGCCATTGAAATAAGATCCGGGGAGATGAAGCTTAGTGAGCCTTCTTTTCCTCGTGACCGGCGGCAGGAGCCGGGGCAGCGTGCGCATCCGCCTTGGCCTCGCCATGAGCTTCATGCTTGGCGTCTCCGTGGGCATCATGACCTTCGCCGTGGCCGTGACCTTTGTGCATGCCTTCGTGGAGCACCTGGGTTTTCTCCCAGCTATGCTTGGCGCAGGAAGGACCAAAGGAAATCAGGGCGGCGGAGGCAAGGGCGGTGAGAGCGGCTTTCTTCATGAAAGGGAAAAAGGGGGATGGGAACCGTATAGACGGTGTTTCCTCGCTGGCAAGAGCTTAGAAGGCTGTGGTCGGTCGACGGTGGGCAGTGAACCGGTCACTGGCTACCGTCGACCGCCCACTAGGCTCAGGCCAGCGTGCGGCACTCCGGCAACCCGGCCCGGATCGTGTTCCAGGGAGCCTGATCGGAGATGTCTTGCGGATCCGGGATGGCGGCCAGGTCGTCAGGGAGCTTCGCAGGGGAGAGGATGGCCAGGAAGACCAGGGGCTCATGATGCGGATTGTAGGTGGCGTGGATGACGCCAGGCGGGATGTGGGCCATTTCACCCGCCTTGAGGATGCGCTTTTCCGTGCCCACCCACTGCTCGGCGCGGCCGTAGATGACGTAGATGATCTCCTCACGATGCGGATGGAAATGGAAGGGATGGCAGTGCATCGGGTCCATGTTCGCCCGGACCAGCAGCAGCTTGTCCGCCTCCACGAGGTCGGGGCGGCAGAGCCATTCATTGTTAGTCCACGGATTGGTCTCGCGGGCGGCGTCGTCGATCTGGATAAAGCGGGCTGGGGACTCAGGCATGAGCGGAATTAAACGCAACGCACCGGGCGGGGCAATGCGGGAATCATGACCGGGATGCACGAATGGATATCTCTAACGGACATCGTAGGGATGTCTGATTCTTGATTCTTGATTCTTGATTCCTGGTTCAGGATTCAATGTGAAGCAGAGAGGCCTATCAACCACGAATGGACACCCATTTTCACCAATGACCCATCCATCAGAGGTTTGGATATTAGTGCTCACTCGTGTCCATTCGTGGTTAAAAATGCTGGCTGAATTGGGCACAAAAAAGCGGCAGACTTTCGTCTGCCGCTTCTTGTTTTGAACTGTTCTGGCCCTTCGACTAGCCGCCCAGCTTTGGGGACTTCAGCTTGGACTTCTTGTCTTTGTGAAGCGGGTTGCCTGGGTTAAAAAAAGGGTTCTTCGGGGCAGGACCCTTGGGGGCGTTGCGGTCCACTTTTTTCAACTCTGGATCGGGGACGTAAAGCTTCATGATCCAGCTTTGGGCGATGGCGTAGATGTTCGTGACGGCCCAGTAGAGCGCGAGGGCGGAGGCGAAGTTGTAACAGATCCAGAGGAAGAAGACAGGCATGATGTTCATCATGATCTTCTGGCTCTTGTCCATGGTGGCAGGCTGTGGCGTGAGCTTCATCTGCGCGATCATGGTCAGACCCATGATGAGGGGCAGGGGATTCACCGGATAACCCATGAAGTGACCGACGGTGTCCGCGACGGAGAGATCGTGCACCCAGAGCCAGCCCTGGCCGCGAAGCTCAGCCGCATTTTGCAGCACGCCATAGAAGGCAAAGAAGATGGGGATCTGCAGCAGCATGGGGAAGCAGCCGCCGACCGGGTTCACCCCGTAGTCCTTGTACAGCTTCATGACCTCGATCTGGGCCTGTGTCGGGTTGTCCTTGTTCTTCTCCTGAACTTCCTTCATCAGCGGGGCCAGCTTGCCCATGCGCTTCATGGAGTATTGGGACTTGGCCTGCAGAGGCCAGAGGATGGTGCGGATGATGATGGTCATCAGGATGATGGCCAGGCCCCAGTTGCCACTGAGGTCGTGCATCCAGCGCATGAGGGTGTTCAGCGGCTTGCTGATGAAGCCGAACATGCCGTAGAACATGACGAAGTCACGCTGGCCGCCGAGCTTGTCGAGACGCTTGTATTCCTTCGGGCCGGCGTAGAGGCTGTAGTCCTCGGTCTGGGTGGCCTGAGGGGCGATATCGACAGGCGGGAGGCTCACGGCTGCCTGGATGGCATAGTCTTTGTCAGCGCCGGAGGCACCTTTGAACTTGTCGTGGGTGTGATCGATCAGGATGCGCGAGGCCCAGATTTTGCCGGGCTTGTCCGCCCAGGCCTTGCTGGGCTTCTCTGTCTTGGATTCATGACTGAGGATCTGAGCGTAGAAGCGGCTCATCACGCCGCCGTAGCGGAGCTTGGAGTGCGAGGAGCTCATGGAAGCCTGCTCCGTGCCGAACATGCCGCCATCAAAGGAATTCGTGTGCACCTGCTTGGCATCCCCTGCGTCATTGTAGAAGAAGCTGGGCTTCAGCGCCTCTTCAGGGCTCATGGAGTTGGCAGAGCCGGCGTAGAGGTAGTATTCCTCGGACTTGTGCTGTGTTGCGCCAGTATTGGTTAGGCTGACGCTGAGGCGGATGAGGTGTTCATCACTGACCTCGCCTTCAGAGAGGGAGAAGATCTTCCGGATGGCGATGCCTTCCGTGCTGCTGCCTTCAAAGGTGATGCTCTTGTCACTCTTCGCGGTGATCTTGTACGGCACCGGATCGTTGCCTGCAGCTTCACGACGCAGGGCGCCGATGGGCTCAATGCCATTGCCGTTCAAGGTGAGCTGGTCCGTGCCCCCCAGGACGACCTTCGAGATGCCACCGCCCTTGGTGGTGAAGTGCCAGGTCACGCTGCCGCTGGTGATGGTGTGGGTTTCCTCGGGGACGGACGGGGCTGCGGTGCTGGCAGCGGTCGTTCCTGGCGCTGCCGAGATGGTGCTGCCCGGGACGGCAGGGTTGCCTGCTGGCACAGGGGCTGCCTTGGAGATTTCTCCGGCGGGAGCCGGAACAGTTGGCGGCTTCTTCTGGCTGGCATACCACGCGTTGAGCGCGATGCCGATGCTGCAGAGAACGATGACGATCCAGCCTTTGCGGTCCATGAGAGAGAAAATGTGTCGGGGGTTGTGGGATTAAATGTCAGTGGCGGTGCCCGCAATGGTCCGGCACAGGGTCGTGTCCCTGGCCTCCCCACGGATGGCAGCGGAGAATGCGGCAGGTGCCGAGCCACGCTCCTCTAAAAACGCCGTGTTTTTCCACGGCCTGAAGAAAATACTCCGAGCAACTCGGCGTGAAGCGGCAGCCTGAGCCAGGGCCACCGAAAAAGTGCAGGGGAGGGGAAATGAAGCGCTGGTAGCCACGGATGAGAAGGCGAATGAGCAGCTTCATGGCGTGGAGGCGCCAAGTTTCGCGGGTTTCAAGAGCAGTCCCATGCGGCGGGCCAGACGCGTCCAGTCCTGGCTCATTTCTGCAAATTCCGCCGTGGGGGCACGCCAGCGCGCGATGGTGACAAACTTCATGCCAGGCACGATGGATGCGCGGTTCTCACGAATGATTTCGCGTATCTGGCGGCGGAGCCGGTTGCGGACGACGGCATTGCCAAGCCTTTTTCCAGTGACCAGGCCGAAACGAAAATCGGCCATCGCCTCATCACGAAGAAGGGCCAGTACAAAGTACCGGCCCGACTGGCTCTGACCCTGCGCCTTGATCACCGCAAAATCACGGGATTCCTTCAAACGAAGGCGGGAAGGCAGGCGCATGGGCTAAAGGAAACGCCGTGATCCACACTCGATCAGGTGTGCTGCTGGACGTGGCGCTTGAATTTGATCTCGACGCCCTTCGGCACGAGGCGCTTGCGGCCAATGCGGCGGCGGCGACGAAGGATGTCGCGACCATTTTCGGTCTTCATGCGGGTGCGGAAACCGAACTGCTGTTTCCGGGTGCGCTTGGAAGCTTGATAGGTTCTTTTGGGCATAAACGTGTGTGGGGGAGTCGTGTGGCGATCACCGGCTCTCGGGACGCAGCATGACGAATCAAATCATGCCCATCCGGGAAACTGGGGCGCGGAGACTACCCGGTGCCCCTGGTTTGTCAAATGCGTGATGATTCTAGAAACAAAGTTATTCACACGACCTGACGAACGCTCTCCGCGCTGCTCAGGGTATACAGGCTGCCATCAGGCATGGCGAGGCGCAGGTGGCCCTCCTGATCCAGGTCCATGGCACGGCCATAAATCTCCGTGCCATCCACGGTGGCGCGGATCTGCCGGCCCAGGAGCCAGCTCCGCTTGCGCACCTCAGAAACCACCTCATGAAACCCGTCATCCAGCCTCGCGCTCTGCTCATGGAGGTGGCGCAGCAGGCTGGCGGCGAGATCGTTGCGATTGAGTTCGACCACGGGTGCGGAGGGAAGGGACAAAAGGAGAGAGGTGGCGGTGTCCGCCAGTTCCGCAGGAAATTCGCGTGTGTTGACATTCAAGCCAATGCCGAGCACGAGCATGGGACCCGTCTTGGTGATCACGGCCTCCGCGAGCAGCCCGGAAACCTTGCGATCTCGAAGATACACGTCGTTCGGCCATTTGATCTGTGGATGCAGCGGCAGCTCCTCTTCGATGGCCAGACAGATCGCCAGCGCGGCCAGGGTGGTCATGCGCGGCCACAGAGCCACGGGCGCCTCTGGCCGCATCAGGAGCGTCAGCATGAGGTCCTTCCCAGCCGGAGCCTGCCAGCGGTTTTGCCTCCGGCCTCTCCCGGCGGTCTGGGATTCGGCGAGGATGACCAAGCCCGGTTCCTCGCCCGCCATGGCCGCCGCGCGGGCATCGTCACTCGTCGATCCAGTTTCCTCCACGACCCGCACCCGCCATGGTTGGCAGGTGGTCGTAAGAAAAGGAGCGTCGAGGGCGATCATGAATGGGGCTGGCCTGCCTTGCTTTAAGGCCGGGCTCCGAGTCTGGCAACTGCCGCCCATGACATGACCTTGACACTCCCGCCTCGCCGCGTTTGGGAGATGGGATGTCTCTCGTCTCTGCCCTCTATCCCGCCCTGAAACCCTGGCTCTTCAAGCTCGATGCCGAGCGTGCCCATGAGTGGACGACGAAGATGATGCGCATCTCCCATGCCCTGGGCATGCTGAAGCCGGATGAACTGCCTGCCAGCAAGCCGGTGGACTGCCTGGGCCTGCGCTTCCCAAACGCGCTCGGTCTCGCCGCTGGCATGGACAAGTCCGCCTCTGCCGTCGAGGCCTGGGCCGCACTGGGTTTTGGCTTCGTGGAGGTGGGCACGCTGACGCCACGTCCGCAGCCAGGGAATCCCAAGCCGCGTCTCTTCCGTCTGCCGGAGCATGAGGCGCTGATCAATCGCATGGGCTTCAATAACGTCGGCATTCATGCGGCGGTGAAGAAGCTCGAGAAGCGCAAGACGAACGCCATCGTCGGTGTGAACATCGGCAAGAACTTTGACACGCCTAACGAACAAGCCGTCAACGACTACCTGTATTGCCTGAAGGCCGCTTACCCGGTCGCGGACTACATCGCGGTAAACATCTCTTCGCCTAACACCAAGGGTTTGCGTGACCTGCAGGCGGAGGATTCCATCCGGCAGTTACTCGCCGCTTTGAAGAAAGAGCAGGCATCTCTCGAAAAGGAATACGGCAAGAAGAAGCCCGTCCTGGTGAAGATCGCCCCCGATCTCGAAGGCCAGCAGATCGAGGCGTTGGCGCGTGTCTTCAATGAGCTCGCTGTCGATGGTGTGATCGCCACGAACACCACCATCAGCCGCGAGGCCGTGGCCGGACATCCTTTGGAAAAAGAGGCCGGTGGTCTGAGCGGTGCTCCCGTGACGGAGCGCTCCACACTGGTCATCGAGGCCTTCCGCATGCTGCTCCGTGAGCAGACACCCATCATCGGCGTGGGCGGCATTTTGAGCGGCGCGGATGCGGTGACGAAACTGAAGGCCGGAGCCTCGGTGGTGCAGGTGTATTCAGGACTTGTGTATCGCGGTCCCGGTTTGATCGCTGACGTCTTGCGCGGCATCAGTGCTCACTCCTGAAACTCTTCCATGTCCGGGATGCGCGTGAAGGCGATCTTGGTGCCGGAGAAGGTCTTCACCTGATTTGGCACAAAACCGAGCGCGATGCTGTCTCTGCCAAACTGTTGGTTAAGCTTGTCCATGGCTGCGGAGAGCTTGTTGCGGCGCTCGTCATCGATCTCGCTCACGGGCAGCATCTCGGGAAACATCTCCAACTGCTTGGGCGCGCACATCTCCTCGATGTCGTTCAAGGTCACGGCGATCTTTTTCAATCGGGCCCAGCGCACCTCGATCATGGCTTCAGGCCAGAGTTGATCCAGCGTGTGCATGAGCGTGAAGGTGTCAGACACAGGCTTCGGCAGACGCATCTTGGCTTCGCCGCGTCCCTTGTCCTCCGTGCGCACGGAGAGGCTGATGGACTTGGCGCGGTAGCCCTCGCGACGCAGCCGGCTGGCGGCCTTGGATAACAACCGGCGGGCCACGATCAAGGCTTCCGGTGGTTTGCGGAACTCCGGAGCCAGCACATGGCTGTGACCGATGCTGCGGGACTGCGTGGCGAACTCGCCCAAGTCCTCCCCGTGCAGTTCATGCCAGAAGCGATTTCCGCCCACACCGCCCCAGGCATAGTGCAGCTCTTCCGCCGTGGCATCCCAAAGGTCTTCCACCGTATGAATCCCTGCGGCGTGAAGCCGTGGCTCCATGCGCCGGCCAATGCCAAAAAGGTCCGTGAGTTTCCAGTCAGAGATGATTCCGGGCATGTCTTCCAGATGCAGAACAGTGAGCCCGTCAGGCTTCTTGATATCACTGGCCACCTTCGCCAGATAGCGGCTCGGGGCGATGCCGATGGAGCAGGTGATGCATTCGCCCACGTTCTGGCGCAGCCCAGCCTTGATACGATGGGCGAGATCAACAGCCACCGCCTCCGGTTGCCGCCTCTCATCGAGCCGCAACGCCATCTCATCAATGGAATGCACCTTGTCGACCGGGTAGTGGCGCTCAACTTCGGTTTTAATCTTGTCGTGATATTCCACGTAGTGAGAGTGATCCGCCTCCACAAGAATGAGGCCGGGGCACATGCGTTTGGCTTCGCCAATGTTCGTGCCCGTTTTCACCCCAAACTTCTTCGCCTCATAACTGGCCGCAATCGCACAGGTGGAGTCCGATTTGCACGGCACCACCGCCACAGGCTTGCCACGCAGACTGGGATCCTTCTGCTGCTCCACGCTGGCAAAGTAGCTGTTCAGATCAAAGAACAGCCAGCGCAGGGGTGGGCTGGCGGATGGGGTGGGCATGTCGAGAAAGAGTGCGTCACTTTAGATTTTGTTCAATGGAACAGTTGTTGTTTTTGATGAGCGCCTCCAAAATGAAGACGAAATTCTTCACGACGGTCTCACTGGATTTGAATAGGCTCGGCCTTGTACCATCCAAACGCTGTCATGGAAACTCCCCCCACCCCACCTGCTCCGGCTGAGAAATCCGGTCTCTCCACGAAGAAGGTCGTGCTCATCATCCTGGGCTCCATGCTTCTCACGGCTGGTCTGGCCGTGGGCGGCACTCTCTGGTGGTATAAGCACAATTTCGATCCCAAACCCATGCGGCCCGTCGTCCTCTCGGACAAAGAGCAGGCCGCTTTCGAATCCAAGCTCGCCGTGTTTGGCGATCCACCGATGGCACCGGTGACGGTGAACATCCCTCCGATGCCGGCTCCGCAGGTCCCAAATCAGGCTGAACCGGCGGTCGTGGTGGCGCCCCCAAAGGAGCTGAAGGTCGCCGCTGGTGAGGAGAACCGCACGATCATCATCACCGAGCGCGAGGTGAACGCCTATCTGGCCAAGCAGAACCTGGGTGAAAATGTGCAGGTCAGTTTTGTGGAGGGCAAACTGGCGGCGGGCATCATTGTCGAGGCGCCTCCGGATTTTCCGGTTTTTGCCGGGCAGAAGGTCCGTGTGAGGCTGACCTTTGGCACAGGGCTTACCCCTGACCGTAAGTTGTCCTTCGTGTTTGACGACGTCAGCGTCGGCGGCATTTCTCTGCCCAATGCTTGGTTAGGCGATCTCAAGGGCGTAGACCTTGTGGAGCAGAATCTGCAGAGTGATCCAGGCCTTCGGCGCTTCCTCGATGGCATCCAAAGCCTCGAGATCCATCCTGGCTCGGCCAGGGTGGTGCTGAACAAATAGTGTGGATGGATTGAGCGTGAAGGGCATGCCTCAGGAAACCTGTGCGCATGCCCTCAATGTTTTCAACAACTGCCGATTCCTCACAGGCACCACGATGTCAAAGTACGTTGTTCACGCCTTAGCGTGTCACTGAAGGCTGGACGAGTTCAAGGCCCGTCCTGCCTCATGCGTTCTCAATCGTAGACCTCCAATCACGGCACCACTTCGCCGGAACCCGTGTAGATCCATTTGTCGACGACGCCGTTCTTGATCTGGGCCTGGGCCTCCGTGTCGAACTTGCCAAACATGGTCATGGTTTCGTATTTCACGTTCACCTTCCAAATGCCGTCTTCAAAGACTGGCTCACTCCATTCCTTGATGGTGTCAGCCTTGATCTCAGTCACCTGGCCGGACTTCATGCTGGCGACCAGCAGAGGATAGGTGCCGTCTTTGTCCTTGGTCGGCTTGTCATTGCCGGGGCCGGCTTTGGCCGTGGGAGGCGGCGCATTCTTGGCGCGCTCAGCGGCAGCCAGCTTGAATTCATGAGCTTTCTTCAGGCTTGCGACATAGGCGACTTTCCATGTCTCATAACCGGCGCTGAGGGTTTCCTTCAGGTCGGTGTCATCCAGCGCCACCCCGCCACGCATGGGGGAGGTCTGAGTGGGGGCGACCAGGATACTGGTTCCGTCCTGCCCGACAGCAAACATGGTGCTGCCAGCCTTGATCTGAGAGGTGGCTGAGTTGGCGCCGATCTTCATGCTGAGGCTCAGATCACGCTTCATGATGACCTGACGAGGGAACGTGGTCGGAGGAAGAACCGCCCAGTTCTGGGTTCGCTCCTCGATGGTTGGAACGTTCGGTGCCACAAAGGCGTTTGGATCCACCACTGGCTTCGGCTCGGGCTTGGGTTCCGGCTTTGGCTCGGGTTTGGGCTCCATCACCGGCTTCGGCGGCTCCACGGGTTTCGGTGGCTCGATGACGGCCACTTCCTTCTTCTCCATGGGTTCTGGAGCAGGGGCCACCACGACCTCTTTCTGCTTCTTCTCGAACTTCACGTAGTTGGTGAGCACGGGATAGCCATATTCATAGGAGATATAGCCGACCGCTGCCGCGAGGATGAGAATGAGGATGCCTTTCATGGAGGGGGGAGAGAGATGATGGATACTGAATGGGATTTAACTCTCCGTCAAAAACGGAAATGAGGCTCAACGTCTTAGTTCGGGTTGAATCAACATGCTGCGCAGAGTGCCGTCCGCATGCCAGCCCCCCTCCCGCTGGACGACGCCGAAAAGCCGTTTGGGGGTGCCTTTGCCCAAAAATACCTCGGCGCGGACCAGTTGGATGATGAGGCTGCCGTCCTGAGCCAGATTGACGATTTGATCCTGGTCGCTGTTGATCCAGCCGTCTTCGGTAAAGAAGAGCACTCGGGTGGGTTTGTCCGCTGGATTGAAGGGGCGTGCTTTGTCCGAAGCCGGGCGCAAGACGAGGGTCACATTCAGGCCCTTCTCCTCTGCGGTGGCCGTCCAGGCATCGCTGGGCAGGGCATAGGCGGTGCGCTCTTTGGCAAAAAGGGGCTGCCACATGGGGTCGAGGTCTGCCCGGGCGGCCACAGGTAGCGTGAGGCTGAGCTGCGTGGTGCCAGGGTGGCAGGTGTTTCCACAGGCCATCCAGGCCGCCTGACCCGCGATGGTGATGCTCGTGCCGGGTTGCAGGTCGGCTGGAGCCTCCACTTGTGCTTGCAGCAGTACATCCCGCTCATAGCCCTGCGCGCGGATCTGGAACATCTTCGTCGCCTCCGGCTCAGGATACTCCAACGGCCCTGCTTTGAAACCCGGCGGCAGCTTCCATTCCATGCTGGTCGGCACGCCCACGATCCCTGGCTGCCTCCAGTAGGTATGCCAGCCCTTTTCATGCTGAAGGAAGATGCCCACACGAAAAGTCTGGCCCGGCACGATGGCCAGATTCTCCGAGGCGAGAGTCAGCTTTACGCCTGTCATGGTCGCCACAGATGAGGGAGCGCGGTGCGCCTTTGCGGGCTCTGCCTGCGCCAGTGACGGCGATGGAAGCACCCAGCCCAAAGCGGAAAGCCCGAGGCTGGCAGTCAGAAGGTGGATGGAAACATGCATACTGGCTCAGACGGCCCGCTCAGAACCATCGCTCAAAGCGGTCGGTGCGGCCCGAGGGAGATTTCTCAATAAGCCGCATTCCCTGGAGTTCTCGCAAAGGGAATCACGTCCCGGATATTGCTCACGCCGGTGACGAACATAAGCAAGCGTTCAAAACCCATGCCATAGCCGGCGTGGGGCACGCTGCCATAGCGGCGGAGGTCCACATACCAGCGGTAGGTTTCTTCATCGAGACCCTGTTTCGCCATGGCCTCAGTCAGCAGGTCCAGGCGCTCCTCACGCTGGCTGCCGCCGATGATCTCGCCGATGCCAGGCACCAGCAGATCCATGGCGGCGACGGTTTTGCCATCCTCGTTCTGGCGCATGTAGAAGGGCTTGATGGACTTGGGATAGTTGTAGATCGTCACCGGGCCTTTGACGTGCTCTTCGGCGATGTAGCGCTCATGCTCAGTCTGCAAACCTTCGCCCCAGACCACGGGGTGCTCGAAGCTGCGTCCTGACTTCAGCAGCAGGTCCACGGCATCCGTGTAGCTGATGCGCTCGAAAGGCTTGTCGAGGGTCTGCTGGAGACGGGTGGTGAGCTCCTTGTCGACGAACTTGTTGAAGAACTCCAACTCATCCGGGCACTCCGTCATCATCGCTTTCACAAGGTAGCGCACGTTTTCCTCGGCCAGGGTCATGTCCGCCTGAAGATCACAGAAGGCCATCTCCGGCTCGATCATCCAGAACTCCGCCGCGTGACGTGCGGTGTTGCTGTTCTCGGCGCGGAAGGTGGGACCGAAGGTGTAGATATTACCCATCGCGCAGGCGAAGGCCTCACCCTGAAGCTGGCCGCTGACGGTGAGGTAGGTGGGACGGCCGAAGAAGTCCTCCTCGGGCTTCGCGGGCGCGCCCTGCTTCAGCGTGGTGACGCGGAACATCTCGCCAGCGCCTTCACAATCACTGGAGGTGATGATGGGGGTATGCGCATAGAAGAAGCCCTGCTCCTGGAAGAAGCGATGCACCGCGAAGGCCATCTTGCTGCGCACACGGAAGACGCTGCCGAACAAATTGGTTCGCGGACGCAGATGGGCGATGGTGCGCAGGAACTCCGGCGTGTGGCCTTTCTTTTGCAGCGGGTAGGTGGCATCCGCCTCACCGAGCAGGCGCACCTCCTTCGCTTGCAGTTCCCACTTCTGACCTTGCGCGGGGGAGGCGATCAAATCTCCATCCACCTCCACGCTGGCCCCCGTGAGGATCTTCGGCATCAAGGAATAGCAGGGCAGGGAGGCATCAATCACGATCTGCAATCCCTTGAAGCACGAGCCGTCGGTGAGTTCGATGAATGAGCAGGCCTTGGAATCCCTTCGCGTGCGGACCCAGCCGCGAAGGGTGATGGAGGTGAGGGCGGTCTCGGAGGCAAGGATCTGGCGCAGGGTGTCAGGCATGATGGGGGACTTTGGATGATCCTTTGAAGGTGGTCAAAAGGCGGATGCATGGATCATGGTCATAAAAGAAGGCCTCACTTCTTCTCAAACACCAGCTTCCCACCTAACCACGTCTTCAGCACCTTCGTTTCCACAAGGTCGCCAATCGGGCAGGTGAGGGGATCCCGGTCCGTCAAAATAAGGTCCCCCAGCTTCCCGGCCTCGATGCTCCCCGTGTGCTGCTCATTCTTCAGCAGGTAGGCATTGTTCGTCGTGTAAAGACGCAGCGCCTCTTCCCGCGTGAGCGCATTCTCAAGATGCACGGGCTTGTCGAGCTTCCGCGCCTGACGGGTGATGGATGTCCACATGCCGAGCCAGGGGTTGTAAGGGTTCACACTGCGGAAGGAACCAATCTTCTGCATGTGATCACTGCCGCCACCGACGATGACCTTCTGGTCAAAGCAGGCGCGCAGAGGCTGGAAATTCGTCATGCGCTCTTCCCCAAAATGCTGCGTGAGCGTGCGCCCATCCATGTTCAGCCAGATGGGCTGCATGTCGATGCACACGCCAAGCTTCGCCGCCTGGGCGATGGAGCCGGGCTGCATGAAATTGCAATGCGTCACGGAACTGCGCGCAGCGCGGATACTATGACGCGGGTTCACCTTCTCATAGGTGTCGATCAGCAGCTTCACCGCCGCATCACCCACGCTGTGTGCGGTGAACTGCAGGCCGGCGGCGGTCACCTTTTCCACAAGCTGTTCCAGCCGCTCCTCAGTGATCTTCTGCACACCGCGATACTGCGGATCGCTGATGCCATAGGCCTCGCTGACACCCCAGGGCTCCAGCATCCAAGCGCTGCCGGTGAGCATGCCGCCATCGAGATAAACCTTCGTGCCGATGATCTGCAGCATGGCGTCTGGTTTCGTGCGCGGGTGCTGCACCACTTCTCCGATGGCCTTCTCACACGCCGGCCAGAGGCTCATGCTGGGGATGCCAGGGGACACGCGCATGCGCACGCTGAGTTCACCTTTGGTGAGCATCTTCTCATACAGCTCCACCATCTTCAGGCTGGAGTCACGATCCGCAACCGTGGTTAGGCCAACCGAGTTGTAATCGCGGAACAGCTCCACCGTGCGGTTGTAGGTGTCTTCTTCCGTCGGACTTTTTTTGGACGAGCCCGCTTTCACATTGCTGCCAAGACTGCGCAGCAGGCCTGTCGGCTCGCCCGTGGCAGGATCCACCTCCATGATGCCTGCGCTGCCCTCCTTGACCTTGTAGTTGCGATCATAGCCCCCCAGCTTGAGCGCAAGGCTGTTCAGCATGGAGTCCGGTCCTGTGGAGAAAACGACAGGATTCTCCGGCGCGACCTTGTCCAGCTCAGCCCGCGTGGGATAGCGCTTCTCTTCGAGCCGTGTGATGAAGACCTGACGCAGTGAGATGAGCTCCCCAGGTTTGGAAAGCTTCACCCGACCAGCGATGTAGGCCAGCACATCCGCGATGGTCTCCATCGTCGGGATCTCGTGATCGAACTCCACCATCGCTGCTGCAGGATGGACATGCGAGTCCATGAGTCCTGGCAGCAGTGTCCTGCCTTCGAGATCGATGATCTGAGTCTTGTCATCCTTCAGCGCCAGAGTTTCGTCATTGCTGCCAACCGCTTGAATGCGCCCATCAGCATGGATGGCCACCGCTTCAGCGATGCGAAAACCCGAGTCGACCGTGATGACCTTCCCGTGATGCAGAATGAGCGATGGAACTGCGTGAACGGAGATGCTGGCAAAGAACGCGAGAGCGAGGCTGGATTTCATGCGCCATCATAAACGCAGTGTCAGGCCCGATTGTCACGAATCTAGCGCACGTTGTTCACGCTTCAGCGTGTTCCCTGAACTCGCGATCCCACACTGAAGCATGAACAGCATGCCCGCGTCCGTCTAATGCCGCTGGCCCACGGTCACGATGGTCGGCAGATAGTCTCCGGACATCTTGGACATCGTCTCGATCATCTTGAGATCGGCGGGCGAAAAATTGGCGGTGGGGATCCAGGCCTGCGCCTGCGGTGGATCCGTCTTCAGCCAGCGCACGGCGATGTTGCGCTGCGCACTCTGGCGGAGTTTGGTGTCAGGAATGCTTTCGACCCATTTCAAAGCGCCTTGGGGATCCGAGCGCGCCAGCGTGCTCGCGTAGCCTGCCGTGGCCAGATCGCGATCCGTGGAGGCTGGCTGGATCTTCAGCCAGTTCCCCGCAGCCGTCAGGTCCGTGGTGGCCCAGTCTTCACCCAGCTTGGCCACGCTGTAGTCGCGCATCGTCGAGTCTGGCATGGCATTGAGCATGTCCAGCGCCTGGTTGAACTGGCCCTTGCGGCTCAGGTGAGAGGTGAGACCGCGCAGCATGTCCTCCTTGGCCTTGCCTTCCGGAATCTGCGCCAGCAGGGTGGCACGCTCCTGCGGAGTCAGGCTGTCAGTCATGTAGCCAAAGGAGTAGCCCAGGCTTTGCATGATATGTTCATTGCCCGGAGCGGCCATGTAAGCCGTGGCCGCGGTGGGGTCCATGCGGAACCAGTCGTTGAAGCCTTTCTTCAGCGTGTTCGCGCGGGTGTCGGGATCAGTGATGGACTGCGCATGGGCCAGCGCGGCCTGCGGGTCCACCTTGGCCCATGCACCGATGGCAGCCGCCATGGCGTCTCTGCGCTGCGAGGGATCGCTGAGTGATTGCGCCCACGCCACGGCATCGCCAGGATTCTTGGCGACCCAGGCCGTCATCACAGCGGTGAGGGAGGAGCCGCGTGTCAGGCTGTCCTTCATGGTGAGCGCCACCTTGGCCGCATTCTCGGGATCCTGCGCCGCGAGGCGTGACAGACCCGTGGAGAAGGCGAAGGAGTCCACTGGCAGTTCTGGATGGGCATTGCTGTAGGCCAGCGCGGCGGCGGCATCCACTTTGGCCCATTCGGTGAAGACGGAGCGCATCACTGTGGCGCGACGTTCGCCCATATTTAGCTTCAGCGTCATCTCGATGGCTGCCGTGGGATTCGTCTTGGCGAGCTCACCGGCGACGGCACCGAGCAGGTTGCCATTGTTCTTGCTCAGGGGATCTGCCAGCGCCGCCTGCCATGCTCCCTGGGGATCCTTGGTCGCCCAGGCGCGGTAAAGCTGGGCGCGCAGCGAATCACGGTCCACGCCCTTCGGCAGCAGCGCTGTCTGCGCGAGCGCGGCTTGAATCTCGCTCAAGGACAGATTTCCCACCGCCTTCTGGGCGGACCTGAGATCGTAGTCGGTAAGGAGGTCTTTGAGCAGGCCGTCCAAAGGTCCTGAGTCATTCGCCGGAGTGATCTTGCTGGCCGCTGTGCTGGCTTGACCGGGCGTCTGGGCAGGTTTCTTCACCACCTCGCTCTTGGATGCCTCCAGCCTTGCTGGCTTCACCGGCTCAGCTTTGTTCAAGGAGCTCAATGAATAGCCAGAAGCTCCGCCGACCAGCAGACAAACCAGTGGTAATGCGATTTTTTGCATAATGACTACATGTGTAAACAAAATGCATTGGTTAGGTCAAGACTTTATGAAAAATAAAAAAGTGGCGGCTGCTTCCTTGGTGACAGCCCGGGGCAGGTGGAAGCGCGCCACTGTGGAGATTGCCGCCCTCGAGTCAGATCGTGGCCGCTACGTTGGCTACTCGCGTCGTCGCCCGCCGCAAACACGGCGTGGATCTGCCGGATCCCATCACCACGATTCCGGGGGAATATGTGAAGTTTCCGTTGCTACTCAGCCTTTGAGAGAGTCGGAATAAAGGTGCTTCTAAGTGTCGCCAAATTTTCCGTGAACACTATTTTACTTGGATTGGGTGAGCTGTTTCACCTAAATAATTTCTCTCTATTTTGTAACATTAGTTATACGAAGGGGCAATTAAGCTGGTGGTGGCTACACTAATAAAACAAACTCTAAGGAGATTAAACTATGGCTGAATACGAACGCAAAGAATCGGCTGACGGACTTACCTTTAAAGTTTATCGAGGCGAGGGTGCTGCTCTGCTTGCATTCGATCTTGATGCGGCTCAAGCTACAAGCGACTTCGTCGGGTTTTCAGTCGAAGTCCAATATCCAGGCTCCACGCATTGGGGGGCATTGAAGAATCGTCTACACTTTGACTACCCGCCTGACCTTGATCGTCCAAGGTCGTTCCCTTCAACGGAGGCTCCGTTTCAAAAGTTCCGTTGGATTCACGTTCCAAGCGAAGTGAAAGAGGGGGAGTTTCGATATCGTGTGACCGCCCGCTATATGAATGACGCCGGAGAGCTTCGCGCCGGGCCTCAAGTTGAAAATTCGATCTCGCTTGATCCGCAAACGATGGACGAATTTGTCAATGTTGGTTTCACGCGTGGATTCGCGTCATCACAGGCATATGCAGACCGTTTCAATAATGAGGCAGGAATCTTGCCTGCGCCTAACTCGCCTTCCGCTGCGAGTCTCGAGCATGACATGACCCCGTTTGAAAAGAACTACGAGTGGCTGGGGTTTGAGGTCAGGAGATTGATTTTGGAGGTGCTTGACCAAGTAGCCAGCGATCCTTTGCTGACGCTCGACGCCCTGATGTACGAGAGCAAAGAACCCGATATTCTCAGCCGCATGGAGGCACTGGGCACGCGAGTCCGAGCCATCATTGACGACCATGATGACCAAGGTGAGCCCGAAAGCGGAGAGAGCATTTCTGCTAGTCGGCTTGCTGAGGCAGGTGCCGAGGTGAAACGAATGCATTTCAGCCGGCAGCAGCACAACAAGGTGTTGATCGTGCGCAAAGATGGCGTGCCCATCCGCGTGCTGACGGGTTCGACGAACTATTCACTACGGGGACTCTATATTCAGGCCAACAATGCACTCGTGTTTGATGATGCGGCCGTGGCCGGCAAGTATGGCGAGCTTTTTGATGCTTACTGGACTGATGCTAAAAACTTCCGGAAGAATGCCCTTTCCAAGCAATGGTGGGTGGTGCGGGATGAGCCAGGTTCACGCGTCTCACTGTGCTTCTCGCCTCACTCGGACAGTTCGCTCTCGCTGGGGCCTGTGGCGCATGCGATTGAGGAAGCCGAAACCTCGGTTCTTTACTCGATTGTTTTCCTCAATCAGCTCACAGGAAGCGTTCGTGAGGCACTGGACGAATTGATGAGCCGCTCTTTGTTTTCATACGGTGTCGCCCAGCGTGTCGGCGGGCTGGCTGTGAGAAAGCCGGACGGATCGCGCGGACTGCTTCCTTTCGCATATTTGGCAGAAAATGCGCCAGAGCCATTCAAAGCAGAATGGAATGGTTACACCACAGACCGGTCGAACATGGTTCATCACAAATTTCTTGTGACAGACTTCAATGGTGAACGCCCTACCGTTTATACGGGCTCGTCAAATATGGCCGCCGGGGGGGAGAAGGACAATGGCGACAACTTGATCTGCATCGAGGACCGAAAAATCGCAATAGCCTACGCCATTGAAGCGCTGCGCATGTTTGATCATTTCCATTTCCGCGTGAACGCAAAGGTTCCCGGCTCACAGCAGACCCTCCGTTTGGCAAAACCTCCTGCGCTCGGAGAAAAGACCTGGTTCGTCCAATACTATCGGCCGGGGCATGTTAAGGAGAGGGACCGGAAACTATTCATCAAATAGGTAGCTCATCCGAAAAGGTTGTCTTGTGCAGGAATTGACATCCGAAGCCGGATGTTCCCGTGAATCCCAGACCTGCTGTACATCTCTAGCCAAGCCTAACCAATAGGGCGATTCATAAGTTCTCTCTGTCAGCGTGGCAAAAAAGAAAACCGCGCAGGTTGCCCTGCGCGGCTTTATCGGGTTTTGCGGGTCTTGAGAGACTTTTTTCCGTCTTACTTCGCGGCCTTCTTGAGGGCGTCAGCCTTGTTGGTGAGCTCCCAGGTAAGGTCTGGATCGTCGATCTTGCCGAAGTGACCGTAGTTGGTGGACTTGGAGTAGATCGGGCGGAGAAGGTTGAGCTGCTTGACGATGTCAGCAGGCTTGAAGGAGAAGACCTTGAGCACGGCGTCGAGGATCTTGTCGTCGCTGATGGTGCCGGTGCCAAAGCTGTCGATGTGCACGCTCACGGGCTTCGGATGACCGATGGCGTAGGCGAACTGCACTTCGCACTTGGTGGCGAGGCCAGCGGCGACGACGTTCTTGGCAACCCAGCGGCCCATGTAGGCGGCGCTGCGGTCGACTTTGGACGGGTCTTTGCCGGAGAAGGCACCACCGCCGTGACGGCCCATGCCGCCGTAGCTGTCCACGATGATCTTACGGCCGGTGAGGCCGCTGTCCCCCTGAGGACCGCCGACGACGAACTTGCCGGTCGGGTTGATGAGATACTCGGTTTCCTTGGTGAGCATTTCCTTCGGCAGCACCTTCTTGATGACCTGCTCGATGCAAAACTTCTCGATTTCGGCGTGGCTCACGTCAGCGGCATGCTGGGTGGAGATCACGACGTTCACGATGCGGGTCGGCTTTCCGTCCACGTATTCCACGGAGACCTGGCTCTTCGCGTCAGGGCGCAGCCATTTGGCCAGCTTGCCAGCCTTGCGGATGCGGGTCAGCTCACGGCCGAGGCGGTGGGCAAACATGATCGGCGCAGGCATGAGTTCCGGTGTGTCATCGCAGGCATAACCAAACATGATGCCCTGGTCGCCAGCGCCCTGTTCGCCGTGCTTCTTGCCTTCAGCCTTCTCGGCGTCCACGCCCTGGGCGATGTCCGGGCTCTGGATGGTGAGGTAGTTGTTAACGAAAAGTTTGTCAGCGTGGAAGACGTCGTCGTCATTCGTGTAGCCGATGCCGCGCACAGCATCACGGATCACTTTGCCGACGTTGATGACTTCATCGATGGGCTTGGTGGTGCCGAGCTTCTTGTTCTGGAGCTTGGGGATGGTGATCTCACCACCGACGACGACGACATTGCTCTTGGCGAAAGTCTCACAGGCCACGCGGCTGGTCTTGTCCACGGCCAGGCAGGCGTCGAGGATGGCGTCAGAGATCGTGTCGCAGACTTTGTCAGGATGGCCTTCGCCGACGGACTCGGACGAGAAGATGTAAGAGCGGGACATGTTGTTGGTCGTGTAGGTTATATGGACGAATCATGATTTGATGATGCGTCCTGGCAGGCGCGCAGAGTATTCCCCAAACCGGAGGCGTCAAGGGGGAAGGGGAACGTGGGCAGGAATGACGAAATCGGCATGCCCGAATGACAACGAACGAACCACAATGACGTCGAAATGACGTTGGTTGATCTCATGAGGTGAGGCACATACAAATAAGGTCACGTCATGCCTCATCTGATTCCACCAGCACCTCCTTTGAAAAACATTCGTCGCAAGGGGCTGGTAAAAGTCGCTTTAGGACTCGCTATTTTTGGGGCTGGTCTCGCCATTGCGCATATCGTCCTCCCTTATTTCGGACAGCAACTGACTCCGCCCGGATTGATTCCACTCGGCTTGCCCGGGGCCTATGCGCTGGCCGGTCTCATAGAAGTTATCACTGGAATGCCCTTCCTAGAGGTAGCGTTGCGTTGGGATCAGTTGAAAGGCTGGCAGCGAGGAGCGTTGGGTACTTTGATCGTCCTGATCGCTGCCACTGTGATTTTATGGATTTTTACCCTAGCAGTTGCGGATTAAGACCATCCCTGGTTCCGGCTATGCTAAGACAAATCACGCCAGATCCAAAATCACCTTCCCACCGCGCCCGCCCTCCATGGCGCGCTGGATGGCGCGGCGGTATTCAGCCATGGGGATGACCTCGTCCGTGGCGGTGGTGAGCAGGCTCTCTGAGACCATCAGGGCAAGGGGTTCCAGGGCCTCTCGCAGCTCGGCGGAGCTGGCCTTTTCAAACCACTTGGTGATCCAGAGACCATGCAGGCGCAGGTTTTTGAAGATGAGGAATTTGTTAGGCACCTTCAGGCTGCGGCGGCTCATCGCCCCATAAGTGACCATCATGCCCTCAGACGAAAGCAGATCCATCAGACGAATGGCGCTGTCGCCGCCGACTCCATTGGCCGCCAACTTCACCTCTTTACCTGCAAGCGCGGTCTTGGCCGTTTCCAGACCTTCATCATTGTCCAGCACCACGATGTCCGCGCCCAGCTCGAGCAGTTCGGGGATCAACTCCGCACGGCGCACGAAGTTCAGCGTTTTCAGCCCGCCTTGTTTGGCCAGTTGGATCAGCGCGCGTCCAACACCGGAGTTCGCGGAGTTCTGAATGACCCAGTCACCCTCGCGCAGTTCCACATGCTTGCTCAGCAAGTGCCAGGCCGTGACCGGATTGATGCGCAGCATGGAGGCCTGCACTCGATCGATGCCATCCGGAAGCTTGGCAAAATGATGCTCCGCCGCCGTGACATGCTGAGCCCAGCAACCACCACCGAGCAGCGGCATGACCACGTCTCCAGGCTTCAAGGAAAGGACATCGGCGCCTACGGCTTCCACCTCTCCACACCCCTCATGTCCAGGGATGGCCGGCAGCGTGGCCGTGCGACCGTAGTTGCCCTCGATGTAGTTCAGGTCCGCCGGATTGATCGGCGCGTACCGCATCCGCACCCGCACTTCATGCCCCTGCGGCTCCTGAAGCGGACGTTCGATGAGTTCGAGCACTTCGGCAGGGTTGCCTGTGACAGGGAAGGAGAGGCAGAGAGACATGGGAGAAAGGTTGGGTCAGCTTACTTACGGCACACAAGCACAAAAAAGACGGCCCTGAAAAGGCCGTCTTGAGAAGAGTCGGTTTAAGGGGGAAAGGCTGGGCGGGAGCCGCTTGTCTATTTATACTTCCGAGCCTGCAGGTATTTCATCCCGTGGAAGTGCGGATCGGCGGTCTTCAGGTTGATCCGGAAATCGTCGTCGGTGAGCACTCCTCGTTTTGATTTCGTGGCTTTCTCCAAGCCATTTTCGGGAAACTGCACCCGAACAAAATTCCGAGGGAGATACCAGTGGTGCAAGACGAAGGTCTTTCGGTCGCTGTCTAGGCAGCCTTGAAGCGTGATTTTACCTTTCGCGTTGGGATATAACACCTCAGCTTTCAGCCAGGTGAGGGTCGCCAGAGCTTCCGGATCTGACCGCTTTTTGTCGAAAACCATCTCCAACAAGCCGGAGGGCATCATGATCATCGGATGACTGTCGGTGGCTTCTTCAAAGTAGTATGAATACGAAGGTCCTGCACGGATCTCAGGCTGCCTCGCACAGCTTGTCAAACAGGCGATGCACAGCGTGATCAGCCATGGCTGCAGCATTTTCATGAGATTCACTTCGCCGGGGCTGGTGCTTCAACGACCAAATCCAAATCTGCGCGCTTGATCGCATCGAGAGCTTCAAACAGCTTTTTGTCCGGTGAGCCTTTGGGCGTGAGAATGGCGATCGATGAATGCGGACGTGTCTGGGCCAGTTTCTTCAGCTTTTCCAATAATGCGGGCAAGTCGTGGGCCTTGCCCGCAATGTCGTAATTTCCGTCAGGTTGAACAATGACCGACGTCGGTGCCGGTGCATCTGCGGCCATCAGGAGGATAGACGAGGTGGCGAGGGCCACAGTGAGGAATAAAGTCTTCATAGGCAGTGCTGCGTTTAGCGAGTGTGTGTGACGCGACTGCTCGAAAAACGCTCAACTCTGTTGTGCCTCTCCCTTGAAAAACAAAACCCTGATGCGTTATTCTCAGGGCTTCGTCATTCCGCCGCTAGGCGGTCGTCTTCCGCTCCTGGTTCAGCCCCATCTTGCGATACAGCGTGGCGATGCTGATGCCGAGCATGGAGGCGGTCTTTTCACGAGAACCGTTGTTATACTTTAGCGTCTCGTTGATGAAGAGGCGCTCCTGGCCCCGGATGAAGTCATCCAGAGAGGAGCCAATCGGAAGCTGGGTGGTGCCGCCTGTGGCCTTCGGCGTGGCAACCTCGATCTGCTGGCTGACCTTCGCGGGCAGATCGGCAGGACGGATGCGATCACCTTCAGCGAAGGCACAGGCGCGCTCCACGGCATTGCGCAGCTCGGAGATGTTGCCGGGCCAGGGATACTTTTCCAGGAACTCCATGGCGTAGGAGTCGATGCCCTTGAGCTTGGAATCCGTGCGCTCAGCGAGGTCCTTGAGGAAGTGATCAGTGAGAGGCTTGATGTCCTCCCGGCGCTCGCGCAGCGGCGGGATCTTCAGTGGGACGACAGAGAGCTTGTAGTAAAGGTCTTCACGGAAGGCACCCTTCTTGGAGGCGTCCTCAAGGCAGATGGTGGTGCTCACGACCAGACGGAAGTCAGCGCTGTTCGTGCTCCAGGCACTGCGGCGGGCCTGAGCTTCATCCAGGAAGGTATTGAGCTGGGCCTGGATGCGCGGAGGCAGGACATGGATCTCAGCCAGATGCACGGTGCCCCCGTTGGCGCGGCTGAAGATGCCACCGGTCTGGCCGCTGCCGGTATTGTGGCCGAAGAGCTCTGCCTCCAGGGTTTCCTCAGGCAGGGCGCTGCACTGGAGTTCCTTGTAAGCGGCACCGCTGCGGCGGCTGGCCTCATGAAGGGCACGGGCCACCATGTGCTTGCCCACACCAAACTCACCTTCGAGAAGCACGGGGCTGTCATTGTCAGCCACGCGGCGCACAATTTCGAAGATGCGCTGGATCGCGTCGCTATGGCCGATGAGCTTCGAGGAGGAGCCGCTGCGCACGGAAGAGATGGTCTGGACGGGGGTGGCGGCCGCGGCCGAGGGGTTGTTTTTCGCCAGCCCCATGTTCACCGTCTTGATGAGATCGCCCAAGTCGAAAGGCTTCGTCAGGTAGTCAAACGCACCGAGGCGCATGGCCTCCACGGCGGTCTCCACACTGCCATGGCCGGTCACCATGATCACGGCGGTGTTCGGGAACTGGTCCCGGCACATGCTGACGAGATCGAGACCATTCACATCCCCGATGCGCAGGTCGACGATGACCAAATCCGGTTGCTGCTGGCGGATGGCAGCGATGCCTTCCAGGCCTGTGGTATAGCCGTAAACGGTATGCCCGGCTGCCCGGCAGAGCTTGCTCATCAGCTCTAGAATTGCGGCTTCGTCGTCTATGATTACCAGTTTAGCCATAAAGTTGTTAGAATTTGAGTGTCAAAGTTGATTGTTAAATATGCTAAAGGACCAAAAACGAGCCGTCAATTTGCTTTTCGCACTTTTGCGAAAAAGACGTCCTCTCTTGATCTCTCAGACGTTTCCCTCTGAAAATCAGGTTTTCTGCATGTTTTCACTCTCCCGCCTCTGTCCCCCCGATGTTCTTGGGCGGCACTTCCGACTCCTCCTGTGCCTTATGACGGCGGTTGTGAGTTCCTGCCATGCCCCGAGATACGAACCCACCAGCAAAGTCCCCAAGCTCTATTACCTGAGTTCCCGGGCGGCGGTCCGCGCCGGTGACAACCTCATTCTCAAGGATCAAAAGGGCACTCGTCGGCATGGCCAGGTCTTTGATGTCAAAGGTCCGCTGCTGACCAGCAACATCCTGGATTCCTCAGTCTTCACGAAGAGTCTCCAAGCCGATCTGAAGCCGCGCTTCAAAGGAGAAAATGTGTCCCTGATGGTTTACATCCACGGCTTTGCCACAGGCGTGGGAAGTTCAGCGGAGGTGGCACACCGGATCGCGGGTGGGGTGCATGACTACACCTATGGGCAGAGCCGCTGCGTGCCTGTCTTTCACACATGGCCGTCCTCCAATAACTTCGCGCGCTATTCCCATGATCGAAGCCAGATTGACATGGCGGCCATGGACATGGCCCATTTCCTTTCCGAACTGTCCAAGGCCAAAGGAAACGTGCCCATGGACATCGTGGCGCACAGCATGGGCTGCGAGGTGCTGCTGAAGGCGATCATGGTCGTCCAGGCCCGGCATCAGGGCCTGGGGCGTGATGGGCTGAACCAGGTGAACCTTCGCCGCATCGTGCTTGCTGCGCCGGATGTGGAAAGCTCAAAGTTTGACGAGCTCATCCTCATCGCCTCTGGCCTGAAAGTGAAGCCCACCATCCTCATCTACAGCAGTCGCCACGATCAGGCTCTGGCTGCCTCCCGATCCCTCGCGAACTCGGGACTGACCCGCGCCGGGCGGCCGGTGATCATGGGGTCCGGGCGCGGTGGCTATGAGATCCGTTCACCGGGTGTGGGCCGTAGCGGGCGAGAGGATGATCCCGTGCCCCTGCCTAATGTGGAGGTCGTGGATGTCAGCGGTCTTTACGAGGCCAACATCGTGGAGGCAGGTTTCCGCAAGCTAACCATCTTTAGGGATGTGGGCCACTTCTACTATGAGAGCCCTCTTTTGATCCGTGACATCACCCGCTTCATCACCCGCGGGCTGCCGGCGGCCGAGCGTGGATTGGAGGCCAGGACCTATCATCCCGGCATCCTCATGGATGAAAAGGCTGGTGATGCGCGCCTCCGGGCCAGCTTTACACGGACCTATTATGTCTTTCCGAAGGCGACTGAACAAAAAGGACTGAAACTGGCCATCCATTAAACAAGCGAATCGTTTGGCATGGGTGCGGCTGCAGATGCCGCCCCCTTCGCCCTGGTCACCAGAATCCTCACCGCATCTGGTGCAAATCCGAAAGTTGCATGGTAGAGAGTTCGTATGCCTCCTACCCCCCTTATGAACCCTTTTCACGACACTGCTTCTGCCTCGCATCAGTTGAGCCGCCGTCACGTCCTGCGCGGTCTGGGCTCGATGATGAGCCTGCCGTTCCTGGAGTCCCTGGGACATCGGGCCTTTGCTGCGCCTGCGCCGGTGAAAAAGGCGCCGCTGCGTGCCGCCTGGCTCTATGTGCCGAATGGTGTGTCCGTGGATGAGTGGTATCCCACCGGGGAAGGCGCAGGCTATCAGCTCAGCACCTCTTTGAAGGAGCTGGAGCGTCATCGCGAAGACTTCATGGTGGTGTCCGGCCTGGCCCAGGACTTTGCCCGCTCTCATGGTAATGGCGGTGGTGATCACGCCCGCGCCACAGCCACCTATCTGACCGGCTGCATGCCGAAGAAAACGGCCGGCGCTGACATCCAGCTTGGCGTTTCCGTCGACCAGATCGCCGCGCAGAAGATCGGCCATCTCACCCGTCTGCCTTCCTTGGAACTTAGCACCGATGGTCAGCGCAGCGCCGGCCGTTGCGACAGCGGCTACTCCTGCGCCTATCAGTTCAATCTCGCCTGGAAGAGCGAGACCATGCCGATGGCTCCGGAGATGGACCCGCGTCTCGTCTTTGAACGTCTTTTTGGTTATGGCACCTCGGGTGCCCGGGGTGCTGAGGGCGCGCGCCGCCAGCGTCTGCAGAAGAGCATCCTCGACACCGTCCTCTCCGAGGCCAAGACGCTCCAGGGCAAGGTCAATGGCACTGACAAGCGCAAGATCGACGAGTACTTCGAGTCCGTGCGCGACATCGAAATGCGTATCGAGCGTGCGGAAAAATTCACCGCCCAGCTTCCCAAGGACATCACCATCCCTGAAGGTGTGCCTGACACCTATGAGGAGCACATCCGCACCATGTTTGACCTCCTGGTGCTCGCCTATCAGACAGATGCCACACGCATCGCCACCTTCATGCTCGCGCATGACGGCAGCAACCGTAGCTTCCCAGACATCGGCGTGCCAGATGCCCACCATGGCATCTCCCACCATCAGCGTGATCCGGTCAAGCTGGCAAAGCTCGGCAAGATCGACCGCTTCTACCTGCGCCAGTTCGGCTACTTCCTGGACAAGCTGAAGAGCACTCCGGATGGCGAAAACGGCACCTTGCTGGACAACAGCATGATCGTCTGGGGCGGCGGCATTGGCGATCCAGATCGTCATAATCATGACAACCTGCCGATCCTCGTCGCAGGCCGTGCCGGGGGCACCTGGACTCCAGGCAAGCGTGTCATGCTCTCAGGCGAGACCCCGATGACGAACCTCTACCTCTCCATGCTCGACCGCATGGGTGTCCGCGCCGAAAAGGTCGGCGACAGCACGGGCGTGCTGGAGGTCGGTTGACCTGACAAACGCGGCTCAACCCCTGTTGTAGCGGCAGACGTAAGTCTGCCGCTTTTTGCTGCCGTCTTGCTCCCCATGTCGATCCAACTGGCCAACAAAGAGGCGCGGACCTTTTGAGGGGTCTCGCGCCTGACGACTGCTTCCATTTGTTCTCTTCCGTGAGGTCGAGTTGAGTTCCGCAGTCACTGATAGATCGCCGCTGCGTTTCGACGCGGATGTATGGCGTGAAACTTTTTCAATGAAAAGGGCCAAGACAGGCGTGCGCCCATCTTGGCCCTCCTAAATGCTTGATCTTCGCTTACGGCACCATGACCGCCGGAGTCGCCTCCAGGCTCATGCGGTAGAATTTGGGAGCGGCCGTCGTAGTGGTTGGAGCCTCGATGGTGGCGCTGCCGGCGATGGAGAACGTGAAGGTGCCGATGCGGCTCCAGGCATCCAGATCACCACTGGATTCCAGATGGTAGAACACGCCGGGGCGTACATGATTGAGCTGGAGTTGAACAGAGCCGTCTGCTGCCGCGCTGCCACTCACGGTGGGAGCCGTTGCCAGGGTCTCGCTACCATCCAGCGGATTCGTGCCAGCGAGGAACTCGAAGTAGTTGCTCTGACCATCAAAGTCGGCATCGCCATCCCCATCCGCAGCAGCCAAGCCGCCCCACATGCTCTGTTCGTAGCTGTCGGCGATCCCGTCCTTGTCACTGTCAGAGAGATTCGCGATCACGCTGATCACCAGGGTCTTCACCGCGCTCTCACCACCGTAGTTGTCAGCGGCTTTGAATTGGAAGCTGGCGACACCTGTAAACCCATAGGCAGGGGTGTAAGTCCAGGTGCCGTCCAAGTTCAAGGTCAGCGTGCCCTGGCTGATCGTGGTGGCTCCCGCCGCGCTGAACAGGATCTGGTCACCATCCGTGTCTGTCCCCGTGAGCTGCCCGCTCACCGGCACATAGGCCATCGTGCCTGCGGAGGCATCTCCAGCGCTTGGGCTCGCATTGACGATGAGGTCGTCCGGGAAGGCGGCCGGGATCTCGTTATCATAAGGTGTGAGGGATGGATTTTGGATGCCGTGGCTCCACAGGTCGCTGAGGCGGCCCGTGTTGCCGAAGCTGTCTGCCCCGCCACCGCCGAAGATCCAAAAGCTGCCATTCAGCGTCACCCATGTGCTCGGGGTGAATCGGCCGCCAGGATGGTTGCCCGCAGCGGCCACGCCTCGGGTGCCGTAAACTCCGGGGACACTGAGAGTGCCCGCCGCGCCCTGCTTCCAGGTCCACTGGTTGGTGGCCACGTCATAGATCCACACGTCGTTGAAGGTAAGGTTGCTGTCCTTAAAGCCGCCGATGAGCCAAAAATCCCCGTCAATGGTGACCCAGCCGCTGCCTGCGCTGCGGCCGCCAGGCTGATTGCCGGGGGCAGGGGTATTGACAGTGCCATAGATACCTGCAGCGCCGATGGCATTGCCGCCTTTGATCCAGGCCCAGTTACCTGTGACCGGGTCATATCTCCAGAGGTCATTGAGATCTCCACGTGTGCTGCCCGTGGCTCCCAGACCCAGGCCGCCGAAGAACCAAAGGTTGCCGTCCTTGGCCAGCCAGCCTGTGGCATCACGGCGTGAGCCGGGAGTATTGGCCGCGGCCGCGGTGCCCTGAGTGCCATAGACACCATTTTGGTTAGGTGTGCTGCTGCCTTCCATCCAGGTCCAGTTGCCAGAAGCGATGTCGTAGCGCCAGAGATCGTTGTGGTGATTGGTGCCGTTGTAACCACCGAGCAGCCAGAGAGCACCATTTCTGTAGACGCCTGCCGCGCTGCTGCGTGCTCCAGGAGTGTTGGCCGCGGCTGCCGTGCCTTGAGTGCCATAGGTCGCAGCGCCACCCGTGGCGGTGCTGCCCTTCATGTGGGCCCACCGGCCCGTGCCCACGTTATAGCGCCAGAGGTCATTGAGCCAGGCTGGAGCGCCGCTGGCACCGATACCGTAGCCGCCGAACAGCCACAGGTTGCCATTGCCATCCGTCCAGGTGGTGCCGGTGTGCCGTGCCCCGGGGGTGTTCCCAGCGGCCTCGACGCCGATGCTGCCATAGGTGCCTGGACCGTTGAAGGTGCTGGCTCCTGCGCGCCAGACCCATTGGCCGAGATCGCGGCGATACTGCCAGAGATCATTGAGGTAACGCGGGGGATTGGTCACTGCCGTGGCGTAACCATAACCGCCCAACATCCAGAGTGAGCCATCGGCCGCCAGCCAGTTCATGGCACCTTGGCGAGCGCCAGGATTGTTGGCCGCAGCAGCGACACCGAGGTTTCCATAGATGCCCACACCGTTGCGTGACTTCGGCCCCGCGAGCCATGTCCAGGCGGCAGGCTGGGGTGGCACATAGTTGGTGAAGACGAGGTCGTTCTCATTCGGGCCGCCGTGGTAGTTGACCTGGAAGTAATAGATGACGCCGTTGAGGTTCATGGCCACCAGCCCATGATCCGGCAAGTCATTGAAGGTGCCGATGATCTCATCCGCTGCGTTCGTGATGTCCAGATAGGTGTAGTCCACGCCGTTCGCAGGGCTGAAATTGGACATCTCGCGGGTCGGCAATTCCTTCCCCGTGGCGATGTAGTCGGTGCCTTCGGTGACAACCGGCACGCCCGTGAAAACGAGGCTCGTGGCACCGACGGTAATGAAGATGTCATGGATGGAGCTCAGGATGGGGGTTCCATTGTCCTCAGCACGAATGCGCAGTTGGTACACACCGTCGATCGTCGGGGTCCAGGTGAACAAGGTGTTGACCGGGCTCTGTCCAGGTGCAGCCGTAAACACCGCTCCCGATGGCAGGATGGGTGCGGTCACGGTGATCGTCTGTCCGGCGGCATCGGTGACGGCAATCGGCAGCGAGATGGGCGCACCATTGGCGGTATTGAAGTTGGCGATCGCCTGGATCAGCGGCGCTTGGTTGCCAGCACCCACCGTGATGTTGATCGCCTCCTCATCGGATAGATTGGGACTGCCGTCGTCCGTGACGCGGAAGGTCACATTGGTCACGGTGCTGTTGTATTGCCCGGCGGCAGGGGTCCATGTGAAGGTCCGCGTGGCAGGGGTGAAGGTGGCGCCAGCCGGGAGGAAGAAGGCGGCGTAGGTCAGGTTGTGCCCATTGAGGTCGGATCCACTGACTTGGAACGTGACGGTGCCGCCATTGGCGACCACCTTGTTCCCCACGGGATCCAGCACGGGAGGATTATTCCCACCCGTCACCGTGATCTGGACCAGCTGGCTCGTGATGATAGGCACAGCCCTGCTGCTGTCGAAAGCTTCGATGTTGACCGTATAGACACCTTCCTGGCCGACTTGAGGAGTCCAGCTGAAGGTGCCATTCACCGTGCCGACACCTGATGTTTCGGGGTAGGTGGCACCGGAGGGAAGGAGCTGCGCGCGCGTCCTGACGGTGTCGTTGTCGGCATCAGTGGCCGTGGTGGTGAAGGTCAGGAGGGAACCTGCAGGGACGGTCTTCGGAGGGATGGAGGTGAGCACGGGCGGATTCGGATTAATGCCAGGACCCGAGGCTGCGTTTTCCACCACCACGAGCACGTCACGTTCGGAGAAGGCCCCTTGGCCGTCCGTGACTCGCGTCTTGTAGGCCCAACGGCCCAAAGCCAGTGTGTTCGTGTTGGCGGCTGAGATGTTGACGTTTCCGAGTGAATCAAGATTGAGACCCGTGATCTGGGTGACAGGCCCGTAATTTGGGGCGAAGTCACCGAGAAGGAGTTGATAACTCACAGGCGTGCCATCTGGGTCGACACAATTCAGGTTCTGTGTGTAGGTATAACCCTTCGCGATGATGTCGATGGTGGCTGCACGTTGGGTGGGACTTGCTGAAAGGGACACTGCCGATTGAACGGCGTGGCCTTGCGCGGACACTTGGAGTCTGTAAGCACCGCTGGCCAAGGCTGGCCCGGTGATGCCGCCCGTCGCGCCCGTCGCTCCAGAGCCAGCCACACCGATAATGTAGGTTCCAGCAGTTGCGAATGTGTGCTCGATGTAGGGATCTTTGCTTGTGTAATCGAACGGCACAGGGTCAACCGCATGATTTGTTAGAGAGACCTGAAGATCGTAGGACGAAACTTGGCCAAGGGGGCCGTTTGCTGGTGAGCCGCCCGGATGATTGGCAAGTTTCAGATAGTAGGTGCCCGCGGTCGCGAAGGTATATTGAATGAATGGCTCCAATCCCGTGCTCCCTCCTGCTCCCGAACTCGCGGCCGTCTGAAAGTTATTCGTCAACTCGGTCCCCGATGAGTTGTAAAGGGTTGCATAAGGTGCTTGGGCCACATTCACGTTGTTGTAAGGAATCAATCCATCGAAGTCAAAGGTGCCCACCGCACCTGCGCTCACGGTGAATGACCAGAAATCCACGCTTGTAGTGCTGGTTGTCCCACGAACCGTCACGTGAGGCACTGTGGAAGCGTTCAAGATATTAGGGTTGGGATCCAAGCTCCAGTTGGTCGGCCCGTTGATGCTTTGGGCTGTGGCAAGAGAACCGTTAGTATTGACCTGATCTAGGATGATACCTGTGTTGGCTATTGCCACACTGCCATTCTGCCCAAAGCGACTGTCCGCATTGTCATTCTGAGCCAGAAGGTTGCCAGCCGCGTTGTAGAGAAAAAGAGCCGCGTCACTAGCAGCCTCGTCAATGTCAAAAATTCCTCGTGAGCCCGCTGTAACTGCCACTGAGTAGTAGTCCATCGTGCCATTGCCCGTGCCATTGATGGTGAGATGAGGAATGGATGCTGAGGTGTTTGTTGTCGTGTCCCCAATGAGGGAACTACTGGTAGTCGTCCAAGGAAGCGCTTCCAGGTTTTGGGCCGTTGCCAAGGTACTGTTAGGCTCCGTTTCACTTGATCCCTGAGTTCCCAAGACGATGCCTGTTTCAAGATCAAAGTTGCCCTCGCTGACATTGAGAATTCCAGAGACACGGCAGCAAGTGGTCCAGTAGGCGTAGTAGTTTCCAGCAGGCAGGCTTGCGACGTTGTAGGTCAGCACTGTCCGCGTCACCGAGTAGGGGGCACCGCCAAGTTCCGCTCCCACCGCGAAGGCTCGGGTGTGCGTGGTGCTTGTGGGGGGGAGCACAATTGTGCCCGACCCATCAGGCCCACTAAATAGACTAAAAGCGGGATCTTCAATGCTGTCGGCCCGCCAAATAGTGAATGCCTCGACAGTCAAGATGCCCGAACCATCGACCTTGTGAGTAACTGAACCACCGCGATAATGTGAAGCGATGACCGATGTGCTGGTGAGTAAAAAACCGGTGACCAGCAATTGGACCAAGCTTAAATACTTAAGTAATCCGAAACGAATATAGAGAGAGCTGTTCATAGGAGGCGAATTCATTAAAATGAATGAATGTGGGAGAGGCATTGCATCGCTGCATGACCTTCAACATGGGAGAACAGCATTCAGTCGCAAAAAATATGACAAAGCTATGACAAAATTCTGACATAGACGATTATCTATTACTAAGAATATGCTAAATACAATTAATTACAATTAATCGCCCGCACGGTCAGCCATGGCGTGCAGCATTTGTTCACTCGTCCAGCCATTGTCGGGATAGAAATGCGTCACTTTTCCCTCAGGTGAGATCACCAAGGTGAGGAGCGAATGATTGATCAATCCCTGGTCTTCCCAGAAATCCACCCTGCAAACTGCGCTTAACTTGGT
Source organism: Verrucomicrobiota bacterium (assembly GCA_040387935.1). Lineage (GTDB taxonomy): Bacteria > Verrucomicrobiota > Verrucomicrobiia > Verrucomicrobiales > Verrucomicrobiaceae > Prosthecobacter. The sequence goes on along the minus strand of JAZKCU010000002.1, from coordinate 292,858 downwards.
GATCTCAGAGAGTTCTCCCGTGGCAATGCGCCAATAATGGATATCTGCCTTATATTGGGTGGCGTAGCGTAAAAGAACGTCCGGTTGGTCGTGCTTCGGATCTATGGTGACACTTAGGAGCAGGACATCCTGCTTCTTTTGGGCGATGAGAGCCTGCTGAACGGCCGCAAACTTGTCCGCCAGCAAGGGGCACATCTTGGGGAAGGGGCAGCGGGTGAAAAAGAAGGTCAGCGCCAGAGATTTGCCGCGGGTCTCCTCCAAATCAAAGGCTCGCCCATTCTGGTCCACTAGCTTGATGCCTTTAAAAGACAGGGTTTCCCCCGGTTTGATCGCTGCATTCCCAGCCTTCGGTGCGGTCACGGCGGTCTTGCTGTGTGCGGTCACCTTGAGGCCCTCCATCCAGTCTTCTTTAGTCGTGACTTTGAGCTTAAACGAGATGCTGTCCCCGACGGTGACCTGCTGGAAGAGCTGGGGATCCCGGACGCTGAAGGGCATCACCATGGCATCCATGTAGCCTGGAATGGTCTCGTGCCGGATGATCATCTCCCGGGTCTCCGGCCGCAGTTCCTGAATGACGCCCCGGACGTCATACGAGGTGATCTTTTCCTCCCCCCCCAAGGCTGAGGCTATGAGGAAGAAAGCGCCTGCCAGGATGAGGGAGACGGCTTTCATTTGGAGGGGGCTTGAGGGCTTCCCTTTGGACGCGTGGCCCAGCCTTCCAGAATGGCCGTCAGAGAAGGGACGGTTTCCTCGTGGTATTTCAGCCGGCCGATCTCCTGCCCATCCTCGGTGAGTGCGATCAGGGTCGGGAAGTGAGTGACCTCATACTTCTCCGCCAGAGCCAGATTCGTGCGCTGGAGCTCGGCAGACAGCTTCACGCGCTGTGGGAAGTCGACCAGCATCGGCACGAAGGTGCGTTCGATCAGCCCTTCAATCAGCGCATGTTCCAGGAGACGCTTGTCCAGCGTGATGCTGCGTGGGCTCCAGTCCAGACCCGTGAAAAGCAGCAGCACCGGGCACTGACGCTTCGCAGCCTTGGCCTGGGCTGATGCTAACGTCGGCTCAAAAGGCAGGTTGCAGGCTTGGCTGGCCGTGGCTCCCCGAAGAAGGAGCAGGCAGGTCACCGCCTTCGTGAAGCTGGACGAATTCATGCACGCGGTCTGTAGCACTTGGTTGATTTCACGGCAACCGCATTGATCCTGCCGCGTGCCCGGCCCTCTCCCCAGCTTCAAGATCCTTCTGCTCGCTGCTGGGATGGCGCGTGCGACACTCCCTGGCGAACCCGGCCTGACGCGCCAGGTATGTGGACCTGAGATTGTCACCATTGGGGATGCCTGGGAAGCAGCGCAGCGGCACCTCCGTGATGCCCAACAAATGATGGTGAGTCAGGATCTCGCCCATATCCCGCAAAAAGTCGCCGCCGTGGCAGCCCACCTCCGCTTCATGCAGGGGGGCGCGGTGATGCTTTATGGGAAGCACCGCCGGCAGTTGGACAAGGGGATCTCGGCCATTGATTTTTTGTCCGCCGAACTCCGTGAGCGCACGCTTCAAGGACAGGTGCCTGACTACGCCGCGCTCACCACAGAACTGGCCGCTTCAGCGAAATTCATCGGCGCCCAGTTCCCCGAGGAGGCCTTGCTGCCATCGGTCAGTTTCGCGCACCTGCTGCCTCCCGAAAGGCCCATCCTGCATATCCAGCTCAATCCTTTGGCTGTCGTTCCCGGTCAGCCCGTCCGCGTCGTGTTTCAGATGGTGGAGCTCAAGGGGCTGAAGCCCGTGGGGCTGGATGACATTGTCAGCTCCCATGGAGCAGCTCTCCATGCTTTGGTCTGCGACCGCACCCTGACCGACTACCATCACCAGCATCCCCAACCCACGGGGAAGCCGGGCGAGTGGGAGTTCACCTTTACGCCCACGTTTGGTGACCAATACCGTCTGTGGATCAATCTCATTCCGAAGCTGACCGGGCGTGAGGAGTTCCCCGTGAACACAGTGGTTCTGGCGGATCCTCTGGCTTTTCCGCCACCTCCAGTCTTCATGCCAACTCTGGAGGCAAGGTCAGATGGGATCCGCGCGCGCATCACCTGGGATGCCGCTGACAAACTGGAGGCCAAGCGCCCCGTGAGGGGCACGCTGCACGTCACGGATGACGCGGGCCAGCCTGTGCAGGATCTGGAACCCTACATGGAGGATGCGGCGCATATCGTGGGTATCTCCACAGATTTGCTGACCGTGCTGCATGCCCACGCGATGAAAACTGACGCTGGCGAGCTGCCCACGGGGCCGGAGTTCCGGTTCACCATGATGCCTCCCGAGCCCGGCTTTTACAGGCTTTTTGTCCAGGTCAAACGCAGGGGACAGATCCACAGCCTGCCTTTCGGGGTGCAGATCGGCCAATTGCGGCAGAACTAACTCATTTGAGGAGAGTCCAAGCAGGGGCGCGGAGGCTCCGGATTGGCAATGGTGCCCATCGGCCTGCCGCTAGGTTTCCACGAGGGCGACGACCAAGCGGGCAAAGCCTGTGCCGGAACCATTCAAGGTGTGCATCAAAACGTCAAAATGTCGAAGGGGCCAAGCAGAGCCCGTTTGGACCTCTTCTTGACCCCCTGACGACTGCTTGTTGAAAGCTAGGTTACGGCACCATGACTGCCGGAGTCGCCTCCAGGCTCATGCGGTAGAACTTGGGAGCCACCGTCGAAGGCGTCGGGTCCTCGATGGTGGCGCTGCCGCTCACGTCGAACGTGAAGGTTCCGACTCGGCTCCAGGCATCCAGGTCGGTGCTTGTCTCGAGGTGGTAGTTCACGCCTGGACGCACGTGGCTGAGCTGGAGCATCACATGCCCGTTCGCGCCAATGCTGCCGCTGATGCTCGGCGCGGTGGCGAGGACTTCATTGCCGTTCCGGGGATTCGTGCCAGCGAGGAACTCGAAGTAGTTGCTGCGGCCGTCATGGTCGTCATCGCCATCTCCATCAGCCGCCGCGAGGCTGCCCCAGGTGCTTTGCTCATAGCTATCAGCGATGCCATCACCGTCGCTGTCCGCAGGGTTGGCGATGACGCTGATCACCAGGGTCTTCACCGAGCTCTCGCCGCCGTAGTTGTCAGCTGCCTTGAATTGAAAGCTGGCCACGCCGGTGAATCCATATGCTGGTGTGTAGGTCCAGGTGCCATCCACGTTCAGGGTGAGCGTGCCCTGGCTGGTTGTCGTTGATCCCGCGCTGCCGAAGAGCAAGCGGTCACCATCAGGATCTGTGCCCGTCAGTTGGCCGCTGACCGGGACATAGGCCATCGTGCCTGCGGAGGCACTGCTGGCATTGGGATCTCCGTTCACGATATGGTCGCTGGGGAACGGATCGGGGAAGTTGCTGTCGTCGGCCACACCCGAAGGCAGCTGGATTCCATATCTCCAGAGGTCGCTCAGTCGACCAGTATTGCCAAAAGCATCAGCACCACCGCCGCCAAAGATCCATAGCGAGCCATTCAGCGTGACCCAGGTGCTCGGGGTGAAGCGCCCGCCGGGCTTGTTACCAACAGCCGCTGTGCCCTGTGAGCCATACACCCCCGTCTGGTTCAGCAAGCCGGCGCTGCCCAGGATCCAGGTCCACTGATTAGTGCCGATGTCGTAGATCCACACGTCGTCAAAGCTCTGGTTGCTGTTCTTGAAACCCGCGATCAGCCAGAGGTCACCATCAATGGTGGACCAGCCGCTGCCAGCACTGCGGGCACCGGGCAGATTTCCTGCGGCAGGAACATTGACCGTACCATATACGCCCGTGGCATTAAGCGTGTCCGAACCTTTGATCCAGGTCCAGTTGCCAGTAACCGGATCATACTTCCAGAGGTCGCTCAGATCGCCCATGGTGGCACCTGAAGCAGGCTGGCCGAGACCACCGAAGAGCCAGAGCGTGCCGTCCAGCGCCACCCAGCCGGTGCCGTCGCGACGAGCGCCGGGGGTGTTGGCCGCAGCCGCCGTGCCGAGGGTGCCATAGGTGCCATTGGCATTCGCCGTGTTGGCACCTTTCATCCAGGTCCAGTTGCCGGTGGCGATCTCGTAGCGCCACAGGTCGCTGTAGTTGGAAACATTGTTATACCCGCCGAAGAGCCACAGGCTGCCGCTGCGGTAAAAGCCGGTGGCGCTGCTGCGTGCCCCGGGAGTATTCCCAGCGGCAGCAGTGCCCAGCACGCCATAGGTAGCGGCGCCTCCAGTGGCGGTGCTGCCCTTCATCCATGTCCACTGGCCAGTGGTGCGATTGAAGCGCCACAAGTCATTCAGCCAGCTTGGAGCACCGCTCGCACCGATGCCAAAGCCACCGAACATCCAGAGGTTGCCAGCACTATCGGTCCAGGTGGTGGCGGTGTGCCGGGCACCAGGGGCATTGCTCGCAGCTTCGACGCCGATGGAGCCATAGTTGCCAGGAGCGTTGAAGGCATTGCTGCCAGCGCGCCAGACCCACTGGCCAAGTACCCGGTTATACTGCCAGAGATCGTTGAGATAACGAGGCGGATTGGTCACCGCAGTAGCGTAGCCATAACCGCCGAACATCCACAGGCTGCCGTCCTGGCCGCGCCAGTTCACCGCGCCTTGGCGGCCACCAGGATTGTTGGTGCCAGCCGCCACGTTGATCGTGCCGTAAACACCGACGCCATTGCGGGCATTCGGGCCGGAGACCCATTTCCAGGCCGCAGGTCCGGCTGGGATGTTCGTCAGGATGATCTGCGTCCCGGTGTAGTCCACCTGGAAGTAATAGATGACGCCATTGATGGCCATGGCCACCACGCCACCATCGGGCAGGTCATTGAAGGTGCCAGTGATGCCGCCGTCCGCCTCCACGAGAACCACGGGCACTCCCGGGGTGGGCACAAATCCAAGATCAATATCGAAATTGAGCCCGGTGGGGTTGAAGGGGCCAGTCGTGTCGATGACCGGCGTGCCGCCCGTCCAGGTACCACCGACAAAAGTGGTGGCTGTGCCGCTGAGGTTGACATCGAAGGGATTCTCATCGGAGTCATCGCTGGCGATATGCATGACCGCGCTGCGAGCGCCCGAGCCCAAGGGGCTGTAGGTGACTACAAACGTGGTGGTGCCGGTCGTCGCGGGGAGTGAGCTCAAGCCCGGAGCTGTGGTGACTTTGAAGTCAGTCGGATGGGTGCCGCCAAAGGTGATCGCACCCAAGGCCAGGGCACCGGTGCCGGTGTTCTTCACAGTGAAGGTCAGAGTCTCCGTGGTGCCGACGTCCAGAGTGCCGTAGGCCCTGCTGCCACCGCTGGTGATGCCTGTTCCGGTTGGCTGCTCCACCGCGATCTCAGGTGAGGTGCCGCCACCGCCGCCGGTGTAGCCTGTCGGCACACCGGTGATGAAGCGCAGATTTCGCTCATCCGCACCCACGTCCGGACTGCGCATGAACATCGACATGATCGTATTGTCGCTGTTCCGAACCGTCATCGAGGGCCAGCTATAACCCGGCAGTCCGGCATCTCCGACATTCGAGAGCGCCACTTCCTGAGCCCATGTTCCCGGAGCGGTTTCGTAAATAGTGCGAACCTCGCACAAGGTTGAGCCTCCGCCGAAGTTGTTGATCGTGCTGACAAACACCCGACGATCACCGCCGTTGATTTTCATGATCACGGATCCGTTGGCACTCGTCGCCGGAGCGGGTGCCGTGTAGGACGCAACGGTGGAGGTCACCCAGCTGCCGGAGGCATTCGTGATCACGCGGTAGTTGACGATGTTTTGCACCCCCGTGTTCTTGAACACATCGCCGATGTGCACCTTGCCGCCCGAATCCAACACGATCGAACCCCCGCGGAAGTTGTTCACGTCGGCGATCTCCACCGGCGCGCTCCATGAGGCACCGGTCTTTTTAGAATACCAGCAATCGCCGTTGATATTGCCGGGCGAGTCTTCCTTGGAATAGCAGCAGTGCAGATTTCCAGCGCTGTCGAACACAATGTCCGGCGTAGAGACACCCTCTTGGTTGTTGCCGTCTGATATGTCGACCTGGATCCCATCCATGGCATTCGTGTTCCCGCTCACATTCCAGACGGTGCCATTGTAAAACGCGTAGATGAGGCGGGCTTCGCGGATGGGATCGTCAGAAGCATCACTCCAAACGAACACAAGGTGCGGGTTGCCACTGGTGTCGAGCTTGATGCTGTACTCGCCATTGCCGACATTCCTGAAACCGCTTGGGTGCTGGAGGATGAACAGCTTCCGAAAGGCCCATGAGGTGCTTGAGGCCGTGTACTTGCCGTAGGCCAGACCCCGTAGTGAATTCGCACCGCCAGCAGAGGCACTGACGGCAAAAACGATGTGGATGTTGCCACTGGCATCCACCACCATGGATTCGGGACCCCAGTCATTGATCTGGTCCAAACCGCTCCCCAGCGCCGTGTTAATCGTCGTGCCCGTGAACGAGGCGGTCGCGATCTCCGTCCACACCGTGCCATTGAAGGTGGCGAACTTGATGTAGCCCGGGGCCGGGTTGTTGGCTTTCCAAGCTCCATAAAAGACATTGCCCGGGCCGACGGCAACACAGCTATAGTTGTTATCCTGATTGAACCCGGTCAGGAATCCACCTGTCGAGTAGGCTCCAAAGCTTGTGCCCAGCAACAGCAGGTTGGCAGCAGCGACAATAAAAAAGCTCCTGAGCCAGGAGCCTGTGAGGGTAGCCAAAGAATGGCAGCCATAAGAGTGGAGCACAGGTTTCATAGAGAGAGTGGAGATAGAAGGTGAGACGGGAGCGGACAACCAACGATGCGCGATAGACGATTTTGGCTAAAAAGCATCGACTAAGCATGGAAATGAATTCGAAAAGCAACCTTGTCTTCTAAAGGTAAGACAGTGAGAGATTGGCCAAGTCGCGCAAGGAGTATTTTTGAACAAGTTTGCCCGCAGAAATTCCCCCGACACCTTCGCGCCTAGTGTAGTCCGTGAATCGGGGTGAGCTTTATCCAACGTGCGCCTGGCTCGACGGAATTTCTGAAGAATGTCGTTAGACTTTCACCACTGGGATGAAGGCCGTGTCTCCGTCCAGCCTCACCACATCCGTACTTGCCTCCATGAGCCGACGCGCATTCGCCAGCGCTTTTCGGACAAGAGGTTTGCAAGATGTGATCTGCGGGACTGGGGGGCTCAGAATATCTTATCGCTACCAAAGTGGCCGCGCAGGGCTTCCGGAATAGCGATGCTGCCATCGGCCTGCTGATAGGTTTCCACCAAGGCGACAAACAAACGGGCCAGGGCGGTGCCGGAGCCATTCAAGGTGTGGCAGAAGCGATTCTTGCCGTCCTCATCCTTGTAGCGGAGGGCCATGCGGCGTGCCTGATAGTCACCGAAGTTCGAGCAGCTCGAGACCTCGAGGAAGCTGCCCTGACCGGGGGCCCAGACTTCGATGTCATAGGTCTTCGCCGAACCAAATCCGATATCACCGGTGCAGAGTTCGATCACGCGGTAGTGCAGGCCCAGGAGCTGCAGCACCTTCTCGGCATTCGCGGTGAGCTTTTCCAGCTCATCCATGCTCGTTTCAGGCGTGGTGATCTTCACGAGTTCCACCTTGTCAAACTGGTGCATGCGGATCAGTCCGCGTGTGCCAAGGCCGGCGCTGCCTGCCTCACGGCGGAAGCAGGGCGTGTAGCCCACGTATTGAATCGGAAGCTGCTCCAGCTTCACGATTTCCTCGCGGTGCAGGTTTGTCACCGGCACCTCGGCCGTGGGGATGAGGTAGAGGTCGTCCGTGGGGCAGTGGTAGACCTGGTCACCAAACTTCGGCAGCTGGCCGGTGCCGACGAGGCACTCTGGTCTAACCAAATGAGGCACATTGACTTCGGTGTAACCATGCTCCGTGCTGTGCAGGTCCAACAAAAAGTTGATCAAGGCGCGCTCGAGGCGTGCGCCTGCGCCGCGATACACGGCAAAGGCGCTGCCGGTAATCTTCGTGCCTGCCTCGAAGTCAAGGATGCCGAGTGTCTGGCCTAACACCGTGTGATCCTTCGGCTGGAAATCAAACTTGGGCACCTCACCCCACACACGGACCTCGGGGTTCTCCTCAGCGCTGTAGCCCACGGGGCAGGCCTCATGTGGCAGATTAGGGATGCCCAGCATGATGTCACGCTGGCGCACATCCGCCTCATCGGCATCGCGGCCGATCTCCTCGATGCGGGCATTGATGCCACGGACCTCAGTCTCGATGGCGCTGGTGTCCTGGCCGTTCTTCTTGCCCATGCCGATCTCCTTGCTCAGGCGGTTGCGGTCGCCCTGCAGCTTCTGGCGTTCGGTTTCGGCACTGCGGCGGGCCGTGTCGATGGAAAGCACCTCATCCACCAGCGCCGAGTGATCCCCGCCACGGTTGGCGAGGCGTGCTTTGACCGAATCAGGATTCTCACGGAGCAGGCGGATATCGAGCATAAGAAAGGAAGAGTAAGAGGGCGCGGAGGCTAAACGGTGATGGCGCTCTGGCAAGGAAGTGCTGAACAATCGTGAAGCTTTCGGTCATGAAATCGTGAGCGAGAAGGTGCTCAGGGTCCCAAGGCGGGAGAATAGCCTGCTTTCCCCACTTCTTGTGTCGGGATTGTCTCCCCAAAGTTATTCACAAAGTTTAACTAATGTGAATAAATGGCTTGTCGGCTGCTTCAGTTTTTGACACCCTCTCAAATATCCGTGAGCTACTCACAAAAATCAGAACGTGGAACAGCACACTTGGCACACAATAAGCGCCAAGCGAGGGAGGGCCTCCTCAAGCCGCGGATCAACGCTTTGCCACGTTTAGCAATCCAACCCTAATACCATGGACCGAGACGACCATACCTCCACCACTGCTCCTACGATTATTAATCCCCTCGCACTTGGTTCCTCGTCTGCCTCCTTCCGCGCTCCCTCAGCCCCTCCTCGAAAGCGAAAGTCCGTGACCAGTCATCGCCAATCACCGACTCCGGTCGGCACCAAGACCTTTATATTAGACACGAATGTCCTGCTCCATGATCCGGGTTGTATCAATAAGTTCGCCGAGCACCACGTCTGCATCCCGGTGGATGTCCTGAGCGAGCTGGACCGCTTCAAAAACGAGATGACTGAGCGCGGGGCGAATGCCCGCGAGGTGCATCGCGCCCTGATGAAGATCTTTTCCGCTCCGGATGCCTCCGTCATGGACGGGGTGAAGACAGATGGCGGCGGTGTCTTGAAGCTGGTGACCTATGACCCCGAGACCGCCCGGCAGATCGCCAGCGTGCGGGAGTTTGAGCGTATCTTCCCAGGCACCGACAAGACGGACCACCGCATCATCGCCTGCGTGCTTCAGCAGCGGGAGATGGTGCAGCCGCCGGTCATCCTGGTCAGCAAGGACCTCAACATGCAGCTCAAGGCCCGCGCCGTGGGCATCGAGTGTGAGGATTACCTCAATGACAAGGTGGAGCCTCGGGAAGTCTCAAACTTTGAGATCGCCAGGGTTGAGGTGAGCGGTCATGAGCTGCAGCGCTATGCCAGCAGTGGCCGCCTGGTCGTGCCTGCGAATCGTCTCGGGGGCATTGTCGCCAATGACTACGTGCTTTTGGTGGCCGGGGAGAAGACCTCCATGCCTGCCAAAATGAGCGCCCAGGGTGAACTGGTGCGCCTCATGCACACGCCTGAGTCCATCAAAGTGGGGCAGGGGAGAGCGGTCAAGCCGATGAACCTCGGCCAGACCTGCCTGCTGGATGCCCTGATGGATCCGGAGATCAGCCTCGTCACCTGCTATGGTCAGGCAGGCACGGGGAAAACCCTCCTTGCGGTGGCTGCCGGGCTTTCCCAGGTTTTTGGCCGCACTTACCACGGTCTCACGGTCAGTCGGCCGATCGTTGCCATGGGGCAGACCGTCGGTTTCCTCCCCGGTTCACTTCAGGAAAAGATGCGCCCCTGGCTGCAGCCAGTGTATGACGCTCTCGACCTCCTGATGCGCCCGGTGGACAATCAGCAGGGGCCACTGCGGAAGAAGAACAAGTTTCTTCCCGACACACCTTCGAACAACGAGGTCGCCGCGCCCTATGACCCGCTCATTCAGTCCGGCGTGATCGAGATCGAAGCGCTCTGCTACATCCGCGGGCGCTCGATCCCTGACCGCTTCTTCATCCTCGATGAAGCTCAGCAGCTCACACCTCTGGAGGCCAAGACCATCGTCACGCGCATGTCCCGTGGGTCCAAGCTCGTCCTGGTCGGCGACCCCGCCCAGATCGACAACCCCTACGTTGACAGCCGCAGCAACGGTTTGGTCTACACCCGCCAGCGCATGCGCGGCCAGCCCTTCGCGGCCCACGTCCCGCTGAGCAAGGGTGAGCGCAGTCCCCTGGCCGAGGCTGGCGCACGGCTGCTGTGAGGTAGGACAGGCATCCTGCCTGTCAGGCGTGCGGCGGGCATCTTGCCCGCCTTTGCGGGAATGGTGAACCGGGCGTGACGCCCGGTTCACACACACTTATCAGGCGGGACGCCTGATCTACGATCGATGAAGACCTCCGGTTCAGCCACGACTTTTCATGTGTCCGATCTGGAGACCGCCATGAAGTATTACACCGAAGTCCTCGGCTTCACCGAACGCTTCCGCTTCGGCGACTACGCCGGTGTCCAGTATGGGGAGGTGCAGATCCATCTCTCCGGCCCTCATGCGGCGAACAAAAAGATCGTCGGGCAGGGCAGCATCTACCTCTTCTGCGATGACGTGGACGGCTATCACGCCGAGGTCAGTTCCAAAGGCGCCAAAGTCCAGGCTCCGCCGCGTGATTACGAATACGGCATGCGTGACTTTGTAATCGAGGATCCGGATGGCAATCAGATCGCGGCTGGGAAGGAAGTGCAAAAATGAACTGTTCTTGTGCTCCGGATTCTGGCACACCAAGATCGTGAAACACAAAAGCAGCCCAGATCCATGGCCCTTTGAAGATTCGAAGAACGTGGCCGTTTTCACCACCATTCAAATTCTTCGGTTAGGACAGCCGGTGTTACATGTCTCCCATGATGAAGAGGACGGCTCATGGCAGTTTCATACAGGAGAAAACGTCTCCATGGGCGATATGCTGATCGTGGCTCTAGAAGAGATGGTCAGCTATGACACAACACTGGCTGACTTGGCTGACCTTCCGTATGGCTGGAGTGCCTCACGCACGGAAGTTGGCGCACCTTGGAGCAGGCAGAAGGACTGATGGAGATTTTATGAGAGCGCTCACGATTCTCTTGGCGTTGGTGCTCTTTAGCATCACGAAGGTGATGTTGTCTGCCGAGGTAGTCCGGCTGGAATGGAAAACCAAGAATGGCCCGCCGCCACCTCAGCTCAGCAGCCAGGCAGCCCACCTCCTGCCCGCATTCAGAATCGGCCTCGCGACGCTCAATGAGTCGGCGGTGGTGCAGCTCTGCCTCTCCCAACCGGCTCTGCTAGGGCTGTCAGAGACGGAGAGCGCTGTGCTCCGCCCGCTGATGATTGAGCGTTACCGTCTCATCGCGAAGTCACCCGTTTTCTCAAAGGCCGAGTCCCTCCTGGCCGACTGCTTCCAGGAGACCCAGGCCGTGCGTGGCTCTGCCAATCTCTATGTACCGGATGGCGCGACGGCAAACACGCCGGTCATTCTCTTCCTGCATGGTTATGGCGGCAGCTTCTTGTGGTATCAACATTGGTTGGCGGAACGGTTCCCCGACTCCATCATCCTTTGCCCGGCTTATGGGATCTCGCCTTCGACAATCTCCCCCGAATATGTCTCAGAATCCATGGCGGCCGCCTCGAAGCAGCTGGGATTCTCTCTCAAGCCTGCGTGCCTGATCGGCCTTTCAGCCGGAGGTTTCGGCGCTTGCCGGATCTATGTGAGTGACGCAGAGAACTACTCCAAAATGATCTGCATGGCGGCTTTTCCACCCGAAGAGACACTCAGTCATTTCAAGAAAGACAGTGCCCCGCTCTTCGTCGCTGGAGGTGCGGAATTCTTCGTCAAATCCGGCCAGCTTGGCCGGTCTGTGCAGAGCATTCGCCGGAATGTAGCCTCCGTGGAAATGAAGGCCATCCCAGGCGCCGACCACTTTTTCATGCTCACCCACCCTGAGGCGACGAGTGAGATTTTGAAAAAGTGGGTGGGGACAACTGCGGCGAAAGCGCGTTAAACATGGCGTGGTCGAATCCATAACACGGCTATCAGTTCGATTCCTGACATCCGCCGGCCGGACTCGGGGTTGATTTGCGCAGAAGGTTAGGCGAGTTTCCGCCATGGCTTTCATCTCCTTGAGCCAGTTTGTCGTGACGGCGCCTGAGCTTATCGCGCGGGCGGCCTGGCGGCATGTGGAGATGCCAGAGGGGCGGCGCGGGGAGATGCTGAAGGACAAGATCCTCGGCGCGCTCATGCAAATCGCACCAGATTTTGCCGCCGTGGACCGCTCCCAGGATCATCGTGCGCTGGGCCACTTGGGCACGGTCTTGGCGCGGCGCCTGGATCAAAAGTTCCTGCTCACAGCCCTGGCGCATGAGTTCGGATATCCAGCTAAGGATGCAGGGCGCGCCTTTTCCTCGTTGATGAATGAGTATTTGCGAGGTCATCGCTCGCCGATGGCGGCGTTTCAGACCATGCTGGACGAGCATCCGGCCATGAACCGGGCGGTGACGACGGAGATCCGGCAGTTCGTGAGCAACATGCGCCAGCTGGCACGACGGGTGAAGACGGACCTTGATCTGATCAACCGAGACTTCGCGGCGCTGCGCCCGCCAGGCATGGGGCGCGCGACGGGACTGCTGGGAGTGCGTGTGACGAGCAGTGATCCGCATCACGGTGGGAACCGTGTGTGCATCCTGACTTTCGACAACGGGCTGCGAGTGGTCTACAAGCCACGTGATGTGCGCATTGATGCATCGTTGGTTGGGCATTGCGGAGCGATGCCGGATCAAGCGGGACAGACTCGTGATTCGGGCCGCAGCCTGCTGGAGGTGGCGAACTCGCTGCTCCGTGCGAATGATCCGGCAGCTGTGCTGATGCCCGCCTTGCAGTTCCTGCCGCGTCAGGATCTCGGCGCAGTGGGTGAGCGAGGACGTTACGGCTATGTGCAGTGTCTGAGTGTGGGGAGGGAGGCGGATCATGTGCTGGATGTGGCGCAGGCCAGACGTTTGCACCGTCAACTCGGCCAATTGACCGCGCTCATGCTGCTGGCGGGAGTGCGTGACCTGCATCAGACGAACGCGATGATCAGCGGAGGGCAGCCCTTCATGACGGATGTGGAGATGGCCTTTGATCCCGATCTGCTGGAGGTGGTAGGGCAGGAGTTTCAGGCCGGCAGCAAAGTGGGCTCGGCCCCAGGCATGCCGCCGCAGGCGATCCTACGTTCGCAATTGGACCGGCTGTGGAGCAGCGGCACGGAGTATGTGCGGCAGGACACTTTGTTTGCGGTGGAGAACGACCAACTGGTGCGTCCGCATGGCAATCGTTTGCATGTGCTGGAAGGCGTGGTGGAGAATCTGGTGCTGGTGAGCGGGGTGGGGGCGAATCGCCATCTCAGTCCGCAGCGTGGACGGAAGCTTCCGCAGAATGTGCATGGTCGATATGCGTATCAGGTCGAGCAGGGCTTTCGTGAGATGATGCAGGCTGTCGCCGCGAATCTGCCACGGGTCCGGGCCTGCATCGATGGCATGGCGGGCTTGCATGTGCGCTATCATCCGGTGGCCACGGGGGAGCAACTGCGCATTCTTCAGCGGGTCAACATGGAGGCCTTGCATGTGCATCCGGGGCTGGCAGACACGGATCATCAGATCAGAGTCAGCTGCCGGGCAAACATCGCCGTCAAACGGCATCAGGTGAACCAGTGTACAGCACACCTACAGGTGCCGATCGAGGTCACTGAAAGGGCGATGATCGCGGACCTCCAGCGCGGAGACGTGCCCTACTTCACGCGTCAGCTCGGTGACGATGCGGTGTATCACAATGGGACGACTCCCATCGTGGTGGAGCCCCTGGCCGTGGACGTTGTGGAAGAGTTTCGTTTCTTTGTCTCTGATCCAGTGCAGAAGGCGGTCAACAATCTCCAACTGCTCGCAGATCCTGACCATCTCGCGCATGTCTGCGAGGTCTTCGCGGGTGCCTATGGGGACTATGTGGCGGGACTGCAGGTGCCCGTGATGTCCGAAGCTGAGATGCGGGCCTTTGCGCAAAAGATAGGGCCCGGGATCGCGAGACAGCTTGGAGCATCGACAGCCTGCTCACCAACGCCGAAGCGCGTCAGCAGACCGACGACGGCAAAATCGCTGGTGCTGACTAACCAAATTTGAGTAGGCGGATCAGGGCGCGATCACGGGCTTCGGTGACTTCACACGCCCCAGAGGGCGCACGCCGGGGGCTTCCTCGCCCTTGAGGCCGAGGTCGTCCTTCATGGTCTCGGCGAGAGCGGCAAGTTCAGTCACCTTGTCCGCCATGGCGGTGGAAAGGTTGTCGGTCTCGCCAAGATCGGAATCCAGGTCGTAGAGTTCCTTGGTGGCGAGGTGCAGCTTCCACGGGCCGGTGCGGACGGCCTCGAGCGTGAAGCCGCGGTAGTAGAAGAAGGTTTCACGGGCCTGGAAGGCGAGGCGATCACCAAGGAGAAGGGGGGAGAGATCAATGCCGTCAATCTTGCGATCCGAAGGAACCTCGCCACCGGCGAGCTCGGCAAAGGTGGGCAGCCAGTCCATGTGGGTGGTGATGGCATTGGTGCTGCTGGAACCGGAGATTTTGCCGGGCCACCAGGCGATGGTGCAGACGCGCATGCCGCCTTCCATGGTGCTGCCTTTGCCGCCGCGCAGAGGTGTGTTGTCAGCGCCCTGCTGCAACGGGCCGCCATTGTCGCTGGTGAAGATGACGAGCGTGTTGGAGTCCAGCTTCAGCTCACGCAGCGCATCCAGGATCTTGCCGACACTCCAGTCCACTTCCATGACCCAGTCCTTTTGCAGGCTGACGCCTGATTTGCCCATGAACTCCTTCTGTGGGTAATGAGGGAAATGCACGGCGTTGTGCGGCAGGTAGAGGAAGAAGGACTTGTCCTGGTTCTCGCGGATGTAGCTGACAGCGCGCTCGGTGTAGCGACGGGTCATTTCATGCTGCTCGGCAGCCTTCACACGTTCCGGTGGCTTGCTGCCATCGATCATTGGCAGCGGAGGCTGGGAGTCACCACGAAGGCCCACTTCATCGCCATCCTCGCTCTTGGCGTTCGCGGCCTTGTTGGGAGCCTTTTTGTTTTCAGGCGTCGCGGGGATGGGTTTGTCCGGATTGCTCTTGGAGCCATCACTGCGCGGACCCATGTCATTCGAATAAGGGATGCCGTAGTAACTGTCGAAACCCTGTGCGGTGGGCAGGAACTCGGGCTGGTCACCGAGGTGCCATTTGCCGATGCAGGCCGTGGCATAGCCTTCAGGCTTCAGCACTTCGGCGATGGTGATTTCATTCGGATTCAAGCCCACCGCGGCTGCTGGGAAAAGTACGCCGCCGATGGGTAGCACACGCTTCGGATAGCAGCCGGTCATCATGGCAGCGCGCGATGGCGAGCACACGGGCGCGGCGTAATGGCTGGTGAGCTTCATGCCTTCCTGCGCCATGCGATCGAGATTCGGTGTGGGCACCTTGCCGCCGAAAGGGCTGATGTCGGCATACCCGAGGTCGTCGATGTTGATGAGGATGATGTTAGGCTTCGCGGATGCGTTCCCATCTGGGAAAGCGAGGGCGGCAAGGGCGAGCAGAGCAGGGAAGAGGCGCATGGTTGGTGACGGCGGTGAACGTGATGAAGAGGGAGGTCTTTCCTCAGGATCGCTGGCGAACGGTTTCGTAGAGCGTGATGGCCACAGCGGTGGAGAGGTTCAGGCTGCGGGTACCCTGCATGGGGATGTGCAGCGTCTCTCCCTGCGCCATGATGGCGGCGGGGATGCCACGTGTCTCGGGACCGTAGACGAGGTAGATATCGGCATCACTGTGCAGGTCAGATTGCCAGTAGGTGGTGGTGCCTTGAACCTCGACGAACTTGAACACGGCAGAGGTGTCCACGGCTTGCTGAAGCTGCTCCCAGCTTTCCCACACATGCACGTCCACCTCATGCCAGTAGTCGAGGCCGGAGCGCTTGAGGTATTTGTCCTCCAGGCTGAAACCGAGCGGCTTGATGAGATGCAGGCGTGCGCCCGTGGCCAGGCAGAGCCTGCCGACCGCGCCTGTGTTGTGCGGGATCTCGGGCTGGTAGAGGACGATGTGGATCATCCCGGGCCGATCAATAACGTTTGCCCGGAGTGGAGCCGATCTCGCCGCGGAAGAGATGCACGCCGTCAAACTTTTCGTTCGGCCTGAAGATCCAGCCTGGGGAGGCGTTCTTCACCTCATAGCGCTGCAGCATGAACTCAGGCAGCACCATGTTGCTGTTTGGATCATAGACCTTGCGACCGGTGAAGTAGCCCCAGAGACGGTATTCGGTATTGTGATCAGAGCCGTAGGCATTGCCATCTCCGGAGGGCATCTCAGGAAGACGATCCGGCTGACGCATGAAGCGCTCGTTCACGACCACGAGGCGGGATTTGTCCCAGCTCTCTCCTGGACGGCGGACATAGCCCCAGAAATGAAGCTTATCGATATGGAATCGTCGGCCGACATAATAGTCACCCCGGGGTTCGCTGGCGATGGAGAGACGGCGATACTCGATCTGCTGCAGGGAGGCCGCATCGGTGGGGCCGCCGCCGGTCTGACAGGAACTGAGCAGCAGGGAAGCCAAGGCAACGAGGGCGAGGGGAAGGTGGTGGAGTAGACGTGACATGATGTGAATCGAGTCTGGAAAGCTGCGCCAACCGTGCAAATGGAAAGCCTTCCTCTCCCATGACCAAATCTGACGTCCTGACCGCCATCCTCGCCCGGCTCGAGATCGAGCTCGAAGCCCTCTTAAAAGGGGCAAAGGCCTCGTTTGCCGCAGCCACGGACCCGGACAGCAAGGCTGAGAACAAGTATGACACGCGCACACTGGAGGCCTCCTATGTGGCCCGTGGACAGGCGCAGCGGGTGACCGAGCTCCAGGAGGCGGTGCGCGCCTTTGGTGCTTTTCACACGGGTGGCCGCGCAGACCATGGCGCGGTGAGGCAGGGCTCGCTCGTGGGTCTGGAACTGGGTGGCAGTGTGGACCATTACTTCATCGGCCCGGCGGAAGGTGGTCTAGAGATCACGGTGGATGGCCGCGAGGTCATGGTGATCACGCCGGCATCTCCGCTCGGCGCACGATTGATGGGGAAGGAAGCCGGGGAGAAGATGCAACTACCATCCGGGCAGGCAGCGTTGGTGAAGAGCGTGGCCTGAGCATGCCACATCTTGACCAGCATGGGGGACGGCCTTGACCTCCTCAATCCATCGCACATTTGAGCCTTGGCACGCTGACGGAAGTTTGCCAGCATCCGCGTATTCCATTTCCCATGATCCTGCGCGCGCAAAACCTGACCAAAAAATTCCCCGGTGTCACTGCCCTGAGCGATGTCTCTTTTGATCTCGCCGAGGGTGAGATCCATGCGCTGTGCGGCGAGAACGGGGCAGGGAAGAGCACGCTGATCAAACTGCTCTCCGGCATTCATCCGCATGGCTCTTATGAGGGGAGATTTGAGGTGCAGGGGCAAGAAGCGCGCTTCGCAGGCATCGCGGATGCAGCGAAGGCTGGCATCTCCGTGATCTACCAGGAGCTGGCCTTGGTGAATGAGATGACCGTGGCAGAAAACATCTTCCTCGGCTGCGAACCCCGCCGCTGGGGAGGCTTGGTGGACTGGCCGCGCATGTTCCGTGAGGCCAAGGTGCTGCTCGATCGCTTCCAGGTCGAACTCGATCCCTCCGCCATGGTCAAGGACCTTGGCGTGGGCCAGAAGCAGCTTGTGGAGATCGTGAAGGCACTGGGGAAGAATTCCCGCATCCTTATCCTGGATGAACCGACCGCAGCGCTAGCCGAACATGAGGTACGGGTGCTGCTGGACATCCTGCGGGATCTGCGCCGTCGCGGCATCGCCTGCGTCTATATCTCCCACAAGCTGGAGGAGGTCTTTGCCATCTCAGACCGGATCACGGTGCTGCGCGATGGGAAGTCCATCACCACCAGGCTCGCCGCAGAAACCTCCCGCGGTGAAGTGATAGCAAAAATGGTTGGGCGCGAGCTCGGGGATCTGTTTCCCCGCCGTGCCTCGAAGCCTGGCGAGGTGCTCGTGTCCGTGGAGAAGCTGACGGTGAAGGATGATTCAGGACATGAGAGACTGCACAGTGTGAGCTTTGAACTCCGTGCGGGCGAAGTGCTGGGCATCGGTGGACTCATGGGCGCGGGCCGGACAGAGTTGCTGATGCACCTGTACGGTGCCTGGGGCCAGCGTAGTGCGGGGGTGGTGCGGCTTGCCGGACATGAGATGAAGGTGGGTGATCCTGCGAAGGCCCTACGTGATGGCTTGGCATTGGTCAGTGAAGATCGTCGACGCTATGGACTCGTGCTTGAGGAGGGGATCAGCTTCAATCTCAGCCTCTCAAGCCTTGCTGAGATCACACGGGGTGGCTTGGTGAACCGTAGTCTGGAGGCCAAGCGAAACCGCAGCATGTTTGATCAGTTGCGCGTCAAGGCCACAGGTCTTGAGGCGGTGGTCGGCAAGCTGTCCGGTGGCAATCAGCAGAAGGTGGTCATCGGCAAAGCCCTCCTCACCGGCCCTCAGGTGGTGATGCTGGATGAGCCCACCCGCGGGATCGATGTGGGAGCGAAGATCGAGATCTATGAGCTGATCAATCAACTCACGGCTGAGGGCAAGGCGGTGATCCTGGTCTCCAGTGAACTGCCAGAGCTGATTGGCATGAGCGACCGGATCCTGATGCTGAATGAAGGCCGTATCGGTGGTGAGTTCACCCGTGCGGAAGCCACGCAAGAGAAGCTGATGCAGGCGGCGATGGCGCATGCTTGAGTTTGCGTAGGTCGACCGTGGCGAAGCCCGGTCGTCCCTCAACGGGTGCCGCGCACTCAGAGCTGGCGAATTCCCTGCAACGTTAAGTTCGGAGGTCCTTGGAGCGGGCGAGCTCGTGGGGACGGGCGGGCTTTGCCACGCCCATCCTACGATGGAGGCGCCTCACTGCTTCTGCTTCAGCAGGTCACGGATCTCCGTGAGCAGAATAACATCTGCGGCAGGCGCAGCAGGAGCAGCGGCTGCTTCTTCACGCTTCATCATGGACATCAGTTTGTTCGCCGGCTTGATGATGACGAAGAAGATCACGGCAGCGGTGATGAGGAAGCCGATGATGGCACCGATGACCGCGCCGATGTCCAGTTGAAGAAACGGCACCACTTTAGTCACCTCGGTCTCGACGCCGCTGGCAGCCTTCTCCATCACCTTGATGGTCTTCTCACCCATCTTGAGTTTGAGATCGGGGTTTGCACCGCCGCCGAACATGCCGATGAGGGGCTCGACGATGCCTTTCGTGAAAGCGGTCACGATACTGCCGAAGGCGGCGCCGATGATGACACCGGTGGAGAGGTCAATGACGTTGCCTTTAAGGATGAACTTCTTGAATTCGTTGAGCATGGGAGATTTTGGGAGAGTTAAGGTAACACGTCGCATTGCACATGAATGGTTCTTTCAATACCAGCCAATTTTCGGCCAAGATGCGAGGGATTTGTCTCGATCTTCATCCGGCGCATGACCTCCAGGGGGTGCTTTTCCAAAGTCACACGCAGGGTATGAGAGCCACTCTCATGAATCTCAGTTTCCTGAAGACGCTGCGCCTTTTTAAACGCTGACTGGGAGGGGCGGTAGAGGGCTGCCTTGCCGATGTTGTTGTCAATGAGGTCCGAGGCCGCATGACCGGTGAGGTGGCTTACGCCGACGTAGCATCCAAGCTCCACGGCACGCGCTGAGGCGCAGCGGTTGACTCTCTCCACACCGAGAATGGACTCCGTGGCGCTCGGGCAAAGGATGAGATCCACCTCTGAGTCGCGCAGACGGGCGGAGAGCTCGGGGATCTCGATGTCGAGGCAGATGATCACGGCGATGCGAAAACCAGCGAAAGTCCAAAGATGAAGGGTGTCGCCAGGGGTGAAGGCATTTTCCCAAGGGGTGAGGTGGAGTTTGTCCTGATGCAGTTGCCGACCCTCCGAGAAGATAATGGCGCGATTGGCGATGCCGCCATCACTCAGGAGTTTTGGGGCGGTGCCGAGCACGACGCATTTGCCGTGTAGTGCTAGGCGTGACTCGATCTTAGGTAGCCAAATTTGCTCAAAAGACTCGGCGATGTGATGGAGTGTTTTATCATCACCCTGAGTGCAAAAGGGTTCCAAACCCATCCAGGTGAACTCGGGAAGCAGAACTACGTCAGCACCCGTCTGCCATGAGTGCTCTACCCGTGCCACCACTGCCTCAACGTAAGCATGGGCGTCCGGGACCGGGACGCCCGGATCAAAGGTGACGAGATCGACGTGGAGGGTGTGGGCGGAGGCGGGCATGGATGTCACAGAAGCTGCTTCAGCCAGAAGGTGAGGGTCTTGGGAGATTCTGAGGTCTCATGTATCTCTTTCCAAGTAAAGGTGGCCTGGAGCTCGGGATGCTTTTGGTAGCCTTGGGATTCCCAGAAGCCATCGAGCGGACGGTAACTGGATGGCCGAAGAGGATGGTCGACCGGACGATCCACCGCACAGAAGGCGGTGAGGGTGCAGCCCAGTTCGCGGGCATGGTTTTCTCGATATTGAAAAAAGGCTTTCCCGATCCCGCGCCCTCGATGTGAGGAGAGCAGGACAGATTCTCCCAAATAGCAGACGCTGGAGGTATCCAGGCCAGCCTTCTCGAAGCATTCCCGGAACGCAGGATCCCCATCACTCATGCGAACACAGGTGGTGGCGCCAATGGGCTGTGTGTCATCGAGGGCAAGAACGATGAGACTCGAGGGTGTCTGAGCATAAGTGGACAAGTAATCACGCTCCTCCTCCAGCGTGCCCTCGTATAGATAGGGATATTCACAGAAGACGCGAAGGCGCAGGCTGCCGATCTCACTCATCCACGGAAGAATCTCCTGGCCGTGAAGACTGAGAAAGTGACTGGGTTGTTTCATGATTGGTTCGGCTGAATGAGTGAATGTAACGCTAGAATTCCCAGGCGTGCAAAGGACTTGCCGGGAGTTTACGTCACGAGAAAAACCGAAGTAAGGGTGAAATAAGATGAGTCCTTGGATGGCTCGAAAGCCGTAAAATCAGAACGAGATGCAGTGAGCACCCAAGTGCCTTTTCATTTAATCATATGAACAGTTCTTGGGTGATTCCTAGCTTTTGTTACTGACGTGCCGAGGCATCAGGACAAGTGGTTTAGCCCGAGTTTCGCAAGTCTGAACACCCCAGAAAAAAACAAGACTTGCTTTTAGGGTTGGATTTTTGTCTATTGTTCGCTAAGTGATGCCTAGAAGTTCATCCCCATTCATTCTCCCTTTATGAGTTGAACAACTGATCACCCCACAAACCCAAACACCAAACAACACCGTGAAACATAAAGTCTACATCTTCGACGACCACCCGGTCGTGATCGAAGGTCTCCGAAAAGCGCTCGATGGGCTGGAAGAATTCCAGCTGGTCGGGCACTCTGGTCATGAAGCCGCAGCTCTAGAGGAAATCGCGAAGCTCAAGCCAGATGTCGCTGTCATCGAAATCTCTGCGAAGGATCGCAGTGGGGTCGATGTCATTAAAAAGGTCAAGGACGCGCATCCGCCCATCCAGGTCCTCGTCTTCTCGGGTCATGATGAAAACATCATGGCTGAGCGCTGCCTGCGTGGCGGTGCCATGGGTTACCTCATGAAGACTGAGCCGCTGAGCCGCGTCATCCTCGCCATCCGCCAGGTTCAAGGCGGAGGTTTCTTTTTCAGTTCCAACCTGCTGGCCAGCATCGTGGCCGGTGGCAGTCTCCGCGGCGGCAGTGCTGCACGCGGTGAGCCTGGGCGTTTGCTCAGCGACCGTCAGCTCGAGATCTTCGAGATGGTGGGCCGTGGGATGGACTCCCACAGCATCGCTTCCAAGCTTGAGCTCAGTTCCAAGACGGTGGACGCCCATAAGGCGAACATCCGTCAAAAGCTCGGTCTCGACTCCGCGCGCGAGCTCCTCATGGAAGCCGTCCGCTGGGTGGAGAAATAAGAAGTCTTCGACGAATTAGAAGCAACGGAAAGACCGTTCAGCTCCGGGGTGGAGTTGGACGGTCTTCTCATATCTAGGGATCAGTGTCAAAGCCGCGTCGGGATGATGGAGGTGAAGGTGTAGATTAGGTGATGCTTAGATGCCTGTATGCTCATCTAGTTAAATGTAAGTGTGGCTTAGCCACTCTTGAGTCTGCATGTGAAGCCTGTCAAAGCGTCGGCCCACGATGTGAGGTGATACTGCGACTTCGAACTTTCCTTCGTGGTATTTCCTCATTTAGGATAAAGCCAGGTAGGTGAGACGCGTTTGGTGCTGATGCTCCCCAATCAACGCCTTGTCTCCCTGGATGCTTTTCGAGGGTTCATCATGCTACTGATGGCCTCGTCTGGTTTTGGCCTAGCCCAACTGGCTGCTGCCAATCCAGATGTCGGATGGTGGCAGCACATCAAGTATCACGTTTCCCATGTGCCATGGCAGGGCTGCTCGCTTTGGGATCTCATCCAACCCAGCTTCATGTTCATGGTGGGCATCGCTGTACCGCTCTCGGTACGCCGGCGCCGCCAAGAAGGGGAGGGGTTCTTCAAGCTCAGCTGGCATGCTTTGGTGAGGGCGGTGATCCTGGTGCTGCTGGCGGTGCTGCTCACGACTCGTGCGTCTGACACCCAGACGAACTGGTTCTTTACGAATGTGCTCGCCCAGATCGGCCTGGGCTATCTCTTCCTCGTCATTCTCACCGGCATGGGATGGGAGTACTGCGTGGCGGGCATCATTCTCATCCTGTGTGGCTATTGGTTTTGGTTCTTCCAGCATCCGCTGCCCACGGCAGAGATCATCGCCTCGTTCGAAGCGGCGAAGCCGCCGCCTGAGGGGTTCATGGCTGGGGCCTTTGGTCACTGGAACATTCATACCAATGTGGCTGCAGAGTTTGATCGTTGGTTCTTAAACGCCTACTTCCCAAGAGCAGAGCCTTACGTCTTCACGAGCGGTGGGTATCAGACGCTGAATTTCATTCCCTCGCTGGCGACCATGCTGGGCGGCGCGGTCACGGGAGACTTCCTGCTCACCAGTCCGCGCTCGCATGGGCACAAGGCGGCTCGTTTGTTGATTGTCGGGATCGTGTGCCTGCTCATTGGCAGCATCCTCGGCTTTGTGATCTGTCCGATCGTGAAGCGGATCTGGACACCTTCCTGGGCGATCTTCAGCGGTGGCTGGGTGCTGGTGATGCTGTCCTTCTTCTACTGGCTGGTGGAGGTGGCCGGACAGCGGCGCCTGGTGCTCCCGCTGGTCGTGGTGGGCATGAACAGCATCTTTATCTATGTGATGCACAGCTTGGCCGCAGGCTGGATCAGCCAGCAACTGGCCAAGCATGGCATGGCTTCCCTGTTTGCCTTGCCCTGGGGGCCGGTCATTGAGAAGTGCAGCGTGCTGTTCGTGCTCTGGCTGCTGTGCTTCTGGCTGTATCGTCAACGGGCCTTCCTGAGGCTATGATGGGAACCTCCGGGCTGGCACTGCATTCGCAAAGTTTGTTCGCGCATACGCCAGCCGGGAAGATCGAAATGAATCAGGCAAGTTCCTCGGTATCGTAAACGATCACCTTCTCAAAGAAGGGCTTGCAGGTGTCCACGAAGCGTTTGTGGTCCTGGCATCCGCTCTGGTAGAACTCATGCTCGGCCATGGTCTTGAAGGTGAGGCTAAGGCTGTAGCTGAAGCTGTGGTCGGTGACCGGGCGTGCCTCGGTGGCGGCAGGTTTCCCCACGGCGCCGCTGGCGAGGTAGCTGATCTTTGGCAGGAGTTTCAGTTCGCTTTCAAAGGTGGCGATCTGCTCGGCGGTGAGGTCTTTCTTCAACCAAAAGTATACGTTGTGGATCATAGGAGGGCGCGATGATGGCGAAGTCACGGGAAGATGCAAACGCGTCCGCAAGAGATCGTATGAGAGGGGCGTAATTTCGAAAACGTGTCTTCCCCCATTCACACCAACTGCGCCGGCATGGCGCGCCGAGACTTCCTGCAGACTGGCTTTGGAGCCATCGGCGGACTCGGCATGTCCCAGCTCATGGGCCTGCGTGCACAGGCGGCGCAAGCGCGTGGTCTGGCGAGCCCGGATCAGGTGAACTGCATCCTGGTGTGGCTGGATGGCGGACCCTCCCATTACGAAACCTTTGATCCCAAACCCACGGCTCCGCAGGACATTCGTGGCGAGTTCAAGTCCATCCCCACCTGTGTGCCGGGCGTGCACTTTTGTGAGACCATGCCGCTGCTGGCCAAGAGCTTCGACAAGTTCACCGTTGTCCGTTCCATCTGCCACAAGGATCCCAACCATGGCGGTGGCAACCACTACATGATGACGGGCGCGCCGACTCCTGTGCCGGTGGGGTGCGGGGCCTTCGTGAGCTTTCATCCCTCCTTCGGCTCCATGGTGTCACACTCGCGTGGGGTGCGTGGTGGGCTGCCTGGTTACATGAGTCTGCCGAGCGTGTCGCGCTCGGGCGGTCCGAATTTTTTGGGTGCCCAGCATGCGCCGTTCGTCATTGGTGGGAATCCAGAAAGCACCTCCTTCCGCGTGCGTGATGTGGCCATCCCTCAGGACATCAGTGAGGGCCGTGCGATGCATCGCAACCAACTGCGCGAGTCTTTGGACACGCTGAAGCGCATCAAAGACAAGGCTGCCGATGATCCCACCGTGGGCTTTGACCAGTTCTATGGACAGGCGCTTGACCTTGTGACGTCAACCACGGCGCAGGCTGCCTTTGATCTGAGCAAGGAGCCCGATGCGACACGTAAGCTCTATGGCGCGCATGACTTCGGTCAGCGTCTGCTGCTGGCACGTCGGCTTGCCGAGGTCGGTGTTTCCTTCAGCGTTGTCTACTGGGGAGGCTGGGATGACCATCGTGGTCTGTTCAAATCCTTCAAGGATGGCCGGGCGGCGAAACTGGACCAGGGCATGAACGGCCTGATCACCGATCTCAGCCAGCGTGGCATGCTGGACGACACGCTCGTCATCTGTCTGGGTGAGTTTGGCCGCACACCGAAGGTGAACAAAGACGCGGGTCGCGATCACTGGCCGGGCGCGATGAACGTGCTCATGGCCGGTGCGGGCATCCCTGGCGGCCAGATCGTCGGCGCCACGGACCCCAAGGGCTACTACGCCGCCGAAAACATCTACTCACCTGAAGACTTCGCAGTCTCGCTTTACACCAAGCTGGGCATCGATCCGCATCAGGTGCTGCACACGAGCACCGGTCGTCCTGTGCAGCTCGTCAATGGCGGCAAGCCCATCAAAGAGTTGTTCGCGTGACTCTAAGAACCCTGGCGACCCTGGCCGTCTGTCTTGGCGGGACACTGCTGCACGCGGTCCCTCCCAAGCTGGAAGCTGTGTTTCCCGCTGGTGGTCAGGCGGGGTCGAGCTTTGTCATGACTGCGACCGGGCGTGTCGAGCCAGATGCGAAGTTGTGGACCGATGCGCCCGGTGTCTACCTGGTGCCGAATGGCAAGAAGCGCGAATGGCAGGTGACCATCACTGCCGATGCTCCGCGCGGGCTGCATCTGATCCAGTGTGCGAACGCCGAGGGTGCCTCCACCGAGCCGCGCTGGTTCAGTGTCGGCAGCCTGCCAGAAACCACCGAGGCCGAGCCTAACGATGAGGTTGGCAAGCCGCAGTCCGTGGACAAGCTGCCGGTGTGCATGAATGCCCGGCTGGACAAAGCGGGCGATGTGGATGGTTATGCCGTGAAGCTGGAGGCTGGACAGACTCTGGTGGTCGCGGTGGAGGCCTATGCCCTTGGTTCCGGCGTGGACATGCTCGCCCACGTGCTGGATGAAAACGGAGTGAGACTGCATACCGGCAGTGATTCACGCAATCTGGACCCCGTTCTGAATTTCAAAGCTCCAAAGGCTGGTCGATACATCGTGCAGGTGGCGGGCTTTAGCCATCCGCCTTCAGCGGACGTGCGCTTCACGGGTAGTGCGGCCATGGTTTATCGTCTGCATCTCAGCGCCAGCGCTGTTGTGACACAGGTATTCCCGCAGACTGTGACGTTGAGTGGCAAGTCCGAGGTGGAGCTCATCGGTCATAATTTGGACCCCAAGAAGACGAAACACGCTTTTGAATCCAAGGACATCCGGCGTGAGGGTGATCTGGCGCTGGTGACACCGCCGGGCGCGGTCTGGCCTATCCAAGTGTTTGTCAGTGAGAAAGCCGCCACAATCGAGAAGGAACCGAACAACACCAAGGAGCAACCCACTCCGATCCAGGTAGGTGCCGCCGCGGGTGGTCGCATCGCCGACAAGGCGGATGTGGACCGGTTCGCCGTCACGATGAGGAAGGGGGACAAACTGCAGGCGCGTGTTCTTGCGAAGCGTCTGGGGCTGCCGCTGGATGCGCTGCTGAAGATTGAAGGACCGGATGGCAAGCTCATCATCAGCTCCGATGGGGAGAGCGAGCAGCGGCCCGATCCTCAGGTTGTGTGGACCGCCGCCGCCGATGGCGCGCATGTCATCGTCGTGGAGGACCTGTTTCATCGTGGCGGTGACGATAAGAGCTACGTGCTCGCTGTGACTACTCCCGTGTCCGAGGTGGAGGTCTCATTGCCCGATGCGAAGCCGCTCGTGATCGAGGCCGGAAAAGCTGTCAGCGTGAAAGCCAGCGTGAAGCCTGTTAAAGGCTCGAAGGATGCCTATGTGCTGCGAATTTCCAATCTGCCTACCGGCGTCTTTGCAGATGCTATCGAGGTGCCTGAGAAGGGCGGGGAAGTGGAGCTCAAACTCCAGGCCGCCACGAACGCCTTGCCAGCCAACCAGCCCCTCCGCATCGAACTCTGGACCAAAGCCTCGCCGTTCACCATCAAGCCTGCCACCGGTCCTCTGCGTGGCGAAAGTAAGCGCGGCACAAGTCTGCTCGATGAAACGAGCCAGGTGTGGCTGACGGTGAAGTGAAGCGGGCAACATCAAGAATGCGCCCTTTGCATTTCGCGAAAGATTGAGGCAAACTACGGTAACATGACTTCACCCCTTCTGGATGCTCTCATCGGGTCGCCCATCCTTCCTGAATTGATTCAGGAAGCGCAGCGTGCCTTGGGGAAGGAGCGGCTTCTGAGGGAGAAGTTTTATGCGGACATCACCCCGGAGCACAAATGGGAGTTTATTCAGGGCGAGGTCGTCATGCACTCACCGGCCCTGAACCGTCATCTGATGGCAACGATGGGTTTGTTTGGGCTGCTGGCAGCGCATGTTCGGGTGGGGAATCTCGGTGCCGTATACATTGAGAAGGCCATGACTTGTTTTCCCAGGAATGACTACGAGCCTGACATCATGTTTTTCGGCCCGGCGAAACGAGCGTTGATTGATCCGGACACGCTGAAGTTTCCCATTCCCGATCTCATCGTCGAGGTTCTCTCGCCGTCCACAGAGCATCGTGACCGGGGTATCAAATTCCAGGACTACGCTCTTCACGGCGTCGGGGAATATTGGATCATTGATCCTGTGGCGGAGACCGTGGAGTTGCATCGTCTTCCTGAGGGTGCTGACGCCTATCCTGCGGCTCCAAAGCAGGCGGAGGGTTCGTTGCACAGTGATGTTGTCCCAGGTTTCGAGATCCCTGTAAGGGCGATCTTTGATGAAGATGAAAATGCCCGGAGCATGAAGGCCATCTGGTCGGCCCAAAGCTAATGGTTTCACGCCAAAATCGGCGTCACGATCTCCCCATGCACATCGGTGAGGCGGTAGTCGCGGCCTTGATAGCGGAAGGTGAGGCGCTCGTGGTCGAGGCCTAACAGATGAAGCACGGTGGCATTCAGGTCGTGGGTGTGGACGGCGCCTTCGGCCGGGTTGAAACCCAGCTCGTCGGTCTTACCATAGGTTAGGCCGCCTTTCACGCCGCCGCCTGCCATCCACATGGTGTAGGCATCCTTGTGGTGGTCGCGGCCGGGGCTGGTCTTGGTGCCATCGCCATCGGCTCCCTGACGAAGAGGGGTGCGGCCGAATTCGCTGCCCCAGATCACCAGGGTTTCATCCAGGAGACCACGGGCCTTGAGATCGCGGATGAGGGCGGCCATCGGCTGGTCCACATCCTTGGTCTTGGCGCGCAGACGTTTGTCCAGGCCGCCGTGGTGATCCCAGTCGGAGTCAAAGAGCTGAATCATGCGCACACCGCGCTCGACGAGACGGCGTGCGAGCAGGCAGTTGTTGGCAAAGGAGGCCTTGCCGGGCTGGGCACCATACATTTGCAGAGTAGCGGCGGATTCCTTGGAGATGTCCATCAGTTCCGGCACGCTGGCCTGCATGCGGTAGGCCATCTCATACTGGCTGATCCGGGTGGAGATCTCAGGATCCCCCACGATGCCGAGGTTCTGCTCGTTCAGCGCCTTGACGGCATCAAGGACCTGACGGCGGTCCCCGCGATTGTGGCCCTCGGGGTTGCCGAGGAAGAGCACGGGGTCGCCGCTGCTGCGGAATTGCACCCCCTGATACACACTGGGCAGGAAGCCGGTGCTCCAGAGCGAGGTGCCAGCACCGCCAGGAGGTCCAGACAACATGACGACATAGCTCGGCAGGTCGCGATTGTCAGTGCCGAGCCCATAGGTGACCCACGATCCCATGCTAGGCCGGCCACCCTGGCCGAAGCCGGTGTGCAGAAACATCTGCGCCGGGGCGTGATTGATCTCATTGGTATGCATGCCCTTCAGCAGGCAGATGTCATCCGCCACGGTGGCGAGATGGGGCAGCAGCTCAGACATCACCGCACCGCTCTGGCCATGCTGGGCGAACTGGTAGTTCGATCCGGCGAGTGTCATCTCGCCACCGATGAAGGCGAAGCGCTTGCCCTTCAGCAGTTCGTCCGGGCACTTCTGGCCGTCGTGCTTCCGCAGCATCGGCTTGTCATCAAAAAGATCGAGCTGCGAAGGGGCTCCGATCATGTGCAGGAAGATCACATTCTTGGCCCGGGGGGCAAAATGCGGACGAGCGATCAGGGGTGTGTCCGAGCCGGGCAGGTCCTGCGCCAGCAGGCTGGCCAAAGCCGCTCCGCCGAGAGCACCGCTGGAGCGGGTGAAGAACTCGCGGCGGTTCAGGTGCAGAAAGGCGGGGGATGCAGAATGCATGGGACCGCTGAAACGTAGGTCCCCACGGCTTTCTAGCCTTGGATGGCACGGATTCTCCGCTGGCTGGCAAGCCCCTCTTTGGGAGTATCTCCTCAGACACATTCGTTACTGCCCATGTGTTGCGCCGATCGGCAGTGCCCTGTATCCTATCCAAATGTTTTCCGGGAAAGCTTTTCTGCCTCTTTTGTTGCCTGCACTGATGCTGCCATGGTCGGCAAGTGCTGATTACACGACCCTGTGGTCGTTGGGGAACTGGAATGGCAATCCCGAAGAGTTCCAATGGACCAGTGGTCCGACCTCCGCTCCCGGCAGTGCCACGGCCCGGGACAACGATTACTACTTCGCAGGGACGTATCCGTCACCGATCGGCACGGTAGCCACCGCAGAGCCCTGGACGAACTTTGAGAATGGCATGAGTGACTGGGCGCCGAGCCGCCGCATTCATTTCAATCTGACTGCCGCCCAAGCCACCAGCACGGCACGCATTCGCCTGAATTTCCACCAGTGCTGGGGCTCCTGGGAACTGCCCGGCGGCGGCTACAATGAGGGTTATGGGATCCATGCCTTCGAGGTCCGCTGGCGCACAGGGCCAAACCTAAGCACCACGGTCGTCCTTGGCACACGCACATCCACCTATCAGGGCAGCTTTTATCTGGAGGCGAATGCTGGCACCTTCACGCCTGTGGTGGGAGAGAACGTGCTGGAGATTCGTCGCCTCGGTGTGCCCTCGTCATCACCAGACGGTTCCATCAGTGCGGATGCCCTGACCCTGGAGATCGATCCAACGGCGCAAATGAATGCAGATGGTGATGGCCTGCCGCGCTGGTGGGAGCAGGATCATGGCTTCAACGACAACCTCGCCACGGATGCCGCGCTCGACTCCGACGGGGATGGTCTAACCAATTTACAGGAGTTTACTCGGGGCACCCTGCCTCGTGATGCGGACACCGATGATGATGGGCTCAAGGATGGGGTGGAGACCGGGACGGGAACCTTTGTCAGCAGCAGCAGTACCGGCACGGATCCGCTGAAGGCGGACTCTGATGGCGACACGGTGAATGATGGCGACGAGGTGGCCACCGTGCCCATGGCGAACCCGAATCTGGCCGACACCGACGGCGATGGGGCGGGGGATGCGTGGGAACTGCGCACCACCTACAACCCGGCGTCCAACACGAGCACACCTCCCGCCTTTTCCTCGGCCATCGGGATCAAGTTTGTCTCGGATGTGAATCCGCTGAACACCCTGGTGCCGCAGGCCGTGACGGGGTTCTTTCCGCAGAGGAACTGGAACTGCACCTGGCCGCTGACAGGCTGGCGCAGTGGCGCGGGAACCAAGGGCGATATCGTGAGTCCCGTGGCTGACAATCTGGTCAATAGCGCGGGCACGACCATCCCTGCGATGACCCTGGCCTGGACGGCGAATGGCGGCAGCTGGGGCACCAGCAACGGGGGCAGTTC
This sequence comes from Verrucomicrobiota bacterium, assembly GCA_040387935.1. Lineage (GTDB taxonomy): Bacteria > Verrucomicrobiota > Verrucomicrobiia > Verrucomicrobiales > Verrucomicrobiaceae > Prosthecobacter. The sequence goes on along the minus strand of JAZKCU010000002.1, from coordinate 262,210 downwards.
CCTGGGCCGGCTGCTGGATGGCTACCTGACTGGCAACACCTCCACCCAGGTGAGCGTGGCGCTTTCCGGCATCCCGTATGCCACCTATGAGGTGGTGGTGTATGCTGGCTCCGGCTATGATGGCGCGCATGCGCGCATCCGCCTGAACAACGACTCGGGTACAGACCGGCACTTCGTGACCGCCAGCACACGCCCCCAGCAGAGTTTTGTGGAGCCGGTCGTGTCAGACGAGGCCAGGCCCTGGCGCGGGAATACCCTGCATTTCCGCAATGTGAGCGGTGCCTCGCTCAATGTGCGGCTCATCTGCAACAACGGGTCTGACGCTGGCATTCATGCCGTGCAGATCGTCAACATGAGCACAGACAGCGACGGTGACGGCATGCCTGATGCGTGGGAGTTCGCCCATCAATTCAAGCCCGAGATCAATGATGCGGGCACGGATGCTGATGGCGATGGCCTGAGCAATGGCGCGGAGTACACCCGACATACGAACCCGCGTTTGCGCGACACGGATGGCGATGGTCTGGAGGATCTGGTCGAGACCGCGACAGGGACCTTTGTCAGCGCCACGAACACCGGGAGCAATCCTCTGCTGAAGGACACGGACGGCGATGGATTGAGCGACGGTGCTGAACTGGCCCTGAAGCCTGTGATGACCTATCCCACGGTGAGTGACAGTGATGGTGATGGCCGCTCTGATGGCGAAGAAGTGACCCGGGGGACCAACCCGCGCAGTTCAGACATCGCCAATCCGCGCATGCCAGTCATCCAGGCTCTTGGCACGAACACCTTTGACTGGAATGTGGACAATGTGCAGGTCATCTGGGATCACACTCGCGGACAAGTGGACGAAGGGTCCGACTGGCGTGCGGGTGATTTGTTTTCCATCTCGGTGAGGAACTATGAGGACAGCTCCGAGAATGACGCTGTCTACATGGCGCTCACGCGGCGCGGCGGGCGCATGACGTGGTATTTCCACTCGGACCAGAACGGGGCCTTCAGCAGTCCGAGCAATGACAACGAGGGCATTTGGGACAGTGATTGGAACAGTCCTCCCACGACGGATCTGGGGCCGTTGCTCGGCTTCAGCGGGCATGGCGCGGTGGATATCTCAGACCGCCTTCAGCTGCGTGTGCAGGGGACCTGTCCCACGGGTGTCCAGACCAACTGGAATGTGGTTTTCACCCTGCGAAACATGGACACGAACCAGACGGTCGTGACGCGCACCTTCAATGGCTGTCGTGCCCAGGATCTTGTGCAGGACGGCAATGCGCTGTGGCATGATGGCAGCCGGCCGCCAGTGGAGGATCGCTTCGAACTCTGGACTCATGACGGGGTTCAGGTGATGTTCCAAACGACACCTCTGGAGCAAACGACGGCTTACAGCGCCTGGGCCGACAATGATGAGGACGGCATGCCGAATGCCTGGGAGACGACCTATGGGCTGAACATCAATCTGGCAACCGATGCCGCGCTGGATGGAGATGCCGATGGCCTAACCAACTTGCGCGAGTATCTGGCGGGCACGAATCCGAATGATGCGGACAGTGATGATGACCTCGCGAAGGATGGTGCGGAGGTCCTGGCGGGGAGCAATCCCATGCTGGCCAGCAGCAAGCCGCCGATGCACCACGGAGCACCTGCAGGCGTGGTGGGTGAGGATTTGAATGGGAACGGCATGTCTGATGCGTGGGAACAGTGGGCGGGCAGCTTTAATCTCAGTGCTCTTCTCGATGTGGATGGCGATGGCATGAGCAATGGCGACGAGGCCGAGGCGGGCACGAATCCTTTTGATTCGAAGTCCAGGCTGTGGGTGGACACGCAGCGCACAGGGAATGATCTGACCCTGCGCTGGCCGCTGCTGCGCTACAAGCAGCACCGCGTCTGGCAGAGTGCGGACATGAGCGCGTGGAGCCAGGTGGCAGGCAGTCCGGTGACTGTGGGCGAGGAATATCGTCAGACGCTGACAGCGGTGATCACATCCGGTCCGCCGAAGTTCTATGAAGCGCGTGTGCTGAACATCGACACGGACAATGATGGTGTGAGTGACTGGACGGAGACCAATGTACTCGGCTCCAGCACCACCAATGCCAGCAGCACACGTGCGGATGTGCCGGTGGATGCGAATCAGGATGGCACGACGGAGGGCACCATACGTGGAGACTACGCCACGCTGGTGGAGCAGTTTCAGGGCGCGGTCGGCAGCGGAGGTTTCCCCGGTGGCAGCACTGCTGCCGGTGTCTCGCGTGCGCAGGCCTCCCGTTTTCTGATGCAGTCCACCTTTGGCCCGACCCTGGAGGATATCCAGCGCGTGCAGCAGCTTGGGTATGAGTCATGGATCACCGAGCAGGTGAGCAAGCCGGCGACCCTTCACGCGACCTACATCAAGGAAATCTACGCGGACATGTTCAGCCACAGGCACACGCGGAACTACAGCTATGGCGGTGATGAGCCGGATCCCTTCCTGTTTGGCGGCAACATGAAGACCGCCTTTGCCCGTGCGGCCATCCAGGGGGAGGACCAGCTGCGCCAGCGTGTGGCCTTTGCGCTGAACCAGATCCTGGTGACCTCACGTCGTGATGCGAATATTGAGAACCGCTGTCTGGGGATCGCCGACTACTATGACATCTTTGTGCGTCATGCCTTCGGCAACTATCGTGACATCCTCGGTGAGGTAACGATGCATCCTGTGATGGGCCGCTACCTCAGCCATGCAGGCAACCAGAAGGCCGATCCTGCCATCAACCGCTATCCCGATGAAAACTATGCCCGTGAGGTGATGCAGCTCTTCACCATCGGCCTCTGGAAGTTGAATCCAGACGGCTCACGGCAGCTTGACGGCCAGGGCGAGGCCATCCCGACGTATACGAATGGCGACATCACCCAGGTCGCACGAGTGATGACAGGCTTTTGGTTTGGCAAGCATCCTTGGTTCGCTGGCGGGTGGACGGAGCAGGACTATGCCACGCCCATGAGCCTGCATGCGGACCGCCATGATTTTGGCGTGAAGACGCTGCCGGGGGGGCTGGTGCTGCCTGCGCGTCCGGCCACGGATGACAATGCGCTGCGTGATGTCACGGACTCACTGGACTTTCTTTTCAACCATCCGAACACGGGCGTGTTCATCGGCAAGCAGCTCATCCAGTTCCTGGTCACGGACAATCCAAGCCCGGCCTATGTGCAGCGGGTGGGCGCGGTGTTTGCCAACAACGGCAGCGGTGTGCGTGGTGATCTGGGAGCGGTGGTGCGTGCCATCCTGCTCGATGTGGAGGCGCGTGATCCACGCTATACCGAGGGAGCCTCCTTTGGTCGTCTCAAGGAGCCGGTCATCCGCGCCATGGCGCTCTCTCGAGCCTTTGGCATGAAGCAGATGCCGGAACTGCTGTGGTGGGACTGGAATGACTTCTACAATGACAGCCGCCAGGAGCCGACCTATGCGCCGAGCGTCTTCAATTTCTATCGCCCTGACTACAAGGCCCCCGGCACACTAACCCAGAACAACCTCGCTGCGCCCGTCTTCCAGATCACGGACAGCTACAGCGCCATCTCCTTTCCCAACCGTCTTTGGGACACACTGGAAAATGGCTTCCGTCTTTGGGAGACCTATAATTTTCCTGTGGACCTCTCCCGCGAGAAGGATCTGGCTGCGAATCCTGAGCGCCTGGTGGATCATCTGAACCTGATCTTCTGCGCGGGCAAGATGCGGCCTAGCAGCCGCACGTTCATCTTGAATGCGCTCTCCCAAATTCCGGCGGCGCAGACGACCTCACGTGCGCGGGTGGCGGCCTATCTGGCGCTCATCACTCCTGAAGGCGCGGTGATGAGGTGACCTGAAGACGGGACAACCTTTTGGGTTGTCCCGCGTGTGTTAGACAAACTTGATGTTAGGCGCTCAGCTCGGCGACAGCCGCATCCAGGCTGGCGAGATCCTTGATGGAGATGACCTTGGCGGTTTTGTCGATCTTGCCCATGAGACCGGCGAGGGTGGCATCAGGTCCGAGTTCGATGAACAGCTCGTGACCCGCCGCGCGCAGGGCCTGCATGGACTCGACCCAGCGGACACTGCCTGTAACCTGGGCGGTGAGGGTGGAGCGGATCTCTTCAGGTGTCTTTACAGCGCGGGCCTCGTAATTGCAGACCACAGGCACGGCGGGCTCGGAGATCGAGGCGCTGGCGAGGGCGGCAGCGAGTTTGTCCTGTGCGCTCTTCATGAGGCGACTGTGGTAGGCTCCGGCAACGGGCAGGGGAATGGCGCGCTTGATGCCCTTCTCCTTGGCTTTCGCGGCTGCTGCATTGATGCCTTCCACGCTTCCGCTCAGGACGATCTGTCCGGGGGCGTTGAGATTGGCAACATCCACATCGCACTTAGCGGCCAGATCACGGATGACGCTCTCTTCACCGCCGAGCATGGCCAGCATGGCGCCCAGGGTTTGCTCACAGGCCTCCTCCATAAAGCTGCCGCGTTGGAAGACCAGATTCAGACCTGTGGCGAAGTCAAAGGTCCCAGCAGCTGCGTGAGCAGTGAATTCGCCGAGGGAGAGTCCTGCGGTGGCGGCGACCTGGAGACCGGGGACTTTCTCCTTGAGCACGCTCAGGCAGGCGAGGCCGTGTGCATACAGGGCAGGCTGGCAGCGGCTCGTCTTCGTCAATTCTTCCATCGGTCCCTCAAACATCACCTGGCTCAGCGAGTAGCCGATGGCAGCGTCCGCCTGATCAAAGAGGGCACGGACGGACGGGAAAGATTCAGCCAGATCTTTGCCCATGCCGACTTTTTGAGCACCTTGACCCGCGAAGAGGAGAACGACTGATTTGGACATGAGTTGGAGATGTAGGAAAGGGTTCGGGTGATGATTGGAAGAGTCATTGAGCATCGACCCTTCTGCGATGCAACCCCTTCTGCCTCACATTCCTGAACAGGCGGCAGAGCTGTGGAAAGAAAAAGACCGAAAAATGGGTCTCGATACATCCGCCTTTGAAAGGAGCAGCGATCCATCAGTGACCACGAATTCAGGCCTCGACCATAAGAAGAGAAATGAACCAGTGGCCGTTAGGCGCGGAGATTCGAAAGAGTCCCGCGCCTCTTTTTTTAGGGTGCGGTCGACCCTCTGAGTCCCGACTTTTCTGGTTTCCAAGGTGGCATTTCCGTGGTTGGAGATGGTGTTTATGCATGTTACAGACCGTCTCGTCCTCGCCCTGGACCTTTCCACGTCTCGTGGGGCGCTGGCTGTCGTGAGAGGAGTGGAGGTGCTCTATGAGTCTGCCTTTCAGTCGGAGCGCTCTCACAATGCACAGGTCTTTGCGCCGCTGGCGGAAGCTCTGGCAGCCATTCCACTGGGAGAGTCGGCAGCGCTGGTGATCGGCACGGGGCCCGGGTCCTACACTGGGGTGCGCATCAGCATCGCGGCGGCTCAGGGGGTGGCCTTGTCACGCGGTTGGCCGGTGCTGGGATGGCCCTCCATCGCTACCTCCGTGCTGGGCACCTACTCGGTTTTGGGGGATGCCAGACGGGGACAATACTATCACGCCACCGTGGAATTTGGCCGGATGGTGCAGGCTCCACGTCTGATGACTGCGGAAGAGGCAGCGTCCCTGGTGGGGTCGGGAGGCACTTGGCTGACATTTGACGCAAAGGCACCCCTGGGGCTGGAAGGCATCACCGGGGCTCAGCCAGATGTGGTGTCGCTGGGGAGGATAGTTTCGCAACTGCCTGAAAATGAACTGCAAAGCCGCGCTGCGGAGTCGCTGGAGCCGTTCTATTTGCAGGAGGCATTCATCACCGTGGCGCGAAAAGCGGGTAAACAAGTGCCATCTGCGTGAGATGCAGATTTGAGGATGTGGGGTTTCGGGTTTAGAAGGGGTGTTGACGCCGGGAAATCAACCGGCTACGAAAGAACTTTTTACAGCCAAATGTCATCTCTTCAGGATTCGCGGATTCTCATCGTGGATGCCGACTCAGACTTTCTGAGCTGGGCATGCAATCATCTGAAGGCTCCTGGAGTCGTCACGGTCACCGCCGAGCGGACCGAGGAGGCCGTGGCCTCCTACCAGAAGGCGCGCGCTGATCTGGTGCTGGCAGAGGTCCGGCTTCCGGGCACCTCGGGGATCGAACTGCTCAAACGCCTGCGCATGACAGATCCGAACGCGATGGTGATCCTGTTCAGCGGCCTGGCCAGCAACAGTAATGTGATCGAGGCCATGCGGTTGGGCGCCTATGACGTGCTGGGGAAGGAAAAACTGCCCTATGAACTGCGAACGGTGGTGGAGAGCGCGCTGCGGGCCAATGAAAGCCGCAAAGTGACCCGTGCCCAGGCGAGCGAAGTGCCTGCCGAGACCATCCAGGAGACCATCATCGGCCGTTCCGCGCCGATGCAGGATGTTTTCAAGATGATCGGCCGAGTCTCCCGCAGTGATGCTCCTGTGATGGTCACGGGGGAGAGCGGTTGCGGCAAGGAACTGGTGGCCCGTGCTGTGCATAAATTCAGCCCAAGGACGACCAAGGAGTTTGTGGGCATCAACATCACGTCCATCCCGGACAACCTGATGGAGAGCGAGCTTTTCGGTCATGAGAAAGGCAGCTTCACCGGCGCCGTGAACCAGCGTGTGGGCCGCTTTGAGCAGTGTGATGGTGGCACCCTCTTCCTGGATGAAATCGGCGACATGCCCCTGGCCGTGCAGAGCAAGCTGCTGCGCGTGCTCCAGGAAGGTGAATTCTGCCGTGTGGGCAGCAATCTGACGCTGAAGTGTGATGTTCGCATCCTCGCGGCCACGAACAAGGATCTCGAAACCGAAGTGGCGAAGGGCACCTTCCGTGAGGACCTTTTTTACCGCCTTAACGTCGTCCGCATTCATATCCCGCCGCTTCGTGAGCGCCGTGATGATGTGCGCCTGCTCGCGGAGTTCTTCCTGCAGCGCCAATCGGCCCGTCGTCGCGGCCCGGTCATGCGCTTCACTGATGATGCGCTGGCCATTCTGGAAGCCTATGACTGGCCGGGCAACGTGCGTGAACTGGAGAACACCATCCAGCGTGCCTGCGCTCTCGCGAACTCGGATGTGCTGCTGCCCTCGGACATTCCGTTGGGAAGCATCGCCAACAGCCGTTTCACTCATCCGGCGAACACGGTGACCCGCATGCGTGACGCGCTTTCCAGCCTGATCAGCGTGGCACAGACCCAGCCTGACATTGATCTTCTGCCCTGGGTGGAAAAAGAGCTCTGTCGCCTGGCCTTGCGCCACTATGAGGAAGACACAGCCAAGGCTGCGAAGTTTCTTGGCATCCCGGCTGCGGACGTGGAGGCGAAGGCCGACCACCATGCACCGGCACCTGCGGCTGCGGCTGCGGCTGCTGCCAAGAAGCCAGGCGGCAAGAAGCCTGCGGCAGCCTGAGTAAAGGCAACAAGGGGACTGCCCGCACTACCCATCCTCAGGCCGGGAATGGTCTCTTGGCCTAACGATCTATCGATCCAGGAAAACGCACATCACTTGTGCTGCTTTCTTGTGCGGATTATGCAGACGATGAGGCGTGTCAGCATCGAAGTAAAGGGAGTCGCCATCTTCCAGATGGAACGATTCCTTGCCATACTCGAGCGTCACCTTGCCACCCAGTACGATCAGAAACTCCTCGCCTTCGTGGGGGCGTGAGATGCTGCGGCCACCGCCCGCTGGGATGTCCAGGATGAAGGGGCTCATGCGGCGGTTCGCCCGCCCTTGGGTCAGCGTGTGATAAGTGATGTCGGAGTTCTGTGGATCGCGTTGGATAGCCTTGCGATCATTCTTTTTGGTGAGGACAATCTGCGGCTTCGCATCCAGCCCTTCCAGCAACGTCGCGAGGGAGATGCTCAACGCCTCCGCCACTCGAGCCAACGCCGGCAGGGAAGGGGTGATGCGAAAATTCTCCACCTTGGAAAGCCAACTGCGCGTCTGCGCAGCGGCGGCGGCAGCTTCCTCCAGGCTCAGCCCCAGCTCGAGGCGGCGCTGTTTGATGCGTTGGGAGAGTTCAACAAGGTTCATGGACTAGGATGGAGCCTGTATCTTTAAAATCGCAATTGTTTCTTGGCAGGAAACGCTCGGCTCGATGTCTGTTCGCAACATTCATCATCGTTGTTTTGGGCGCATTTTGCCCGCCGAACCTTGGATTTTAGCCAAGACCGTCTCGAGATCTGTCTGCATAGCTACATCCATGCATATGAACTCACTGCTCATGGCCGTCCTGGTTTCTGCGACCAGCGCTTGTTTCGCCTCCGGGTTTGGAGGGAGAAAGGTGCTCTTCATCGGTATCGATGGTGTGCGCAGCGAGGCTCTGAAAAAGGCGATGGCCACGGGCGTGACACCCAACCTTAAATACCTAGCCGACCATGGCACGATCACCTGGAATGGCATCGCCGGCGGGCGTTTGAGCACTGCCTCTCAACAAGCCACGCTGAGCGGGCCTGGCTGGGCCAGCTTCTACACCGGCACCTGGACGGACCGGCACAATGTCACCGGCAATGGCACACCGCCTTACGACGAACCCGGCACTGCGAGCAGCTATCTCGTGACCCAGGCACCGCCCTTTGCGAGGCGACTCGTGGACAGTGTGCCCACGGCCAGCGTCGCGTCGATCACCAGTTGGAACTGGAATGAGGACTACATCGTGGCTGCCATGCCTTCGGTCTTCAGCTATCACGCGAAAGGATCCGGTGTGAACTATCCGGGACGCGATGCCAATGTGAAGGACAAGGCCGTTGCCTATCTTTCTACCGAGAACCCGGATGTCTTGATGCTGCACTTTGACCAGGTGGATGGTGCCGGGCACTCCACGGGCTTCTCTTCTGGCAATCCGAACTACATGACCGCGCTGGCCAATGTGGATGCGCACATCGGTGATGTGCTCACCACCCTCATGGCACGGCCTAACTACTCGGCTGAGGAGTGGCTGATCTTTGCCAGCACGGATCATGGTGGCAACGGCACCTCTCATGGCGGGCAGTCGGCGGCGGAGCGTGATATCTTCATTCTTGTAAACGGTCCAGGTGTGCCAGCCGGACGAGTCACCACTGAGGCAGTGGGCCAGCCTGCGCTGGCGCAGACGATTTTTAAATATCTCGGTGTTCCAGTGAATGCCGCGTGGCAGTTTGCCGAGCGCCCGTTTGGCCTGGCTCCCACGGCCATCATCCGCGGCGCTGGCACACGTGCGATGATCGAGGTGGTGCAACCTGCCAGCGGCCTGGTGCCCGGCTGCACGGGGATCGAGCTCTGGCGCAATGGCGTGCTGGTGAGCACGCAGCCTGCAAATGTCTCCAGCTTCACCGATGCACCTGCGCTGCCCGTCACGGGCAGTACCATGTATGACTATGAGTTGCGCTTCGCTGGCACCACGGTCACCCCCGTGCCTACCAGTGTCACGCTCACCGCCTCGACAGGGGCGGATGTGGTCACAGACCGTGTGTTGTGGCTGCCTTTCGATGGCAGCAGCAGTGACACTTCCGGGCGTGGAAATCATGCCACGGTCACGGGCAGCGCAGGCTACACCACCGGTCGCAGCGGTCAGGCGCTGGTCATCAGCGGCAGCCAGTATGCGACGCTGCCTGCAAGCTACACGGATTTGAAGTTTGGAGCCTCGACGAACTTCACCATCGCCTTCTGGGTTCAGGCCCCTACGCAATGGAGCAGCGATCCAGTGCTCATCTCCAACAAAAACTGGAACGCCGGGACCAACACGGGATGGGCGGTCGCCTGCCAGAGCAATGCGGGCAACAACAACACCTGGCAGTGGAACTTCAAAGGCGCGACACTGGCCCGTGCGGACTTCGACAGCGGTGGCGTGATCCGTGATGGAGTGACCTGGCATCACGTCGCCATCACTCACAACCGTTCGGGCAATGCCGTCATGTATGCGGATGGTGTGCCCATTGGCAGTGTCAGTATCAACGGGGCAGGGGATGTGGACACGGCGTTTCCCATCCAGATCGGGCGCGATGGCAATGGTGGCAACCCTTTGAACGTCACCATGGCCATTGATGATGTGATGGTCTGGCGTCGTGCACTGACGGACACGGAAGTTCGCTCCCTGGTGCCGCTCCCCTCAGTGGATCTGGTGTCAAATCTGGTGCTCGACCTGCCCTTTGATGGCAGCGCCACGGATAACTCCGGACGTGGCAATCATGGCACGCTCACCGGTGGTAGCAGCTATGCGGCAGGCCGCACGGGACAGGCAGTGGTGCTCAATGCCGCACAGTATGTTACGCTCGGCCAGCCCACGGATCTGCAGTTTGGCTCCGCCACGGACTTCACCCTTTCCTGCTGGGTGAAAAGCAGCGGAGCCTGGAGTGGTGATCCCTGCATCATCTCCAACAAGAACTGGGGTTCGGGTGCGAACACGGGCTGGTTTCTCGGCGGCCAGCAGGACGCCACCACCTGGCAGTGGAATTTCAAAGGTGCCACGCTGACCCGCAAGGACAATGACAATGGCGGCAGCATCAATGATGGCGGGTGGCATCATATCCTCATCAGCCATCGCCGTGCTGGCAGCGCTGAGTTTTATCACGATGGCACGCTCATCGGCACGGTCGCACTCGCTGGGGCGGGAACCACGGACACGATCGCACCCCTTGCCATCAACATTGGCCGCGATGGCACGGGCGCGGCTTTCTCCTGGTCTTCAGATCTGCTGGTGGACGATCTCAAAATTTGGCGTCGTGCCCTGACCTCCGCTGAGGCTGCTGCCATCTGCCCGCCGCAGAATGCTGCTTGGAATGCATGGCGGCAGTTTTATTTCAATGTCGCCCAGCTCGCTGATTCCAACGCAAGTGGCCCCAATGCTGACTTTGATGGCGATGGCGTGCGCAATTTCCTGGAGTTTGCCCTCGGCACGAATCCGCTGCAGTCCCAGGAGGCCACCGTGCTTGCCAGCTCAGGGCGTGGCATTGCGTTTGAACTGCCTGCCGGTGGTGTGGGTGATCCCGCCAGTGGCTATCGACTCAATGGTTTGCTCTATCGGGTGGAATACTCACCCGATCTCATGCCGACGACCTGGGTGAATGCCCCGCTGCAAACACCCGTAATCCTTGCTCCTGGCAGCGAGACACGCTTTCAATCGCGCTGTGAACTCGCGGCACCTCAGTCCAGTGCCGCGCAGGGTTTCCTGCGGGTGAAGGTCATTGAGGAGTGAGGGCTTGGTTTACGGACTAACCAACTGCGCGGTGGGTATCCGGTAGCCGACCTGATGAGAATGGGGGCGGATCTTTCTGGATCACTCCGCCACCTTCAAAGGCTCGCTTTCAAAACCCCACTCCGGCTTGATGGGGATTTGCAGGTAGTTCAGCACGGTCGGCGTGACGAGGCTTTGATAAACCTTGCCCTCCCTATCTGCCGTTGGCTTGAAACCGGGCTGGTGAAAGAAGGCGAAGATTTGGCGTTCCTCGGGGCTTTGCCCGCCGTGTTTGCGCTCAAGGCCACCATGGTCCGTCATGACGATGACCAGCCAGGACTCGTCTTTGAACTGCGGGCGTGCCTGCAGCGCCGCCATGACAGTGCCGATGTATTTGTCGAGCTGCTGCAGCGTGCTCACATACTGCGGTATAGCCGTGCTGAATCCGAACTGATGACCTGCGTGATCCACATCCAGGAAGTGCAGAAAGAGGACGTCTGGATTCTCCTGGCTTAGACAACGCACGGCTTCCTTGGCGACGTTTGCGTCATTCAGCTTCCGGGCCTTCTCCCCCTCCATGACGATCTCATGAGAGACAATGGTGGTGTCATTCGCGAGCTTTTCGCCGCTGCCCGTGAGAAGGATGCTGTTCACCTCCGGCCATGTATCACCAACGATGGAGCCAAGCCATGCCTGCGGTTTTGCCTCGCGCAGATAGCGGAAGTAGTGAGGGAACTGTGTGAAGTGACCTGCGGTAAATTTATCTCCATTGCCCAGGACGCCGTGCTTGCTGGCAAACACACCTGTGAAGAGTGTGGACCAGCCTGGTCCGCTGATGGTGGGCTGGTTGAGCGTGCCGATGATCTGCCCTCCGGCCTCCATGTTCCAGCAGGCGTGACCTTCGTTGGCGAGCCGGGTCAGATGAGGTGCGCTGCCGTCCTGGGTGACCTGCTGCATGACATCGCGGCGGCAGCCATCAATGCCGATCAGCAAAACACGTCGCCCTTGGAAGTCGCTGGCTTTGCCTGGCCCATGGGCGGCGGCATGACTCCCCATCAAGGCGAGAGTCGTGACCAATGCCAGAGCACACTGAAGGGTGGCAAAGCGGGGGGGGGAAATGGAATTGTGCATCAGGGATGGAAAAGGGCGTGTTGCTTAATTGTCACTAAAGTTGACTTGCAGGCAACAAGTTTCTTGTCACTCGTCAGCTGTCATGTTCACCGTTAACCACCGCACCTATAATCCTTCCCCGCAGCCTGTTGTCGTTATCTGCCTTGATGGCTCGGCTGATGAATATCTCGACTGCGCCATTGCCCGTGGCCGCATGCCGAACCTTGTGAAGATGAGTCAGGATGGCTGGCGCGGCTTTGCCCGTGCGGCCATGCCCACCTTCACGAACGTGAACAACTCCAGCATCGTCACTGGCGTGCCGCCTTCCGTCCACGGCATCGGCGGAAACTTCTTCTTCGATACCGCAAGCGGCGAGGAAGTGATGATGAACTCCTCTAAATTTCTGCGTGCTGAAACCATCTTTCCCCACGCTCAACGCTCCGGTCGAAAGGTGGCTGTGGTGACGGCGAAGGAAAAGCTGCGCGATATCTTCGCCAGCGGCTTGATCAGTGAAGGTGGCATCGCATTTTCATCTGAGAAGGCCAAGCATGCAGAGGTGGCGACACACGGCATCGGCGATGTCGAAGAACTGGTGGGCCCGACTCCCAATATCTACAGTGGTGACGCCAGCCTGTATGTGCTGAAGGCCGGTGTCGCTCTGCTGGAAAGCCGCCGCGCCGATTTCCTCTACCTGAGCACCACGGACTACATGCAGCACAAGCATGCGCCCGAGGAAGCTGAGGCACTGGATTTCTACGCGGCCATTGATGTCGAGCTTGGTCGTCTTCTGGCGCTTGGAGCCGTCATTGGCCTAACCGCAGATCACGGCATGAATGCCAAGCAGCGCGCCGATGGCACACCGAACGTGATCTACCTCGAAACCGAACTGGTCAGCACCTTTGGTGAAGGCTTCCGCGTCATCCTGCCGATCACGGATCCCTATGTGGCGCATCACGGCGCCTTGGGTTCCTTCGCTCAGGTGCATCTTCCTCCTGGGATGGACGTGATCAAGGTGCGCAACTGGCTGCTGCAGCGTGCAGGCATCACGGAGTGCCATGAGCGTGCCATCGCCGCTCTCTTGATGGAACTGCCGGAGGACCGCATGGGGGACCTCGTGGTCGCCAGCGCCCGCAATGTGGTGCTCGGCCGCACCCCAGCCTATCACGATCTCGCCGCGCTCGCTGGAGCCCTGCGCAGTCACGGAGGACGCTATGAGGAGATGGTGCCGCTGGTCTTTAGCGCCCCGCTAAATGAAGCATATTCCGTGCGCGCTTCTGGTGATGTGCGGAACTTCGACATCTTCGAACTCACCTGCAACGGCACACGCTGATCGCATGTCTGTCTCACCGCAAAGCGATCCCGCCTTTCTCCGTGCCCGGCGCTGGTCGCTCGGTGCGGTGATGTTTTGCTACCTGTTTTATTATACAGGACGGCAGACCTTTGGTTTCGCCATCCCCGGCATCCAGGCAGAACTTGGGATTGATAAGCAAACCCTCGGCTGGATCAGCGCAGCCATGCTTTGGTGCTACGCCGCCGGTCAGATGATCAATGGCAACCTGGGTGACAAGTTCGGCGGGCGACGGATGATGTGCCTGGGTGCCTTGGCATCCTTTTTGTTAAACTGGACCACAAGTTTCGGGGTCGGCTTCAAGTCGCTCACTGCTGCCTGGGGTGTGAATGGACTGGCGCAGAGCATGGGCTGGGCACCGGGCAGCCGTCTCGTCTCGAACTGGTTTGGCACGCATGAGCGTGGGCGTGCCTTTGGCATGTATGTGCTGGCCGCAGGTCTGTCGTCCGTGCTGTCTTACATCACGTCACTGCTCGTGCTGGATGTGCTGCATCTGAGCTGGCGCTGGATCTTCCGCCTGCCGGTGATTCTCATGCTGCTCGGCGGGTTGATCGTCTGGCTCATTGCACGTGACCGGCCCAGCGCGGCCGGGTTTCCTGAACTGACGGATGAGAATGACGCAGGGCAGGGAAACGCCGCTGCCAACACCGAGACCACCTGGCAGCGCTATGGAGTAGCGTTGAAAAACGGACGCCTGCTTCTCGCTGGTTTCGCCATCGGTTTTCAAAACACCGTGCGCTATGGCTTGCTGATTTGGGTGCCGGTCTACTTCCTCGGCAAGGATTTCAAGGACGACCCGCTGGGAAAATGGGTGAGCATCGCCCTGCCCGTGGGAATGGCGCTCGGTGCCGTAACCAGCGGCTGGATCTCCGACCGCTTCTGCAACTCACGCCGCAGCGGTGTCATCGCCTCCTTCATGCTGCTCGCTGCCGTGGCTGCCATCGGCATGTATCTGCTGCCTCCTGGACATGCGCTGGGCGTGCCGGTGCTCTTTCTGGCGGGCTTCTTCGCGTATGGTCCGCAATCCGCCTTCTGGGCATTGGCACCTGATTTGTTAGGCCGCGCCCGTGCCGGGACCGCCGTCGGTGTGATGAACTTCTTCGCCTATGCGATGGCCGGTCTCGGCGAGCCCTTCATCGGCTGGATGATCCAGCATAATCCCTTCGCCACCACGCATGGCACCGAGAACGTGGCCCTCGTCTTTCCCATCGTGGCCGTCTCCGCCCTCTGCAGCGCCGCTCTTGCCCTCTTGATCCGCCGATGAACTCCTTCGCACGCGTCCAACTTTTCCATGCTCCCGGCCAGCCGTTTGAAATGGCCTCTGCTCCGCTGCCTGATGAACTCCACTCAGGCGAGGTGCTCGTGCAGATCTCCCTCGCGACCATCTGTGGATCGGACCTGCACACGACCGAGGGCCGACGCTCGGCTCCGACTCCCTGTGTGCTCGGGCATGAGGCAGTGGGCCATGTCATTAGAAGTTCACGTGAAGGCGTGACCACCGGTCAGCGAGTGACTTGGACACTCGCGGATTCCTGCGGTCAGTGCGCCCCCTGCACAAGCTGGCACCTGCCGCAGAAGTGCGAGCATCTTTTCAAATACGGTCATGCGGCACTGAGTGATGGCAGTGGACTCAATGGTTGTTATGCCAGCCACATCGTGCTGCGCCCGGGCACACAGATCATGACAGTGCCAGCCGCATTGTCTGACGCCATCGTCGCGCCTGCGAACTGTGCGCTCGCCACCATCGTGAATGCGCTCGAGATCCTGCCTGATCCTTGTCGTAGCGCTCTTGTGCAGGGCGGGGGACTGCTCGGCATCTATGCCTGCGCCTGGCTGCGTCATCGCGGTGTGCAGGAGGTGTATTGCACGGATCTCAGTCCGCAGCGCCTCGCGCTTGTGGCCGAGTTTGGCGGCATCCCGGTGCCGCATGGTGAAAAGATGCCGCAGGTGGATCTCGTGCTCGAAGTCACCGGCAACTCAGCCGTGATCCCTGACGGTGTGAAGGCGCTGCGCCCCGGCGGTCACTACGTCTGGGCAGGCATGGTGCATCCAGAAACAAAGCTCGACCTCACCGGCGAGGCCGTGCTGCGAAAATGCCTGACCCTGCGCGGTGTGCATAATTACGCTCCCCAGCATCTCGCTGATGGGCTCGACTTCCTCGCCGCCAATCACACGCGACTGCCCTTTGAAAAGCTGACCAGTCCTGCTCTCTCTCTGGAGAAGCTTAATGAAGGCCTAGAGCTCACCCGCAGCCGCCAATGGCAGCGTGTCGCTATTCAACCCTGATCTCATTCCCACCATGCTCTCACTTCCCAGCTACATCGCCGGAAAGGCCGTCACTTCAGACTCCTGGATCGAAGTCACAAACCCATGGAATAACGAAAAGGTAGGTCGTGTGGCCAGCATCAAGCGCGATGTCTTGGAGAGTGCCATCCAGGCTCACCTCGCACCCGCCACACAGCTCACGCGCTATGAACGCAGCCGCATCCTGAACAAGGTGCGTGATCTGCTGGATGCCCGGCGCGAGGAGCTCGCCCAGCTCATCACCGCTGAAGCCGGCCTCTGCCTCCGTGAGACACGCTATGAGGTTGGTCGTGCCTGTGATGTCTTTGCCTTTGCCGCCATGGAGGCGCTGCACGATGATGGTCAGACCTTCTCCTGCGACATCTCGCCCACGGGCAAGGCGCGCAAGATCTTCACGCTGCGTGAGCCGCTCTCTCTGATCGCCGCCATCACACCCTTCAATCATCCGCTCAATCAAGTAGCGCATAAGCTGGCACCCGCCATAGCAGCAGGCGCGCCGCTCATTCTGAAGCCCTCCGAGAAGACACCGCTCACCGCCGTGCGACTCACTGAGCTTCTCTATGAGGCGGGACTGCCCGGCCACATGCTGAGCTGCATTCATGGTGATCTGGATGAGATCACACGTCCGCTGATTCGTGATGAGCGTGTGAGCTTGGTGACCTTCACCGGCAGCGCCAAGGTCGGCAAAGAGATCGCCATGACCGCTGGCTACAAGAAGACCTGTTTGGAGTTGGGTGGGCATTCTCCGCTTATTGTGCTTGAGGATGCGGATCTTGATCTGGCGGCGAAGCTCGCCTGCGAAGGCAGCTTCAGAAACAGCGGTCAGCGCTGCACGGCCGTGCGCCGCATTCTGGTGCAGGAGAGTGTTCTAGAGGACTTCACGCATCGCTTCCAAGCTCTCGCGAGAACCTATGTCTGTGGCGATCCAACGGATGAGGCCACCTACGTCGGCACCGTCATTGATGAAGCGGCGGCCATCGGTCTGGAAAAGGCTGTGCAGGATGCCATCACGCGCGGAGCACGCCTGCTGCATGGCGGAAATCGACGCGGTGCTTTGCTGGAACCCACCATCCTCGCGGACGTGCCACGCGACTCCACACTCGGCACTTGCGAGTGCTTCGGCCCCATCGCTCCCATCTTTGCCGTGCGTGATCTGGATGATGCCATTGCCTATACGAATGCCACGCCCTATGGCCTATCTAGTGGTGTGGTCACGAGCAATCTGGAGTCCGCTATCAAGGCCGTGAAAGGTATCAAGGCTGGCACCGTGAACGTGAATGAGATTCCAGGCTATCGTCTCGAACTCAGCCCCTTCGGTGGCGTGAAGGACAGCGGGCTGGGTATCAAGGAAGGCGTGATTGAAGCCATCAAGTTCATGACGACCGTCAAGACTTTCTCGCTGCCTTGGTGAGGGATGTTGTCTTTGATTTCGTGAAACAAGGGGCATGCCTGCGTGTTTCATGGCTTCCATGGTCATCCCTTCATCAACCAGAGAGTTCACCCGTATGGTCTTGGCTTGCTGCCTTGTCCTGCTGTCACCTGCATGGTCCCAGGAGGTCGACAAGCAGACGCAGCAGGCTTTGGACGGGTTGATGATCCGCCCGAGCACCACAGATGCGGCGATCAAGAATTTTGATGACCCTCACTGGGTGTATGTGAACCGCGATATTGTGGTCAAACACGATCCGCAGTTGCCCGCGGATCGTCACGAGCTTCTGCTTTGGATCCCGGGCACACGTCCGCCGAACCTGCCCGAAGCAGCACCTGGCAAGGTGAGGCGTGGTGCCTCGCATGAGTTCTGTAAACTTGCGGCAACGCAGGGCTATCATGTCATCGCGCTGAGCTATCCCAACACGATCTCGGCTTCCTCCTGCAACAAGGAGTCGGAGCCTGGAGCCTTCGAGGAGTTTCGTATGGCGATCATCGAAGGTGGCACCACCAAGCATGTCACCGTGAGCAAGACGGACTGTATTGAGAACCGTTTGGTCAAACTTCTGAAGCTACTGATTGAGAAACGTGCGCGCGAAGATTGGGCTCATTTTCTCAATGAAGATGGCAGCATCAAGTGGGAGCGGATCGCTGTGGCGGGTCAGTCACAGGGCGGCGGACATGCGGCGCTGATTGGCATTCATCATCCCGTGGCTCGTGTGCTGAGCTTTGGGGCTCCGAGAGACTTCAGCGTGGCCCTGCAAGCACCGGCTGCTTGGTATCAAAAGGAGCCGGCCACTCCCAAGAGCCGCTTCTTCGCCTTCAATCACGAGCAGGATCGCCAAGGCTGCAGCCCAGCGCAACTGCTTGAGAATCTCCGAGCTTTGAAACTCGATTCTTTCGGCCCCGCCGTGAAGGTGGAGGACTCCAAGCCGCCCTACGGCAACAGCCACATCCTCATGACCAATCATCCTGGTGAAAAGGTCGATTCGCTGACCGCTCATGGCTCCATGCTCAATCCCAAGAACCGTGAGCTATTCGAGCCTGTATGGCGCTACATGCTGCTGCATGAGGAGTGAGGTCATTCCCGCTTCGTGACCGTCACACTCTGGAGGTAGTATTGGTTAAACTTACTCCCGTCGGACTCGAGGGCGAAGTTATAGCCCCAGTAGTTGACGAACTGGGCATCGTCGATCTGCCAGCGAACCGTATGCCACTCTTTGTTATCCGGCACCGTATACCAACCGCTCTTGGCTGTTTTGAAACCGGTGGTGGACTCGTAGACGAGCTTGAAGCCAGCGTTGTCATTGGCTTCATTGCGCCGCACCACGGCGGTGATCTCAATGGGGGTGCTGCTGTAGGAGAGAAAGGTGGGATCGACGATGAAGAGATTTCCACCCGGCACATTGCCCGCACGTGCCGAGCCGCCATAGGCGAGCACCGCGCCTGCGACGCTGTCTCCTGACAAGGTGTGAAGGCCCTTCTCGATCTGTTTGCCATCCACCGTGACGGAGACGGATTTGGCTTCGCCATAGCTGCCTCCCCAGGTCAGCGGCTTGCCTCTGTTGAGCTTGGCTTGGGTGATGAGCTCGTCTGGAGCATCAAGGATCATCACCGGAGCCGCGGTGAGCGACATGCTCTCACCAGTGGTCGCCTGACCTGTCAGAGGATTGATCTGCTGCAAAGGCTTGGTGAAGCGCACGTCATTGGCAGGGCCTTTGTGTCCCCAGGTGATGAGGACGGTGCCTCTGGAGCCTTGGAAGGCAAAGCTGTAATGCTTTTCGTTCAGCAAGGTCCAGCCGAGGTATTCGGGATGCTGACCGAGATGTTGGATCATCTGCGCCATGGCCGTGTAGGAAGGACGCTGCGCGCCTTTGCGATCCAGCAAGCCGAGCGGGCCGCTATCGCCATCCATGCCTTCGAACCACTGGATGCAGGCTACTCCCTGGGCGATGCCCATGGTGTAGGCTTTGACCAGGGCATGCGCCTGGGTGTCCGCGCCCTTCTTCACATCACAACCGATCTCAGTGAAGACGATGGGCACATCGACTTTCTCGGGATTCAGGGCGGCGAGCATCTTACGGACCACTGGCACGATGTTCATGTAGACGGCTTCCGTGCCGGCATTGTCGGCGATGCCATTCAGTATCTCGTAAGGATGCAGCGTTATGTAGTCGAAGTGATCTTTGGCACCAGCGCGGATGGCTTGATCGAGATAGTTGATGTGTGCGGACTTCGTGGCGAGTCCGATCTGGCAGGTGGGATCAGCAGCTTTCGCTGCATCACAGGCGCTGACGACGATCTTAGCGTAGTCCGCCGCAGTTTGATCCTTGCCGGTTCCGTTGGGGGGCTCGTTCCAGATCTCCCAGCGCTTGATGCGGTCCTTGCTGTGCTTGACGATTTCCGTCACATAGCGTGACCACCCTGCGAGATTGTTCACGGGGAGCGTGCCGGGCTTGTCCAGCGTGTTCCAGCGCACGCCGCCGTTGAGGAGACCACCGGTAGTGAAGCCATGCTCTCGGAGGTAAGCCAGATGTGCATCGAGGGCCTTCCAGTCGAATTTTCCCTCTTCTGGTTCCACCTGTGCCCAGCCGGTGCAACTGGACCGATAGTAGCGCAAGCCAATGGCCTGCATCTGCGGCACCCAGCGTGCGGCATCCTCCGGGGAGCGATTATTGATGTGGCAACTGCCGATCCCGAAGGGGCCGAGCTCCAACGGATTAACCAACGGCGTTTCAGCAGAAGCAGCGTAGGCGAGGCACGTGAGTGCAACGGCCAGGAGAAGGGAATGTTTCATGAGCGGCTTATGAAGCATGATGCAGGTCGCAGGTTACTTGCGCAACAGGGGCTCTGCCCACACTGCGTAGCTGCTCTTGGCATCAAGGCCTCGGTTGACGGCATTAAGTTGGAGCAGTGAGAAGGCGGAGACATCGCACTCAAAGGCATGGGCAGGATCGCTGCCATTGACGATGGCGGACCCCAGTGGTTTGCCATCGCCGAGGATGGTGAACTCCACGCGGCCTTTGATCCCGAGGCCGGCCTGAAGTCCTGCGAGGACAGTGAAGCGGTGATAGACGCCTTTTGGCAGATGGAAGGTCAGCGCCTTGCCCATGCCGGTGCTGATGCCTTCGGGGAAGATTCTCTCTTCAGCATCGGCGACACGCAGCTTGAGTGGCAGTGCTAACAAGCCGCCTTCCATCACGAGTCCGCTGCGCGCATGACCCCAGTAGGGCGAGCTGAAGAAATGAGACTGGGGATAGTAGAGATGGACTGCTTCGATGGGCCAGAAGGTGGCGATGCTTGTCTGGTCGCAGGCCTTCCGCGCCTCAGCATCGAACTTGTCACCACCCAGGCAGAGGATGGTGTGCATGGCATCGGCGACGATCTGGGCATCCATAGTGGCAGCTCTCAATTGATGAGTGAGCCGTGCTTGTTCGTCACCGGCATAAAGAGCCTGGATGATTGGAATAGTGGTGCTGCGGGCATTGATGATGCCCTCATGCACGCGATGCAGCAGACGCCAGCTTGCTTCCTCAGTGCTGGTGCCGAGCAGTTGAGGTTGATAGCTATCGATGTTGACGGTGAAGTCGCCATTTTCGATCGGGCCATGCAGGAGCTTGCCTTCCATGACGATGGTGGATGGCATGAATTGCTGGAGGAGCATGAATTGATTATCACCAGGAATGGTGTGCGAGGGACTGCCGAAATCTTCGAGGACATGGCAGATCGTGCCCATGTAGCGAGCGGCATCGCTCACCTTGCCATCCTTGAGGGAGGTCACGGCTTTCTCCATGAAGTAGCGCAGCGATTCGCGGTTCACCGTCTGCTCGGCTTGAGGGAGATGCAGCTTCTGCAGATACACCTCGCCGGGGCTGCTCTCCATGGTGGCATACTTGGCGTTCTCCTTGTCCGTGTAGACGTTGTCAGGGATCAGGCAGTGCTTGGCGGCGAGTTCTTTGAATTCGGCGCCAAGCAGCTCCTTTTGCCAGGCGGGCAGGGTATCGAGTGCAGCCTTGGTGATGGCGAGATGCGGCTGTCCCCAGGCGCGCGCTTCATGCGGCATCACGGCCAATCCCAGCAGCGATGAAATGAGCAGAAGGATCTGGTAGGTGCGGAGAGTGGTCATGAAGCACTGATTAAACGTGATGCGGCCACGCAATCTTGGCGCTGAGCGAGGGCCGGGTGATGGGACTGAGCGCCTCCCTGCCGGGAGGCACCTTGAGATCCCTTCGCTGGAATCGCTTCCGGTGAGCACCGCCTGTTGCTCGCTCCACCATCGCCTGCAGGCCATTGAGCCCCCGGCTCGCAGACAAGTGCAGCATCAGCCACCTCCAGCACCCACCATCGAGGCATCCGGCTTGGTCATGCGGGCGGGATCAAGGGCCTCGTTCAACTCGGCCTCGGTGATGCCGAGTTCTTGAAGGCGCTCAAGACAGAGTTGTCGCACAGGTGTGCCTGTTTTGGCGGAGACCTTGGCGATCTCGGCGGCCTTGTCATAACCAATTTTGCTGTTGAGACCGGTGACCATGGCGAGACTGTGCTCGATGAATTCAGAACAGCGCTCGGTGTTCGCCACGAGGTCATCCACGCAGCGGGTGCGGAAGATGATGCTGGCATTCGTGAGGAGTTCAATGCTTTCTAGCAACGCCGCCGCGAGGGCTGGCATCATCACATTGAGCTCGAAGTTGCCGTTGGCCGCGCACCAGGTGACCGTGGCATCGTTGCCGATGACGCGGGCGCAGACTTGCATGAGGCTTTCACACATCACGGGATTCACCTTGCCGGGCATGATGGAACTGCCGGGCTGTGTGGCGGGCAGGGAGATCTCACCCATGGCGCATTGCGGTCCTGAGCCTAACCAACGAAGGTCGTTGGCGATCTTGAACAAGCTGGTGGCAATGGTCTTGAGCTGGCCGCTGGCCTCGACCAAGGCATCCTTGGCGGATTGGGCTTCGAAGTGGTCCTGGGCTTCATGGAAGGGAAGTCCTGTCTTCTCCGCGATGAGGGCGATGGCACGCCGAGGCATGTCGGGATGACAGTTCAAACCGGTGCCGACCGCCGTGCCACCAAGCGGCAGCTCCATGATGGCGT
Source organism: Verrucomicrobiota bacterium (assembly GCA_040387935.1). Lineage (GTDB taxonomy): Bacteria > Verrucomicrobiota > Verrucomicrobiia > Verrucomicrobiales > Verrucomicrobiaceae > Prosthecobacter. The sequence continues at coordinate 239,804 of JAZKCU010000002.1, read as the reverse complement.
TGAGTGCCTTGTGCACGCGTGTGGTGGCGAGTTCGGCCTGCCGGGCATAGCCTTTGAACTCCTGACCGAGGCGCACGGGCGTAGCATCCATGAGATGTGTGCGGCCGATCTTGAGCACTTCCCAAAACTCCGCCGCCTTTTGGGCGAGCGACGCGTGAAGGGCTTCCAGAGCTGGAAGCAGCTTGGTGTTCAGCTCCTGCGCCGTGGCGATGTGCATCGCGGTCGGGAAGGTATCGTTGCTCGACTGGCCCATGTTCACGTGGTCGTTCGGATGCACGGGGTCTTTGGCCCCGATGGGCTTGCCGACGATCTGCCACACTCGATTCGAGATGACCTCGTTCACGTTCATGTTGGTGCTCGTGCCGGAGCCCGTTTGATAGATGTCGATCACGAAGTGATCATTGAGTCTGCCCTCGGCAATCTCTTGGGCTGCCTGCTGGATGAGGTCTGCCTTGTCTCGAGCGAGAATGCCCAGCTCGGCATGAGTGCGCGCCACAACACCTTTGATGAGGCCGTAGGCGTGAATGACAGGCAGGGGAACGGAACGGCCGCTGACGGGAAAGTTCAAGATAGCGCGCTGGGTGCTGGCACCGTAGAGAGCATCCGCAGGGACGGACATTTCACCCATGCTGTCTTTTTCGAGGCGTGTGTTCATAGGCGTGTTGAGGTGACTACGATACGAGTGTCAGGGGCCGTGATGACCACGGTAATGTGGAAATAGGCGCCGGCAGCATCGTCGAAAAAACAAAAACCCGCTCGAGAGCGGGCTTTTGAAAAGATGAAGGTTGAAGCTTTGTCGGTTAGACCGAGCGACGCTTGCGCTTGAGCTGGAGCTGGGCGGTGTTGCGCTGGATCATGGCCATGACGGCGGCCACATCTTCCTGCTTCTCACCGTGCTTGATGCTTTCCAGGGAGTGCTTGGCGCGCTCCAGGGCCTCTTCCACGGCCTTCTCATCGATCTGCTCGACGTCGATGGCCATGTCGGTGAGGATGCGGGCGTAGGCGCCGGTCACTTCGACCAGGCCTTCACCCACGGCCATCTCCGTGGTCTTGCCACCTTTGGTGATGCGCAGTTCACCAATCTGAAGAGTCGTCACCAGGGGAGCATGCGCGGGCAGGATGCCGATTTCACCATCAGCTCCAGGGAGGACGACGGAGTCGACCTCATCAGAGAAGATGCGGGCTTCGGGAGTGACGATTTCGAGCTTAAGAGGCATTGGGCGACAAGGGAAAATTTATGATCTACGATTTACGATTTATGATTTGGGCGGCTGCCCGGACTCGCGATCTGAAATCGTAAATCATCAATCATAAATCATAAATGGTCCTTACTTCTTCGGCACAGTATCGATGCCACCCTTCATGTAGAAGTTGGCTTCTGGCACATCGTCGTGCTTGCCGTCGAGGATCTCGGCGAAGCCTTTGATCGTGTCAGCGACCTTGACGTACTCGCCTTTGGTGCCGGTGAAGATTTCAGCGACGTGGAAGGGCTGGCTGAGGAAGCGCTGAAGCTTACGTGCGCGGAACACGGTGAGCTTGTCGTCGTCAGAAAGTTCGTCCATGCCAAGAATGGCGATGATGTCCTGAAGGTCCTTGTAGCGCTGAAGCACGCGCTGCACACCGCGGGCGACGCGGTAATGCTCCTCACCGACGATGTCCGGGGCGAGAGCCTTGGACACGGAGGAAAGGGGATCCACGGCAGGGTAGATGCCGAGCTCAGCGAGGGAACGCTCAAGCACGACGGTGGAGTCAAGATGGGCGAAGGTGTTAGCCGGAGCAGGGTCAGTCAAGTCATCCGCAGGAACGTAAACGGCCTGGAAGGAGGTGATGGAACCGCTCTTCGTGGAGGTGATTCGCTCCTGCATGGCACCCATTTCAGAGGCCAGCGTCGGCTGGTAACCCACGGCGGAAGGCGTGCGGCCCAGAAGGGCGGACACTTCAGAACCGGCCTGGGAGAAACGGAACACGTTGTCGACGAAGAACAGCACGTCCTGGTTCTTCTCGTCACGGAAATACTCAGCCATGGAGAGGGCGGAGAGGGCGACGCGGAGACGAGCACCTGGAGGCTCATTCATCTGGCCGTAAACGAGGGCCACCTTGGAGCCGGGCTCGCTGATGTAACCACCCTGGTCGTTGCGGACCATGTCGTGACCATTCTTCTTCACCTTGATAACCTCGGACTCGATCATTTCATGGTAAAGGTCATTACCTTCACGAGTACGCTCACCCACGCCGGCGAACACGGAGTAACCACCGTGGCCTTTGGCGATGTTGTTGATGAGCTCCATGATAACCACGGTCTTGCCCACGCCAGCACCACCGAAGGCGCCGACTTTACCACCCTTGGTGAAGGGGCAAATCAGGTCGATGACCTTGATGCCGGTTTCAAGGATCTGAGCGGAAGGATTCTGGTCGACCAGCGCAGGAGCGGGACGGTGAATCGGGTAGCGCTTGGAGACGACCGGCGCGGCCTGGTCATCAATGGCGTCACCGGTGACGTTGAAGATACGGCCGAGGACCTCTTCACCGACAGGAACGGTGATCGGGGAGCCCATGTCGGTCACATTGATGCCGCGTTTCAGACCTTCCGTGCTGCTCATAGCCACGGAGCGGACCCAGCCATCGCCGAGGTGGCTCTGGACTTCGCAGATAAGGCGGGCTGGCTTGCCGCCGAGATCATAAGAGATCTCAAGCGCATTGTAGATCGCAGGCAGATTGCCGCTGACGGAGAAATCCACGTCCACCACGGGACCGATGATTTGAACGATTTTGCCGATGTTGCTCATGGTTTGAAAAAGGGGGTCAAGATGGGGTCAAGGAGTCAGAGAGAGATCAAGAAGACTATTCGAGGGCCATCTTGGCGGTGGTGATTTCGAGGAGTTCGTTGGTAATGGCAGCCTGGCGGAGTTTGTTATACTCGAGGGAGAGATCCTTGAGCATCTGCTTGGCGTTGTCGGTGGCGTTCTTCATGGCCACCATCCGGCTGCTGTGCTCGGAAGCGCGGGCTTCAAGAATCATCTGATAGATCGTGCCGTTCACATACTGTGGAAGGACGGTCTCAAAGACGACAGCGGCGTCAGGTTCAAAGGTGTATTGAGGAAGCTCAGCGGCATTGACTTCCGTGGAGGTCTCATCAAAGCCGCGCTTGCCACCGAGGGTCACGGGATTCACGGGGAGGATCTGCTCCACGGAAGGGATGGTCGTGACGGTGTTGATGAAGTTGTTGAAGGCAACGTAGACGGCCTTGTATTCACCCGAGCGGAACTTGTCCTGGATGTATTTGCCGACGGTGCGCACTTCAGGGAACTTCACCGGATCTTTAATCGGGAAGTCGGCGATGAGTGTCTTGCGCAGACGGGCGAGACCCTGGGAAGCCTTGCGGCCGATGGTGACATACTCAACTTCACCTTCGAAGTTGGCGTTCACCACCTTCTTGAGCAGGTTCGTGTTCAGAGCGCCGCAAAGACCTTTGTCCGTGGCGATGACAAGCACGAGTGTCTTGTTACCTGCGCCTTCGGTGAAGTAAGGATGCACGCCTTCCTCAGCGCTCTCCTTGAGAGCGACGAGGATCTTGTTCATGAGTTCGGCGTAGGAGCGGCCGTTGGAGGCCTGGTCCTGCGCCTTCTTCATCTTCGCAGCCGCGACGAGCTGCATGGCCTTGGTGATCTGGGCCGTGTTCTTGACCGATTTGATTCGGCGGCGGATGTCGCGGGTGGAGGGCATTGGAAATTCCTGATGTTAGATTCCTGATTCCTGAATCACTGATTACTTCCAGGAGGCTTTGAAGTCATCGAGGGCGGACTTGATGTCACCTTCGACGTTGTCGAGTTTCTTCTCGTTGGCGAGCTTCTCAACCAAGCTGACCTTGCGCTCACTGAGGTAGGTTTCGAGCTTGCCCTGGAATTCCTTCACGCGGTCCACAGCGACGCTGTCGAAGTAACCCTTCTGCATGGCATACAGGGTGATGACCATGATCGGCAGGCTCTTCGGCTGATACTGCTGCTGCTTGAAGAGTTCCACGATGCGAGCACCGCGGTCCAGCTTAGCCTTCGTGCCGGCGTCGAGATCGGAACCGAATTGGGCGAAAGCGGCGAGCTCACGGAACTGGGCGAGGTCGAGCTTCGTGGTGCCCGACACCTTCTTGATGGCCTTTGTCTGAGCGGCGGAACCCACGCGGGAAACGGAGAGACCGACGGAAATGGCGGGGCGGATGCCCTGGTAGAAGAGATCGGTTTCGAGGAAGATCTGACCGTCCGTGATGGAGATCACGTTCGTCGGGATGTAAGCGGACACGTCACCAGCCTGCGTTTCGATGATCGGCAGAGCGGTCATGGAACCACCGCCGTAGTTTTCATTCACGCGGCAAGCACGCTCAAGGAGACGGCTGTGGAGATAGAACACGTCACCCGGATAAGCTTCACGACCGGAAGGGCGCTTCAGGATGAGGGAGACCTGACGGTAGGCCACAGCTTGCTTGGAAAGGTCATCAAAGACGATCAGGACGTCCATGCCCTGGTCCATGAACCACTCACCGATGGCGCAACCTGTGTAAGGAGCGAGGTATTGGTTCACCGCGCTGTCCGAAGCGGAGGCATTCACCACGACGGTGTACTCCATGGCGCCAGCGTCTTCGAGGGTCTTCACCACACGAGCGACGTTGGACTGCTTCTGACCGACGGCGACGTAGATGCAATAGAGAGGCTTGTGGTCAGCCAGCTTACCCTGCTCAGCGGCCTTGTTCTGCTGGGCCTGGGAGATGATGGTGTCGACCGCGATGGTGGTCTTGCCAGTGGAACGGTCACCGATGATGAGCTCACGCTGGCCACGGCCGATCGGGATCATGGCGTCGATGCTCATGATGCCGGTCTGCACAGGGACGGACACGGATTTACGGGCGATGATGCCAGGGGCGATCTTTTCGACCGGATACTGGGCGTCACCCTTGATGTCGCCTTTGCCGTCGACCGACTGGCCGAGGGCGTTGACGACGCGGCCGAGGAGGCTCTTGCCGACAGGAACGGAAAGGAGACGACCCGTGGTCTTGACTTCGTCACCGGCCTTGATGCTTTCGCCAGAGCCGAGAAGCACGCAGCCGACTTCGGTTTCTTCAAGGTTGAGGGCGAGACCATAGAGGCCGCCTGGGAACTCGATCATCTCGTTGAGCATGACATCGCTCAAGCCTTCCACTTTGGCGGCGCCGTCACCGATCTCGCGGACCACGCCGACGTTGGATTTGGTGACCGCCGTCTTAAGTCCGGCGATTTGGGATTCGATCTCCTGGAGGATGTTGCTCATGGTATTACGGGTGAAATCTGGGGGCTGGTGACGAAGGACGGTGACTTAGGAAAGGGAGGCTTGCAGGGCTTCGAGGCGGGCTTTGACAGAGCCATCCCACACGTCGCTGCCGACCTTGACGCGGATGCCGCCGAGAAGCTCGGGGCGGGTTTGAAACTGAAGGGTCAGCTCACGGCCATACTTCTGGGAGAGGCTGGTCTTGAGATTGGACTGGAGGTCTGCGGTCAGCGGCGTGGCGCTTTCGACGATGGCGCTCTGGCGCTCCAGCTCTGCGCGGACGAGGGAGCTGAAATTGTTCAGGATGCCCATGTAGGCACGCGGCTTGGCGGCGGCGACCTTGGTGACCACGTCACGCACGCGCGCCTCGTCCAGCTTGCCATTGACGAGGCAGGCTTTGAAAAGCTGGCGGGAACTGCGGCGGGCTTCCTTGCTGATTTTCATGACGGGGTGGGGTGCAGCGGAAAGGGATTACAGGGAGACCTGGGCGGAGGTTTCCTGGTTGATGCGGGTCTGGTCGTCGGTGTTGAGGACCTTGCCGGTGACGCGGCTGGTGGCGTCAGACACCATGCGGCCGAACTCACGCTTGAGCTGGGAGAGAAGCTGCTCGTGCTCGAGAGTGGCGGCTTCGCGGGACTTGGCGATGATCTGGTTGGCCTCGTGGATCGCTTCCTGCTGGCGCTTTTCAGCGAGAGACTTGGCGCTGTCACCGGCTTCCTTGATCAGGCGGGACGCATCGTCATTAGCCTTGTCGAGGACAGCTTTGGCGTTCTTCTCGGCCTCGGCGAGGTCACGAGCGATTTTTTCGAGCTTGGACTCACCATCGGCGATGCGCTGGCGGCGCTGCTCAAGCATGGAAAGGATGGGGCCGAAGGCAAACTTCTTCAGGATGGTGTACACCGCCACGAAGATGATGACCTGGGCGATGAACTTCGGGAAATCGAGGCCGAACTTGTTCACGATGTCGTCCACCGGGCCGGCAGCAAGCACGGGGGTGATTTTACCAAACATGGGGGAAAGGAAGTCCATAGATGATTAAGTGAACGAAAGGTGAAACGAAACTGGCGGAAATCTGAGGGGGAAAGGGGAGGAGCGGCGGGGCTTTTCCAGCACCCGCCGCTCGCAGGGAATTAGCGGGCAACGAAGAAGGCAAGAATGCCAAGACCTTCAGCAAGAGCCATGGCGATAATGCCAAGGGTCAGGATGTTACCGAAAGCGCCAGGGTTACGGCCGACGGCTTCCACAGCCTTGGAGCCGATGAGGCCCACGCCGATTGCAGCACCAGCGCCACCGACGGCCTGGGTGATGTTGCCGACGATTCCGGAGGCGACGACTGGAGCGTGAGCGGCAGCGTCCTGGGCCATGGAGATGAGTTCCATTGTCATAGTAGTTGTATGTCTAGTTGTGTTGTCTCGACCACATCCACGCGTTGCGCATGGTCCCGCGGTCAAAGGGTTGAAGATCAGTGATGGTCGCCCTCTTCATGACCGTGGTCGTCATGAGTGGTGGAGAGCTGGATATACACGGAGCAGAGAAGGGTGAAGACGATCGCCTGCAGCAGGCCGACCAGGAGCTCCATGAAGTAGAAGGGGAAGGGGATCAGGATGCTGCCGATCATGCTCCAGGGCTGGCCGGCGTTGTCGAGAAGACCGCCGAGGGTGTGCAGCACGCTCTCACCCGCGAAGATGTTGCCGTAGAGGCGGACGGAGAGGGTCATCGGACGGAGCGCGATGGAGACGATTTCGATGACACCCACGAAGAGGAACACGGCACCGACAACCAGACCCATGATGCCTTTGAGGCCACCTTTAGGGCCGAAGGTGTGGACGATGAAGCCCCAGATGCCGACTTCCTTGATGGTGAGCACGAACCAGACGAGGAAAGCGGAAACGGCGAGAGCCAGGGTGGCGTTCAGGTCAGCAGTCGGCGGACGCAAAATCGGGTGGAAAGCATGATCACTGCTGGTGACGCTCAAGGGGCCGGTGGCGGGGCCGAAGCCGATGGTGCCGACTCCTGGGATGAGGCCGAACCAGTTGGACACCAGAATGTAGATGAACAGCGTTCCGAGAAGCGGAAAGGCAAGCCTGGCCTGCTTGTGGCCGACGATGCTCTCGACGCGGCCATAAAGGAATTCGACGAGGAATTCGAACAGGTTCTGCGCCTTATGGGGCACCAGAGTCATGTTGGTCGTGGCCTTCTTGGAGAAGAAGAAAACGATGCCCAGAACGCAAAGCGCCACGATCACGGAATTCGTGATGAAGCCGAGCACGCCATCGCCAAGAAGTTCCGATGCCTCGGGGTGTACAGCCAGCATGGGCGTGAGGAGGTCAGCGGAGAAAGACAAAGCCATACGTTGGTCGGTTCGTGAAGGTTGCGAGTGTGGTGTTTACCCGGCGCGGGAAGAGAGGCAAGACTTATTTGTGAAAAATTTCACAAAGTCATCCGTGCCTTGATTTTACAGGCTTCCAGGGCTTTTTGAGTCGGCTTTTTGGTTCGGCTTCACAGCGCATCCGCAGCCCCCTCCGCAGCCCGTCTTTTTGCTCCGGAAAGCCCGCCAAATAAAGGCTGCGAGGGTGATGCCCACGATGATGATCGCGGCGATGGATTGGAGGTCGCCGGAGAAGACATCGGAAGGTGGATTGTTCATAACAGGACGATATTCACAGAGGCACCTGCAGCCAGGGTCTGGCCTTCTTCCAGTCGCAGCAGCGCATCAGCCTGGCTTAGGGCAAAGAGGGCGTGGCTTTGTTGCAGTCCGGCCACATGAAAAACACCCCCGCGGAGCTGGCCGCGGAGGTAGTGGGGGCGATTGCCATCATTGGTTAACTCGATCGCGGTCACGGCTGGCACGACAGGCGGACTCGTGTCGGACGCGCCCATGGCGCGCAGGAGGGCTGGACGAACAAAAAGTTGAAACGTGACGAATGAGGAGACTGGATTCCCCGGGAGGCCGAAGATGGAGACTGTGCGGCCGTCCGTGGATCGGATGGCCTGGGCAAAGAGGAAGGGTTTGCCGGGCTTGACCCTCACACGCCAGAGGTCCGGCTGGATGCCTAGGGCAAGCAGGGCTGGCTTGATGTGATCGTGATCGCCGACGGAAACGCCGCCGCTCAGGACGATGACGTCCACGGTGGCGATGAGATCCCGCAAGGTGTCCGTGGTGGTGGCGAGCGTGTCACGGCAGTGCAGCGTTTGGGCGCCGTGGATGCCCAGTTCGTGGAGCAAGGCCGCCAGCATGAGGCCATTGCTGTTGTAGATTTGGCCGGGTTCGAGAGGGCCGGTGTCGGGGGGCACTAACTCGTCACCCGTGCTCAATACGGCGACTCTTGGCGTGGGATGGACGGAAATGCGATCCAGGCCCTGGGAGGCCAGAAGACCGATACGGCCTGGGGTGATCTTTTCACCCCGTCGAAGCATGAGTTGCCCGGGACAGAGGTCGGCGCCTGTGCGGCGGACATTTTCTCCGAGGTCTACGGGTTCCTGGGCGTTGATGGTGTCGCCCTCCCGGATCACGTCCTCCTGCATGATCACGGCGTCAGCCCCTGCTGGCATGGGGGCGCCTGTGAAGATGCGGACGGCCTCTCCAGCCTTGCATTGGAGGCGCAGATCCAGTCCGGCGGGCTGCTCGCCCGTGACTTGGATGGGCTGCTGGCTGCGGGTGTCAGCAGCGAGGACGGCGTAACCGTCCATCATGGAGTTGTCGAAGCCTGGAATGGGGACCGTGGCGAGGATGTCCTGCGCGGCAAACCTGCCTAAGGCACCCGGGAGCGGCGCTGAAACGACAGGCGTCGGAGACATGCGACCCAAAACCAGGGCGAGGGCCTCGGACTCGCTGAGCATCATTACGGGCGACCTCCCACGGGCGGTTCGAGGCCATCCAGGCCGCCGCCTGAGGGGGCTTGGGGCTGAGACTTGGGAGGGTCGGCAGGTGTCGGTGCCTGGGGTGGAGGGGCTGGTGAACCCGAGGTGGCAGGCGTGAAATCGGGCAGCGAGGGCATGGGCTGATACGGGATCGAGGGAGATGACGACGACTGAGCGGCTGCCGAGGGGGTAACGGTCGTTTTCGGAGGCGTGATGAGCGGGTCAGTCGCCGGAGCTTGGCTGCGCTGGAGCAGCACGAGGTGATGCACTTCGGGGCGGCCTTCCTTGATGTCTGCGGTGACGTAGTAGCCCTTTTTCTCCGGCGTCAGCACCAGCTTGGATTTGGTGCCGGTGGAACTGAGCGCGATGAGTTCCGTGCCTGGACTGATGGAGGGCATCGGCTCGCAGCGGATGAGCACGTAGTTCTGCTCTGGATTCACCATCTCAATGATCCCGATAAGCGTGGCTTGTCCCGTCGGCTCAGCCTTGGGCTTGGGTTTGGATTTGCAGCCGGTGATGACCAACAAAAAGCCGGTTAGCAGCAACATGTGGAAGGCTCGGTTCATATCTGGGCAGCAGGAGCGCCGAGTGTGTTGGATACGGCGCTGGGGTGACTATGTTGGAGGCAATGGCTTGGAAAAACAACCTTCAACCCCCAGGTTTGCGCATGAAAGCCCCAAGCCTCTCCAGGTGGTCTTTGGCATGGGGAATGCGGCATTCGTGTTGTCGCGCTCCAGCTGGGGCTGTAAAACGACATGCGTGCACGTTCCCGCCCGTGTTCCTCCCGCCTGCACTCTCGTCTCCATGCTCATCCTCATCGCTTGAATCCGACGCTTCCAATCCCTCACCCTGTGATGTGGCCGCTCCGGTTGGCGCGGGAGGCGGATGTGCCAGCGCTTGAGGCACTCATCCCGCTTTCGGTTCGCGCCTTGCAGTCGCCCTATTATTCTGCTGCGCAGATGGATGCCGCCTTGGGGCCGGTGTTTGGTGTGGACCGGCAGCTCATTGGTGACGGCACCTACTTCGTTGCCGAGGAGGACGGGGCGATTGTCGGTTGCGGTGGTTGGAGCCAGAGACGTTCGCTTTACGGAGGGGACAGCGGCAGGGCAGGGGAGGACACCCTGCTCGATCCGCAGCGGGACGCGGCGCGTGTCCGAGCGTTCTTTGTCCACCCGGCTTGGGCGCGGCGTGGTATCGGGCGCAGCATCATGGCCGCTTGTGAGGCGGCGATCATCGAGTCGGGGTTCCGCAGGGTGGAGATCGTGGCGACTCTGGTGGGCGAGTCCCTCTACGCCTCGTTTGGTTACACCGTTGTGGAGCGTTACGATATTGCGTTGGCGGGTGGCTTGAGCTTGCCGGTCGTGCGGATGACCAAGAGCATGGAGTTTGGACCATAGCCATGCTCTGCAACGAACCGGGGCGGATCAACGCGCTGCTGTTTTCACGGCTCGCTTGCCCAGGCAAATGAGAGTCTTCTCCCCGCGGATGAAAACCTGGCCTTCGCTCAAGGCAGGCGAGGCAAAGACCTTTTCCTCCAATTCGGTCTCTGCGAGGGCCTTGTAGGCTTTGTCAGGCTTGACGATCCGCAGCATGCCGAAGTCGTTAATGAACCAGACCTTGCCCTCCGCGCTCACCAGGGAGGCGTGGTGCTCCTTCATGCGCTCTTCCCAGGCGATGTCACCGGTTTTGGCATCAAAGCAGTGCGCGATGCCGGAGTCGGAGACGATGAGGAACCAGCCATTTTCACAGATGGGAGAGGGCACATAGGACACTCCCTTGTTGGTGCGCCAGACGATGTGGGAATCCGTGACATTGCCGATGCCGTCCGGCTTGATGGCGAGGATGTGATGCTCCGGGAAACCGCCGGTCAGCATGAGGTGATTCGATTTCGCATCATGCACCAGGGATGCCACGAACTGCTCCGTAGGACCGTCCATCATCCAAAGGAGGCTGCCGGTGTGCGGATCGTAGCTGGTGACACATTTGGTGCCTGAAAGCACCATCTGCACGCGTCCGTCCATCTCGCGGATGATGGGCACGCAGTAACTACGTGTTTGGTTAGGTCGCTGAATGCGCCAGATCTCATGCCCATCCGCCCGGGACAGGGCCGTGATGTAGCCCGGGCCATCGTGGTCGCAGTTCACGATCACTTTGTCCTCAAAGAGGATGGGGCTGGAACAGAACCCGTGCTTGCTGGCAAAGACGCCGGGGCGCACCTGCCAGACCTGTTTGCCGGTGAAGTCGTGGGCACTGACGACCACGTCCGCACCGTCAAGAAAGGCCGTAAACACTCGCTCGCCATCAGTCGCCGGGGTGCTGGAAGCGTGGCTGTTGAGGCGGTGCTTGCCTTCGAGGGGCGACTTGAGCACGGTGGTCTGCCAGAGGACGTCTCCACTGGTGCGGTCCACGCTGAGCAGCGTGCGATCCGAGGTGTCCGGGTCCGTGGTCACGAGGAAGAGCCGGTCATTCCAAACAATGGGGGAGGCGTGCCCTGACCCCGGGAGCTCGACGCGCCAGGTCACGGTCTCCTTCGCAAGTTTCGTGGGGAAACCTTGGTCCGTGCTCGTGCCGTCCATGCGCGGTCCACGCCATTGCGGCCAGTTTTCAGCTTGGAGCAAGGCTGGGGAGATCAAACACAGAAAAAAGAGGCGATTCCAGGGCATGTGAAAATAGATTATCAGCTTCCCCGGGCAGACTTCAATCAGCAAACGGCCGGGTTCTACTCTGATCTAGCCATGAGCTCTTCAGGAATGAGCAGGACAGAAAAGGACTGATGGTTAATGGCGAACGGCTGTTTCCACGGTGCTGCAGTGCATCAAAACTGAAACACCGTGCGTTTCAGCTTGCTCACCTCGCGGAAGCCGGACTTCAGCAGTTGCTGGGCGATGTCTGGCATGTGCCCAGCACCCCACGGGATGATGATGTGCTGGGTGTCTGGAAGGTGCTCGTCCATCACCGAAAGCAGGTGGCGGTTGCGCTTGATGATGAGGTCATCATTGAGGCGCTGCTCAATGCCGGGTGTTGATGAGGCTTCAAGGAGGCTGGACAAGGTCTCGGCCGTGATGCCCTTGGTGTGGATGAGCAGGGCTCGTTTCAACAGACCGAGCGTCTCGGAAGAAAACTCGCTCACATCGACGTCCGCATTGATGACCGTGCCCCTGGGCTTGAAGACTTTCTGCTGCTCCACAGCGCCGAGCAGGGAGGCTAGCTTGCCATAGTTGGCAGGTGTTTCGAGAAGCTTCTGCCGGTCGCTCACGCCTTCCATCAGGACCATGGAATCCACGGGGAAGGACGCGCCGAGTTCCTCGTAAAACTTACTGTCTCCGACGTGGGCCATGGGCACAAGGGTGACCCTCTTGCCATCATCGCGGACGTAGTCACGCACCTCTGTGGAGACGCCGGAGAACGAGAGGTCGACGAAGCCATCCGTGAACTGGCGGACGGCCAGCTTTCCAGAGAACAGCGTGCCCATCACCAGCGCTGCCGGGATGATCACCAACCCCACGATCATCACGCCGGTGAAGTGCAGAAAGCGAAACGGCTTGTCACGAAGACTCGCGGCAGGAACCAGCGGCCACTTGGGCACCATGGAGCCTCTCAAGGCGCGAATGCAAAGGAGGGCCGTGAGCAACTGCACCAGTGAGATGGAGAGGCTGACCCACGGGACATGCGGGTAGAAGATCGTGTAGAGAGAAAACGAGACGACGGTAGCCAGGGGGACGAAGAACGCGACCGTCATGAAGACCCGCTTGGGAATGCCAGGCTGCGCCGCCACCAGTAGGAAGACCATCATGCTCACCGGCAGCAGCGGCAGGAAGGCGAGGACGCGGAAAACGGTGAAGTACTGCTTGCCCAGGGTGGCGATTGTGAGATCATCCAGGACGGCCAGTCCGGCGCTGACCGTGAAGAGGCCGAGCGCGAGACTCAGAAGCGTTGACAGCCAGGTGCCTGGAGGGGACGCGTTTTCCTGAGTCGAGGCCGGGAGAGGCGGGGGAACTGAATTCAGCATGGATGACATCTACATTAGGAGATCGTGGAGCGAGGTAACTGGAAATCTACGTGAAGTTTCCAACCTCAATCACAGGTCTGGATCAGCGCGTCACGGCTCCGCTCAAAGGTGACGTGCGCTGAGTTTCGTGGATGTCATCGGGCAGCAGATAAGGCTTCTCAGCATGTGGGAATGGTGCGTCAGCAGCAGGCGTCGCGTCATGCTTTTCAGCATCCCATGTTAGGCCGGGCAGGTCCTGCTCCAGGCTGCGGCCTGGGTGACAACCCTCTTTGAGCCCTGAGCCCAAGACGATGTTTCCGAGGAGGGTGACTCCCTCGTGGCCGTTGGCAAAATGCAGGGCGTTGCCATCCCGTGAATAGAGGATGTTGTTCGCGAGGATCATGCCTTCACGGGCATTCCAGGATCCGCCGCTGAAGGCATGGCCGGTGTTGATGATGGTGTTGTGGATGACCTGGAGGTTCGTGGTCTTGCCCTGATGATCCGTGCTGCCGAAGCCGGAGCTTTTGCCGGAGATCAGCACATTGTTCCGGACGATGGCCTCGCCCTGCACCTGCATGACATGGTCACCGCTGCGGTAACAAAGATTACGTTCGACGATGTTTACGGGCTTGCCTGCGGTGCCATAGACCGTGATGCATGGGTACTGGGTGTCATGCACATGGTTCTCGGCGATGAGGTTTCCCCAGGAGCCCTGTTTGACCTCAATGCCGTCTCCCTGGCTTCCGCCGCAGTTGTGGATGTGATTCAGCGCGATGACGCTCTCACTCATGATGAAGCTGGCATTGTTGCCACCGAGGTACATGCCCTCGCCATGCCCGCTGCCATGATGGATGTGATTGCGGGTGAGGAAGAGGTGGCTGGAGTTGGCGCTGTTCGCGCTCAGACATACCGCCCCGGTATGGTGGATGTGGCATTGATCGATCCACACCTCCTTGCACTGGCCAAGGCGCATGCCGTGGCTGCCGCCGGTGAACTCGATGCCGCGTAGACAGAGATAACTTACCGGCCCACCCTGGCCGATATTGATGATGTTTTGCTTGTCGTCCGGACGGGTGATGATGACCTGGGCATCCTTGGCTGCCACGATCCAAATGGGGGCTTCCGCCGAACCATGAACGCGCAAATCCCACATGCGATCAACGCTGTAGGTGCCGACGGCCATTTCCAAGCAATCACCCGGCTGCAGGGCTTCCACCACCTTGACCAGCGCGGCGCCATCGCCCCCGGCGTGCCTGATCACCCGCTTTGGCGGGATGGAGGCCCAGGCTGGATCATAAGAAGCCGCGTGGGTGGCTTGGATCAGAAGGATGATGACGAGGAGGGCGCGGATCATGAGAGACGACAGATCAAACGCGTCTCATAGACAAGCCTTGTCAGTGGCTTGGTTCTTGGAGGGATGTAACATGTGAGCTGCTTCGAATGAATGCGCCCGGTGTGCATCCATCGCTACTGACCTTCCGAAAGCATCGCCTTTAACCCCGCAAAGAAGTTCGTGGTCTCCTCCTGGCCCACCGCCTGCTTCATGTGCTGGGTGTAGTCGATGTCCTCGACATACGTGCGGTCGAGCTCCTTGAGGAAGGGGCTGGGCAGTTCGGTCTGAGGTTTCCCCCACTTCATCCGGGTGCGCACGAAACTAATGGTGAGCTTCAAACGTGCGCGGGTGATGCCGACGTAGAAAAGGCGGCGCTCTTCATCCACGCGGCCCTCGTCATAGCTGCGCTTGTGCGGCAGGATGCCCTGCTCAAGGCCCGGGAGATACACAATGGGGAACTCGAGTCCCTTGCTGGCGTGCATGGTGATGAGGCAGACGCCTTTCTTCTTCTCAATGTCGTCCTTCTCTTCCCGGTCATCGCCCAGTGTGACTTCATCGAGGAAGCCTGCGAGGCCTTCCTTGTTGTTGCGCTCCTGGTAGCGGGAGATCTGGTTCATCAACTCGGACAATCCATTGTCCCAGGCGTTGTACTCTTCAGGCTTCTTGGCCAGCTTTTGCAGATATTCGCGATAGCCGAGCTCAAGGATGAGGTGCTCGGTCATGTCTGCCAGGATCACGCCCTGGCTATGGGCGGAGGCGGCGTATTTGCTGACGAGAGCCGTGAACGTGCGGATGGCATTGCGGGCTTTTTCCGGGATCTGACGGAGGAAGTCCTCATCACAAAGCGCCACCCAGACACTGTGAAATTTCTCCATGGAGCGCTCGCGGGCCAGCTCTGCCGTGGTGGTGCCGATGCCTCGTGTGGGGGTGTTCAGCACGCGCAGGAGCGAGATGTCATCGTGCGGATTATGCAGAATCGTTAGGTAGGCCAGGATGTCCTTCACCTCACGACGATCAAAAAAACTGCGGGCGCCAATGACTCGATAGGCGATCTTCTTGGCACGAAAGGCCTGCTCCAAAATGCGGCTCTGATCGTTCGTGCGGAAGAGCACGGCGAAGTTCTCGAAAGGTTCTTTGTCGGCGAAGTGAGCACGCTCGATTTCTTTAGACACCATGTCCGCCTCCTCCTTGTCATCCTGCACGGCAATGATGCGCACGGGGGCACTCCCGGCATTGCGGCTCCAAAGGCTTTTGGGTCGGCGGCCGGCGTTATTGACGATGAGGCTGTTGGCGGTGTGTAGGATGGGCGTGGTGGAGCGGTAGTTCTCCTCCAGCTTCACGACGGTGGGGTTCTCGAAGAAGTTTTCGAACTCGGTGATGTTCGTAATCTCGGCACCGCGCCAGCCATAGATGGACTGGTCGTCATCTCCCACCACACAGACATTGTAAGGCGCGGGCACCAAAGCGCGCAGCAGGCGCATCTGCAGGCTGTTCGTGTCCTGGAACTCATCCACCATCAGGAATTTGTGACGGCGGTGCAGCACGGAGCGCACGTCTTCATGGTTCTCGAGAAGCTGCACCCCGAGGCACAGCAGGTCATCGAAGTCCATGGCGTTCAGGGCGCGCATTTCGTTCTGATACTTCTCGCCCACGGCGGCGAAGAGATCCTTCTCTGGATCGCCGAGGCTTTCGCCATAGTTCTTGGCCTTGCTGATCTTGGTCAGCACGGCTTGAGGATCGAGCGTTTCCTCCTTGATGAGCAGGTCTTTCATCGAGCGCTTCATGAGGCTGATCTGCTCCCCCTGGGAGTAGATGACGAAGTTCTGCTTGTAGCCCACGTAGGGTGCGAACTCGCGCAGGAGCCGGGCGCAAAAGGCGTGGAAGGTGCCCACGCCCACCTTTTTGCCCGCATCGCCACGGCACATGTCCTTCACACGCTCGCGCATTTCAGTGGCGGCTTTGTTCGTGAAGGTCACGGCCAGGATATTCTCCGGCTTGATGCCTTCATTAATCATGTAGGCGATGCGCGCCGTGACCACGCGTGTCTTGCCGGTGCCGGCGCCGGCGAGGATCAAAAGCGGCCCGTGAATGTGGGTCGCTGCCTGTCGTTGCTGGGGGTTGAGGGTGCCGGTGAATCCGCTCATGGAGTGCGCTCCCGATTGGGGAGGTAGAGCACGGATGCAAGGGGGAAAGTGAGGCTCATCGAGTTTCCATTTGGCACACTGATCCTTGACACAAACGCTGGCCTATTTTCGAGATCTGGACCTTCCGGAAAAGGTCTGACAACTTTATCCAAGCCTGTGTCCGCCTCGATGCAGCGCAGCCTGGCAGTCGGTGACGAGCTTTGAAGGCGTAATGGCTCATCAATCGGGTATGGCTACAGCCGGTTGGCTCCCGATGAAGAGCTGCAGTTGGATGCGGTCTGGCAGCTCCAGCAGGAAGGGAACTTGCCTCCGTGAGGGAATGCTGATCATGGTGGCCTCATAGCCGGGGGCTGAGGCGGTCAGAGTCAGCGGGATGAGTTGGCTCTCGCGTTGCCAGAACCACGGTGGCGGCTTCACGCCAGGAGGGCCCGAGATCATTGCATAGTGCGACTGGGTTACCGGCGGGAGGATGAACTTGCCCACCTTTGAGGTCTTGCCCTGCCGGACATAGCCTGCGCGTTCGGCGATGACGGTGGCTCCCGGGACGGCATAGCCCTCCGCATCCACCACGTAGCCCATGAGGGTGGGAAAAACCGGCGTTGTCGACGGGACTGGCATACAACTGCTCAACAGACTGATCACTGCCGTCAAGGCGACCGGGATGATGCTCTTGCACATATGAGAGGAGAGGGAGCTGTGGGGGAGAGGGTTTGAAAGCGAACGCCGCATCAGAGCAGGTCGGGCGTGGGATGCCAGTCAAAGGTTCAGGTCACCCATCAGAGGCTGAGTCGAAGCTCGACATGGGGTGTACTACCCCCTTGGGCATTGACTGGTTGCTATTGGGATCATCTGCCCGTCAGGTATCCCATGTCAAAGCAACCCCCAAAACGCTTCGGAGTCTGGATGGATAATCACCAAGCTACCGTCATCGGTTATGATCCTGCCGCCACAGCATTCGCTGTTGTCGGTCACGCCAAGAACCCAGGGCCAGGTTCGAATTCGAGCGAGCACTCCGCCAACAACCTGGAGATCACCCTGGTGCACAAATTCTTCAAGGAGATCGGCACCCATCTGGTGAACGCGGATGAAGTGCACATCACCGGCAGCGGCACGATTCAGGAGCAGTTCATGCGCTACCTTGGCGAGACTCCCCAGTTCAAAAAAACTACCGTCTCCGAAAGCACCTCCAATCCCATGAGCGATGAAAAGCTGGTCGAGTTTGTGACCAGCCATTTCAATTAGGCCCACCGCTCAGGATGAGGCCGTCGGCATCCATCGCGCATGCCACGCATGGATGAGGCAGGTTTGCAGAAACTGCACGGGCGTGTCAAAGCCTGCGGAGGTGATGAATGTGGCCACTTGTCCGAGTGGCAGGACGGCCACATCTTTTTGGTAGACCTCGGGGAGTCGCGCCAGTTGCTCGGGCGGTGAGCCTGTCTCGCGCATCAAGCGGAGCCAGATCTCAAGAAGGCTTTGGTAGGTGGCGGACGATGTGTCGGAAGCGAGATCCGCACTGATCAGATGGCCGCCGGACAGCAAACGTGAGCCGATGGTGCGGAAGAAGCCGGTCCGGGCTACGGGATCGAGAATGAACTGCGAGACGAGCAGTGAAGTGGCCGCATCGAAAGGCTCTGAAGGAGGAAGTGTATCCAGATAGCCTTCGTGAAACACACAGCGATGCGCGATGCCGCTGGCCTCAGCCTTCTGACGGCAGAGATGGAGCATCGGCGCGGACGGCTCCACCGCCGTGAACTGCCACTGCGGGAACTTTTCCGCGAGGTAGAGCAGTTCATGACCGGTGCCCGCGCCCACACAAAGGATGCGCGCATCCGCAGGCAGATCCGCCAAAATGGCGCCGGTCAGCAGATGCAAGGCATCACGCATGGGCGTCAGCTTGGCGAAACGCTGATCATAAGCGGCGGCGTGTTCAGGGCCGAAGGCGGCGGGAGGGGATGGGAGTGACATGGACTGGTGATCTAACGTCTAGAGTTCCGCCAGTGATGCCATCCATCTGCCCATTGACGGATATCCCGATTACTCCAAGGCATTCTTGCTAAAATGTGCATGTTCGGCCGCGTCACCAGTGATACCCACCCAGTGTGATGTCTATATTCTCACGCATAATGAACTCATCCTTGCGCTGAAACGGTGAGAGGAGTGGCTAGCCTAGCAGCCTGCCGGACTTCGAAGCACACGCTACGATTCTCAACAAACACCACCGAACTTGGCCCCAGTCTCAATTCATTGCGTGCGTGAAGTGGAGCGATAATTCCACAGGCGATTCGCAGCCGCTTAAAATGCTAAGTCCGACATCATGCTAGCGGATTTTCCTTCTTGAAGACAGTCTCAATGAACTGTGCCTCAAGGGACTCCGCATCCACACCGTAATGTGCTTGACGGTGATGTTCCGGACAGAGTGCTATCACGTTGTTTGCGTTGTCCCGACCCTGATTTGCGAGTGAAATAATGTGGTGAGCTTCGAGGTAGCGTCCGCCATATGGCAATAAGAATCCTAGTGCGCCGCAGTGCTCGCATCGTCCATCGGCTCTCTTGATGACGTAGGATCGCACTTTGTCATCGCGAACAACGGTGTAACCAACGGACAGCGCTCGATCAGGTGCATCAACGCCCGGAGGTGGATTCCTCAAATCAGCCAACGCATTTGTGTGCAACTGCCCCAATGTGCTGATATTTTTCACCAACTCTGCCAGCAGAATCTCGCCTTGGTGAAGCCCCCAAACAGCGGCTGAGTCTCTGACGACCTTGAGGCGCATCAAGTAGTCTGGTCGGACTTCCTTGATGCTGCGTGGGGTTGCTGAGGTGTCTTGGGCCACGCAGATCAGCCCGTAAGCGGGAATCTCTTCGGCGATGACGAGATCAAGAACTCGTCTCTGGTCCACCTCTCCGTGCTTTATAATCGTGTCATAGTCGTCCCACAGAAGCCTATTGCGGCCAGCAATCATCTCGTCCTCCCAGAGTGTGAAGACGGCCCTCTTATGATCAGGGGTGACGGCACACCATGACCATCTTGGGTTGGTTGGAACTGCGCCAAGAAGCTCGAATACCTTGTTGCGTCCTAATTCTGCCATAGTCTGTCTTGCTTTGTCTCGTCGGGTTGCCGTCTAGTGGGTTAGGTCATCTTAATTGCCTAGGCCCCGACTCCATGTTTTGAAGCCAATGAGTCGTTGTCCATCAAATAGACCTGTACTGCCTCGCAGATTCGATCAGCAAGGCTGTGAAGGTCATCGAGGTGAGGGTAGCTCCACCAATCGTCCGCATATTCGAAATGCTTGTCAGCATAATCGTTGGAGAAGCGATCAAGCAATTCACGATCCGCGCGCTCAACACCTAACGTATCTAGTAGGTGTAACTTTTCGGCCCTGGCGATAAGTTCGGAAATCCGATGCCCCAATTTCCGGGTGATATCGTTTTCGGAGACACCATGAAACACAAGAACAGCTTTGAGAGAGAGTTCGATGCTGCGAAAAAATAGAAAAACACAGGGTAAAACTGCATGCCCACTGTAGCTGTGTGTGCGGATCATCGCCAACGTAGATACGCCCGAGTCCCGGTAAGCAGAAGAGAGTATCCAAAAATTATTGGACGAGGGGAGCGAGGGCTTCATGGGTTTCGATTAGTGAACGCTACTTAAAGGCTGTCTCACAAACACCCAGCGTCAAGCTGCATCGCCTAATGAGAATTGTTGCATTTTTTGGTGGCAGGCGTTCCTGTGTATCTGCTGACGAGCTGGGTGTGAGAGGTGCCTGAATCTGCCATTTGGCGGAATGGGTGACGAGGCATGAGCGAAGTCGGTTTCAAGGTGCGTATGAGGATCATCATGGTTCGTGCAGGTTTTCTTATTCCCCTCCTTTATTCGGCCTTCGTCCTTTCAGCGATGGCAGCACCCATCAATTATGAAAAGGAGGTGCTGCCATTTTTGAAGGACAACTGCATCGCCTGTCACAACAAGACGACGACGAAGGCGGGGCTGAACATGGAGACGCCGGAGCTCATGACGAAGGGCGGGGAGAGCGGGAAGGGGATTGAGGCGGGAGCTGGGGCGAAGAGTTTGATCTTTCAAGCGGCGGCGGGAGACTGGGATTCGGAGATGCCGCCGAAGACGAACAAGGTGGGCGCGGTGGCACTGGATGAGAAGGAACTCGCGCTGCTAAAGACGTGGATTGATGAAGGTGCGCATCATGCCGGGCGGCAGGAGAAGGTGATCGCTTGGGAGCCGCTGTCAGCGGCCTTTGCGCCAATCTTTGCTTCAGCGGTATCGCCTGATGGGAGCTTTGCAGCAGCGGCGCGGGGGAACCAAGTTTCGATCTATCACGTGCCGACGGGGCGACTGGTCACGCGGCTCACAGATGAGGCGTTGGTGAAGTCGGGACTCTATAAGAACCCGGGAGTGGCGCATCGGGACATCGTGCCGGCGCTGATGTTTACTGCCGATGGGCAGCGGGTGCTGACGGGGAGCTATCGCGAGGTGAAGGTGTGGAAGCGTGGGGAGAGCACGCCGCGCGCGGTGACGGCTCCACCTTCGAAGGTGACGGAAGCTGGGAGGTTCAAGCTGGTCGCTGGAGCGGCTGGAGATGGGGTGTCACTGGTGGAGCAGGCGACTAACAAACCGTTGCGCGATTTGAAGCATGGCAGCGCCGTGTCGGCCTTTGGGCTGAGTGCGGACGAGCAACGGATCGCCACGGCGGGGGCAGATCATAAGATCAAGATTTGGGAGACGGCGACGGGGAAGCTGATGCTGGAGATCACCAGTGATGCCGAGGCGGATCGTTTGTTCGCGGAGAAGTCGGATGATCATGCCCGTGCCGGCGTGGAGACGGTGTGGCAGAATGAGATGATCAAGAAGGCAGAGAAGGAAGTGACGGATCTCACAGCTCGTCTGAAGAAGGCGAATGAGCTGGCTGAACTGGCGAAGAAGTCGCTGGAGGACAAGCGCAAGGACAGCACGGCCAAGGAGGCAGCGAAAGCGGCGGCGGAGAAGGCGGCCCAAGAGGTCGATGCTGAGATCGCCAAGCTGGCGGCTGGCACGAAGCCTGATGAAGCCCTAACGAAAAAGCAGACTGAAGCACGCGTGAAGGCGGAGAAGGCCGTGAGCGATGCGAAGACCGCTCAGGAAGGTCTGAAGCGTGCCGAAGAAGCCATCACGGACACGGCGGACGAGATCAAGGTGGTCACAGAAGCCAGCGCGAAGGCTGGGCAATCTGTGACGGCGACGAAGGCGGCTGCGGAGGCCGCGAAGAAGGCGCAGGATGCAGCCGTGGCTGCCAAGGCTGAGGCCGACAAAGCCCGTGCTTCGGCGATCCCAGCACTTAAGGCCCTGGCTTTCTCTCCCGATGGCTCTCAGCTGGCAGCGAGTGATGGTGGGAACGTGGTGCGTTTTTGGTCGACGGTGACGGGTCGCGCGGCGCGGTCAGTCACCGTGAGTGATGCAGGTGTGATTGCATCGTTGGTTTGGCCGAGTGATGAAGGGTGTATTGTCATAGGAGACAAGGGCAGCTTGCTGATTCCTGATGTTTCTCGCACTGGCTGGACTCTCGATCGCACCTTCGGCAGTGGCGATGGGAAGTCGGCGATCACGGACCGCGTGAATGCGCTGGCGCTGTCTCCGGATGGTCGGATGCTGGCGGTGGGCAGTGGTGAACCCTCACGCAGCGGAGACATCACGCTGTGGGACATGACTTCAGGCAAGATGACGGCGCACTATGATGAGCGGCATCTGGACACCGTGCTGAGCCTGGATTTCTCACCGGATGGAAAGCATCTGGCTTCCGGTGGTGCCGACAAGGCGATGCGTATCACCGAGGTGAGCAGTGGCAAGATGGTGAAGCTCTTTGAGGGCCACATTCACCATGTGCTCGGGGTTTCCTGGCGTGCGGACGGTCGCGTGCTCTCCAGCTCCGGCGCGGACAATGTGGTGAAGGTTTGGGACTGGACCACGGGCGAGCGGCGCAAGAATGTCGATGGCTGGGACAAGGAGGTGACGGCGCTACGCTATCTCGGGGGGAGTGATCTGGCGGCAACGACATCCGGTGATGGGAAGATTCGCGTGATCGATAGCAACGGCGCACAGGTGAAGCTGCTGGAAGGGGCGAAGGATTTCATGAACACGCTGTCAGCGACGAAGGCAGGGAATGTGCTGGTCGCGGGTGGTGAGGATGGAGTGCTGCATGTATGGGACGTGGGGACGGGGAAGGTGATCGGGAAGTTTGGAAAATGAGGGAAGACATGGTGAGTGGATCGAGACTGTAGAAGATTGCGGTCCACCACCCCATTGGAATGGGTTGGTACGTTGGGGCGGCTTATAGGCGTGGCTTGACCGTGCTGGAAAGATGGTGGAACGGGCCGCAGCGCCTGGATGGTTGGGCGCGTATGCTTTCTTTGACCTGTGTTTCCTGATCCCTCCATTTCTTCTCCAGCGGTTAAAATCTGCGGCATCACGCAGGAGCAGCAGGCTCATGAGATCATCGCGCTGGGAGCGGATGCTCTGGGGATCAATTTTTGGCCGAAGTCGAAGCGGTATCTGCCACTGGAAAAGGCTGCCTGGCTGCCTGGCATCTATGACTCGACCATGCTGGTGGCCGTGCTTGTGAATGCGGATGAGCAGACCCTGGACAGGCTGCTGGACGAGCGTCTCGTGCACATTTTACAGCTTCATGGAGATGAGTCGCCCGACCAGGTGGCGGCGCTGATGGACCGTGGTGCTCATGTCATCAAAGCGCTGGCGGTGCGGGATCGTGATTCGCTGGCGCGGATCGGCGATTACCCCTGTCAGAGCATCTTGCTGGATGCCTACAATCCAGGCCTCTATGGCGGCACGGGGGAGACTTTCCCCTGGGATCTGGCGGTGCTGGCGCGGGAGCAGTTTCCGGACAAGCGGATCATCCTCTCGGGTGGCCTGACGCCCGGTAACGTCCGCGAGGCCGTGCAGGCGACCCGCCCGGCGGCGGTGGATGTGGCCAGCGGGGTGGAAAGTGCCCCGGGGATCAAGGATCTGGCCATGGTCCGGGACTTCATCCAGCAGGCGAAGGCGGGTGCCTGAGTGCTTCGCACCGCTGGACAAGGTGCGCGCGCCATTGTATTTGCGCTTCCTCCATGAAACTCAACCGCTTCACCCTGGCCCTCGTGGCCGCTTTGATCGCCTCGGTCTCCCCAGCCGCGGATAACGATGGTTATACCTCCCTTTTCAACGGCAAGGACCTGTCCGGCTGGAAGTCCAACGACGAAGTCCCCGGCGTGTTCACCGTGGAAAACGGCGAGCTGAAGGTGGCCGGTGGCCGCGCGCATCTTTTCTACGTGGGTGCGGATGGCAATGCCAGCTTCAAGAGCTTTGAGCTCAAGCTGAAGGTGAAGACGACTGCTGGTGGCAACGGCGGTGTGTATTTCCACACCAAGTTTCAGGACAAGGGCTGGCCGGACGCTGGCTACGAGTGCCAGGTGAACAGCACCCACACCGACCCGAAGAAGACCGGCAGCCTTTATGGTGTGGTGAACATCCTCGCTCTGCTGCCCGACCAGAAGGAACCTGAAGGTGGCCAGCACATCAAGGTGCCCCTGGCTCCGAGCAAGGACGACGAATGGTTCGACTACGTGATCCGCGTGGAAGGCAAGCACATCACCCTGAAGGTGAATGGCGCGACGACCGTGGAGTTCACCGAGCCTGAGGGCTGGGATCCTGCCAAGGCACTCAAAAACATGCCCGGCCGCAAGCTGAGCGAAGGCACCATCGCCATCCAGGGCCACGACCCGAAGAGCGTGACCTATTACAAAGATATCTTCATCAAGCCTCTCTGATCTGTGTCTAACTGAGGGCAGAGGGCGGGGAGCTTTGAAAAAAGCCCGCTCTCTGCCCTCTTCTGTTTCTCTGACCTTTCCCTTTTCCAACACGTCATGCCAGAGTCTGATCTCGCCAACATCGAACTGCGCTCCTACTTCGTGCGCGAGCGGAACTGCCTGCTGGTGCGGGGTCAGTTTACGGACCTGTACATGGACTACTACCTGCATCTCATGCAGCATGGGATCAAACATGAGCAGCATCTGGACACCATGCTGAAAGAAGGGCTGGCGGCCATGGCTCTGCATCAGGCCTCACGTCCGCATGATGAGCGCTGCGCGTGGACGATCCACATGCAGGATCCGTTGCTGAACATCTTTGTCACCGGTGGTGGCTATCCTCAAAGCCGGGTGACGGGCCGCCTTTTCATGGATGACATCAAGGACATGGGCAAATCCATCATCATCGCCCAGACCACGCGGTCAAATGTGCCGCCACGCCAGAGCATGGTCGAATTTCAGGGTCTGGATGTGCTGGCTGCGGTGGAGCACTTTTACACGCAGAGCGAGCAGCGGCCCACACGCATCTTCCGTCTGGATGATGAGGAATTCGTGCAGATCTCCGCCGAGCCGGATGCCGATACCGCGTGGCTCAAAAATCTGAGCCAGGAGGACATTCTGAAACTGGACCAGGTGGAGGTGCTTTCGCTGCTGGAGACGCGGAATTTCATGTTCGACTGCGGCTGCACCGTGGAGCGGATGTTTCCCATGCTCAGCCGTCTGACGGACGAAGACGTGGACTACATTTTTGAAGATGGCCCGGCGGGCATCACCTGCCCGCGCTGCGGCGCGAAGTATCAGGTGCCGCGTGAGATTTTTGATACCTGGATGGCCGCCCAGAACCAGAACCAGGACCAGGATCAGGACAAAGCGTGAGTCATCACTTTCCCATAAAACATGTCTTCTATCGCAACAGCCCCGGCGCCTAACTACAAGATCGGCAGTGAAAAGCTGATCAAGGTGCTGCCGAACGCCTCCAACAAACTCATCAGCCTGCTGACGAAGCAAGGTCGTGCTGAACATGGCGCGCTGCGCGTGGCGGTGGTCGGCGGAGGCTGCTCGGGACTTCAGTACAAGATGGACCTGGTGGATGGTCCGGCGAACCGGGACATCGTGGTGATTTCGAATGAGGTGCGTGTGGTGATTGATCCCAAGAGCGCGCTGTTTGTGACGGGATCGGAGCTGGATTACAGCGATGATCTGCAGCAAGGCGGCTTCAAGGTGAAGAACCCGAACGCGGTGGTGACGTGCTCCTGTGGTGAGAGCTTTGCGGCGTGATTTGATGCATTATGGCAGATTACTTTGAGCTGCTTGGCCTGCCGCCGCGTGCTGCGCTTGATGAAGCCGCGCTTCAACAAGCGTATCTCGATGCCACGAAGACCGCGCATCCGGATCAGGCCGGTGGCGATGCAGCACTAAGCGCAGAGCTGAATGCGGCGCTGGAGACGCTGAGGTCGCCTGTGACACGCTTGAAGCATCTGGTGGAGACGCGCTCAGACCTCGGCTGGCGGGCGATCCCGCTGGAGGCTGGACTGATGAGCTTGTTTGAGAAACTCGGGCCGTTGTTGCAGCAGACGAATGTGTTTCTAACTCGCAAACAAGCCGCCACAAGTGCTCTGGCAAAGGCGTTGCTGGCTTCTGAGGAGATGCGTTTGCGCGAGGCCTTGGAGGGCTTGAATGAATTAATTGAGGAAGAGTGGCAGCGGCTGGAGGGGATGTTGCCTGAGTGTGATGAGAGGCTGGCTGCGGGAGATGCTGAGGAATGGAAAGACGTTCAGGCGATGCAGGCAAAGTTTGCGTATCTGACGAAGTGGCGCGCGCAGATCCGTGAGAAGTTGCTGGGGTTAATGCTGTGAGTAGACATTGTTGGCGCTGTTATCTACAACTCACTCTGGCGCGATGCTCGGGGCGTGGTGAGATCTTGGCATCACGTGCCATAAGCGGTGTCGACGAGGCAAGGGTGCCCTTGCCTCTGTGCCACACGCACTCCGGGACGCTTCGCGACTTCGGTGTGCATGGTGCACTCGGGGGTTACCACCCTCCCTATCTCCAAATCCCCTGTTCCAATTTTGGTTAGAGCAGCTCTTCGACAAACCGCTTGGAATCAAAGGCCTGGAAATCTTCGACCTTTTCACCGAGGCCGATGAAGCGGGTGGGGATTTTGAGTTCCTGCTGGATGGGGACGAGGACGCCTCCTTTGCCGCTGCCGTCGAGCTTGGTGACGATGAGGCCGGTGAGGGGGATGGCTTTGTGGAACTCGCGAGCTTGTTGCAGCGCGTTGGAGCCCGTGGTGGCATCGACGACAAGAAGGATCTCATGCGGCGAGGTCGGATCTTTGCGGCCCAGCACGCGATGGATCTTCTTCATCTCCTCCATGAGGTTGTGCTTGGTGTGGAGACGACCAGCGGTGTCGCAGATCAGAAATGGAGCCCCGGTTTTTACGGCCATTTCATATCCTTCGAAGCAGACGGCGGCGGGGTCGCTGTTTGCCGGGCCTTTGACGAGGGGGACATTCAGACGCTCTGACCAGACTTGCAGCTGCTCCACGGCGGCGGCGCGGAAGGTATCGGCCGCAGCGAGCACGACCTTGTGTCCGGCGTGTTGGAGGATGTGGGCAAGCTTTGCCGTGGAGGTGGTCTTGCCGACGCCGTTGACACCCACGATGAGCAGCACCTTGGGGCGGCCATCGGCGAAGGGCGTGAGATGCGGGACGGTCTCCGGGAGGATCTTGCGCACATGATCGCGGGCCACCTGGACGATGTCGGCACCGTGGAGCTTCCGCTGCTGGGACTGGAGATCGCTGACGATCTGGAGGGCAAGCTTGGGACCGAGGTCACCGGCGATGAGAGACGCTTCGAGGTCATCCCAATCGATATCGGGTTTGGTGAAGCGCTGGATGAGAGATTTGAAAAAGCCGGCCATGCGAGGGCGAGATGGTCGAGGGGGTGAAAAGAGACCACAGAGTCCATGAAGGGGGCGCTTGCGGACGTCAAGAGGGCAAATGAGGTCGCGAGGTGATGGAGTGGTGGAGTTGTAGCGTCTTGATCAGGAGGACCTGCGGAAATACGCGGAAGACGTGGAAAGCCATCAGGCAGGGAGAGGTGGTGGAAGAACGGGCAATTTGGGGCGTATCAGGGGCCGTGCTTCGTTTCCTGTCTGTCCTCCTTTTGCTCTCCTCCGCTGCGCAGGCGGGGACGGTGGTGTTCAACCGTGACATCCGGCCCATCCTTTCGGACAAGTGTTTTCACTGTCATGGGTTTGATGAGAAGAACCGGAAGGCGGGGCTGCGGCTGGATCTGCATGCGGAGGCCCTGAAGCCTGCGGAGTCGGGGGCCATGGCGATCATGCCGGGGAAGCCGGAGCAGAGCGAACTTCTGGCGCGCGTGCTGACGACAAATGCGGATGACCTGATGCCACCGGCGAAGATGCACAAGGCGGTGACAAAGGCCGAGGCGGAGCTGCTGAAGCAGTGGATCGCCGAAGGGGCGGAGTATCAGGGGCACTGGGCTTTTGAGCCGGTGGCTGCCTCGAAGGCGAAAAGCATCGATGAAATGCTGGAGGCTCGTCTGAAGAAGGAGGGGCTGAGTTTTTCAGCGCAGGCAGATGCGGAGACGCTGATCCGGCGGGTGACACTGGATCTGACGGGGCTGCCGCCGACCCCGGACCTCGTGACGCGCTACGCAGCGAGCTTCTCAGAAGCATCGTTTGTTAAGCTGGTGGACGAGCTTTTGCAGTCACCGGCCTACGGAGAGCACATGGCACGTGAGTGGCTGGACTTCGCGCGCTTTGCAGACAGCAATGGATTCCAGACAGACAGCTCACGCAGCATGTGGCCGTGGCGTGACTGGGTGATCTCGGCCTTCAATGCCAACCAACCCTTTGACGAGTTTACCGTTGATCAGATCGCCGGGGATCTTTTGCCTCAGCCGACGCAGCCGCAGATGATCGCCACGGGGTTCAATCGCAATCATCGCATCAATGGCGAGGGCGGAATCATCGATGAAGAGTGGCGCATCGAAAACATCATCGATCGCGTGGAGACGACGAGCTTCACCTGGCTTGGGCTGACGATGAACTGCGCCCGCTGTCATGATCACAAGTATGACCCGATCACTCAGAAGGATTTCTATTCGTTCTTCGCCTTCTTCAACAACACGGAGGAGCGCGGCAGCATCCAGGGCGCATCGAATCGCAGCGGTGGGAATTCATTGCCGATCATGAGTGTGACGACGCCTGGGCAAGACATGCGCATGGCAGCGCTGAAAGTGGAGATCACCGGGGCTGAAAAGGCGGCGAAGGAAGTCCGCAAGGAGCTGCCTGCACTGATGGCGAACTGGGAGAAGGATGCGGCCGTGCAGATGGAGGGGCAGAGGTCCGCCTGGACGATGATGGAGCCGCTGCAGGTGGTGTCCAAGCTCAAGGATCAGGGAGCGAAGCTGACGCGGCAACCCGATGGCAGCTATCTGGCCAGCGGGCCGAATCCGGCGAAGGACAGCTATCTCTTCGATGCGAAGCTGCCGAGTGAGGGCGTGTCAGGGTTCCTGCTGGAGTGCTTCACCGATCCATCGCTGCCGGAACAGAGTCTGGGGCGCAATTCGAACGGGAATTTTGTGCTGACGGACTTCGATGTGTACATCCAGAAAGCCGGAGGCAAGCCCGAGAAACTGACGGTGACGAAGGCGGAGGCGGACTACAATCAAAAGGGCTATGAGATCACGAACGTGATCAAGAAAGGCAAGGGCAGGGGATGGGCGATCGACGGGCCTACCAAGAAGGAAAACAGAAGAGCGATGTTTCTGCTGGAGCGTCCAGTAAGCCCGATGGCGGGTGCGCAGGTGCTGCTGCGTCTGCGGCATGAAGCGATCGGTTATCACAACATTGGTCGCTTCCGCATCTCCAGCACGGCGGTGCCTGCGGCGTCGGTGAAGCTCAATGGCAGTGCTGATCTGAGCAAGATCAAGGCGATCCTGGCCTTGGCGGCAGACAGGCGCACGCCAGCGCAGAAGAAGGAGCTGGAGGCGTACTATCTCGCGACCGTGAGCAGCCCGGTGAAGACGGCGGAGGACTTGCTCGCGGCGAAGCAGAAGGCTTTGAATGATTTTGAAACGACCCTGCCGACTTCCATGGTGATGAAGGAGGCCGCGAAGCCGCGTGAAGCCTTCATTCTGAACCGTGGTGAGTATGACAAGCCGGGGGCGAAGGTGACGATGGCGGTGCCTTCCTGGCTGCATGCGATGCCGAAGGACGCGCCGATGAACCGGCTTGGCCTAGCCAAATGGATGGTCAGCACGGAGAACCCGCTCACCGCCCGTGTGTGGGTAAACCGGCAGTGGGAGCGGCTCTTTGGCGTGGGCCTTTGCAAGACGACGGAAAACTTTGGCTTTCAGGCCGAGTTCCCGGTGCATCCGGAACTGCTGGACTGGCTGGCGGCGGAGTTCATGAAGAGCGGCTGGGACATGAAGCATCTCATCAAGCTGATGGTGACAAGCCGGGCCTACATGCAGAGCTGCAAGGTGACACCTGACATGATGGAGCGGGATCCGGACAACCGGCTGCTGGCTCGTGGACCGAGGTTCCGTCTGAGTGGCGAGGTGGTGCGGGATCAGGCGCTGGCGATCGGTGGGCTGCTCGTGCCCAAGGTGGGTGGTCCGAGTGTGCGCCCTTACATGCCGGAAGGCGTGTGGGACGAGACGAGCAAGTATGGTGACCTGCGCGGCTACAAGGCGGATGAGGGGGAGGGGCTGTATCGCCGAACGATGTACACGATCTGGAAGCGCACAGCGGCGCCGCCGACGATGATGCTCTTTGATGCCCCAACACGTGAAATCTGCACCGTGAAGCGAAGCCGCACCAACACGCCGCTGCAGGCGCTGGCGATGCTGAACGAGGTGACCTTTGTCGAGGCGCAGCGTGGACTGGCCGAGATCATGATGAAGCAGGCAGACACGGTGGAGAAGCGGTTGGCGTATGGCTATCTGCGCGCCACGGGGCGGACGATGGATGCACCCACTCAGGCTATTTTACTGCGTGGACTGAATGAACGTCGCGAGTGGTTCGCGGCGCATTCAGAGGAGGCGCAAAGGGCCATCGTGCAAGGGGCTTCCAAGCCTGATCCGAAGCTGGATGCGGTAGAACTGGCGGCCTACACGACGACGGCCGGGGTGCTGATGAATCTGGACCGGGTGGTGACTCGGGATTGATCTGCGCCTTCGTGCTTTCGAGGCTGGACACAGTGCGAGATGTCGTCTCAAATGCGCGCGCCCTCGGAAACGGGGGCGATTTTCTCACTCCACCAAACCACAACAACTCCGACAACATGGGTAAAATCCAATTCGGCTCCGAAGTCTACACCTGGTTCATGCAGGGCACGGGCAAGGGCTACGACAACAAGCTCGATCACATGATCAAAGTGGCCTCCGAGGCCGGTTTCACCGGCATCGAGCCCATGGTGCTCGAGATCTCTGAGAGCGCTCTTGGCTGCTCCAAGTACTGGCTTGGCCCGCAGATCGATCCGATCAAGATGAAGGACACGCTGCAACAGTATAACATGAAGCTGGCAGGTCTGGCTCTGGTGTGCGCCTGGGACGGTGAGGGTGAGGCTCCGAACGAGAAGGCGGCCACCGACTTTGCGATCGACTACCTCAAGCATTTCCCTGGATCGATGCTGGGCACGGTGACGCTGCCTTCGGGCCGCAACAAAGACCTGCAGAAGCGTCGCCTCAACGTGGCAAGGAACCTCAACTCGGTGTCCCAACGCGCGCATGATGCAGGCCTGAAGGTGTCCTATCATCCGAACAGTCCGCCAGCGTCCATTGTGCGCACGCAAGAGGACTATGATGTGGTGCTCAGCAGCCTGGATCCGAAGGTCACGGGCTGGACCCCGGATGTGGGTCACATCATCCGCGGCGGCATGGATGTCATCGCCACACTGAACAAGTGGCAGCACCTGGTGAACCACATCCATTACAAAGATTACTCCGGCAATGGAGCCGAGCCTTGGGCACAGATGGGCACGGGCAAGCTCGACTTCCAGAAGATCACCGAGTGGCTGGTCCTGCGGAACTATGAAGGCTGGATCATCTGTGAAGATGAGGCCCACATCGCGGTGGAAGATCCGGATGGTGTGACCTTGCAAAACGGTGAGTGGTGCAAGACGAACCTGCACCCGATCGTGGCGTGATTTGTTCGCTCAGTTAGACCTCTTTAAAAAACAAAACCCTGTGGTGTGAGCCACAGGGTTTTGTTTTTGAATGAGACGTTGAAGGTGGGGGTTACCAGCGGACGACGGAGGCGGCCCAGGTGAAGCCGCCGCCGAAGGCAACGAGGAGAACCACGTCGCCACGCTTGAGGCGGCCTTGGTGGTTGGCTTCGTCGAGCGCCACCGGGATCGTGGCAGCGCTTGTGTTGCCGTATTTGTCCACGTTCACAAAGGTTTTCTCGGCGGGCAGGCCGAGTCGGTCGGCGATGGCGGTGATGATGCGGGCATTCGCCTGATGCGGGATGACAAGGTCGATGTCTTCCTTGGTTAGGCCGGCCATGGCGAGGGCCTCCTCAGCGGCATTGCACATGCGGGTCACCGCGTGCTTGAAGGTCTCGCGGCCTTCCATGTGGACGGTGTTCAGACGCTGGTCGACGTTTTCCGGAGTGGTAGGGCAGGCGCTGCCGCCGCCAGGGACCTTGAGGAGGTCGACGAGATTGCCATCACTACCCATGACGGTGCTGAGCACGCGGCCAGGAGCGTCAGGACCATCCGCAGCGCGGATGACGACGGCACCCGCCCCATCACCAAAGAGGACGCAGGTGTTGCGGTCCTTCCAATTCACCAGGCTGCTGAGCTTTTCGGCCCCAATGACGAGGGCAGTCTGGCGTGTGCCGGCATTGAGGAAGTGACGGGCGACCTGGAGGGCATAGACGAAGCCGGAGCAGGCGGCGCTGATGTCAAAGCAGACAGCATTGCTGGCCTTGATCTTCCGCTGCACGATACAGGCGGTGCTGGGGAAAAACATGTCCGGAGTGACCGTGGCGCAGACGATAAGGTCGATCTCTTCCGGCTTCACCCCGGCGTTCTTCATGGCGCGGCGGGCTGCCTCGCTGGCGAGATCACTGGTGGCCTGGTCGTCAGCGGCGATACGGCGTTCTTTGATGCCAGTGCGGGAGGTGATCCACTCGTCATTAGTATCGACGATTTTGGAAAGGTCGTCATTCGTCAGCACTTTCTCAGGCATGTAGCTGCCAGTGCCGAGGATGGAAGAGACGCAGGGATGGGTCATGGGCGGAGAGCGAAAGGGAAGGACATGCACCGTGATGAGGCGGGCGGGCATGTCCAGACCGTTTCAATGCCAGAGAGCGCATCAGGAGGCAAGCCCGAAGCTGATGGTCATCTGGGGGATTGCGGCTCTCAGAATGATGGCCAGCGGGTGGACACCTGTGCCTTATGAGAACTGGGTGCGCGGCACGGGCGGGGACTGAAAAAGTGTTCCCAGGCCCTCGTTTGGGCAAACGAGGCCACCCATGGGGATTCGCACGTTTTGGCCCGCGCAGAGGCAAGCCAAATCCTTTTTTTGGCAAGGGTGCCTTCGACTTAGGCGAAGAGGTCCAGAACGGGCTGGCCTTTGTCGGCGATGGTGAAGGGGCGCTTGCTGGGGGAAAAGAGAACTTGATCCAGCGGCAGGCCGAGGGCGTAGCCGATGCTGGCGTTGAGATCAGGCGGCGTGAGTTTGCTCTCAGTGACTTCGATGCCCTTGTCGGTCTTGCCGTGGATATAGCCGCCTTTGACGCCACCGCCCCACATCACACTGCTGAAAGCTTTGGGATAGTGGTCGCGACCGGCGTTTTGATTGATCTTCGGCGTGCGGCCGAACTCGGTCGTGAGGACAACGAGAGTTTCGGAGAGCATGCCACGGGACTCGAGATCGCCGAGGAGGGCACCGAGGCCTTTGTCGAGATCAGCGATTTTTTCGGGCAGGCGGGAGTAGATCTCCTGATGCATGTCCCAGCCGCCATTTCCCACTTCGATATAGCGCACACCATGTTCGATGAGACGGCGGGCGAGGAGGCAACCCTGGCCAAATTTGCTGTCGCCATACAGGGCATGGCTGGCTTCAGACTCCTGATTGAGGTCAAAGGCGGCCAGATCCGCGCTCTTCATGACCTGCACGGCATCACGATAGACATCAGAGTAAGCACGCACGGCACTCTGATTGTAGGTCTCTTGGAAGCCGACATTCAACTTCGCCGAGAGCCCTAGCCGATAGTCAAAATCCGCTTCGCTGAGGCTGGCGAGGCGGCGGCTGTTTTGGAGGCCGGAAGTTGGGTCATTGATGACGAGGGGTTGGAAGGCAGCTTCAAAGAAACCACCACCGGGATGTTTGCTGCCCTCACTGATCACCACGCTGCCTGGAAGATCTGGATTGCCTTTGCCTTGAAATTTCTGCAACCAGGCTCCCATCGTGGGATGGCGCGTGC
Organism: Verrucomicrobiota bacterium; assembly: GCA_040387935.1. Lineage (GTDB taxonomy): Bacteria > Verrucomicrobiota > Verrucomicrobiia > Verrucomicrobiales > Verrucomicrobiaceae > Prosthecobacter. Next base: position 205,873 of record JAZKCU010000002.1, on the reverse strand, counting down.
CGCCGCGCAGGGTGTAGCTGGTGTGCTGGAAGTAGTTTCCCTGCTCATGCGCTCCCTGGGTGCTGGTCATGCTGTTGATGATCACACCGTGGCGCATGTACTTGGCCACGTTGGGAAGGCCCGAGCCGATTTGAATGCCATCCGCCGTGGTCTTGATGACCTCGGTTTCACCCATGGTATCGGCTCCAGGCACGCAACCAAAAGTGTCGAGATGCGTCATCCCTCCGCTCATGTAGAGGTAGATGACATTGCGGGCCGTCGGCACCTGCTTGAGCTTGGAGCTGCCGTCGAAGATGGCATTGGCAGTGCCGCGCATCATCGGCGCCATGACAGAAACACCCAGGCAGGTCTTGGCCATGCCGAGCACAAAATCACGACGTGTGGGTTCGTCGGCGGAGCGGAGGTGAGAGGTCATATTCGTGGGATTTTGGAAGGTTTCTAGTCGGCTAACCTGGACTTACTGGATGAAAAGGAACTGCGATCCCGTGAGCAGCGCGTGGGTGACGTCCTCGACGGCTTTGGCACCGCGCTCGTGGATCACGCCGGAGAGGATGCCGCGTTCGTTGTTCGTCGGCTTGCGGCTGAGGAGGGCGGTGTAGAGGAGGTCGAGCTTTTGTTCAGGCCCCGCGGCTTTCTCGAGATGGGTCGAGAGATTGGACATGGGGCTGGTCACCGCCTGGACGATGGGACCGTTCAACAGCGTGAGCGCCTGAGGCACGGAAGCGTCCGCGCTAGCGTTCTCGATCACCTCACGGTCGCTTTGTCCGAAGGTGCGGAGCATGTGGCCCGCCTTGGCCGGGCTGGGAAGCTCAGAGGCCCGGGTGGAGAGGCCTACGACATTCTGCGCGCCCTGCTGGATCTTCTTGATGAAGGCCTTGCGCTCTTCTTTGCTCATGTTGGCAAGCTTGGAGCGGTCGATCTGCGCAGGACGTTTCTTCATGTCCACCTGCTGCTTGGCGTTGTAGCCGCGGCGAAGATCGGTGGCACGTTCATCGCCGAGGAGCGCCACGAGGATGTCATTCCCGGCTTCCCGGCGAAGTTTGTTAGCCTCTTGTGCGAGTTCCTTGGTCTCGGCGATGCCTGCCTCGCCTTTCTTCTGCTTGGCCAGCACTTCCTGGCGCATTTCGGCGAGTTTCTTCTGATTGTCTTCCTGCTTGGCGGTGGCCTCTTTGGCGACATCCACCAGTCCCTCCACACCGGCGTTCTGGATGGTGTTGAGGAAAAAAGCCAGATCATCAAGGTACTGGTGCAGGCGCTCGTTATCGGCATCCACACTGCTGTCCAAATTGCCAGCGCTCAGGGTAACCAGGGAGTCCCAGATCTGCTCGGCACTCATGCGGCGGAGGAGAGGGCCGGTGAAGCGGGAGGTCTCGCCCAAGGCCACTTCCTGAGTGGTGGCCATGCGCTGATAGGCGTCCGTGTTGTAGAGGATGCGGAGGAAGGACTTCAGGCTGTACTTCTTCTCGATCATGAGCTGTGTGAGGTAGTCCATGAGCGCAGGATTCGAGGCGACGGTGGAATCCGTCATCTCGTCGACCGGCTCGATGAGACCGAGGCCGAAGACCTTTTTCCACATGCGGTTGGCGATGACGGTGGTGAAGCGTGGATTCTCCGGGCTGGTCATCCAGCGGGCAAAGGCTGCCAGGCTGGTCTCACCTCCCAGGGGAGATGCCTCGTGACCAAACATAGCCTTCGGCGGGACCTGCTGGCCGGGTTTGGCGTCGGTGTACTTGTAATCTTGGGGCAGGGTTGGACGCTTGCCCTCCTGCCAGTTGATGTCGGTGTAGCGGAGAGGCTTCATGACATCGCCCATGGCCTGGCGCACCTGGGCGAGATCCTCGCGGTCGATCTTGGGCTTCGTCTCCTGCTCAGAGCGCATCTTCTTCATGTACTCGCGGCGCTCTTTGTCGCTCATCGCCTTCAGCGCGGCTTTGTCGATGTCTGGCTTCTTTTTGGTCTTCAGGATGTCCTGGCCGCCGCCGCGGGTGTTCATGCCATAGGTGAAGGCGGCCATGCCGTAGTAGTCCATCTGCGTCCATTTATCGAACGGATGGTTATGGCACTGGGCGCAGACGATGCTGGTGCCGAGGAAGACCTGGACCGTGTAGGCCAGGTGATCGAGCTTGTTTTCATCACGCATCCAGAAGCCGATGCTGCCGCTGTCCCAGGCGCCGCCTTCGGTGGTGAGGAGCTTGCGCACGACCTCATCATAAGGCGTGTTGGCCTGGAGCTGCTTCTTCATCCACTCCTCATAAGCCTCGGCGGTGAGGCGGCCTTTGACGTTGTCGGTCAGGCGCAGCACATCCGCCCAGTAGTTGAACATGTGGCTGGTAAAGCCATCGCCAGCCAAAAGCTGGTCGATCAATTTGGCGCGCTTCTGCGGATCGTTGGACCGCATGAACTGCTCCGTCTCATCCACCGTGGGGATGCGACCCGCGACGTCCAGATACAGGCGGCGCACGATGACTTCATCAGGCGCGGCGGGATTGACCTGCACGTTGTGTTTCTGCCAATCTGCGGCAAGCAGTTGGTCGATCTTGGCTGACTCCGGCAGGGCCACGGCATGGAGGGTGGCCGAAGCGGCGGCGAAAAGCAGAAGGGTGAGCGTTTTCATGGCGACGAGAGGTCTAACTGCGCCTGAAACGAAAGGATGTTCCGAATCTTCAGCAAAATTTGTCAGGCCGCGTCTTTTTCATCCTTTTGGCATGAAGGGAGCCCTTTTAGCTGCTGTTGACCCGAAGGGCCAAGCCGGGTCGATTCACGAGCCAGGGACCGCTTTTTCATGGACGGGAACCGGGCGGTTTTCCTCCACGGGGAGGATCTCCACTTCCACATCGCGGATAATGCCCTGGTCCTCCCGAAGTTCTCCGGCAACCTCCACCGCAGGGCGGTCCCAGGATAGACCAGGATCCGCGGGTGCTTCCGTAGACTCTGCCGAAGCCGGACGCAGAGCGCGGGCGATCTTTAGGGTCAGCAGAGCCACACCACCCACCACCACGGCGATCAATCCAAAGAAGATCAGGAAAACGACGCCGAGCGCGATGATGAGCGCGAGCAGGATCTTGGCGGGCCAGCCGAGGTTCGTCTGGCCTAACTGGAAATGGAACATCTTGGCTTTCATGAAAAACTCTTCGCGGTGTCCGAGGTGAAGGACAACAGGTTATCCGGTGGTGAGAAATCGAACAATGGGGTGATGGGCACGGCATTTGGACCGACCTGCTGGGAATTCAGGCTCCCAACCCGTACCACGTCGTGAGTGAAGCCTGATTACAAAGAGATACTCTTTTAGGAAACACCTTCCACAATGATTCGCGCGCCCGCGATTTCGCGGATGCGGACCGCTGTGCCGCTCTGGAGGTAGCCGCCCTCGACCATGGCCTCCACCCGAGTGTCGCCGAACTCGACGGTGCCGTAGGGGCGCAGGGCGCTGACGGTTCGGCCTTCATCGCCTGATTTCACCGCACGCGTGGCGACCATGGCGGGTGTGTTTTCCGTAGTGCCACCAGCGGCACTGTGAAGCACGAGCCGGCGGAAGGGGCGTGTTTCAGGAAGGTAGCGTGCAGCCACCAGGATGACCACGGATGCTCCCAGCATGCCGAGCGCAAAGTTGCGCAAGCCCAGGGCGTAGGTGGAAAGACTGAAGTCAAAAGGAGGTGCAGGATTCGTGCCTTCCCCTGGGAGAGGAAGCGTGGGGGAGACGGGAAGCTCCCAACCTGACATGGTGTAAACCAGGGCCACCATGACACAGACAAAGCCGACGATGCCCAAGGCCAGCGTGCCGGGAAAAATCGTGAGCTCGAGCGCGATGAGGATGACTCCGATCATGAACACGGCCACCGCCACCGCCGTCTCCTGACCCACCAAGCTGCCCGCGACATAGTGCCCGAAGAAGAAGAGCGAGAAAGCGGTGAGAGATGCGAGTCCAGGAAGTCCAAACCCTGGAGTATTCAATTCCAAATACATGCCCGCAATACCAATGAGGATGATCAAGGCAGCGTATTTGGTGACCCAGATGGCAATGAGCTCGAAGAAGGTGGGTTCGGCAGTGACGATCTCCCCCTTCAATGACTCGGCCTTTTTGATCTCCTCAAGATTATTGACGATGGCTTTGGCAAAGAGCGGTTTGCCGTCAGAGATCATCACCGCTTGCTCGGCATCGAGCGTGAGGAACTCCTTCTTGCCATCAAGAACCACACCGTTGACCTTGAGCTCTTTGCCCATGTCGATCATGGCCTCGATGACAGCGGGATTGTGACCTTTCCTCTTCGCCACGGCGCGTGCCATGCTCATGGTGGCGGAGTTCATCTTGGCGCGCTCGGCATCCGCCATCTGCTCACCATTGCCATAGACAGGTGAGGCCGCGCCGGCACTGCTCGTGGGCATCATGTAGATGCCATCCGTCGCCACAGCGATCATGGCCCCTGCGGAAAGCGCGCGTGGATTCACAAAAGCGAAGCTCTTGGGCTTTAGCTTTTGCAGGTCATTCATCATCAGGTCCACGGTGTCCCAAAGCAGACCGCCGGGGGTGTCGAGGTCAAAAATGACAGCTTCCGCACCCTCTGCCGTGCAGCGTTCCAAGGTGCGTGACATGAACTCAAACCGCGCCCGTGCGATGAGGTCATCCTCGCCCACGGGAATCACGACCACCTTGCCCGCATAGCCGTGGTCCGCGGCTGAGAGCATGGCCGGGCCGAGCAGGATCAGCCCCAGGAGGAGAGAGAGCAGTCGGGTTGTCATGAGCCCAGATTACGGAGGTCAGGCGGAATTGGCAAGCCTGCCACGGTTTATAAATACCCCGCCAGTTTCCACGGGCAAAGAGTCTGACCGCATGGCTGAAGTCCGGGAGGACCTCTTTCTGGGATCGTGCCATGCCCAACCAATTGTTATCTGTCTGTTGAGCCTAGGGTTGTGTCTCCCCTGATTCAGCAGGCCATCGTCAGTCCCAAGATACCCGCGCTCAGTTTCAGGCAAACCAGACTGTGGCTGTTGACCGTGATGGAGGTGCCGCCGGCCATGGGGGGCACTTTCTGGGTGTCAAACGACTGGCTGGTCGCGGTGTCGAAGATTGTGCTCCAGGTGCAGCCTGCGGTGCCAGGAAGGACGAAGGGTGTCGGCAGATCACCGCGGTTGAAAAGCAGTACCATGGGGGGCTTGCCAGCCATGAGCGCGCCAAAGGTGGTGCGGGTGGGATCGTGCCATTCATCATGGCAGAGCAGGCTGCCATTCCCCTCCAGCCAGGCCACGTCGGGAAGCCCGGTGGCAGGTGTCCACTGGCCGTCAAAGAACTCCGTGCGGCGGAACTCGGGATGCTGGCGGCGGAAGGCGAGCATCTGGCGGGTGAACTCGAGCATCTCGGCATCAGCATTACCCCAGTCGATCCAACTGATCTCGTTGTCCTGGCAGTAGGCGTTGTTGTTGCCCTTCTGTGTGCGGCCGCGCTCATCACCCGCTGTGATGAAGGGCACGCCGACGGAGGTGAGCAGGGTGGCGATCATGCTGCGGCGCAGGCGGCCGCGCAGGCGGTTCACCCGGATGTCGCTCGTGGGGCCTTCGACGCCGCAACTGATGCTGTGATTGGCGTTGTCGCCATCGCGATTCTCCTCGCCATTGGCCTCGTTGTGCTTGCTGGCATAGCTGACGAGATCCATCAGTGTGAAGCCATCGTGACTGGTGAGGAAGTTTACGCTGCTCAGGGCCGGACGCTGGCTGCCACCATAGACATCCTGGCTGCCGCAGAAGCGTTTGGCGAACTCAGCGGTGCTGCCTTCATCACCGGCCCAGAAGCGGCGGACCGTATCGCGATACTTGCCATTCAGTTCGCGCCAGGGTTCGGGGAAGGCGCCGACTTGGTAGCTGTCGAAGCGCATGATGTCCCAAGGCTCCGCGATGAGCTTCACCTGCGAAAGAATGGGGTCCTGGGCGACGGCGGTGAGGAACTGGCCGTTCACGTTGAACTCGTCCTTCTCATCACGCGCCACGGTGACGGCGAGATCAAAGCGGAAGCCATCCACACGCATCTCGGTGACCCAGTAGCGCAGGCTGTCGAGCACCAGCTTCAGGCCGGGTCCGCTGGCGGAGTCCACGGCATTGCCGCAGCCGGTGATGTTGATGTAGTTGGAGCCGTGCTCGTCGAAGTCGTGACGATAGTAGAGTCGGTCGTCAAAGCCGCGGAACATCAGCATGGGGCCGCGCTCATCGCCTTCGGCAGAGTGGTTGTACACGACATCCAGGATGACCTCCAATCCGGCGGCGTGGCAGGCCTTCACCATGTCCTTGAACTCACGCACCTGGGCCTGTGGATCGCTCACGGAGGCAAACTCATTGTGCGGCGCGAAGAAGCCGATGGTGTTGTATCCCCAATAATTCGTTAGACCTTTCTCGATCAGGAACTGGTCATCCAGATGCTGGTGCACGGGCAGAAGCTGAAGCGCGGTGACACCGAGATCCTTCAGGTACTTGAGCGCGCTGGGATGTGCGAGGCCCGCGTAGGTGCCGCGTAGCTTCTTCGGCACGTCTGGATGCGTCTGGGTAAAGCCTTTGACGTGCATCTCATAGATCACGCTGTCACGCCACGGGGTGTTGGGAGCCTTGTCATCTCCCCAGTCATAGTCGCGGTCGATGACGGCGGATTTCAGCGCCTCGGGACCGTTGTCATGAGCGCCTGGGAAGAAGCCGGGGCCTGTGGGGGTATGCATGGAGGCACGCGCATCCGGCTTGCCCACGATGGCGAGGGCGTAGGGGTCCAGGAGCAGTTTATTGGAATTGTAGCGCAGCGCATTCTGCGGCATCCAGGGACCGTGGGCGCGGTAGCCGTAGGGCTGGCCAGCTTTGAGCTTGGGCACGAAGGCATACCAGAGATCACGCTCACCGCGGGTCATACGGATGCGGCCGGTCTCACGCGCCGGTGCGGCGGGATCATAGAGGCAGAGATCCATCGCGGTCGCATGACGGGAGAAGACGGTAAAATGTACGCCGTCCGGGGTGAGGTGCGCACCGGGTGTGGAGTCGAAACGAGCGGGAAGGGCAGACATGCGGCATTTCTCCATGAAGCAGGAGACACGCCGATGCACGCAAGAAATCGAAACGATGGCCTGAAGCACCAATCAGGCGCGTCTTTTGCGAGCGAGTATCATGAGTGGCGACACGGTCTCCTTTGGAAACATGGAAGCTGCAACTTGCAAGGCGGGGCAGCCAATCGAAGATCACCTGCCTTGCCTCCCAACCGCGCCAGACTCGCCATTCTGTTCTTTGTCACTGCCATGCCCATGGGCCTCTGGAGCGTGCCGCTGGCGAATGTGTTCACGGCGTATGGGAAAGGGCATCTGGTGCCATGGGTGCTGTCCACCACGGCGGTGGCGGCCTTCATCTCGCCGCTCTTCGTCGGGGCTCTGGCGGATCAGCGCATGGCTCCCACGCGGCTGATGCGCTGGCTGGCGCTGCTGACGTCCGTGAGCATGAGCTTCACCTGCCTGGCGCTGCACTGGAAGCTTAGTGATGCCTTGGTGCTATGCTGCGCTCAGGTGCAGGCCCTGGTGCAGACACCGGTGTGGAGCATCGCGAGCAGCATCATCTTCGCGCAGCTACAGGATCCGAAGCGTCAGTTCGGTCCTCTGCGTGCCTTTGCGACCTTTGGCTGGATGTGTGGCTGCTGGATCATCAGCTTCGTTCTGAGTGGCGATGCCTCTTTGAAGTCAGGCTTCACGGCGGCGGGCCTGTGGGCAGTGGTGAGTGTGCTGACGAAGCTGCTGCCTGATGTGACGCCTGCGGATGATGGCGCGCATCGCACCTGGTGGCAGATCCTCGGGCTTGATGCTCTCTCGCTGCTGAAGCATCGGGATCACCGGATCGTCTTCATCACAGCGGCGCTGTACTGCATTCCGCTCGCGGCTTTTTATCCCTACACAGCGCTCCAGTTAAAGGATCATGGTGTGAAGAATGTGGCTGCCGTGATGTCGCTGGCACAAACGACGGAGATCCTGACGATGGTGTTTCTCTCGGGTCTGCTCGCGCGCTTCCGGCTAAAGTGGGTGTTCATGTCAGGCATCGCCATCTGTGTGGTGCGCTACTCGCTGAATGCCACGGATGAGCTGCCCTGGATCATCGTCGGCACCACGCTGCATGGCTTTGCCTTCACGCTCTACTTCATCACCACGCAGATCTATCTGGAGGAGCGCATTGATCCCCGCTGGCGTGTGCGTGCGCAGGCGCTGCTGGCCCTGCTCATGAGTGGGGTGGGTAACCTTCTCGGTTATCTGGGCGGCGGATGGTGGCACCTCGCCTCGCAGGTGGAGGGTCATGCAGACTGGAAGCACTTTTGGTGGGGGGAGACGGCCCTCACCGCCGTGGTCTGCCTGTTCTTTGCGCTGGCTTACCGGGGGCGGAGAGCGGCAGTTTAACAAAAAGAAAAAATAATCTTGCCGGTCTGGATTACGCATGTAATCCATGGATCACATTTGTAATCCACGCCATGCCTGACGACCAAGACATCCACGCCACGCCGCGCATTTCTGATGCCGAATGGACGGTCATGAAGGTGCTCTGGGACCGTGGCACCAGCACACTCGGCGAGGTGGTGAAGGACCTGGAAGGCCGCCTGCACTGGAAGCCGCGCACAGTCCAGTCCCTAATCCGCCGCCTGACGGAAAAGGGCGCTCTGGCGGTGGAGGCTGTGGGCCGTGAGTTTCGCTACACGCCAGCGGTTTCCCAGGACCAGTGCCAGCATGAGGAGAGCGTCAGCTTCCTCGACCGGGTCTTCAACGGACGCCTCACACCCTTCGTGGCCGGACTGATGGAACGTGAAGAAGTCTCGAAAGACGACATCGCTGCGCTTCGTGAAGTGCTGGCCCAGGCGGAGAAGAAGCTGAAAAAGTAACTCCGATTCCTCACATCCTCATCCTGGCCGTCTAACCAACCTTTCAACTCACCATGAATGCCGACGCCCTTTATCACTGGCTGATGCGCACCTCGCTGGAGGCCAGTATCCTCATTCTGGCCGTGCTGGGCCTGCGCCTGATGCTCGGCATCCGCCTCAGTCCCGCCTGGCGCATTGGCCTGTGGATGCTGGTCGGAGCGAAGCTCATGCTGCCGGCCTTCATTCCGGCAGGGTTTGGCATCGGCGGCTGGATGGCGGCTTCTGAGGCTCCGTCTGCGATGACGGAGAAAGTGGCAGACGAATGGGGGCAGGCGGATGGTTTTACATCTGTCCCCAGCGTATCCAATGGTGGGATCAGTATCAGTCATTCGCCTGCCCCCATTCGCCTGCCCGAATCTGCTTCAAGTGCCATCTCTCTCCGCGAAGCATCTCTCGCCCTCTGGCTTTTAGGTGTGCTGGTCGTGTTCGCTGCGGCTCTCTATCGCCAGCATCGCTTTCATGGGTTTCTGCGTCGCCGCCCACAGTCCACGGCTCCGCTGCTGAGAGCGCTGGTGGCCAGTCTTTCACGTAAAGCAGGGCTCAAGCGACAAGTTAACATTGTGCTCATGCCAGCAGGCACCACTCCGGCCATGGTCGGCATCCGCCAACCAACATTGCTTCTGCCTGAGGACTGGGAAACGCGCTTTGATGAGAGCAGCCTCCGTCATGTGGTGCTGCATGAACTGCTGCATGTGAAGCAGCATGATCTTGCCTGGAACTGGGCCGCCACGGCGGTGCAGGCTCTGCACTGGTTCAATCCGCTTGTGTGGTTCGTCGTCTCGCGCTTCCAGGCAGATCGTGAACTGCGCTGTGATGCCGGAGCGCTGGCGATCCTCGCGCCCTGGGAGCGGCTCGACTACGGGCACACGCTGCTGCGCATTCAGGAAACCTTTTTCGCACCCCCGGCCATTGCAGGGTTGGCCCCATGTGTGCGCAACCACCCCACCCTGCGTCAACGCATTCTCATGATCGCCCAACCAACCACCCGCCAGCCCTGGGTCCACGCGCTGCTCGTCCTCACGCTCGGCGTCCTCGTCAGCTATTCCTTCACCACGGCCCGCGCTGCGGAAAAGGAAGTCCCCGCCAAGGTCCGCGAAGGCGCAGCCAACCGCTCCGCTGAAACCGAGAAGCCGCGCAAGGGTGAGGCTGGGGAAGATGGCAAGCCCATGCGCGAAGGTGAACGTGAGCGCGATGGCGTGAAGAAGACGGGAGACCGTGACGGTGAAGGTGGCAAGAAGACCGGTGATCGTGACGGCGAAGGCGGCAAGAAAGCGGGTGACCGCGACGGTGAAGGCATGAAGAAGCCTGGCGCTCGCGATGGCGAGGGCGGCGTCAAGAAGCCTGCGCGTGATGGCGAAGGTGAAGGCGGCAAGAAGCCCGGCATGCGCGATGGCGAAAAGCCTCGCACCGGTGAGCGTGACGGCGAGAAGCCACGCTCAGGAGCCCGTGATGGTGAAGGCGGTGTCAAAACCGGCCCTCGCGAGGGCGAAGGTGGCAAGAAGCCCGGCGCCCGTGAAGGCGAGGGTTCAATCAAGGTTCGCAAAGGGGAAGGGGAGTCCGCTTCAGCCAGCAGCGGCGAGGTCATCACACTCCATGTCACCGCCGGTGGAGACACAGTCATCATCAATGAAGAGAAGATCGCCATGAACCGTCTGCGCGGTCATCTGAGCAACTTCCTTTCCCAGCATCCAAGTTCCAAGGTCATCGTCAGCGGTGACGCCGATGTCCCGCTCGGCGCTCTGCATAACACCGTGGACGCTGTGCGTGACAATGGGAACAAGAATGTCGGGATCAAGGCGGAGTAAAACCTCAAGCGCTCGATTCAGATGAAGAATCTCCTGCGCTGTCTTCTCGCTTTGTCGGTAGGTGTATTGGCCGCTGACAAGCCCAGGCTAGGGCATACCCCGGAGCAACTCCGCCCGTTTTTGGAGGCGAAAACCTGGACGGTCATTTCTCTCGACCCGATGGAGGTGATCGAAGGAAGACAGCTTCCTTTCGACGATCCCTTTGGTTCGCCACCTCCTGGCTCGAAAGAAGTGGAAGCTGCACCCGCGTCGCCTAAACCCAAACTAAAGCCCGACCAAATTTTCCACGACTATCCGATCCTTGGCAAGCACACCTTGCCGGTAACTCCGGAGATGAGGCTGATCATTCAGGATCTGGATCGCGCCGGGAGGTTATCGGGTGGTGACGGTATGCCTGCCTGTTACTTCCCCCGGCATGGCATTCGTGTAGTCGACGGAGGGCGCGTCTATGATCTACAGATCTGCTATCAGTGTTCCATCGCCAATTTGTATGTTGGGAATGAGCGTGCGGGGGGCTTTCATTTCCATGACAAAAGCCCTCAGGCTCCCAATCCGAACGCTTTGAACGCCATCCTGAAGAAAGCCGGAGTCAAGATGTCTCCCCACTAACACGCTGATTCCTCTCCTTGCCGTCGTCATCAACTTCTCCCACCATGTTCACTCATTCCTTCGTCATTCTGGCTTCGGCCTTCGTCATTCCGTCTTTCGTGACGGCCGCCACCCCCGCCGAGGTCTCCTCGGCCCTAACCAAAGCGGTGACTTTCTATCACAGCAAGGCAGCCTCTCATGGAGGCTACGTCTATCGCTACAGCGCTGACTTCAAGCTGCGTGAGGCGGAGGGCATTCCGGGACCTGACACGATCTGGATCCAGCCTCCGGGGACGCCGGCGGTCGGCATGGCGATGCTGGATGCTTATGAGGCCACGAAGGATGAAGCCTGTCTAAAGGGGGCAGTGGATGCGGCACGCTGTGTGGCACGCACGCAGCTCGCTTCGGGCGGCTGGGACTACTCAGGTCATTTCGATGCGAAAGGTCGTGATGAAATGCTCTACCGTCGCGACGCGGAGGGCAAGCTCATCTCACGCTCCAAGATGCCGCAGGCCGAGGCGGGCTGGCACAACTGGCGTCAGCATAAGAACAAGAACAATTACTCCACCTTCGACGATGATGTGTCCCAGGCCGCGACCCGCCTGCTCGTGCGGGTGGATCATGCGCTGGGTGGCAAGGATGAAGAAATCAAAGAGGCGGCGGATTTTGCGCTCGAGACCATCATGGCCACGCAGTATCCGGCAGGTGGTTGGAGCGCGAATTTTGACTCTCATCCAACCGCATCTCCGCCGGAGTCGATGTATCCCGTCAAGCCTGGAAACTATCCCGCCGACTGGCCGCGCAAATGGCCGAAGGATTTCACCGGCTGCTATGTGCTCAATGACAACACGCATGCCACGCTGATGAGCACGCTGCTGCTTGCCGGGCAGCTTCGTGGAGATCAGAAATACATCGAGGCTGCCAAGCGCGGTGGTGACTTCCTGGTTACGGCGCAGATGCCTGATCCGCAGCCAGCCTGGGGCCAGCAATACAACGCGGAGATGCAGCCGGTGTGGAGCCGCCAGTTTGAACCCACGGCCATTTGTGGTCGCGAGTCACAAGCAGCCATGTGGGCCTTGCTCAAGCTCTCAGCCGCCACTGGGGACAAAAAGTATCTGGCATCAGTGGCGAAGGCGATCACCTATCTCCGCACCGTCTTGCTGCCAGGCAACCAAGTGGCTCGCTTCTATGAACTGCAAACCAACAAGCCCATCTACTTCGAGCGTGGAGAAGGTGGCAAGGGTTTTGAGCTGACTTATTCGGATAAGAAGGCTTCCTCCAACTACGGTTGGAAATGGGACAGCGAACTGGATGCCATTCAGACCACCGGCAGCAAGATCGCCCATGGTGAGAAGGTGGAGTTTCCTCGCGTCGAGAAAGAGCGCTGGTCCTCACCTCCCACGGATGCCGACATCCAGACCATCCTCGCCGAGATGAAGCCTGACGGCTCCTGGACTGCCACCGATGATGAGCGCGGCGTCATGCGCGACTCCGATGGCAAGAAGACCAAGCCTGCGGGCGGGGTGCTTTACAGCCTCGATTTCAATCAGAATGTGAAGGCACTCAGCGTGTGGCTCAAGGCTCACCGTTGAGAGCAACCTTGTTAGTGACTCGTGTGGCTCATCAATCCGGTCATGAAAGCAAACTACCTCTGCGTTCTAGTTCTCTCTGCGGCTTCCTGCTCAGGGCTGCTTGCGGCGGAGAAGTATGAGAATCCGACGCCGTGGTCCTACCAGCGGATTGTGCGGCATCCAGTGCCAGCCACAAAGGACACGGCCTGGGCCAAGGATGATATCGACCGCTTCATCCTGGCGCGATTGGAGAAGGACAGCCTGCACCCGATTGGCGATGCCTCACGTCTTACCTTGATCCGCCGTGCTTCCTTTGACCTGCGTGGCTTGCCACCGACTCAGGAGGAGGTGGAGAAGTTTGTGCGGGATCCGGCGACGGATGACATTGCCTTTGCGAAGGTGGTGGATGCATTCCTTCAATCCGAGCGCTTTGGCGAACGCTGGGCGCGTCATTGGTTAGACGTGGTCCGCTATGCGGACAGTGTCGGTCGCGTGTGGAATGCGCCCTTTCTCTATGCGGCTCGCTATCGTGACTGGGTCATTGATTCACTCAATGAGGACAAGCCCTACAATCGCTTTGTGGCTGAGCAGATCGCCGGTGATCTGCTGCCTGCGAAAACAGTGTTGCAGCGTCGTGACCAGATCGTGGGCACCGGCATGCTGGCGCTCGGCAGCATGAACCTGCAGGAAGGCAGCTATGAGCAGTACGTGCTCGATCAGGTCGATGACCAGATCGATGTCGTCTCGCGTGCCTTCATGGGGCTCACGCTCAGTTGTGCCCGCTGTCACGATCACAAGACTGAGCCCGTCACGCAGAAGGACTACTATGCGCTGGCAGGCATCTTTTACAGCAGCCGCACACTCAGCGGCACGCCGAACCGCTCCGAGCCAGCCCGTGGTGGTTACGTGAGCCCGGAGGCGCTGGTGGATCTTCCCACGGAACTGGATGAAGAAGTCGGACCTCCGTTGAAGCTGCCTGCGGGCATCCATTCCATGGATGACATTCGTGAGCTGGGAAATCCGAAGGGCACGATCCGCTTTGATCATGATCCGCATTTCTGCATGGGCGTGATCGAGGGCGATGTCCGCGATTGCGAACTGGCAGTGGGCGGAGATCCCTATGAGCGCGAAGGTGCGCCGGATCGCGGCAAGCTCGGCATGCCGAATCTTCCTGCCTTGTCCGCCATTCCACCAAAGTCCTCCGGACGTCTTGAACTCGCGCAATGGATGGCCTCGCCCGCGCATCCGCTGACCTCCCGTGTCATGGTAAACCGGTTGTGGCAACATTTGTTCGGCGAAGGACTGGTGCGCACGGTGGATGATTTTGGCATCACCGGTGCCGATCCCACGCATCCAGAGCTGTTGGATCATCTGGCCGTGCGCTTCATCGAGGGCGGATGGTCGGTGAAGAAGATGATCCGCACGCTGATGCTGAGCCGCACTTACCGCCTCTCCAGCAAAGGCGACAACACGCATCCCGATGCTGGCAACAAACTGCGCTGGCGCATGAACCCGAAGCGCCTCGAGCTGGAGCCCCTGCGTGATACCTTGCTCCAGCTCTCTGGCCGCCTCACTTATGATCGACCTGAAGGCGTCCAGGTCGCAGGCACGGGCGGCAAAGGCAACCATGGCCGCACCCGGAGCCTCCTCAGTGTCGAGGACAACTTCCGCACGATCTATCTGCCGGTCGTTCGTGATGCCGTCCCCGAACTCTTCAGCACCTTCGACTTTCCCGGTCCCACCCAGATCAAAGGCCAGCGCGATGTGACAACCGTGGCACCGCAGGCCTTGTTCTTCATGAACAACCCGCTAGTGGCGGAGATCGCCACGGAGATCTCCGCCAAGGCTAACAACGATGTTAAAGCCGCTTACCGTCTCGTTTTGAACCGTGATCCAAACTTGGATGAACTGAGTGACGCCGAGGAACTCAAGCGTGAGCTGGGTTTGGAAGCACTGGTGCAATCTTTGTTGGGCACGGCGGAGTTCCGATATGTTTTTTGAATCTCAAACTCTGAGCACATGAAGACTGCTGATCCCGATGAGCCGCCGCTGAGTCCGCCCACTCAAGGCCGTGTGCTTCGCCGTGCCTTCTGCCTGTGCGCTGTGATCTGCCGATCGTTCATTGACGAGCCGGACAATGAGCAATGCGCGGATATCTTGTCGCGCGCCAAGAGCTGGCTTGAGGATGTCGGCACCCTTTCTGAGCTGGAAGCTTGGGAGAGTGAATGTCTGGATGCGCCTTTGGGTTCCCTCGATCCGCAGACGCGAGTGAATGCCTCATGGACATCAGAGGGTCTGACCGTGCTCGCCTGGGCTTTGGGCATTCTGGATCTTCCGGCTCATGATACCTGCCAGGATCCGCAGGTAGTATCAGCAGAGTTTGATTTTCTCCATTCTGAGGCCAGCGAGCTGTTTGAAAGCCTGGAGTTGAAGAGTGGCGCGGAGATTCAGAAAGGCGCTGACCAGGCGTTTGCGCTGCATTGGCGGCTCCGGCAATTTTCATTGAACCATGAGGCCATTAATCTGGCTGAGTTCGCCCCCACGGCCTGGTTTGGTCCGCTGAACATTGATGGTGTCCCGCTGGTGGATGGTGATCTCGCCATCGCCGGAAAGACGATCAGTCAGGCTCCCTCGGAGCAAGTCCAGATGGCCACCAGCATCGCCATGGAGCGCCACAGGGCCTTCAACTGGCTTCTGGGTTACGACACGGTCTATTCAGAAGTGGACACCAGCACCTAACTATGTTTACCGCCATGAACACCCGTCGCACCCTTCTCCAATCGACCAGCGCAGGCTTTGGCTGGCTGGCTTTCAATGCACTGCATCAGCAGTGGGCGAACGCTGCCGCGCCGCCGAAGACCATCAATCCGCTGGCGCCGAAGCCCCCGCACTTTGCGCCGAAGGCTAAGCGGGTGATCTTCATGTTCATGCAGGGCGGACCGAGCCATCTGGACACCTTTGACTGGAAGCCTGACTTGGCGAAGGCCGAGGAGAATAAGGTGGCCAAATACATGGGGGCCAAGTTTGAGTTCAAGCCGCGTGGCAAGAGCGGCCTCATGATCTCAGAAGCCTTTCCGGAGCTGGCGAAGCAGGCGGACGACCTCTGCATCCTGAATGGCATGCAGACCCGCACGAATGCGCACCAGATGGCCACGGTGGCGCTGCATATCGGCAATGAAACCTTTGTTAGGCCATCCATGGGGGCCTGGGTCGTCTACGGTCTAGGCACGGAGGCGGAGGACCTGCCGGGCTTTGTCACCATCAATCCGGCCGCGGACAATGGCGGGGCGATGAACTATGGCTCGGCCTTCCTTCCTGCCAGCTTTCAGGGCACACGTCTCAGCACGGGTGGCGGTGGCGTCCCTGACCTCAGCAGTGGACGCCTGAGCGATGCCCAGCAGCGCAAGCAGATCGAGTTCATCCAGAAGGCTAATCGCAAGATGCTGGAGGGCGATCCGGGGAATCCAGAGTTGGAAGGCATCATCCAGAGCTATGAGCTGGCCTACAAGATGCAGAGCAGCGTGCCTGCGGTGCAGGAACTCGAGAAGGAGCCGCAGCACATCCGGGACCTCTACGGCCTCGACAATGCGGACACGGAACGTTTTGGCACCCAATGCCTCATGGCCCGCCGCATGGCCGAGAAGGGTGTGCGCTTCATCCAGCTCACCTCGCCTGGCTGGGATCATCACAATGGCCTGAAGGACAACCTCGGCCGCCAGTGCAGCTCCATTGACCAGCCGATTGCGGGCTTGATCGCGGATCTGAAGCAGCGTGACATGCTGAAGGACACGCTCATCATCTGGGGCGGCGAGTTCGGGCGCGGCAGCAGCTATGACAACGAGCCCTACAATGGCCGTGGTCACAATGGCCGCGGCTACACCATGTGGATGGCCGGTGGTGGGGTGAAGGGCGGCTTCACCTATGGCAGCACGAACGACATGGGCGATACCGCTGAGACGGGCATCATTGGCACCCATGACCTGCATGCGACCGTGCTCTATTTACTGGGCATCAATCACGAGCGCCTGACCTATCGCTACGCTGGCCGTAATTTCCGGTTAACGGACGTGGAAGGCATCGTGGCGAAGGATATTATCGCATAAGCCTCCTCGGTTAGACTAAAGGCTTAGGATTTAGTTTACTGCGATTCAGTAGTTTGAGAGGAGAGAGGAAACATACGAAGGCAGTGACGAAGGTTAGATTTACTGAAATTTCTGGGCTGGAAATTATTGTAATTATATAAAACGCATTTAATTTGGGATTCCTGGTCAATCCCAATGTCTGCCGAAAGCTCGCCCAAGCCACCTTCAATGAAGCGTGTGCGCCTCCTCCCGTGGCGCGGCCCGTTGCATTTTGGGCTGCTCATGGCCACCAGTGCGGTGTCGCTGACGTTGCCGCTGCTCTATACCGTGGCCCTCCTCGCATTCCTAGGGTATTTGGGATGGACGGCATGGGACTGGACGCACCACTTGGCCTTCGCCAAACAGCTCACTTGGGAGGATGCTCTGCCCCTGGGTTATCTGGCGGCTGGCGCTGTGACATGGATTTTTATGCTGCGTCCGTTGCTGCCGCACCCTCGCCGAAAAGGAGTGGCCCTGCAGATCACACCAGCCAGCCAGCCGGACATCTATCAGATGGTCGACGAGCTTTGCTGGCATCTCCGTCTGGATCCTGTGGAGGAGATCTGGTTGGACACCACCGCCAGCATTCGCACCTCGGTGAAGGACGGCGTCGTCGGCGTGAGCAGTGGTCAGATGATTCTCAACATTGGCCTGCCGGTGGTCTCAGTGACCAGCGCACGAGAGCTCGCCTCCCTCTTAGTTCGCGAGCTGGCGATGAATGCCGGCGGCATCGGCACCACTTTCAGCCACTTGGTCCGGGAGTTGAACACCTGGTTCTACCGCGCTCTCATGGAGCGTGATCCTTGGGAGATGGACATGCGTCAGGCCAGAGCGAAGGAAACAAAGTTCCAAGCCTTTATCCGCAAGGTCACCTGGCTGTGGATGACGGTGGCCAAAGTGCTCTTCGCCTTCTTCTTTGTGATCGCCCGTTTGGTGAATGCTGCTGCGCTCATGCGTCTGCAATCCGGGGCAGACATCGCCGCGAAAAACCTCATTGGGCTGGACGCCTGGAACGCCCTGGAGGCGAAGATGGGCCTCCTCGACAAAGCCTGGGACGCCAGCAAGGTGGAGGTCCGCCGCGGCATGAAGCAAAATCGCCTGCCAGAGAACCTGTCCCTGCTCCTCGCCCGCCATGTGGCCCGTGCAGCCCGTGACGTGCAAACCACGCAGTCCGAAAGGCCGTCGGGGAAGGCGCCGAAGGGCGCGGAGATCATTGCCGAACTTCCGGTCGATGCTCCGGCCGCGTCGCAATTCCGGAGTTTCGTGGATCTATCCAGACAGGTGACCTTCTTCTATTACCAGCATGAGCTGGGTGTCAGCCTGCTTGAGCATCGCATGGTGGCCGAGGAAGAGGTGATTCACCAGAATCGCCGGGAGGATGAGTCGCTAGTGGTCATTCGTCGTTATTTTGGCGGGCTCGCGCATCCCGAGCGCGCCATGTGCGGCCTCGGCGGCACTCACGCCACAGCACCGGGTGGCACTCAGCTTCAAGATGAGATTCAGCGTGTCCGGAATGAGATGAAGGAGTGGGGCAGCCGTCTCAAAATGGCTCTCCAGGAATGGAACATGGCTTGGCAGCGCCGACGCGACCTCGAAGCGGCAGCCACGCTCAGTCTGGCGGGTTTCACCGTCTCGCGGATCCAGTTCGGCACGGAAGACACCAGTCCTGAGTCCCTCCGTGCAGAAGGCGCCCGCCAGCGCATGGTCATGGAGCATGTCGAGACAGCCATCCAGGCTTATGAGCAGCGCATGGAGAGCCGTTTTGCAGCAGCGCTTGGGCTGCTTTGGTGGACACCCGATGCTCAGCTTGATGACACGTTGAGCGTGAGGAAGAAAGACCTTCCGCAGTGGTGCCTTGTCTATGAGAGTCTGGCTTCAGCCCTGCCCAGTTTCCGAGAGCTGCTGACCACCTTCTTCGCCTTCCAGACGCTGGGCGCCAAGTTCGCCAACCTCAATGACAACGGGAGCTTCTTCGCCGCACTGCAGTCCGTGGTGCCGAAGATGACAAACTTGGTGCGCCAGATTTTAGGCGCCTTGGATGGAGCCACTTATCCCTTCACGCCCAATAAGCTGCCCATTCCCATGAACGATTATCTGCTCCAGGGCAAACTGCCTGAGCCGATCAACGTTTCCATGAATCCAGGCTCCACGATCGACACTCGGGCGCTTTCAGCCGAGATGGCCGCCACATCTTCAGAGGTCATCGCTCCCTTTGTGGATCGGTTTTTACATCTCTATCACAAGTCCTACGCATGGCTGGCTGAATCGGCGGAACGCACGGAGAACCATTTCCTTAGCCCATTGAGCATGGGTGCGGATGTGGAACTGCTGATGCCTGAGGAATTCGCCAAAATGCGTGAAACGCAGCCACTACGCACGCCTCCGGTGTTGCCGAGGAAGGCCTGAATCGTCCTCCGACGATCAGCCAATCAGCGCACCAGTGGGCTCAGCAGGAAAGAGCGGTGCAGGGGAGACTTGCTCACCACAGTAACAGCAGCAGCGGGTGCGCGGACGACCTGAGCCGTCGCTACCTGACGAGACTGAGGCACATAAGTGGTGGAGGAAGGCCAGCGGCGCTGCACCTTGCGGCTGAACTGACGATCGACTGTGCGAAGCACCTGAACCAAGGCCACCATAAGCGCTGAGTTTACCACGCTGGCCAAGAACAGCAGGCCATAATAGGAAACCTTGTTGATGGCCGCCGACATCCAGAGGGAGCCCTCGCTCAACATCTGGCCCAGCGCGGACTCATGGCCGCCGCTCTGGGAAGAAGCGAGTTCAAGCATGAACAGGGCGCCACCGCAGATCAGAACGAGGATCAGGGTGAAGAAGGCGTAATCAAACCAGTGGATTCTCATCCGACGTGCTGGGGACCGCCGTGCTGCAAAAACTGGAGCTTCCACAAGAAGCGAGGGAGAAAGGGAGCGAGTCATGGCTATTAATTATGGTTATACGAGCAAATACGTGGGATTCAAAGTTTATATTTAATAAACCTTGATATTTTTGCGCGTTCTCATGAACAGTGGTCTCGCCTTTGGTTAGGCCGCCTAAATGGCTGGTTCGAGCTCCATTTCTGCGCTCGGAAGATGACTCCAGAACACCCTCAAATCTGAGGTCGGCAATCATCCTGGTCTGATCGCTGAACAGACGAGTGTCCCCTTAACTCAGCATTGATTTCAATGCCTCAGGCCTAAACCAGCCTTCCCGTCACATATTGCTCGGTGAGTTTCAGCTTCGGATTGCCAAAAATCTCCATGGTGTCGTCATATTCGACGAGCTTCCCCTTGTAGAAGAAGGCCGTTTTGTCGGCGATGCGCTTCGCCTGCTCCATGTTGTGAGTCACGATGACAAAGGTGAACTGCCCCCGCAGTTGTGCGATGAGGTCCTCAATGCGTGCGGTGGCGATCGGGTCCAGCGCCGCGCAGGGTTCGTCCATCAAAAGGATGCGCGGTTGCAGAGCCACGGCACGGGCGATGCACAGACGCTGCTGCTGACCGCCGCTAAGGCCCGTGGCCGTCTCATGCAGGCGATCCTTCACCTCGTCCCAAAGCGCGGCGAGCTTCAGGCTCCGCTCCGCCGCTTCTTCCAGTGCCTGCTTGTCCTTCACCCCCGCGACACGCAGGCCATACACAGCGTTTTCAAAAATGCTGCGCGGGAAGGGATTGTACTTCTGGAACACCATGCCGATGTTCCTTCGCAGGCTGATCACATCCACTTCCGGAGAGTAGATGTCCACTCCATCAATACGCACATGACCGCTGACAACACGGGCGATGTCCACCAGATCATTGATGCGGTTGATGGAGCGCAGCAGGGTGCTCTTGCCGCAACCTGAGGGCCCGATGAGCGCCGTGATATCCTGACGATGCAGGTCCAGATCCACATCAAAGAGCACCTGATGGTCGCCATAGGCATAGTTGAACTTCTCCACTTGGATGAAGTTGGCGTCGGGTGTTGGCGATGGCGATGCGGCTGGCATGGTTGAAACGACGGAGGGCTGATATGGAGCACGAATACCCCGGGCTTCCAAACCATTGTCTTCCACGGCTCTGAAAAATGTGGTCATGGGGCACGGGTCCGATGAGAGGCTCAACTGAAGGTGCCGCGCAGATAGGATTCAGTCAGCTTCTGTTTGGGCCGGTCAAACATCCGTTCCGTCTCGTCGAACTCGATGAGCTTGCCGAGGTGGAGGAAGGCCGTGTAGTCACTCACACGCACAGCCTGCTGCATGTTGTGCGTCACGATGATCACGGTGTAATCGTGCGCCAGTTGGTGAATGAGTTCCTCGATCTTCAGCGTGGCGATGGGGTCCAGCGCGGAGCAGGGTTCATCCATCAGCAGCACATCCGGCTGCGTGGCAATGGCGCGGGCGATGCACAGGCGCTGCTGCTGGCCGCCGCTGAGGCCCAGCGCGTGAGCTTGGAGGCGGTCCTTGAGTTCGTCCCACAGAGCGGCCTGCTTCAGAGCGCGCTCCACGGCTTCATGGATCACCTCGCCATCCTTTTCGCCATGCACTCGCAGGCCGTAGGCCACGTTTTCATAGATGGTTTTCGGGAAGGGATTGCTCTTCTGGAACACCATGCCGACCTGCTTGCGGAGCTGGGTGAGATCCACATCCGCATCATGGATGTTCTTGCCTTTCACCCGCACTTCACCCTTGGCGATGCGTGCGCCGGGGACACGATCGTTCATCCGGTTGATGCAGCGCAGCAGGGTGCTCTTGCCACAACCCGAAGGTCCAATGAGAGCCGTCACCCGCTTGCGTTCCACCTTGAGGTTGATGCCATGCAGCGCGGTCTTGCTGCCATAGGCAAAGTCCACGTCTTTGACCTCGACGATGGCTGGTTGGGAGGGACTGGGGGAAGTGTCAGGCATCAGGGAAAATGAATGACCAAGGACCATGCTCCAATGACCAAGGAATGCCCCAAGCACGAATGCCCCAGAAAGACGAAGCGATTCGCTAGGCTTTCATAGTTTGGGATTGGGTTGGTCATTGGCAGGCTTGAGAATTGGGGGTTCCGCTCGCGGGTTTACCATCTGAATTTGCCACGCAGACGACGCCGCATCCAGATGGAGGTCGCGGCCAGGCTGGCGACGAGGACGAGGAAGACGAAGACGCTGCCGTATTGAGCACGCTCGGAGTACTCATTGTGCGGAATGCGCGCGGCCAGGGTGTAGATGTGATAGGGCAAGGCCTGCACGGACTCTGTGAAGATGCCGAGAAAGCGCTGCACGCTCTGCTCCCAGTGCGCGAAGACGCTTGCATCTGCGGGCAGGGCAGGCAGGTCCTTCTGCCAAGGCAACTTGTCTTTGAAAGCCAGCGCGGCGGTGAACATGATCGGTGCGGTCTCACCTGCGGCACGGGCGATGCCGAGAATGCTGCTCGTAAGAATGCCCGGCGTGGCAAAGGGGAGCACCGCACGCCTGATGGTCTGCCAGCGTGTGGCCCCGAGCGCCATGCTGGTCTCACGGAAGCCCTGTGGCACGGCCTGCAGGCACTGCTCACTGGCGGTGATGATCACGGGCAGGATCACGAAGGCGAGTGTGAAGCCCCCGCTGAGCACGCAGGTGTCCCAGCCTTGGAAACTGAGCTTGGTGAAGAGCAGGGGGATCACCAGCAGGCTGCGCTCATGCGGTATGTCCGTGAGGACGGGGGCGGTTAGAACGAAGGCGCCCAGACCGAAGAGGCCAAACACCACGGAGGGCACGCCTGCGAGATTCAGAATCGCGAGCCGGATCATCTCCACACGTTTGCCTTTGCTGGCATACTCACTCAGGTAGATGGCGCTGCATACCCCCAGGAAGAGCGCTAAGGTGACGCTGACGATGACCAGCAATGCCGTGCCCACGATCGGCCCCAGGATGCCGCCACCGGAATAGGAGATGGTCTTCTCCTCGCGGAAGTTGTCGCCTAGCTGCTTCTTGATCGCGTCAGCACCGTTCACATCGGTCTCGATCGCGTTGCCCTGCTTGTCGAAAATCACATGCAGAGTGCCTGGCAGTTCTGTGAGGAACTTCACGTTCACAAAGGGGAACTCTTTACGGAAGGTGATGGGCGCGCCCTTGATGAAAATATGCGCCACGATGGACACCGTGACGGTGACGATCAGGAGGGTGCTCAGACGCAGCAGCCAGCGCACCACGGTCTCGCGGCGCTGCGCGGTGCTTTGGTCTCCGGCGAAGGGATTGGCAGGTTCGGTGCTCATGCTTTCGGGAGTTCAAACCTGCGTACCACGGCGCGGGCGCAGCCGTTCACAGCGAGGGAGATGACAAAGAGGACGATGCCGACCATGAAGAGAGCCTGCCAGTGCGCGCTGCCGCGTGACACCTCGCCCAATTCCTGCGCGATGATGCCCGTCAGCGTGTGAGCTGGCTGGAAGATAACGCCAGGACCGGCGCTGAAATCGGGGATGGCGATTCGGTTACCTGCGACGAGCAGCACCACCATGGTCTCTCCGATCACACGGCCTAGGCCGAGCAGCACCGCCGCGGCGATGCCGGACAAGCCTGCTGGCACGATGACGCGGAAAACGGTCTGCAGCTTCGTGGCACCGAGGGCATCTGAAGCATCGATGTAGGCCTGCGGCACATTGTTCAGCGCATCTTCAGCCAGACTGAACATCGTGGGCACGGCCATCAATGCGAGCAGGCATCCCGCGTTGAACATGTTGAGCCGTTCCTGGATCGGGAAACCGGGCAGCCAGTTCAGCCATGGCACCTCACTGATCTCCTTGATCAAATCACCCACCAGCGAGATGCCGATGAAGCCCAGCACCACGGATGGAATGGCCTGGATGAACTCAATCACCGGCTTGATGATTTCCTTCTCGCGGTCAGAGGCAAATTGGTTCGTGTAGATGGCCGCAGCCACACTGAGCGGCGTGGCGATCAGGATGGCGATGAAGGCAATCACCACCGACCCCACCAGCAGCGGCACGAAGCCGAAGAAGTCCTGCCAGGAGCTGTTCGTCAGCCAAGAGGTGCCGAAGAAGAAGGCGCCGATGACAGTGAAAATGGACACTGGCTTGTCCTGCTTCCACGTGCGCAGGTCTTCCACGCCATCACGCAGCGCTTTGGCATGGAGGGGCAGGGAAGCACGCACTTCCGTGAGCAATTGCGTGGCTTCAGCCGTGCCACCTTCTTTTGGCAGATTCACCGCTGCTGCATCGGCAGCCGCTGCATAGGCCACCACTTTTTCGATCAACTCTTCGCGGCGTTCGAGCACTGGCTTGATGCTCTCCTCGTAGTTAGGCTCGTCGGTCTTGGACGCTTCGGCTTCTTTGAGCAGCGCGTCCTTTTCCTGGGGATCCTTGGCCTTGCTGGCAGCCTTGAGCAGCTTTTGGCGGCCCTCTTCAAGCGTGAAGTGAGTGGTGGCTGTTTCCTTGGTGGCGAGCACCTCTTCCTTTAGTTCATCCAGGACGCCACGCAGTTCCTCAGGCGCCTCTTCCAATTTATCAGAAGCATCCACGAGTGAGCCGAACTTTTGTTTCGCCTCCTTGTCCTTCGCTGTGAAGGCAGCGCTCAGTTCCATGAGCATCGGCGGCAGGTCACTCACCTCGGGTGTAAGCTTCGCGAATTCATCACGCAGACGCTTGGCTTCATCCGCCGTGAAGAGGTCAGGCACGGACATGGCGGCCGCGGCTTTCCCGGCCGCAGCGGCGACCTGCTGGCGCAGTGGATCCAGTTCGGTGGTCGCAGGGGCAGGTTCTTTTTCCAGAGCGGCGTCCAAAGGCTCGCGTTGAAGCTTGGCCTGATCTTCCACCTCGCGCTTCAGGAGGAAGGCGGCATCACGCCGTGTGCGCGCAGATTGAATGATCGGATCCACACTTGTGGTAACAGCCCGGCGCAGCTTGCTGGAAAGTTCCTGCTGCTCGGAAAGCGGACGGTCCACGATGTCACAGAACTCCAGACCCGCGCGGCGGTAGATCTCCAGTTCATGCTTGTAGGTGCCGAGGAACCCCGCGCCTTCCTTCAGCAGGAAGATCATGATCAGGGCCAGCACGATGATCGTCACACTGGAGTTCGCGGCGAAGAAGCCGCGGATGTAGCTCTGAGGATCCACACCTGCGACAGTGCGTTTCCCCTTCCTGAGGATCAGGTCGCGGAGCGGAGGGCGTTCAGTTGGAGCAGGAGTATCCACCAAGTCAGGAGGTCACGGGTGACAGGGAGAGAAACGGGCAACCGGCGAAGGAAGTGTTTCATTCGCCGGTTGGCACGCGCTGTCAAATCAGGTGTTCTTTACTTCGCCTGGGACTTCGGCACGAAACCGACCTTGCCCACGATGCTCTCGCCATTGGCGCTGAGGCAGAAGTCGATGAATTCCTTGGTGGTGCCGGCAGGCTCGCCATTGCTGTACAGATAGGTCGGACGGGAATAGGGGTAGTCTTTGACCGTGGCCACGCTGGGGGTCACGCCGCCGATTGTCACGACCTTCGTGCCCTTGGAGGCGGCATAGGCCAGACCCACATAACCCACGCCGTTGGCATTGGAGCCGACTTCCGAGGCGATCTGCTCATTGCCAGCCATCTTCTGGCTGTTCTTGCCGTATTCACGGCCCTTCATCGCCAGGCCGATGAAGTCGCGGTAGGTGCCGGAAGAGGTGTTACGGGTGTAGAGGGAGATCGGGCCCGGGGTTCCGCC
Organism: Verrucomicrobiota bacterium; assembly: GCA_040387935.1. Taxonomy (GTDB): domain Bacteria; phylum Verrucomicrobiota; class Verrucomicrobiia; order Verrucomicrobiales; family Verrucomicrobiaceae; genus Prosthecobacter. The sequence goes on along the minus strand of JAZKCU010000002.1, from coordinate 180,237 downwards.
CACTTCGCTCCAGTCGGTGATGTCACCGGCGAAGATCTGCAGCACCTGCTTTTTGCTCAGGTCAGACACAGGGTTGTTTTTGTTCACCACGATCACGATCATGTCCCACGCGATCTCGAACTCGGTCAGCGTCACGCCCTTGCTACGGCAGAGGGCGCGTTCATCAGCCTTGACCTTGCGGGAAGACATGCCGATCTCGGCGGTGCCAGCGGCCAGATTGGTGAAAGCTGTGGAGGAGCCTTCAGCGGCGATGTCAAAGCTCACCTTGCCACCTTGCTTTTTAAAGGACTCGGCCAACTGAGGAACCAGTTTGGCGCCGAGGGTATCAGAGCCACGGATACGGAGGGTGGTTTGCGCCTGGAGGCCGACGGCCGTCGTCGCGATGAGGGCGAGGGTAAGAAGAGCAGATTTCATAGAATTAGATGTCTGTTGGTTGGAGGCGGGCACCTTTTAGGAGGTGGTAGGAAGGGTGGCAAAAGGTGGCGTGTGACGAGTTTGTCACACATGTTCACACTTCGTCACCGGATTCCGTTGGGCAGGTGTCGATGTGGACATGTGACGGTGTGTGACATTCATGTAATTCGATGAAAATCAACAGTTTGAATTTTATTGATGAGCTTTAAATGGTTAGTGTGACGAAGATGTAACATTGGAAATCTCGCCAACTTGGTGACGCTCCCGATACATGGCGGAACTGTCACCTGGACATCAAGTTCGGGTGCTGTTTCTCGCTGCCTTCCGGGGCAGTTCCTCGGCTCTCCTTCTTTATACGCTTCACCCACATCATGCTACGCATCGACCCGACCCGCACTCGCTGGAGACTCCTGAGTCTCTTCACGGCCGCCACGGTGGCCTTTACGCCTGTCTCTCCCGTGCTTGCCAGCCAGGCCATGGAGCAGCTTTTCGGCATCCTGAAAACCAAGGGCAGCATCACCCAGGCTGAACATGACATGCTCGTCGCGGCCATGAAAGCCGATGAAGCCAAGGTCTCCGCGCCGGTCCCTGCGTCCGCCCCGGCCCCAGCCTCGACTGCACCAGTTCCGACCCTCGCCGATGCTCCTGCCGGCTCCACGGCCGCTTTGGAAAGGCGCCTCGCAGCCCAGGAAACCCGCATCAAGCAGCTCGAGTCTGCACTGAGCGGAACGAAGTCGAAAGTGGACCAAATCGCTGCCACGACAAAGCCTGAGGCGCCCACTGGTCTTGCCGGCAAGGTGGAGAAGCTCGAGGACATCGTCATGGGCACGAAGGGCCAGGTGGAAGAGCTCTCCCGCATTACGGACAACACCTCTCCTTCGACTCTGAACAAGGCTGAGCTCGACGAGATGCTTGCCGACAAATGGTATGAGCGTCTGAAACTGAAGGGCTACGTCCAGGTGCGCGGCACCTCGGTGCTGCATGAGGAAGGCGCGCCCCTCAACGTGCCGAACGATGCTATCGCCAATGACCTGACCAGCATCGGCATCCGTCGTGCTCGTATGACCTACAGCGGTGACCTGACCAACCATGTGTATCTGTATGCGCAGTTGGACTTCTTCGGCAGCGTCGCAGGTTCCGCTTCCAATGCCGTCTCTGCCCGTGACTACTATGCGGATATCTCCCTCGACTCCGCTCGTGAGTATCGTGTGCGTCTTGGTCTTTCCAAGGTGCCCTACGGCTGGTCCAATATGCAGTCCTCCCAGAACCGTCTCGTTCTTGAGCGTCCGGACGCCATCAACTCCGCTGTCGAAGGTGAGCGTGATTTCGGGGCCTTCTTCTACTGGTCGCCCTTTGAGATTCGCAATCGCTTCAAGGATCTCGTGAAGATGGGCTTGCGCGGTTCCGGTGACTATGGCGTGGTCGCGCTCGGCGCCTACTCTGGCAACGGCATCAATCGCGCGGACAACAACGGCCAGACTCACTATGTGGCTCGTCTCGCCTATCCGTTCGAGTTTGAAAACGGCCAGTTCCTTGAAGTCGGCCTGCAGGGCTACACGGGCCTCTTTGCTCCCGGCACCTCCGCGGTTCGTCGTCCGGATGGCACCACGGGGACGCCAACTTTCTCGGATGAAAAAGGCGTGCTCGACCAGCGCGTTGGCATCAATGCCATCCTTTATCCTCAGCCCTTCGGTGTGGAAGCCGAATGGAACTGGGGCCGTGGCCCGATGCTCAGCAAGGACATGCGCACCATCACCTCGGACAGCCTCAGTGGCGGCTACGTCCAGGCCAGCTATCGTCATGTCTTTGCTGACCAGCAGGAACTCATCCCTTTCGTTCGCTGGAGCACCTATGACGGCGGCCGCAAATTCGCCACCAACGCCCCGCGCAATCAGGTGGATGAGATCGGACTCGGTCTTCGTTACATCCCTTATCCTGAATTGGAGCTGACCCTCATGTACACTCATGGGGATCGCACCAACACTGCCGTGGCTCCCTATAATCAGACGCGCGCCGACTACGTCGGTCTCCAGGCCCAGATCAACTTCTGATGAACCCGTGAAGTGAGTTGATCGTTAACGTGACAATCAGGCCTCCTCAAAAGGGAGGCCTGATTTGTTGAAGGTGGGACAACCATCCTGGTTGTTTGTAGGCAAGCTGAAGCTCGCACCACCTTACTTTGCCGCTGCACTCTCGCGTGGAAGAAGGATGCCCGTTTGGAAATCCAGCACGGACCTCCTCAGCAGATACTCATAGCGCGTCGTCGTCTGGGTGATCTCCGCGGCTGTCAGAGTGAGCTGTGCCTGGCTCAGTTCCACCACGCTGCTGCTGCCGGCCTGATAGCGGGCCTCCGCCAGCGAATAGGCCTGGGCGGATTGCTCGCGTAGACGTCCGGTGATGTTCAGCCGTTCCAGCGCATTCGTCGCATTCAACCAGGCAAGCTGCACATCCCGCGTGACACCGGCTTCCTGATCCTTCAAAGTTTGTTCGGCAGCTTGGGCGCGTAGATCGGCCTCATTTTGACGGGCGGTGTTCAGTCCACCGGTAAAAAGAGGCCAGGTCAGCACCACACCGGCGGCGGCATAATTCTGTTCCAGGCTGCGATCACGCCAGGGCATCACGCCCGCTGCGCCTTGCAGTGTCAAGCGTGGGCGGCTCAGAGCATTCTCCGCCTTCACAAACTTCAGCGCGGCATCTCGCTCCAGTCTGAGTTTGGCCAGTTCCGGACGCATGTTCATCGCCATCTGCACCAGGCCATCCGCCTTGGATGGCAGCGCCACGGGCTGCAGGGATGAAGTGATGTGATACACCGTGTCCTTCGGATCCATCAGCAGTCGTGCAAGCGTCGCATGCGCGGACTTCAGGTCGTTGCTCGAGCGCGAGACGAGCAGTTCCGCATCTTTCATGTTCACCTCGGCAAAGCTGACGTCGATGGCGGACTTGAGCTGGTTCTTTTGCAGGGAGACCGTGTTGTCCCGCAGTAGGCCACGCGTCTTCACGGTTTGCTCTGCCACATCCAGCAGGGCTTGCGCCTGGAGGATCGCATAGCACGCCGCATCGGTTTCCAGCAGGATCTGCGCGCGGGTCGTCTGCGCATTTTGAGCCTCTGCTTCGGCACGCAAACGGGAGCTCGCGGTGAGGTTGGTCGTGCGGCCGAAGTCGGTGATGAGCTGGGTCACGTTCAATGCACCGGAGGCACGGTCATAGATGCCGGCAAGCTGCAAGGCGTCCGTGGAAGCGCGCACTCCCCCTTGGCTTTCTGAGGTGATGACTCCGGCCAGAGTGCCTTGCACCTGCGGCAGATACGCAGCGCGGTTTTGATTCACGATTTCCTCCACGGCACGCGCGGTGAAGTCTGCTGCATTGATGCGCGGATGCCGCTGCAAAACCAGGACCCGAGCCTCACGCAGGCTCAGCTTCTGCGGCTTCTCTCCGGCATGGGCGGCGAGGAGTGGCAGGCAGGCGAGTAAGAGAGTGATTCGGTTCATGAAGCAGGCGTTGGGGAAGGGGAGTGAGAGCGGACTTCGCTGCGGCGATGCGCAATAAGATAGGCCGCCGGCACGACGAACATAGTCAGCACAACGGAGACACCGAGGCCGCCAATGATGGCACGAGCCAATGGCGCATAGGCTTCACTGCCAGCACCGAGTGCGAGTGCCATGGGCATGAGGCCGATGAGGGTGGCGAGGGATGTCATGAGGATCGGTCGCAAGCGCACACGACAGGCACTGACCACCGCATCTCGCAGCGGCATGCCGTCCTGTCTTTGATGGCGGGCAAATTCGACGATGAGGATGCTGTTTGAGACCACGATGCCCATCATCATCACCACGCCCATGAGGGACATGACGTTCATCGTTGTGCCCGTGAGCCAAAGGGTGAGCACCACACCGATCAAGCCTGTTGGAATGGCCAGCAGGATCAGAAGCGGATCCAGGAAGGACTGGAACTGGGCGACGAGGATGAGATACACCAGCACCACGGCAAGGATCAAACCCAGGCCAAACGTCTTGAAGGAAGCGTTCATGTTCCCCACGCTTCCACGCAGGTCGATGCGGGCGCCTTCGGGCACCTTCGTTTCCTTGAGGATCTTCTCCACACCTCTCATCACCAAGCTCACATCTTCACCTTCCGGTGCCACGAAGAGATTGATGATGCGGCGGATCTGGTAGTGCGTGATTTCGGTCGGACCGAGCATCGGCTCAAGAGTTGCGACCGCATCCAAACGCACGGACTTTTCCATGCCTGGACCACGAATCGGAATGGCACGCAGCATCTCGAAATCTTTCACGTGATGATCCGGATACTGCACCGTGAGGTAGTAGTCGTTGCCGCTCTTCGGATCTGCCCAGAAGGTCGGCGCGATGAGGCCGTTCGACATCAGCGCGGTGATGACGTTGTGCGTCACTTCCTTCGGCGTCAGGCCGAGCTCAGAGATGCGCTTGCGGTCCAGATCCATGCGGATGCCCGGGTAGTCCATGTCCTGCGGCACCAGCACATCACTCACGCCAGGAAGTTGCCGGATCTTCGATGCGAGTTCAGACGCCGTCTTGTGCGTTGCCTTGATATCCGTGCCGCTGATCTGAATGTCGATCGGCGTCGGCTGGCCGAGGTTCAACACGGAATCCACAAGCCCACCGGACTGGAAGAAAGCGCTCACGTGAGGCAGTTCGGCGCGGATGCGTTTGCGCACACGCTCCATGTAATCATAGCTGCCGACATGGTGATCTTCCTTCAGGCTGACCTGCACCGTGGCGGTGTGCTGCGCGGAGTTCGGATTGAAGATGGCGGAGAAGTCCGCCGTGATGCCGATGTTCGACACGATGATGTTCATGTCCTCTTTGGAGATGACCTCGTGACAGATCTTCTCCACCTGCTCGACCAGTTTCTCGGTGACTTCCAAGCGCGTGCCGCTCGGTGCTTTCAGGCTGATGTAGAACTGCCCCGCATCTGTACGTGGGAAATAGGCGAGACCAATGCGAGGAAGGATCAGCGCCGAAGCTCCTAAAGTCACGACCAGCGCGATCAAGACGAGCGAAGGCACCTTCAAAGCCGTGCGCAGCAAGCGCTCAAAGATGTTCAGCATGCCATCGAAGCGGCGGTTGAACCAAGCGTTGAAGCCCTTGGCATCCGGCGAACCATGCGCCTGAACTTTCTTGATCAGCTTCGCGCAGAACAGTGGCACCACCGTCATGGCGACGAGATACGAGGCCAGAATGGAAAGCACCACTGCGAGCCCCAGCGCCATGAAGAGATAGCGGCTCGCTCCAGACAGGAAGATCACGGGGAAGAACACCACCGCTGTTGTCAGCGTGGCCGCAAGCACCGGCAGCGCCACTTCACGTCCACCTTTCTCCGCAGCGACTTCAGGTGTCTCGCCATGCTCCATGTGCCGGAAGATGTTTTCCAGCACCACGACGGAGTCATCAATGAGCCGCGAGAAGCCGAGCGCGAGACCACCCAGGATCATGGTGTTGATCGTGCCGCCACCGATGGCCAGGGCGATGAACATGGCCAGCGCTGACAACGGAATGGACAGGAACACCGCGATCGTGGCGCGCATGCTGCCAAGGAAGATCAGGATGAGGATGCCGGTGAGAATGAGGCCGATGCCCCCTTCGTGAACGAGGTTGTCGATGGCCTTCTTCACAAACATCGATTGATCGAAGACCACGTTCGTCACCAGTTGCTTCGGCACATCCACCAGGTTCTTCAGCACCTCTTTGACTCCAGCCACGACGGAGATGGTGTTGGCATCGCCCCCTTGCTTGAGCACGGGTTGATAAGCCGAACGCTGACCATCCACACGCACGATGTTGTACTGCACCTGCGAGGCATCCTTGGCTTCGCCGATGTCACCGACAAGCACCGATGACTGCCCCACGGTCTTCAGCGGAATACGACCGATCTCCTCAATGGTATCCACCTGCGTGTTCGCATAGATGTTGTAGTCGAAGGGACCGATGCGCACGTCACCTGCGGGCAGGATGAGGTTCGAATCATTCACCGAACGCACCACGTCCATGAGGCTGAGTTGATGCGCTTCCAGCTTCAGCGGATCCACGTAGACCTGGATTTGGCGATAGCGACCCCCGAAGGGCTGTGGCACCGCGGCACCTGGAACCACGGCGACCTGCGTGCGCACCTTGTAGTGGCCGGTGTCGCGCAGTTGTGCCTCGTTCATGCCTTCGCCTTTCAGCGTGATCAAACACACCGGCTGGCTGGAGGCATCAAACTTCAGCACCACCGGAGGCAGCGTGCCGGGCGGTAATCGCCGCAGTTCAGCCATGGCAAGGTTGCCAATGGAGCTCACTGCGGAGTCCGCGCTCGTTCCGGGTTGGAAGTAGATCTTGATCAAGCTCGCTCCGGGGAGCGAACGTGACTCCATGTGGTCAATGCCGCCGGCGAGCGTGAGAAAGCGCTCAAGTCGTGCGGTGAGGTCCTGCTCGATCTGCTCCGGCGGCATGCCGGGGTAGAAGGTGGCCACGATGACCACCGGCATTTTGATCTCGGGAAAGAGATCCACCGGCAGTCTTACGAGGCTGGTCAGCCCAACCACAAGTGTGGCAAGGCAGGCGACAATGATGAAATAGGGATACCGAAGGGCGAATCGCGTCATGGGGGGCTTGTCAGTCAGGCTTCGGTTCTCAGTCAAAAATGCCGCGCACCGCATCGCGCAGCTTGTCCACGCTCACTCCACCCTTTTGGCAGAGTTCAAGCACCCGGCGTTCGCGTTCCATGATCTCCGCGGCCTTGGCCGGGATCTTGTCCGCAATCTCATGCGGCACGGAGAGCACTCCGTGGCAGTCCGCATGCAGCAGATCTCCAGGCTTCACCTCCAGGCCACCGATCTTCACCGGCGTGCCAAACTCCACCACATGCACATAGGCATGGGAGACGGAGACATGATTCGCGAAGAGCTTGAACTTGCCCTTGTTGATCGCAGGCAGATCACGCACGGAGCCGTTCGTGATGGCCGCAACGCAGCCGAGTCCATGCAGGATGCAGGCATGCACCTCGCCTAGAAAGGCACCGCTGCCGGGGGCCTCATCCACGTCCTCGATGACCACGATGCGCGGCCCGGGAATGGTCAGGATATGATCCCACCAATCCGTGCGGTCGGGGAAATTGCCACCCATCACAGGCGGGCTGGAGCAGCGGATGCGCGCCGTCACGGCATGGCCGACGATGGGGGATTCGCAGTTCGTCAGGCAGCGGATGCTGGAGTCGGCGTAACCTTCATTGCGCAGGCGCACGTTGAAGGTCTCGATGGCATTGGCCACCGTGCAGGTGTCGAGCGCTTGCAGGGCCTGGATGGTTTCAGGAGAAATAGGCGGCTTCATTTTTCTTTCTTGTCGAGGGTCGGCAGCTCCACTTGTTTCGGTTGCACACTCTGGCCGTGGCTAAACTGCGCACGACTGCCCACCATGACGAGGTCTCCCACCGCCAGGCCTTCCTTGATCTCCAGATGCGTGGGTGACTCCGTGCCCACCGTTATGTTCTTCGCCTCGATCTTGTTCTCCTTGGTGATCAGGTAGACACTCGAGGTGCCCTTGTCCCGCGCCACGGACTCGACCGGCAGCACCAGCGCATCCTTCCGGCGGTCGATCTTCAAAACGACGGTCGCATACACACCCGCAATCAATGAATTGTCCGCATTATCCAGGTCGATCTGCGCCTCCATCGTGCGGGTCGCGGTTTCCACCTTCTGCGAGACGCGGGTGATGTGCGCTTTGAACTTCTTGCCGAGGGACGGGATGCGGATTTCCGCCTCATCTCCCACCTTCACCCCAGCCACATAGGAAACAGAGACCGGGAAGGCCACGCGAAGCTTGTCCACCTGGGAGAGGCGCACCAGTGGTGACGATCCTGAACTCGTGCCCGCCTGAATGAGCGATCCTGGATCGGAATAACGACGCGTGATGACGCCCGCAAACGGTGCCGAGATCTGGGTGTAGTCCAGCATGGTCTGAAAGCGGCTTTTGGTCGCAGCGGCCACGTTTTGCTCCTCTTTGGCGGAGTTTAGCGCCGCCCTTGCGGACTGGTCCTGCAGCCGGGCGGAGTCAATGTCCTGCTTGGCGATCAAATTAGGCTGTGCCTTGTCGGCAGCTTCCAGACGGGTGATGCCCAGATGCGCCTCCTCATAGGTGGCGGTGAATTTTTCCATATCGGCCTTGGCGCGCCGCTCCGTGGCTTCAGCATTCTGCAGGTCGAATTTCAGTTCCGGCACATCCAGGGCGGCGATGAGCTGGCCCTCCTTCACCACGTCCCCGGCATCCACCAGCATCTTGTCCAGGTAACCTGTGGCCCGGGCATGCAGCTCGATCTCTTTATAAGGCCGGAGTTCAGCATCAAACGACACTTCCCGGTAGATCTCGCCCTGGGTCACCGGCACCACGGCCACCGTGGGCACATCTGCGGCAGGCAGTGGAGCAGGACTCAGGGTGAGCAAAGTGAGGCTGGAGAGCCATAGCAGGCATCGAGGCAGGGCAGGGGAAAGGGGGATGTGGGGGAAAAGCATGTCTCGCGGGGGTCTGGGCAACGGCTCCAAAAGATTCGTTGTTACATTTTTGTCACATTGGGATGTGGTTGGGTCAACGACATGCGTTGCCGCCACATTCGATTCCCCTCGGCCGCCACAGCCATTCCGACTCCGAACCCGCGTCGAAAACAGCCTTTTACCGCTCCCGCATCCCCTCAGGAGGGGATAGCAGGCCGCCCTTTCCGACATACCCGCGGCACAATCCGACACGCTTTCGCCTGATTGATTGTCATTCTATGGAACGTTGATATTTCTGGCGGCTCACCCCTCGACACCGCTCTCCCACCTAGTCCCCCCGCCATGTCACGCGCCTCTGATTACGAATCTCCCAAATCTTACACCCTCATCTGGGTGGCCACGCTGCTGCTCATCGTGGGTTTCGTGGTGGGTTTGGTGATGTTTCCTCCCATGTATGAAACGCCGAAGGACGAAGCCGCGACCAGTGTGCTGTTTGTCGGGCGTTTCCACCCGATCCTCCTGCACATGCCGGTCGGCGCTCTGGGCCTTCTCTGCATCATGGAGCTGATTTGCCTCACGCGTCGCGGAGAGGAAAGCCTGGGCGCAGGTGCCCTTCTGACTCTCTGGGTCGGCTCTGCCGGTTCCGTGATGGCAGTGCTCGCGGGCATCATGCTTTCCCGTGAAGGGGGGTATGAAGGGGGCAATTTTACCCTTCATCAGACATTAGCCCTCATTGGCACTACGGGCGTGCTGCTGGCCCTCGTGGTCCGCATCTTTTCCATGAGCCATGACAATCGTGAGCTGATGCACGCCTATCGGGCGCTGTTCTTTGGTAGCTTCGGTCTCATGGGATTGGGCGCTCACTTCGGCGGTAATATGAGCCACGGCTCCAAGTTTATGACCGAGCACGCTCCGGAACCCATGAAGAGCCAGATCACTGGCATGGAGAAATGGATGCTCAGCTTCGTCGAGAAACCGAAGGTCAAAGGCGAACCTGCCGCTCCGGAAGCGATCCCGACACCAGCACCTGTTCCCACTCCTGTCCCGACTCCAGTGCCTGTGCCAGTGCCAGTTCCCATGGTGACTTCCACCGCGACCACGCCAAGTCCCACACCGCCACCAACGCCCACAGGCACCGGTTCCGGTCCTGATGAGAAGCTCGTGTTCCAGCACGTGATCCTCCCCATCTTTGAAGCCAAGTGCAACAAGTGCCACGGCGAGGAAAAGCAGAAAGGCGATCTGCGGCTGGATACTTATGCGTTTGCCATTCAGGGCGGCGAGAACGGCAAGAACATCGTGGCTGGGAAACCCGAGGACAGCCTGACCGTCCAGCGCATCGCCCTTCCTGACGACGATGATGAACACATGCCGCCGGACGGCAAGGAGCAGCTCACCCCTGCCGAAACGGCCGCCATCCGTTACTGGATCCAGTCAGGTGCCAGCGAGACGACGAAGGTTTCCGAGGCGCAATTCCCGCCTGAGGCGAAAGAAGCTGTCAAATTTTGATCCCGACCTGCCTTGGCAAGGGATGCCGCTTTCGAAGCGTAACTCTCTGACGGCATCACCCACCTGTTTTTCCCGTTTAACTGTCCCCACCCACCCATGAAGAAATCCCTGCTGCTTCCGGCCCTCCTCGCCCTGAGCCTGCACGCTGCTGACCAGCCTGCTGTTGACCCCGCCATCAAGGCCGCTCTCGACAAGGTCAATGCCTCCGGAGCCTCGCTCATGCCCATCGCTGCCGACGGCAAGACCTACCGCTTCACGGCTCTGAATGTGGCCAAGGACTTCACGGACGCCGGACTGGATTCACTGGCACCCATCGCGGACAAGTTGACTTCTCTCGATCTCGCTCGCACGAAAGTCACGGACGCAGGTTTGGCCAAGGTTGCCACGATGAAGAACCTCACGGAACTGCATCTGGAGAACACCGCTATCAGTGATGCTGGTCTGGAACATCTCAAGGGTCTCGCTTCCCTCGAATACCTCAACCTTTACAACACCAAGGTCACCGACAAAGGCCTGCCCACGCTGGCCGGTCTCAGCAAGCTGAAGTCCATCTACTTTTGGCAGAGCGGCGTGACCAAGGCGGGCGTGGCCCAGCTCAAGGCCAAGCTGCCTAACACCCAGATCAACAACGGCTGGACGGCCGAGGATGATGCCAAGCCCGCTGCCATCGTGGCCGCCGCACCCGCAGCAGCCGCCGCGCCAGCACCCGCTGCTGCGGCTCCTGCAAAGGTTGATGCCGCTGCCAAACCTGCTGCTGCTGCTGCACCCGCCGCTGCTCCGGCTGCCGCTGGCGGGAAGCTTGATGCTGCCATCGCCGCGAAGGCCGTGGTTTATAAAGATGTCGTGGCTCCGATCATGCAGGCCAAGTGCGTGGGCTGTCATGGTGAGGAGAAGAAGAAAGGCAAGCTCCAGCTCCATACCTTCGCCTCCATTCTGAAGGGCGGCAGCGATGGCGAGAACACCGTCATTCCGAAGAACACCAAGGACAGCCTGCTCCTCGTGCGCGCCCTCTTGCCAACGGATGACGATGAGCACATGCCGCCGAGTGATGAGCCGCAGCTCACCAAGGAAGAGATTGCCATCCTGAAGTGGTGGATCGAAGCCGGTGCTTCTGAGTCTGACACCGTCGCCGCGGCCAAGCCCCCGGCGGATGTGGAAGGCGCCCTCGCCGTTCTGTTGGCCAAAGGTCTGCCGAAAGCAGATGCCACCGCTGCTGCCAAGGTCGAGAAGCCAAAGGCCAAGCCTCTGACGGATGCTGAGAAGAAACAGGTCGCCGATGTCACGGCCAAGATGGTGGCACTGAATGCCAGCCTGATGCCCCTGGCCCAGGACACCGAGCTGCTTCGTCTGAGCGTCATCAATGCCGCTGACAAGTTCACCGACAAGGAACTCGCCCTCCTGGAGCCGATTGCCCAACAAATTGTGTGGGTGGACCTTGCCCGCAGCCAGGTCACGGATGCTGCCGCAGACACGCTGGCGAAGATGGCCAACCTGGAACGCCTGCACCTCGAGAACACGAAAGTCAGCGATGCGGCTCTCACCAAGCTCGCTGGCTTGCAGAAGCTGGAGTACCTCAATCTCTACGGCACCAAGACCACGGATGGCGGCATCGCCAAACTCGCCGGTGCCAAAGGCTTGAAAAAGCTTTTCGCCTGGCAGACGGGCGTCACCAAGAATGGTGCCAAGGCTCTTGAAGGCCAGCTTCCTGGTCTGAAGGTGAACGTCGGCCTGAGTGAAGCGGAGATCGCCGCTCTCACCACCCCACCCCCTGCTCCTCCAGCCCCACCCAAAAAGGAAGAGCCGAAGAAGGACGATGCGAAGAAAGCAGACGCGAAGAAGCCTGAGGAGAAGAAGGCAGATGCCAAGCCTGCCGCTGCTCCGGCCAAGCCTGCGGACAAACCTGCCGCCCCAGCCCCTGCGGTGAAGCCTGCGGATGCTCCCCCAGCCGCGAAACCTGCAGCTCCCGCGCCAGCTCCAAAGGCCAATTAATTCACTGGCACAGCCGTCCTCCCCACGGCATTTCACGATCTCCGTTCGCATGCGACTCAAAGCATGACGGGTTTCGTTCGTTCCTTTACACCGCCCCATGATTGCCCCCCCGACCCGCAAAGCCATTTCCTGGCTACGCTTTTCATCTCTCGCCATCCTGCCCTGGCTCGCTGCTTCGTGCGAACGTGTGTCTGAGCGCATGGAGATCACACACACCCGTGAGGTCTCGCAGTATGAAGCGGCACCGAAGGTCAGCGCCTATGCGCAGGAGCGCTTTGGCGATGAGCGCCTGACTTGGACCACTCCTGAGGGCTGGTCACAGGCGGAGCGCAGCCAGATGCGCCCGGTGAACCTCGCTTTCGGCGCGAACAAGGAAGGTGAATGCTATCTCTCACTGCTGCCCGGCGGCGGTGGTGGTGTGCTGGCGAACTTGAACCGGTGGCGCAAGCAGATGGGCCAGCCTGATCTGACCGAGCAGGATCTCGCCCAATTGCCCAAGAAGACCCTCATGGGCATCGAGGGCGTCTACATCGCCATTGATGGCGCCTACACCACGGTCGGTGCCACCGAAGCCAAGCCTGATCAACGTCTGTTAGGCATTGTGGCCTCCATGGGAGAGGCCGGTTTGTTCGTCAAAATGGTGGGTCCCAAGGTTCTGGTGGAGGCCAACACGCCGGCCTTTGACCAGTTTGTGACCTCGCTGCGTCTGCGCATGCCGCAGGGACAGTAACATCAACTCTTTCCCATCGCTGCCCGATGTCTTCTTCCGCTTCCAAAAGTCTCCCTCGCAAGATCTTCGATCTCTTTTCATCGTTTGGTCTGGCCATCACTGTGTTGAGCTTCCTGCTCATCGATACCTACCTCGGCACGCTGTCCCAGAAGGACATCGGCCTGCTCGACAGCCAGGCAAAATATTTTGAATCCTGGGGCCTGATCCATGACTGGAAAATCGGTGACATGATCGTGCCGATCCCGCTGCCTGGCGGCGCGCTGCTGATGATTGTGCTGTTCATCAACATGGCTTGCGGTGCGGTGATCCGTCTGCGCAAAGGCTGGCGCACCATCGGGGTGCTCATCGCCCACGTCTCCATCATGTTCATGCTCGCCGCAGGCTTCGTCAGCTTCCTCTACAAGACGGAGGGTGCCATGCCTCTCTTCGAAGGCCAGACCAGCGACCAGTATCAGAGCTACCATGATCGCATCGTGGAGATCCGCCGCTTTGAGCCTGCTGGCAAAAGTGCCGGCCCCGCCATGGTCATCCCCATGAACCACTTCACGGATCTTGAGCCGGGTAAGGCACGCACGTTCTTCTCCAAGGACCTGCCGTTTGAAGTCCAGATCACGGGCTATCGCCGCAATGCCAACGTGGTGCAGTCGGAAGCCGATGACAAAACGGGCATCGATGGCTATCGCATCCAGTTGGTGACAAATGCCAAGGAAGATGAAGCCAACACGGCTGCCTTGGAAGTGACGGCCAAGCTCAAAGACGGCACCGAGCAGAAGGGCATCATCTGGGAGCGTGAGTTCGAGCCATTCACCGTCAAGACGGCGGACGCCAGTTACACCATCGCGCTCAGCCGCATGAAATGGAAGCTGCCCTTCGCCATTCGTTTGAATGACTTCCAGCGTGAGCTGCACCCCGGCACCATGAAGGCCAAGAAGTACACCAGCCATGTGACCAAGGTCACCCAGGGCAAGGAAGAGCCAAAGGTCATCACCATGAATGTGCCGGTGCGTGATCAGAGCTTCGTGGTCTATCAGGCCAGCTTCAGCCAGGGCACCAGCGGTGAGCAGTCCGTCTTCACCGTCGCCAGCAATCCTTCCGACAAATGGCCGCTCTGGAGCTGCGTCGCTGTCGCCATCGGTCTGCTCATTCATTTCCTCATGCACCTCGTCCGCTTCCTTCGGCGTTCGCTGAAGCCGAAGGCCGCATGAGTCCCAGCCCCTGCATCATCATGAAAGCTTTTCTTCTCTCCCTTCTGGCCCTCATCACGATCGCCGCGCAGGCACAGTTGCCGGATCCTGCCTTGCTTCGTGACAAGGAAATCGTTGCCGCGTTTCAGTCCCTGCCCGTTCAAGAGGGCGGCCGCATCAAGCCTCTCGATACCTACGCGCGCTTTCTCTTGCTGCGCATTCATGGCAAGCAGAGCATGGCCGTAGAGCATCCGCTGCTGCCAGGTGTCTCGAAACTGAAGGCCATCGAGTGGCTGCTGCTCTCCTGGTTCCGCCCGGACATCGCACGTGATCTGCCTTTGTTCGTGGTGGATAACTCGCAGGCGGTCGGTGAGATCGGCGTGGACCCGAAGGGCCTGCGTGATCGCTATTCCTGGAACGAGATTGTCAAAGGTAAAGAGGAGCTCATCACCCGCGCCAAGTCCTACAGCGAGATCGACAAGGAAACCCAGACGGGCGTGCAGCGCAATGTTGTCGACCTCGCGCGCAACTTTTTCGACTTCGATGCCGTGAGTGACTTTATGACAGCGGCACGCACCGACTGGAAGAAGGAAGTGGAAACCATTCTGCCTGCGGAGACTGCCAAGGAAATCACCGGCGGTGCTTCGCTGAATGTGTGGGATCTTGCGCTCAAGCTGGGCACCATGATCCGCGAGCAAAAGATCCAGGGCGGCTCTCCGGAGAGTGAGAAGATCCTGAACCTCTTCATCGACACCACGCTGCGCCCAGGGAAGACGCTGGCCTTCATTCCGCCAGACGATTCCAAGGAACAAACCTGGCTCATGGTCGAGCAGACCGTGACATCGCTCATGCGTGACGGCAAGGTTCCTGAGGGTGAGCTCCGCATCTCCAAAGGCCGTGACGGCCTTTACTCTGCCAGCCTGAAGGCTGAAACCTTCAAGCCCGCCGTGAAAGCCTTTGTGGATGACGTCCGCGGCGTCGCTGAAAAGCGTGGTGAGCTGAAGCAGGTTGATCGTGAGGTGAGCTATCACCGCAACGACTACTTCACCTATGCTCTCGTCTTTTACATGTTCGGCTTCCTCATCGCCATCCTTGGGTTGGTGGCACCGCAGACCCGCTGGGCCAAGTGGGCTTCGCGTCTTGCGTGGGTCTTCATGCTTCTGGCGGCGTTTTGCAACGTCTGGGGCATCGTTCAGCGCTGCCTCATCATGGGCCGTCCGCCCATCGCCACGCTGTATGACACCATCATCTTCATCACCGGGGCCTGCGCCTTGGTGGGACTGTTTATCGAGCGTGTGACGAAGAAGGGCGTCGTGCTCACCGTCGTCGGATTCATCGGCGCGCTGGGCATGTTCCTCTCCAACCGCTACATGATGATGGACGCGCAGGATACGATGCCAACGCTTGAGGCCGTGCTGGACACGAACTTCTGGCTCGCCACCCATGTGACCTGCATCAATGTTGGTTACGCTGGCGCCATGCTCGGCTCCATTACCTCCATGGTGTATGTGATCTACCGCCTCTTCGCCAAAGGTGAGATTGCCATCGAGTCCCGCCGTCTGCTCACTCGTGTGACCTACGGCATCATGTGCTTCGGCGTGCTCTTCGCCTTGGTCGGCACCGTGCTTGGCGGCATCTGGGCCAATGATAGCTGGGGCCGCTTCTGGGGCTGGGATCCCAAGGAAAACGGTGCCCTCATGATCGTGATCATGGGCCTCATCATCCTGCATGCCCGTCTGGGTGGTTACATCCGCGAGATCGGCATTCACGCCCTCTCCTTGCTGCTGGGAGCCATCACGCTCTTCAGTTGGTTTGGCGTGAACCAGCTCAATGTCGGCCTGCACAGCTACGGCTTCACCTCGGGCATTACCCTGGCCCTGAACATTGGCTACGGCACCAAGTTTGCCTTCATGCTCGCCTGCGGCTGGTTCTGGCTCCAGGAGCGCTCAGCGAAGAAGGCGGCAGCGTAGTCTTCTGTAGGCTCGTTCGCCAGAACGAGAGGATTGGGGAGGCGATTCACTGCACGTTCGCCTCGATCACCTCGCCGCCTGTCGGCTCGACGAGCTGGCTCCTGACCAGGTCAAAGGCGGATCCATGCGTGTATGGCTGCACATACAGTTTCTGCTTCCGGCGTAAGAGGTTCTCACGCACGATCTCGATCTGCTGGAAGTTCGCGCTGTCCTGGAAATCGGAGAACCAGTAGAGCGCATCCGCCTGCCTCACCTGCTCGCTGAGGAGCGCTGTCCAGGCATAACCAACTCCGACATAATGGATGAAAAAGGTCTGCGGGCGCTTGGAGAGCAGGGTGTAAATGCTTTCGCTTGGAATGGCATCATTGCGGCTGAACTTGAATTTGCGGGAGTCGGACAGGGAGGACATTCCGCCAGCCCTCCAGAAACGCTCAAACTCGGCTCCATTGGTGCGGTACACCTCGTCTCCACTGAGCCCGCCTCCGGGCGGCGCTTCCAGACCGCAGCCAGGAAAGAGGACCACCACGCTGCCGCGCGCCACCTTGTCCAGTTCCTCGATCACCCGAGGCAGGTAAGGGGCCATGGAACTGGAGACATCGAGAATGAGCGCGAGCCGCTTGGCCTTGATCTCACGACCAAACATGGAGAGCGGTTGGAAGACCATGCCGCCCTTGGCCCCGAGTCCCATGCCTTTGCCAAAGCCACCTCCGCCCAGGCCGCCGCCGACCTTGCTGCTGGTGAGCATGTTGTTTGCACTTGGGAGATCGAGGAGATCCGGCACTTCATCAGGGAGCACGATCTCTGAAATGGAACCGATGGCGGCGATCCGCTGTTTCGGAATTTTCTTGTTCCAGGGCTGCTTCTTCTGCTGGACCTTATGCTGAAGTTCCTGCGAGGCCTGCTGCCCTTGCTTCGTGCCACCGGGCAGGAAGTCCACCTCAGGCTCTAGCATGACTTGGTTCACGACCAGAAAGCCTCCCACCCCGAGGATCAAGAGATGAATGCCCACGCTGAGCGACAATGACGCCCCACCCCACTGCACCCATTTTTTGCGCAGTAACTCGACCACGACGTTGTCCTTCTTCGGCGCTTCAGCATTAGGCTTCTTCTCTCCTTCTGCAGCACCGTCTTTGGGCGCTTTTCCCTCGCCCGGGTTGCCGTCAGCATCTCGGAGTGCTTCGGCTTTTGGCGACTCCGGCTTGGCTGGCGATTCTTGCGCTGGCTTGCTGATCTTGGTCTTGTTCCTCTTCGGCTCCTCGGCGGTCTCTGATGCGATGGGATGTTCGCGGACAGGCTCTGGCTCGGCGCGAGGCGTCTCAGGGTGCGAAGCGACAACGCGCTCAGGAGCCGTTACTGGAGTGGCAGGCAGCTCTGGCACCGGTTCGAAGACCGGGGGCACCTCAGCGACTGGATCTGCGGAGGGCGTGCTGCGCCGGATCACGCTGCGCTTGCGCGGAACTGGGGTGGCGGCGGGTGTCGGAGTCAGGGCTGGCAGGGTTGAGCCTGCCGCCTCATCCGGGTTCATGGCAAAGAGCTCCGCCCACTCGTCTCGTGAGCTGGGGCGTTGGGGTTCAGGTAGTGACTCTTCGGGAGCTGCCGGAGCAGGTTCACGCGCAGGCTCCACCGGTGGCGTTGAGGCCACACGGCTCTGCTTTTTCTTCTCGGCGATCTGCTTCCAAAGAGCCGCCTTGGCGGCACGCGCGGCGTCAGCATCGGCGGTGGGGAGATGCTGGAAATCTTCGGGCGGCGTGTCAGACATGCGGTGCGGCGGAGAGACTGAGGGTTCACCGGAAAGGCTGCAAGACTTTTCCTGGCGCTATCTAAACGCGGAACACCGCCCTGAAATTAGCGGCCAGCCGCCTGGAGTATGACCTTGATGACACGCTCGATGTCCGCATCCGTCGACGATGAACTCGAGGGGACGGAGAGGCAGTTCGCATAAAGATCCTCAGCCACGGGGCAGGGAAGCTTCACCGCGTCCTGATGTGCCGGGGAAAGATGTCCTGGCTGCCAGAGCGGCCGGGCTTCGATGCGCGACTCTTTAAGCACGCTGCGCAAGGCACGCGCATCCATGCCAAACTTGTCGGGATCAACATAGATGGTCGTCAGCCAGCAGTTGCTCACCACACCCTCGGCCTCACCTTGAAAGCGGATGCCAGGAACGTCTGCGAGCTGCCTTTGATACAAGGCCTGGATCTCGCGGCGACGCTGCACGTAGCCCGGCAGTGCCTCCATCTGCGCGCAGCCAAAAGCCGCCTGAATGTTGGTTAGGCGGTAGTTGTAGCCGATCTCGTGATGAATGTATTCCTGTGGATCATCCTTGGCCTGGGTGGTCAGATAGCGTGCCTTCTTGGACCAGGCTTCGTGATGGGTGACCAGCATGCCGCCACCACCGGTGGTGATGATCTTGTTCCCGTTGAAGCTGAAGCACCCCATGTGGCCGATGCCTCCGACGGGCTTGCCATGATACAGGGTGCCGAGGGCCTCGGTGGCGTCTTCGATGACGGTGAGGTCAAACTCCTCCGCCAGCGGCATGAGCGCGTTCATGTCCACCGGATGACCGAGGATGTGCACAGGGATGATCGCCGCGATGCGACGTCCCGTCTGCTTGTTGTAAACGCCGCCTGCTTTGCGCTCACAACCGTTGGTGAGGAAATTGCGCACCAGATTCACATCCATCTGCCAGTGCGTGGCTTCGGAATCCACCAGCACCGGGATGGCATTCGCATAGCGGATGGCATTCACCGGAGCGATGAAGGTCATCGATGAGACGAGCACCTCATCTCCTGGCTTCACGCCGCAAACGAGCATCGCCACATGCAGCGCCGCCGTGCCGCACTGAGTCGCCACGGCATGAGAAGTGCCCGCTGCTTTCGCTAGATCACCTTCAAAGCGAGTGACATAGGAACCCACAGAAGACACCCAGCCGGTGTCCAGGCAGTCCTTGATGTAGGTCCATTCGTTGCCGCTGAGATGCGGCACGCTGAGCGGGATGAAGGCAGGCTCAGACGACATAGCCTTGGGCTTTGTAATGTTCAGCGTTCTGCTGGATCCAGGCCACGGTCTTCTCCAGGCCTTCTTCCAAGGTCACACGCGATTCCCAGCCCGTCAGGGCCTTGGCCTTTTTGTTACAGGCCAGCAGACGCTCGACCTCGCTCTTGCTCGGGCGCAGACGCTCCTGCTCGCAGATGACGTTCACGTCCTTGCCAAAGATCTTGCCGATGGCGATGGCGAGGTCTCCCACGCTGATCTCGCGGCCTGAACCAAAGTTGATGGTTTGACCGGCAGCCTTTGGAGCCAGAGCAGCCGCGCAGAAGCCCTCGACGGTGTTTTGCACATAGTTCAGGTCACGCGTGGGGCTCACGGAGCCTAGCTTCACATCGTTGCCGCGGAGGCACTGGCTGATGATGGTCGGGATGACCGCGCGCATGCTCTGGCGCGGACCAAAGGTGTTGAACGGGCGCACTGTCACCACTTCCAGATCAAAAGAGGCTGCGAATGCTTCCGCCATCTTGTCCGCGCCGATCTTTGAGGCTGAGTAGGGCGACTGACCTTGCAGCGGATGTTCTTCGGTGATCGGCACAAACAGCGCCGTGCCATAGACCTCACTCGTGGAGGTATGCAGCACACGCTGCACGCCTTCGTCGATGGCGGACTGCAGCACGTTCAGCGTGCCTTCGATGTTCGCGCGCACGTAGCTGCGCGGCGCCTGGTAGGAGTAGGGGATGGCGATGAGGGCACCCAGATGGAAGACGAAGTCACGGCCCTTCACGCCAGCGCGCACGCTG
Organism: Verrucomicrobiota bacterium; assembly: GCA_040387935.1. GTDB lineage: Bacteria > Verrucomicrobiota > Verrucomicrobiia > Verrucomicrobiales > Verrucomicrobiaceae > Prosthecobacter. The sequence goes on along the minus strand of JAZKCU010000002.1, from coordinate 160,156 downwards.
TCGCGGTCCGTGATGTCACCCGGGAGGATTTCCATCTCGCTGGCGAGGTCGCTGTAGTCCAGCCAGCCGCGCTTGCCGAGAGCATTGTAGTGCACCATCGAGCGCACATGCGCGCCTTCGCGCACCAGATGCTCGGCCAGATGGCTGCCGATGAAACCACCGGCTCCTGTGATGAAGACTTTTTTGCCTTTGAATGATCCCATAAAGTAAAATTGGTTGGGTTAGTGCGCGCCTCCGCGCGCTTGCTTGAGTTGTTCTCGCTGGCCCACGTCGATCCATTCATCCACGATCTCGAAAGCGCCGACACGGTCGCTCTGGCGGACAGCTTCGTCGAAAAGCTCGGTGATGGGAAAGAAGCGGCGTGGCACGCGGGCCACGATCTCCGGTGACAGGATGTAGATGCCGGCGTTGATGAGCTGGGTGACCGTGGGCTTTTCCACGATGCTGGTCACACAGCCCTCATTCACCTCCAGGCAGCCGAAGGGAATCTCATGCGCGTAGCTGCGCACACCGATGGTGGCCAGATAACTGCCATCCTGATGAAAATCAAAGAGACTGGACACGTCCACCTGGGTCACGAGGTCGCCATTGCAGACAAAGATGGGATGCTCGGGTTTCTCGGGCAGGAGCGAAAGCGAACCGCCAGTGCCGAGAGGTTCTTCGGCGGACTCGCGCAGATACTCGATGTGGCAGCCGAAGCGTGAGCCATCTCCAAAATGATCCTCAATGATGCCAGCGAGATAGTTGGTGGAGATGAAGATCCGGCGGACGCCACAACCCACGAGGTGCAAGACCAGGCGCTCCAGGATAGGGCGTCCAGCCACCTTGAGCATGGGCTTGGGCGTCTGCTTCGTCAGTTCGCCGAGGCGGGTGCCTTTGCCTCCGGCCATGATGACGGCCCAGTTCGGTTTCGGCTGGGAGCCCAGGATCTCACGGACGAGGTGCAGGCCCTTGAGCCGGCCCTGGCTGTCGAGGATGGGGATCTGGTGGATGTGCCGTGCCTGCATGAGGTCGATGACCTCCGCGCGCGAAGCATGCGTCGGCACGCTGGTGAACTGGCGTTCAGCGAACCGCTCGACGGGGTCGCTGAGAGTGGCTCCCCTGAGCAAGGCGCGGCGGATGTCCCCGTCCGTGATGGTGCCCAGCAGGCGCTGCTCAGCGTCCACCATGAGGCAGATGCCCTCGCTGCCTTTTTCGATGACCTCCAGGGCATTTCGTATCGTGCCGGCGGGCGGCAGACAGAGCAGGGAGACGGGCTTGGAGGTCATGCAGGGCGGTTGGAACGAAAAAAGACCCCGTCATCCGGTGGGATGAGGTGGCACTCCTGTCATTTTGCCGCTGGACGCGTTTTGGCAACCCCTAACTTTCCCTCACTCGATCCGCTGCACGGTTTTGAGCACCAGGATGGGCTTCCCATCTTCACGGGCCTGAGACAGATCCACGCTGAACTCCGCTTGCCAGTCGTTCATTTCTTCGGGGTCGATCAGCACCTGGCAAACGCGCCACGACGAGTTGTCGGCACTTGGCTCCACATAGGTGTGGCGACCGTTGCGGGCTTCATTGTCGAGGCGGATGCGGTCGTGATCCGAGTAGTAGGGATTCATCAGCGCGGCCAGAGAGTCAGCGGTGAAAGATGAGCTCACGGCTGAGACCGCCGCCGCGTAGTGCTCGGTGGAGAGAGGTTTCAGGAAGCGGAAGATCTCTGTGCGGATGAGGGCGGTAAACTCGCGTTTGTTGCGCGTGATGTCGGGAGCTTCGACGGGCTTCTCTTCGAGTTCGTCGGGTTTGTAGCTGGGATCACGCAGGCGCTCCCACTCATCCAGCAAGCTGGAGTCCGTGCCGCGTAGCAGACCGGCCAGCCAGGCCTCCATTTCCAGCACGGGCTCGGTCTTTGCCGTGTCAGGCACCGTTTGGGCCAGCACTTTATAAACGCTGCTCAGATGCCGCAGCAGCACGCCTTCAACACGGTGCAAGTCGTAGTCATGGATGTAGTCGGCGAAGCTGCGGAAGTTTTCGAACATCTCGCGGGCGATGCTCTTGGGCCGGATGTTCTCCTGACCCACCCAGGGATGTTCGGCGGCGAAGTCGTTGAAGGTGTTGTAGATGAAATCGCGGCAGGGCTTCGGGTATTCCAGCTCCTCCAGTTTGGCGATCCGCTCCTCAAAAGGTATCCCCTCGGCCTTCATCGTGTTCATGGCCTCGGTTTTGATCTTGTCGAGCTGACGGCGCAGGATGATGTCTGGATTCTCCAAGATTGACTCGCACAGCGTCATCACGTCCGGCGCATAAGTCGGGGAGTTTGGGTCGATCAAGGCGAGGGCGTCAATCAGATAGAGTGACAGCGCGTGGTTGAGGGAGAAGTCATCCTGAAGCGTCACGTTGAGCCGCAGCTTGGAGCCGCCGCTGCGCTGCCCCAAGGGCAGAATCTCGACGATCTTCCGATCAATCAAGGCTCGGAAAAGCTGCCAGGCGCGCTGGCGATGCAGCTTCTTCGCGGCCGCTGTTTCATGGGAGTCACGGATCAGTTTCATCATCGCCCGGCATCCATCATCACGGCGGCTCAGCACTTGCAGCAGCAGGCCGTGAGAGACCTGGAAGCGTGAAACGAGCGGCTCTGGCCTGGCGGTCTGCAGACGCTTGAAGGTATCCTCACTCCAGCCGACAAAACCCTCTGGCGGCTTTTTCTTGACCATCTTGCGCAGCTTCTTCGGGTCTCCTCCCGCCTTCGCCTCGAGCTTGGCATTTTCCACCACATGCTCCGGTGCCTGCGCCACCACATAGCCGATGTCATCAAAGCCGCGTCGCCCAGCACGCCCGGTTATCTGATGAAAATCGCGCGCCGTGAGAGTCGCCACTTTTTGACCGCTGTATTTGCTCAGCTTCGTCAGCACCACTGTGCGGATAGGCACGTTCACGCCGACACCGAGGGTATCTGTGCCACAGATAACCTTTAAGAGGCCGCGCTGTGCCAGTTTCTCCACCAGCACGCGATACTTGGGCAGCAGGCCCGCATGATGGATGCCCACGCCGTGTTGCAGATACTTCCGCACCTCTTTGGCATACGGACTGGTGAACTTCGCTCCCTGCATGACCTCTTTGATCTCAGTCTTTTCCGCCGTGGAGCAGAAGTTCAGACTCATCAGATCCTGCGCCGCCTGCGCGGCATCGTTTTGGGTGAAATGGACGAGGTAGATCGGTGCCTTGTTCGCTGCGACCAGCTCCTGTAAAGTCACGTCCACAGAGGTCTCCACATAGCTGAACTCCAGCGGCACGGGCCGCTCGCTGCCAGAGATGAGCGTCGTCTCCTGACCCGTGAGTCGCGTCACCTCTTTTTGGAAAAATTCCGTGGAGCCGAGAGTGGCGGAGATGAGCAAAAAACGGGCCTTGTTCATCGTCAGCAGCGGCACCTGCCAGGCTACTCCGCGCTCCGGATCGCTGTAGTAATGGAACTCATCCATGATCACCTCACGGAAGGGGGCTTGTTCGCCATCACGCAGCGCATAGTTAGCTAAAATCTCCGCCGTGCAGCAAAGGATGGGCGCATCTCGGTTCACCGTCGCATCTCCTGTCGCCATGCCGACATTTTCGGGACCGAAGTCACGGCACAGAGCGAGAAACTTTTCGTTCACCAGCGCCTTGATCGGGCAGGTGTAGATGGACTTTCGTCCCAGAGCCAGCGAACGAAAATGCATCGCCGTGGCCACCAGTGACTTGCCTGAGCCAGTCGGTGTGGCGAGGATGACGTTCTTGTCCTCAAACAACTCGAGGATGGCCTCCTCCTGCGCGGGGTAGAGCGTCAGCTTCTTCTCCGCCACATAATCCAGGAAGCGGCTCAGCAGCTCATCACTGGAACAACTCTGCGTGGTGGGCAGTCGGCGGAGCAAGGGATGGTCGGGCATGGGGGCGCTCGATTAAACAGGCATCCACCGGAACCTCCAGTCTTCACTCGGCTTTCTTGCTCGTCGGAGCGAGACGTTGCTCAAAGAGCCACTGATGCAATTCCGGCATGGGATAGACCAGACCCGTCAGACTGTGGCCGACCCCGGCAAACTCCGTGTACTTCATCAGCAGCCCGCCCGCCGCCTTCACCGCCGCCACCGGCACACGATCACGCTCCACCGGAACCATAGGATCTTGATCACCATGGAAGACCCACATCGGCACGCTCTTCAGCACGTCAGCCTTTTGAGGATCACCGCCGCCGCACAGGGGCACGCCTGCCGCGAAGACGTTGGGATACTTTGCACACAGGCTCCAGGTGCCAAAGCCGCCCATGCTGCTGCCTGTCAGATAAAGACGCTTCAGATCAATTGGAAGCTTGCTCGTCAGATCGGCGATCAGTGCCATCAAATTGTCCGCCACCTGTTTATTCCAGCCGATTGCCGAATCAGGGCACTGCGGGGCGATCATGAAGCATGGATTCGCGCTTTGGTGCTCAGCATTGGTGAAAAGTCCCGTCGGCCCGCCCATCTGTGCTTGATTGTCACTGCCGCTCTGGCCGGAACCATGCAGCCAGATCACCAAAGGATAGCGCTGGGCGCCTTCCCATTTCGGATTGCCATAGAGCTGATAGTTCAGCCCTTGCTTGGACACCGCTTTCACAAATGCGCCGGTGATCTTTTCCGCATATGGCCCCTTGGTTAGTCCCTCATCCAGACTGCGCTCATGCACCAGCCCGGCGACAAAAGCTTGATCCTCGGCGCTGAACTTATCCACCGGCACCTTCATGATTTGAAAATCCGTCATGCGCTTGATCTTGATTTCAGCGGCATCGAATTCCAGTAACTCGGCCTTGAGTTCGCGGCCATCGGAGGACTTCCACGCACGGATGATTTTAGGCTTGTCCGCACCCGCACAGACTCCACTCAGACAGACGGCAGAGATTAGGCAGATGGAGAGAAGATTCGGGCGCATGATCCCCAGTCTAGGAGCGTCGGCGATCCATGAGCAAGCTGAATCCTGGGAGGATGACAGCACCTCAGGACTCAACAGGGCGCGCGGGCACGCCAACGACCGTCTGCCCCTCCAGGACGTCACGGACCACCACGGCTCCTGCGGCTATCAGGGCTCCTGCGCCGATGTTGATTCCCTGGCGGATGACCGCCCCAGCTCCGATGTGGCTGGCCTCGCCAATCGTGACATTCCCACACAGCACGGCTCCCGTGGCAATGTGGCTGTGCGTGCCGATGACGCAGTCGTGCTCCACGATGGCTCCTGTGTTTACGAGCACATGATCACCCAGGCGTGCTTGGGTGTGGACAATGGCCTTGGGTAGCAGTTGGCATCCCGCGCCGAGGCTGGCTGAGGGAGAAACCCATGCGGTGGGGTGAATCACTTCCTGGGGCAGCAGGCCAGCCTGAACGGCGATCTGGAATAGCTGCGCACGTCGCGCGCAACTTCTTCCAGAACCTACCCCGATGACGAAATGGGTGAAGCCTTGGGCGGCCAACGCTGGTAGTTGATCGTCACCACCCAACACGGGAACTCCCGCGATCTCCTGCAAGTCTGGCTGGGATTCGAGAATGGCATCGAAGCGAGCAGGTGCATACGCTTCCATGAGCACACGACCATGACCACCCGCACCGATGAGGACGCATTTCATGACGCGGGAAGATCGTGGAAGGTTTTGTTGAGCAGCGCAGCATTCAGAGAGATGTGCACGATGGTCTCAAGGAGGCGATCAGAAGCATGACCATCGCCAAAGAAGTGCTCGAAGCCTGTGGCGCGCTCTTTGAATTCGGGCGTGAGGGCCTGCTGAACGGCGCGGACAATGTCCGAAGCCTCAAAGTGCGCCACATCGATGACATTGCCTGCACGCAGGCGACCTTTCTGGCGGTTGCCGATGTTGACCACAGGCAGCGCATAACTCGGTGCCTCAAGCAATCCGCTGGAGGAATTGCCGACCATGGCGCTGACCTCACCGAGGATGGAGAAGTAGCCTTCGGGGCCGAAGTTTTCCACCCATCGAGCGTTCGCATGAGCGCTGCAGTAGGAGAGGATGCGTTCACGGATCACACTGCCCGCCATGTCCGCGTTTGGCATCGTGAAGATGACCGGGAGGCCCAACGTGCGCAGGGCATCCATCAGGGCCTCCGTTTGCGGAGCGGTCTGCTCATGCTCACTGGTGGTGGGATGCAGGGTGACAAGCAGGGGAGGTGTCGTGAGATCGAGGTTGAAGCGAGCCTCCAAATCAGCGCGGCTCAGACGCTGAATCGAGAGCATATTGTCCAGCGACAGAGCGCCGCAGCAGTCCACTCGCCAGGGCTCCTCACCAAGCTGGATCACGCGCTGGCGGTAGACCTCCGTGGCCACACCATGGAGATGACTGATCTTGGTCAGGCCGTGGCGGAATTTGTCATCCATGGCACCTTCCGTGAGCTCGCCCCCATGCAGATGCAGGATCGGGATGTTGAAGGGCACGGAAGCCAGCGCGGCGGCGAACATCTCAAAGCGATCTCCCAGGACGACGAGAAGGTCTGGGCGCTGTCTGGCAAAGTGCTGCGCGAATCCGGACACACCCGCGCCCATGGCGATGGCAATGGCTTCCGGCGTGTCCTCTTTTTGCAGCACTGGAATACGCGCCGCGACTGGAAACCCATCTCGCTCGATGATGCTCACCGTGTTGCCGTAGCGCTCTTCCAGATGCATGCCGGAAACGAGCATCCGCAGTTGCAATTCAGGATGCTTGGCCATGCGCTGAAGCAAAGGACGGTAGATGCTGTAATCCGACCGACCCACGCTGACGACGCCGACAGATCTCATGCCAGGTCCTCCCAACGGAGCATGGAGCCTTCCGCGATGTCCGCGAGGGCGCGCTTGCCGGGCACCTCGTGGAAGCGGGCTGGCGGGATGCCCGTGCCGGGGCGTCTCAGCACCAGCATCTCTTCAGTGATGATTGAGCCTGCCGAAATGTTGCCGCGGGCCACCACGCTACGCCGAACGATCTTGGCAACAGCGAGTTCGGTTTCGCTGGGCTGCTTCATGCCGGTGCCGAGCAGCACCTCCACACGGCGGATGCTGCGCACCATTTCCGCCAGATCACCGGGCTCCAGGGATGCCTTGTGATCCGGGCCTGGCATGTTGCAGTCTAACGTAAAGTGCTTCTCGATCACCTTGGCTCCGGCCGCCACGGCGATGACGGATGCCTCGATGCCCATGGTGTGGTCGGAGTAGCCGATGGGCGTTCCCAGTGCGATCTTCATGACGTCCATGGCGCGCAGGTTCACGGACTCCGGTGGGGCTGGATAGTTCGTCACACAGTGCAGGACGGTGATGTCGTCATTGCCAGCACCGCGGATGGTGTCCACGGCTTCCAAGACTTCATCCAGCGTGCCCATGCCGGTGGACACGATCATGGGTTTGCCATGCCGGGCGATGTGGCGTAGCAGCGGCAGGTTGGTCAGCTCACCCGAAGGGATCTTGAAGATCGGCATGCCGAGCGTGGCCAGGAAGTCGGCGCTTTCCTCATCGAAGGCCGTGGACATGAACATGATGCCGAGTTCCTGGCAGTAGCGATTGAGTTCGGCAAAGGCTTCCAACGGCAGTTCGAGGCGCTTCAGCATGTCAAACTGGCTCTCTGTGATGCCTGAGTTCTTCGCCTGATATTCGGCCTGCGGAGCGTCTGAAGTCACCAGATGCTTCGCCTGAAAGGTCTGAAACTTCACGGCATCCGCACCCGCGTCAGCGGCCGCACGGACGAGCTGCTTGGCGAGCTCGAGGTCACCGTTATGGTTCACTCCCGCTTCGGCAATGATGAAGCAGGGACGGTCAGGACCGATGGGATGGAGGCTGTCAGTGGCGGACATGAGAGATGGCCAGCGTAGGACAAAGACGCGCAGGATACAAGCTGCAGAGGCTGGCTCAGTTTCCCTACCACGCCGTCCAGCCGCCATCGATCACCAGATTGTGTCCGGTGACATAGGCGGAGAGGTCGCTGGCGAGGAATGCGGCCGCTCCTTTAAAATCCTCTTCACGGCCCATGCGGCCGAGCGGAGTGCGGCGGTTGTAGCGCTCGATGAAGGTCTCGCTCTGACCGCGCCAGATGCCGCCAGGGGTCAGGGCGTTGACGCGAATTTTGGGTGCCAGCAGAGCGGCGAAATGGCGGGTCAATTGGTTCAGCGCGCCTTTGACCGCGCTGTAAGCCGAAGGCGTCTGCATGGTAGTGCCCTCATACAAAGAGCTGTCCGGAGCCACGAGACCGTAGATGGAGGAGACAAAAATGACTGAACCATGACCGGAAGCTTCCAGAAAGGGACGGGCTTCCTGGAGCATGGTGAAGACCGGATCTAGTCCCACCCGCATGGCCATCTGCCAGGCTTCGAGGCTCTGGGATTCAAACGGAACCGCCCATCCCTGCACGCGGTCAGTCCCCACCAGCGAGGCGGCATGAATGACAATGTCCAACCGACCATGACGTGCCGCAGCCTCACGCACGGCCGCACGAGTGGCCTCAGCGTCCGTGAGGTCGGCCACGGCATAGAAAGCCGAGCCTCCGGCCGCTTCGAGCTCAGCCACGCTGGCCCGGCATCTCTCCTCGTGAAGATCCAGCAGGCAGACCGTGGCGCCGTTCTCCGTGAGGGCGCTGGCCATGGCCATGCCGAGGTGTCCTGCACCTCCGGTGATGATGGCGACTCGGCCCTTGAGGCTGGAAAGTTCGGCTAATGTCCTCATGCGTTGTCGGTGTCCTTGTCGTGTTTGCGTTTCATCAGCAGCTCTACCACGGCCCAGTCCATCTCACTGTCGATGTCCCAGGAACGTTCCTCTGGCATGACGTAGACGGCGGTGCCTGGATGATACAGGCCGGTATCCGCCTCCAGCACCTCCCGCCGCCAGACATAGATGGAGGCGTTCATGTCATAGCACTGCGGTGCATCCTGACGGCGTAGGACACCGCCTGGCAGACGTTTGGCGGTGCGGAACTCGCCTTCCTCCGTTTTTTCCAGAAGGTTGAAGTAAGGTGAGCGTCGCGAATGCATCGCCGTCAGCACGTTGGGCACGCTGTCACTGATGAGGGCGGTCGCGTTGCGGATGTCCTCGGGATCTCGCAGAGGTGAAGTCACATCCAGGTCGACCAGGATCTCACAAGTGATGCCGGCCATCCTTTCGGTCTCGAGCATCGCATGACGGATGGCGGGCACCTTGCCGGCGGTGTCCGTGGCCATATCGTTCGGGCGCTGTATGGCGAGCACTCCCGGCACCTGGGTGGCGCAGTCGAGGATCTCCTGGGAGTCACTGCTCACGGCGATGGCAGCAAAAATGCCGCTGGCCACCGCTTGGTTCAGGGTGTGCTGCAGCAGGGGCACGCCCAGCATGGGACGGATGTTCTTTCCTGGCACTCCCTTGGAGCCACCGCGGACGCAGACGGTGCAGATGATTTTCTTCATGAAAAGGATGGATGGCCGGCCCATGCCTGGCCCGTGATGGATTGCTCGATGGACTGAATCATGTGCAGCACGGCGAGTCCCTCTGGGAAGGAGCAGAGGATGTCACGCTCTCCCATCAGCCACGCCCTGTCTTGGGCGAGGTAGGTGGTGTTGCGCTCGATGGTCCAGCTTTGATGCACTTGGCCGTCACAAAGCAGCCGGCAGCCGAGCATGTCCACCTCCCAGGTGTGGCATCGTGTGTGGACCAGAATGGTGCGCCGTGGAGCGCGGTCGAGATAGTTGATCTCGATGCTCAGCTTGGGACAGCGCTCGGACTCCGCCAGGATGCTGACTGTGTCCTCGGTCTCGATCTCCAGTTCACTCAAATGCCCGCCGTGAGCCACAAGGCGCCGCCACGGGCCGAAGAGCCAGAGACCAAGGTCTAGCTCATGACTCAGGTCACGCAGCACCCCGCCGCCCTGCGCCTTGAAGGCAGAGTATGTCTGGCGGTAGTCCCGCCCCGGCCTCCAGGTGGAGAGATGCATGCCCACATAAAGCTGGGCTGAGACAGTCTCCTCGTCTTTTAGCGCCTCGCGCAGGGCCAGCACGGCGGGATGAAACCGCAGGTTGTAAGCCACGCTGATCCTTTGCTGCACTTCCGCTGGCTGGGTCTCATCTGGCCGGCTGAAGAGCGGCTTCTCAACCAGCAGATCAGCCGTTGAGCCGAGGTTCTTTAACTGGCGCAGGGTTGAGTAGTGATCGGAAGTGGCATTTGCGATGAGGATCTTGTCAGGCTGATGAACCTGCAAGGCTTCTTCCAGGCTCTCAAAGCAGCGCACATCCGGCATGGCATGCCGGGTGCAGGCGGCGACGTCACAGCCCAGTTTCTGCAACAGTCCGAGATGGCGTTTGCCGATGGAGCCGAGGCCGATGACGAGTGCCTTGGGCGCTGAAGAAGTGCTGCCAGAGTTCATGCCTTGGAGAAGTCAAAAAGCTCCGCGGTCAGACCGCCCTTGTTTTCCTTGATCACCATTTCCCGGTCCTGGCCAAACACGATGGAGTTCGGTGGAATGACTGCATCCTTCACATAGCTGTTCGCCGCCAGGATCACATTGTCACCGATCACGGATCTGCCGACCACCTTGGAGTTGGACAGCATGGTCACATTCTTTCCGAGCACCGGGTAAGCGCCTCGGTTGCCTCCCACCGTCACGCCTTGGGCGAAGAAGAAGAAGTCTCCGATCTGCGCACGTCCAATCACGGAGCCCAGCGGATGCTCCACGCAGAAGATGTCTGGCAAATGGACCTGATGAAACAAGTCCACGCTGTTTAAGGCGCGATTCAGATAGTAGACACGATCAGCCAGGCTGGAAGCTCCCGCACGTGCCAGCGAATGCCCGAGGTAATACAGAAAGATGCAGTACTGTCCGGAGTGAAACGGGCTGAAATGCAAATGCCCGTCCCGGCGGAAATACTTGTTCAAGAGACGTGAGAAGCAGACCCGACAGCGCTCCAGGGCTTCGTTGATTCCCTGGTTTAGCGCGGCTTCATCTGCTGCCGCGTCATACTCAAAAAAGTGGCCTAACTGCCGGGTGATCAAAGCCTGCAGCCGGTCTCGTCCGATCTCGATGACGAGTGGCAGTTCTGTGGGCGGAGATGGAGCCGGGGCACTCATGCGACGGCAGATGATGCGGCGCTCTCAGCACGCTTTTTGAGCAGGGCTTCCGCGAGGGCGAAATCTTCCAGGCTGTCGATGTCCACCGAGCGCTCCGGTGGCATGATCCAGGCATGGGCACCGGGGGGCTGAAACATCTGCGTCTCCCGCAGCGAGGTGCAGCGGTTCAGGTACAGCGCTCCGTTCAGGATGTAGGCCGGGGGCAGATCCTGGCGCCGTGGATAGCGCAGGCCATGGTCCACAAAGCCGACCATGTGCCCTTTGTCGTCCACCTTGTAAGTCAGGTAAGGATGGGACTCCGCAGGGCCGACTCCGACCACCGCAGGACAGCCTGTGGACTCCAGCAGGTTCACCGCGCCATCCAGATCCTCGGGCATGCGCAGGGGAGTCGTGGGCTGGAGCAGCAGCACCGCGTCCGGAAGATCACCCTGGTCTTCCAGCCACTGCACGACGTGGAGCATCACATCGATATGCGCGGCGTCTGGCGTGGAGAGTTCAGGAGGGCGGACGAAAGGCACCTCCGCACCATGCTCCAGCGCCACTTGCATGATCTCCTCATCATCGGTGGAGAGGATGACGCGACGCACGCGCTTTGCCTGCAACGCCACGGTGATGGAATGGGCGATCAGAGGCTTTCCGGCCAGCGGGAGGATGTTTTTCCGGGGCAGCCCTCTCGAGCCTCCACGGGCGGTGATGACAGCGACGACGTTCACGAGGTGGGGTGCAGATTGCAGCCCTTAGCAGGCCTTGGCATGATTTGCCAACAACGAATCTGCGCGGCGGCCTCTGCCTGAGTCTGATTCTGCTTGCCGGAGGAAATCATCGCTCCCATGGGTGCCGGGAGGTTCCTGACTTCACCCCTCCAGATTTGCATGTCCCACGCCCTCCTTTTGTCCGGTTCCCTGGCGCCCAAGGCTCTGGAAAAACGGCTCCAGGCGGAGAAAGGGCCGGTCATTGTGCTGGAGTTTGACACCATGCTGGACCGGGGCCGCTATCCTCAGGCCATCCACTGGTTCACGGTGCGTGACTGGTGTGATGCCGGGGCCATCAGACGCTTTTACGGGGAGGTCCGGGAGGTGCTGAGCTACTATCTCAATGCCCGGACTGACATCACTGAGCCGTCAGGTGATGTTTTGCTGCGTCAGGCCTCCATGCAGGGCGGCTTTCCGGATGCCGCCTTTGGCCGCGTGCTGAATAGTGCTCTGGCCACGGCTCTGCTGGACCGTTTCCCCATCCAGCGCCTGATCGTGGCGGCTGGCTGCGGGGTAAATTTTTCCTTCTGGCGGGATGAGGCACGGAAACGTGGACTGGAACTGGAGATCCTGCCTTCGGAATGGAAGCGGCGGACGCTGCGCCGACGTCTGGAGCGCTGGCTGTACAAGTGGAAGACGCCCAAGAAGCCGAAGGGCACCAGCGCCGTTTCCGTGACTCCGCCGGTGAGCGTGCCGGAAGATGCGCCCACCGTGCTCTGCATCAGCCGTCGTGTGGCCAAGCTGCTGCAAGATGAGGTGGCGGCGGGGCAGCCTTTGGACTTCAAACTGCAGAGTGCCAGCATCGCGGATCTAGGGGGGGCAGATGACGGCCTTCTCGCTTCTGAAAAGGAGCGCTTCGCACGCTGGTGGCAGGATTGGCAGGGGAAGGCATTGAGTCCTGAAGCCCTGCCGCAGGAGCTGGCCAGCTTCCGTGATCTTTATGTGACCACGGGCAACCACGCGGTGCCGCAGATCTACCCACGCTGGGCCGCTCTAAGGCAGAAGGCCGTGGACTGGCTGAAGTCTCAACGACCCGCAGTCATCGTGGCGGACACACAGATCAGTGATGAGGAGAGCCTGTGGCGGCTGGCGGCGGTGGAGGCGGGCATTCCCGTGGTGGCTTACAGCTATGATCAGGTGGCTGATTCCCGCATCATGCTCTGCCCGGACTTTTATCTGGTGGACGGCATGCGCGCCATCCCGCGCGCACTGGCCTGGGGCTATGATCCGCAGAGAATGACCGAGGTGCGGAGTCATCGCCGACCCTCCAGCCCGTGCCGGCCGATGGAGCAGACGGAGCGCATTTTCACTTCAGGCAGACCCAGCGTGCTGTTCGCGGATCCCATGTGTGTGATGGCGGATCCCCAGGCGAGCCTGCGGTGCTTCCGCGCCATCATCGGAGCCGCACGGCGGCTGCCGCAACTGGACTTCGTGATCAAGTTTCATCCGCTGCGTGCCCCGAAGTCTGAGCACCGCAGCTTCCTCGGCATGGATGAGAGCGAGGTGGAGGGCAAGCGGCTCTATGCCCTGTCCCTGAAGCCGCCGGGCAATGTGCGCTTCCTGCCTCCTGAATCGAGCATGGAAGAGTGCCTGAAGTCCGCCGCGATCCTGCTGAACACTACCTCCATGTCGGGGCATGAAGGCTTTCACATGGGCATTCCCGTGGTCTTCATGTGTCATCACGAGCGGAACTCCATCACCTATCCGCAAATGGCGGACTGGATGCAGCCCCTGGAGGCGGAGGATGAGGAGGCGCTGGCAAAGGTGCTCGCCCGTCTTGCCGGGGAGAAAGAGTTTCGCCAAAGCCAGATCACCGGGCAGCGTCGTTACCTGGACGAGTTCTATTGGAAGTCGAAGCTCAGCCTGAGCGATGCGATTTCCACCGCTGTGCGTCGTGCCGCGCATGAGCCCCTTTTGCCGCGATGAGCCAGCTTATCGAAACCTCCTTCAGCGTGACACTCCCCGCCGCGGGGCGTGCCGCCATCGTGAGTGACAAGCAGCTGGGTGATGTGACCCTGCTGGAGCCAATGACACGGCTGCTCGCGGCGCAAACGGGGATGCCCTGTGCGCTGCATGTGAAGCCTGCCTTCCGTCCGCTGGTGGAGCTGATGTCTGACGCCGTGTGGGGACCCGATGTGAAGGGCAAACTGGCGCTGTCCTGGACTACGAGCTGGAGCTCGCGCGTGGTGCTGCAGTCCTGGCGCCTGGGTGCACGGCGGCGATGCCTGCTGGTGAATCAGGAACGCCATCTGCGCTGGTGGTACCAGCTGCTTTTTCATCAGGTCCAGGTCACCTCCTTTCGGGATGAATACTGGGGGCACTACTTTTGGCGTGCCCCCGGGGGAGAGGAAGCTGCCTTCATCAGCCCGCGGCTGAATCTGCCGCCGGACTCCTGGCGCCATCCGAGTCTTCCAGAACGGCCTTACATCCTGATCAATCCCACGGCGGCATGGCCTAACAAATATTGGCTGGTAGAGCATTGGGCGGCTTTCCTCACGGCGGCAGGTCTGCCAGATCTCGGGTGGGTGATGACAGGTGGCGGTTCCCCACCGGAAAGGGAACACTGCGCGGCGATTTCAGCTCAGGTGCCGGGTTCTCTGGGGCTGGTCGATCTCGCTGGAGTGACCTCCTTGAAGGAGTATCTGCATGCGATCAGCCGCGCCCGGCTGGTGATCTGTGTGGATGGTTCAGCCTCGCACATCGCACAGGCTTTCGGAGTGCCGGCCATCACGCTTTTCGGGCCCGTGTATCCGCTGAAGTGGCACTGGCCCACGTCAAAACACCGGGCCGTCAACGCCTTTGATCATGTGCCCAAAGGCACGTTGCCGACCAGTGCGGATCTGCCGCTGGCCTCCGTGCAGTCGGCGGTACAGGCCCTGTTGGCCGATCATCCGGAAATCATCGCGCCCTGAGCCAGGGAGGGGCCCTCGCTCCAGTAAAAGTCTTCCAGGTAGCGCCGCTGCACTTCGAGCTGGTGCCGCACGTGGGCGGCATCCGCCAGGTTCAGGCGAATGAGATGCACGAGGCGGTCCACGGTCTGGGCGATCTGCATCACTCCCTGCTCACGCATCCGAGGATAGAGGCCTTCTTCATCGATGGGCTGCACGTAGATGACGGGCGTGCCCTGGGCGAAGGCCTCCAGAGCGGCATAACTTTGAATATTCAAAAGCAGATCGGCATCTGCCATCTCATCAGACAAGCGCGTTTCGGGGGGCATGAAGGTCACGTTCGCAGGTGGTTTCAAGCCGGCGATGAAGCGGTCCCGATGCCAGAGGTGAAGATGATGCAGGCCGCTGAAGTGAAAGCACTTTTCAGGCCTTTCGCGGATGGGATGAAACTTGATGATGAAGTCATGCTCCGGCATCTGCCGGGCGGCTTCGATGGTTTGCTCAAAAGCCCATCGGCTGAGCAGAGGTGAACTGCTCGGCACCACACCCGAGTAGTAGGAGTCCGCGAGCACGATGCGCTTGCGGGCCCGAGTGGTGTTGCAGGCGGAGGTGGCGGCCTGGGGTTTGCGATGTGACCGCACTTTCACCACTTGGTCTTTGCGGAGAGAGGTCTGCTGCGTGGCGATGTCCCACTGGCGCCGGTCATCACACAGCGCCAAGTCAGGCGCGAAGCAAAGTCTCGTGTCGATGTGGCAGTCCACCGTGTAAACGGCCACGGGGATGCCAGCATCCTGGGCAGCGATGCCCCAGAGCAGCTCCTGCCTGCCTCTCATGGAGCCAATCAAGATGCGCTCGGGCTTGCCTTTTCGGATCTCGGCCTCCGCCTGCTGCAAGAGCAAGGCATGCAAGGGATACACCTCACGGGAAAACCATTGGCCCAAGTCGTCCATGATCACCAGATCACTTAGCGGATCATCGGTGGCATGTTCACGCTGCCAGTCCTGCATCCAGGCTGACCACCAGCACTCATAGTCGCCACGCAGTCTGTCTTGCTCGGCCGGGTCCACTTTGCCGAAACCGGGACCTTTCACCCATTGGTCCTTCTCATCTGTCCGGGCCACGGCCGCCTCCAAGCGTGGATCACAGCACCAGGATCCGCCTGCTTCAGCCGCTGCGGGCAGTCTCGCGGGTATGCCTGCGGCCTGCTTCTGTTTCCTCAGTGTGGACGCGCGCTGCCATTTGCGCTTGAGCATCCAGAGGGCCGGAGGCTTCTCACGGTCAAAGGGCATCACTTTCAGCGGAACTTTTAAAGCCCGCGCCAATTGCTCGGCTGCACGCAGGCTGACTCCGGCTCCGGGTGAGACAATGACCTCCTTCCATGGACCTGGGCATTGGGCGAGAAGGCGTCGCGCATATTCCAGGCAGACAATGTGCGGTGCCACGATGCGCAGGGCATTGATGCTGAGGCAGGCGGCCCGGAAGCGCCGGCTCGTGAGCAGGCCGGGACATGTCACCCGTTCCTCCAGGAAAAGGTCTAACAAATGATCTGCGCGTGCCTGCAGCATGTCTGCATCCACGGCCGGGATGAGTGGCGGCACCGTTACGATGGCGGCGCACTTCCCGCGTTCCGTCGCAGGCACACAGGCGTCCACTTCCAGGACAGCGGCTTGCGTCCAGTCAGTCACGGCCCGCCTTAGATGCCCGGCGCCAAAGGAGCCGTAGATCACCAGCGTCCTGCCCGCTGTGGGTGCTGCAGCCTGCATGCTCATCTCTTCACGAAAAGGGCGTTTTTATACCGGCCCGCAGGACGTTCCATCATCAATTGGAAACCCGCCTGCTCAAGCACGGACAGAAAGTCTGTCCAGCCGCCCTTGAAGCCATGCCACTCGATGAGCAGCGCCTTGGCCTTGACCAGAACGTCGGTCCACTCACGGATCAGTTCTTCCTCCCCGCCTTCGATGTCACATTTGATCAGGTCCAGCCCGCCCGGAAAATGCTGCTGCACCAGCGCGGCCAGATCGACACATGGAACCTCCACCTGACGCGCGTGCTTGGTGCGGTTGACGGCCGAGGATTCCGCCGAAGCTGTGGCGAGATAAAAGGAAGCGGATGTCTGGCCTCGGGAACCGATCAGCCCATGCACCAGCGCCACGTCTGCTTGGGCACCGCAGCCGCTGACCACGGTCTTGGCGCGCTCAACGGCGGTCTGGTTCGCATCCACCAGCACCAGCTTGGGCAGTGGTTGATCAGGCGTGACCACACGGGCCCGGTTCAGCATTTGCACGGCGAAGTAGCCGCTGTTGCACCCCAGGTCCAAAACTGTGCCGGCTGGAGGCAGGCGATCCAAAAAGTCGTCATACTCCTGCTGGATGAAGATCTCCCGGAAGGTGGCCATCTCATGGCGGTCCGCCACCGGCACCTCCAGCCCCGAACGCAGGCGAAAGCGCATGTCCGACATGGCAAAAAAACGCCACATCAGGGATTTGGCGAGCCGTTGGAGACTGAAATTGATCTTCATGCAGAGGGTGAGTTCTTCCGTTGCTCGGGCAAGTCAAGCTCCAGCCGCTCCACGCAGCCCCGGAGATGCGCTTCCAGCGAGAAGAGTCCCCAGGCACGCTCCTTCAGCGCCAAAGTTTGCTGCGCGAGCTTGCCGGGTTGACGGAGCAGGGCATCCATCTTTTCCACCAGAGGCGCAGGCTCGAAACTCTCACTCACAAAGAGCGGCTGATGCGGCCCAAAGATGTCCTCAGCACCTTCACAGGGATACATGAAGCAGGGTCGGCCAGCCAGGCAGGACTCCATGACCGATCCTGGCAGCGCCTCACGGAGGCTGGTGAGCAGGCAAATGTCCGCAGTGGCAAAGAGCGCCTGAATGTCCGAGAAATTCCCGAGCATGACTACGCGATCCTCCACGACGTTTTCGCGCATGGCATCCTGCATCACGGGCAGATAGTCCGCATCACAGTCGCCCGCCACGATCAGGCCGAAATCGGAGTGGCCACGGTCCAGCAGACCGCGCAGCACACGCACCGCATCCGCCTGGCGCTTGCGTTCTTGAACTCTTCCGATGACCAGCAGCCAGCGCTTCACGGACGCGCTCGCCTTCGCCAGTTTACCTTGCAGTTGAGCCGCCAGCTCCGGCTTTGAAGGCGGCAGCAGCACCGCATCCAAAAACACATGCGTGCGCCGCTTCAACTCAGGATCCACATCCAGCCCGCGGGCGATCTTCAGGGACGAAGGCAATATGAGGTCGTTGTCCTGCAGGCGATATTTTCGGCCCTTCTCGGCATCGGCGATGCCATCCCGCAAGATGGCCGCAGACTTGCCGTGCAGATGACGGGCCAGGGCAGAGGCATGCGGTGCCCACCACATCTCATTGCTCACCACCCAGTCCGCTCGATCAAAGGGCAGCTTGCGGGCCAGCGCGCGCATGGCGCCCGGAAAGCGCAGTCTCTCCATGAACTTCCGCCATTCGGGCAGTGGATGCACCGTCACAGGAACGTCCAGCGCAGCGCACCTCTCCGTGAACTCACCCTCTTCCGAACTCACGACATGCAGTCGTGCAGTCGTTCCCGTTTTTAAAGTGGTGAGGGTGTCCAGCAGACGGTTCTTGGCTCCGCCGCGTCCGGCGGTTTTCTGGATGAAGACAAGTGTTTGAGGGGCTGGCACAGGGTAGGGGACGTCAGGGAAGGGAACTCTTTCCCGATAAACTTCGTCTCTGGCAACTCTTCATTCCTTCAAATCAGGGCAGGGTATCGAATGCTGGTTGCGTCATTCCTCGTGTCGGTCTTAATGAGCCTCTCCCTACATGAGGTCTGGTTCCAGTCATCCGGCTTACCGTGCTGATATCGATGGTCTGCGCGGTATTGCCGTGCTGCTCGTCGTCCTGTTTCATGCCCGCATTTCCTTCCGCGGCGGCTATGTGGGAGTGGATGTCTTCTTCGTGATTTCAGGCTACCTTATCACGATGCTGATGATGAAGGATTTCGCCGCGGGCACCTTCAGCTTGATCGACTTTTGGGAGCGGCGCATCCGCCGTATTTTCCCGGCGCTGGCCGTGATGACGCTTGCCACCACGGCTGTCGGTACCTTGTTGCTGTTTCCCGAAGCGCTTCAGAAGCTGGGAGAGTCTCTCATCGCCCAGGTTCTGATCGCCTCGAACATTTACTTTTGGAAGGATTCGGGAGGCTACTTTGCCGGTCCTGCTGAGGAGCAGCCCCTGCTGCACATGTGGTCGCTGGCAGTCGAGGAGCAGTTTTATGTGTTCATGCCGCTGCTCTGTTTGTTGATCTTCCGGCGCTGGTCAGCGCGTGGGGACGGGCGGCCGCTCAAAGAGGCCTGCTGGCGTGTTTTTAGCTGGTTGCTCGTGCCCGCTTTTATCTTTGCGGTGGCAGCCACCTATTGGGATGCCCATGCCTCGTTTTACTGGCTGCCCATGCGGGCCTGGGAACTGCTGCTCGGTTCGTGCTTGGCTGCTCTGCCCCATCACAAGTTCGTTGTTTCGGACCGGCTGCGCACGCTGCTGGCCACTGCCGCCTTGCTGACCATCCTCGTGGTCGGCTGGGTCTACAACAAGCGCACAGTCTTCCCGGGGCTTGCGGCCCTTCTCCCCTGTCTCGGCACGGCGGTGCTGATCTGGGCCGGGAATCCGGCGTATGGCGGCAATCCGGTGTCACGCCTGCTCGGCTCCCGAGGACTTGTGAAGGTGGGACTGGTCTCCTACTCCCTCTATCTCTGGCACTGGCCGGTGCTGGCCTTCATCAATTACCTGAACACCGGGCCCGCCGAGGACATTTCCAAGACCATGCGTGTCGTCCTCATGGGGCTTGCTTATCTGGCTGCATGGGTTTCCTGGCGCTGGGTGGAGACGCCGGTGCGCCGTCGGCTCTGTTTCAAAACTCGAACCACCTTGTTTGCCAGCGCCTTCAGCGTGCTGGCGTTGATGCTCGCGTTTGGGGCTTGGCTCCATCAGTCACAGGGCCTGCCCCAGCGGGTCGAACCCAAAGTCTTTGAGTATGCCAATGCAGGTGTCGATGATCGGGCGAAGCGAGCCTGGGTGGACAATGCCGAGGATGCCTTCCGTGATACCCTCCCGGAGATCGGCAAGAAGACCAGCGGCACCGCTGACCGTGTCCTGCTCTGGGGAGACAGCCATGCCATGACTCTCATGCCAGTTGTGGCTGCCCTGTGTGAGGAGCAGGGCAGTTCGGGGCGGGTTGCCGCCCACAGTGCCACGGTTCCCATGCTGGGCTACTATCGCCGCACAGCCACGGGGCTTGATGCGCGTGGCCCGGCCTGGGGCGCTGCGGTGCTGGAGATCATCAAAAAGCGGCGCATTCCCGATGTCATCCTCACGGCTTATTGGAAAGAAAGCACGGGCAAAGATCCTGCCGTCTTCGCCAAGGCTCTGTTGGAAACCGTGCGCCAGCTCCGTGAGGCAGGCCCACGAGTCTGGATCGTGCTGGATGTTCCCGAGGTTCCCTTTGATGTGCCGAAGGCTCTGGCCCTCCACCAAATGCTCCCTGAGATCTGTCCAGATCCACGCGGGCGTGCCACCACACGCGCCACTCATCTGAAGAATAACAAGGTGCTCGTCCAGCTCGTGCCCGAGCTTGAGAAAGCGGGGGCCAAGGTGCTGGATCCTTCGCCTTTTCTGTTCAACGGCAATGACCGCTGTGTCATCGAGGCATCGGGTCACTCGCTTTACTCAGACGCCCATCATCTCACCATCGAAGGCACCCTTCGTCTGAAGCCGCTCTTCGCTCCGATCTTTGAGCCCTAAAGCGTCTCAAGAGCCGGTTTGGTCTCGAATGTCTGAACATTCCGGCGGGAAGTGGTCGGAATGACCGGGGCTGGAACCTCAACATCGCTCTGCCTTCTGGCCGTGTTCGTGGCCCGCTTTCTGCCAGAGGTGAGCCATTTCTGACGAAACTGATGCCATCCACGTTCCACCCTCATCATGAAGCGTAAAATGCCGGATCTGTTCTCCGCCTCCTTGAGCTCCAGAAGCATCTTCATCATTTTCACGGTCAACGCCTCAGCCTCGGCTGTCTGGAACGAAGTAGGGAGTTCGTCAGGTTCGGGGAACAGCGGCTGATCGTCTTGCCCGCCCAGATAGTCCCGCCTTACTTGCGTATTGGACTTTGCATGGAGGGACAAAAGCTGCCGCCGCGCATCCAAGTCCAGATAGGAATAGCTTTGAAACACCGGCTTCGCGCTCACCACCTGCAGCATTTGGCGGAGCTGCCTGCGCCGGGCAGGGGTCAGGCACGGGTTGCACAGTCTGGCCATCTCCACGGCTTCCATCGAGAAACCTTGATTGCGGACAGTGTGAACACGCTGCTTGAGGCACTCTGGCCGCACACCCACCATCCTGCAAAAGTCCACGATGAGGTCCTGGGGCTGAGGATAACAATCTTTGTGGTACACTCGGGCGGTGATGTTGCCGTGTCCGAATTCAGCGGCATAGGCTTCCAAGAGCTTCTGCCAGTTCATCGCCTCAGGTTTGATCGTCTTCCGGAACTCATCAAAGGTTTGGCTGCTGCCCTCATGAATCGTCTGCGTGTAGAGTGACTCCATGAAGTCATCCTGGCGTCTTAAAAAAACGAGTATGGAAACGTCGAAGTCACGCGTGAGCTCACGGAGGTGGGATGCGATGACCGGAGCGTCCGCGTAGCCGGTCATGGGATCGCCGCTCAATGCCTCTGAACTGATCAGGAAACGGCGTGATCGGCCGAGATGACTTTCCGTCTGATCACGCAACCAGCACTGCAATTCTGACTTGTCCGCTTGGCTCCACCCCCGTTTGGTCAGAAGCTCAGGGCAGTTCAATCTCACCAACCCTTCACTTAGACACTCTCTTTCGCCCGCTTTAAGGGCACGTTGGATCGCTGTCGACCCAGTCTTATGAGTGCCGATGTGAATGAAGAGGCGGGATTTCATCAAGTAGCGAGAGTGGGGGGCTCCAAACTTGGAGTGGTATCAGATCGCATTGTCCTTTCTCACGGAGGGCAATGCAAAAGATTCACCCCGTCGTGCAACACGCTACACGATGCAGAAACACCCATCTGTCAGCTAAGCGGGTTGCCTGAGCTTCCTGATGCACGAATCAGGTCCCAGACGTATTCGGTATTTGCTATGGCGACGTTCCTGCTGACACAGTATGGCTGGAATGTCCCGCAAGCTGTCCTATTTCATCTTCCTGGTGATGGCCGTGTTCTTCGGCTGCTTTTTCGCTTATCCCATCTGGACGGCGGTGCGTGTGGCTTTTGAGACACCCGACCATCAGTTCACGCTGGAGTTCATCTGGGAGGTGTTTGAAAACCAGCTTTACCGCGAAGGGCTGTTGAACTCGTTTCTCATCGCCATCTGGACGACCTTTGGCTGCCTGCTGGTGTCCTTGCCATTAGCACTGCTGTTTGTGCGTTATGAATTTCCCGGCAAGACGATCCTCAACAGTCTGGTGCTCACCCCCATGGTCCTGCCGCCGTTTGTCGGCGCGATCGGCATCAAGGCCATCCTCGGTCAGCAAGGCGCGCTGAACAGCCTGCTCATGAACCTCGGCCTGATGAGCCGGGATCATCCCATGGACTGGTTTGCCGAGGGACAGATCCCTGGCATCGTCATCATGGAGGTGCTGCACCTCTACCCGATCCTTTATTTAAACGTCGCCGCCACGCTCGCGAACTTGGATCCAGCCATGGAGGAAGCTGCGGCGACCCTTGGCTGCCCGCCGTGGAAACGGCTCTGGAGAGTGACCCTGCCGCTGGTCATGCCTGGCATCTTTGCCGGCGGCACCATTGTCTTCATCTGGGCCTTTACCGAGCTTGGCGTGCCGTTGGTGTTCGACTTCGAGCGTGTGACCGCCGTGCAGATCTTCCGGTCACTCAATGACCTGAGCGGCAATCCTTTCCCGTATGCCCTGGTGGTGGTCATGCTCACCTTCAGCACGCTGATCTATCTTTTGAGCAAAGTTTTGTTCGGCCGAGCCAGCGCCGCCGGTGGTGGTCGTGCTTCGATGGCACGCGAGACGGTGCGGCTGCCGCTCGGTGTGGGACTGCTCTGCACGGCCTTCTTTGCGGGTATCACCTTTCTGGCCGTCATTCCGCACCTGGGTGTGGCATTGCTCAGCTTCTCCAAGGATTGGTATGGCACGGTGCTGCCACAGGAGTTCACGCTGGATCACTACCACTCCGCGCTCGGGCATGAACTCACGCTAAGTTCCATCGCAAACAGCCTCAAATACTCCGGACTGGCGCTCATTGTGGCACTCGTGCTGGGCACCGGCGTGGCCTATGTGAATGTCCGCACGAAGATCTGGGGGCGACAGATCCTGGACATGATGGCCATGCTTCCCTTGGCCGTGCCAGGGATCGTCGTCGCCTTTGGTTATCTGGCGATGACTCGCCCGGGCCAGCCTTTTGACTGGCTCATTATGGGTGAGGACCCTTTGCTCCTCCTCGTGATCGCCTATGCGGTGCGCCGGATGCCCTATGTGGTCCGCTCCGCCAGCGCTGGCTTTCAGCAGGTGAGTCCGGCTCTGGAGGAAGCCGCTCAAAACCTCGGGGCCTCGCCTGAGCGGGCCCTGTGGCGCATCACCCTGCCGCTGGTGGCACCGAATCTCGTGGCCGGTGGCCTGCTGGCCTTCGCCTTCGCCATGCTGGAGGTGAGTGACTCCATGATCCTGGCTCAGCAGGCGGCGCACTTTCCCATCACCAAGGCCATTTATTCCCTCATCCTTTCCCTGGGAAATGGGCCGCAGCTTGCCTCCGCCCTCGGCGTCTGGGCCATGATCTTCCTGACAGTGACCATTGTGGGCGCCAGCCTGCTGCTCGGGAAGAAGCTGGGAGCACTCTTCCGCTGAAGCGACTCTGAATCTGGCCCGGAAGTCGCTCTGCTCGGATGAAAAGCCCCAGTGACCCGCCCTTGACGGCCCCCCCTTCGCCGCCGAATAAACGCACTCCTTTTTCCTTCCCCCAAAGACCCGATGCCCCGCCGAATTACCTACCGCGACGCTGTCCGTGAAGCCCTCGATGAAGAAATCGCCCGCGACCCCATGGTCGTGGTCATGGGTGAGGAAGTGGCTCAATACAATGGAGCCTATAAAGTGACCCAGGGCCTTTGGGACAAATGGGGCGACAAGCGTCTCGTCGACACTCCCATCAGCGAAGCTGGCTTCATCGGCATGGGCATCGGTGCCTCCATGCTGGGCGTGCGCCCGGTGATGGAGCTCATGTTCTGGAGCTTTTACACGGTAGCCTGGGACCAGATCGTCAACAACGGCGCCATGGTGCGTTACATGAGCGGTGGCAAGATCAACTGCCCCATCGTCATCCGCGGTCCTGCCAACGGCGGCACCAGCGTGGGCGCCACCCACTCTCATACCCCGGAGAACATCATGGCCAACTTCCCCGGCATGAAGTGCGTCTGCCCAAGCAACGCCTACGATGCCAAGGGTCTCATGAAGGCTGCCATCCGTGACAATGATCCCGTCATGTTCATGGAGAGCACGAAGCTCTACGGCGAGGAGTGGGAGGTCCCCTCCAACGACGAGCTCCCGAACGGTGAGCTCTTCATCCCGCTCGGCCTTGCAGATGTGAAGCGCGAAGGCACGGACATCTCTCTTATTGCTCATGGCAAGGCTGTCATCACCTGTCTTGAGGCCGCCCGCATTCTGGAAGAGGAGCACGGCATCAGCGCTGAGGTCGTTGACCTCCGCAGCATCCGTCCGCTGGACGAGGAGACCATCCTTAACTCCGTGGCCAAGACTCATCGCGCGGTCTATGTCGAGGAGAACAAGCCCTTCTGCGGTGTCGGTGCCCAGATCGCCTACATGATCCAGGAGCGCATTTTTGATGAACTCGATGCCCCTGTGCAGCGCGTGTGCAGCCTGGACTCTCCCGCCATCTATAGCCCTCCGCTTGAGGCCCTGCAGCTTCCGACCGCAGACGTGGTGGTTGCCAAGGCGCTCGGCATCTGCTGATCGCAGGCTGAAATTCTGATCTTCTCACGAAGCCTCTGCCCACAAGCGGAGGCTTCGTTGCATCTGGATGCAGCCCAGTTCGCCAGAACGGGAAGCGTGGAGTCGAATCAACATGCGTAGAGACCTCAACTGGTAGGAAAGGTGAGTCGGCTTCGACAATAGATCGCAGGCAAGCATCTAGGTTGGAGCCCGTGAGGCCAAGCCGCCAGCTGAGCCGGTGGCAGTTCTCCGATAGCCGGTTCGGCCGTATGTTGTGGAGGGGCCTCCGCTTTTGAATCCCCACAAATTTGGGCCGCCCTCTCAACCCAGGGCAGGGACACCCCAGCTACCCAAAGTTCGGCACTCTTTCCCCGAATCAGGGCGCCTCCCATGTGGGCGATCAACTCACGACCCGCCCCGGCGTCAGGTATCGAGGATAGGTTTGAGTAGGTCTCAACGTCATGGGCTCGTCAGAATGACAGGGTTGCCTTCAAGGCTGCCCGCTGACCAACGTCACCATCTCAAGGCTCCAGTCAGTTCGTTTGGTGTCTCAGATTCGCCGCCATGCCTGCGCAGCAAAGATTCGAGAGATGAATTGTCGCCAAAGCAGCCACAGCCTGCTGGATCCACCAAATCCGATCCATAGGTAACCCGCTAAACAAAAAGTTAATTCTTAACGTTTTAGAAACGCTCTTAAAGCGGGCCTGAAGTTACATTAAATTTCTGGATGTCGGTATAAACGATTATGTAACGATCTAAACGCAACCTTGACGTTCCAAGTGGCTTGAATACAAATGCTGGCATGAGACGCCCCTGGATCAAAATTGAAGTCGCCACCCCGGACAAGCCTGAGATTTGCGCCATCGCCAATAGGCTCAAGATGGATGAAGACATGGTGGTGGGTAAACTCATCCGTTTCTGGGCCTGGGTAGCGCAAAACCAAGTTTATGGAAGTAACTTAGGCGTTACTTTTGATTTCATCGATCGTTTAGTCGGAAGGAAGGGATTTGCCTCCGCAGTCTGTCAGGCCGGCTGGTTGGAGGAAGAGGATAGTATCGTGTCGATCCCTCACTTCGACCGACATAACAGCACTCTGGCTAGAACGCGCGCCTTGACCAAAACTCGAGTGGAACGTCACCGAAAAGTATCGACTCGAAAACCAAAGAGTAACGAACCAAGCGTTACTGAAGTTGAGGCTCAATCGGAACCTACCCACGCGGATGGTCCCGGCCTTGTTGAGGATAGCACGGAGGGAAGTGAGCTTGTTGAGGCAGAAGATGTCGCCCCTCATCAGGCATTCGAAAGTGAATCTATCGTCGATGAAAGTATGGAAACCGTAACGGACGAAGAGCGAAATGAGGAGCTTTCTATTAACGCAATACTAACGTTTGACGCGTTACAATCGGAATCTGTTGTAGAGAGTGTCATGAAAGGGCCCCCTGCGGAACTTGAGCCTGATGAGGGGGAGGATCTAGCTACAGTTCCCGCCAAAGCGGAAAAGCCGTCGAAGAAGAAAGAAGACCTATTTGACGACCAACCAATGCTTTTTTAACGAATAACTAACGATCTAAGCGTTAGATTGGTGTTAGATGATATACTATTGAATGGCTGGATCTTCAGGAGGAAGTCGGCAAATGCCCAGTTCCATGATGCGGCTTGAGTCTGTCATGCTTTTCCCCTTTCAGTTGTCCGGCGTGGTTCGACGAGCTCGGCGTATGCCTTTTGATACCATGTAAGGCGCGCTGACCTGCTGCTCAGGTAATCTTCAAGGATTGCCCGAAAGCGCTCACACGATTCGTGATCGTAACGCTGCGCAAAGCTCTCAATATCTCTCCAAAACGATCCTCATTGAAGTTGACGAACTCTAGCTGGTTGAAAAGTGCAAGGTTGTGCAAGGCGCACGCCAGATCCTTGAGCCGACGGCATTCGTTCGCGAGTCGTCACCAAGTCACTAGATTCCACCAACGGGGGTGCAGCTCTCCCATGCACATCTGCACCAGCGCGCTGTAGAGGAGGTGGCGGTAGGCTTCTTGTCGTTCGGGAGAGATCATGAAGGGTGGAGGCGGAAGAACATCTGCCGAGGTATGCCCAATGGGGCTGAGCGGATGAGACTTGCCCTTCAGAAAAAGAGCGTCCCCGATCAAGGGACGCTCTTTGAAATCTCATCGACAGGTGGGAAGATCCCTCATGAAGCCAGTGCTGGCTCATCCTCATTGCCGGCGTCGGATTCGGCTTCGTCACTGGTTGCCTCCTCAGCGTCGCTTTCAACCACCGCCTCGACTTCCACCTTAGGCGAGGCATCACCTTCAGCCATAGCGGTCGCAGCGGCGGCCTTAGCCTCGGCTTTCGCTTTCTTGGCTGCGGCCTTGGTGACAGCGACCGCCCTCGCCTCAGTCCTGTCGGCAGCGTCGTCCTCGTTCGCCTGGGCCGCTGCTGCCACGTCATCATCAGAGACGATCATCGTCGGTGGTGTCGTGGTTTCGCGATGGTGCGCCTCGTCGGCATCGACCTCGGCGGTGATTTGGAGTTCCTCCTGTCGCGGAGTTCTCTTCTGGCGCTCGTTGTTCTCAGTCATGCGCACGCCGACCGGCTTGCTGACGCCGAACTCCTGCATGGTCACGCCATAGATCACATCCGCGCGGCCCATGGTGCGCTTGTTGTGAGTGACGATGATGAACTGCGAGTTGTCGATGAAGTTGTCCAGCATCTTGAGGAAGCGGGAGATGTTCGACTCGTCGAGGGGTGCATCAAGCTCGTCCAGCACGCAGAAGGGGCTGGGCTTCACCTGGTAGATGGAGAAGAGCAGCGCCACCGCCGTCATGCTTCGCTCGCCACCGGAAAGTAGGGTGATGGTCTGCAGCTTCTTGCCGGGCGGTTTGGCGATGATGTCGATGCCCGACTCAAGCGGGTCCTCATCATCGATGAGCATGAGGTCGGCCTTCGCGGTGGGGCCGAAGAGCTCGCGGAAGTTGTTTTGGAAGTTCACCCGCACCTGCGCGAAGGTTTCAGAGAACATCGTCTTGGTGGTGTCGTTGATCTTCGCGATCACTTCGAGCAGCTCTTCCTTCGAGCGAACCAGATCGTTGTACTGATTGTCCAGGAAGTTGTGACGCTCCTCGAGTTCTTCGAATTCCTGGATGGCGTCCAGATTGACGGGGCCGATGCCTTCCAGTTTCTGACGCACTTCGCCGACAATGGCGGTGACGAAATCCCAGTCGGGGTGGCCTTCTTCTCCGGGGATCGTGATGTCATCAATGTCCACCTCTTCCTGGGCATCGGCTGCGGAGATCTCTGCCTGTGGCTCGGGAGTTTCATCCGCAGCACTTTCCGGTGCCTCAGCGGCACTGGCGGACTCGGTTTCAGCCGCTGCACCTTTCTTGCCGCGGTTACGATTCCGCTTCTGCTCATCGATTGTGAGCATGAGGGCATGGTAGTCAGGCTCGAAGGCGCTGATGTGGAAGTTGTAGCGCTCCTGGACCTGGTTGATCAGGTTTTCCAGGCGCAGATCGACACGAGTAAGCTGCACCTCGATGCGGTTCCGGCTTTCACTCAACCCCTGGGACTGCTGGCGGAGCTGGACGAGCTGGGACTCCAGAGCATTCACACGCTCGAAGGCGGCGGCGCGCTCTTCCGTGCGGCCTTGCAGATGATCCTCGATGCTCGCGATGGCGCCCCGCTGTGACTCCACCTGTTCTGAGTAACGGGCATTTTCCGAGAGACTCTGCTCGATTCGGCCACGCCAGGCGGCGACCTCATTCTCGAAGCGGTGAATGGAACCTTCCAGCTCATGCAGTCGATTGGCCATCGGTGCTTTCTGCCGCTCGATGGAATGCAGGCTGTTCTGCTCCAGCGCGAGCGCGCTGCGCAGTTCATTCAGGCGCTCAGAAGACTCAAGTTCGCGTCGAAGGAATGCCTCCATCTCGACTTCCAGCTGCTGCTCGTGCTCGCGGGCGCCTTCCAGCTGCTCACGGGCCACCTTGGACTCCTCCTGCTGCCACTGGATCTGCGCCTCAGCACCCTGGATGCGAGTAGTGATCTGGTTCTGGTCCCACTCCACGCTCTCCAGTTTGGTCACGGCCTGCTGCAGGGCGCGCTGCACCACGCTGAGCTGGCCGGTGATTTGGGAGAACTCCTCGCGGGAGCGCTGCGACTGTTCTCGCAGGGTCACTTCCTCGCGCTGCATGTCTTCCACCTGATGGCGCATCTGCTCGGCAGCTTCTTCCTTCTCCAAAAGCTGGTACTCCAGGCCTTCGAGCTCAGCCTTGAGCGCGCGCACCTCGGCCTCACGGCGGAGTGTGGAGGCACCCTCTTCCTTGGTGGCACCACCATGGATGATGCCATCCGCAGCGACGAACTCGCCCTTCATCGTGGCGATGGCCACATCACGCAGCGTGCGCTTCATGCGCAGGGCGGTGTGGAGGTCTTCGACGATCAGCACATTGCCCAAAAGGCGGTCAGTGATGTCCTGCACACCCGGCTTGGCGCGCACCTTGTCAGTCGCCCAGGCAATGCAGCCCTCTGGCACAAACTGCCTGTCCGGCTGCGGACGCATGGTCGCAAAATCCGTGGGCAGCAGCGCGGCTCTGCCAAGCTTTAGGTTAGCCAGACGGTCCAGGATCTGGCCTGCCAGCTCGCTGTCGGTCAGCAGCACGGCTTGCAGATGATCTCGCAGCGCGGCTTCGATCGGTGTGATGAACTGAGGCTCCACCTCGATCGATGAGGCCAGGATGCCACGCACGCCGACCGAGTAGACTTCCGGGTTGTCGATGCCTTTCAGCACCTGCTGGGTGCCTTCGGCCAAACCTTCGCCTTTTTGCAGCAGTTGTTCGATGATCTCCACGCGGCTACGACGCTGCGTCACGGCACGCTGAAGCTCGTTCAGTTGCTCCATCAGGGCATCACGCTGACGGCGCTTCTCGATGATGTCGCGTGCGCAGGTCTTGGCACGCTCGTCCAGATCATTGCGGTTCTGCTCCAGTTCCGCGATCATCTGCTGCAGGTGATCAAACTCGACCTGGCTGGCCTCTTTCGCATGCGCAGCATTCTGCTGATCATGGGACAAGGTTTCGTGGCGCTGACGATCATTGGAGATCTGGCTGTTCAGGCTCTGCGCGCGTGAATCGGCTGCGGCAATCTGTCCCTCAAACTGACGGATCATCTCACGCACAGTGCGGCGGTCTTCATCCAGGCGTGAGCGATCCGGCACGATGCTGTTGTGCACGGTGAGGTGCTCATTCAGCGCCGCCTGCCGGGTCTCGATGGTATTGCGCAGCATGTCCATCTGCTCGTCAGCGCTCATCATCTCGCGGCGCTGTTGGTCCAGGGTCTCGCGCCCCATTCCAATCTGCTCCTCGTTCTGACGGATGCGCATGTGCAGCTCTTCGTTGCGCTCATTGTTGAAGCCGATACGGCCTTCCGAGCTCTGCACCTGGCTGCGGAACTCCTGCATCTGACCACGTAATTGGTTGATCTGGGATTCGATGCTGTGATAGGCCTCGCGGGTCTCCAGCGCTTCCATCTCGGCCGTCTGCAGGCGTGCCTGCACCTGGTCGAGCTGCTCGGTCATCATGCGCACATGGTTGTCTGACTCGGCCTTCTCCGCGCTGAAGTCAGAGTAGTGCTTGTGCGCGAGATGCGTGTCCAGCATGCGCGAATCATCCAGCAGCACCTGATACCGCTTGGCCTTCGCCGCCTGACGCTGCAAGGAACCCATCTGACGCTTCACTTCCGCGATCACATCCTGCACGCGAAGCAGGTTCGCCTCGGTATATTCGAGCTTGCGGAGAGCCTCACGCTTCTGGCCTTTGAACTTCGTGATGCCAGCGGCTTCTTCGAACACGTTACGGCGGTCTTCTGGCTTCGAGCTCAGAAGCATGTCGATCTGGCCCTGGGCCATGATGGAGTAAGCGGCACGACCGATACCTGTGCCGGCGAAAAGGTCATGGATGTCCTTCAACCGGCAGACGGTGCCATTGAGACGATACTCACTGCGCCCGTCACGGAACACACGCCGGCAGATCGCCACCTCATTGTAGTCCACGTTTAGCGACTGCTCGCAGTCTGCCATCGTCAGCGTCACTTCTGCCATGCCCACCGGCTTGCGCTTGTCCGTGCCATTGAAAATGACGTCCGCCATTTCCTCACCACGCAGGGCCTTGGCCGAGGTCTCACCCAGCACCCAGCGGATGGCATCCACCACATTGGACTTGCCGCAGCCATTAGGGCCGACGATACCGGTCACCCCTTTATGAAACTCAAAGTTGGTCTTGTCCGCGAAGGACTTGAAACCGTGGATGGAAAGCGTTTTGAGATACATGGTGGCAGAAGGGTAAAGGACCGTCCAACAACCCGATTTGCTCATAGTCGAGCAAGAGCGAACACCGATATTTCCCCTATCTTGGGGATGCTTAACCTATCTTAAACAAGATGTGGGATGGCGCTGAGGGTCCAACCTGTGAATAATACGCGACTCTGTGAAGAACGCTGTCTAGACAGGAAAAGATGCCGACAACGCAGCCCTTAAAACTCGCCGCGGAACACGCAGCGGGCACTGGGGGTCTCGTGGATGGTGATCTCGGCGAGGCCGGGGAGCTGGGGGGCGAGTTTCTTCCAGAGCCAAGCGGCCATGTACTCGATGGTCGGGTTTTCCAGACCTTCGATCTCGTTCAGGTAGCCATGGTCCAGGCGGTCCAGGATGGGCTTCATGGCGCGGCTGATCTCGGCATGGTCGTAGACCCAGCCGATCTTGGGATCGACCTCACCCTCGACCGTGATCTCCACCTTGAAGCTATGACCATGCATCTTCGTGCACTTGTGGTCGGAGGGCAGGGTAGGGAGGGTCTGGGCGGCTTCGAAGCGGAAGTCTTTGATGATGCGGGCGCGCATGGGTAGAGGGCACCATTCAAGAGTTCGCCCCGGAGGTCAAGAGATGGTCCATCAGGGATGTCGCTTCAAAACCCACTGACCGATCGCCAGGCTCATCTGTCCGATCAGAGCGTCGCCAGCCACCGGCTTGGTAGACGAACCGGCCTGAATGACCGGCACCAGAATGAAGCAGGGGCCGCCGTTGGCGCGATCATCCACACAAGCGACCTCGAGGGCGTGGTCGCTGATCAGGCCGCACTTATGATAGAAGGTGGCTTTTGGGAAGAGGGTCTCCAGGGCCTTGGTCCAGGCACTGGGACCTGAATCTGGATGGTGAGTCTCCAGCCCGGTGAAACCTAGCCCACCGTGGAGAAGGAAACGGATTTCATCTGGCCCAAGCTTTAAGCGTTCCTCCGCCGGAATCTGCTCATGAAACAGCAGCCGGCGCAGGCAGTTCGCCAGATCTCGCGGTGTGGTAACGTTGCCTGTCTGGGCATCGATGACCGTGCAGCCACGTTCCGCAGACCAGGAATGGCCCAACCAATGATGCTCCAAAAGAGATGACTTCGTTCCGTCAGCACTCGTCAGCCGGAGACGCTGTTTTTCCTCCCGGATGTAGGCCCACGGCCTCTCTTTGACGTAGCCGCGCATGAGGGCGGATTGCTTGAAGCCGCGTTCGGGCGTGAGGAATTTTTCGTTGAGCCAGTCAATGCCGCAGAGCCGCAAAAGGAGGGTGTAATCCTCATTCGAGGAACGGCGGAAGACCTCGCTCAGCATTTCAGGCACGGTCCTGGCACAGTCGAGATGCCAGCCATCCTTTTCCTCATGCTCGAACTGCACCGTCGTGTTGAGCGTAAAGCCTTGCTCGCGAAGCCGCTCCAGTGCGGCGATGGCGGTGTAGAGTTTGATGGTGCTCGCAGGCCAGAAGTCAGTGCGAGTGCCGGTGTCTTGATAGTCGTGCCATTCGAATTCCGGCTTGCCATCCTGCTCCCGAATGATGCAAACAGTGGCCCACTTGGGCGTGCCTGGGGCCACGGCATTCAAGACGGCATCAAGGGCCGGATCTGCGTGCAGGGCATTGGCGAGCAACAGCCAAAGAAAAACGCGTCCGACACCGGAGTGCCGAACGCGTTTGAGAATGCTGAAACAGCGCCAGATCACATCAGGTGGGGACGCCGATCAAGCCGCCGGGCAGGCTATCAGACTCGTCCTCATCCTGCGCAACTGGACGTGCATCAGGTGTCTTGGGGACGGGCGGGGGCTGTGGTGGTGATGGCTTGTTGTTAGGCGGATTGAGCAGCCGGCCATGGGCCATGATCTCCTTGATGTGGCTGCCATCGAGGGTCTCATATTCGAGCAGGGCTGCGGCGATGGCATCAAGCTTGTCCTTATGAGCTAGAAGAACCTGTGTGGCCTTTTGATAGGCCTCATCAATGAGACGCTTCACTTCTTCATCAATCTTCTGAGCGGTGTCTGGACTGTAATTGCTGCTGCCACGCCCCATGAAGGAGGTGCTCTCATTCTCACCGTATTCGATCATGCCCAGCTTCGTGCTCATCCCCCAGGAGCAGACCATGCTGCGAGCGATGCGCGAGGCCATGCGGATGTCCCCGCTGGCACCATTGGTCACGTCGCCAAACTGGATCTCCTCAGCTACGCGTCCCCCCATGGTCACGACGAGATCGTCGAGCAGTTCGCTCTTGCGATGGGTGAATTTGTCCTCCTCCGGTAGCATCATCGTGGAGCCCAGGGATGGGCCACGGGGGATGATGGTCACCTTGTGCAGAGGATCGGTGTGCTCGAGCACCTCGTTGAGAATGGCATGACCCGCCTCATGGTAGGCCGTGTTTTCCTTTTCTTTCTCGCTGAGGGCCATGCTGCGGCGCTCGCGGCCCCAGCGGACCTTATCGCGTGCTTCCTCAAGCTCGGCGCTGGTGATGGACTTCAGATTACGTCGTGCCGCGAGGAGGGCGGCTTCATTGATCAGGTTAGCCAGTTCCGCACCGGAGAAACCAGGCGTGCCACGGGCAATCTTGTTGAGATCTGCGGCTTCACTGAGCTTCACCTTCTTGGCGTGAACGCGCAGGATTTCTTCACGGCCCTTTACATCGGGCAGCGAGACACTGACCTGACGGTCAAAGCGGCCCGGGCGAAGCAACGCAGGGTCAAGCACATCAGGGCGGTTTGTCGCTGCGATGATGATGATGCCTTCCTGCGTGTCGAAGCCGTCCATCTCCACCAACAGTGCGTTCAGCGTCTGCTCTCGTTCATCATGACCACCGCCCATGCCATGACCACGGTGACGGCCCACGGCGTCGATTTCATCAATGAAGATCAGACAGGGAGCGTTCTTCTTGCCCTGCTCAAACATATCACGCACTCGACTCGCACCGACACCGACGAACATTTCGACAAAGTCAGAGCCGCTGATGCTGAAGAAGGGAACATCGGCCTCACCAGCGATGGCTTTCGCCAGCAAAGTCTTGCCCGTTCCAGGAGGGCCGGTCATGAGCACGCCTTTGGGGATCTTGCCACCGAGTTTTTGGAATCGTTTCGGATCCTTGAGGAACTCGACGAGTTCTTGGACCTCATCCTTCGCCTCTTCCACGCCGGCGACATCTTTAAAGGTGACCTTGTTGCGGTCCTGGGACAGCATCTTCGCTCTGCTCTTGCCAAAATTCAAAGCTCCACGTCCGGCGGTCTTGATCTGCTGGCGGACCAGGAAAAAGATCAGCACCAGCACCAGCATGATCGGCAGCATGGAGATGAGCAGGGCGCTCATCTGATCATTGTCGTATTTAGGGACCAGCACCAGATTATGCTTCGTCATGAGGGCCTGGAGCTCCTCCTTCTGGAACTGAATGGAGATCGGCACGGTGAACTTCACGCTTCCTTTTTTAGGAGCCGTGGTCGTGCTCGGGCTGGCCGGTTTGGTTTCAGGCTCATTTGGCGCGGCCGCCGAAACCTTGTCCGTGGTGCCGCCTGGAGCTGCTGAAAGCTTGTAGCCTTCGATGCTTTCCGCTGCGGTTGTGTCCTTTTGCACCAATAACAAATCCTTCTCCCGGTCGATCAGGTTCTCTTCGACCAACTGCTTGAAGTATTTATAGGTGATCTCTTGGGGGCGGGTGGCTTCCTTGCCCACCATGAGGGCTGAGCCGAAAAGCAAAACGACCACCGCGAGCAGCAGAAATCCCTTCCAATTGAACTGTGGTTCCTGGTTGCGCCGGTTCGGGCCTTCGTTGCGGGGAGATGGGTCGTCTGACATGAGGGGGTGTTAAGATGGCTTGAAGGGATACGCCGCTCAATCTTACACACCACGATTTGTTTTGTAAAAGGGGTTTCCTGCGCAACCCCTTCCCAAGTGCAAGAAAGATGGCCTTATCCTTGCTTCTCCATCCTACGCCTGATCCAGGGGTCGCCCTGCCTGAATTCAGGCTGGAAATGGTCCCCGTCCCTTCATTTTGGGCTCCTGTCACGTATTGCTTCGTGACGGAAAAAAGTCTTTACAGCCTCTTGTCTCTATGGTTCAAATCACTGAATTGCAAAGGACTATCCACAAAGTCAAATTTTTCACTCACGCCTGTAACGTCTCCATCATGAAAAAAGCTCCGATCTTCGCTCTCCTGACAACGGCCTCCCTGCTCACGGTGTCAGTCGCCAAGTGGAGCCGTCTTCCGGGAAGTGACAACAAGCAGGTGAACATGAGCCTGTCTTCGGCTGGCACCACGGTTCCAAGTTCCGAGGGTATCACCCCCATTGCAGCTTTGACGGCAGGCGATCCGCTTCGTCCGATCAATGTTGCCGGTGGTCGCAGCAGCGCGGTGATCAAGTTCACCAAGCAGTCGGTCGTCTCCCGGGCCACCTTTGTGAGTGATGGCATCGAGGGCAAGGTGAGCAGTTCCGTCAGTACGGACGGCAAAGTTTGGAATTCTTCTGTTTCTGCTGTGTTCTCTCCAGCGGACCGCTTTGTGTCCATCGATCTTGGCCGTGCTCAGGGCCGCTATCTTCGCATGGAGTTTGAATTGATCCGCGGCGGCTCGATCCGTAGCTTCCAGGTCTTTGGCAGCCACACCGCTGCTGACTATGAAGTCACGCAGAGCGCTGACGGCACCGGTTCCATGATCAACTTTGCCTCTGGCATCGGAGGTGGCCGCCTTATCTACGTGAACCCTGAGCTCTTCGGCGCCCGTAGTGAGGCTCTGGAGGCGAATCAGATCGACTTCCCAGAGTCCGATGAGAAGTATCGCACGGCTGTCTATGATCTCGGCCAGGTCCGTTCCTTGAGCGAATTTGGATCCGTGCATTCCCCCCGCCCGGTGCGCATCGCTGTCTACGCTTTCGAGACTCTGCCTGAGAAAGAAGACTGGCGCGGCCGTCTGGCTTTTGATCCCTCCGTGTTTGAAAGCACCCAACCCGTTGCATCCGGTGAAGATAGTTCCGGAGCCGGGAATCTGAAGGTCAAGCCTCGCGAAACCGTCAAGGCACGCTATGTCGCCCTTCGCTGGGAGCCTGACTTCAACCCACCTAACTTCACCGCCAGCGCTCAGATCGGCGGCGTGGGCACCGCCAAGTTCAATGGCGGCGGTGAGGGTGAAGGTACTGGCCAAGGCCCGGGGGGTGAGGGTTCCAAGGAAGAAGGTGATAAGCAGAACCTTGATCCGATCAACACTTTCAATCCTCAGAACAGTGCAAACGGTGTCGGTCCCAACGGCACCTCTTCCAACGGTGTGTCAAAGCCCTAAGATCGTTCTGCCTTCTTTTATTAGGGTGATGGACCAGTTCCATCACCCTATTTTTTTGAAACGAGGAGTTGGTTTGGAATTCTTTTGGTGCTCGCCTGTCTGGTGCGGGTGAAAAATCAAAAGGCGTGCGGATGCGCCAAGTGAGTGTGAATTAGAGAGAGGTCTCAAACGCTGCCCCACGATTCAGGGCGACCCATTTGCCTGATGTTCTGGGAGCTATCGCACAGCTCGACATCTCCATCAGCCTACTCAAGCGTCGGCCTCAGCGATCTGTGCCATGGTCAGAAGGGCATTGACGCACTCAAAACTGATCGCAGTCACCGCTGTGTGCGGGCTAAAAGATTGAAAAAATCTTGCTTCGCCTAGGATCATGGTTGATAATTCAAATATATTAATTTCTCATCAGTGAGAATTGGGCATTTAGCATAGGGTTAATTTTACAGTTAATATGGTTTTTACCTTGATCTCATTTTCTGAACTCTGTATATTTCGCCACAATCCAATTGTTTTAAAAAACCATAAGCTCCCGACATGCCCACTATGACACCTGCCTCATCCCAGAGCAAAGATCACGCGAAGCTGGCAGACTTCATTCTGTTCAGCCAGCGGGAGTTCCTGCTCAACCTGTCGCGGGAATTGAACCGCGATAACATCTCTTTCGCGCAGTTTTTCCTGCTCAGCTACCTTGCATCGTCAAAGGAACTGACCATGACGGACATCGCCAAGAAGATGGGCCACTCCACCGCCGCAGCCACGGGTCTGGTAGACCGTCTGGAAAAGCTTGGCTACATGGAACGCACGCATGCCATCGACGACCGTCGCAAGGTGATGGTCCGTGTGACCTCAAAGGGTCTTGATCTGGTCAACCGCCTGCGTGACGAGCTGCAGAGCCAGATCGCTGAGGCAATGAGCGAAAGCTCAGCACCGGATGCGGCAAGCTTCCTGTCTTCCTATCGCAAAGCCGAGCCGGTGCTCACCCGCTAATTTTTTGTTGTTCGTGTTCGGTTGAAGGGCGCGCACGTTGATCCCGTGCGCGCCCTTTGATTTTTTGGGGGAGTGCGCGTTTTTTTCTTCGGATGACCGCTTAAGCAGGGCCGAAGGTCACCTTTGGCAGCAGGAGTGTCTTTCTCCTCGTGCAGGGGTGAGCTATGTGCCATCGCTTCGCCATGAATGATCCTCTTTGGACGACTTTTCCGCTGCTGGAGGCACTGCCCTCCTTTGCTCATCGCTTCACTCTTCGTCATCCGACTATTCCGGTGGATGCAGAGAGGGTCGAGGTGGTGGAGCGTTTATGGAGCTGGCACCTTGAGCAGGCAGAAGAGATGGGCTTTCCTCCAGAGAGCCTTTGCATCGCCCAGCAGGTGCATGGCAAAGGGGTCGCCGTGATTGATGAAGCTCCCGTGAGCGCGCTGCCAGATGTCGATGGCATTGTTGCCCGCAGGACCGGGCTGGTGATAGGCATCTATGTGGCAGATTGTGGTGCCATCTACCTGGCGGATCCAGTGAGTGGAGCGTTTGGCGTGCTGCATTCAGGAAAAAAAGGTTCGGAACTCGGCATCGCCGCCGAAGGAATCCGTCTTATGGCAGAGCATTTTGGCGCACGGCCTGAGAACATCCGGGTGCAGCTCGGCCCGTGCATCCGGCCTCCTGCCTACGAAATCGACTTCGCCTCACAGATCCGCCAGAGCTGCCTGGATGCTGGGATTCTCCCCCAGCATTACAATGACTGCGGCATCTGTACCTCGTCGGATTTGGGCCGCTACTACTCCTATCGGCTGGAAAAGGGACGCACGGGGCGCATGCTGGCCTTGCTTGGTAGGCCAGACTGATGTGAATGTGAGTCCTCTGTCTTGATTCCCATGCCCGCTCCGACCAGCCTCGACCTTCCGTCCTACGCCAAGATCAACCTCTGGCTTCGAGTGCTGGGGAAGCGCGAAGATGGTTTTCACGAGGTTGAAACACGGCTGGTGAAGATCGATGTGGCGGACACGGTCACTCTCGCGCTCACCGGGGCCAAGCCTGGAATCGCGCTCACCTGCAATGTTCCTGGCATCCCTACTGATGCCTCCAACCTCGCCGTCAAAGCGCTCAGCGCTTTTGAAGCTCGCGCAGGCATTTCCAAAGGGTGGAGCATCCATCTGGAGAAACGCATCCCTCATGGTGCCGGCCTTGGGGGGGGAAGCAGCAATGCCGCCACCATCCTCAGAGCGGCGAACCAACTTTTGTCAAACCCACTGCCACTGGAGGCACTGTTGGAGATAGCGGCAGGCATCGGCTCGGATGTGCCTTGTTTTCTGCTGGAAACTCCCGCCGCTGACGGTTCAGGCCGTGGTGAACGGGTGGTGCCTGCGGAGTTTCCCTGGCAGCTTCCGATGGTGCTTATCAAGCCCTCTTTTCCCATTCCCACGCCCTGGGCATATAAGAACTGGTCGACCTCCAAGGAGCTGCCAGGTGTCCTCTACGCGCCGCAGCTCTGCCCCTGGGGAGACATGGTGAACGATCTTGAGCGCCCAGTGTTTGAGAAGCACCGCCTGCTGCCTGCCTTAAAGACGTGGTTACTCGACCACGGCAGTGTTCGTGCGGCGCTCATGTCGGGTTCAGGTTCCACCATGTTTGCCATCACCCACACGGAAGTGCAGGCCGTGGCTCTGGCGGAGGAAGCCCGCCGCTACTGTGGTGGAGGGGCTTGGGTGGAGGTGACACGCACGTTATCGGGGCAGTAAACCAGCGCTTCACAAAAGACACCTTTGCCTCATCAACCTCTCGGCAGCACTTCCACCACATCTGCCAGCACACGGCCTGAGCCGTGACGAAGCTCGTTGCAGCGGCCAAAGAGGATCTGCCCGCTGGTGGCTCCCAGGAGATCGGCCAGGCGCTGGTCCACAGCGATGCGGAAGTAGCCGCGTGGATGGCTGCTGTGAGGCACCTGATAGCGCTCCAGGATGGCGCCAAAGGGTACACGTCCTTCCAGGACAAGGTGTTGAGCTTCTTCAGGCAGCAGGTCCAGGTGGATACCGATGGCTCCAAACTCGACCGGCATCCCGTCACTGCGACGATGCAGCACCGAGGCACGCACGAGATAGTTGCCGATGCGTGCACGCGCCGCCACATCGAGATCGATTTCACAACCGTGGAAGTCGCGCAGACGAGGTGTCATGTCGCGATCATGGACCAGCAGGCTTCTCTCACGCTCAGCCAGTGCGTCAGGCTCGGCAAAAGTCACACGTGGACGCGTGCTGCCAATGCCGTAAAAAAAGATCAGCGGCGCCAGGATATCCTCATCTTCCCTCGCCTGGGTCGTTGAGGTTGGGCGGACCCGGGCGCTGGTTTGAGTGTCTTCGGCCTTGGACGGCGGAGCGAAGATGGCATCAGGTGTATCGAGCATACTGGCGGTGCTGGGGCAGGAAGAAATCATGCAGAAGCCGGTCCACCTGGAGAAGACCCTCACGGTCCAGAGTGACGTCTTTGTCCGTCAGATGGGCAAAACCCTCCGCAGCCAGATACTCGAGTTGCGGGGCAAAGAACTCGCGTGGGTTCACGCCGAATTTCTTCTGGTAGTAGCCAAAATCACTGTGTCCGAGCTTCATTTTCAGGATGAACTCGCGCACGAAGCGCTCTTCGTGACTGGTTTCGTAGGCACGGAAGATGGGCAGCTTTCCTGCATCCACCGCCTGCATGTAGGGGCCGACCTCAGCCTGGTTCTGGTAGTGAATGCCACCCAGATGGCCAAAGGAGGCCACGCCGTTGCTCAGCAGGTCGGCACCTTCCCAGAGGGCATCGCGGTAGACGAACTTGATCCGCTCCGGATCCTTCACCACGGTGTAGGCGCTGGTCACAGTATAACCAGCTTTGACAAATTCATCAAAGGCATAGCTGACCCAGCGGCGCTTCGTCGGCCAGTCGGCCACAGGGGCGGTCACCTTGCCCTCGGCCTTCATCTGCTGGTACATGGTGGTGTTATAGGGCACCTCCATCTGATAGATCGTCACCGCGTCGGGACCCATCTGCACGGCCTTCTCCACGGTGACCTTCCAGTTCTCCTCGGTCTCATTCATCATGCCGGCGATGAGATCGATGTTGATGTGCTCAAAGCCGAGCGTGCGGGCAAAGCGATACGCTTTGTCGATCTCACCACTGCGATGGGCGCGGCCATTGGACTCGAGGATGTGATCGTCAAAGTTCTCCACGCCCAGGCTCAGACGGGTCACGCCGATCTCCCGGATGCCAGTGAGCTTGGTCTCATTCAGCGTGCCAGGCTCGGCCTCAAAGGCCACCTCGGCTGCACCATCCCAGCTCACCAGATCCTTCATACGCTTCGTCAGGTCACGAAGCTGGGGCACGCTGAGGTAGCTCGGAGTGCCGCCGCCGAAGTAGACGAAGTGTGCCTTGCGGCCGGAGATGTAAGGCGTCTGCGCATAGCGCTCCATCTCGCGCATCCCGGCATCGATGTAAGCCCGGATCTCCTGCGCATTCTTGTCGGTGTAGACCTTGAAGTAGCAGAAGTGGCAGCGCTTACGGCAGAATGGAATGTGGAAGTAGATACCCAGGGGTATGTCATGCGCCGCAGGGCGCTGCATGACGGCTTCGACAGATGGCACCTGCTCCGGCTTCCAGAAGGAGAAGGGCGGGTAGTTTGAGACAAAGTAATTGCCTACCTCGGTCTTTTCTTCGGGCTTGACCGTGGCGGGGGTGGAGGAATCCAGTGTGGTGGACATTGGGGGGCAGGGAATGAACGCTTGTGACAGAGTAGTTCTGCCGAAAAAAACTACCAGCCTGGAAATACGGATCCTATGAAGGCGCCCGCGCTACACGGGAAGTGGCTGGCTCCCTATTTGCGGCCAGGAGTCTCGGTGCTGGCACCTGCGCCCAGCAGTTCTTCATCAGCGAGGTCATAACCGACCATCTCCACCTCACCGCGGCGGATTTTCTTCTGCGCCATGGCCACGGAGATCCAGCGGAACTCCTCGCTATTATCCAGCAGCACCTTGATCACCATGGTCAGCGGCACCGCCATGAACATGCCGAGCGGACCCCAAAGCCAGCCCCAGAAGATCACGGACAGCACCACGACGATGGCGGAGATGCCAAAGCGGTTTCCGAGGAGTTGAGGCTGCACGAAGTTATCCAGGCAGAAATTGACCAGTCCGTAGCCCAGCGCCACGCCAACCGCCGCACCGGTGCCATGCTGGACCAGCGCCTCGACAATGGCCGGAATGCTGGCCGCACTGGAACCGACAGCGGGAATGAAATTGAAGACGAAGGCCAGGATGGCCCAGAGCAGGGGATACTGCAGATCAAAGAACCAGCACCACACGCCAGCCAGCGCACCTGTGAGGGCGCTGATGAGTGTCTTCACACCCAGATACTTCTGAATGTCCGTGGCACTGCGCAGGAGTCCGCTTAAATCAGGACCTCCCGCCTGTCGCACAACCACGAGGCGACGCTCCGTGCCCTGCGCTTCCATGAGCATGAACATCATCACGATCAGCACCATGATCAGGCTGGCCAAAAACGTGGCCAAGGTGCCAAAGGTGCTGCCCAGCATGGAGC
Organism: Verrucomicrobiota bacterium; assembly: GCA_040387935.1. Lineage (GTDB taxonomy): Bacteria > Verrucomicrobiota > Verrucomicrobiia > Verrucomicrobiales > Verrucomicrobiaceae > Prosthecobacter. The sequence continues at coordinate 118,362 of JAZKCU010000002.1, read as the reverse complement.
CGAGTCGTGTCACGACATCCTGCTGGGTGGCGTAGCTGATGAGCTGGTTCCAGTCAAACATGCTGTCGATGGTGGACTTGGCATCATTCACGCCATTGTCCTGAAGCCACACGGCGAACTCATTCATCGAACTCTGCAGACCGCGCAGATACCTTGGAATGTCTTTGTTAAAGCTCATCAGCAGGCGCACCGCCAGAAAGATGACGCCTGCCAGCACGCCAAGGTTCATGAGCAGCGTGGTGCCCAGGGCGACGACAAACGGAAGGCGTTTTCTAACCAGAAAGCGCAGCAGCGGAAAGCTGATCACCGCCAGGAAGAATGCATACACAATCGGCACCAACACGCCTGCCGCCTGTTTCAGCCCTGCCAGAACAATGAAAAGGCTCGCGAGCGTGAGCAGCATCCGGGAGCCTTTCTTCTGGCTTCCAGGATTGCTTTTTTCACGATGTTCATAGTCAGGTGACATCAGGTGGCTGCTTCTCAAAGGTCATAGATGATACATGGACATACAAGGGAAAAGCCCTGTATTTGTTTCATTCGGCCGATGAAAAGGATCCTCTCACGATTGTTTTTCATCATGCCGGGTGGATGCATGTGCCGTTCTGTGTCTGAAGGTGTTGCCACGTTCAATCATCGGTAACGTGAAGGCGGGACCGAAAATAATATGTTTACATGTGTAGTCGTTTTCGACTACATGTGTAGACATGAGCAAAAAATCAGCGAAAAAGGCACGCGATCAAAGACCTCCCGTCGCCATCACTGAAGCTGAATGGGCAGTGATGGAACTGCTCTGGGAGAGTTCGCCGCGCACCTCGCAGGAGATCGTCGCTCTTCTGGAAAAGGAGCGTGGATGGAAGAGGCCTACGGTTCTCACACTGTTGACGCGGCTGGCCGCCAAAGCTGCGGTGAGCACGGAGCCACAGGGAAACCGCTTCCTGTATACATCGGCGGTGGAGCGCTCCGCCTGTGTGGCAGAGGAGACCCGCAGCTTTCTGGAGAGAATGTTCGGCGGTGCGCTGCAGCCTTTGGTGGCGCACATGGCGGAGCATCATTCGCTCACCAAGAAGGACATCGCCGAACTCAAAGCCCTGCTGGATGACATTCAACCCAAGCCCTGACGCCTATGAACCCACTGTCGAACATGGTCGATCCTTGGTTGCAGAATCTGGCGCTGCTGTCGTGCAAAGGTGCTCTGATGGCATTGGCGCTTGGAGCAGTGCTCTTGCTGCTGCGCCGACATGTGTCGCCTGCTTGGCGGCATGGTCTTTGGCTGCTCGTCTTGCTGCGCTTCGCTCTGCCTGACATCGGCACGTCTCCCTTGTCGCTGAACCAAGTGGCCGAACTTCCCGCGGTTCAGCTCATTTCTGAATCATCGCCCGTGCCTGCTTACGATGCCGAAGCGGCAGGTGAATCCATCACGTCTCCGCACACGCTTGCCCCTGCAGTTCCTGTGGCGACGATTCGAACGGAAGCCCCAGCACCTAACGTCATTGATAAAGCTGAGGCCCCCGCTCCAAGCTGGACTTGGATGCAGTGGCTTCTTGTCATCTGGATGTCGGGCGTGGGGTCAGTACTGACGGTGATGCTGATGCTGCACCTGCGCTTGGTGGCGCGGTTGCGAAGGGATGCTTCACCTGCACCTCCAGGCATCACCTGTGTTCTGAATGAAGCCTGTATCCTTGCCGGGATCTCTCGCCTCCCGCGTTTGATGGTCACGGACGCCATTCGTTCTCCTGCGCTTTTTGGTGTCTTGAGTCCGGCCATCCTGCTGCCGCGTGAGATGGTGCATGAGAATGATCCTGCGGCGCTGAAGCTGGTGTTCCTTCATGAGCTGGCGCATCTGCGTCGGCAGGATTTGTGGGCGCAGATTGTCACCTCCATCATCATTGCCCTGCATTGGTTCAATCCCGTCGTCTGGTGGGCTGCTCGCCGCATGCGTGCGGAGGCAGAGATGGCGGCGGATGCTCGTGCTCTGGCCTGCACCGACTCTGCTGAGGTGCATCGTTTTGGCACCGTGCTGCTGGGTTTTGCCAGTCGTGCGACCTCAGGCTGGATGCTCTGGCTCGCGGCCGCCACCGTTCTCGGGATATCAGAGAGCAAGCATGATCTCCGCCGCCGCATCGAGGCGCTGAAGGACATCGCCCGCGGTCGTCGTACACGCTGGATCATCGGGCTGTCTGCATTCCTGCTGCTCGCCGTCAGCGGCTTGAGCAAGGCACCTGCCCAGACTGACTCCTCATCAGTCCAGACAAAATCTCTTCCGGCACCTGCCAGCAATATGCTGACAATCTCTGGAATCGTCGTGGATGAAGCCGGCAAGGCTGTCGCAGGGGCTAGGTGCAGCCTTTCGCTGCAAGATAACTTTGAGTTCAGTTCCTTGAGCGAGATGAGCGATACGGAGGGGCGCTTCAAGTTTGAGCGCGTGCCTCTCGCCACCAGCGCCCTCTCTCTAAGCGCCTCGCACAAGGACTTTGCCACCTCTGAGAGGACGGATTTCAATGGGAACAGCCTGGCCAAGGAGCACCGAATCGTGCTTCCATCATTTACCTGGGTCACCGGACGGGTGACGGACAAGCGTGATGGCAAGCCCATCAAGGATGCACGGGTCTTTTATGGACGTGAGTTCTTTGGCTCTTACCGATGGTTTTTCCCCTCCGTCCGCACTTCCGAGACGGGTGAGTATCGCCTGCGCATCAAGACCTCCGACACCAAGGATCTTATCATTCGCGCTTGGGCCCAGGACATGACCTCTCAATCCACTCTCATGGACATCGAAAAAAGAGGGGCGGTCTACAATGCAGCTTTGGAACCCGTGGAGCGTATCCCTGGCAAACTGGTGAATGCCGAAGGGCAGCCCGTGAAAGGTGGCCTGGTATGGGTCATCGAAGACAGGTTCGTTCTAGATGAGCGCAAGGAGCCGTTCACTGCTGAGTGGCTGACATCCAAGGATAAGCGGAGGAATCTGGCAGAAGGAAAAACCTTCGTCTGCCTGAGCTACTCCGGTGAAGGTGGTGCCTTCAAGCTGCAGGATGTGGACCCAATGCTGAAAGGTCGTCAATGGGTGGCCGCCATTCATCCCGAGGAGGGCATCGCCTTCTTCCCGGCTAAAGACCTGGCTTCTGGCATGATCGTCAAGCTTCACCGCTGGGCATCCTTCACTGGACTGGTCCGGCAGTCTGATGGATCCATCTTGAAGAGCAAGGAGATAGAATTGACCGCCGGTGTCGTGGCCACCGATTCCACATCAAGCCTGCCACCAGCGCTGAGCCACTATCTGCCCTCCCGCACCGATGCCGAGGGAAGCTGCAGAGTGCAGCGCATCTTGCCAAACTGTTCGTTAGTGGGGCTGAAGGTCGTGGGTGGAGAGTTTCGCGGTGTTGACCCTTTGAAAATCGGCGAGGGATCTGTGACTGCCCGCACCATCAAGCAGCGGGCGTCCCTGAGACCTGTGGCGACGCCTGATGCACGGATTGTTCGCGGCCGGATCGTGCTGCCGGAGGGCCGTCCGTTCACCAGCAGTGACTACTCGATCGTCACCACCTTGGTTCCAGCGGATGGCAGATTCACCGGTGCCATGCCTCGTCCAGATGCAGGTGGACGCTTCGTGGAGAGTTTATCCCCGGACACCTACAATCTGAGCGTGACGATATTCTCGCGGAAGCCAGGCATGTCCATGGCGCCCAAATCGCAGCGTCATCTCTCTTTTAGAATCGAACCTGACGCCGAAGCCAAACCTTATGACTTGGTGGACATCGTCCTGGAGGAGGCTGACTTTGCCTTTGAGCCCAGAGCGGCGAGGGCTTTTGAAATCTCTGCCGCAGGAGGGATGATGAAGGGTGAAAACGGTCGCGTGGAGATCCTGGCTGCCGATCATGATCAAAAGCCGCTTCCGAAAGTGCGGGTCGAGGTGATGGACCTCGTGGACCAGGGGCGCCAGGCCTTGGGAGTGCAGGAAATCGCCGGAGGTATCCCGGCGGTGATCACAGATGACCAGGGCAGGGCATCACTGACTTTTCCGCGCGTCTCGGCGCATGGAGAACGGGCCGCAGGTGTGCTGGTGCGGGCAACTGCCAGGGATGGTGGTGTCTCGCGTGAGTCGTCAGCGATGGACGGCATGCGCACTCGCGTTTCCGTGGGCAATCAACTGCCCCTGGAAGTGCAAGTGACCCCTGCCATCACGAGCTGGATGCTTCCAAGCTGGATGGAGCCTTCTCAAGAGATGCCAGCGGTTGGAGGCACTCGTCTGAGTGGCTTCCTGCAACTCTCACACAATTCGGGCTTCCTCATCCGGGGGCGTCTGGCTGATGGAAGTTCTGTGTTCTCCGAGGCGCAAAGGGTTTCTCATCGTGAGAAGGTCTTCAAAAAATCTATCACCATGGCTCCTGGCGTCACCTTGGAAGGACAGATCCGCGCCGCGAAAGTGGGGCAGAATCTTCAGGGCTGGATCGCGGCTCATGTCATCGTCCAGGCCGAGGCCGAACTGGGGCAGGTGAATCGAGGCTTCCCAACCATTGGGAGTTGGTATGCCTGGGCACCAGTCCGCAGAGACGGAACCTTTGTCCTACAGGATCTGCCACGTGGACGGATCTCCCTGTTTGCCATGGGGGAGGGTTGGCAAGTCGGGCAATACGGCGCGAAGCCCAACCCGGCTACTGACTCTGCCAAACTGACCCTAGGATTGGATGCGCAGACTTCTGGGGAGCAAGCGCTCAAAATCTTACTGCCTGACGGCACTGCTGCTGCTGACGCGACGGTTTCAAGATCCTCACTTTCCAGCTACGGCATCCTACCGACCTCCATGGTGACAAATGTCAGTCACGTTGTGGCGGCCGAGCATCTCGCTCAGTATGCCGAGTTCAAAAAGGCTGGCATACCGGGGCTGCGAAACAAGACCAATGCCCAGGGGGAAGTGACGATGACTCACCTGCCTGCCGGAAACACCAGCTTCGACGTCTATTGGCGGGATGCAAAGACTCAGCAGCCGTGCCGCGCGCGGTGTGAGGTCACCGTCTCGGCGGATGAGGCCCAACGTCAAACCGTGACTGTGAAGGACGTTCACCCCTGAAACTTTGGGGAAGTGGTTTAGCCTCAGGTTGCGCAGTGCCGTGGCGTTCGTATGATGAGTGATTATCATGTCCGCTTCACGCCGCCCTCTTTTGCTCCTCTGGCTTCCACTGGTCTTCATCGCTGCTGCCCTCGTGTTCCGATGGTTGAAGCTCACGTCTCCCGGCATGACCCTACTGCCGAATTTCTCGCCGTGGATGGCCCTGGCCTTCACGGGCACGCTCGTCATGTCCCGCGCCTTGCCTTGGTGGGTCTGGCCTGCGGCCATGATGGGCATCAACTGGGCCGCGCTGGGGACTGCCTCCGCTCTTGCTGGAGAGAGCCTCGCCATCTATGGGATGTATGCTGCGGTTGCTTTCGTCGCGTCCCGCCTTCGTGGGAATCTGAGCGTGCTCCAGTCGCTGATCGGCGTCACTCTTTGCAGCGTGATCTTCTACGGTGTGACGAACACCGCCGCCTGGATGGTGGAACCCGGATACGCCAAGACACTGGCTGGCTGGTGGCAGGCGCAGACGACGGGCCTGCCAGCCTTTGCTCCGAGCTGGATTTTCTTGAAAAACGCTCTGCTGAGCGATCTCGCCTTCAGCGGCCTCCTTCTGGTGGCTTACAATGCCGAGTCTCGTGTCCGCTCCACGGCCCCCATGCCCTGGCTGGCACGTGCTGCGGCCTGATCTCCTGGAGAAATCCTCATGAAGACTCCGCCGCGGCCGGGAGTCCGACCTCACGGCCGGGGCGCGGCGGTGAACACGCAGCAGCGGTTCTCCCAGCTGCATGTGCAGTATGACGAGGGGGAGGAACCGCCGAAGATCGCCACGAAGCTGTTTAAGGATCACTCAAGCTCCGTCATCACCCGGCACAACAGCCCGGACCTGCCTTTCAGCGCCAGCCTGAATCCCTACCGGGGTTGCGAGCATGGTTGCGCTTATTGTTACGCCCGGCCCACCCATGAATGGCTGGGCTTCTCGGCGGGTGTGGACTTCGAGAGCCGCATCGTCATCAAGGAAAATGCTCCCGAACTGCTCCGTGCCGAGTTGGCGAACGAAAAGTATGTTCCGGAGAACCTGTCGCTCAGTGGAGTGACAGACCCCTACCAGCCACTCGAGAAAAAGCTGGAGATCACCCGCGGCTGTCTCGCTGTGCTGGCCGAGTGCCGGCATCCGGTGGTCCTGATCACCAAAAATCATCTGATCACGCGGGATGTCGACTACCTCTCCACGCTCGCCAGCTTTCACGCCACCGCCGCCTACATCTCCATCACCACGCTGGATGCAGATCTCGCCCGGAAGATGGAGCCACGCGCTTCATCCCCGAAGATGCGGCTGCAGGCCATCCGCACGCTGGCCGAGGCCGGTATCCCCGTGGGCGTGTCCATCGCTCCCATCATCCCCGGCCTGAATGACAGTGAGATCCCCGCCATCATGGAAGCTGCGAAAGAAGCAGGCGCACAGTTCGCGGGATACACCGTGGTTCGCTTGCCCTTCAGCGTGAAGGAAGTCTTCTCGCTATGGCTGGAAGAGCACTTCCCAGGCATGAAGGGCAAGGTGCTGGGCCGCATCGAGGAAACCCAAGGCCCCACCCTGTCTCATGGCGACTTCGGCAAACGGCTCAAAGGTGTCGGTGTCTGGTCCGAGCAAGTCGCCCAATTTTTCAAAGTCTCCCTCAAGCGCGCAGGCATGCTTCATCGGCGTCCCGAAGTCAGTGCGGCTCACTTTCGCCGTCCTCAGCATGGTGGTCAGATGGAGTTGGGCCTATGAAATGACGAATGTCGAAACCCGCATGACGAAAAGACATCTGACCCTTGACCCTCTCGACCCTGCGCTTCCTTGGACTGCCTCCAGTTCGTCATTCGTCATTAGGATTTCGTAATTCCCTTAGAGGCTCTTCCTCACCATCTCCACACCCGCCACCATGTTCGCCAGTTTCTGCCGGGCTGCCCACCGCGCCGTCTGGCTCAGACCACAGTCAGGCGCGAACACCAGCCGGTTCGCGGGCGCATGAGCCAGGCAGGCTTTCACGACATCGGCCACATTTTGTGGTGTCTCGACGTAGTAGCTTTTCACATCGATGATCCCCACGGCCACATCCATTCGCTTGGCGATGTGGCTGATGATCTCAAGCTCCGCATATTCGCGGTTCGCCATCTCCACATGCAACTCATCACAATGCAGGTCTAGAAAGGCTGGGAAGAGCGGCGCATACTTCCGGTAGCCCACCGGATGGCCTTTGAAATTGCCAAAGCACAGATGGGTGCAGATGCGTGCCTTGCCGTAGTAGCCGCTCTCCACCGTGCGATTGAAAATATCGACAAAGCGCTTCGTGTCCTCGCGGAAGCCATAGCAGCTCATGCTCGGCTCATCCACGCAGATCTCCTCCGCTCCTGCTGCAACAAGATCGGCGATCTCCTGGCGCACGATGGGCAGCAGGGCCTCGGTGATGGCGTAGCGGTCGGGGTATTGTTGGTTAGGGGCCAGCCGGCCGCTCAGCGTGTAGGGACCTGGCACGCTGACCTTCAGTCGCTTGCCTGAACTGCCCGCGAGACGCTTCAGGCGCTGAAACTCCTGCACCGCACCCAAACCCCGCGGAGCCTTCAGCTCACCGACGATCTCGTGTTTGCCACGCTGATCATGCGCTGGCGGACCAAACCGACGCGGGCTCGCAGGTTCCAGCGCGATGCCCTCAATGAAGCCATAGAACGACAGGTTGAAATCAATGCGTGTCTGCTCGCCATCCGTGATCACATCCAGCCCGGCAGCGATCTGATCCTGGATGGCCACCATGGCGGCATCGTCCTGCATCTCGGCTAAATCAGCGTTGCCAAACTGGTCCAGATGCCGAGCAGAAAACTCCAGCCAGCCAGGGAAGGGATAACTGCCGATGACCGAGGTGCGGAGATGTTGCGAGTCCATGGATCCATGATAGGACAAGGCACGGTCAAGCTCAATCCCATGCCGCAAAGTGCAATTATTCAGGCTGGAAAGCGCATGGACAGGACGATTTTGGCCTGATGCTATAATCCAAATAACGTCCGGGCATTGCCCCCGAGGATCTTCGCTTCCGTGGCCGCTGGCAGCTTCAGCGAGCGCAGCGGATCAAGGATGGCTTTCGGCTCCACCCAGGGATGATCGCTGGAGAAAAGGAGCCTGTCCTCGCTGCTGAAGTCGAGCGCGAAGCGCATGGCCTCAGGCAGCGGTGAGACAATGTCCATGTAGATCGAGCGGAGGTATTCACTGGGCTTGCGCTGCAGGGTCTGCGTGCTGCGCTTCAGCACCGTGACCTGATGATCCATCCGCCCGCAGATGTAGGGCAGGGTGCCTCCCAGGTGTGGACAGACGAGCTTGAGCTTCGGATGCTTGTCCAGCAGGCCACTCGCGATGATTCGTGCCATGGCGATGGTGTTCTCAAACATGTTGCCCAGTGTGCTGGTCAGCTCATAGCCCTTCGTCTGCTCCGTGGTCATCGGCTTCGCCGGATGCAGAAGGATCGGCACGCCGAGCTCCTCAGCCCTTGCATACAGCCAGCGGAACTGCGGTTCATCACACCACTGATCGGCGAGGTTGGTGTAGAGCAAGATACCTTTGAATCCGAGCTTGGTGATGCAGCGATCCAGCTCCTCTGCAGCCGCTTTCTCATCCTGCATCGGCAGCACGCAGAGTCCGCGGAAGCGTGTGGGATGTTTGGCAATGACTCCGGCCAGCGAGTCATGAATCAATCTCGCCACGGCCGCGCCATCCTTGCCAAACCATTCCGGGCCAGGGTCGTTCGTGCTCAGCATCGTGATGTCGATGCCGTTCGCATCCATCGCCGCGAGCTTGGCATCCACATCCAGATAGAAAGGCGGCACCTTGCGCAGCCAGTCACCCATCTTCAGGTAGGTCGTGCCATCCTTGTCATAGACCAGCGGGTCAGACATGCGCTTGCGCATCATGTCCAGCACTTCGGGAAAGAAGAGGTGGCTCTGGCAGTCGACAATGTAAGGCTTCTCCGCAGGTTGCGCTCCGACATTGCCCGCTTTCAACGCCGTGGCCAGTCCTGCGGCTTTGAAAAAGGTACGGCGCTGGATGCGCGAGGTGTTGGCGGTGGATTCCATACGCAAATTCCTCTAACGGACTCTTCGTCCGCATCATTGCGGCAAATGACTCAGGATTAACTGGCTGGTAAAGTCTCTCGCGCCGGGACTCCGGGCACGGGGCGGTGAACAAACCATCGGAGGAGTCAGAATGCCGTCCTCGTCGGCTGGCTTCCGCTTTTCGACATTAGTTCGATCCAGTCAATCTCCACGGCTTGCTCCTGCATCGGTAGATAGAGACGCACGATGCCGAGAGGTCCCACGGCGGGCAGTTCGACACGGATCTCTTCCCAACCTCCGCCTTGGAGAGTGAAATCGGCTTGCTCCTGCTTGCTGCCGACACCGCCAGGAAGCCAATCAAGGTGGCTGGAGCTGGCTTTAGCCTTGATGCGAAACTTTACGGTCGTGGGTCCGCTGTGTTTGCCAGCGGAGAAGCCGAGAAAGCCGTCGGAACCTATGTTTGTTAGGCGCAGGATGCCGTCCTTGACTGCTCCCCGGCAATCACGGGCCTTCCAGCCCTGCAGGGCGGGATCACCATCGGCCTTGCCTTTGGTGGCGGGTTTTGCAGGCGCTTTGGCCTTGCCCTTCGGCTGCTGCTTGCCTTCGCGCTCGGGATGATATTTTGAGGGATCAAAAGCCGGATTCTTCACCGGCACGACGGCCTTCGTGTCAGCAAGGAAGATTTCGATCAACGCATCGAGTTCGGTCACCAGTTCGGGCCTTTGCTCCGCGAGGTTGTTGTTTTCGCTGAGATCCTCACGCAGGTTGAAGAGCAAGTGGCGATGACCGCCATTCTCTCCACCATGGAAGATACGGATGAGCTTCCAGTCATCACGATGCACCGAGACGCTTGGCGGCAGCCAGTCCGGCACACCCGGATTGTGCGGGAAGTATTGGAACACCGCTTTGCCAGCCAGCGCATCACCTTTCAGCGCGGGCAGAATGCTGTGCCCATCGAATCGCTGTCCCTCGGCCGGTTTGAGCGCGAGAGCTTCGAGCAGGGTGGGATAATAATCCTCGCTCTGGATGATCGCATCGCTGCGGCTTCCCGGAGCAGCGATACCCGGCCAAACCACGACACCGGGCACGCGTGTGCCCCCTTCAAACATCGTCGCCTTGCCGCCGCGCAGAGGTCGATTGCTGGTGGGCGTGGTGCCATCGACTTCGTTGTACATGTTGCCGCCGTTGTCGGCGGTGAAGATGATGATCGTGTTGTCCTCCAGCTTCAGTCGGTCAAGCCCGTCGAGCAGTGTGCCGATGGCGTCGTCCATGCTCTGGATCATCGCCGCGTAGGTGGGGCTGCGCTGCCCATCCTTCGGGTCGATACGGTCACGATGCGTCTCGATGTTCGCCTTCTTCGCGTCAAAGGGCGCATGCACGCTGAACATCCAATAGTTCAAGTAAAACGGCTTCTCTTTTTGCTGCTCCATCCATGCCACCGCCTCGGCCGCCATGCGGTCCTCGATGTGCTCGCCGGGCGACTTCTCTTTGAAGTTTGCAAACTTCCAAGGCGCCACAAAGCTGCCTGCAGGGCCCGGTCCTGGATGATGCGGCAGATCGACATTAAACCCCTGCTGCAGCGGCGAATACGGCTCCGGCCCGAGATGCCATTTGCCAAAATGAGCCGTGGCATACCCCGCATCCTTCAGCATCTCCGCCAGTGTGCGGTACTCCGTCTTCAACCGTGTCGGCGGATCAGGCATGATCGCCTTTTGATCTGGAGGAGCCTTCTTCCCCGTCGTCGCCTGTAAAACCACCTGAGGCATATGGCAGTTGGGAGTGGTGATTCCCGTGCGGGCCGGGCTTAGCCCTGTGAGCAAGGCCGACCGCGTCGGCGAGCATAACGGACTCGCTGAATACGCCCGGGTGAATGTCATGCCGCGCTTCGCCAGCCGTTCCAGGTTCGGCGTCTGGTAAAGTGTCGTCGTACCATAAAGTGTCGTGTCACTCCAGCCGAGGTCGTCAGCGAGAATGACAATGACGTTGGGCTGTGCAGCAGGTGTGGGTGCAGCGCTCAGCGCAATGAGGAGAATGAAGAGACGAAACATGGTGGCTGGCTGAAACGCAGTTCCTTGCCACGCATCTCAGCAAATACTGTGTCGGATTCAGCATCGCGTATGGCCCTCGTTGCGCACTGCCTTTTACCGCGTCGGTTTTTCAGTGGCCAGGACAAAGTTACGGATGATCGTGCGGACATTACCTCCACCGCACTTCTGGCCGGGAACCGCTTTCTCTCGCCAGTAGTTGGACGAGCGGTGACAGCCCTGGAAAGCATGAGCACACAGGCGAGACCCCGTGACAACGAGGGGAGGGAGACGGGTTTGATAGTCAAAGTCCTGTCATCTTCACTGTGAGTGAATCATAACCAAGAGTGCGGTCAAACTTGGCCTCATGCTCCACTCGTTCCTCCGCTTTCAGAATGGTGATGCTTTTTACACGCTCGCAGAGCAGGCGCAGCAGCGTGCGCAGGATCAGACGCGCATGGGGAGCCCCCAGACAGAGGTGCGTGCCGAAGCCAAAAGAGAGGTGAGGGTTCGGTTTGCGATCAAGGCGAATCTCCTCCGGGGCAGGGAAGGCATTGGCGTCAAAGTTTGCCGACGACCAGCAGAGCGAGATACGATCACCTGCCTTCACGGTCGTGCCGTTCACATCGGTGTCCACAGGACAAACACGGCCAATGTGCGTGAGAGGCATGAACACGCGGAAAAACTCCTCGCTGGCCAGGGTGATGCGCTTGGGATCCTCGCGCAGAAACTCCAGCGCCTCAGGATGCTCCGCGAGGTAACCGATGGCACAGGCGATGGTGAGGATGATGGTGTCACGACCGCCGGCAAAGGCCAGATTGGCGAAGCCCATGCACTCCTCACGACTCAGCTTGCGCCCACGAAACTCCGCTTGGGTGAGCGCGCTGAAAAAGTCCTCGCCCGGATTCACCTCTGCCTTGTCGAACCTCTGCTGGAGATAGTCCTCCAGCACCGTGCCTTTTTTAAACTCGCCCCCGGTGACCTTGAACACGTGAATGCCCCAGCCGATCCACAGGTCGGCCTCGGCTTCATCGGTGTTGAGCAGGTAGGTCAATGCACGCGACTGGATGGGCAGGGCAAACTCATTGACGATCTCGAGGGACTCGCTTTTCAGCGCGCTGTTAAGCATGCCGCTCATCAGCGTCTCCACCTGCGCGATCATCGCCGCATCCTTGGCCCGTGCAAAGAAGGGCTCAACGATCTCGCGGTAATCACCGTGCTCAGGGGGATTCGTTTCGATGGGAAGCTGGCGCATGGTGCGCACATCTTCCTCGGAAGGAATAGGCACGCGGAACGGCACATCCGAACTAAAAGTCTGCCAGTCCTTCGCTGCCTTTCGCACATCTTCATGACGAAGGATCATGGCGATGTCCTCGCCATGGAAAGGGCATTTCAAAACACCGGTGGCGGTGCGGGCTTCGCGAAAGGGATCAGAGAAAGCAGGCATGATAAGTTTTGCCGGAAGAAAAGCAGGTGGCGCTGCCGTTTCAAAGCCGATTGCACGCATGATCGAATCCGCCATGCCGTTGATATAGGTCACTTCTGCAGCCACTCGACCGAAGTGCCTTCGGGCTCCTTGCCCTCACCCTGAAGCCAGAGTGGGTGCGAGCCATTCACCTTCACGAAACCAGGAAGGTCGAGATACTTGGAGCCACCAGGAATGAACATGGGGTCACGATAGTCGAGCACCTTGCCAAAGCGGAAACCATGTGTGTTCACCGCCGCACGATCCACGGCTTCACCCGCCAGCGCACGGGCTGCGATGGCGATAGGCCCCGTCTGTTTACCAAAGGCAGCCAGACAGACCGTCTTCGGACTCTCGTGGGAGCCGACCTTCGCGCGGCGCAGGAAGCTGACGATGCTCAGCACATCATGTACCCGTTGGGCAAAGAGCGCGTGGTTGTAGCCATGCGTGTAACCCGCGAACTCACGGGGATTTTTCACCACGCGGGTTTGGGTGACCGGCTCGCCGCCTTGGAACAGCAGGTCCACTCCGATGACGGTGGTTCCGCCCTGAACGAGCTTGGCGACATCGTCGTTCTTCAGGCCAGACTGTCCGTTGTCATCCAGCCAGATCACCGCACGCCCGTTCCATTGCTTTGGATACAGCCAGGTCACATTCAGCTCCTCACCATAGGTTTTGTTCGTCAGTGTGCCGGTCATCTCCAGGTGCCCGCCACGATCCTGCTTCTCCTTGAGGTCCCAGTCCACATCACCGGCCTTGTCATAGCTGCGGCCAATGGTGACCTCGATGCCTTGCTTCAGCACAGTTGGTTCGGCGCTGACGAGCTGCTTCGTGGCATCATCGGCCAGCCATTTCAGCAGTGTGCGCTCAAACTCAGGCCCCTTGGCTTTCGGGGCAGGGTGCTGTTCATCCCAGACCGTCAGTTGCTCCCTGGTGAGCGGCTCATAGTCCTGCTCGATGACCGGTGATGGCAGGCCCAGTTTGAAGTGTTTGTTGAGGAAGGTGTAGAAGGCACTGCGGGTAACGGCATTGTAGTTGTGTGGGAAGTGCTCGCCCCGCAGCAGGAAGACGTTGTCCTTCTTGCCATAGGTCGTGTAGAGTTTCTGTAGGTCAGGAAAGCCTTTGGTGGAGAACTCCTTGGTCCAGTCGTTGGCCGTGTTCATGCCCTGCGGCTTCGGCGCGAAGACCCCGGCGAACTCGACATTGCCGGTGTTGATGCGCAGCAGGCTGGAATTCTCACAGGTGCAGCCGCCTTGCATCGCCGTGCTCACCATCACACAGGGGAAGGAGAGCTTGATGCGTTCATCGATGGCCGCGAGCAGCATGGTCTGCGTGCCACCACCACTGGCGCCTGTGATCGCCGTGCGTTCCGGATCCACTTCAGGAAGGCTTAACAGAAAGTCTAGTCCGCGCACGGCATTCAGGGTTTGCAGGCCCATGATGGATTGCAGGTTAGACTCGGCCTGAGGACTGAAGAGCCCCCAGTTCTCCGTCGTGTTCATCTCGGGCCTCTGCTTGGCAAAGGTATGCACCACCTCACGTGGGATCTGGATGGAGTCCGAATCGCTCAGCATGTCCCACTGCCAGACCACGCAGCCCATGCGTGCGAGCTGCACGCAGAGCGACTGGAACATGCTCTGTCCTCCTTTTTCAAAGCGTTCGCCACCGGTGGAGATCTCCGCCCGCACCTTGTCGGGAGGTGTCAGCGAGAGGCGAGCATCCTGCCAGTGGCCATGCGCAAACATGACAGCGGGTACTTTGCCCTTCGCGTTCTTCGGTCGGTACAGGCTGCCGGTCACGTAGAAGCCGGGCACACTCTCAAAGTAGACCTTCTCGACCGTGTATTCTCCGCAGTCGACCTTGCCATGGATGACGGCATTCAGTGGCGTCTTCGTCGGCATGGGCCACAAACCTTGTGACACCAGAATCTGCCGCCGCACATAGTCCTTCCGGGCATCCCATTCACTCAGCGAGGAGGGTGGGGAAAACGGGAAATAGCCATTCAAGTCCTTCGGGGGTTCTTGGCGGACATCGGCGGCATGGGCGAGCGAGAGGCCTGCGGCGGCGAGAAGAAGCGGCGGGAGTTTCATGGTGGTGGATTCAGCGTGAGGCAGTACGTGGGCATAAGGCAAGCTCGTTCAGCCGAGCGTGATCAGATGTTGGATTAGGGCTTGGCAGGGGCGGCATGCCTGTCTTTGCTGGGCGGACAGATGCCGATCCGCCGCAAGTACCTCAACTACACCACACCCTGGGGCGTGAGCTTGTCGCCGGTGGCAAAGGCGGGCTGGTCGGCCTTTTTGATTCATGAGTCTGGCTATCAGCCCGCTTTGCGGGACTGGAATCACGAGGACGTGGACAGCCCCTTCTGGCGTCTCTACCACAATCCGAAGGCTGGCTGCCACATCCGTTTCCGGGGGGCTGAGATCGCCCTCGGGCCGGAAAGTTTTGTGCTGATTCCGGCCAATACCATCTTCGACTGCTGTGGCCCTGTGCTCGCCTGCCATTTCTGGCTTCATTTCACTGTCACACGATTGGCAGGAGAGGTGTCTGAAGCCCCGGTTGTCTTGAAGGCCACATCGTTGCTCAAGACGCTTGTCGATGCCGTCATCGAGACTCATCAGGATCCTGCCGATGAGTTTCGTGATCAGCGTCTGCATCACCAGAGCGCCGCCTTGTTACACGCGGTCTTTGGCGAATGGCAGATGCCACCCAGTCCCGCCATGCCCGAGCGTTTGCTGGAGGTGCTTGCCCTCATTCAGCGGGCACCACATTCCACCCTTTCAAATGGCTTTCTGGCAGAGCGTGCGGGCATGAGTGTGGAGCATTTCATTCGCGCCTTCCGCAAGCACACAGGCACTACTCCCGCCTGCTATGTGCTGAACACTCGGTTGCGTCTCGCGGGTGAAGCCTTGGCGCTCACAGACAAGACTATCGATGAGATCGCCGTGCAGAATGGTTTTCCGAACCGTCACTACTTCACGCGCATGTTTTCCCGGCAGCTTGGCTGCGGTCCGGCCGAGTTCCGAGCGCGCCAGAATCGTCGTCGTGGCAGGTAGAGGGTTTTCCTCGACATTTTACCTCGGCTCACCCTGTTATTACCTCACCCCATGCTGCCCGCGCCGCTGCAAGAAATCATCGATTTTTTCGAGCAGCTGCCCGAGCCTGAGCGGCGTGAGAACCTGATCGACATGGCTGCCTCCGCCACGACCTACCAAAGACATGGAACGGCGCAGTATGAACTCTCTGACGTTCGTAAGGATCACGAGTGTTCCGACACCGTCGGCGTCTTTGTGCAGCGAGATGAAGCTGGGAAAGTGTATTTCGCCATTGAACTCGGCCCCAAGGTCCAGACGCTCACTCGTGCCATGACCGCCATTCTTTGCCGCGGGCTGAATGGTAGCACCCCAGCGGAAATTCTGGCCGTGAAGCCGGACTTCGTGCCCCGGATCGTGGGTGCTGAACTGGTCCGTCTGCGCAGTCAGACGATCTATTATGTCCTCCGCCGCATGCAGGAGGCGATGGGCAGGCTGGCTCCCAAAGCCTAGGCCAGCGGAAATCCCCATCATCCTGCGGCAATCCACCATGTTTGCCCCGCAAGTGGGCGGCTGAGTGAACGTACTATAGCCTGCCGTACCACCCGCATGAAACGCCCCTTGCTGCTTCTCGTCACTCTCAGCGCTCAAGCTGTCGCCGCCGAACCACCGGTGCCGGCCAAGATTGAGTTCAATCGGGACGTGCGGCCCATCCTTTCAGACAACTGTTTCTACTGCCACGGCCCGGATCCCAAACATCGCGAGGCAGACCTGCGGCTGGACATGCGAGATGAGGCCGTCGCTGCCAAGGCGCTTGTGCCAGGCAAAGTAGCTGAGAGCGAGCTGATCGCCCGCATCATCACCGATGACGAAGATGATCTCATGCCGCCACCGGATTCGCACAAGAAGCTCACACAACGGCAGAAGGACATCCTGAAAAAGTGGATCGAACAAGGCGCAGGCTACCAGCAACACTGGGCCTATGAGAAGCCCGCCAAGGCATCCATCCCAGCGGGCAAGAATGGGGTCGATGTGCTGGTGCGAAAGCGCCTCGCTGAGATCGGCCTCAACCCCTCACCTCAGGCAGACAAGCGCATCCTCATCCGGCGCGTGTACTTTGACTTGTTAGGCCTGCCGCCAACACCGGAGGAAGTCGCCACCTTTGAAAAAGATACCTCGCCAGATGCCTATGAGCAGGTGATCAGCCGCGTGTTGAAGAATCCGCATTACGGCGAGCGCATGGCCATCGGCTGGCTGGACGTGGTGCGCTTTGCCGACACCATCGGCTACCACAGTGACAACGCGCACAATGTCTGGCCTTACCGTGACTACGTCATCAAGTCGTTTAACACCAACAAGCCCTTCGACCGCTTCACCATCGAGCAGATCGCGGGTGATCTCATGCCCGGCGCAAATCAGGAGACCAGAGTGGGCTCTGCCTTCAATCGTCTCATTCTCACGACCGAGGAAGGCGGTGCCCAGGCCAAGGACTACGAACAGCGCATGCTTACCGACCGCGTGCGTGCCGTGGGCAATGCCTGGATGGGCCAGACCACCGGCTGCGCGCAGTGCCATGATCACAAGTTCGATCCCATCACCACGCGTGACTTTTATTCGTTAGGGGCGTTCTTTGCCGACATTAAAGAGCCCATCATCGGCCGCCGCGAGACTGGCATCATGGTGCTGGATGCAGAAGGTGAGAAACGTCAGGCAGACATCGCTCAGCGTCTATCCGCTCTTCAGGGAGAGTTTGCCAAGCCGCGTTCCGATCTCGCACCGGCTCAACTCACCTGGGAAAAACAGGCCATGGAGGCCATCACCGCGGACACCTCATGGAAGCTTCTGAGGCCGCTGACAGCGGCGTCCACCCAGAAGAACATCAGCCTCAAAGCTGGCAAAGACGGCGTTGTCCGCGGTGCCATTGATGCCAAGCGCAGTGAGCGGAAGCAGAATGACGGAACGGACACTTATGTCATCACGGCCAAGCTGCCCCGAGGCACCACAGGCATCCGCATTGATGCTCTCAAGGACAAGTCTCCTGGCATCGGCCTCGCCGCGAACGGCAACTTCGTGCTCAGCGAGGTGACCATGGCTCTCGGCGGCAAAGCGAAGCAGAACAAGGCCACCGTCTCCCATGCCAGCGCCACTTTTGAGCAGGGGAACTTCAAGGCCGCCAATACCATTGATGGGATCTCGGACAAGAAGGACAATGGCTGGGCCGTTCAAGGTGCCACCAAGGCTGATCAATCTCTTTATCTCGAGCTGACTGAGCCTGTGGCTGAAGCGGACACTCTGACGCTTACACTCACTTTTGGTTGGGGAGAAAATCATGAGATGGCCAACGTCCGCCTCAGCGCCACCACCGTTCCAAAGCCTGTCCGTGCTCCCGGCGCAGCTCTTCCCGCCAAGGAAATCGTGGAAGCCCTCCAGGTCGCTCCGGAGAAGCGGGATCCCACCCAGCAGCAGAAGCTTGCCAACGCCTACAAACAGATTGCTCCTGAGTTGAATGAGTTGCGAACCAAGATCTCCCACGCTGAGAAAGAGCAAGCCGATTTCGACACCAGCGCTCCCAAGTGCATTGTGTCGGTCAGCGATCCCAGCCAGCGCACGGTCCGCATCCTGCCACGAGGCAACTGGATGGATGAGAGTGGTGAGATCGTCAAAGCGTCGCTGCCGAGCTATCTGCCCAAAACCAAGATAGAAGGCCGTGACCTCACGCGGCTCGACCTCGCGCAGTGGCTCGTCTCCAAGGAGAATCCGCTCACGGCTCGCACCGTGATGAACCGCTTGTGGAAGCAGTTCTTCGGAACCGGATTAAGCAAGGTGCTGGATGATCTCGGCGCTCAAGGTGAGCCGCCTGTGAATACTGCCTTGCTCGACTGGCTGGCCTGCGAGTTCATGGACAGCGGCTGGGATCTCCAGCACATGGTCCGCATCATTGTCACGAGCGACATCTACAAGCAGGTGTCCACCTCCACCAAGGAACTCACCGCCGCCGATCCGTATAATCGTGAATGCGCACGCCAGAGCGCCTTCCGTTTGGAAGCCGAACTGGTGCGCGACAATGCGCTCGCTGTGGCCGGTCTTCTGGTACCAAAGATCGGGGGTCCGAGTGTGAAGCCCTATCAACCCGAAAAGTACTGGGAGAACCTGAACTTCCCCACCCGCGAGTGGCAGAGCGACAGCGGCGAAAGCCTGTATCGCCGTGGCATGTACACCTGGTGGCAGCGCAGCTTCACACATCCGGCCATGCTCGCCTTTGATGCTCCGAGCCGTGAGGAATGCACTGCGGAGCGCAATCGCTCCAACATCCCGCAACAGGCCCTCGTGCTGCTCAATGATCCCAGCTATGTCGAAGCCGCCCGCGCTTTTGCCACCCGCATTCTCAGCGAATGCAAAGGTGATGTAGGCCAGCGCATCACCTGGGCATGTCAGCACGCCCTGCAACGCAGTCCGAGTGCTGACGAGATGAAGCCGCTCTCGATGCTCTTTGAAAAGCATCTCGCGGATTACATCAAAGATACCGCCGCCGCAGAAGCGTTGCTCAAAGTTGGTGCCTCACCAGCGCCCGCAAATTTGGACAAAGCCGAGCTCGCCGCATGGACCCACATCGCCCGCGTGTTGCTGAACCTGCACGAAACCATCACCCGGTCGTGAGTTATGATCACCGCTGAAACTCGTCGCGCCTTTCTCGGCCGTGCCTCACAAGGCTTGGGTGCAGTGGCTGTTGCGTCGTTGATCAATCCTCGAGCGATCCAGGCTTCGTCAAAGGGGGTATTAAGCGGGCTGCCGTTGCCTCAGAAAGCCAAGCGTGTCATCTGGCTCACCATGGCCGGCGGGCCTTCGCAGTTAGAACTCTTCGACTACAAACCGAAGCTCGCGGAGATGGACGGTAAGCCCATGCCTGAGTCCTTCACCAAAGGGCAGCAGCTTGCCCAGCTTCAAGGCCAGAAGCTTGTCTGCAAAGGACCGATGTTCGCATTTCAGAAATATGGCAGTTGCCAGACAGAGATGTCGGAGCTGCTGCCCAACATCGGCAGCATCGCGGATGAAATCTGCCTTGTGCGGTCCATGACCACGGACGCGATCAACCATGATCCAGCTCACATGTTCATGAACACCGGCTCACAGATCGCGGGCCGTCCGAGCATGGGATCGTGGATCACATATGGTTTGGGCAGTGAGGCGGAGAACCTTCCCGGCTTTGTTGTGCTGACATCCACGGGCAAAGGCCGCACTCCACAGCCCATTGCTGCCCGCCAATGGAGCAGCGGTTTCCTGCCATCGAAGTATCAAGGTGTGCAGCTTCGCTCGCAGGGAGATCCGGTACTGTATCTCACCAGCCCAAACGGCATCACGCGTGATCGCCAGGGCGCCGATGTGGCGGCCATCAATGCGCTTAACCAACAACACAGCACGCTTTGTGATGATCCCGAGATCGCCACCCGCATTGCCCAGTATGAAATGGCCTTTCAAATGCAGGCCAGCGTGCCTGAGTTAATGGACATCCGTCCAGAAGGTCCGAAAACCCTTGAACTCTATGGCTGTCAGCCTGGCGATGGCTCCTTTGCCTCGAACTGCCTGCTGGCTCGTCGTCTCGCTGAGCGAGGCACACGCTTCATCCAACTCTACCATCGCGATTGGGATCATCACAGCCTGCTGAAGGAAGAACTGCCCCTGCGCGCCAGGGAGGTCGATCGTGCCTGCATGGCCCTCATCACCGATCTCAAGCAGCGCGGCATGCTGGACGACACCCTCATCGTGTTCAGCGGCGAGTTCGGCCGCACTCCCATGGCCCAGGGAAACAAAGGTCCAGTCGGACGCGATCACCACAACAAGTCCATGTCCATGTGGCTAGCCGGTGCCGGTGTACAACGCGGCATCGCCTACGGCAGCACGGATGATCTAGGTTATGCCGCGCAGGAGAACATCGTCACGGTTCACGACCTGCATGCCACGATGCTGCAGCAACTCGGCATTCGTCATGATGCCTTCACTTTCAAATTTCAGGGGTTGGATGCCAAGCTCAGCGGCGTGGAAGGTGCCAAGGTGATCAAAGGCATTCTCGCGTGAATCTGCTGGAAGCGTTCGTAGGTTCGTAACATTCCGACGCCACGCACCGTCATTCCTCGCCCCATTTCATGAAAAGCCTCTTCCTGCTCCTCAGCCTCGCCTCATCATCCCTCGCTTTCGAAATCACCGTCGCCGAAAAGGACCACGTCGCCATTGCCAATGAGGGGAAGGTCGTCGCCAAGCTCATGATGGCGAATGATCTCAGCACGCCGGAGAAGCATCACGAGACCTACAAGCCCTACCTGCACGTCTTTGATTCTAGCGGTGCCACGCGTCTGACCAAAGGTCCGGGCTTCAATTTCACCCACCATCGCGGTATCTTCCTCGGCTTCAGCAAGATCGCCTACAACGGCAAATCCTATGACCGCTGGCACATGAAGAACGGTGATCAGGTGGTGATCAAGGTCACTCCGGGTGAGAACTCCTTCACCGCCGCCATCGACTGGCAGGGTGATACCAAAGAACCCTTCCTGACCGAGGAGCGCAAGTTCACCTTTACCACTCCGGCCAAGCCTTTCTACCTCGGCATTGAGATGAACAGCGCCATCAAGACGGTGAGTGGTGAAGCCTCCATCAGTGGTGACCCCGAGCATGCGGGTGCTCAGTTCCGTCCGTCTGAGAAAGTGGACACCCAGACCACCACCTACATCTTCCCGGGCGAGAAGATCGATGCACATAAATCCAAGGACCTGCCCTGGGCCGCCGAGGTCTTCACGGTCGAGGGCAAGACCTTCACGGTCATCATCCTGAATCATCCTGACAACCCGAAGGACACTGCCACTTCCGCTTATCGCGACTATGGCCGCTTCGGCATGTTCCCAAAGGGCAATGCCACCTCCGACGTTCCCTTCAAGCTGCGTTATCAGTGGCTCGTCGCCGAAGGTGATGTGCGTGATGCCGCCGTGTTTCAGCAGGCCTGGAATGCCTTTGCTGGCAAAAGCGATCCAGTGCCCGCAGTGACCATCAAGCTTTCGGATCAGCCGAAACCGAAGAAGTGAGATCAGCGCCCTGCGTTGATCGATAGCACACCCCTGCTTCTTCAACGAGCCACGAGCCAAGTTCCGGCCAGCCGATCAACGAGGCTGCGACGTGGGAGAAGCAGGACGCCGAGGATAAGGATAACCATCGCGGGCACCCAGATCATACAGGTATCCGGCAGTTGGCGGATGGGATCATGGCCGGTGATCTGGCCGTACAGGCGCATCACGAGCACTGGTGCCCACAGCAAAGTCCAGCCGATGAGCCAGCGCCAGAGCATGCGCAGGCGTCCGGCAGGGCGCTCGCGAACGGAGACTGCCACGATGCCGCTGAGGCCCATGAGCAACGGCGAGCCGCTGATGATGATGGTGATCAGTTGAAAGAAAGCCGTCATCGCAGCACCGAGGAGCGAAACTACCACAACAGTTTTTTTTGCCAGAACGTCATTCACCACGATATACGCCATGGCCCCCACTTTCGGCAGCGATGCGAGCCCGGCTCTTACCTTGTCGTCAGCTTGAGAGAGAAGTTCGACGGAAGGAGCAGGTTCGGTTTTGAGGATATCGGCCAGAACTGTGCGCATGGGACGCACAAAGCGAAAATCCTGCGGCACCTCGGAGAGTTCACCGTCCTGGATGAGGGATGAGTAATGACCAGCCACATGCTGGCGGATGCTCGTCCTCAAGGCCTCGTCCGTTCCGGGCTGGTCGAGCAGTCGGATCACGTCAGGCAGTGCGGGCTGGTCGGGAAAAGCATCGGTCCAGGCCTCACGCTGGACCTCGGGATAGGCGACCAAGATGAGTGCCATCAAGAGCGCGCACATCAGCATGGGAGCGAGCACGACCGCTGCGCGCACCACCTGGCTCACGGTGCTGCGCCGTTGCCGGAGGTGGGCGAGATTACCGCAGACATGGCTGGGCCGCTCAAAGCTGCCGCTGCGAAGACCGCTGATGAACGCATCCGCGTGAAGCGGTCTGCTGGTGGCTGGGACGCAGGAGGTGAGGTGATGCAGAAAAGCCTGCGGCTCCGCCGTGCGGAAACCGTCACCCGCAGCACCGGGCCAGGCATGGTCCAGCAGCACCGCACGCCCACCCGTGGTGATCCACACGTGGCTCGAGGAGAGCACCAGCGGCAGCGTGCCGTCCTTTTCTGCGGCATCGAATTCCGCGCCGAGGTCATTCAGCCAGAAAAGCAGTTGCTGCCATGATGGGGTCTCTTTGGACAAGACGGTGGGAAGCGGTGAGCCTGCCGGTGCCTGCCATACATCCCACAAAGCGCCCGCTGCATCGGTCACGCTCTGCAGCCAGCGCAGGCGGCCACCACGCTGGCAGTCACGGCGCGCCACCAAAGGACCATCGCCGTCACGACGCTCCAGAAGCACGGGCCGCCGCAGCACGGGGTCAAAGCCGCAGCGCACGCTCTCCGTGAGAATGGCTCCGGAATGAAACGGCCCCCACATGACATCGCTGCTTTCAGCGGGTGGCGGCAGCACATTTCGCGCCGCGAGCCGCCGCGTGGCCGCATCTCCACGACGCCACACACGCAGGCCGGTGAGCTGGTCATGCCAGGCCAGCTTCTCACGGTGACACAACGCGGTGATGAAGAGAAGGAGCTGGCTGTTGGAGATGATCATCAGCCCCACCAGCCAGGTGATCAGTCTGATCATGTGCGCGGTGGTTTCCTCGTCCGACCCGTAGACATCTTCTGGCGTGAGTCCTTCGACGAGCATCCCAGGCAGCAGCGAAGCCAGTAGATAAATGGACGCGCGGCAGGCGGCCCTGATGAAGCCCGGCCTCCCGCCAGCAGGAGTGCGCACGACCAGACCGAGCAGCGCCTTGCCGGGCGTCGTGCCGAGGAGAGACTCCAGGCCGGCGAAGAACAGCACGCCGACAGTGAGGCTGATCAGCGAATACCAGCCGATGGAAACCCAGCCGGTGTCAGCCCAGGCTTCCCATCCGGGCAGTTGCAGAATCTTGTCCGCCAGATAAGTCAGCAGCAAGATCAGCAACCCATCAAGGATGCCTGCAAAGAAGCGCAGCCGCAACGGCGCTGGCTCCGGTGTGATCGAACTGAAAGGCGTGAGGGCCTGCCGCATCTCCGCATGCGTGGCGGGCCGCTTCGCCGCATCGGCTGAAAGACAGCGCATGACCACCGCGGCGAGATCCGCAGGCACATCGATGCGTAATTTTGTCAGCGGCGTGATACGGCCATCTAATACCGCAGCCACCGTTTCGACCGCCGAAGTTGCTTCCACGGGAGCCTTGCCCGTGAGCAAATAATACAGCGTACCCGCCGTGGAGTAGATGTCCGCCCGTTGATCCAGCGGCTGGCCACGGAGCTGCTCCGGCGGCGAAAACGCGGGCGTGCCCATGATCATGCCGCTGCGTGTGAGATGACTGCCCTCGCCTGCAGGTTGGTTTTGAGAAATGGAGAGCCCGTAATCTCCCACGATCGTTTTCCCATCGCTCGTGACGAAGCAGTTCGAAGGCTTCATGTCCCGATGCAGAATGCCTTTGGCATGAGCCGCCTCGAGTCCGTCGAGAACGCCGAGAATGGCGTCCACCGCGTCTCGAACCTGCAGCGGCCCGCGTCGCTTAAACTCATCCCGCAGCGTGCCTCCCTCGGCCAGCTCCATGGCGATCACGGGCACGCCGTCAATCTCCTCGGTGCCAAAAACGTATACGCTGTGCGGATGATCGATCGTCGCGGCCAGACGACCCTCACGCAGGAATCGCTGACGCTGCTCCTCATTGTCCAGGCTTTGATTCAGCACCTTCAGCGCCAGCCTGCGGCCACCCTCCAGTTCCTCCGCCTCATAGACGATGCCCATGCCTCCAGTGCCGAGCTTTTTAAGCAGTCTGTAGCTACCGAAGACGCAGGGTAGCGTCGTGATGCCCGCGCTCACGGGTTGGACCGGCAGTGTGGCTGTGCCCGCGCTCAGCAAGCAGGCGGGACAAAGCGTGGCTCCGGGTTTGATCATCGCGCCGCATTCAGGACAGGTGGAGGAGTTCATGGTGAGGATATGATTGGGGGGGTCACCAGAGTCCTTTTGAGTTTGCCGCGGCAGGTTACAGAAAAAACTCAGCGCCGCAGGCAGACCACCAGATAGGCCAGTTCCGCATCCACCTCAGCTTCGCTTTCCACCGTCTCTGCCACCGCCCCACGGAGCAGCTCCCGGTAGCGTTTGCGCAGGCGGTGGATGGTCACCTTGAGCGCGCCCTCATTCATCCCAGTGGCCTGCGCCAGTGCCGCGCGGTCCTCGCTTCCCGTTAAAGCTGGAGCCAGAAGGCCGAAGCGGGCTTCATCCTTTTGTTCAGCGCGGAGCTGCTGCATCGCACGATCCAGCATGCCATGCGCCCAGCTTTGATCGAAAACCTCCTCGTCGCTCGTACTCATCGCCTCCACTTCCAGGCGATACCGCTCATCCGCCTCCAACGCATCTAGCTGCACTGCCGCCAGATGCCCGCCACGACGCAGCGCATTCCGCTTCTGCCATTCGTTGCCGAGGAAGTGCTTCAAGCAGCCCAGCAGGTAGGATCGAAAGCGCCCGCGCTCCTGCCGAGCCTGAGACATCAACTCATGCGTGAGCAGATGCTGGAAAAAGCCCTGCGTGGCATCCTCCGCGTCCGCCGCGCTCAGACCCACACGCCTCACAAACGCATAAATTGGAAACCAGCACCGCTGGCAAAGCTCCCCCAACGCCACCTGCGCCGCCGCCTCATCCCCGCCCGCCCTCAGATGGGAAACGAGGCTCCAGCGTGTGGTGTGGAAGCTATGATCGGTCGTTGGAGACATAGGTAATGATTCCAGGACTCTAATGGAAAGGCGTACAGATCACAACACTGGCGCCATGATCTGCGGCAGCGAGCCGGTGCCAGCCCTGACCATCAAGCTTTCGGATCAGCCGAAACCGAAAAAATAAGACCTCCATTTTGGCGGAAGCTGCGCACAAGGATATGCGTTGATACCCTTGACCATCAGGCTGCTAGAGCGCAGCCTGAGTCCCCTCGCACCACCCCCCATGCGCCGTTCCCACAAAATTGCCATCGCTTCGCTAGCCGCCCTCTCACTGCCCGTACTGGCGGTGAACAAGAAGAATGCTGGACCAGATCAGGTCGAGCTGAAGTTTAAGCTGCCGCCGCCAGCGCCCCTGAGTCCGGAAGAGGCCATGAAGACCTTCAAGGTCGAGAAAGGCTTCCGGATCGAGCTCGTCGCCAGCGAGCCGATGATCCAGGCTCCCATTGCGATGAGCTTTGACGATCAAGGCCGCCTCTATGTGGTCGAGATGCGCGGCTACATGCATGATGTGGAAGGCAGCACCGAGAAAGAGCCCACGGGCCGCGTCTCACTGCTTGAAGATACCGATGGCGATGGTCGTATGGACAAGGCCACCGCGTTCCTGGATGAAGTCGTCATGCCACGCGCTGTCATGGCCGTGAATGGTGGTGCACTGATCGCTGTGCCGCCTAACCTCTTTTTCTGCAAGGACACGGATGGCGATGGCAAGGCCGATGTGAAGGACATCGTCGCCACCGATTACGGAACCTTGGGCGGCCAGCCGGAGCATATGGCGAACACCCCCGTCTGGGCCATGGACAATGCCATCTGGAGCGCTGGCTACGGCACACGCTTCAAGCTGCGCGGTGGAGTCTGGCTGAAGGACAGCGGCCTCGGCCGTGGCCAGTGGGGCCTTTGCCAGGACGACTTTGGTCGTCTTTACTTCAACTACAACTCGGACATGCTGCGTGCGGATCTGCTGCCCACGGAGGCTTTCACGAAGAATCCCCTGCTGCGTAATGCCACCAGCATCAATGCCAAGGTCGCCGCCGATCAGAACATCTATCCCTCCCATCCCACGCCTGGCGTGAACCGGGGTTATGATGAGAAGACTCTGAGCGCCGATGGTCGCCTAACCAAACCTACCGGCACCTGCGGCGCGCTCATTTATCGTGGCGATGCCTTTCCCGCTGCCTATCGTGGCAACGCCTTCGTGCCTGAGCCCTGCGGAAACCTCGTGAAGCGCTTCACCATGAGTGAAAGCGGCGGCATGGTGAAGGCCACGAACAACTACAAGGGCAGCGAGTTCCTCACCTCCACGGATGAGCGTTTCCGCCCTGTCACGGCAGGCAATGGTCCCGATGGTGCTGTCTACATCGTGGACATGTATCGCGGCATCATCCAGCACCAGAGCTTCCTCACTCACTACCTCATCGCGAACATCAAGGATCGCCAACTGGAGCAGCCCATCAATCAGGGCCGCATCTGGCGCATCGTGCCGGACACGAAAGAGCGACCACAGCCGGTCAAGGCCAGCAAAGACGTGAAGCTGCTCTCCCACGCCAATGGCTGGGTTCGCGATACCACTCAGCGTCTCATCGTTGAGTCCGGTGATGCTGCCACCGTTCCAGCCTTGAAGGAGCTTCTGGCCGGCGAATCCGCGATTGCCCGTCTGCATGCACTGTGGACGCTGGATGGTCTCATGGCCGCGACGCCAGATGTGATCAAAGGCGCGCTCAAGGATAAGGATGCCCAGGTTCGTGCCGCTGCCGTGCGCATCGCCACACGCGACCTTGCGCCTGATCTCATTGCCATGACTACGGAAAAGGATGCGCTCGTGCTGGCTCATCTCGCCATCAAGCTCACCTCGCTGAACCTTCCGGATGCGGATGCCGCTGTGGCCAAACTGCTCGCCAGCCATGGCAAAAACGCTCTCATCCGTGAAGGTGCTCTGACCGGTCTGCGGGGAAGGGAATCAGCCTTTGCCAAGCTGCTGGCGGCCCAGCTCACCCAAGACAACGGCGGACAGATCATGCCCGTGATTGAAGCCATCGGCACACTGCTTGCCTCTGCCAACAAAGCGGGGCCGTTTGAAGAAATGCTCGAACTCGCCGCAGCCCAACCCGCCGCCGGAGCTTTCCAGGCTGCGGCGATCAAAGGCCTCTCGGTCAGTGGTGGTGACCCGAAGACCAAAGCGCCTGTGAAGCTTCTCTGGCTGGATGCAGAACCCGCATCCCTCAAGACGCTGAAAGCCGCGATGAGTGACAAGAACAGCGCCAAGCTCTTCTCCAGTGTCGAAGCTCGTCTCGCCTGGCCCGGCAAGCCCGGCGCGCCGAAGCCACCTGTCATCAAGCCGCTCACCGAAGCTCAGACCGCTCTCTTTGAAAAGGGCAAGACCATCTACAGCACTCTTTGCGCCGCCTGCCATCAACCGCACGGTTTTGGGCTCGACGGTTTGGCCCCTCCGCTGGTGGACAGCGAGTGGGTGCTGGGCAAGCCCGAGGTGCTAGCCCGCATCGTCATGCATGGTCTGGCTGGTCCTGTGAAGGTCAGTGGTCGTAGCTTCAATCTTGCCATGCCGCCTCTGCCTCAGCTCACCGATGAAGACGTGGCTGGCGTGCTCACCTACATCCGCCGCGAGTGGGAGCACACAGCATCCGCTGTTGAATCCAAAGCCATCACCACCATCCGTGAGCAGGAGAAAGGCCGCATGGCCATGTGGACCGAGACGGAACTTAAAAATCTCGGTAAGACGACCACCAAGAAGTAGCCAGCCATGGACTGAATGGGCAAATAAAGCCCGTTAGGTCAATTGGCTGAGTCTTTCATGTTGTTTCGCCGCTGGGAATTGATCATTCTCAGCGGCTTATGTCCCGACCGACCCGTTTGCTGCTGGCAGCTCTGCTGCTGGCCTGTTCCTCCGTCCTCCATGCCCAGACACCGCGCGTGCGGCTGCAGTTTGATGGCAACCTGAACGAAAGTTCTGGTGCAGGCCTGGTGACCGCTGTAACACCAAGCGCGGGCTACACTCCGGGGTATGCCACCGATCGTAATGGCACGGCCAATGGGGCGGTCGTTTTCACCGCCGGTCAGAGCCTGACCTTGGAAGCCTCGTCTCTGGTCGGTAATTCAAACCAGGCTCTCGGGCTACGCAATGCAGCCGGCACAAACACTTCGTTCACCATGTGCGCGTGGGTGATGTTCACTTCGTTAGGCAGCGGGCAGGGATATAGCACAATCTTTGGCAATACCGGCACGGGCACGGGAACCCTGCACGCTGGCTTGAACACAAACGCAGCGGTGACGCATCTCGGTTTCGACAGCAATGACCTCATAGGTGGTTCGGCAACGCTGGTGACGAACGTGTGGTATCACATCGCCTTCACCTATGACACCACGGCCAGCAACGGCCAGCGCATCTACATCAATGGCATTCCGGATGCCACACGCACCACCGTGACGAACACGCTCAAGGTGGCCGATCTCATCCTCGGCAATCACGGCGCCACCACGGACACTAGTAATGACTTCAAAGGCCGTCTCGATGATGTGGTGGTCTATAACACGGCGCTGAAAGGCGATCAGATCCTGGCTCTGGCGAACGGCGTGAGTCCGGCCTCGGTTCCAGCGGTGAACACGTACTTTCCGCCTGCCTCTGCTTTTGGTTATCGTGGCACGACAGGCATGTGGGGCATCCGTGAGATCAAGGCTTATCCGGGCATCGCTTACAACTCCTTGGTGAGCGTGGACCGCATCCTCAAAGCTTATGCCACCACGCCCGGCGGCACCAAGGTGGACTACTGGGCACCGGTGATCAATTTCACCGATGACGAGTCTCCGGGCACCCTCGGCTACTTTGATAGCGAGGGCGATTTCGCCACCAACACACCGGGTGCGGATGACAACATCCTCATGTTCGCCCGCTGCTCCATCAAGATCCCCACGGCAGGCAACTACACGTTTGGTTTCCGCAGTGATGACGGTGCTCGCTTGCGGGTTGTCGGCCAGCGCTTCACTGGCTCCACCCGCCTCGCTGGTGGAAATGCGGATCCGGCAAACATGAGCGATGTGCTCTTGTTCTCCAACGGCACCGGAGACAGCAACACGATGGGGGTGGTGAATCTCGCGGCAGGTGAGTATGATCTGGAGTTCAGCTACTGGGAGGGCGGTGGTGGCTGTGCCGTGGAGGTGTATGCGGCCGCAGGCAGCAAGACGAGCTTTGATGCCGCCTTTCAGCTCATTGGCAATGTGGCTGCCGGGGGCTTGGAGATCGTGCGCGATTCAGACACGGTGCCGACCTTCACCGCCAATGGTGGACCCTCAGTCTTTGTGCACACTGGATCGCCTGCCAACTTCACGCTCGCCTGGAGTGTCAACGAACCCACGACAACGCTGAGCATTGACCAGGGCATTGGCGCAGTGGCGTCGACCGGATCACTCGTTCTGCCATCGCCCGCGAGCACGACCACTTACACGATCACGGCTACCACAGGCCCGGATGTGGTGACGCGCAGTGTGATGGTGTATGTGAACTCAGCGCCTGTGATCCCAAGCTTCACCGCGAATGATACCACCGTGTTACCCAACGGTGCGGTGACCCTGAACTGGAGCACGTAGGGAGCTACCTCACTGACACTGAATCCAGGAGGCATCAATGTCACCGGCACCACCACCCGTGCGGTGAACCCTGCCAGCACGACGACCTACACCTTGGTCGCCACCAACACTGCTGGCAGCACCAGTGCAAACGTCACCATCAATACCGGTGCAGCGCCGGTCATCACCAGCTTTACCGTGAGCGAGCCTTCGCCCATGTATGGCAAGGAGACGACACTCAGCTGGAATGTCATCGGCAGTGACTCGCAGAGCATCAATCAAAACGCGGGCACCGTGTCAGCCAGCGGCAGTGTGGTGGTGGTGCCCTTGCTCAGCACGACCTACACTCTCACAGCTTTGAATGTTTATGGCACGACCACGGCGAATGTGGTCACTACCATTCCGACGCCGATAGGTGTGAGTAGTGCAGGCTTCACCGCGCGCCGAGTGAGCAGTGCCGTGGCTTTCCCGTTCAGCGGGCAGGGATATCTGCAAAGCGCTCTGAGTTTGTTAGGGGGTCAAAACGCGGGCACGACCACCAATGGAGGGCCCTATACCACGATCAATTTCGCCGATGGTGCAGATGGTGACTACACCAGTGGTAATGTGGGGTTCCCTGGTGGCACTGGTGACAACTTTGCCGTGGAGATCACGGGCACGCTCGTGGTGAACACACCCGGCACTTACACCTTCATGGTGAACAGTGACGACGGCTGCCGTCTGCGCATCGACGGGCAGGATGTCATCATCGATGATGCCACGCACGCGCCCACGACCTCCAGCGGCAGCATCACGCTGACCAAGCCTACGGCGACTTTTCAGCTCGTGCATTATGATGCCACCAGCGGCGCCAGTCTCGAACTCAGCTGGGTGCGCCCGAATCAGACTTGGCAGCAGCTTTCCACGGCCACGGCAGCCACGCCGGTGGTGCGAGACAGCCTTGTGCTGAGCGAGTTCGTTGCCAGCGGATCCGATCTCGCGGATGAAGATGGAACGAACCCGGACTGGATTGAGGTCTGGAACAGCAGCAATGCCGCCATCAATCTCACCGGGCATTTCCTCGCGACATCCGCGGCCACGCCCAGTCAGTGGGCTTTCCCATCCAAGATCCTCGCGCCTAACGAATATCTTGTCATTTTCGCCAGCGGCAAGAATCGGGTCAACCCGGCAGCCAATCTGCACACGAGCTTCACTCTGCCCGGAGGCGGTGGCTATCTGGCACTGACCAAGAGCAACGGTGTGGGAGGATTCATCACTCTGACAGAGTTCAATCCTTTTCCGGCTCAAAACTCAGGCCAGAGCTATGGCAGCAGTGGTGTCATTCCGGCGATTGGCTTCATGGAAGTGCCCACTCCCGCTGCACCCAATGCCGCCACTTATCTGGGTTTCGTGCAACCGGTGGCCTTCAGCCAGGCACGCGGACGATTCACCTCGGCCTTCAATCTCACGCTCACTACGACCACTCCGGGAGCGACCATTCGCTACACCACGGATGGCAGCGAACCTTCATGGTCGCGGGGAACCATCTATAGCGTGCCAGTCAATGTGAACGCCACAAGCGCGATCCGTGCGAGGGCCTTCCTCGCGGGGTGGAAGTCGCCAGAGCCGGTGACGAACACCTATCTATTCCTTGATGATGTGGTGACTCAGAGCACGGCAAACACCGTGGCCAAGGGCTGGCCGCAGCTTCCGGTGAATGGTCAGGTCTATCGCTATGGCATGAATCTCACCGCCGTGACCAATGGCGGTGGCGATGTCACCGCCCTGAAGACCTCCCTCGCCGCTGCTCCGTCCGTGTGTCTGAACTTGAATCCTGACGACTTCCATGGTGCCACCAGCGGCATTCACTCGAACCCTGGCAAACGCGGCCGGTTCTGGGAACGCGAGGCGTCGATTGAAGTCATCGAACCGAACGGCACCACCACGATCCAGAAGGACTGTGGCATCCGCATCCGTGGTAATGCCAGCCGCAGCACCAGCAACCCCAAGCATGCCTTTCACCTCTATTTCCGCAGCCTCTATGCCGGTGATTTGATCTATCCTCTTTTTGGCAATGAGGGCAGCGTCACCCGCTTTGACCAGATCGACATGCGCTGCGAGCAGAACAACTCCTGGAGCAGTGGTGGCAGCTCCGCCAACGCCCTGATGCGTGAGGAGTTTGCCCGCCTCAGCCAGCGTGACATGGGTCAGCCATACTCACGCAATGGCTACTTCCATCTCTACGTCAACGGCATCTACTGGGGCATCTTCAACTGGCAGGAGAAGACGGAGGCTGACTATGCCGCGAACCAGTTTGGTGGTGAGGACTTCGACTATGACACGGTGAAAAGCGGCGGTGGAAGCCAGAGCTACAACACCGAGATGACGGATGGGAACGAGCTGTCCTGGCGTCAGCTCTTTGACCTCTGCATGGCCATCAAGAATGCCTCCACGGATGCGCAGCGTGATGCTCTTTACTTCCAGATGCAGGGCCTCAATGCCGACGGCACTCGCAATCTGGCTTATCCAGTTCATCTGAACGCGAACAATCTCATCGATGCGCAGATCGCCATGTTCTTTGATGGCAGCTTCGATGCGCCCATGAGCACCTTCCTGACGAATGCATCCAACAATTGGTTCGCCATTCGTCGGCGCGATGGCAGCGGCGGAGGCTGGATGTTCTTCCTCCACGATCATGAGCACGGCATGGGCAGCGGCACGCAGAGCTACAATCGTGTGGGTCCCTGGGGAGATCCCAATGCGACGGGTAACAACTGGAATCAGACCTGGACCACCGCTCAGTACCGCACTCGCGAGACATGGCTGAAATTCAATCCGCATTACCTCCACGAGTTTCTCTGCTTCAGTCCGGAGTATCGTCAGCGCTTCAGTGACCGTGCTCACAAGCACCTCACCGGCACGGGAGCACTCACGCAGACCGCGGCCATCGCTCGTGCAGATTCACTCGCCGCACAAATTGATCCGATCATCCACGCCGAAGCTGCTCGTTGGGGCAGCAACACGCTGACGAAAAACACTTGGCTGAACACCGGCAAGGCTGGCGTCTACACCTTCATCAACACCGGCGGCACGGCGCCTGCGGGTGAGACAAGCTGGAGCTCTCGGGCACGCAACCTGGTGGTCATCGAACAGCTCAAGGGCTACACGGACAACGGCGCAAAGCCGCTCTTCATCAATGTGAGCGATCCCGTCATCAGTGGCGTGCAGGGTGGGCTCGTCAACTCTCCTCACAGCTTCACCATCACCAATCCGAATGTGGGTGGAACGATCTACTACACCCTAGATGGCAGCGATCCGCGTCTCCTGGGTGGTGCGGTCAGCGGCACGGCCTCGACGGGTGCCAGCCCAATCAGTGTCACACTGAATGCATCCGCCACATTGAAGGCACGCATCTACGACAGCACCAACAGCTTTTGGAGCGGGCTCGTCGAGAACATCTATCTTGTCGCCGTGCCTGCCAAAGCGGCAAACACCGTGGTGTCGAAAATTCACTACCGTCCTGCCACGGGTGTAACGACTGGAGAGTTCCTGGAGATCATGAACATCGGTTCACAGGACATCGTGCTCACGAACTGCCGTTTCACCGTCGGTATCACCTTCACATTCCCCCCGAACTATATTCTGCCAGCCGGCGCGCGTTGCGTCATCGTGGAAACTCAAACCCCGTTTGCCGCGGCATTTCCCACGGTGACCATCGCCGGGCAATACAGTGGAAGCTTGAGCAACAGCGGCGAGCGGTTGCTGTTCATTGATAACCTTGGTGACCCCATCAAGGACTTCACCTACAATATTATCTCACCCTGGCCGACTGCGGCCAATGGTAGTGGCCCGGCGCTTGTGCTGCTTCGGCCTGAAACAAATCCCGCCCATGGCAGTGGCACGAACTGGCGGGCCAGTACCACGAGTGGCGGCTCGCCAGGTGTCGAAGAAGCGGTGCGCATCACGAGTTGGTTCACGGCCAATGGCATCGCTGATATCACGGGACTGGGAGACAAGGACAAGGATGGTCTGGTGGATCTTCTCGAATATTCGCTCGGCACCAATGCGGGCGTGAGCAATGGCGATGGCCTCGCCCTCAGCACCTCGAACGTGTCCGGAACCGATTACCTGACACTCACCTTCACACGGCCGCTCGGTCGTGATGATGTCACCTATCAGGCCGAGGCTAGCACTGGGCTCATGTCATGGTCGAATGCCACACTGGTGAGCGCCACGCCGAACTACACGAATGGCACCGAGGTCCAGATCTGGCGCCACGCGAATCCCAAGTCTGTCAACAACCAGCAGTTCATGCGCCTTAAGGTCACTCGCGTGCCGTGATCATGGATGGCTGCTGGTGATGCCCAATGAACGGATCTGAGTCGTGCCTCCGGGCAGGTGCACACGCACGTGAACGATCCGCCCGTCGGTGCTGACAGGCACATCAAACGTCTGCCAGTCACTGCTGGCCTTGACCTCGAACGCCGCGCGATTCGCTGGAATGAAATCCTTCTCCTCACTCAAACGCCAGGCGATGGCTGCCGGTCCAGAGTTTTGAGTCTTCAGCACCAGCCGCGCGACCGCTGGTCCGCGAACATTGAGTTTGGCATGTGTGATGAAGACGCCGCGTGTTTCGGAAGCTGAGCTCAGCACGAGCACACCGTCCTTTTCCTCCAGCTTGCCGCCACGTGCCAGCCAGCCGCGGGTCGCACGGGCGTCTGGCTCGGGGGTTGCAGGTGGTGCAGCGGGCTTGCCTTCCAGATAGTGGTCGAAGTAGTCGTTCCATACCGGGGCCATGGGACCCAGCGCTAATCCGGGTGGCGTGAGTTCAGCGCACCAGCCCGTCAGCCGTGTCCGTAGCCGGGTGGTGATCTCTGGATGTTGCGAGGCGAGGTTGTGCTTCTCTTCCAGATCTCTGTCGAGGTCGTAGAGATACTCGCGTTCTCCACCGCGCAGCAGTTTCCAGCGGCCTTCGCGGATGGCGCTTTGGGCCACCCAGCGCCACATCAGAGCATCATGAGGAGCGCCTCTGTTTTCACCCGTAAGGTAAGGGATCAGGTTCACACCATCCAGCTTCTCGGCGCTGGCAATCTCGATAACCTTGTCTTGCACACCGATGGCTGTCGCCGCGACATCGAGGGCGCTCACGGGATGCTCGTAAAGCTGTCCTCCAGGAATGGTGCCAGGCCACGCGATCAGGAAGGGCACATGCATGCCGCCTTCAGACAACATGCCTTTTTCACCATTCAGAGGCGTGTTCAGGCTGCCATCCCAGCCACCCGGATCACCCTTCAGCGGCGAATCAACTTTGTGAATCTTCAAGGGAGCGCCGTTGTCGCCGATGAAGAAGATCAGTGTCTTCTCGGTCAGCCCATGCTTCTTCAGAGTGCTGGTGATCAGGCCCACGCCATCGTCCACGGCACTGAGCATGGCGAGTGCGGCGCGGCGGCGCTCTGGCATGGCCTCTGGAAAGCGCGCCATGTAGCGGGCTGGTGCATCCAGAGGCGTGTGGGGCGCTCGCAGTGCTACGAACAAGAAGAGAGTTAGGTCCTTGTAGCGCTCGATGATGGCAGATGCGGCCTGGGTGCAGCCATCGATGTGATAGAGTTCCGGCGGATGATCCCCCATCGGACGGTCTTTGCCCGCCACCGTGATATTGGCGGAAAATGTCTGCTGACCATGCTGCGCATACACATGCTTGAACCCATGGTTCACGATCTCTGGCAGGGGACCGAGGTGCCACTTACCAAACTGTCCAGTGACATAGCCTGCCTTTTGCAGGCGCTCGGCGATGGTGGTCTGCGTGTTAAAGCCATCGAGGGATGACTGGTTGTTATCCAGATTGAAGCGCCCTTGAAATCTACCCGTCATCAGGCCACCGCGCGAAGGCACGCACTGCGGGGCCGTGCTGTAGCCGTGCCTGGCGATCACGCCACTGCGTGCGAGCGCATCCAGATGGGGAGTGCGCACGTCCTTTTCCACGCCACGGATGCCGAGATCAGCATAGCCGTGGTCATCCGTGTAGATGACAATGATGTTCGGTGACGGCGCGGGTGCTGAGATGACGGAAGCTGCCAGCAGCAGAGAGGACAACATCACGGAAAGGGCAGGATTCATGGGTGAATGGAAGAAACGGAGCACCGACAGAAACATTCCCGCAAAAGATGCAGTCGGATTGTTCATGCACCCGTTGCTAGGAGCAGGGGGTGAAGTGACGTTTGTTGGAATTACATGCAGTCCCCTCTTTTCCTCAATCGCCGCGCCATTCTGAGCCGAGCTTCTCAAGGTCTCGGCGCTGTCGCGCTGGCTTCCTTGATGCGACCTGGGCTTGCGGCACCGATGCAGGGTGTCCTGGGGAAGCCGCATCTTCCTCAGAAGGCGAAACGGGTGATCTGGCTCACGATGGCAGGTGGTCCCTCGCATCTGGAGACCTTTGATCCGAAGCCGAAGCTCGCGGAGATGGATGGCAAGCCGATGCCGGAGTCCTTCACGAAAGGACAGCAGCTGGCGCAGCTTCAAGGCAAGCCGCTGATGTGCTTCGGGCCGCAGCACAAGTTTGCGAAGTTCGGGAATAACCAGACCGAGATTTGTGACCTGTTGCCGCAGATCGGCAGTGTGATCGATGACATCTGCCTGATCCGCAGCATGACCACGGATGCGATCAACCATGACCCGGCGCACATGTTCATGAATACCGGTTCGCAGATTGCCGGACGCCCCAGCATGGGGGCATGGGTCACCTATGGTCTTGGCACGGAGGCCTCGGATCTGCCAGGCTTTGTGGTGCTGACTTCATTGGGGAGAGGTGGTCAGAATCAACCCATCGCAGCGCGCCAGTGGAGCAGCGGCTTTTTGCCCTCCAAATATCAAGGCGTGCAGCTTCGCGCGAAAGGTGACCCTGTTTTGTATCTGACGAATCCGAATGGCATCACTCGTGAGCAGCAAGGGGCCGATGTGGCGGCGATCAATGCATTGAACCAACAGCACAACACGCTGGTGGATGATCCAGAGATCGCCACACGCATTGCGCAGTATGAGATGGCCTTCCAGATGCAGGCCAGTGTGCCGGATCTCATGGATCTGAGCAAGGAAGGTGCGAAGACGCTGGAGCTCTACGGCTGTCAGCCTGGGGATGGCTCCTTTGCCTCAAACTGCCTGCTCGCGCGTCGCCTCGCGGAACGCGGCACACGGTTTATCCAATTGTATCACAAGGACTGGGATCACCACGGTGGCGTGAAGGAAGGTGTGGCGCTCAAGGCCGAGGAGATCGACCGCGCCTGCATGGCGCTGATCACGGATCTCAAGCAGCGTGGCATGCTGGATGAAACCCTGATTGTCTGGGCTGGCGAATTTGGCCGCACACCGATGTCCCAAGGCGGCAGTGGCCGTGACCATCACAACAAGGCCATGTCCGTGTGGATGGCCGGCGCGGGCATCAAGGGAGGCATCGTCCACGGTGCCACAGATGATCTAGGTTATGCCGCAGTTGATAAAGTCACGACCGTGCATGATCTGCACGCCACCATGCTCCACCAGCTCGGCATCAAGCACGAAGCCTTCAGCTTTAAGTTCCAGGGCCTGGATGCGCGCTTGAGCGGAGTCGAAGGCGCAAAAGTGATCAAAGAAGCGTTGGCGTAGGACACCTGAGCACCTTCTACCACTTCAAGCTCGTCACAGCTCTCCGCTCTTCGTTGCGGTGCTCCTTGATGATCTGGCCATCCTTCAAATGCAGCACTCGGTCCGCCATGTCTGCCATGTCTGCATTATGGGTGATGATGACGGCCAGTGTGCCGAGCTCGCGGTTGATTCGCTCCACGGCTTCCAGCACGGTGATGCCCGTGTTCACATCGAGGGCGCCGGTGGGTTCATCGCAGAGCAAGACTTCAGGACGCTTGGCGATCGCACGCGCAATGGCCACGCGCTGCTGCTCGCCGCCGCTGAGCTGGCTGGGAAAGTGATCCATGCGGTGCTGCATGTTCACCATCGCGAGCGCTTCCTCGGGCTTCATGGGATCACGGGAGATGTCCGTGATCAGCGCCACATTCTCACGTGCTGTCAGACTCGGAATGAGATTGTAAAACTGGAAGACGAAGCCCACGCAGTTGCGCCGGAATTGGGTGAGCGTGCGCTCATCGCCATCCGTCAGATCCCAGCCTTTGTAGCGAAGCTGTCCAGTCGTCGGCACATCCAGCCCCCCGAGGATGTTCAGCAGGGTGGACTTGCCGCTGCCGGAGGCACCCAGCAGCACCACGAGTTCACCCTGTTTAAAGTCCAGATCCACGCTTTGCAGCGCGATGACATCGAGCTCGCCAGTGTGGTACACCTTTCGCAGTCCACGAGCCTCAAAGATCGTCATGATGGAAGTGTGTGCGGAAACCGAGGCGATGCCATGCGGACTCACTTACAACCGCAGCCGCCACCGCAGCAACCGCTGCCCATGACTTCCTCAGCCGCAGGCACGCTGCCTTTTTCAAGGGTCTTGGCGATGAAAGTGTTCAGCGTGTTGGCCAAGTTCTGGAGCTTGTCCTGCGCTGCCATGAAGCTCTGAATACCGTCATGCTGGTCTGCCTGCTCTTGAAGGTCCTGGAAACGGTTCACCTCGGTTGGCTCAAGCTCGGCCCCGCTGCGATGACGCTGCTCCAACGTGCGGCCCAGGGTCATCACTTCGCGATACAGAGACACTCCCCCTTCATCCGCGAGAAACGTCTCCGCTGCGTTGCGTGCGGACTGGATCTCTGGATCAGCAGCGATGGTGGCGCAGAGAGCTTCGATTTGGGCGGAAATGGCAGGGGCGAGGGCTGTGGACATGATGCGCGAGGCTATCTCGGGAAACGCCGGATGTCGAACGCTGGGCGCGATTTTCTTATGCCAGGATTGCGTGCCGGCACTCATGCAGGCCCTTGTACCGGGCCAGGGCCTCCGGCATGGTGATCAAAGCCCGGTGGATGCGCTGGCGAAGGCCCGGCAGGGCAGCGATCTGGTCCAGCCGATGGCAAGTGACACGGATGCCAAACAGGATACAGAGGGTCTGGGGCAACCGGGTGAGGAACTGATGCTCCAGGCGGATCCAGGTCGTCTCAGAACGGGCATCCGCGGTCAGGCGAAGCCGAGGCCGGGAGGGGTGATGGTTGAGCTCGTCATCCGCCGCGAAGCCCCAGTTTTCCCGCTCCCAGGCAGCCTCGGGGTTGAGGCGGGAAAGGAAGCTCTGAATGCCCGGACCGATCTTCTCAGGCAAACCGGGCACAGGCGAATGCACGGCACTCATGGGCAGGCCAATCTTGTCCGGCAGCGACCACGAGGAAGGGAAGACGACCTCGCCTGCGACAGCCCGAGGCTCCTGCTGCGTTTCGGCAGACATGAGGACCCAGTCGGGTTCCGGCGCAGCACTGATCGAGCGCATCCAGCTTAAGGCTTCAGTGCGCGCTTCCTGACCTTCATCAAGGCAGGCTGCATAGTGCTCCGGCGAGGTTGAGAGCCAATGCTGACGCTGAGCATGGACTGAACCGCTTGAATCCCAGTCGCTCCAGAACCGCTCGGCATCTCCAGGCCGAAGTCCCATGGAAAGGCGGTAGTCAGCATCCGGAAAGAGGCGATTCCAATCCGGAGTTGCGGCGTTGTCAGACAGACAGGTGGATGGGCCGGAGGAATCCATGAGGCATCTCGAGTGAACGCGAGATGTTACGATGCCACTCGATGGTTATTCCTCCACCAATTTGCCCTGCTTCAGGATCAGGCGGCGGTCACCTCGCTTGGCCAGCACTTGATCGTGCGTTACCACCACAAGAGTCTTCTTGGCCTCGTCCACGATCTTGATCAGCATGTCGATCACACCCGTGCCCGTGGACGCGTCGAGGTTGCCCGTGGGTTCGTCCGCATAGAGGATGCCAGGATCATTGATCAGTGCACGGGCGATGGCCACGCGCTGCTGCTCACCACCGCTGAGTTCGGTGGGAAGATGATCGAGCCGCTGGCTAAGGCCCACCTTGTCCAAAAGCTCACGAGCACGCGTTTCAGCCTTCCTGCCACCGATCATCGCTGGCAGGCAGACATTCTCCAGCGCCGTCAGTTCGGGTAACAAAAAGTAGTGCTGAAACACGAACCCCATGGTCGTGTTGCGCATCTGCGCACGTGCCTTGGCCGGGCCATGGTATAGTGACTTGCCATGCACCAGCACATCGCCCTGGCTGGGCTTTTCCAAACCACCCAGCACATAAAGCAGGGTGGTCTTGCCCGCGCCCGACTGGCCGCAGAGGAATATTTTTTCGCCAGCCTGGACCTGTAGATCCACCCCACGCAACACAGGCAGGTCATGCCCGCCCAGATGGTAGGTGCGGTGGACGTCCGTGGCAGTGAGGGGTGCTGCTGTTTGACTCATGATGATAGCTTTTGATCCAATGCCATGCGGCCCAGCGCCAGCGAACCGAGCAATCCAGAACGTGCGCCGAGGCCAGGAGGGACGACAAACTGGTCGATCTCTTTGCCAAGCTGCGGGATGAGCAGGTAGCCGTTGAGATGGCTCATGAGCTTGCCGCGGATCAGCGGAATGAGATGCGGCTGCTCCATCACGCCACCGCCGAGGATGATCCGGCGTGGCGAAAGGGTGAGGCAGATGTTCATCAGCGCGTGACCCATGGCATCGGAGATTTCCTCCCAGGCTGGATGATCCAAGGGCAATGTATCCGCTCGCACGCCCCAGCGCTTCGCGATGGACGGACCGCAGACGTAGCCTTCGACGCAGCTTTTGTGGAAAGGGCACTGACAATCACGCTGCACGGCGAGACTGTTCGTCGGCGGAGGCACGGCGAGATGACCGATCTCCGGATGCAGCGCACCATGGAGGAGCTGGCCATTCACCAGGACACCGCCACCGACACCCGTGCCGACGGTGATGTAAACGAGCGGATCGATGCCCTGGCCGGCGCCCCAGAGATACTCGCCAAGCACGGCTGCATTCACATCCGTGTCAAAGCCGACCGGCACCTTGAAGCGATGTTTCAAACGCGTGACCACATCCGTGTGCTGCCACCCAGGCTTTGGCGTGCTGGTGATGAAGCCATAGCTCTCACTCTTCGGATTTAAATCCACCGGACCAAAGCTGCCCACGCCCATGGCCTCAAACGGACCATGCTCCAGCTTCATCCTGGAGAACCAGCGACAGACGCTTTCCAAGGTTTCCTCGGGCGTCGTCGTGTCGATGCGATGCGTAGCTAGGATCTCATGAGGACCACGGCCGATGCCGCAGACGAATTTCGTGCCACCAGCCTCAATGGCGGCGATGAGAGGTTGTTGGTTACTGCCGGACATCCTTTTTTTGCTGAGCTGGAGATGAATTGTTATGGGAGGGAACTTCGCGTCCATCAATATAGATGTTGCCGTGGCCCATCCATATTGTCCTGATGTAAGAGTTATGCAGGTGCTGAAGCATCAAAATCTGAGGGAGGGCAACAACCCCGAAAGCCAGCAAACGGTTAGCACGAACAAATAGATACACCCCTGCGGTGGCAATAGCGGCCTCGATACCCCACAGCCAATCGCAAATAAAGCGTTCAAGGCTTGGCTCACGGCCATACAGACCGTGCCAATCCACCCATTTGTAAGTGGTGACAGCACGCAGCAACTCAAACGCCAGCAAGCCTAGCGCCACTAGTCCGATCGCGGTTGGAAGAAACCTTTTCAAGGAATGAGCAATACGGCTCGGGGCGTTTTCAACCTCGAACCGCAGAAGAATCACGAATGCCCAGGCTGGCGTAGATCTCGCGCGTGGCGTGGGATTTGTTCAGCGTATAGAAGTGGATGCCATCGACACCGTTCTCCAGAAGGTCGCGGCACTGCTCGGTGGCATAGTGCACACCCACGCGCTGCACGGCAGCCTCGTCATTGCCGGCGCGCTGGATGGCGCGCAGCAGCTTGGCGGGATAGCGGGCACCGGCGGCCAGATCAGCCATCCTCTTCATGCCGCTGGCGCTGGTGATGGGCATGATGCCGGCGATGATCGGGATCGTGATGCCCGCAAGGCGGCAGCGATCACGGAAGTCGAGGAAGTCGTGGTTATCAAAGAAGAGCTGGGTGCAGATGTAGTCCGCGCCTTCGTCGCACTTGGCTTTGAGGTAATCCATTTCCAACACTCGGTTAGGCGTGTTGGGATGACCTTCGGGAAATCCAGCGACGCCGATGCCAAAACCGCGCTTGTCAGGATGCGCCCCGCTGTCGTTGAACTTCTTGATGAAGCGCACGAGGTCGGCTGCCTGCTGGAAGGCATCCTTCTTGCGGTCGTAACCTTCCAGATTGCGGGGAGGATCACCGCCGAGCGCGAGGATGTTGCTCACGCCCGCCTCAGCATAGCGCTCCAGGATGGAGGCGATGTCCGACTCGCCGTGGCAGACGCAGGTGAGGTGGGGCACCGGGTCCAGAGTGGTGGTTTTTTTGATGCGGACGACGAGGTCGTGGGTCAACTCACGGGTCGAGCCGCCCGCGCCATAGGTCACGCTGACAAAGGACGGTTTGTAAGCTTCCAGTTCGCCGATGGTTTGATACAGGGCTTCGAAGGCCTCGTTGGTCTTGGGCGGGAAAAATTCAAATGACAGCGTCGGGCGCTGCTGGTTGAGAATATCGGCGATGTGCATTCGGGAAGGGCCGGAGGTATAGAGGCGGGCTTTGCACGGTGCAAGATCAACGGGCTTGAAAGGCTCGTTTGCATCTGCGAACGGCCCCGCTACACCTCCGCCCCTCCCATGCCCAGCGAACGCATCCTTTCCATCTACGGCCCCGGCCTCCTCGGAGGCTCGCTGGCACTTGCCGTGCAGGAGCGGATGCCAGAGGTCAAACTGCGCTTCTGGGCGCGTCGGGAGTCTGCCGCCGCAGCCATTCAGGCGCGTGGCATCCAGGCAGACTTTTTCACGGATGCCGCTGCGGCAGCCTCGGGTGCCTCCCTGATCATCCTCTGCACCCCGGTCGAGACCATGGCCGGTTTGGCAGAGAAGATCGTCCGGGCAGATCTCGCGGATGACTGCCTCATCACGGATGTCGGCAGCGTCAAAGGTAGCGTCGTGCGCGAGTTGGAGCCGATCCTCGGTGCGCGCTTCATCGGCAGCCACCCCATGGCGGGCTCGGAAAAGACGGGGGTCGAGGCGGCGCGGGCAAACCTCTTTGAAAATGCTGCCTGCCTGCTGACCCCCTCGGAGCTGACACGGCCTGCGGATTTGCAACGTCTGCGGGATTTCTGGATCGCGCTTGGCTGCCGCTTGCTCGAGTTCAGTGCTGATGAGCACGACCACAAGGTGGCTCGCATCTCCCACCTGCCGCACATGATGGCGGCCATCACCACTCTGGCCGCGCTGCGCAGTGATCCCTCCGCCGTGGCCTGTGTGGCCGGGGGATTCCGTGACACCACCCGTGTCGCTGGCGGTGACCCCGGCCTCTGGACCGGCATCGCCATCAGCAACCACGCGGCTCTCATCGCCCAGCTTCGTGAGGCCTCCACCGCTTTGGGTGAGCTCATGACCATCCTGGAAGGCCAGGACGAAA
This sequence comes from Verrucomicrobiota bacterium, assembly GCA_040387935.1. GTDB lineage: Bacteria > Verrucomicrobiota > Verrucomicrobiia > Verrucomicrobiales > Verrucomicrobiaceae > Prosthecobacter. The sequence continues at coordinate 74,784 of JAZKCU010000002.1, read as the reverse complement.
CCGCCCTGCACCAGTTCCTGGCTGAAGCCAAGGCGCTGCGAGATACGGTGGTGCCTGTGAAGCCGGCGATTTGAGCGATACCCTGAGCCTCGCAGGTCAGTTTTGGACCGTGGGAGCAGCGGCGGCTTTTTCGGCTGCCTTCTTCTTTCGCTCTTTCCTGAGTTCCTTCCTTGTTTTGGGGGCAGGCTCGCCAGGCGGTGTGGTGGCAGCCTTGGCGGCTTCCATTTTCTTCGCTTTGGCTTTCTTGGAGACGGCAGGAGTCGTGAGTGATTTGTTCCAATCATCCCAGAGGCGTTTGAGTTCGGCGGCTTTGTCCGGCTGCATGGAGGCGAGATTGTTCTTCTCGCCTATGTCGACGGAAAGGTCGAATAGCTCAGGCGTAAGGCCTGGCTCGGCCGAGACAAGCTTCAGGTCGCCGTGGCGGATAGCCCACATGTCGTCGATGCGCCAGTAGAGCGTGGGATGGGGACGCTCGCTGTTTCCGCCTGACAGGAAAGGAAGGAGGTTCACGCCATCAAGCTTCCACGCGGCATCCACCGTCCCTCCGGCTGCGGCGACGCATGTCGGCAGCACATCCAGCTGGATCACGGGCCGCTCCTCGATTTTGCCTGCAGGCAGGGTGCCTTTCCATTGCATCAACCAGGGCAGCCGGATGCCGCCTTCCCAGCAGGTGTGTTTTTTGCCGCGCAGGGGACCGTTCGCCTCGCCACGATCATTCGGGGAGCCGTTGTCGCTGATAAAAAAGATGAGCGTGCGCTCCTCCAGATCCAGCTCGCGCAGCTTTGCCAGCACCACACCCACCGCATCGTCCATGGCGGAGAGCATCGCGTCGAACTGCCGGCGCTTCGGGTCGCTGATATGAGCGAAGCGCTGCAGGTATTTCTCCGTGGCCTCATGCGGCGAGTGCACGGCGTTGAATGGCAGGTAGAGGAACCAGGAAGCATCCTTCTTGCCTGCGATCCATTCGGCAGCACGGGCGCCGAAGGCATCTGTGGTGTAGAAATTCTCAGGTGCCTTTTGCGGCGTGGCCGAGACGCGCGAATCAATAAGGCCCTTGGGTTCGAAGTAGGAGCCTGGATTTCCAAAGACGCCGAAGTAGTCGTCGAAACCGCGATTCATCGGCAGATACTTCTCATCGTTGCCAAGGTGCCATTTGCCGATGGCGCCCGTGGCGTAGCTGAGGGATTTGATCCGGTCAGCAAAGGTCGTTTCGGCGAGCGGCAGACCTTTCTCGGCCGTCATCGTGTTGTTCTCATGGCCGAAGCGCTGCTGATAGCGCCCGGTCATCAGGCCAGCGCGCGAAGGCGAGCACAGCGGCGCGGAGACGTAGCCGTTGGTGAAACGAATGCCGTTGGCGGCGATCGAGTCAATGTGCGGCGTCGGCACTTCTTTGCCCCCGTAGCAGCCGATTTCGCCATAACCGAGATCATCGGCATAGATGAGCAGGATGTTCGGTCGGGACTCTGCGGCAGACGCCGAATGCAGAAGGACGACCGACGAAACAAGGATGAGGAGTGCTTTCATGAAGGGTGGGCAGGCGCCAGCTCGCCTGAGAACGTTGCCATCCTTCGGTTCCTCACCTTTTTTGCATGTCACGGGTCAGGCGATGATCTCCTTGACCACGTTTCCATGCACATCGGTGAGACGGAAATCACGGCCGGCATAGCGGTAGGTCAGGCGCTCATGGTCGAGCCCCAGTAGGTGGAGGATCGTGGCATGCAGATCATGCACGTGAACTTTGTTCTCGACGGCTTCATAGCCGTATTCATCTGTCTCACCGTAGCTCAGGCCGCCCTTCACGCCGCCGCCAGCCATCCAGAGAGTGAAGGCCTTGTTATTGTGGTCACGGCCATCGGTGCCTTGCGCGTGGGGGGTGCGGCCAAACTCGCCGCCCCAGATGACGAGAGTGTCCTTGAGCAGGTCACGCTGCTTGAGGTCGGCAAGCAGGGCCGCGATGGGCTGATCCACGGAGCGGCAGTTGTCCCCGAGAGCTTTGGAAAGGTTGAAGTGCTGATCCCAGTCACCATGGGAGACTTCCACGAAGCGGACGCCAGCTTCCACCATCCTGCGGGCGAGCAGGCACTTGTGACCAAAATCCGCCGTGCTTTCGTTGTCGAGGCCATAGAGGCTTTTCGTGGCCTCGGTCTCGCGCGAGAGGTCCATGACCTGGGGCATTTCTTTCTGCATGCGGAAGGCGAGTTCGTAACTCTCGATCACGCCCTCGACGGCTGGATTGAACTGGTCGCGCTGCAGGGTGCTGCGGTTGAGGGTCTGCACCAGGTCCAGCTCCGCACGCTGAACGGCGGTGTTGAGCGGAGACTTGAGATTGCGGATTTCAGCGCTGGCGATGGGGCGGTTGTCAGAGCCGATGCGCGTGCCCTGATAGATGGCAGGCAGGAAGGATGACCCGTAGTTCTGCGCGCCGCCGGATGCGGCGGGCGGTGTGAGGGTGATGAAGCCGGGAAGGTTCTCGTTCTCCGTGCCAAGGCCGTAAAGACTCCATGCGCCCAGGGAGGGACGCACAAACTGAAACGAGCCGGTGTGCATCTGCAAAAGGGCCTGCGGGTGCGCTGGCAGGTCTGTCTGCATGGAGCGCAGCACGCAGAGCTCGTCGGCATGCTTCGCCACATTTGGGAACAGCTCCGAGATCCAAAGGCCGCTTTGCCCATGCTGGGCGAAGCTCCATTTCGAACCAAGCAGCTTGGTGCCGGGGCGTGTGCCAGGCGCGCCGGATTTGGCAGAGAGCTGGGGCTTGTAATCAAAGGTGTCCACATGGCTGGGCCCGCCTCTCATGCAGAGGAAGATGACGTGCTTTGCCCGTGCGGGAAAGTGTGGCTGCTTCGGTGCCAGCGGTCCTTCGCTGGCAGCCGCGGACTGCCCGGCAGCGCGTGCGGCGAGGCCCGCGAAGGCGAGGTAACCGAAGCCGCTGGAGGCGGTCTTCAGCATGTCTCGTCGGCTGAAAGCTGAGGAGATCGGATCAGAAGAGATGGGCGCAATCATGGGGAAAAAGGAGCAGGTGATTAATTCAGGAAGCGGAACTGGGCGCTGGCGAAGAGGGCGCGGCAGAAAGAGGTCCACGCCGCGCTGTCGCTGCTACTGTTTTGGTTAGGGAACTTTGCAAAGAAGTCCGTGGCCGCCTGGCGTTCGGCCTCGGTAGGTGAACGCGAGAAGACGAGCGCGTAGGCGAACTGCACGCGCTGCGCGTCGCTGTTCGGGGTGCCTGCGGGATAGGTGGTGAGCACGCGCTGGGCGAACTTTTCCGCCGCGCTGGCAATGAAGGGTGAGTTCAGCATGTAGAGGGCCTGGGAGGGGACATTGGTGGTCTCACGAATGCCGGTGACGAAGCCTGGCTCGGCGAAATCAAACACGGCGAGCGCATCTGGCAGCAGCTCACGGGCGATGGGAAGGTAGACGGAGCGCACGGTGGTGAGGCTGCCCGCTTCCACGAGCGTGTCCTCCGGCACACCAGCACCGGGAAACTGTTTGAACTGCCCGATGGGGCCGTTGCCATGCTGGGCGATGGGTGAACCCAGGGGCGGGTGCAGATCTAGCTGGCCGGAAACCGCCAGCATGGCATCCCGGATGGCTTCGGCATCGAGCCGCCGGTTGCTCATGCGCCAGACGAGCGCGTTCTCTGGATCCGCCGCGAAGTTTTGGTCATCGTAGGTCGACGAGAGCTGGTAGGCGCGGCTGAGGACGATCTCGCGAACAAGGTCCTTCACGGACCAGCCGCCTTCGCGGAAGTTCACAGCGAGCGTGTCCAGCAGCGCCTGATTGCTGGGCTGGGTGCCGGTGGAGCCAAAATTGTCCGGCGTGGTGACGAGGCCCTGGCCGAAGAGCCACTGCCAGACGCGGTTCACCATCACACGAGCGGTGAGCGGGTTGCCTTCCGAGAGCATCCACTCGGCCAGTTCGCGTCGTCCGCTGCTGGTGGCGGGGAGCGTTGGAGCCGGCTGGTGAGTGAGTACGCTGAGGAAGCCGCGCGGCACTTTCTCGCCCGGCTTGTTCACATCGCCACGATCGAACACGGGCGACTCATTGACGACCTGAAACTCGGGCGGCCTCGCGAATCGGCCATCGCGCTCGATGAAGCGTGAGGCGATGGCCTGATCCGGCGTGCTTGATTCATAGCGAGGCGTGTCACGGCGGCGTGTCCGGGTCTCCGCGCGCTGCGCAGGCTGATCGAGCACACCCATGGCCAGCGGTCGCATTTTGCCATCAGGACCAAAGGACTCCAGCTCTGACTCGAGCAGCCCGATCTGATTCATGCGCAGGAGCAGCAGCAACTGACCACGCGGATTGCGGCTGCCACCGGCCTTTGACTTGAAGGTGGCATCCGCCATCTCGGTTGCCTCCTTGACCAGCTTGTCCAGCTCAGCCTGCTTTTGCTGGCGTTCCTGCGGAGGCATCACACGCGGCAATACGGGCATGCCGGCGGCTTTCGGCAGCTCAATCAGGTCCGTGGCGCTGCGATTCTGCGCGGCAAAGAAGGTGCCGTAATGAGTATCCGTGGAAAGGAAGATGCCGGCTAACGAATAATACTCACGCTGCGGAATGGGATCGAACTTGTGATCGTGACAGCGTGCGCAGGCCACCGTGACACCCAGCAAGGCCTGGGAGACGGTGTCGATTTGCTCATCAGCCAGATCGAGCGCGAACTGCCGGGCGTTCGCCTGGTTGACGCTCTTGGTGCCGAGCGCGAGGAAGCCTGTCGCAATCAATTGTTCGGCACGCTGCTTATCGCTTTTGGCGGGCAGCAGGTCGCCAGCGATCTGTTCGCGCAGGAACTGGTCATACGGCTTGTCCTTGTTAAACGTGGCGATGACATAGTCGCGATATCGCCACGCATTGGGGAAGGCCAGGTTGATGTCCTTGCCGGTGCTTTCCGCATAGCGGGCGACGTCAAGCCAGTGGCGGCCCCACTTCTCACCGAAGCGCTGGGACTGCAGCAGACGGGCCACCACCTTCTTGAAGGCATCTGGCGAGCTGTCATTGAAAAAGGTGCTGACCTCCTGGGGTGTCGGCGGCAGCCCGGTGAGATCAAAGGTGACACGGCGAAGCAGCGTGAGCTTGTCCGCATCAGCCACCGGCTTCAGGCCTTTTTGCTCAAGCGCGGCCAGAAGGAAACGGTCCATGTCATTCCGCGGCCATGCGGCGTCCTTCACGGCTGGCGCGGGTGATTTCTTCGGTGGCTGCCACGCCCACCAGTCTTTCGAAGCTGCCCATGTGTCTGACTTCTTGGCCACGTTCGCCGCGCCCTCACGGGGATCAGGAGCGCCAAATCGCACCCAGGTTTCAAAGTCTTGGATCACTTGGTCAGCCAGCTTCCCTCCTGATTTCTCCGGCGGCATCGCCAGATCAGTATCGTGGTAACGGATGGCTTTGATAAGCAGGCTTGCCTCCACATCGCCCGGCACCACAGCGTGGCCGGAATCACCGCCGGCGCGGGTGCTGGCGCGTGTGTCCAGCGCGAGTCCGCCCTTGGTCTTTTCCTCCTCTGCGGAGTGACATGAGTAGCATTTGTCCGCCAGCACGGGCCGGATTTTCTTCTCGAAGAAGGCAAGCCCTTCGGCGCTGGCCGCCTTGTCCATGACAGGCGCTCTTTCCGCTGTGGACGGTGTTTTCGCCGCAGGCGGTGTCTCCGGAGCTTTCGGCATTTCGGCGGGCTTTGGCATCTCCGCAGGTTTCGGCGGAGACGGAGGCGAAGGTGGCAGCGGAGTTGACCCGCCGCCGCTGAGACGCCGCACCTCTTTGAACTCTTCCAGGGTGAGCGCGCCGTCTTCGTTGGCATCCAGCTTACGGAGCACCTCTGCCGCGTTCGCGCCGCTCATGGATCGGGAGCGCTGAATGAATCTGCCGAACTCCTGCGCGTCAAGCTTTCCATCCTGGTTGGCATCCACACGCTTGAACCCCTCATCAAGCATCGATCCGGGCCGTGATGGGCCCGGTGTCTGGGCCGTGGCGAGCGTGCCGGACAGGGATGCGAGGGCAGTAAGGAAAAGGGAAAACCGATTCATGCGCGCATTCTGCCACCGTCAAGATGAGGGGAAGATGAGCGTGAACGGTTATTTTTCGAGATGCAGTGACATTTGCAGAATGCCGCTGGCATCAAGCCCGGCCGTGAGGGTGAATCCCAAGGCGCTGGCGCAACTGGCCGCGATGGACAGTCCAAGGCCAGCGTGAGCGGCATCCGTGCGGGTGGCATCTTTCCGCCAGAGGCGATCAAAGAGGCGGGGAATGTCTTCGGCACTCAGCTCGGGCGCGTGATTGGCAATCTGCAGGAGAGCAGCGTCCTCTGCGGTGGTGATGACGATCTCGCTTCCTGAAGGCGCATACTCCGTGGCGTTGGCGATGAGATTGGCGATGATGATACGCAGTAGGCGGGGATCCGTCTCCAAGGCGGGCGCAGGGTCCAGCCGCAGGTCAAAGGTGAGGTCACGCTGTCTGGCCCGATCCACATGCAGCGTGAGGCATTCCTCAATGAGCGGGCGCAGGGGCACTGGTTCGGTGCTGACCTCCGCTGAGGCGGTGTCGAGCCTGGAGAGAACGAGCAGGCTGTCCACCGTTTGCTGCAGGCGCGCCGCAGCCTGCGCGATTTCATGAAAGTCTTCCGGTGAGGATTGGTCGGCCCATTTCGCGGCCACCTCGCTGGTGGCCCGTATGCCGGCCAGGGGCGTGCGCAGTTCATGGGCGAGATAGCTGCTGAACTGGCGTTCACGCTCGAAGCCCTGCTCCAGCCGCCCCATGAGATCATTCAGCCTTGCCACGATGGGCGCAATCTCCAGCGGCAGGGCCTCCACCGCGAAACGCTCATGCAAGGACGCGGCTCCCATGGCCGCCGCCTGCTCACCCACGCGGGCCAGCGGCAGCAGGGCAAAGCGCAGCGCGAGCACCAGCAGCAGACAAAGCACGGCGCAGCAGGCCACACCACCTAACAAGAGATCTGTTAGGAGTCGGGACAGCCGTGCCTCGCCCTCGCTCCGGCTGAGTGCGACGGCAAACACCAGGGGCGGATTCCCGCCTCCCTGAGGGTATTGCATGGCGCTGACGCGAACGCGGTCGCCATTGTTCAGGGTACCGTCATAGCGGATGGCATCACGCGTCAGCTCGGACGGGCGCGGCAGGTCAGCGCTGCCGAGATTGGGCGAGCGGCGCTCCGGCACACCCGCAGCTGTCCACAGCTCGAAATATTGGCCGGGGCCCTGAAAGTCTTCCTTGGCCAGGAAGGCGCGCAGGCCGGGCGTGCGAGCTCCACCCGTGCTGGCGGCGGCTTGATTGCGCAACGCCAGCCGTGCTGATCCGGCGAGCCTGCCAAGCCGCGCATCGAGATCAGCCTCATTCGCCTGCCTGGCAGAGAAATACACCGCCATGATGGCGGCCACGCAAACTCCGACGAAGCCGGGCAACAGCCATCCGAGAAGCTGGGCGCGAATGCTTTTCATCGGGGGTCAAGAATGACGTATCCCATCCCGCGTCGGGTGTGGATGATGGGCGCGCTTTGATCTGAAAGGGTGATCGCGCGGCGTAGCGCGCAGACAGCGGTATCCACCACGTTGCTCATGGGGGACACGAGCTCATCATAAATGTGCTCCTCGATCTCCGTGCGCGAGACGACCTGGCCTTTCCGCAGCAGCAGATACTCGAGCAAGGCGAAAAGCTGGGGGCTAAGCGGGATCTCGCGTCCGCCGCGCCGCACTGTTTTCGCCGCCTGATCTAGTTCCAGGTCCCCGGCGACGAGAAGCGGTGAACGCCGCGCATATTTTCTCCTTCCCAGCACTTCCACGCGGGCGAGAAGCTCCTCGATCGCGAATGATTTCGTCAAGTAGTCATCCGCGCCAAGCCTGAGGCCTGCGACCCGATCCTCAATGGCGTCCTTCGCCGTCAGGAACAGGACCGGCGTCTCGTTGCCATCCGCACGAAGCCGCCGCAGAATCTCGCGCCCGTCCATGCCAGGCAGCATGATGTCCAGAATGATCACGTCATAGTCATGGTCCTGCGCCATCTGCCATCCCTCACTGCCATCGCCCGTGGCATCCACAGCATAGCCGGACGCCTTGAGCGCCTTGGTCACCGGTTTGCGGATAGGCGCGGAATCTTCGACGAACAGGATGCGCATGAGGTCTGAGAGAGCGGGAAATCTAAGCGCTCAACATGAGGAGAACATGAGCGCGTGGAAACCTTTTTAGTAGTGTGGCCTCCAAGTCGGGTTGGAGATGGCAAGCTAGTCTGATGACTGCTGCGCTTTGCCTCATCGCCGCCCGTTTCGGGCTTCGTCATCCTGACTTCTTCATTTCTCGCCATGGGATAGATCACATGACGAGAATGAAGAAAAAGAAGTGGGTCGGCCTTCATAAGCCGGATTTTGTGCCTGCGACCTTTCGGCCTCAGGTGCGATCATTTATCTGACGACTCCTCGCGGAGCCGACTCCTGCTCGCGCAGGATGCAACTATTACCCGGAGCTATCCATCCCTCTGCCGAAGCAGCGGGATTTACGGCCAGGCGGGCCATTCCTCCTGTTCTGTCTTGCACCGCGTGGGGTTTATCATGCCTCCTTCATTACTGTTGGAGCGGTGGGCTCTTACCCCGCCTTTTCACCCTTACCCACCGTCGCTCTTTCGAACTGCGGAGGGCGGTTTGTTTTCTGTGACACTTTCCATTGCCCTGGGTTGCCCCAGAACCTCCAACGCTTGCGCGCGGCACGCTGCCTTGCGGTGTCCGGACTTTCCTCTCATCCGCATCCAGCCGAAGCCGAACCGACGAGCGACCACTCCGGCCGACCCAGATCTTCAGTAATGCTGAATTCAGGAAACCGAAACACGAATTTCACTTCACCTCATCCAGCAGGCGCACCTGTTGCCAGGGGCGCTCACCACAGGCGGGGCAGGGGAGGTAGGTCCGGGGATTACCTCCGCCCTTCCAGCGGATGCCTCCCAGTTTCCAGATGGACTGGGCGTGGCCGCAGGGGCAGCAGGCGTGCCAGCGGCGGGACTCAGCCTCCATACTGGCTGCCCATGAGGCAGGCACCAGACGGGTGATGATCTTTTGCAACAGGCTCATGAAGGGGCTGTTCCCTCAAAAATGCCGGACATGTCAAGCCTCTTACCAAAGCAGCAGGGTGGCGGCTGGGCCATCTTTCACCGTCGAAGCTGCCTCCGTGCGTATCACGGCTTCGATCTGCTTGGCCCACTCGCGGCAGGCTTTGCGGAAGTAGGTGTAGGTAGTGTAGTCGTGCACGTAGAGGATGATGCCGGAGCGATTTTGCTCCGCGTCCGCAAACTCATAGAGCACCTGTTTCGTCTTGGGATCCCGCAGCCTTCCCTCGATGGCCATGTTACCCTTGAGCTTGTGAGACACTGCCGTTTCAGCTCCCGGCCAGAGGAGGATGTTGATGCCTTTACGCACCAAGCCGCCGATCATGGAATTGGGATTGAATTCGATGATGGCTACCTCAAGCACAAGGGAGTCAGCATCTGCTTTCGAAACCACCGCACGACTCCCCTTGGGCGCATTCGTGAATGATTTCACGATCTCTTGATGGAAGTAGTCCGCCAGCTTCTGCACGTTCTTTAGGCGGGACTCTTCACTCACCGCGATCTTCGAAAGAGTCCGCGTCATGGGCCGCAGGTGTTCAAGGCTCACCGGGGCGATGTAGATGTGTTTTCGCTTCTCTGATTCGGTCCAGACAGCAGTGTCCTTGTTCCGCCAGTCACGAAGAAAGGGCGACTTGGCCGCATCTGTCTTGATCAAGGCATGCTGGTTCACCAGAAACGGTGATGGCTCGGCAGGGAAGGCCTTCACCAAGCGCTGAGTCGATCGGCAGGAGACGCCGGTCGTGACGAGAATGAGGGCGAGAAGGAGGCGGGCAATCATCAGGCCGAGGGGGATGGACAGTGTCCAAGTTACTACGTGCAACCATGACAGGTTGGTGAAAAGAATGTCATTTTCCAGCCACCCACACCAAGCCCTATCCCTGCATGCGACTCGGCTACCGTCCCTGGCGCGCAAGCTTGGCCGCCAGTTCGTAATTGCGTCTGACCTGAGCCCCAAGCTGACGTGAGAGCCGTGTCTCGGCCACCTTGTTGCGGGAACGCAGGATCTGGCCGATCTCACCCAAGGCGAGATCATAGCGGACCGGCGCAAGTTCATGGAAGACGGTGGTCGCTCGCGGCGGAAAATCTCCTCTGGCCAGATGCTTCCAGGCGATCTTTTGCTCCTCGTGGGTGTCCACACACAGCACCCGCAGCAGGAAGCGGAGCGAACTAAAGGCCGAGGCCGTCCAAGGCGCATGATACACAAAGGATCGCGCCCGATCATAAGGCATCTCCTTGCCGTCACTCATCAGGGCGATGTGCTCCGGGGTGTAGAAATCTCGGCGCACAGGCATACGTCGCAGCGCCACCTTTTCCGGCCCGCCTGGTGTGCCTGCCCGGTAGCCCCAGAGGCGCTGACCAGGTTCTCCGAGCACGAACTCCATGAAGGCCGTCGCCAGCTCGGGATCAGGAGCCCCACGCATGAGCGCGATGGGGTCCACACTGATGGACGTACCGCCCACCGGCATGACAAAGCCGACCCGCGACGTGCCGTCCTCCCGCCTGACAGACTCCTCAGCGGAGCGCCCGTAGAAGTCGATGCACATCCCCGCCGCCGCATCCCCGCGCAGGACATCCAGCGGGATCTTCGTCGAGGTATCGCTGAAATAGCGGGCATTCGCGCTGATGCGTTGGATCAGAGCCAGTCCTGCTGTCCAGCCGCGCTCCACGGCGGTGGATTCCATCTTCGCCGGAGGAACCATGCCTGGATCGGTCATCAGGCGGGTGAGTCCATTCTGCATTTCCTGCTGGATGAGCATCTCGAAAGCCTTCACGACCGAACTGCTGCGGCCTGGGTCAGCCAGAGCCACCATGCCTTGCAGACGAGGGTCCGCCAGGTCACTCCAGTTCTGCGGATCCTTCTCGATGCCGAGTCGGCGCAGGACGTCACGATTGAAGACGATGCCAAAGCTGGACAGGCAGGCGCCGCACCAGCGGTCCTTGGGATCGCGGAAAGGCTCGCCACTGAGGTTTTCAGGGATGATGGCGTCAGTGAACCATTCGGTATGCTTTTTCCGGAGCCCTGCCAGACCGGTCCCAGGACCGCTCTCCGCCACCAGTGTGCCTGCGTCTGCCTGGATCTGGAAGTCAAACCCACCGCCGCCAAAAAACACGTCGATGCCGATGCCAACATTGGAGCGCAGGAATTCCGTGCGCGCCGGATCAGCGGCAGAGGCTTTCGCATTCAAGCAGGCCTGTGCCACCTCAGGGGTCCAGGGCTTTTGCAGGGTCCGCGTCCAGTAGTGCTGAAAGGCCGCCGTGTAGTCAGACTTCATCATCATGGCGATCTCCGAGGTGCCCCCCGGAACCCGCCAGTCGATAAACACTGTCTGGCCTGTTTTCTCCTTCCAACTGCGGGCAAAGGCGCGTCCAAATTCCTCGCGGATCAGTTCATGGTGCGGCGTGATGATCACCAGCCGTCGGTCAAACTTTGCCGGAGCTGTGCTGTCCCTTGGCTTGAGGATAAAAGGACCCAGCAAGGTCACCAGCATCGCCAGGAGGATAGCGGCTTCTTTTCGCCAGATGAGGAGGAACTGAAGCGAGCGCATGAGCGAGGGATAGACCAATCCAAGGCGTTGATCCAGGGATTCAGCAAGCAACGTTAGTGCCGATCCGGCCGGATGTGCAGATCTCCTGGCCATCGATTATATCGGAAATCGTCTTGCCGACTGCTAAGAAAGTGGTTAGTGTAACGTTAAGAAGCGTGTCACTAGCCGGATTGAATGCTCAAATCCGGCCTTCGCTCTTCTTCGCGTCTTTTTTTGCTGCATGATTTTTGTCCCTCGTTTTCACACCATCCCGCATGATCGGGACCGGGAGAAAACGTCCATGCTGCCGCGAGTCTGTACGGTCTGATATGTTTATACTATCCCGTACTGTCCGCGTAAAATCCTTTGGGGGTGCTGGTTGTGCCAGCCTCCTGAATCCCGAATCCATCCAGGAGGTCTCCTATTAGCAATCCATTCCAGAATCTGAATAGCACCCAGTACGGCGGCAGGCCGGCCCAGGGTAATCAAAGCCAACAGCCCGCACGTCCGGCTGGCACTCCGCCGCCCGCAGGTGCCCCAGCAGGGCCTCCCGGCGCACCGCGTCCAGCAGGCGCACCTCCATTGGGGCCCCGCCCCCCTGGAGCGGCAGGTGGCTATCAGGGCAATGGAGCTGGATTCCGTCCGCCGATGGGCAGTCGTCCACCGATGGGTGGTGGCGGCCCAAACCGCGGCGGCCGTCCGAACAATGGACGCTATGTCGACCAGACCCGCATCAACGAGCGCATCCGCGCGCCGAAGGTCCGCGTCGTCGATGGCGTGACCCATCAGCAGTATGGTGTGCTCATGACCGGACAGGCCATCCGCATGGCCAAGGAGCGCGGTCTCGACCTCGTCGAAGTCGCTCCGAATGCCGAACCACCAGTGTGCAAAATTGTCGACTACGGCAAATACAAGTACACTCAGGAGAAGCACAAGAAGGAAGCTCACAAGCACCAGAAGGGTGGCAAGGTGAAGGAAATGAAATTCCGCATCGGCATCGACCCGCATGATTATCATATCAAGATTCTCCATGCTGAAGACTTCCTGGCTGAAGGGCACAAGTGCCGCATCCAGCTCCAGTTCCGTGGTCGTCAGATCGCCCATCAGGAACTCGGTCATAAGCTGGCCAGGAAGATCAAAGAAGACCTTCTGGGCATGGGGCAGGTCGACCAGGAGCCCAAGATGGCCGGTCGTAACATTAACATGCAGATCAGCCCTCTGCCAGAGCAGCAGCGCCATCGCAAGTTCAAGACCCACCTCAAGGGTGTGACGGAACATAAGGATCCGCACTACCAACACGGGCATGATCCACGTGAGGACAAACATGATGAGGAAGATCAGCATCATGATGACCATCACGAGGACCCGAAGGATGAAGGCCAGCCTCTCGCTGACCAGGCTCCGGCTGACCAGCCACCCGCTGACCAGGCTTCGGCTGACCAGCCACCCGCTGACCAAGCTCCAGCTCAGGAATAGTTGTCAAAGCGTAGAGGATGAAACTCCTGATCACAGGCTCTACCGGGCGTCTCGGTGGTGCCTTGATCAGGCACTATGCAGCGCGGCATGACCTGATCACACCTGGACGTGACAGGCTGGATCTCTCCATGCCTGAATCCGTCGCCCGTGCGCTGGTGGACGTGGATTTTGATCTGCTCATCAACTGTGCCGGCATCACAAGTCCTGATGTCTGTGAGCGCGAGCCTGACCTCGCCACGCGCATCAATGCCGAGGCACCTACCGCCCTGGCCATTGAGTGCCGCCGCCGTGGTGCACGCATGATTCAGATCAGCACGGACTACGTCTACGACGGCCGAGTGGAAGGACTGCTGGATGAACTCAACCCGACGCAACCCATCAATCACTACGGCCGCACCAAGCGCGATGCCGAAACAGCCGTGATGCGGGAGTGCCCGCAGTCATTGGTGGCACGCGTCTCATGGCTTTTTGGCGCTAGCAACTCTCCCAGTTTTCCGGATCAGGTCCTCAAGGAAGCTCGCCAGAACAAGCGTGTGGAAGCGATTGGCGACAAATGGAGCGCGCCCACCTTTGTGAACGACATCGCCGTCTGGTTGGAGCGACTCTGGCAGATCACGCCGCAAGTTTCGGGGCTGTTGAATCTTTGCAACTCCGGTCAGGCCACGTGGCAGACGTACGGCCAGCAGGTGGTCGACTTCGCCCTAGATCATGGACTGCTCACCGAACCGCTTACGGTGAAAGGAAACCGGCTCGATGACTTTCCGCATTTCATCGCCCGCAGGCCCCGGCATACGGTGATGTCAAATGCGCGGCTGGCGGGATACCTCGGCCATCCGATCCGTTCGTGGCAGGAGGCCTTGCGCGAATGGGTGCATGCCCAAGCTTGACCGTCCGGCCAGTTCACAGCAGGTGAGTGGAGACATGCCCGACCTCTCAGCCTCTCTCGTATCCCTGCGCTCAGCGCGGCTTTATGGCATCGTGGATCTCGGTTACGTCAAACCGGAGAACGTGGTGTCGATGACGAGAGCCTTGGCTGAAGGCGGTATAGACATCCTGCAACTGCGCGCGAAAGGCGCGCCGTCATCCGAGGTGGAGTTACTGGCCCGCGCCATTCTGCCCGTGACTCGTGATCTTGGGGTGCCATTGGTCATCAATGATCATCCGGAAGTGGCTGCGGCCGTTGGCAGTGAAGGTGTGCATGTCGGGCAGGATGATGACTCCGTCGCAAAGGCCCGCGCCATTGTCGGCCCGGAGATCTTCGTGGGAAAATCCACCCACAGCCTCGATCAAGCCGTCGCGGCCCAGGCTGAGCAGGCGGACTACATCGGCTTCGGGCCTCTGTATGCCACCGGGACCAAGCCTGACTACGTGCCCATCGGCCTGCAGGACATCACCCACGTTCATGAACAGGTGAGCCTTCCCATTTTCTGCATCGGTGGCGTGAATGAGACACGCATCTCGGAAATATTGAAGGCCGGAGCACGCAGGGTCGTCGTAGTTTCAGCGTTCTTGCTCGCTGCCGACGTGCGTGCTGAAGTCAGGCGCTTGAAGGCAATGCTGCCTTAGGTCGTCACCATACCGTAAATCTGCCTCAGTATCCTCCATGCGTTCGCTTCTTCTCGCTCTTCTCATGCCAGCCGCCGTGTGGTCACAAGCCGTGACTCTGGCCAAGCCGGATGAACCGCTGCCTGCCGCCATGATGGAATGGGCGGAAGCTCAAAAGGATCTGCCTGACATGGTGGTCGGCTTCCGGCAAACCCGCAATCTGCCAGCTTTGAAACAACCCGTGGTCTCTCAAGGCCGCTTCTGGCGCTTCCGCGATGGCGCCTTCCGTTGGGAGCTTGGCGATACCTCTCAAGCGGTGACGGTGCTCGTGCACGATGCGCGCGAGTTCCGTGTACGCGAAGCGCCGGATTCACCCTGGAAGGAATTGGATGAGAATGATGCCCGCTACCGCATGTGGGCACGTTTTCTGAGCGGACGTGAGGCAAGTCCCGAAGAGCTCAACCGCCACTTTCTGGTGAAGGAGAGCGAGGACACACCCGGCATCTCCACGATCACCCTGCGCCCCAAAGCGCCCTTTGTGAAACGTCACCTGAAGCAGCTCGATCTCCAGATCAGCCGCGCCAACAAGCGCTTGGTCCAGCTTCGCATCCTTCAGGGGGATGGTGCCACGGTGCTCATGCAGTTTGACGAACCCAAGCCCGTCAGCGCGCCCGAAAAGGCCGCGGCCCTGGCACGCTGAAATCTCCGAGGAATGCGGGTGCTCTCACCCACATTCTTTCCGCATTGAAGCATCATTGGTCCGGCCTGCGAATGAAGGCACTCGCAGGCCATGGCCTCACTCCTCCACGATCTTCGCCTTCCACTCGTCGGAGTTGCCCTTGAGTTCCGGCGCATACATCGCCTCGATCTTGGTGGGCAGGGCGCTGAAGCGTCCGGGAATCTCAGCCTTCACACGATAGCGAAGGTTGTGAGTACCCTTGGGCAGCCGGTCCGCAAAGAAGGCCACACGCTCATCGCGATACTCCTGGTAGCTCGCCAGGCCGTCGTAGTTCCAGCCGCTCCGCACTTCGACAGGCTCGAAACCGGCGGGCTTCATGTCCTCGATGAGCACGTACTCATAGTCGTTCTTGCTCTCGATGCTCAGTTCCACCTCGATCAAATCGCCGCTCTTGATCGCAGCATCGCTGGCGATCTCCTCGCGGCGATACTTCAAACCTTGTTGGGTGACCACTTGGCCACGCGAGCCAGCCACCTGTTGATCAGGCTTCTCTTCGATGAGTTTGTAGAATTTGCGACGTGCCTTCACTTCGAGTCCTGCGGCTGGGATCATGTCCTCTTTGGAGAACACGGTCAGATAAGCATTCACATACAGAGGAGATTCGCCCAGTTTACGTAGCTCGACGCTGTGCTCGCCTGTGGTCAAAGCCTCGCCCTCCAACACAAAGGTGCCGTTGAAGGTGAACAGGTTCTCCTTCGTGATCTCCACCTTCGTCTGTGACTTGCCATCGACGAGCAGTTCCACGGTTTGCTGAGGTGCTGACTCACCACTGGCCTTCACAAATTCTGCGAGCGCCTCAATGACCGCCGCTGTGTCCTTCGTGCTATTCCAGTAGGTGCCGTTGCGGCGGTTGTTGAGCAGGTATTTGGCGAGAGCTGGCGCGGTTTCACCCTTGGGTTCCACCGCCGCGAGCAGGCGCAGGAAAGCTGCCTGCGTTTCGATGGCATTGTCCCACCAGTACCACCAGCCATCCTGCGGAAGCTCAAGCCACGCTGTTTGGTTCTCATCATCCTTCTTCAAGAACTGCCTCACATTGCGCAGGCACATGTCGCGGCGCTCGTTCTCGCCCACAGCATGACAGGCCAGGCCGAGGAGGCAGAGGTTATAGCGTGAGATGCCGTTGCGCTTCTCATAAAGCTGAGCGCGCATCTCTTTCTTCCCGCCTTTGTATTCCACGAGCACGGAGTGAATCAGCGCATCCAGATCATCAGGCGCGGACTTATGGTCCTTATGTTTCTCCGGCAGGCGCAGGCGGCGCAGTTGCTCAGTTTCGTGGCGGTTCAGGTACTCGACACCGCTGCGCGCGATGCCGTCATTCAAATCCATACGGGCTCTTTCGGCCGCTTTCAGACCATGGAGCACCAGCGCGGTGATGTGCGGTGAAGACTCACGTCCGCCAGGGAACCAGCCCCAGCCACCGTCACTGCCACGCATGGCTTCCAGTCTCTTGAGACCGGCCTTGGCCATCCTCATGACTTCATCTTCATCGAAGACTGGCTCCTTCAGCTTGCCTTTGTTGTCCTTGCCCTGCCAACGCTTCGCGCGCTTGTCGGGATCGCCAATCTCCTGGGCGTTGAGGTTCGTGCGCTTGTCACGCACCGCTTTCAAGTCGACACCGAGGTCCTTGAGGACGTTCAGCGTGATGACGGTGGGCACGAAGCGATTCAACGTTTGTTCAGTGCAGCCATAGGGATAGTCGACGAGGTAGGGCAGGGCATCCACGAGCGTCATGGCTAGTGTGGGCGAGTAGCGCAGTTCCAGGCGAGACTGCTCCGGCTTGCGCTCGGCGGGCACCTTCACGGTCAGCTTGCCACTCGCTTGGTTCGGACGCAGGGCGAGGCTCCAGGAATCGGTCTTGAGCATCCCATGCGTGTAAGCCGGGAAGGTCATCTCCATGGCATCACTGTCCTTTTGCGCAAGCGCCTTGACACGGATCTTGGCCTCGCCTTCACCCGTGACCTTCACGCGCCAGTCAATGCGAGTTTCTCCATGGGCTGCGACCTCAACAGGAGCAGGTGTTCTGGTTTCAGCTTCGATGAACTCCAGCACGCCGCCTTCGAGTTCGAGCACGGCCTTCACCTGCTGCGAAACATCCATTTCGTTATGCACGTTCGCGGATATCACGACCTCGTCCTTCTCGACGAAGAAGCGGGGTGCCTGCAGGCGCACCATGAGGTTCTTCCGCGTGATGATCTCCACCGCGGCCTCGCCGACCTGAGTTTGCGGCCCCATGACCCAGGAGCGCAGCTTCCAGGTCGTGAGGTTCTCCGGCAGGTTGAAGTTCAGTTCGCCTTCGCCATTCGCATCAGTCGCGAAGTCCGCCACCCACACCGCGCTGTCGGCGAGGTTGGTGCGGATCATCGGCGCAGGTCCTTCTTCACCTCCACTCGGCTCGCTGGGTGCCCCTGCTGCCTCAGCCTTCGCAGGTGCAGGAGATGGCGGGGGTGGTGGAGACCCAGGGGCACCAGCGAATGAGTCGGCCGCCGCCATGGCCATCGGGGCCGACCTAGCTGCGAATTTCGCCTCTCCACGGCTTCTTCCAAAACCACCACCTCCACCGCTGGCTCCTCCCGCCAGAAAATCAACGACCCCTTCATCCGCCGTCACATTTCCAAAGGCACCGAGGAACTCCATCGACAGCTCGCCTTCGCGCAGCAGCCTGGCTTCCATGCGGCGGAGCGAGTCATTGATCTGCGAGTAGTGACTGCGCTTCCAGCCCCAGAAGAAGGGGCGGATGTCCTGCTGGTTGCTGCCACCGGAAATGTACTCCAGAGCCTTGTCATAAGCGGTGAGCACCACTTGGCCTGTGAAAGGCTTGCCATCCACATCCTTGACCCGCACTTTGACCTTTGAGCCTTGGCCGGGAAGATACGTCTCGGCATCCGGTATCAGCTCCACACTGGCGATGCGTTTCTTTGGCGGCACGATGATCTGACGGGTGACCTTGTGCACGCGGGCACCACTGACCGTGTAGGCTTCGATGAAAAGATTGGGCTGGTCCGCCTCATCGAGCTTGAAGCGATGGGTGATGCTCTTGCCTTCCAGCTTCAGCCAGACCGGCTCAGGATAAACCCTGTTCTGGGCGCGCAAGAACAACGCCACGGTGCTGCCCATGCGGTTGGTGTTGAGCGTCACCTCCACCTCCTCACCTGAAGCATACTCTTCCTTCTGGGTGAGGAGTTCCAGATCATCAAAGCGGAAGTCACGGCCTTCATTAAAACCCTGGCCACGGACCGTGAGGAAAGTGGTGCCTTCGATCTCATGGCCGGCCTCATCCTTGAGCTTGGCTGAGACACGATACTGGCCGCCCTGCGCGAAGGTGAGCTTCTCCTGGGCAGCAGGTTTGTCACTGGTGAGGCTGATCCTCACCGTGTGCACTGCCTCTTCCACGGGGGCGCCGTCTTTGCCATACGTGACGCGGTAGAGCACAACTTCACCCGTGGCCTTGACCTCGCGACCATCCAGCGTGCGGGCATGGATGTTCACCGTGCCTGAGTCACCTGCATTGTAGTAGCCGCGATCGGTGGAGGCATAGACCTCAAACGGACGCCGCGCCGCCAGCACGCTGCCTTTACCAAAGATGGTTCGGCGTGACTGGTCGGTGACCTCGGCGTCAATCTCATAGCGATGATCCTCATCGCCATGCAGTTCCTTGGCGAGAGTAGTGTCCACCTTCACGGTGAAGGTGCCATCGGCGTTCAAGGGAGCTTCCCCCTCGGCGACCAGTTCCGGTGGATCGCTCTGCCAGCGGAACCACGGCCAGCGTGGAACACACATGCACCAGCGTGAGGAGCCTGGATACCAGTTATAATAGGTGGCCTGCCATCCATAGCCGGCACCAAACAGCCAGTCCCAGCGTCCCATAGGGAACCAGCGGTCGGTGTGCGCGCTGCGCTGCACCTTGTACTTCACTTTGCCCTGCTTCACCGGGCCGCCGAAATAGTAGTCCGCCTTCACCTTGACCTCGAAAGTATCTCCCAAAGCCACGGGCTTCTCCGGGGCTTCCACCTTCACCTCAAACTCCGGTTTCTTGTATTCTTCAACGCGGAAGACGTGCTGCCCCAGATGCTCCTCATGACCGAGCGCGGGTTTCAAGGCAAACTGAAGGCGATACTGTCCGAGCGTGGCGTCATCAGCCAGGGAGAGCATGTCATGGATGGCACCTGACCCGTCGGACTCATAGTCTTTCATGGACACCTCTTCACCGCGTGGATCATAGATGCGCACTCGCAGTGATTTCCCGGCGAACTTGTTCGTGTTCAGCTTGGGATCGTAGCCCACCAGTCGCGCCCAGGCCTTCCACTTCACTTCCTGACCCGGACGATACACAGGACGGTCTGTGATGGAGTAGAGTCGTGTCTGCTCGCCAAAGCGCACGCTGTGGTCATAGAAATAGGCGGACTCAAATCCGTCATAGGCAAGTCTTCCGTCGGGCGTGGTCGCACGGATCAGCCACTGGTGCTCGTTCAGATTTTCCTTCACCTTCACCACGCCGTTCTTGTCGGTGGTGGCCTGGATATCCTTAAAGGAGTACAGCGTCTTTTCTCGGTTCAGCAGTCCACCACGCCCCCACTGGGTGCGGTAGCCAAAAAAGCGCACAGTGGCACCGACGACCGGTGCCCCCGTAGCCGCATCAGCCACGAAGTAATGCAGTCCGTTGGACTGGCTGGTCCTCACAATGACGGTGCTTTCCAGCCAGATGAGCGCCCGTGCCTTGTGACCACCGTCAAAGGTGCCTTCGACCAGGAAAGCTCCCGCGTCCTTGAGTGGCGTCGGCACTTCCACACGCTTGTCCCAGTGGTTCGCCCGCGGCTCCAGATCCTGCGACCATTCAGCCATTGGCTTGCCCAGATACTTGTCTCCGCCCTTGTCCAGCAACCGCTGGCCGATCGTGTTCAGATTGGCCTTCTGCCAGTCAAATTCACGCGGCTCGCTGCGCAGATAGGCCTCGGCATCTGTGAGCAGTTTTGCCACATCCACCTTGCGCGCGGAGAGGCTGATTTTCTTAGCATTGCGGAACACAAGCTGCAGCTTCGCCTCCTGGCCTGCCGGGAAGGATTGCTGAGGTTCGAAGTGGCCCCAATTGCCGGTGATTTGCTCGATCTGTGCCTGGAGGTTCTTCTTGCCATCCGCATCGGTTTCCAGTTCCAGCGCCTTCTGCAAAGCCTCGACCGCACGTGGGTGCTGACGACGGTTCAGCAGTTCCTGAGCAACCCGCTCCCATGCCTCCTTGCGTGAATAGACAGGTGCCTGAGCGTCCTCTGCGATGCTCTTCCAGAGTGTGAGAAAACTCCACTCAGGGGGCAAAATGAATCGCTTCGGCCCGGTGGCGAGCTTGGCGACGGTTTCATCGTCCTTCAGCGTGTGCAGCATGGCGATGCCGCTCTTCGTGCCAGCATCATCATCCTTGTCATCAAACCGAAAACCATAGCCGGCGAGTGTCTGCACCGAGAACCATCCGGTGGCCACCTCCACAAGTTCACGGCGGACCTTGAGCGTCTCATCCGCGCTCAGCTTGCTGCGCTCGGCTTGCAGCCAGCGCAGACGTTCGCCATCATTCTTCGCGGTCTCCCAAGAAGCAGGCACCTGGAAGAAGATGGGATCACTTTTCTCATCCGCCGGATAGCCGCTGGCGGGGGCGTCGAGACCGCTTTGATCATCGTAGTCGGGCAGGGTGGTGAGATCCGTTAGCGCTAGCAGGGACCAGGCATTGAAGGCACCGCGGCCTTGGTTCATCAGTGCCAGAGTCAGATTCTCAATCACCAGCGCCTTGAAACTGACCTCCGCCTCCGCAGGCAATGCTTCCCAGGCAGCCTCCAGCAGTTGCAGCGCCCGCACCCGGTCCTTGAGTTCGGTGCCTTTGCGGCTGTTCCAGTCGCGTACCTGACCACGAACAAACTTGCCATCGACCACCTCTCCGTAGTGCGGGATGTAAGAGGCGTAGTGAAGTCCTGCGGCACGCAGCATGTCCCACTCCTTGGGATGTGCCTTCACGGCCGCCTCGATGACCTCCTCCTGCTCCTGGTGGGCGCTCAAGTTCGAGAGAGGCTGCAGGGTGGCTTCCAGCAACTCCGCCGGGGCACCTGGCTTAACAAGAGTTGCTTTGCCGAGGTCCGCGGCCTCGCGGTGATTGCCTTGCTCCGAGAGCCTTCTCACCTTCGCCAGGGACTCGGCGGGGGTTTGGGCTGGAGAAGGTGAGGAGAGCACGGCGAGCAGGAAAAGGGGGATGAGACGTTTCATAGCCACGATGGGTTGGCACTGATGCAGGACGGGAGACAAACGCCGACCTTGGGGCGTTCACAGTAAAGCGCATGTAAAAGGACCGGCACTATACTCCCATGGTGGGGGAGCACGGCGAAGGTTGTCGAGCGTGTTACGACCTGATTTTCTAATCAGTCTGCCTGATTAGAAACTCTGCCTCTTTTCAAACCTTCGCCAGAGTCGCACCGCCATAAGCTTCGGCGATCTTCTCCGGGGTGAAATGCGTGGCCACATCACCAAAGGTGATTTGCGTCTTTTTGATGAGCAGCACGTCATCGTAGTAACCGGTGACGGTTTGCAGGTCATGATGACTGGAGATGAGCAGACGCCCCTCGGCAGTGAGCTCCTTGAAGAGACGGCTCAGATTGTCCTGTGCGGGTTTGTCGAGCCCCGTGAAGGGTTCATCCAGCAGGAGGACGTGCGCTTCCTGAGCGAGCGCACGAGCAATGAAGGTGCGCTGCTGCTGACCTCCGGAAAGAGCGCTGATCTGGCGGTCTTGAAGATCCAGCAGGTTCATGGCCGTGAGCGCACGCTCCACGATGTCGCCGTCATGCTTTGAATAGCCACGCCACCAGCCCAAGTTCGGGTAACGCCCCATCTCCACAAGGCCGCGCACCGTGATCGGGAACTGCCAGTCCACATCGCCACGCTGGGGAAGATAGGCGATCTCATGGCTGCTGCTTGTCAGGGGCCGGCCGCGCCAGATGATGCTGCCGCTCTCCATGGGCAGAAGCCCGGCCAGCGATTTTAGCAGCGTGCTTTTGCCAGCACCATTGGGACCGATCAAGGCGATGCTGCGCCCGCACTCCGTGGCAAAGTTGATACCATCCAGAGCCAGCACCTCGCGGTAGCTCACGCGGAGGTCACGAACCTCCAGGCGATGATGATGGGCATGCGCGCTGCCGCCGCCCCAGCAGACGTGTTCTTTGGGAGTGGAAGCAGACATTACCAGATGAGGGTGAGGATTTCGCTGAGCTTGGTATCGCTGGACCAGCGTGTCTGGGTGCGTGTCTCGAAGCCTTCCGGCTCGATCTCGACCGTCATGGCCGTGTCAGGAGTGCCTTCAGGCCATTGGGCCTCCAGGCTCAGCTCATTGCCATCGTGGGAGACTTCGATCTCGGCTTTGATCTCGAGCACCGGCTTGGACAGATCCAGGTTCGTGAGCAATTCCTCGCCGTTGCTCTTCAGGCTGATCGAGAGCGGCTTATGTGCATAGCGCAGGCGGATGATGGCGGGCACCTTCACCTGCTTGTGCTCGCCTTGCGGATGGTCGCCCCCCCCTTTGAGGTCCTGGGCGCCGGATGCATGCTCCTCATCAACCGGCCTCGGCGCGTTTCCCGTGAGTCGCACGAGAGGTACGGCCAGCAGCCCAAACAACAGGCCGAGGACAAAGATCTGGATGGGTGGGAAACCGCGCATTGTTTGCAATAAGTCGAAGAGATGGCTTGCGACGTCAACCTCTGTCGCTCAATCCTCACATGCCCTGTTGGTTGTCTTCCTCGTATTCACGACATGCCCGGATTCCTCTCTCCACTGCTTCGGTTCTCCAGCCTGCTAGGCCTGGTT
Organism: Verrucomicrobiota bacterium; assembly: GCA_040387935.1. Lineage (GTDB taxonomy): Bacteria > Verrucomicrobiota > Verrucomicrobiia > Verrucomicrobiales > Verrucomicrobiaceae > Prosthecobacter. The sequence continues at coordinate 51,579 of JAZKCU010000002.1, read as the reverse complement.
TTGTTGACCTCCTGCGGCACGACCAACCGCCTCCTGAAGGCCAAGCCTGCCAAGCTTTCGCCCTTCTTTGAGCAGCCTGAGAAGGCCATGGACACCCGCAAGCAACTGCCCTTTCACAAGCTTTGGAGGACCACGGACAAGGAACTGGAAGCGGTTGTCGTGAAGAAGACCAAGCTCTACGTGGCACCTGTGACACTCCAGTATCTGCGTCCCATCCAGAAGTCTCTGGTCAAAAAAGAGGTTCAGTGGGGCAGCATTGAGCGCCGGGAGAACGAGATGGCGCTGCGTTTGCGCAATGACTTCGCCAAGGCCTTTCTCAGGTCCCCGGAGTCCCGTTACAGCATCGAGCAGAAGCCCGGGGCCGATACGCTGACCCTGGAACTCGCCATCGTGGAACTGAACCCCACCAGTCCGAAGGGCAATGCGGTGAAGACCGCGCTCAAATTCGTGGTTGGGCCCGTGGCGGGTTTGGGCGGCTATTTCACCAAAGGCAACATGGCCATCGAAGGGAAGATGAGGGATTCGAAAAGCGGCGGCCTCTTCCTGCAATTTGCTGATAATGAAGCGGATAAGATGACCGTTTACAGCCTGCGGGACTTCAAGCCCTACGGCCATGCCACCAAGGCCATGCTTCACTGGTCCGATCAGTTTGAGCTGATGACACGCACGCAGCCTGGACAGAAAATCAAGGACACTGCTTTCATCACCCTGATGCCGTATTGATCGCCAGAAGGGATCAGATTTTGTCCATCCTCGGAAAATATGGCGGGAAAAGTCATCGCCGTCCCCGATGATTTTGATTCGTTAAAAGGTCATTTCCCTGTGATTCCCTGCTTGCATGAACAGGGGAGGAATCGCTATTCTGAGGGAAAGAACCCTTTTTGCCCATTAATGGATCCCAAACAGACACCTTCTGACCAGCCGCAGACTCCACCGCCTCCTGGAGCAGGGCCGCAGCCGATCGGTTACCCTCCCGGTTATCCGATGCAGCCTGGCATGATGCCGCCTCCTGGATACCCCATGGGCTATCCCCCCGGTTATCCGATGCAGCCCGGCATGATGCCTCCTCCACAAGGCATGCCCCAGGGCTATCCGCAGCCGATGGGTTATCCTCCAGGCTATCCACAGCATCCCATGGGTTACCCAGGTCAGCCGATGGGCTATCCTCCTGGTTACCCACAGATGCCGATGCCTCAGCATCCAGGCATGATGCCGCCTCCTCAGGGCATGCCAGCGCCTGCCGCCGCGCCGGCTCCTGCTTATGCCACTCCGCCGCCTCCGGCCTCAGCACCAGGACTGATACCCGCGTCCGTTCCGCCAGTCCAGAGCGCGCCGTCTCATTTGTCTTCTCCTGCTGACAGTGACGAGCATGTCATCGCCGCAGTAGCTGACGAAGGATATCCCCACGAAGAAGGTCAGATCTACCACCCTGAGGCGGTCCATCACTTTGAATCAAAGAAGGTTAATCCATTTGTCCGTTTCTGGCAGAAGGTGGGCGGCGGTTCGCTGACGCTCAGCATTGCCATTCACCTGGGCATCCTGATCATCGGTGGTGCGCTCGTGGTGAGCTCACAGCTGATCCAGAAGCAGGTGGACTTCCTTCCCGGTGGCGGATCCCAGCAGGGAGCGCAGGCCTCTGCGGAGATGAAGCACAAGGTGAATCAGAAGAAGCGCACGAGCCTGAACAAGAGCGTGCCGATGAAGAAGATTGTCAGCACGAGCAGCAACTCGGCGATCTCCCTGCCAGACGCTCCACCGGATCTTCTGGACGTGCCGGACGTGAGCTCCATGATCGGCGGCGGTTCGCTGGGCAGCGGTGGTTTTGGCAAAGCTGGGGCCGGTGGCGGTTTCGGCACGGGCATGGGCATGGGTGCCATGCAAGGCTTCGTGAGCCTGCCACCTTCCATGCGCAGTCGCTGCTCCCCCCAGGAGCGTCTGAAGAAGCTGGCGGAGAGCGGTGGCAGCCCCGAGTGCGAGCGTGCCGTTTCGAACTCGCTGGAGTGGCTGAAGACCAAGCAGAATCCTGATGGTTCCTGGCCTGGCCCAAACAAGGCTGCCATGACCGGTCTGGCGCTGCTCTGTTACATGGGCCGCTGTGAGACGCCGGATTCACCTTTCTATGGCGACACTGTCTTGAAGGGCATCAACTATCTGATCGAGCTGTCTCACAAAAATGAGTACGGCTACATCGGCGAGGAAATCAAAAGCGGCGGCAGCACCTATGCGCACGGCATCGCCACGTATGCGCTGGGTGAGATGTACACCCTGGCGCGTCTGGGCAACAAAGAACTGCCCGGGATGAAAGATGCCTTCGTCAAAGGTGTAAAGCTCATCATCGAAAACCAGAACAAGCGCGGTTCCTGGAACTATGGCGGCGTTGATGTGGGCAAACCCTACGCCTACAACAAGGACAGCACTGGCGAGGATCTCTCCGTGGCGGGCTGGCAGTTCCAGGCACTCAAGGCGGCGAAGAATTCCAGCCTGAAGATCGACGGCCTGCACAGTGCTCTCGACAAGATGGTCGAGTATGTCCTCTCGAAGCAGACCAAAGATGGTGGCTTTGGCGGCGCGAGCCGCGACGCTCACTACAACCAGTGGTCCCTCACCGGCGCTGGCTCACTGGCCCTGCAGACTGCCGCGAAGGGCAAGAGCGCCGCCACCAACAAGGCGATCGATTTCCTGCATCGTTTCCTGGAAGCCGAGCCTCTGGACTGGAACAAGAACTGTAATCCTTACTGCTGGTACTACTACACCCAGACCTTCTTCCAGGCGGGCGGCGATGAGTGGAAGTTCTACAATCAGCAGTTCCTGCCGCAGATCCTTGCTGCCCAGCAGCCTGATGGCAGCTTCAAAAAAGGCCGCGCCAACTGGCCTGCCGGTGATGCCCCGGATCCTGTGTATCGTCAGACTCTCTGCACGCTTCAATTGGAGGTATACTACCGCTACCTGAAGGTCGGTGACCGTGAAGAAGCCAGCTTCTTTGATCGCTGATCCAGCCTCGGGTCACCAGCGTTTTGACATCCCTCATCTGCTCACAGGTGAGGGATGTTTTGTTGGCAGGCGCACGCACCAGCGAGGAAAAATGAAATCTTCCATTTTTCAATCTTCCGACCCTTTCGTTCGGGTGGTCGAGCCACCTGGAAACAATCATCAAAAAAGGCTCATGAGTTCTCATGAGCCTTTTTCTATAACGAAACAGCCTAATCAATGATTATTCAGCCCCGAAAAAGCCGCCCAGCTTGCGGATGCGGGTCGGGTGACGGAGCTTGCGCAGGGCCTTGGCTTCGATCTGGCGGATGCGTTCACGAGTGACGCTGAATTGACGTCCTACCTCTTCCAAGGTACGGCCTGCTCCATCCACGAGACCGAAGCGCTGCTCGAGCACCTCGCGTTCGCGCGGATTGAGTGTGTCGAGGACGTCCTTGAGCTTGTCGCGCAGGAGGTTCATCGCGGTCAGTTCCATCGGGTCGCGGGCCTCCTTGTCCTCGATGAAATCGCCAAACTCAGTGTCACCTTCGCTGTCGCCCACCTTCGCCTGCATGGAGACTGGCTGCTGGGACATGCGCAGAACCGCATTCACACGCTCGACGGGGAGGTGGATCTCCTCGGCGATCTCGTCCGGAGTCGGATCACGGCCGAGCTCCTGCACGAGCTGCTTGTGAACGCGCATGAGCTTGTTGATCGTCTCGATCATGTGCACCGGGATGCGGATCGTGCGTGCCTGGTCCGCGATGCTGCGGGTGATGGCCTGACGGATCCACCAAGTGGCATAGGTGGAGAACTTGTAACCGCGGCGATATTCAAATTTTTCGACCGCGCGCATGAGGCCCATGTTACCCTCCTGAATGAGGTCGAGGAAGGAAAGGCCGCGGTTCGTGTACTTCTTGGCGATGGAAATGACCAGGCGCAGGTTGGCCTCGATCATCTCAGTCTTCGCCCTTGTGGACTCAGCCACGCAGCGGCGTGCATCCGCGGCGATCTTGCGGAAGCCCTCAGCGCTCTGCCAGCCATCCTGCTCAAATTGATGAAGCTTGTCTTTGAGGCTCTGAGTTCTTGGATGCTCAGACATCTCGTTCTCCAGCTCGTCGAGCTCCACCACCTTGCGTTCGATGAGCGCCACGAAGTCTTCGTTGATCTTCTGCTTGAAGAAGAACTTGGCACAGAGCTTGAAGAAGGCAGCGCGGGAAGTGTCAAAGGCAGCCTGCGCACTATCCTTCTTCTTGCCGGCAGGAACGGAACACGCAGTCTTGTACAGCGTCGCGCTCTTCTTGATCGCCTCATCGGCCTGGATCACAAGTGGAGTCAGCTTCTTGAAGTAGAGGTCACGCTCTTCGGATTTGCGATCAATCACCAGCCGGTCAAAGCGCTCCAGCCCATCAGCCAGATTCTTCGCATACTGCAGGTAGCTGATGGCCACGAAGCCGACATTTTGCAGACAGTGAAGAAGATCCGTTTCAGCCTTCTCGATGCGCTTGGAGATCTCGATCTCCTGGTCACGAGTGAGCAGCGGCACCTGGCCCATCTGACGTAGATACATCCGCACCGGATCATCAAACTGATCCAGCTTGGGTGCTTCTTCCTTAGTCTGGGCAGCCGCTGGCGCTCCAGCTTTGACCGTGGCTGCAGGTGCCGTGCGGATGGCCGGTGTGTCGGCCTCGTCCGTGATCTTGATCTCCAGGGAGCGCAGACGAGTCAGCACCTCCTCGATGAGATCCGTGGTGACGATGCCGATGGGCAGCGCATCATTGATGTCATCCCAGTTCAGATGATCCTGATCTTTGGCCAGACGGATCAGGCTGCGAATACGCGACTGAACCTCAGGCGCATTGATATCATTGTAAACGATGACGCTGGGCGCGACATAACCACTTTTAGGGGGACGACCCCTGCGGCGCTTGAGCAGTGTGCCATCAGGAGACACGAGCGGCTGGGGCGCGGACTTTTCCACAAAGGGATGCTTGCGCGGACGACCACGACCACGTTTCACCGCATCGCCGTGGGTGGAGGACGACTGGCTGCCATGGGCTGCAGATGAAGCCGAGGCCGATGCAGCAGCGGATGCGGCGGCAGGACGTGCAGGCTTCTTGGCGGGAGATGTTTTTTTAGAGACGGCCATAGGTGCCGTGACATGCCTGGGGAGGGACAGGCATCGTGGGGGGGATTTCGTGGGAGACCCGTGAATATGAGATCAGCCCGCAGACGGTCAAGACGTTCTTCAGCTCAATCCGCATTACGCTCACTCCATTATCCTCATGATAGAGAACGGCCTCCGACAGCCATCTAAGGCCCGAAAGCGTTTGCCTCAAAAGTAGCGGCGTGCTAGCTGACGCCCCTCCCTGAACTAGATTTCATCCTTTCCCCCCAACCACGTTTCCGGCTCCATGACCGCCCAGCAACTCCTCGAAGCCATCGGCCCTGAACTGCGCACGCAGATCCTCACTTACATCCAGACCGATGAGCGCCCGGCTTACCGTGCGATGATGAACTCCCTGTCCGCTGCTAGGAAGCTGCGCCCGCAGTTCGTCCTGGAGAAGTCCCGCGCCCAGCAGCAGGAGTGGCTGATCGCACAGCTCAATATGAAGACCAACGGCCCGGTGATCGAGCAGCTCATCCAGATCTGGCTGCTGAAATCCCAGAGCCAGATGCTCATCACCTTCCTGAACGCGGTCGGCATCGAACACGACGGCAAAGGCCAGGTGGAAGACCTTCCAGAAACGATCGAGCAGGAGAAGGCCGCCGCTGGCATTGACGCTCTCCTCGCGGCCTATCCAGCCAAGCAGGTGGCCCTTTATCTTCATATGTTCCAGAGCCAGCGTCCGGAAGGCTGGGAAGGTTTGTCCAAGGCCATCGAGGCCAACGGCAAGGTCTCTCTGTGACGAATAGGCGAGGCTACAAAAGCTCAGCGTGGCAGCTCACCCGGGATCAATTGATCCCGGATGTGCAAAGCCAGTTCGATCTGTTGCTCAATGTACAGCGCCTTGTCCGCTTCCAGCCCCACGTCCACGAGCCTTGACTGAGTTCCATCAGTCAAGGCCACCCATACCTGATAGCGTTTCGACAGGCCGTGATGCGTGGTGCGGTGGATCTCCTTGCTAAAAAGCTGGTCGATCTGGCCGACAGGCACCTTGCCTTCACCACGCCAGGGCAGGGGACCATGAGTGACGCTGACCTCGCTCGACGTGACCGTGATCCGCGTGCGATTGATCAGCATCGCCAGCAGGAGATAGACAGTGGCCACGCCCAAAGCGGCATGAGTCAGCGGGATCAGCACGGTGATCATGGGATCATCAATCCCAGCGCTGAGTGACTTGAAGGCGTAGAACATCATCACCCACAGAGGACAGAAGGGAATAAGCAGCAGACCAGCCCGATGACGCCAGTAACGTGTGATGACCACGCCATGGGCGGTGTGCTTCAGGTCCATTTGCTGAGGAATGGAAATGAGCGGACGAGACATGGGGTGACCTTGCTTCAGATGATCCATGACCAAAATGTCAACGCGCAATGCTTGGCACGTCAACTGCACTATGGTTTTCGAGTCTGGACAGCCTGCTGATTCGGGGGCAGAGGTCACAGCTCTGTCACATGGAAGCCTTCCGCGAACAAAGCCTGATGCTCTTCAGCGTGCCGGTGATCTTGATCGCCATTTTGGTCGAGATTATCCTCACGCATTTTCAGCATATCCGTGCCTACACATGGCGCGAGACCTTGACGAACTTTTACCTCGCCGGCCTCAATGGCAGCCTCGATCTGCTGCTGCGCTCCTTGGTCGTGCTGCCCGTCCTGGTGTTCTGCTGGCATCACCGTCTGTTTACTTTCGAGGGAGGATGGATCTACTGGCTGGCGCTGTTCGTCATTGAGGACCTCGCATACTACGTTTTGCATTTTGTGGATCACCACTGCCGCATGTTCTGGGCGGTGCATGTCACGCATCACTCCTCATCGGAGTTTAATTTGACCACCGGCTTTCGGTCTTCGGTCTTCCAGCCATTGTACCGCACAGCCTACTTCGCGCCCATCGCCTGGCTAGGCTTTGAACCCCTGGATGTTTTGTTCATGTATGCTGCCACACAAATCTACGGGAGCTTCATCCACACGGAAAAAATCGGCAGGCTGGGCTGGCTCGAATATCTCGTCGTCACTCCATCCCATCACCGCGTGCATCATGCTTCGAATTCCCGGTATTTGGATAAGAACATGGGCATGTGTCTCATCGTCTGGGATCGCCTTTTCGGCACCTTCGCTGAAGAGGATCCGTCCGATCCTCCGCGCTATGGATTGACGAAGCAGATCCCAGATCGTGGGCCGGTGAACATTGTCTTCCATGAGTGGCGTGACATGCTGCGAGATTTTAGGGAAAGTCCCCTGCCATGGACCGGGAGATTGGGGTATTTTCTTCGTGGGCCAGGGTGGCGTCCTCGCGCCATTGAAGAAACTGATCAGCCTTCGAATTGAATAGGGTTTTGACGACTCTTTTAAAGGCCAATCTAGCACCCACTGTTTTTCCCAGTCTGAGCGCAGTTTTTCAGCAACAATTCACAGGTTACTAACAACGTTTTAAAAGGGGGGTGTCGGGGACCTTTAGAACCCACTTCCCCAAGTCACCAAGGGACGCAAACGAGAATCTTTTGTTAACCCCATTCCGTGTGGAACCTCCGCTTTTCGGACGTGGAACGCAACAGGATCGACACATTACCAGAGGGTAATGTTCATGCTGAAAGACTCTTCATTTCAGCGTTTTTATAGCCGTTAATCTAGTGTAACACGTTGGTTATTAATGGATTGAAGGCGTGTCTAGGGCTTATTGCTGTCATGCCGACCGCTACACGCCTTCACTTTATCCGAGGTGGTGGGGAATTTTGCTCCTGGATAACCCCGTTGTGAAGAAGCTGTCCTCGAAAGTGCCTTCTACCTTGTGCTATCGACTGATACCATTGTGTCATGGCGACGTCAGTGCACCTCTCTCCAATCGACAAAAAGGCGCATGTTTTGCGGAAATTCTTCACAGCCCGAACCAAAAGGCTTTCACAGCCCCATTTTGAGGGCCAAGGCGAGTAGTGCGAGGACGCTCGGACTGTCCTTGATCCGACCGTCTTTTGCCATCTCGATGGCCTCACCCAAGGGCACCCGCCTGACGTGCAGTTTCTCGGTCTCTTCCGGACATGCTTCACCCAGAGTGATGCCCCGGGCCACAAACAGATCACAGACCTCGTTTGTCGTTGAGTTGGATAGCTGCAGACCCATTAACAGGGGCTCAATGATCCCGGCCACCAGCCCAGTTTCCTCTAAAAGCTCACGACGGGCGCACTCGGCGGGAGTTTCCCCGGCAGGGCAGCCGCCTTCCGGAATCTCCCATTCATAGCTGTCGTGGCAGTAGCGCCACTGGCCCACCAGCCAGGTGAAGCCCTCGTCATCGATGGGCACCACGCCCACCGCCCGGTTTTTGTATTCCACCACGCCATAGATGCCAGGACCGCCGCTCGGATTGAGCACCTGGTCCTCGCGCACCCGAATCCAGGGATTCACATAGGTTTCGCGGGTGCTGAGAGTGGTCCAGGGGTTGGTTTCGGGCATGGGTGGCTGTGCCGTTGAGATGAGCAACGGTCAAGGATTCAAGGAGGCGGTCGGTTGCCTTCTTGAGCGGCCCCTACAGGACATTCACAGCCGCGCCGCCGTCTACCACCAGAGCCTCGCCGGTGATGTAGCTGCCAGCCTCGCTGGCCAGCAGGAGGGCGGGCCCTGCGAGCTCGCGTGGCGCGGCCCAGCGCTTCAGCGCGGTGCGATCTGCGAAGTACTTCTTCTCCTCATCGTTGAGGAGCTTTCCGGGCATGTCTGTGAGGAATGGGCCGGGGCAGAGGCAGTTCACGGTGATGCCATAGGGCCCGAGATCCAGGGCGCTGGCACGGGCCAGGCCGATGAGCGCAGCCTTGCAGGCGCAGTAGACATTCCGCTTCAGGCGGCCACCCACGCCCAGTACGCTGGAGATGTGGATGACCCGGCCCCATTTACGGGCCATCATGCCGGGCACGATGGCGCGGGTCAGGCCCATGACGCTGGTGAGGTCCACCTCGACGTTCCTGTCCCAGACCTCGTCCGTGATCTCGTCAATGGCCTGCGGATTGTTGATGCCGGCGTTATTGACCAGGATATCCACCTTGCCCAGGCGCTGCTCGGCTTCGGCGGCCAGGGCTCTGACCTGCGCACGGTCCGCCATGTCGGCCACCATCCATTCCACGCGCACCTTCAATCCCGCGCCGATCTCCGCAGCCGCAGCCTGCAGTTCCTCCGCGTTGCGGCTGGAGATGAAGACATCCGCGCCGGCTTCTGCGAAACCGCGTGCCATGGCTTTGCCGAGACCTTTGCTGCCGCCCGTGATGAGCGCGCATTTGCCGGAGAGATCAAAGAGAGGTGAGGACATAGAGAGCGAGAGGTGAGAGTAGAAAGCAGGGAACGGAAAGCAAAAAGCGGAATGGCAGGCATTTTCAGCTTTTCGCGTGGGGCTTTCTGCCTTTCCCTCCGGTCCTACCATGAAAACCCGCTGCTTCCTTTCCGCCCTGCTCGCCCTCTCGGTTCTTCCTGCCATCGCTGCCGAGGATGGCTTTGTGCCGCTCTTTGATGGCAAGACCATGATTGGCTGGCGCAATCCCTATGAGTGGGGCAACATCGAGGTGAAGGACGGCGAGATCCACCTGACGGGTGAGAAGAAGTTCTTCGTGGTCACGGAGAAGACCTATGGGGACTTCATCTTTGAAGGTGACATCAAGCTTCCGGAAGGCCAGGCGAACAGCGGCTTCATGTTCCGGGCGCATGTGCAGCCGAACAAAGTGTTTGGTTATCAGGCCGAGGTGGATGGCAATGCCGACCGCAAGTGGTCCGGTGGTCTCTATGATGAAGGCCGCCGCATGTGGTTCATCAGCCCGATCAAGGGCAACAAGGAAAGCGAAGAAGCCTTCCGCGCCCGTGCAGGAGATACGTTCAAGCGCAACGACTGGAACACCTACCGCATCACCTGCAAGGGCAGCAAGCTCAAGATCGAGGTCAACGGAGTGGTCACCACGGATGTGGAAGACGCCACGGATGCCAACGGCGTGATCGCCATCCAGCATCACGGTGAGAAGGGCGCCACCTACAAGTTCCGCAACCTGCGCATCAAGGAGCTGAAGTAAGTCATCCACCATTTCGCTGATGCCCGAGACCTTCGCCGCTTTCATGGCGCGTGCTCTGCACGATCCACAGCGCGGCTACTATGCGCGTCATGTGCAGGGCATCGGCGGCAGCCGGGGAGATTTTGCCACGGCGGCTACGCTGTCTCCGCAGCTTGGGCAGGCCATCGCTGGATGGCTGAAGGAATGCCGTCGCGCCATGCCTGAGGTGCGACATGCCATCGAGGTAGGGGCAGGGAATGGCGCACTGATGCAGACTGTACGGAAATCTCTCGGCTGGTGGCCTTGGAGCAGACTTCGCTGGCACATCGTGGAGACCTCCGTGGTTCTGCGAGATCAACAGAAGCAGCTCTTGGGGGATGCCGTCAGCTGGCATGAAACTCTGGAGGGTGCGCTCGATGCCTGCGGCGGATCCGCCTTCATCTACCATAACGAACTATTGGATGCGTTTCCGGTTCGGCTGGTGCAGTGGCAGGACGGAACGTGGCACGAGGTGAGCGTTGAGTTTGAGAGCGGCCGGGCTCGTGAAGTGCTGGAACCCCTGAAGCTGGAAAGCGAAGGCTTTTCGGCGCTCGTGCAGCCTCCCTTGCATAAGCAGCAACGCTATGAACTGCATGAGAGTGTGCGTGACTGGCTTGGTGGCTGGACACCGCACTGGAATCAAGGCGCGATGCTCACGGTGGACTATGGCGATGTGTTCCCGGCGGTCTATCATCGGCGGCCTCGCGGCACGCTGCGTGCCTATCTGATGCATAGCCGTCTAGAAGGGCAGGACCTCTATGAAAACGTGGGACGTCAGGACATCACGGCGGATGTGAACTTCACGGACTATCGGACCTGGACGCGTAGTCAAGGCCTGGTGGAACAGGCATGGCAGACTCAGGCAGAGTTCATCCGAGCCTATCTTCCCAGGGCCACCGGCCCGCTGCTGGATTCAGAAGGCGCTGGCGGTGCCTTTAAGGTGGTGATTCACCGGAGGGCATAGAACGCTTCTCCAAAGGCACGAGCGGCAGGAGATCCACATGCTCGCCCGTCTTGCGGATCGTGGCGGTCATGGACTTGTAGGTCCATCGGCCTTGCTTGCCTTCGGCATCCACGTGCACGGAAACCTCGCCGTTCGGGCCGGTGATCGGCAGTGAGAGCTCGGCGGTGCCGTTGCCATTGAAGTCCTTCATGCTGCCGGAGATGAACCAGCCCAGCGTCATGGGCTCACCGATCTCGCGCTGGATGACTTCAGACTTCTGAGCAGTCTGGAAAGCCACCTCGGTAGGTTCGGCTCCTCGCAGCATGTTCACCACGAACACGGCGATCCCGATGAACAGCAACACCGCACAGCCGATGAGCATCAGGCAGCCACCACAGCCGAAGGCCACGCCCTTGCCGACCGCCGAGGAGTTTTCGCGATGGATGTTGCTCGGATCACCGAAAGGAGGAGGGGTGCTCATGGCAGAGATGGTTAGGCCAAAGTCAGGTGAGATCAGTGACAACCGCAGCCTGTGCCGCAGGAGCCACCACCGCCGCTGGAAGCAGCCGCCGCACCACCGCCACCCATGATCCCCGTGCCACCGATGGGCACCCGACGCACAGGCTGGCCGCTGTCGGGATGCTGGGTCAGCGCATCGTCCTTCATGCTTTGGCGGATCTCAAAGCGCTTCGGCAAGTCTCCCTCATACTGAGGGATGGTTTCATAGACGTAAGTGGGCATGGAAGAGGAAAGGTCGAATGACGAAGTACGAATGACGAAACTCAGGCAGGGAATCAAGTCCGAAAAGCAAAACGGCGTCCCGGTTGCCCGGGACGCCGCTGGGATGTGCTAGCTTGAGAAATCGTTAGGCAGCCTGTTCGTCAATGCGGACGACTTTGTAGCCGCCGATGGCTTTGAAGTAGAGCAGGAGCAGGAGATAGATCGCAGCCATCGTCATCGGGATGTAAGCGTCAGCTTTCAGCGTGGCGCGGTCACCCTTTTGGTCAGCCTCGACCACGGTCTTCTGCTGAGGAGTCTTTTCCTTGGCTTCCTTGGCAGCGGCCAGCTTGGTGCCGTCCAGACCATAGGCCTCGGTGGAGGCAAGATTGAGGAAGGTGGAAGGCTTCTCAGCCTTGTACTCAGCGTAGATGGCTGCATCAGCCTTCTTCAGTTCTTCACCGGCAAAACGGTCTTTGCCATAGCCAAGGCCAGGGCCGCCGATCAGACCTGCGGAGAGCATGCCGATGCCGCCCATGATGGACATGGCGACAGCGCCAGACTGCGGATAGCGGTCACCCACGACAGCGAGCATGGTGGGCCAGAAGAAGGTCTTGCCGACGGCGTAGATGCCAAGAGCCACAAGAGCCATGGAGAAGGTCTGCATGCCGCTGGCCAGATTCAGACCGACGCAGGCGATAGCCGCGCAGACGAGCAGAAGGCCGATGGGGGAGAGCTTGAGCGTTTTCTCGATCCAGTGAGCACAGAAGCGCAGACCGAACATGATGGCGGAGGTCCAGATGAAGAGATACTTGCCCTCTTCAGAGGTGAAAAGGTTGCCAGTGATGTTCTGGATCCAGCCATCCGTGCCGAGTTCGACAGCACCCACGAGGGCGTGAGTGACGAAGAGCACGAACAAGATGAAGGAGCCGAGGGAGAATTTGGTCATCAACGCCACGACAATCAGGAGCGCGCCGCCTACCGCATAGCCAATGGCTTTGGCCTGTTCAGGAGCGAGGGTCTTGAAGATGTCACCAAAGAACAGGGAGAGCAGGTAGCAGGCGACGAGAGCACCGAGAATGCCCACAGGCTTGAGCATGCTGACGAAGCTGGCGCCTTTCGCGGCGGCTTCGGATTTGGGGAACTTCTGGCCGAGGAACATGATCGCGTAGAGAGCGGTCGGCACAAGGTAGAGGGCGAGCTGGATCTTCCAGCCAAGCTGCATCTTGTCGTCCAGCACCCAGCCGGCCACGGAACCCAGCACCATGCCCGCAGGCCAGGAGGCATGCAGAATGTTCAGGTAATGCGTGCGGTTTTCAGGGAACAGCGTGGCCACCAGCGGGTTGGCGACAGCTTCAAGAGTGCCGTTCGCGTAAGCGAAGATGAACATGCCCCAGAAGAGGAAACCGTAGGCGTTTTCAGGGGTGCTGGCACCGAAGGTCACGAAGGCGGACAGCACGTGGCAAAGGAGCGCCAGGGCGACCAGCTTGCCATACCCGATCTTGTCCACGATCACGCCACCAATGATGATGCCGAAGCAGAAACCGGAGAATCCAGCACCACCGATGGCACCGAGCTGAGAAGCCGTGAAGCCATACTCCTTGCCCCAGTTGTCAAAGATACCGCCGCGGATGGCGAAGCCGACGCCTGCGGCGAGAATGGCCATGAAGCCGGCCCAGAGAAGGCGCATTCGATTGTTTTCACTCATAGAGGGAGATGGAGATGGTTGGTGGGATGATGATTAATGATGACGCCCGTCAGACCTGTCTGAGTGACCGGGTGCAAGCGCGCGAGGTTTTAGAGGGGGCACGCGAGGGTGACAAGATAAAAAAAGGCGGCCTGAAAAAGGCCGCCTCGTAGGAAAAAGCTGAAAGATTTCCGGCCTAGTGTCCGCCTATGGCCACGGGCTTGTAGCCACCCTTGGCGCGGAAGTAGAGCCAGAGCACCAGATAGCAGAGCAGCATGAAGCCAGGGAGCACGGCGATGTCCGTAAATGCGCCGCGCTTGCTGTCAGCCTGCACGGCAGTCAGTTCCTTCGTGTCAGCTTCATTGAGGGCCTTGATCTTCTCCTGGTCCAGGCTCGGTGCCTTGCCGAAGATGCTGTCCTTGGCCTGACCCTCGACTTTGACCAGCAGGGCGCCGTGATCTTTTTCCAGGCGCTGGTGCATGTCCTTATCCTGCTGATAGCCGATGAACGGACTGCCTAGCACACCGAGGAACAGCACGCCCACGGCCGAGATGCCGTTCAGGGTCAGTGCGCCGCCTTTGGGGAACTGCTCAGAGGTGAGGCCCAGCGTGGTGCTCCAGAGGAATGTCTTGCCAAGAGCATAGACCGTCGAAGCGCCGACGATGGCCCAGCCGACACTCTTGGAGAGCAGCATCAAACCCGCGATGGCAATGGCGGAACCTACCACGAGCAGGCCGATCGGGGAGAAGCGATGCACGATGGGTCCGGCATAGAAACGCAGGATGGTCATGATGGCGGAAACATAGACAAACACCCAGGCGGCAAAGTTTGGCGAGTCCGCAGGACCATTCAGCTTCAGCAACTCGGGCATCCAGCCATCCGTGCCGAGCTCTGTCGTGGCCAGCGGTCCGATGATGACGAGCACCAGCAGGAACATCCAGTTGCCGAGAGAACCTGTGTAGAGCCCCGCCACCAGACCGATGGCCGCACCAGCGATCACCGAGGTCATGAGCGACGCCTCTTTGCCAGCGAGCTGCATGATCGCGAAATACATGAGGAAGCCGATGATGAAGAAGCCCACGGCGCCAACCTCCTTGAGCATGTCACGATAGCTCACACCTGCGGCCACGCGCTCGTTGACCGGAAATTTGCAGGGAAGGATGAGCAGCGCGTAAAGCACCACGGGGATGAAGCAAAGTGCGAAACGGAACTTCCACACGGCATCAAAGAACAGCGAGGTATTTGGGAACAGGGCACAGAACAGGGCACCCAGTGCCAAGCCAGCCGGCCAGCCAGCATGGAGGATGTTCAGCCACTTGGACTTGTCCTTGTTAAAGAGCGTGGCCACGACCGGGTTGATGAACGACTCCACGGTGCCATTTGCCACGGCGACGAGCAGGGTGCTCCAGTAGAAGGATGAGAAACCATCCGCACGCAGTGTGAGCACCAGGGAGATCAGATGGCAGGCGATGGCAAAGATGGCGACTGTCTTGTAGCCAATCCAGTCGATGATCAGGCTGAAGAAGATGATGCTCAGCGCAAAGGGCCACATGCCGGCGCCATTGATAAGCCCTTTCTCATTCTCCGAGAGATTGAAGCCGTCCTGCAGCAGACCGATGGTGTTGGCACGGACGCCAAAGACAAAGGAAGTAGCCACAAGGGCGATGAAGCAGGCCCAGAACAATTTCATGTCGGGCCGGGAATCGGAGGAGGCTGTGGTGGTCATGGATCGGGAAGAGCGGGCGGATTACAGGAGATAGGACGCTGCACGGCAATCACTTTTTCCATCGGATCCTCGCGGCTTGGTGCTTGTCGCCCCGGCGGTCATCATCTAAGCACCTGCATGAACCGTCTGGACCGCATCGAACTCATCGGAAACGAAGTCGCCCTTCTTTGGGTAGACGGGACGGAGCAGTACATTCTCATGGAGCGCCTGCGCGCCGCATCCCCGA
The DNA here is from genome assembly GCA_040387935.1 of Verrucomicrobiota bacterium. Classification (GTDB taxonomy): domain Bacteria; phylum Verrucomicrobiota; class Verrucomicrobiia; order Verrucomicrobiales; family Verrucomicrobiaceae; genus Prosthecobacter. Next base: position 36,096 of record JAZKCU010000002.1, on the reverse strand, counting down.
GCGCCGAAAACACGGGCGAGCGTGACCTGCTGGGCCGCAAGTTCGGAGGCACGGACCAGAAGTCCTATCCTGGAGTCACCGTGCGCGGCTGGAAACCGGTGGGTGGCTATGCCATCCAGTTTGATTTCAGTGACGGGCACAACACGGGCCTCTACACTTTTGATTATCTGCGCGCCCTGGGGGCTGGCGGCGAACCTCAAGCCTGAAGCGCGGCACTACCTCGTGCCGCCCATGGAGAAGCGCCGGAAGAGCGAGCCTGAGGACACGTAGATGAAGCCGAACATGAACAGGCCGCGGTAGGGCAGGGCACCCCAGTCCTTCATCTCAATGGCCAGCCAGACAAGCCAGGCGAAGTAGGCCACGAGCACGAGCTCGATCCACAGGCCGACGGATTTGCCCGCCTTATAGTGGAAGGATTTCTTGGCGGCCTCGCCCTTGTTCTTCACGCCATACTTCGGCGTGCGCACGAACTCGGATTGCTGCCCGAGCAGCGCTTCAATCACCGCGCGGGTGTTGTTCACCGTCATGCCAATGCCGAGCGCCATGAAGAAAGGGATGTAGGGCAGGGTCTTCAGCCAGCCCCAGCGGCTCTGCGCTCCCTGGGCTGTGAGGTAAAAGAAGATGACGCAGATGGTGGCAAAGAAGAAGACGGGCAGGTCCAGGAAGACCGCCTTTTGCCACGAGTTATGCGGCAGGAAATCCCAGGGATAGACGAGCACCAGGGAAACGAGCGTGAGCAGGTTGGCGAAGTTCGCACCGAGATGCGCCGTGGCCTCGAGCTTCGTGTGCAGAGGCTTGTCACTGCGCCAGACCTGGCCGAGCATTTTTTTGCAAACTTGGATAGACCCTTTCACCCAGCGGTGCTGCTGGGACTTGTAGCCGTCCATGTCCGGCGGCAGCTCCGCAGGCACGACGATGTCATTGAGATAGACGAACTTCCAGCCCTTGAACTGCGCGCGGTAGGTGAGATCCAGGTCTTCCGTGAGCGTGTCAGCCTTCCAGCCGCCCGCGTCATCGATGGTCTTGCGGCGCCAGAGGCCTGCGGTGCCGTTGAAGTTGCAAAACTCACCCCAGCGGCTGCGCGAGGTTTGCTCCAGCATCAGATGCCCATCAAGGAGGATGCCCTGAAGACGTGTGAGCAGCGAGTAGTCGCGGTTGCGGTGAATCCAGCGTGCCTGGACAATGCCGACCTCTGGATTCGTGAAGTGATGCACCGTCTTCAGCAGGAAGTCGGGCTCGGGCGCAAAGTCCGCATCAAAGATGGCGATGAACTCGCCCTTCACTGTGGCCATGCCTTCATCCATGGCACCGGCTTTGAAGCCCTGGCGGTTCGTGCGGTGCCGATACTCCACATCAAAGCCCTGCTCACGGAGTCTGTGCGCATGTGACTCGCCAAGGGCCGTGGTTTCATCGGTGGAGTCATCCAGGAACTGGATCTGCAGACGTTCCTTCGGGTAATCCAGCGCGCTGATATAACCCACCAGTTGGTCCAGCACATCCGCCTCGTTAAAGATGGGGAGCTGGACGGTGATGACCGGCAGTTCCGTGAACTTCGTTGGCGCCACAGGCGGCGTCCGGCGATGCCGCCAGTATCCGTATAGCACCTTCAGCTTGTGCGCGCCGAAGGCGGACAGTCCGAGGCAGAGGATGATGTAACTGGCGAGCCAGAGGGTCGTTTCCCACCGGGGCATAGAGGGGAGCTAGAGAGGAAAGAAAGGGTTGAAGGACGACGACAGGGCGGGGGAGGTCGGGAACGGAACCCCGTCATCCAGAAGCTGTCACCATGCCGCGATCTTCGATATGCGCACGCGGAAAGGTGTGGCACGCATGTCAGGCGGCAGGCTCCGCCGTTGCCTCTCTCAGGCGACGGCTCAGCTGCCACTGGGTGAGCGCATAAAGCAGAAAGAACAGCGCGATGAGCACTTCCTTCATCTCGCCATCGTCATGACCGATGTAAGGCACCGGCAGATCCTGGCCCACAATCTTGCGGGCGATCTTGCGAGGCAGCACGCTGGCATTCACCAGGATGGCCACGAAGGCACTCTGGCTGGACGGCCAGAGCCAGAAGTTCAGGCTCGCGGGACCGGGGCTCGGCCGCTTGCGCAGCCACCATGGGGCGATGATGCTGCCGACGATCACACCCACGCAAAGACCATTGCGGGCCAGGGTGGTGAAGATGAATTCAGTCCATCCCTTGAGGTTGTGCAGATTGGTCTCGCGCTGGCGGTTTAGCTCGGACCATTCTTCCGGTGCCGTCCAGTTCCCAAAGTGCTGTCCCCAGCTGATCTCCTCACCCAGGAAGAGAAAGCAGCCGAATCCGAACAAGGCCAGAACCACACGGCGTTTCCAGTCATTGGCAGCCAGCAAGGCTCGAATGCTCAGGAAGACCGAGCAGCCAAGGAACAACACCGTCAGGTTTTCAATGAGACCAAACTCACGATAGACCCGCGCTTCCCAGTTCCAGCCAGGGATGGCCAAAAACAATGGGTAGATGATGATGGCGAGCGGCAGGTAGAGCCGGAGCCACTTGGGCAGGGGACTATCGTAGGTAGGAGGAAGGGCGGAAGACACGAACCGTGACAGGGGTTGATGGATGGAGGGAAGTTCCATTCATGACAGACATGTCATGTTTAGTAAAGCTCCACAGGCGAGCGTTTACCATCTTCCACACTCAGAAGCCTGGCTTTCTCCTCACCCAGCGTCGCCACACGCAGATCCCAGATGTCCCGGTTGATCGTAGCGAAGCGCTCGAGGCTGAACTTGTCTGGGGTCACCAGACGCTTCTTGGTTTTCTCAATGCGCATCAGCGCATCATGAATGACGGGGTGCTCCACGCCTTCGAGATGCTCGCGGGCCAGCTCCACCATCTCCAGGCGATGGCAGATCATGACAAGGTCATTGCCAGCACGGACAGCCTCCTGGATGGCCTGCTCAAAGGTGACCTCATTGAGGATGGCGCCCATGTCCAGGTCATCGGTCATCGCCAGGCCCTCGAAGCCGAGCTGATCACGCAGCAGCTTGGTGCAGATGTTGTGACTCAGGCTGGCTGGCCAGCGGCCGCGATCCGGATCATACGCAGTGTAGTTGCTGTGGCAGGTCATAACGCTGTCGATCTCCGGCAGCAAAGCGGTGTAAGGCATGAGCTCGCTCATCTCCATCTCAGAGCGGCTCTTGGTGATCACCGGCAGGAACTCATGCGGATCACACTCGGCAGGGCCATAGCCGGGAAAGTGCTTGGCACAGCTCAGGATGCCTTCCTTGCGCATGGCGCGGTTGAAGATGCCAGCGTTGTCGATGACCTGCTGCGTGGTCTTGCCCCAGCAGCGGCCTTTGAGGGAGTTGTCCGCCGTGTCATCATACGAGATGTCGAGGACAGGGCAGAGATCGAGATTGAACCCGAAAAGGCGGAGGATCTGGCCCGTGAGCTTTCCATGCTGCTTGATGAGGTCAGGGTCGCCTTTGTCACGCAGGGCCTGGGCATTCGGTGGCTCCTCGCCAATCAAGCGCAGGCGGGAAACTCGGCCGCCTTCCTGGTCGATCGTGATGAAGGGCTCGATCTTCGAGATGTCTCGGAGATCATCGATCAGCTTCCGCAGTTGCTCAGGCGATTTGATGTTGCGTCCAAAGAGGATGAAGCCGCCGGGCTGGAGCTTTTTGAAACGGGCGGCGGTGTCAGAGTCGAGTTCAAGACCGGGGACGCCGGTGAGGAGAAGCTGGCCGAGGGACATGAGGAAACGGAAAGCGGGGAAGGGGTGGAGAGCAGTCGTCAGGGTGACTGAACGATCTGCCCCCCATCAAAGCCACGACCGCCCCTGCGCTCAACGTTTCTTTTTCAGGTGCTTCAAAACAGCCCTCTACGGAGAGTGATTGGCTAAGATGCCTGCTCTCCGCCAGAGGGTGACTTTAGTGGCCTCCGCGCTGGTAGATCAGGTCGGAGCCGCTCCAGTTGAGGTAGTTCAGGGCGCTCGTGACCTCCTTCTCCGCCATAGGCGGGAGCTTGAATTCGCGGCCCTTGAAAGCCCCGGAGGTGGGAGTCGTGCCCTGGGCGAGAGCCTCCACCGTGGCAGGAATGTCTCCTGCCACCACAAAGTCCGCGCCCGCCACGCTCGCCGTCGACGCCAGGGAGGCGATCGTTTGCGCGTTGCGACGATCCTTGATCGCATTCACCTCGGCGTTGTTACCGCTCCAGGAGAATAGGACGAGGTTTACCATGATGCCGATGATCGCGACGACGATCAGCATCTCCATCAAAGAAAAGCCATGTAAGTTCTGTTTATTTATATTTTTCATAATTAAATATAAAAACCACTCATGAAATATCATAGCCAACTCCTCCCAATCAATACCTATTATGCTTACTGATTTTATACAAATCGCTTACACTTTGGGTTCTGCCTGACATCTTTGTCACGTTTGCCGCTATTCACTGACAACTGGCTGACGTTCTGACCTTTTCGGCACCTCATGTCAGGATTGTGAGTCATCCCATGCCCAAAGAATTCTTGTCATTCGTGATAAGAACCAAGAGATTTCCAGCTTCCCCGTTCTATCGCGACCCCATGCGCTTTCTCTCTCTCCCTCTTTTGATCTCGGCCGGGCTGGTTGGCAGCCTTTTTGCCGCCCAGGCTCCCACTAAACCTGAGCCCACGCCGACACCTGCACCCGCTCCGGCGAAACCGCAGGCCAAGCCTCAAAAAAAGCCGGAACCGGCCCCCACGCCTGAAGGGAAGAAGCCTGAGCCGACGAAGCCGGAGCAACCTCCCGCCAAGCCGACCCCCGCAGCCCCATCCGTGGTGAAGCCGGGCCCAGCTCAGCCTCCCGCAGCGGCCACGCCCGAGGCGAAACCTGCTGAAGAAGCCAAGCCTGCAACTCCGCAGGCCGCAGCCCCGGGAACCTCCGCCAAGCCGCCGGAAAAGAAGAAGACCATCGCTGAATTCACGAAAGGTCACCAGCGGGTCGGGGGCCTGTTTGATCTTTATCTCGACAAGGAGAAGGGGACTGTGCATCTCCACATCAAGAAGGAGCACATTGGCCCTGAGTTCATCTACTTCACCCACACCACGGACGGTGTCGTGCAGGCAGGCCACAATCGCGGTGGCTATGGCAGCGAGGTCATCTTCCGCATCAGCAAAGTATTTGAGCGCGTGGAGTTCGTCGCTGAAAACACCGCCTTCTACTTTGATCCCCAGAACGCCCTGGCACGCGCCAAAAAGGCGAACATCTCTCATGCTGTGCTCGCCAGCGAGACCATCGTGGCCCAGGACAGTGGCGGCTTCCTGATCTCGGCCGGCAATCTGTTCCTGAAGGAAAGCCTGCTCATGGTGAAGTATCCCGGAGGCGATCCTTCCAAGGCGGTGCTCGGCAAGCTCAGTGACACGAAGACCAAGTTCCTGGCGCTCCGTGGTTACCCGGACAACACCGTCGTCGGCGTCGAGTACGTGTTTGAGAATCCTGCGCCCTCCTGGACCAGCGATCCCAAGGTGAAGGCCGAGGATGTGACGGATGCCCGCTACGTCAGCATCAAGGTCCAGCACAACCTCATCAAGGTGCCGGACAACGATTTCAAACCGCGCTACGAGGATTCGCGCATCGGCTATTTCAGCACCCAGGTCACGGACATGACCAGCACCGCGCCCACACCGTATCGTGATGTCATCCATCGCTGGAATCTGGTGAAGCAGAAGCCCGGCATCGCGATGAGCGAGCCTGTGCAGCCCATCACCTTCTGGATTGAAAACACCACGCCGCTGGAGCTGCGGGATGTCATCCGCACGGCCACGCTGCGCTGGAACCAGGCCTTTGAGACAGCCGGTTTCAAGGACGCCATCGTCGTCAAGGTGCAGCCTGACAACGCCACCTGGGATGCCGGTGACATCAACTACAACGTCCTGCGCTGGACCTCCTCGCCGAGTCCGCCCTTCGGCGGCTACGGCCCCAGCTTTGTGAACCCGCGCACCGGGCAGATCCTGGGCGCTGACATCATGCTGGAGTTCAGCTTCCTGACCAACCGCCTCCGCAGCCAGCACATCTTTATGGAGCTTGGTCTCGCCTCGCCCCAGGAGGACAAAGAAGAGCCCTTCCGCGATCCACGCCGCTTCTGCATGGAGGCAGGCTTTGCCCAGCAGGGTCTCATGTTTGGCCAGGCGGCGCTGAAGCTCGGGAATGCCTCCATGCCGGACATGAAGGCGCTCACCCATGAGGCCATCACCAAGCTCATCCTGCATGAGGTGGGTCACACGCTCGGCCTGAACCACAACTTCCGCGCCAGCCATCTCTATGATGCCACGGACATCCACAAAAAGGAACTCACGTCCAAGACCGGCCTCACAGGTTCGGTCATGGACTACATGCCGGCCAATATCGCCCCGCTGAACACGCCGCAGGGCGAGTTCTACATCACCAAACCCGGTCCCTATGACCACTGGGCCATCGACTTCGGCTACAGCGAGGGCCTGGAGGATCCCAAGGCCGAAACCGCCCGCCTCCAAGCCATCGCCGCACGTTCTCATGAGCCTGCGCTGGCCTTCGGCAATGACGCGGATGACATGCGCAAAGCCGGGAAGGGGATCGACCCCCGCGTCATGATCTATGACATGAGCAGCGATCCCATCACCTATGGCACCCAGCGCTGCGAGCTCGTCACGGCCAAGCTTAAAGACCTCCTGAGCAAGGAGCCTGAGCAAGGCGAAAGCTGGCAGGCCTTGCTCCAGGCCTACATCACGCTGACTCGTGAAAGCGCGGACGCCGTGGTGGCCATGTCACGCTACGTCGGCGGTGTCGAGGTCGAGCGCGCCTTCGTCGGCCAGGCCAAGGACAAAAAGCCTTACACACCGGTTTCCAAGCAGCGCCAGATCGCCGCCCTGGATGCCATGAACAAATACGCTTTCGCGCCTGGCGCCATGGTGCCGCCGCCGGACCTCATCGCGCATCTACAGCAGCAGCGCCGTGGCTTTGATTTCATCAAGGAGGACGAGGCACCGAAACTCCACGACCGCATCGGCCAGGTCCAGCGCTCACTGCTGGACCAGCTCATGCATCTGGAAACCCACCGCCGCATCCTGGATTCCGGCCTCTACGGCAATGAGGTCCCGCTGGCCCAGGTCATGCGCAAAGTCACCGAAGGCATCTTCACTGGCGATCCCGCCGCCGGCCCGGACTCCATCCGCCAGAATCTGCAGAGCGACTACGTGGACCGCCTCGTCCGCATCGTGAACACCTCCGGCTGGCCGCCCGCCGCCCAGGCCGCCGCCTTTGAGGAGATCGAGTACATCCGCATTCAGCTGAACACCCATCCGTCCTTCAGCGTCGTCAGCGGCCACCGCACGTTCTTGCTGCACAAGATCCGGCGTGGGTTGGATGAGAAGTGATGTGCTGGGCTGGGTCTCGCGCTGTGGACCGTCGAGTTTAAGCGGCATGGTCAGCCAGATTCTAAAATTGGAGTCTGGCTGACTTGGAGGTGGGCTGGGCGGTCCCGCGAGTCTTACAGGTCGGCCTGACGGGACTGAATCGTGACGTGCTTGTGGGTCGGGTCTGGCACGGCGGGACGTGGACCTCAGCACTGTCGGCCCAACGACTCATCCGGAGCTAATCCTTTGGATATCTTAACTTTAGCTCCCTCAAAAGCCTGTTTCATTAACTACAAACAATGTATGTAATGGCAAATCAACTTTGGTTAGGTTTTGGATTGCGTAGGAATATCAGTCGGCTAATATCTCATTGCTGACTCTTCGAACCTTTCAGCAGTCTGATAGCCTGAGAACTGTTAGACATAACCCGTCGTAATTCATAGTTACGGCGGGTTTTTTTATGCACAGCCAGAATGAGGAATCGCTTCAGCAGACGAATGAACACTTGAGGCAATTACTGTCTCTGCATCGACGGCTAGGCTGCGTCATCACGCTCTTTTGCTTTGTTGTAGGGCCGCCTGTTGCTGCCGTCTGCATTATTATTTTGGCCAATCTTTATCATTTAGCCAGGGCGATGCAGGATGCAGGGTGGCTGTCTCCACCTTGAAGATATGGTTCCAATCACACCCCCAACAACGTTTCTGAAATTGAGTGCTGAAGAATGGCAAGCGATCAGCGCCATAGGCACGATACTTTCCTCCTTCTTCGCAGCTTGGGCTGTGTGGATGTCCCGTCGACAGACGGAGTTTCTGATACGCCCCAGTTTGCAGCTAACTGGTAGTACCGCCATAATTCCTGCAAACGCCGACACCAATACAAAGGAATTTAAAATGTTTGTGCTCGGTATAACAAATATTGGTTCTCTTGCCGTCACTATTTACTCGGTCTGGTGGGAGGCAGGTTGTAAATATCTACCTTTTAAGATGACGGGAGCTTTCCTGCTTAGCCACGACAATCCGTCCGACCTAACGCATAAAGTCCAACCATCCGATAACTTTACTCACACGGTGGCTGGTGAAAAATACGACTACTGGGTTGAATACATCGCGGAGAAACTTTCTCACAAACCATTCATTAGATGGTATGCGCGCCGTGTTAGGTTTGGTTTCCATCTAGCAGGTTACGGGCCGAGGCTTACCTGCCCCGATGCGAAGTTTTGTAATAGCGTGTTAACGCGCGCAATCGAGATCCGAGGACTTCGTAGACGCGGCTTGCGCAAATAATTTGACAAGCGAACGAGCCTGGGTTCGACTTAATCGTCATTCTCAGTGACCGCCCAGATTCTCAGCTGGGTGCTACGATAAACATGAAAGGTTCGGAATCCCAGCACCGCAGGGTCATAGACTCATTGCGCGCAGGCCTCGGCATAAAACGCCGGGAGCTTGATTCACCCCGGCACGATCCGGGGTTTGTGATTTTGGACCCGTCGCAACCAGCGAGGGCTCCCCATGAGAAAACGTCGGACAAGCACTGAAGTCCTACTTTCCCGCCCCCTGCCCCAGAGCAAGCCAGTGGTGGCCCCTGCTCTCTCCTTCTGCGTGCATGGTTGGACCATGGCGCAAACAGCTTCCCTGCTGCGCTGTAAGACCCAACAAGGCATTTGCAGCAGAGAGGCCCGGCGCGTGCGCCCGAACCGTGCGCGCCGGAGTTCTCTTCTGTCCCCTTTTAGCGCGCAAGCTGCCGGATCTGGCACAGCTGCGGCAGCTAACGCGGACGAAATTTTGTCCCCTGTGGAAATAGGTGGGCCTCGGTTCTCGGGTAGGGCGAGCGAGATGTGGGCAGCCACCATTTCGCTTTCGTGACATCGGTTCCGTTGGGGGCCTTGGGATCGGGGGCGGCGCGGTTGGGGGTTAGGTCTCGCCCGTGATCTTGGTTCGGTTTTGAGGGTCTACATCGAAGTCAGGCAAGCTAAAATTCTTGGCGAATTGCGCATTTAAGACCCCTTAGTTAACCATTTTCAGCATGGAGGGATTGGGACCTATGGAATAAGCTTGATATCTATTTTAATTCTTATTAAGGTTACAAATATGAGTCAAAATACACTTTCTCATCGTGCGGAGGCGGGTGGCGGGGCGACATTTCTCGAGAATATGGAAGCGCCCGCCTGCGGCTATACTGTAAAGGCTGCCATTCTTGATGATAGGCGTAAGCTAATTATCGAGGGTTGGTTCCACGCGGCGGAACGCGATTCGACCGAGGGGATCCTCTTCCCGTTTCTGTATCGACGCTTCCCCTTCGACCAGGACGGCGAGCCTATCGGCGGAGCCTGTTTTCTCCAGTTTGAGCGAGGCATGTTTTTGATCACCAAAGCCGTCTATTCGGCGGATGATCCCCACGTCGAAATCACCCGGGAACTGCCTCAGAAGCGTGAGAGGCAACCCCGGCACCTCGTGTAAGCGGGGTTGCTGTCGGCTGGCTAACGAATAGAGGCCAGGCCTTTTCCACGCTGGCTGGCCGGTGTCCGGCTTACTAGGACGGGAAAGGGTGCTTCGCTTGGGCAGGTTCCCCTGCCCTCGTGCGGGAGCGGCCTTGAGTCAGCATCCCAAAGCGGCGCGGATCTAATGGGGCGAGAAAGAATACCGCTAACCTATTCTGGGTTGGAGCCTGAAAGAGGCGGCACTCCTTAGCCCAGGGCAACGCCCTGGGAAGTGTGACGGACAACGTCATTCCAACGACGTGAAGGCCTGAAAGGCCGACACTCGACCCCTGAGATTGCGGCGGCGAAAGTGAGCGAGGACTCGAGAGTGTCGCACCCCGCAGGCGGGGCGCTCTGGTTGAGCGGGGAGGGCAGAAGCCTTAGAAACCCAGGCCGCTGGCCTGGGCTGAGGGGTGTCGGGCCGTTGGCCCTCAAGACCCAGATGTCTGGCGCCATTCTGATTTGCTTAGCGGCAATAGGGCTAGGAGCGGCCGGATGAACGGGTGGTTTGCCGCTCAAGGCGCTCGCCTCAACTTTTTGTTTTGAGTGTGACAGGGCGTGAGGCGGTCTAGGCATGACACCCCGCTGATATGAACCTCTTCGCCCATCCGTCATCGTCAAACACGGTCGCAATGTCTGACGGAAGCCCAGGCCCGGCGCGAGATCACGTGATTCTGCTCCATGGCCTGGGGCGCTCCTGGCGGGCCATGCTCGCGCTTGCCTGGCGGCTTCGTCGAGCTGGGTTTGCGGTGACCAATCTGGCCTATCCTTCGCGGTCGAAGTCCGTTTCAGACATCGTGACGGATCATCTGCAGCCGGCGCTGGCAGCTCTCCGCCTGGAGCCCGGAGCGAGGGTGCATTTTGTCACGCATTCGCTCGGCGGGATCGTCTTTCGCGCCTGGGCGGCTCAGCGTCAGGCTGATTTCCCACTTGGCAAGACGGTGCTGCTGGCAGCTCCGAACCAGGGCAATGAGATCGCGGATCATCTGGCGGATCGGGGCTGGGTTCATCGTTTGCTGGGACCCGTGGTGAGCGAGCTTGGGACCAAGGCGAGCAGCTTGGCCAACTCCCTGGGCCCGGTGCCTCCGGAGACTCTCGTGGTCATGGGGAATCAGGTCAGGATTCAGCTCTTTTCCCACCTGTTTGGCAGCGATCATGATGGCGTGGTCAGCGTCGAGCGCGGCCATGTGGAGGGTGAGGCGGGCTTCCACGTCATGAAAGCCGACCACACCTTCATCATGTGGCGGAAGCCCGTGCTGGACTTGGTGGAGCAGCATCTGCGGAAAGCGGCTTGATGGTGGCGCAAGCTGCCAGCTTGGGGTCAGGCAGCCAGGAAGGCTGCCCCACTCTGAATCCCAATAGGACCGCCTGCGGTTGGGCATCCGATCTTAGATCAGAACAGGATCACGCACCCCAACCTTCGCCCCCAAGCTTATGAAGCCCATCAATCACCAGATCAACGAGTTCGACATCGGCCCTGACGCCACTCCTGAGCAAGCCGAGCAGATGGCGGAACTTCTGACGGCAGCCGGATATCCAACCGAGTATATCTCCACCCAAGGGGCCGAATCCAGCGAACTGGGAGACAGCGAGGAGCCGGATGCTGAGATTCCCGAGGAGGTGTGGTCGAAGGCTTTGGAGCAGTTGGACCCGGCGTAGCCTGCCTGAAGTACTTTGTTCACGCTTCAGTGTGTCTTTGAACTTCGAAGAACACGCTGAAGCGTGAACAACGTACGTGTCTGCTCTGTATCCTCGGTGCCTCCAATGCCTGAGGCGACTCTAGATCAGATGCGATTTCAGATGGAAGACTCCAAAGTTTCTCCTTCCTGCACGTTAGAGCCGAGCCTCCACCAACCGCCCGGAGGTGAAAGCTCTCACCATGAAGATGAAACTTCTCCCTGCCCTCGTCCTGGCTGCCCTGACGGTCTCCGCCGCAGAACCCCGTGTTTTCACGAATGCCGCCGGCAAGCAAATCAAGGCCACGCTTGAAGGCGTGAGCAATGGCCAGGCGACCATCGTCCTCGAGGACGGGCGGAAATTCACGCTGGGCGTGACCACCTTCAGCCCCGCTGACCAGGAGTACTTCAAGGGACAGGCTGCCGCGCCCAAGCTGACAGGCAAGAATGACAAACTGGCCCCGGGTGAGGTGAACTCGGCGGTCGGTGCCGAGCTTTTCAGTGACCAGCCATTGTGGGCTTCGACGCCTGAGTCCGTGGCAGGGCGCCTGCAGATCCGTCCGGAATCCAAGACCAAGGAGCAGGCCAGTTTCCGCACCTACACGCGTGGTGATGAGAAGGTCTTTGGCGCGCATCCCTACTCCATCGCCCTGTATGGCGAGAAGGAGCAGGTCACAAGCCTCTCGCTGGTCTTTGCCAACAAGGGTGACCTGTTCAGCTCACGCGGAAGCTCGGAGAACCATTTCGACAAGGACACGCCTCCGGCCGAGGCGGCAAAGATCGTGCGGACAGCGATGGACAAAGATCTGGCAGCCATCAGCACGGCGCTCACGGCCAAGCTGGGCGAGCCCGTGAAGGAGCGCTTTGGCGAACGTGGTGCGGCCCGCATGAACATGCAGCGCTGGGACTGGCGTGGCCACGCCATCCTGCTCGCGGATGCCGAGGACGATGACAAAAACGGCGAATACGTGGGCGTGCAGGTGGTGCCCACGGCCGTGGCCGATGCCGGAGGCAAGACCAAGCCCGTGCCGGATGCCGTGGTGCGGGCTCGAGCCAAGGAGAACATCGAGAAACGCCCCAGTGGTGATGTGGTGATCACGGACATCCCGATGGTGGACCAAGGCCCGAAGGGCTACTGCGTGCCTGCGACGATGGAACGGGCGATGCGATTCATGAGCATGCCGGCGGACATGTATGTGCTGGCGAATGCCGGCAACTCCGGCTACGGCGGAGGCACCAGTGTGGAGGTGCTGCTGGAAAACACCGGCCGTCTCATCCGCTCCAAAGGGCGTTCGTTTGACAGCTGGAGTGGTGAGATGAAGCTGAACAACCTCAGCAAGCACATCGACAAAGGGGTGCCGGTGATCTGGGCGCTGTACAGCACGAAGGAGTTCAACGACACCGCCAACCGTCGCAAGGATGAGCGCGCGTCCGTGGCGGACTGGGCCCAGTGGAAAACCAAGGTCACCACGGAAGCCGCCTCCAACAAGATGGAGAAAGACAAGGAGAAGGGTCATGTGGTGCTCATCATTGGTTACAACAAAGAGACCAATGAGATCGCCTTTAGCGACAGCTGGGGTGAACGCTTCAAGGAGCGCTGGATCACGGTTCCGGAAGCGGACCTCATCTCCCAGGGCAGGTTTTATGTGATCGGGTTTTAAAGCCGTCCGATTAGCACCTTTCGCCTCGCTGCGGCTGTACGTTGTTCACGCTTTAGCGTGTTCAATGACGCCGAGGCACACGCTAAAGCGTGAACAACGTACATGTGGGATCAGGGCTGGCTTAGGAGGACGTCGAAGCCGTAGATCTCGCGGAAGATATCGCACTTCGAATTGATGGCGATTTGCTCGATCGTGGTGTCCTCAACGCCGGGGGTCAGGATGGTCAGGCGTGTGCCTTCCGGCCGCAGGATGATGCTTTTGACCCGCTGAGCGTGGCTGCGATCCAGGGCATCGGCGATCCGAAGGAGGGCGGCGAGCTTGAAAACGATCATCCGCTCCTCACGATCAAGGTCGGAGAAGTGCGGGTGGCCCCGTTCCGGATTGTAACGTCTATGGTAACGCGCAAGTAACGCCACATACTCTCTTTCGGCGGTGCTCAGGCCGAAAATCTCGGTCTGCATGAGGATGTAGAGGCTGTGTTTGTGGTGCTCGCGCGGGCTGATGAACATTCCCACCTCATGGAGTATTGCGGCGACCCTCAAGACCAGCTCATACCTCGAGTCCAGGCCATGCAATGGCTTAAGCTCGCGGAAAAGCTGCTGGGCAAAATTGGCCACATGGTCGGCATGTTTGCGGTCCGTTTTGTAACGCACACCGATTTCGCAGGCAGCCTGCATCACCTCTTCCTGGAAGCTGGCGGTTCGTGGGCTGGCCGTGACCAGATCCTGCATCAATTCCCGCTGAAAATCCCCATCCGGCACCCAGATGGCCTCATCGCCAAAGCGACGAGCCAATGCCAAGTTTGTCTGGAGGGCCGGGACGATGCCTTCCCCGCCCGTGTAGTGCACATGCAGTCGGCGCACGAGCTGATCCGGACTGAGGGTGGCAATTTTCTCCGTGAAGCGTTCAAGCTCGAGCTCGGTCACCCGGCTGGCACCTTGCTTCGGTGGGGCCAGCAGTGGCGCGATGCTCTGAAGCTCGGCCCCGATGGCCACATGGTTGTCAAACTTATAGGCCGAGTAGTCCTGCGCCAGATGGTCCACCACCCCGCGGATCTGCTCTTCCAGGTGCAGCATGTGGTCTGGGGACTCCCCTTCAACCCCGGCCACGGCCTCGCGGGCACGGAAAATGCCTAGACGATAGTTGCTATAAGCTGTGAGGCGGCCCTGCTTGAAATACAAGGCGCGGGTGTTCCCCGGGCCGATGTGAGAGACAAAGGTGTTTCCCTCCGCGAGCTTTGGATTCTTCTCCAGCACCCGGCGGGCGATCTGATAGACAAGGCGCGTCATGTCCCCGTCATCAATGAGCCGTGCGGTCAGGCCTGTGGTGACCTGCAGGCGGTTCAGGAAGATCTCGTGGTTCGTGGCCTCGGACAAGATGTTCGTGTTGTAGAGACGAATCGACTCCAGCGGCATGCTGTACTCGCGTGTGCTTTGCAGGTAATCGCGCAGGATATTGGCCGCCTGCTCCATGGTGCTGCGGGTCACCGTGCCGGTGCGGAAAATGTCCCGGGCAATGGGCAGCGGCATGTCCAGGTGCTCCACCTCGCGGAAACTGCCACCCTCTGCCGTGCTGCCAATGACCATGGAAAGCGAGGCAGCACCAACGTAGATGACGGCTTGTTCAGAGGAGGGCTGTGACGGGGCAGAGGTGGACATGGGATGAGCAGAGCGGAGATCGGAAAGGTGGAAAAGAGGGGGCAGGAGAAGGCTAGGCTCCCCTGCCCTCATCACGCAGCCAGGCCACGCTACCGATGGCTACGGCCGTGCCGCCGAGTTTGGCGATGCTGTATTTCACCCCTCTGGCCAGACCGGGCACGGCGAAGCGGTTCACCTCCGCCTTCAGCATGTTCAGATAGACCGTGGGCAGTTCCTCCACCAAGCCGCCACCGAGGGTGACATGGTCAGGTGCCAGCAGATTCACCACGGCGGCCACGCCCATGCCGAGATAGCGGATGGAATTACGGAACATGACCGCGCCCGCTTCATCGCCACTGCGCAGCGCATTGGCCAGAGCCTTGCTGCGGATGTCACGCAAGTTGCCACGCGTCTTCTTGTCCAGCTCAGGCAATTGCCCGCGATAGCACGCCACTCCAGCTTGAGAGGCCAGCGCCAGACGGCTGGTCAGATCTTCCAGCAGCACAGTGCCGTCATGTGGGCTCGCCAGATGAGTGCCAGGCAGGTAGATCATGCCCAGCTCCATGGCGGAAACAGCCCGCCCCATGACCAGTTGGCCATTGTAGACGAATCCCGCGCCGACGCCTGTGCCTGGAAACACCCCTAGCAACGAGCGCGACCCCTTCCCGGCTCCCAGCTTGTATTCGCCGAAGGTACCCGCATCCACGTCATTGAGCACGACCACGGGTGTCTTGAAGATGCCTTTCAGCATGGTGGACAGCTGCACGTTGTTCCACCCGAGGTTGGGCGCATTGATGAGCACGCCGCGCTCCGGATTCACCAGCCCAGGACAGCCGATGCCGATGCCTTGCAGACCCTTTGGATTCACCCCGGCAGCGACGATGGCCTCCTGAATGGCCGTGACGATCTTCTTGCGGCCTTTCATCTGGCCATCGGAGCCGTTGGTGGACTTCCGCGCCGTGCCGAGGACCTGGTAATCCTTGTCCAGCACGCAGGCCAGCATCTTGGTGCCTCCCAGGTCAAAGCCGATCCAGAAGGGCACGTCCTTGAGCTTGACCGCCTTGGCGGGTTTTGCCTTCACGGCAGCCTTGGGCTTGGAGTCTTTCTTCTTGGGCATGTGCTATCAGAGCACGGCCCGCCCGCCCCGGGCAAGTGACAAGGCGCGGGGGATCGTAAGATTCTCCGCCTTTGCTCGCCTGCTTGTTGCATTCACTCACGCAAGGAAAGTTGCACTCCCAGCCCAGCCGGGTAGATAGCCCGCCCCATGTCCGCACCCGCCAACCGTATCGACACCCGCTTCGCCGACCTCAAAGCTTCCGGGAAGCGCGCCTTTGTGGCCTACGTCGCCGCCGGTGATCCCACGCTGGACATTACGATCGATATCGTGCTCGGCCTGGAGCGTGCCGGAGTGGACATCGTGGAACTGGGCGTGCCGTTCTCAGATCCTCTCGCCGATGGCGTGGTGAACCAGATGGCTGCTGACCGTGCGCTGAAGGCTGGTGCCACAACACCGAAGGTGCTGGAGATGATCCGTCAGCTGCGTACGAAGTCACAGATCCCGCTGGTGCTCTTCACCTATCTGAATCCTGTCTACACTTATGGTTATGAACGGTTCCACAAGGATGCCGCGGCCGCGGGTGCGGATGGTGTGCTCGTGCTGGACCTCCCGCCTGATGAAGTCGCGCAGAACGCGGAACTGAAGCCCACGCCTGAGCTCTGCCACATCCAGCTCATCGCACCGACAAGCCCCCCGGAGCGTATCGCCAGCATTGCGAAGAGCGCGGAAGGTTTTGTCTATTATGTCTCCCGCCTCGGCGTCACCGGCGCGCAGGTGGAGATCGCCAGCGGCATCGCCGAGCAGGTGCAGGTCATCAAAGGCAGCACCCAGGTGCCCGTGTGCGTCGGCTTCGGTGTGTCGAATCCTGAGCAGGCGGCGAAGGTCGCCAGCATGGCAGATGGCGTCGTGGTCGGCAGTGCCATCGTGAAGCTCATTGAGAAACATGGTGCCTCTTCGGATGTGGCCCAGCAGGTCGAAGCTTTCGTGAAACCGCTGGTCGATGCTGTGCACGCCGTCTGATTTTCGTCACTCACTTCTCCTTTTCACACGTTCCTTCTTACCTCTCCATGACCCTGAACTTCACCAAAATGAACGGCGCCGGCAATGACTTCGTCATGCTGGACAATCGCGACCTGTCTCTCGCCCTGACCAAGGAGCAGATCGAGAAACTGTGTGATCGTCATCGCGGCATTGGTGCGGACGGCCTGCTCTGCGTGGAGCCCGCGACCGATGGTGGTGACTTCAAGATGCGCTACTACAACGCCGACGGCGGAGAGGCCGAGATGTGTGGCAATGGCGCGCGCTGCTTCGGTCGTTTTGTGAATCTGCTGCACGCTGGCACCCTCACGAAGATCAGTTTTGAGACACTCGCCGGCATGATCTCCGCCGAGTTTGAGGACGATCGCGTCCGCATCAACATGAGCGCTCCGCACAGCCTGAAGCTCGCCCAGGAACTGCCTGTTTCGAAAGACACCCTCACCGTCCACAGCGTGAACACCGGCGTGCCGCACGCCGTGGTGTATGTGGAAGACCTTGACCATGTGCCTGTGCTCGAATGGGGCGCAGCGCTGCGTTACCATGAAGCTTTCAAGCCAAAGGGCACGAACGCCAACTTCGCCAAGGTACTCGCTCCAGGGAGCATTTCCATCCGCACCTATGAGCGCGGTGTCGAGGGCGAAACCCTGGCCTGCGGCACCGGCATGGTGGCCTGTGCGCTGATCCATCACGAACTTACGGGTGCTCCCAGCCCCGTGTCCGTCCTCGTCAAAGGTGGCGATACCCTCAGCATCGGCTTCGCCGAAACCGCTCCCCATGAATACACAGACGTGACCTTGTTTGGTCCGGCGGATGTGGTGTTTCATGGGACGGTCAGCATCTGACCTCACTCCCATGAAACCCCAAGATTGGTTCGGCCTTTTTCTTCGCTGCCTTGGCGTCGTCACCGTTCTTGTGGGCATCTACTCGACCATCTCCGTGATTACCATCTTGCTAATCTCGGGTGGAATGGGGCGGGGAATCTCCGGGATGTCTGCCCTGAACATCGCAGGCGCGTTTGTGGTCGGCCACCTGTTGATCCGCCGGGCTGATGCCATCGTCCGCTACGCCTATCCGCCCAAAGATCCACCACAGTAAGTTCGACCGCATTTTCCAGTTTCCTTTCTCTCTTTTTACTCCCACTGATCCCCTCTCATGTTCGCAGGAACCCACACAGCCATCATCACCCCTTTTCGAAACGGCAAAATTGACGAAGAAGCTCTGAAAAAGCTCGTCGATTTCCAGTTCGACAACGGGGTCACCGGCGTGGTGCCTTGCGGCACGACCGGTGAATCGCCGACCCTTGACTATGATGAGCATGAATTGGTCGTGAAGCTGACGGCCGAGTTCGCCAAAGGCCGCGGCGTTGTCATGGCAGGCACGGGTTCCAACAGCACCCGCGAGGCCGTGGAAATGACCCAGGAAGCCGAGGCTGCCGGGGCCACTGCGATCCTGCAGGTCGCACCTTACTACAACAAGCCCACGCCAGAAGGTCTCTTCCAGCATTTCAAGGCCGTGGCTGAGGCCACCAAGCTGCCGATCATGCTCTACAGCATCCCTGGCCGCTGCGGCATCGACATCGGTGTGGACGTGGTCGCCCGCCTTGTGGAGGCTTGTCCGAACATTTGCGCCATGAAGGAAGCCGGTGGCAATCCGGAGCGCGTGAGCCAGCTCAAGGCAGCTCTGCCTGCGAGCTTCGAGATCCTCTCCGGTGACGACAGCCTCACCCTGCCCTTCATGTCCATCGGTGCGGTAGGTGTGGTCAGCGTGGCCTCAAACATCATCCCCAAGCAGATCAGTGATATGGTGAAGGCCGCTCTTGCGGGCGACTACGTGGGCGCTGGCAAGCTGCACCATCAGTATTACCCGCTGCTGGCCGCCTTCCTGAAGCTGTCCACCAATCCCATCCCGATCAAAGCGGCGATGTCCCTCGCCGGTCACTGCACGAATGAGCTGCGCCTGCCCATGGTGTCTCTGGAAGATGCCAAGGTGGCCGAGCTCAAGGCCACGATGCAGAAGCTCGGGCTGCTTTGATCTGACACCGTCTAGCGTTCGTCGGGAGGCCATCCCGGCGGGCTGCTTCCGCGTCTCTGCGCTTGCATCGCCGCCGGGCCGCTTCACTCTCAGCTTCCGCCGCTGACCTCAGGCGGACCCTTCCCACATGTCCAAGAAGCACACCTATAAACAAGCCGGCGTCGATATCCATGAAGCAGCCTCCTTTGTCGATGACATCGGCGCGCTGGTGAAGGCCACGCAGAAGAAGCGCAAGCTCGCGAATGCCTTCGGTCTCTTCGCGGCCGGTTATGACCTGAGCAAATACAAGGAGCCGGTCATTTTTACCGGTTGCGATGGCGTGGGCACGAAGCTGGAACTTTTGCTCAAACACGACCTGCTGGAAAACGCTGGCAAAGACCTCGTGGCGATGAACGTCAACGACGTGCTCACTTGCGGCGCGGATCCCATCATGTTTCTGGACTACGTGGGCGTGAACCAGATCAAGAAGCGCCAGCTCACCCGCATCATCGCGGGCATGTCTGAGTATCTGCAGGCCTGCAACTGCATCCTCGCCGGTGGTGAGACCGCCGAGATGCCTGGTGCCGTTCTGGACGGCATGGTGGAACTCTCCGGCTTCGCCATTGGCGCCGCCGAAAAGCAGGACGTGATGAACCCGGCTGAGATCAAGGCTGGCGATGTGCTCATCGGCTGGCCGAGCGCTGGCTTCCACGCGAATGGCTTCAGCCTCGTGCGTCGCATTTTGACCAAGGAAAACATCAAGCTCAGCAAGAAGGAAGCTGCCCAGCTTCTCACGCCTACGCTGCTTTATCATGAGCAGTGCTGGGGCCTCAAGAAGGCCAAGGTGAAGCCCGCCGCCATGGCCCACATCACCGGTGGTGGTCTGGTGGAAAACCTCGGTCGTATCTTCACCCGCAATGGTTTCGGCTGCCATCTAAAGGTGCCCTTCTGGCAGAATGATGTCGTGCAGAAAGTGCTCCGCCACGCGGATGCAGGCGATGCCTGGGACACCTTCAACATGGGCATCGGCTGGGTCGCCATCATGGACGCCAAGCATGCCAAGAAGGCTCTCAAGGTCGGCACGGGCGCTGTCGTCCTTGGTGAGATGGACAAGAGCGGCAAGGTGACCTGCGAGATCGCGAAGTAATCCGCAGGCACCAGCTCGGCACGGCACGGCCAGGAAACGTTTCTTGGTCGTGCGACATGGCTCAAAGAGTGCTGGGGGTGTCCTCCGGGATGCTTCTTGATTCCGAGCGGGCATGACAGCCATGCTCAGACAGTATTTTAGAGACGATCCGGAACCCGCTTTAGTTCTCTACATCTGATGAAACTCTTCAGTTCCACGTTCCTCTACGGCATCTTCTGGCTGGCGGTCATCACCACCGCGCATGGTTACTTGAATCTGCGCTGGTTCGCCCCCAAGGTCGTGGGCACGACCAAGGCGGGAGACAATTTCCGCATCGGCTTCCTGCCGGTGACCTGCCACCTGACCTGTCCGGTGACGGATTTCATCAATCAGCAGGTCGAGGGACAGAGCAGCTTTGAGCCCGTGCGCTTCAGCGGCTGGCCGGAGCTGAAGGAAGCGTTCCTTTCCGGCTATACACCCGCCACCTTCATCCTCGCGCCCATGGCGATGGCACTGCGGGAGCAAGGCGTGCCGATCAAGATTGTCTATCTCGGTCATCGCGATGGCAGCGCCGTGATGGTGCACAAGGATTCGCAGATCTACCGCATGGAAGATCTGCGTGGCAAGCGCATCGCCGTGCCTAACCGTTATTCAAACCAGCGTCTGCTTGTCTTCCGCGCCCTGAAGCAGGCGAACATGTCGGTCAAGGACATCGAGCTTGTGGAGATGCCTCCGCCTGACATGCCTGCGGCCCTGTATTCTAAAGCGGTGGACGCCATTTCAAGCGGCGAGCCCTTCATGGCCCAGACTGAGCTGGATGGCTATGGTCGTGTGCTCTGGCTAACCAAAGATGTTTGGCCTAACTTCATTTCATGCGTGCTCGCCGTGCATGAGGATTTCATCAAAAACGACCGCGAAACCGTGCAGCGTCTGGTCGATGGCATCGCCAGCAGCGGCAAGTGGCTGGACCAGACCATGGATCACCGCATGGATGCCGCGAAGTTCGTGGCCAAGAACTACTACAACCAGCATCCTCGCCTGCTGGAGTTCGTGCTGAGCAAGCCGCCAGATCGCGTGAAGTACACGAACCTCGCGCTGCGGAAGCCGGACTTTGAAGAGATTGAGGCGCTCGCCATCGAAGCTGGTGTCATCCAAAAAGACGTGATCTTTGAGGACTACACAGATGCTTCCTTTGTGCCTGATGACGCGATGGTGAAGGCCTCCTCCTATGAAGGTCTGAAGGGTGGCGAGGTGCCGCCGCGGAAGTGATTCTTTGTACTGAATGATTGTGAAACGCTTCGCACCTATCTTGCTCCCCGTCGGCACGGCGGTCTTCTTCCTGCTTCTCTGGCACTTCCTGGTCCGCCTGTCCGGCAGTGATCTCTTCCCGACTCCTGTGGACGTCATGCGCGGCATCCTGGAGCTTGTGGAAAAAGGCCTGCTGCTCAAATACATCGTCGCCTCGCTCTTCCGCGTGAGCTGGGGCTTCATGCTTGCCGTGATTGTGGGTGTTCCTCTCGGCCTTGTTCTCGGTTGGTTCAGGCCTGCCTTCCAGGCGCTGAACCCCATGATCCAGATCCTGCGTCCCATTTCACCTATCGCCTGGATTCCTGTGGCCATCCTTTGGTTCGGCATTGCGGACAGCGCCCCCATTTTTCTCATCTTCCTCGCCAGTGTTTTTCCCATCACGGTGTCCTCCATGGCGGCGGTGCAAAACATGCAGCTCGTCTATCTGCGTGCCGCGCAGAACTTCGGCGTGACTGGCCTGCAGCTCTTCCGTCGCGTCATCTTTCCCGCCGCACTGCCGCAGATCATCACGGGCATCCGTATCGCTCTTGGTATCGCCTGGCTGGTGGTGGTCGCCGCTGAGATGATCGCCGTGAACAGCGGTCTCGGTTACCTCATCATTGATGCCCGCAACGCCGGCAAACGCTACGACCTTGTGGTCGCCGGCATGGTGATGATCGGTCTCATCGGGCTTGTGCTCGATCTGCTCATCCGCCGACTGGAACAATTTGACGAAGTGAAATGGGGCTATGGACAACGCTAAAACGATGATCGAAGTGCGCGATTGCTGGAAATCATTCCCAGGCAAGAAAGCCGGGGAGATGGTGCATGTACTGGAGCGTGTGAACGTGGAAGTGAATGCGGGTGAGTTCGTCTGCATTGTCGGACCTTCCGGCTGTGGCAAGTCGACGCTCCTCAACATCATCGGCGGCTTTTTTAAAGAGAGTCGTGGCGATGTGAAGGTCGCCGGCGCGCCGGTGAATGGTCCGGATCCACGACGTATCTTTGTGTTCCAGGAGAATGGCGTGTTTCCGTGGCTGACGGTCGAGGAGAATATCGGCTTTGGACTCATGTCGAAACCGGCCGCGCATCGTGAGGAGCGCGTGGCACATTACATTGGCATGGTCGGCCTGACGGGCTTTGAGAAGAGTTATCCCCGCGAACTTTCGGGTGGCATGAGGCAGCGTGTGGAGATCGCCCGTGCCCTGGCGGCGGACGCGGAGGTCCTTTACATGGATGAGCCGTTTGGCGCGCTCGACTTCCTCACGCGTCTGAAGATGCGTGCAGATCTGATCCGCATCTGGCAGGCGGAGAAGAAGACCATCGTCTTCGTCACGCATGACATTGAGGAAGCTGTGCAGCTCGCCGACCGGGTCGTGGTCATGAGCAAGCGTCCAGCCACGGTGGCGGAGGAGGTGCGGATTGATCTGCCACGTCCACGCGACCTCGACTCCCCAGGCTATCTGGGGGCTCGCGACCGCATCTTTGCCATCATGGGCATGGATGTGCACGGTGGCGGCGCCGGGGATCCGAGGTGAGGTGCGCAGGAAGTTGGCAGGCACTCCTTTAGGAGCCCCTCATCCGACCAAAGGCTGACCCAAGGTGCATTGACACTCATGCCGCCCCCTGCTTGCTTCCTGCATGAACTCAGAACGCCTGCAATTCACCACGGATGATGGTCTCGCTTTGCACTACAAGACGTGGAATGTGCAGGGTGCCAAGCGAGCGCTGATTCTGCTGCATCGCGGCCACGAGCACGCAGACCGCTGGGACACTGTGGTGCCTTCCCTGGCCATGCCTGACACCGCCATTTATGCCTGGGAGGCTCGGGGCCATGGCCAGTCTCCTGGTCGTCGCGGTCACGCGGCGGGTTTCATGGAGTATGTTCGGGATCTCGATACGTTCTTCCACCATCTGCAAAAGCAGCACGGCCTGGTGCCTGAGAGCACCGTTGTCGTGGCGCATAGTGTGGGTGGGGTTGTCGCTGCCACCTGGGTTCATGACTTCGCGCCACGCATCGCCGGCCTTGTTCTCGCCACGCCAGCCTTGGAAGTGAATCTCATCGTCCCTGGGGCCCTTACCGGCATCCGTGTGATGCAGAAGCTCAACGAAGATGCCACGATCAAAAGCTACGTGCAGGGCTCCTGGCTCACGCGCGATGTGAACGCCGCTGCCGTCTATGACGCGGACAAGGCCATCTCCAAAGACATCTCGGCCAAGGTCCTTGTGGATCTCTTCGACACCGCCAAACGGGTGATCAGTGATGCCGAGGTCATGGACCGCCCTTTGCTGCTCTTCTCCGCGGGCGCTGACAAGGTGGTGAAGAAAAGCGCCATTGACACGCTGTATACGAACTACGGTTGCGAGCAGAAAACACACCTCACCCTCAAGGGTGCCCGCCACGCCATTTTTCACGACATCTGCCGTGATGAAGTCTGCGCCGCCATCAAGCGCTTCGCGGAGCGTTGCCTAGCCAATTTTACTCCGCCGAATCTGGAGTCTGATCTCACTCATCCGGCCACCAATGCTGAATTTGCCAGCCTGAAGAAGCCTTTGCCAGCTCCGAGCCTCAAAGGACTCTCCTTTGTCATGCAACGTGCCAGCCTCGGCACCATGGGCAGGCTGAGCCAGGGCATCCGTATTGGTCACGCCACCGGTTTTGATTCCGGTGAATCCCTCGACTACGTTTACGAGAACAAGGCACGAGGGAACCTGGGCGTCGGCAAGGTGATCGACTACTTCTACATCAATGCCATCGGTTGGCGCGGCATTCGTCAGCGTCGTGCCTGCATGAATCAGGCGCTGCGTTATGGGTTGCGCCAAGCTCGTGAGGCTGGCATGCCCATGCAGCTCATGGATATTGCCGGAGGTGCCGGGCGTTATTTGCTCGATGTGCTGGAGGATTCGGAGTTCGGCTTTGATCTCAAGATTCTCTGTCGTGACTGGAGCGAGTCCGCTCTGGCCACGGGTCGCGCCTCAGCCCAGCAGTTAGGTCTTCAGGACCACATCAGCCATGTGCGCGGAGATGCCTTTGATGAGTCTTCACTCGCCAATGTCGATCCCAAGCCCTCGGTGGCCGTGGTCTCCGGCTTGTATGAACTCTTCCCAGACAATGAGCGTCTGCAACGTTCGTTACGCGGTTTGTTCAGTGCGGTCAGTGCGGGCGGCTATCTCATCTACACAGGCCAGCCCTGGCATCCGCAGGTGGAGATGATCGCGCGCACGCTGACCAATCGCGATGGCCAATACTGGATCATGCGCCGTCGCCCCCAAGGTGAGATGGATGCGCTGGTCGAGGCCGCTGGTTTCCGCAAAGAGAAACAGTGGGTGGATGATTTTGGCATCTTTACCGTCAGCATTGCCCGCAAGCCAAACGCATGAACCGCGCTCCCCGCGAACCCGGGCTGCTCTGGCCCGCACTCTGGAGGCTGGGCTTGGCTGGAGCCACGTTTGTCATCGTCTACAGCGGCTGCAATCAGTTCACGGCGGCTCGTAGTGATGTCGGCACCTTCATGTTCGAGTGGGAACGTCATCTGCCCTTCGTGAAGGAACTGGTGGTGCCTTACTGGTCACTGGATCTCTTCTTTGTCGGCGCCTTCTTTCTCTGCCGCAGCAAGCTGGAACTGAATCTGCTGACCAAGCGCCTCATCGCCGTCACCATCGCGAGCGGCATCTTTTTCCTGCTCTTTCCGCTGAAGTTAGGTCTGGCGAGACCCGTGCCCGAAGGCTGGACGGCGCCGTTGTTTCACGCGCTCTACTTCAACGACCTTCCCTACAATCTGGCTCCTTCTCTGCATATCAGCCTGAGGTCGCTCGTGTGGGTGTTTTATGGGGCGCATCTTACGGGCTGGGTTCGCCGAGGCGTGAAGATCTGGTTCATCCTCATCGGCCTCTCCACGCTGCTGTTATGGCAACATCATCTGGTCGATGTCGCCTCCGGATTCATCATGGGCTGGGTCATCGCCGCCTTGATCCCCGATCCACGGCAACTCGGCACGCGCAATCCCTCGCGCAAATATGCCCTGCGTTATGGCTATGGCGCTCTCGCTTGTGCGGCACTCAGCTTTTTGTCCATCGCCTTTGTCTGGCCTGCCGTGGCCTGTGGCATCGTCTCACTCGCGTATACCACGGGCTTGTCCCGTCTGCTTGGCAAGGAGAACGGCACACTCTCGCCGTCAGCTGAGTGGTGTCTGCTGCCAGTGATTCTGGGCACGGCCTGGGTGCAGCGGAAATGGCTCAAATGCCAGCCAGCCTGGCGCGAGGTTACCCCCGGCGTGCTGTTCGGCCGCAAGCTCACTGGCAAAGAAGCCGAGCAATTGGTTAGTCCGGGTGAGCTGGCCGTCATCGATCTCACCGCTGAATCGAATGCCCCTGTGGCCTTCCGTGAGCGTGCGCACTATCACAATCTGCCATTACTCGATCTCGTCCCGCTGAAGCCGGAGCACATCAGCGCGGCTCTTGACCTCATTCGCACCTCACGCGAGGCCGGGCATCGCGTCTACATGCACTGTCAGTTAGGCCTTCAGCGTTCCGCCTTCATCGCCGCCCATTGGCTGGCTGAACAGGAATGCATCAGCCTTGAGGCCGCCAAACAGAAGGTCCGTGAGATCGAGCCACGGGTGGTGATTTGAGAAGCATACCTCGATGACAACTCCTATTCTTGCGACTGACTACACCGGAGCCATGGAGGGACTGCTCTGGTTCGTTGTGAATGTTCTAGTAGCTTTTGCGTCCTTGGTAGTGTGGTCCAAGCTCTGTTTCCCGAAAACTCGTGACAGGGCCGTCGAACATCTAACTGTGCTAGTCCGCTGCGGTTGGGCGTTGTTGTTTGTGGTAGCTCTCCAAATCTACCCCAACGTCTTTGAGCGCCGCCCCCCGCATTGGGAAAGTGTCTTTTGGCTGGCTGGGATCTCTCTAGCACTCTTTTTCGGCAGTTGGGTGCTGCGTCGACTCATGACCCGGAAAAAGAATCGCAACGATTAGCATGTAAACTAGGCACAGGAGTGCCGCACAAACATGGGGTCTTTCACGTATGACTGAGCAAATCCATGCGCGTTGTTATTCCCTGCCTGTTCCTGCTGCCTTGTTTTATTTCCGCTGCCACTCTTCAAGAGACTTGGGAGACCGGCTATGCCAAGGCCGATACGAGCGGGCCGCAGGTGCTGGGGTATTGGAAGTTTGATGCGGAAGCTGCGCTCAAGGACAGCTCCGGCAAAGGCCACGACCTGACGCTGCACGGGACGAAGTCCCGCGATCCGGGCAAGTTTGGCGGAGCGCTCGAAAGCTTCCCAGGGTTCCCTATTGACGACAAGAAGCATGCGGCCCTCACGGCGAACAAGCCTGCGCTCTCACCAAAGGGTGCCTTCACTCTGGAGATGTGGATCAAGCCGAAAGCGGACTGGCTTGCGACGCAGCGCTGCTACTTGCTGGATAAGAAGTATGTCGATCACACCGACTACGCCTGGCAGATCACCGATGCTGACAAGGGGGGCTCCAGGCGTCTCTTTGTGACATTGGGCTTTGGTGCTGAATCCAAGTCCATCTACTCGGAGCCGGTGCAATTCGGTAGTGACTGGCAGCATGTGGCCTTCGTCTATGATGGCGACGGCGATGGGCAGTTTTATCGCAATGGCTCGCGCATTGGCGGTCTCAAGCTGGCGGGCTATGGAGCCATCACACCAGGAACGAAAGCTCTGAGCATCGGTGACCGCATCGGCAGCAACTACGGAGGCTTTCCGGGCTTCATCGATGAACTGCGCATCAGTGATGGTGCGCTGAAGTTTGAGCGTGCAAGCCTAACAATCAATACTCCGCGTTCGGTATGGCGGCGTATGGAGACGAATGTGAAGCCGGTGGAGATCATCTGCACGAACCTCCAGCGTGAGCCATTGAAGGCGGCCAAGCTCAAGCTCAGCTTCGGTGGCAAGGATGAGGAGTTCATCCTTCCTGATCTCAAGCCAGGCGCTGAGCACGTGGTGAAGCTTACCCCGGACACCAAGCTGAAGCCGGGACGTTACACCCTGATCGCACGCTTTGAAGCGGGCGAGTACAGCAATGCCCAGTCCACCACCGTCGAGATCGTGCCGCGTCTGGCGCCGCGCATGCCGGTGGTCATGTGGGGTGCCAATGGCGCTGAGATCGCCCGGCTGAAGGATATCGGCTTCACCCACTTCATCGGCCTGCGGGATGCAGGCTCCAGCAATATGTGGGCGGAGAAGAAGCAGGTTCCTGCCGGCACGCCGGAGGACATCGCCGCGCGCTGTGCCGTGCTGGATGAAGCCTTACGTAATGGCCTGGAGGTCGTGGCCAGCCTCTCCCCCTCGGACCCGCTCAAGCACGATCCAAAGAACCTGCGGGTGAATCGCGAGGGCAAAGTGTACGAGCGCCAGGATATCTGCGCGAGCATCCCTGAGTTTGCCGCCTTCTACCAAACCGTGGGTCAGAGCATCGCGAAGACTTTTGGCGATCATCCCGCCTACACCAGCACGCTGATCAATACGGAGGTGCGCGATCACAACGCGCCTTCCTTCAATCCCATCGACATCGAGAACTACCGCAAGTTTGCCAATGCGGAAATTCCTGCGGAGGTGATGAACAAGTGGGGCGTGGACCACACCAAGCTCAAGGACTTCCCTGTCACGCGTGTCATCCCGGATGAGCATCCCATCCTGAAATACTACCGCTGGTTCTGGACCGTCGGCGATGGCTGGAATGGTCTGCACACAGCGCTGCACAAAGGTGTGAAGAGCAATGGTCGTCGCGATCACTGGACCTTCTTTGATCCGGCGGTGCGGCAGCCCAGCATCAGTGGTGCAGGCGGAGGTGTGGACGTGCTTTCGCACTGGACTTACACCTATCCAGATCCGCAGCGCATCGGTCTGGCCACGGATCAGCTCTTCGCGATGAGCGAGGCCAGTGGCAAGGGGCAGAAGGTCATGAAGATGACGCAGATCATCTGGTATCGCTCCCAGACTGCGCCCATCGGTGCCAAAGGTCCTGGCGAGCTCGTGGCCTGGCAGGATCATGATCCGGATGCCGCCTACATCACAATCGCGCCCATGCATCTGCGTGAGGCGTTCTGGACCAAGATGGCACGTCCGATCCAGGGCATCATGTACCACGGCTGGGAATCGCTGGTGGATAATCCAGGCAGCACGAGCTCGTATCGTTTCACCAATCCGAACACGGTGCATGTGCTTCGCGAACTCATCCACGATGTCACCGAACCTCTCGGTCCGACCCTCATGAAGATCCCCGCTGAACGCAGCGAGGTGGCGATGCTGGAGAGTTTCACTTCGCAGATGTTCGCCCGACGCGGTGGTTATGGTTCCAACATGAACCGGGCCGCGGATCTCTGGCAGGCCATGCAGCACGCGCATGTGCAGATCGACATCCTCTTTGAGGAGACACTGCTGAAGAGCGGCCTCAGCGGACGGAAGATCCTGCTCATGCCTGAGTGCGATGTCCTAACTGAAGGTGTGGTTAAGAAGATTCAGGACTGGCAGAAGCGTGGTGGCAAGGTCATCGCGGATGAGTTTCTCGCCCCTGGCCTGAAGGCGGACCTGGTGATCCCCAGCCTCATCCGTGTGAAGAATGCAGCCAAGGACAAAGCTGCCGTGATGGCGCTGGCCAAGACGCTTCCTGAGAAGATGCAGGCGCTCGGCTGGAAGCCTGCCCTGAACATCGACAACCCGGAGATCATCCTGCGGACACGCCGGAGTGGTGACACGCTCTACGTCTTCGCCATCAATGACCAGCGTGAGCCCGGCACCTATGTGGGCCAGCATGGACTGGTG
This sequence comes from Verrucomicrobiota bacterium, assembly GCA_040387935.1. GTDB lineage: Bacteria > Verrucomicrobiota > Verrucomicrobiia > Verrucomicrobiales > Verrucomicrobiaceae > Prosthecobacter. Next base: position 6,986 of record JAZKCU010000002.1, on the reverse strand, counting down.
ATGGAGAATGGACTGCCCAGCAGCGGGATCATCACGCTTCAGCAGGACAACGCCAGCGTCTATGATCTCACCACTCACGTGCTCATCGTGCCGAAGCGCGGGCCTGACGGCGGACTGAGCTGGCCCGTGGATCTGGGACCAGGAGGCGGGCGCATCTTCATGATCACGCCCAAGCCCTTGCTACAGCTAGCCCTCGATGTGCCTGCCACGGCCACCTGTGGCAATGTCGCCAAGGTGCGTGCCACACTCTCAACGACCGATGCCTCTGCCATCAGTGCGATCGTTCCCATCCAGGTCAGCATCGAGGACGCAAACGGTGTGGCTGCGGAAGGCAGTGGCTACTACGCCGCTGAGAAAGGTGTGCTGGAAGTCTCCCTCGATCTCGCGCCGAATGAGGATCCCGGCACGTGGCAGATCCGCGTCCGCGAACTCGCCTCAGGCATGGAAAGCGTGAAATGGATGAAGGTGAGCAATCAGATAGGCACGCCTTAACGTCCAGCCTCACCCGGCAGCCTAAGGCCGGTCTTCCGCTCATGCGGATAGTGCTTGTCCTTGTGGTAGCGGTGATGCCCGGCCGGGTCGATCGTCAGCCAGGCTGAATCCAAGCCCTCCCGTGTGCTGGCACAACCTGCAAGGAGGCTGGTCGCAGACAGCAGAATGAGCAGGAACAAGCGATGGAGAGGTGAGCAGCTCATGGCGGGTTTTGAGTGCCTGTGACTGTTTGAAGCAAATCCTGGTGAGCAGCTTTCTTCACCTATTCTCTCCCTTGTCGTCCAGCTATTTTCACCCGTGGCCGAACAAGAAGCGGAATCCGTCCTTGCCAGAGCGCGAGGTCTTTGGGATTTTACGACCGCATGAACCCACTCCACGAAGCGCGCCTGAAAGTCCGTCGGGAACTTGAAGCTCCACCTGCTTTGAGACGCTTTGGCAGCGGCTGGATCAGTGGTGTGCTGGGATTGATGCTTGGGCTGGCCGCGGTAGGTGGCGTGATGATGATCTGGTTTCCAGGTGTCTTCACGACGGCCGAGATGAGCAAGACCTACGCGACGGGCTGGTATCGGCCTGCGCTGTTTGGTGTCATCATCGGTGGGTTTGTGTTTTCCATGCTGAGCCTTGTGCTGCGACCCAGCAAGGTGCTGGGCATGGCGGGGATGGTCTCCACGCTGCTGGCCCTGACGATGGGAGGCAGCACAGCCACACAGGTGGCCACCGATGCGACACCGGCCTACTTTGGCCTCGACTTCTTCGTGCTTCGGCTGCTGCTCACCGGACTTGTCTTCATCCCGGTCGAGACACTTTTCCCGCGCCGGGTAGACCAGGGCATCTTCCGCTATGAGTGGCGGGAGGACCTATTCTACTACTTCGTCAGCAGCATGATGGTGCAGTTGCTGACCTGGCTGTCCTTCATCCCGGCGAACACCCTGCTTGCGGTCACCTCCTGGTCGTCCTTCCGCGCCTGGGTGGCTGCCCTGCCCTTCGTGGTGCAGTTCATCGCCATCATGTTCCTGACAGATTGCGTGCAGTACTGGCTGCATCGCACCTTTCATCGCATCCCCGCCCTGTGGCGCTTTCATGCCGTGCATCACTCCGCGCAGAACATGGACTGGATGGCCGGAGCGCGGATGCATTTCCTGGAGATCCTGATCCTGCGTGGCACCACGGTGATTCCGACGATCGTGCTCGGCTTCAGCCAGCCAGCGGTGAATGCCTATATCCTGGTGGTGTATCTCTATGCCACCTTCGTGCATTCAAATCTGGGCCTGCGCTTTGGTCTCGTGGAGAAGTATCTGGTCACTCCGCGCTTTCACCACTGGCACCATGGCATCGAAAAAGAGGCCATCGATGTGAACTTTGCGATTCATTTCCCACTCTTCGACCGGCTTTTTGGCACCTACCACATGCCCGAGGACGGTCGCTGGCCCGAGGGCTACGGTATCAAGGGGCACCCGGTGCCCAAGGGCTACTGGCAGCAATTTCTGCATCCGTTTAAACGGTGATCCCGCCGTAGATCAGGCGTGCTAGGGCTTCCGAATGCGCCATCAAATGCCAGGGAGAGGTGAATTGGTCTTTCCCCGAGCTTGCCAGCCCTCAAACACGGCCTACAAAGGCAGGCCATGCCATCCCCGCAGATCGACATCCACCACGTCGCCAAGCTTGCCCGCCTCGCCCTCACGGAGGAGGAAGCCGCGCACTACCAGCAGCAGCTCACCCGCATTCTGGGTCACATCGACCAGCTGAGCTCCTACACTCTGGATGCGGAGCCCAGCGCGCATGCCATGCCGGTTTTCGATGTCGTCCGCCCCGATCAGGCGCGCCCTGGTTTTGAGCAAAGCGAGGCCCTCTCCAATGCACCCCGGCGTGCCATGGATCAGTTCCAGATTCCGAAGGTCATTGAATAATCGATCTCACTGTTTGTTAGTCTGAATTCGCCCCTTTTCCGCATGTCTCTTGCCTCGTCCACCATCTCTGCGCTCCGTCAAAAGCTCACATCCAAGGAAATCACGCCGCGTGATATCGTCACGGACGTCGCCAACGCCATCGATGCGCACAATGCCACGCTTGGCGCCTACCTTTCCTGGGACGTTGAGAAGGCTCTCGCCGAGGCTGACAAAGCCGACCTTTCCCAGCCGCTCGGCGGCATCCCTATCGGCATCAAGGACAACATCAATGTCACCGGTGAGCCCTGCACCTGTGGCTCCAAGATGCTCGCCGAAAACTACAAGGCGCCCTATGATGCGGGTGCCATCACCAAGCTTCGCGGTGCCGGTGCCGTGCCCTTTGGCCGCCTGAACATGGATGAGTTCGCCATGGGCTCCTCCACGGAGAATTCGGCTCTCGGTGTGACTCGCAATCCTCGGGACCTCGACCGCATCCCCGGCGGCTCCAGTGGTGGCAGCGCCGCGGCTGTGGCCGGTAACCTCGCCATCGCCACGCTGGGTTCTGACACCGGTGGTTCCATCCGCCAGCCGGCGGCCTTCTGTGGCTGCGTCGGTATCAAGCCGACCTATGGACGCGTCTCGCGCTATGGCCTGGTGGCCTTCGCCTCCTCGCTGGACCAGATCGGGCCGATCACCAAGACGGTCGAAGATGCCGCCATTTTGCTGAACCATCTTTGCGGCAAGGATGCGCGTGACTCGACCTCGCTGGACACCAGCGTGCCAGACTTTACCAGCGGTCTCGGCAAGGACATCAGGGGTCTCCGCGTGGGTCTGCCCAAGGAGTATTTCATCTCCGGCATTCATGCCGGTGTCTCGGCCCGTGTGAATGACGCCATCAAAAAGCTGGAGTCTCTCGGAGCCATCCCAGTGGAGATCAGCTTGCCGCACACCGAATTGGGCGTGAGCACGTATTACATCATCGCCCCGGCAGAGGCTTCCGCGAACCTCGCCCGCTTTGATGGCGTGCGTTATGGACATCGCAGCACGGATGCAAAGGACCTCATGGAGCACTACATGATGAGCCGTGAGGAAGGCTTTGGCCCTGAAGTGAAGCGCCGCATCCTCCTGGGCACCTATGTGCTCAGCAGCGGCTACTATGATGCCTACTACATCAAGGCCCAGCGCGCACGCACGCTGATCCGTCAAGACTTTGAGAAGGCTTTTGAGAACGTGGACGTCATTGTCAGTCCCACCAGCCCTGCGCCTGCGCACAAGTTCGGTGCGTTGAAGGAGGATCCTCTCGCGGCCTACCTGGAAGACATCTTCACCATCCCGGTGAACCTCGCGGGTCTGCCCGGCATCAGCATCCCTTGCGGCACCGCCGAGGAAGGTGGCAAGCAGCTCCCTGTCGGTCTGCAGATTATCGGCAAGCCGTTGGATGAGATCACGGTGCTGCGCGTGGCGGACGCCTTTGAGAAGGCGTGATTCAGCTCATCTCGTGAACACGCAAAAGGGCTTCCTCACGGAAGCCCTTTTGGTTAGATGCCATTATGACAGAACGAATCGATCGGCTTTACAGGATCGATCCAGGCTGATACTCGGCGGCATCTGGATGAGAAGCCGTGAGCTCAGAAACACGCTTGGCGAAGTGATCCACCTGCTCGCCGGCATCACCAGCGTTGGCGCGACCTTGGGCGACGAGTTGATCGAATGCTTCGGCCTTTAGGCCAAGACGCTCATCTGCGGCGAGACGGGCGAAGAGATCGTTCTGCGCCACTTTGCCCGTGCGCATGTCGCGGGCCACCTGAACGGCATGGATCTTGATGGCTTCATGGGCGGCCTCGCGACCGGCGCCAGCTTTCACGGCTTCCATCATCACCGTGGTGGTGAGCAGGAAGGGCAGATAGCGCATGAGCTCCTGCTCCACGACAGCCTCGAAGACTTCCATCTGGTTCAGCACGGTGAGCGTGGTTTCCAGCAGGCCGTCCATGGCCAGGAAGGCATCCGGCAGCATCACGCGGCGGACCACGGAGCAGGACACATCACCTTCATTCCACTGATCGCCAGCCAGACCTGCCGCCATGGCGAGGTAACCTTTCAAGATGAGATGGAAGCCATTGATGCGCTCGCACGAGCGGCTGTTCATCTTGTGCGGCATGGCAGAACTGCCGACCTGACCTTTGGCGAAGCCTTCGCTGGCCAGTTCCTGACCGGCCATGAGGCGAAGCGTCTTGGCAAAGCTGCCCGGACCGCTGGCCACATGGACCAGTGTGGACACGACCTGCATGTCCAGGCTGCGCGGATACACCTGACCGACGCAGTCCAGCGAGGCATGAATGCCGAGGTGATGCAGCACGCGGTCTTCCAAAGCACGGGCCTTCGAGACATCTCCATTGAAAAGGGTGATCTGGTCAAGGCGAGTGCCGACCGCGCCTTTTAAACCGCGAGCAGGATAGGTCTGGATGAGGCTTTCCAGCGCCTGAACTCCGAGCAGCAACTCCTCACCAAACATGGCAAGACGCTTGCCCAAGGTGCTCACTTGCGCGGCCACGTTGTGCGTGCGTGCGGTGAAAGGGATGTCACGTGTCTGCTGCGCACGACGGGCAAGGCCGGCAAGCACCGCGATGCTCTTTTTGCGCACTTCCAGCAGAGCGCGGAAAGTCTGGAGCTGCTCCACGTTCTCCGTGAGGTCACGGCTGGTCATGCCTTTATGGATGTGCTCATGCCCGGCGAGATCGCAGAACTCCTCGATGCGGGCTTTCACATCGTGACGGGTCACGCGCTCACGCTCCATGATGGCGGTGAGATTCACCTGATCTTTGACGGTCTCATAGGCCTCGATCACGCCATCGGGCACCGGGATGCCGAGATCGCGCTGGCCCTTCAGCACGGCGATCCAGTAGTCACGCTCCAGGCGCACCTTCCCCTCGCCCGACCAGAGAGCGCGCATGGCGGGGGTGGCGTAACGTTCGGCAAGGACATTGGGGATGGAATCGGGCTGGGACATGAGCCTTTTGGGGTAGCAAGAGAAAGGCGGGAGGCAAATCTGAATCGACAATCCGTGGAACAAAGGGAGAGATATTCCCTTCAAATTCGTCTTCTCACCTAGGGGCTGCTTCTGTAGCGTTTGCACGCTTACTCCATGACTCCCCTGCCCCTTGCCGACCGCTATACCCGTTTTCGAGATCTTGTTTTCGCAGGCGTCGCCGAGCATTCAGCCAAACTGCCAGGACTGCAGGAATCCATGGCGGAACTGGATTTGCAGAGTCTCTGGTTCGCCGGAGCCTTTGGGCATGAGTTCACCAGCACCGAAGGCAAGCCGGTGCGTATCGTCGATTTTGGCGTGTGGAACTCCGGGGCCGGACCTGACTTCACGAACTGTGTGGTGGATATCGATGGGCAGACAAAGCGTGGAGACATCGAGCTCGATCCCGATGCGCGAGATTGGGAGCGGCACGCGCATGGAGCGAATCCTGATTATGGCAGGGTGGTGCTGCATCTCTTCATGAATGCGCCCGCAGAGAGGTTTTACACCCGGACGCTGGAGCATCAGGAAGTGCCGCAGGTGCGCTTGGAGATGGCGATGCTGGGCCATGATGCGCGACCGAATCGCGGACTGGCGGCCGTGCGAATCGGGCGCTGCTCCACGCCACTGCGGGAGATGGATGACGCGCGTGTGCAATCGATCATCGAGGCTGCTGCCCAGCATCGACTGGAGAAGAAGTCACTGCGGCTCCACCGCAGCATCGCCGCCCAAGGGCGCGAACAAACGATCTATCAAGCCATCTCCCAGGCGCTTGGCTACCGCCAGAACCAGCAGCCCTTCATGCTCTTGAGCCAGAGGCTGCCCCTGCGCCGATTGAAAGGCCTGTCCGCGACTCAGCGCGAGGCGTTGCTCTTTGGGGTCAGCGGCTTTCTGGAAGGCGTGAAGTTTGAGGACACCGAGCCGGAGACGCGTGGCTATCTCCGCCAGCTCTGGCAGGAATGGTGGCGGCTGCGTGAGGAATGCGCCCGCTGGCTGGAGCCTGCCCAGCGGCCTCACTGGAAACTCGCGGCCACACGACCTGGGAATCATCCGCAGCGCCGTCTGGGTGCGCTCACGATCATGCTTGCCTCATGGGACAAGGTCTCCGCACCTCTCATGGATGCCACCCGCTGGAGCCAGATGGCCTGGAAGGAAACGATCGCGGCTCTGAAGCATGACTTCTGGAGCGTGAATTACACCTTGTTAGCCGCGCCGGCGAGCAAACCGATGGCGCTGGTCGGTGAGTCGAGAGTCCAGGAGATGCTCGCGAATGTGGCCTACCCACTTTTGATGCCAGAGCGCACACGGCTGTGGGCGGAGTATCTGGAACTGCCAGCTCTGCTGGAGAACCAGAAGGTCAGCCGTGCTGTGCTCAGGCTCTTTGGAGAAAGCCCGCGTGGAGCCTTGTTTCAAAAGAAACTGCATCATCAGCAAGGCCTCCTGCAGATCTATGAAGACTTTTGCCTCGAAGACGACAGCGCCTGCGCGGACTGCCCTTTCCCTGAACGCTTGAAGGAGTGGGCTTAATGCCAATGCCGTTAAGCAATGTGGGTGACCAAATAGACGGGGGGAGAGGTCTCCGA
>JAZKCU010000001.1:270312-774888 GCA_040387935.1 Verrucomicrobiota bacterium | reverse complement strand
ATTCGAACCGAGAACCAAGGGATTATGAGTCCCCTGCTCTAACCGTTGAGCTACAGGAGCATGACCGCCAGGAAAGGCGAAGTGCGAGTATGGCGGCGCGCGCCTTCTGCGCAATAGGCCATCTTGCAAAAACGGCCACCCACACTGACCTTCTTGAGGTCCGGATAAAAGCATCTGCGCCCTCTGCGTTATCTACAGTTAAATTCAGTGCCTCCCAGGACGTGTTTTGCGTTGGCGTGTTTTCCTTTCCCGCGCATGGGTGAACGCCCATGAAGATCTTGGTCACAGGCAAAGGCGGGCGCGAGCACGCCCTCATCACCGCACTCAGCGAATCCCTCGAAGCACACGAACTGTTTGCCTGGCCCGGCAGCGATGCCATCGCCACTCTCGCCACGCGTGTGGAGGTGACTTCCCTGCCCGATTTGATCGCCTGGATGAAATCAAACGCCATCGACCTCTGCGTCGCGGGTGAGGAGGCCTGGCTGGTGAAGGATGAAGGTCTGGCAAACATGTGCGAGCAAGCGGGCATCCCCTGCTGGGGTCCGTTTAAAGAGGCCGCGCAGCTCGAGGCCTCCAAGGCCTTCGCCAAGCACTTCCTCAAGCGTCACAACATCCCCACCGCTTCCTACACGGTCTGCACGAATGCCGAAGAAGCACGCACCGCGCTGACGGAGTTCCCCATCGTGCTGAAGTTCGATGGTCTGGCTGCTGGCAAGGGCGTCGCGGTTTGCCTGACTCGCGAAGAGGCTGAAGAGTTCATCAAGGACGTGATGGAGAAGCGCATTTTTGGTGCGGGAAACCTCGTCGTGGAGACCTGCCTCATCGGGCCTGAGCTTTCCGTCTTCGCCTCCGTGTGTGATGAACAGTATCACATCCTCATGCCAGCGCGTGATTACAAGCGCATCCGTGACAACGACCAGGGTCCGAACACCGGTGGCATGGGCGCGGTGGCCAGTCGTGAGATCGTCACGCCTGAGGTGCTGGCACGCATCGAGCGCGAGATCGTGCAGCCGACCGTGAAGGGACTCATCGCCGATGGTTTGCGCTATCGTGGCTTCCTCTACTTTGGTCTGATGCTCACATCCTCCGGACCCTACATCATCGAGTACAACTGCCGCTTCGGCGATCCTGAAGCCGAAGCCGTGATGCCGATGGTGCGCGGGGACTTTGCCAACTATGTTTTCCAGGCCGCCAAGGGCAGTCTGATGCCCGAACTGCTGACCTTTGCAGAAGGCTGGAGCATCTGCGTCATCAGCGCCTCCGCAGGCTATCCTGCCAGCTCGCGCAATGGCGATGTCATCAGCGGCCTCGGCAAGGTGGAAGGCGCACGCGTGTACCACTGCGGCACGAAGAAGAATGAAGCAGGCCAGTTTACGACCAATGGAGGGCGGGTGCTCGCTGTCGTCGCCAACGCTGCCACACGTGCGGAGGCCCGTGCCAAAGCCTACGCGGAGACCGACAAAATCAACTTTGAAGGCATGCAACTCCGCAGTGACATCGGCCAGATGCACTTCGAGTGATTGATCTTCTTCACTGCGGTCTAACCAGCCCCCACAGGCGTAACCTCTGCTGATCCCTCCCGCTTCGCTCATGACCGATCTCTCCCATCTGCGCGCTGATTTCCCCATCCTGCATCAGCAGGTCTGCGGAAATCCGCTGGTGTATTTTGACAACGCCGCCACCAGCCAGAAGCCGCGTCAGGTCATCGAGGCGCTCGTGCACTACTATGAGCACGACAATGCCAACGTGCATCGCGGCCTCCATGAGCTGAGCAATCGCTCCACCGCGAACTTCGAAGCCGTGCGCAGGAAGGTCGCGCGCTTCATCGGTGCCGAGCATGAGGAAGAGATCATCTTCACCCGTGGCAGCACGGAGGGCATCAACCTCGTCGCGCAGGCGTGGTCCGCGCAGCATTTGAAGGCGGGCGATGTGGTGGTGACCACCGGCATGGAGCATCACAGCGATCTCGTGTCCTGGCAGCTCGCCGTGGAGCGCTGCGGCGCGACCCTGAAGCATGTGCCGGTGCTGGATGATGGCACACTGGACATCACCGTGTTGGATTCTTTGTTAGCCAGCGAGCCCGTGAAACTGCTCGCCTGCGTGCACATCTCCAACTCGCTCGGCACCATCAATGCGGTCAAAGAGATCTGCGCCAAGGCACGTGCACGCGGCATCACCACGCTCATCGATGGTGCGCAGGTCGTGGGGCATATCCCGGTCAATGTGCAGGACATCGGCTGTGACTTTTATGTCTTCTCCGGCCACAAGATGTGCGCGCCCACGGGCATCGGTGTGCTCTATGGAAAGCTCGACATTCTCAACTCCATGCAGCCCTGGCATGGCGGCGGCGAGATGATCGAAACCGTCACGCTGGAGCGGAGCACTTACAAGGCGGCGCCGCATCGCTTTGAAGCTGGTACGCCAGACATCGCTGGCGTCATCGGCCTTGGTGCAGCCATTGACTATCTCGAGTCCGTCGGCCTCGATAATATTCAGGCTCATGGTCGCGAGCTCACGCTCTATGCCATGGAGAAGCTCAATGCGCTGCCTGGGCTTCGTTTGTTAGGCCCGCCAGCCCCGGCGGACCGCGCCTCGCTCGCTGCCTTCACGCTGGCCTGCGCGCATCCGCATGACTTGGTGGAGTTCGCGAACACCCAGGGCCTTGCCCTGCGAGGCGGTCATCACTGCACGCAACCGCTGATGAAGCGCTTCAAGGCACCGGGCACCACGCGTGCCAGCTTTTACTTCTACAACACCCAGGCCGAGGTGGATCGCATGATCGACATCCTCCAGCAGGCCATCGCCTTCTTTTCCTAATTCCCATGGCCCTCTCTGAAGACCTCCGCGATCTCTACCAGCAGGTGATCCTCGATCATTCCCGCAGCCCGCGTAATCACGGCCAGCTTCAAGGCGAAGGCTGTGTGCATGTGCATGGCGACAACCCCACCTGCGGCGATGAGATCGACGTTTGGTTGAAGTTCGGAACCGATGGCAAGGTCGAGGACATCAAGTTCGAAGGCCAGGGCTGCGCCATCAGCCAGGCCAGCGCCAGCATGATGACCGTGAAGATGAAGGGCGCCGATGCCGAGAAGCTGAAGGCGCTCATCCAGGACTTCCGTTCCGTCGTGACCGGCGAAGGCAGCGTCCAAGACGAAGACTCCCTCGGCGAACTCATCCTGCTGGAAGGCGTGCAAAAATTTCCCCAGCGCGTCAAATGCGCGACCCTTGCCTGGCGCGCGGTCGAACAAGCGATGCAGCAGAAGGGCGAGGCCTGAAGAACTCCTCAGTCTTTTGGTGCAACCCTCAGAATCCGCCGATCTGGATCTCCGTGGTCGTCTCGGTTTGTTTTGGGACAATCAGAGAATCCACCGCCAGCGGCACCGTGAACTGCCCCGCAGCAGACTTGATCTTTGGCAACAGCAAGCCATGAAGTTGAAACTCACGACTGGTTTTTGGCTGCGTGCCGATCTTACCCTTCAGACTGAAGAAACCTGTGGCAGGCACGAAAGTGACGGTGGGTGATGAAGGGCTCCACGGAGCCAGCGTCATGACGAGGCGCTGAGCCTTGGCCGTGAGCAGCAAGTCCGTGGCTGGCAGTCCTGCCAATTGATCGAGCGGCAGTCCCTGAGCTGGCAAGTTTTGTGCCCATGTCGCTGTGTCATAACGCCACCCCTGTCCTTCGAGTTCCAAGGCGGGGAAACCGGCCGGGAGCACACGCTGGGTGGCAATCGAAGCGCCGTAAGGACGTGACCACGACAGATGCGCACAACAGGAGCCGTCAACCTTAAAGCTCAGCAAGCCTAACAAAGAGCTCTTCTTATGCGTAAGCGTGGAATAACACGGAGTGACCCACATGCCAGGGGTGAGGCCCTCCGCAGGCAGATCCAGATCAAACCGCGAAATCACGCTGGCACCGGTGACGGGCTCACCATCCGGAAGACGTCCAACCCAGGAGAGTGCACCGGCGGTCGTAAGCGTGCTGGCCAGGAAGCCTGGCACGTCAGGCGGTTCCACGTCCGAAAACTCCAGGAAGCCCGGCAGGTTCGAATCTCCCAGGTTCACCGTGGAAAGCCGGATGATGCCTCCGCGCATGTACAGGTGTCCAGAAGCGGTCTTCCAGGTTTGTGACTGGGTAATCCCCCAGCCCGCCGCATCCAAGCCGTCCTCCTCAACAAAGCCCAGGCAGGTCCAGGCATTCTGCTGAATGTTGAAACGCCAGATGTAGAAGTCAGGGTACCGGTTGTAGCCAGCAGCACCGACCCCTGAATCAAAGCCGCCAAAGAGCATCAGGTTCCCCTGCGCATCCGTCCAGCAAAGCGCGTTCTTTGACCTCTTGCCAGGGGATGTCCCCGTCTCGGGTGGGCCGGTCTCGCGACTGGTTCCAGAGTGGCCGGGAATCACCCCGTCCCAGGCCTGGGAATACGGCATGCTCCAGGACTTGGACACAAGGTCAAACGTCCACATGCGCTGCTGCCCTGAGGAGGTCAGTTCGTGCATCCAGAGACGTCCGGTGTGGTCAACCCAGCACGGACAGAAGGCGGCATCAGACGCAGGCTGCAAGATGCCATCCGATCTCCAGTCAGGCCCCTCAGACGGCAGTAGTGTGCGGCCGGCCATCCACGTCCACTGCTGAGTGGCAGGCTGGAAGCACCACAAGTCCACCAACGAAAAGAAAGAGCCTGTCGCCGGGTTCGGGACACGACCCCCATACATCCAGAGCTCCCCGTTCGCCTGCAGCCATGTCGTGGCCCCCTGGCGGCCACGCGGCCGGCTCTGCGGTGACGAGACGCCCAGCACACCGGGCTCGCCAGCACTACCAAGAGGCAGCGGCGCCTGCACCATCTGCCAGCGACCATCGGCACCTGACCAGCGCCAGAGCGCGCCCTGCTTTGTGTAGAGCCAGGAGTCTGCACCGCTCGGAGACCGCCACAGGGTCGGATCCGGCTCGCGAGGCGGCACTGGATCGTTGGCCGGAATGTTCAAGGCGGTTCGCGCGTCCGTCCACTTCCGCCCTTTCGGATCCCACATCCAGTGATCGTAAGCGGTGTTCAGCTTGCTGCCGAAGAGGTGCAGCCGCTGACGTTGGTCCAGAAATGTGACAGCATCACCCAGGACACCGGGGCCGTTTGGCATGTTCTCTGGGGGCACCTCACGCCAAGTCTTCCCTTCCACCTCCTCGTGCTCCAGCACCTGGGTGTAGACGGTGGTCTTGTTCCCCGGAACCAACGCCGCCACGGGTTTAGTAAGGCGGAATGCGAGCACCGATGATTCAGGTGAACTTAAGCCCCCCACCAGCATGTTGGGGCCATGGATGAGAACCAGGCTGGGTGGAACCTCTCCCGGACGCCCCTTGCCGACGCAGACCAGTGCATGAGCCGCTGAAGGAGGCTCCATGCCCACCGGCAGCGGCGGATCAAACTGCGCAGGCAGACCTGGAGGACCCCGCCCGACCAAAATCACCCTGCCCGATGCCTTCACCATGCCGTCACCTTCCCAAGAGAAGCTGCCCGAGCCTGCGGTAGACATGGTCACGATGACACGACCTCCCAGCGGTGGGATGGTCATCTGCTCCATCAGTCCATGGTAGGTGCCTGCAAGCCCTGCATCTTCATACGGCTCGATCACCCAAGGGACCTCAAACACAGGACTCACGAGGGTGCCGCTGCGCACCACCACTTTGACCTTGTAAGTGACAGGCTTGGTGGCCGCCGCCGCCAAGCTGATAAAGCCGGAAACATTGAACCCGCCAGCCTCAGTCTGCCGCATGCCCGGCGGCAATCCGGTAATCGTGGCTTTCCCTGAGCGACCTAGCGCCCCAATGCTGAAGCTGATGAATTCACCCTCTCTGGCCCTGCGCAGGCTGAAGGGTTCCACCCTTGGATTCAGACTCGGGTCATTCACGTCGACTGTGGCGACCTGGACCGTCTGCGCCAGGGTGCGGTCTGGACCCGTCAAGGTGACCTCGCATGAGTAGTCACCCGCGTGGACGTCCTTCACAGATGCGACACGCAAGACTGCGGCACGACTGCCAGCATAACCGTTGGTGTCCGTGAGCTTTTGCTCCCCGTGCCACCACTGATAGCTCAAGCCAGGGCCTGTGGCCCCAGTCGATAAATTCAGCTGCTCTCCAGTACGGATGAAATAGCTATTTCGAGGTCCACCCGGCAACTGTGCGACATAGAATGCCTGGCTGATGCCAGTTCCCTGGGAATTCGTCACCTTGAGAGTCCAGGCCCCAGGCATGGCCGAATACAAAACACGAGACTGATAGTCAATGCTCAGAGACTTTGTCCATGAAGAGCCTGTCGAACTCAACACAGCATTGAGCTGCTGGCTTCCTACGACTCTGACAGGCGGACGAGGTCCTTCCTGGCTGACGAAGACAGACTGCGGCTGGTCCAAAAACACGGGCGCGCCTGCCGCGATGCCTGTGCAACGGGCTGTCAACACCATGGGAGACACAAACTGTCCACGAGAATCCAGCCTGACCGTCCCCTCCTGAACCCCAAGGTTTTTTGGAGCCACGCGCAAGTATTTGGTGACGGTCTGTCCTGGAGACACTCCGGTGAGTGTCAGGGTGACAGGCGGCGGCGGCAACAAAGAGGTCACATTATCCAGAGGACCCCGGAAAGGGTCGTCCGTGGAGTTTCCAGACCGACTGATCAGGCTCACCGATTCCAGGCCTGTGTTTTTGAGACGCACAGGCATGTAGATCGTCGAATTTACCGTCACCTGTCCTGCATCAATCACATCCGTCTCCGGATTGAGAACCGTGACACCGTCTTCTGCGACCCATTGGAGGGCGGCTTGGGGACTGACGTGGACGATCACCTTGCGTGGCTCGGGAAGCCCGCAATCCGCAGGTCCGGTGACATGAACCAAGACTTCATATGTCCCAGGTTCATCGAAAAGTAATTTGAGCGTGACCTCACGGCTGGTGTTGCGGGCCAGATCAAAGGTTTCGTTAGGAACGATCTCACTGAAAGCCGCCGCTCCTTCATCCACATCGAAACCGAGCCCCGTGACGGTGACGTTACGATAGTCCGAGCCACACCACACGGAGATAGGGACCTCAACCATCCTGTCGGTCGTGGTCTCGATGATCGGGGCGAGTCCATTGAAACCGATGCGAGGCATCATGACCGACTCATGATGGACCTCGATCACTCCCGCATCCGGCCTCGGATCATTGCAGGTCAACCGCAGGACTGCCGAACGATCCAGATTTCCATCATCAACGAGATAGGACAATTTTACTGAGCCACCCGGCTCAAGCATCACGGGCTGAAACGGCGTTGCCACCCCCTGGTATGCCAAAGTAAACCGGAAAGCATCATCTCCCTCAAAGACTGCCGCAGTCAGGTTCAGAGGGGCGTTTCCGGCATTGAGGACCATGACGGCTCCCATCTCATGCACCATGCTCTTCTCCGGAAAAAGCTGGATCATGGGTGCCGCAGGCAAAGGTGCCAGATCTGCATTCAAGGACAGGCTCCAAGCCACAGCAGCCTCATTCACGGACGAACTGCTTTCCAACTCCCGAGCTCCAGCGAACCGTCGGCCATCAGCAGTCACAGACATCACGCTGCCCAACCGGGAGACCGGGGGAAGCGCCTCTTCGCCGAAGGTCCGGCGAACCGCCTCCATGAGGCTTTCGACCCGCCCATTGGCATGCCAGATGAAAGCATCCATGTTTCGATACGCCTCATCGGCCACGGTTTTCAGCGTGCCGATGACACGGCCATCATCCAGCACGCGCGCGATGGAATGAACCCTCCACCCCGTGGGCACATGCATGTAGACGGGGTTGATCAAGGTCTCGCCGGCAGCCACCTGCCAGCGCATCAGCGGCTCGGGATAACGCCAACCACTACCGCCCCTGGAAGCGACGATCCATTCACCACTGGAGGAGATCTTCGAAACTTCGGCATTGGAGGAGGGTGACGGCAGCGCCCGCCAGCCTGCCGCTGAAGTCCACCAGTAGCCTCCCATCACCATGCGGCTCAGATTCTTGTTCGCCGTGGGAGATGAAAAGGGAGCTCCATCAGGCATTTCGATCTGGCGATAACCGTCAGACGAGTTGTAGCTCCAGAGAAGATTCGAAAACGCCACTCGGCCCAACACCCACCCTTCCGAAGTTATCCCACAGGGCTCGAGCTTGGCCGTGGCTGGCAATCCAGGCATTTTGGGCAACTGATGCCAAAGTCCCGTCTGAGGGTGAGCCAGATACGTTGCCGTCGGAAAACCGCTCCCCGACCAAACCCCGCGATTCGGATCATAATGACAAACGATTTCCGAACCATCGTCCCGGACATCCACGAGGTCAGAGATGGGCACGGGCACCCGACGTGGCGGCTGGGCAGCTACGTGCCTCTGAATGTAAGCATCGCTTTTCTGGTGATACGCCACCGGTGTCTGAGCTTCCGTGGCCAGGCGAACGGCCCCTGAGGATGTCACAGGTCCCAACTCTGTCCACAACACGTCCTCCTGAGCCTCCGCCATGCCAGAGAGTCCGTGCGCCACAAGAAAGAGAGAGAGCCACCGCAGATGCTGCTGCATAAAAGAAAGTCCTGGATAGGGCAATACATCACAACCTTGGCCAGGGCCAACCAAAAATCGATCTAGATAAAACCCTCAGGAAGCTTATCCGGGGGAATAAAGCCGAACGCCGCAGTGGGTGCCTTCTGGGGCAGGACGATCCTCATCATCCTGCCCCAGTCTCAAGGCTTGTCAGAACGATCAACCCTGCTTCATCAAAAAGTACTCCAGGCTGTCCACCAGTGCTTCCCAGCTCGCATCGATGACGTTGGTGGAAACGCCGACGGTGCCCCAGGTGCGGTTGCCATCGCTGCTGACGACGAGCACGCGGGTCTTCGCGGCGGTGCCGCTGCCGCTGTCGATGATGCGGACCTTGTAGTCCTCCAGACGCACTTGGGCGATCTTCGGGAAATGCGGCAGCAGGGCTTTGCGCAGGGCTCGGTCGAGCGCATTCACCGGGCCGTCGCCCTCATCCACGGTATACTCAGGCTTGCCATCGACACTGATCTTCACCGTGGCCTCGGTGGTCTCGATCTTATTGTAGGGGTGATGACGATGCGTGGTGTGATATTCGATGAGCTCAAAGCTGCGGATATCGCGGCCTAACTGACGACGGATCAAAAGTTCAAAGCTGGCCTCAGCCGCCTCAAACTCATAGCCTTCGCTCTCCAGGCGCTTCACTTCAGCGAGGACCTTGTTCACGTCGGGTGATCCCTTCACAAGCGGGATGCCCATGGCCTCGGCCTTGATGAGCACATTGGACTGACCGCTCATGTCAGAGATGGTGATGATGCGCTCATTGCCCACCAAGGAAGGATCCACATGCTCATAAGTGCGGGCCAGTTTCTGAACGGCGTGCACATGCAGGCCGCCCTTGTGTGTGAAGGCAGCGATGCCGACATACGGCGCACGAATGTCATGCGGCACGTTGGCGAGTTCATCGACAAAGAAGGACAGCTCACGCAGACGAGTGAGGTCGATGCCGAGATCGATGCCCATCTTGATCTGCAGGTTCGGCATCACGGTGATGAGGTTGCAGTTCCCCACGCGTTCGCCATAACCATTGATGGTTCCTTGCACCTGGCAGGCACCGGCGCGGATGGCGGCCAGCGCGTTCGCCACGCCGACACCACCATCATTGTGCGTGTGGATGCCCACAGGCTTGCCGAGATGGGCGATGACCTTCTTCGTGACTTCCTCCACCCATTCAGGCAAGGCACCGCCATTCGTCTCACACAGCACCACAAGGTCAGCACCCGCATCCGAGGCAGCCTTCACGGTCTTCAGCGAGTACTCAGGGTCTTCACGGAAACTGTCGAAGAAATGCTCCGCATCATAGAGCACCTCGCGGCCATGCTTCTTCAAGTAAGCGACCGTGTCGGCGATCATGGCCAGATTTTCTTCCAGCGAGACCTGGAAGACTTCCGTCACATGCAGCGGCCAAGTCTTGCCGACGATGGTCACGGCAGGGGTCTGCGCGTCCAGCAGCATCTGCACCTGCGCATCGTCCTCCACCTTCAGCTTGCCGCGGCGGGTCATGCCAAAGGCGGTGATCTTCGCTTTCTTCCAGGTGCGCTTCGCAGCCTCCTGGAAAAACGCTGCGTCTTTCGGGTTCGAGCCAGGCCAGCCGCCCTCGATGTAGTGCACACCGAAGTCGTCAAGGCGCTCAGCCACGCGGATTTTATCGAGGGTGGAAAAGGAGATGCCGGTGCCCTGGGTGCCATCACGCAGGGTGGTATCATAGATCGTAACAGGAACGGACATGGTAGGTTGGGAGGTCAGAGAAGGGTCAAGAATTCGTCGGGAGGTCAAGAGGGATCACGGAAGCCGCAGACGAGGGAGCGGCGGATGGTGAAACGCGGAAGGCTTCTTGCCCAACGATGCACCTGGGGTGCAGTGACAATGCCACGATGACGGACTCCAAAGGCTGCGTTACGCGCAGAGGAGCCCGTGGCTAATTCGAATGGCAATGTTGGTGGCTGGAATAACCATGAACGGCGCGGATTTTAGGGCGGACCGGCATTCTGGCAACTTCTCTTTTTGGGCGAGACTGGCGAGCCGCAAATTCACCTTCCGCTTCTTGACCAATTCCCGTCACTTCGCACGTTCCTAATGTATCCGATTTTCGGACACGTATCCCTACCAATCATGAGCCAAATCGTTCCTCTCATTTCCTCCGGCATCGCCGGCCCTCTCGGAGTGCTGCATCTGCCACGCCTCTGGCAGAAGGCCTCCCTGGCCAACGCAGGCAAACTGCACTCGGACTATCCTGGCATCGGCTGCGGCTATGACCAGATGACCCTGGACGCCCTCGGCATCAAGATCGAGGAGTTCAAGACCTTCATCGCCACCAAGCCCACCTACGTGCAGACTGAAGCCTGGGTGAAAGCTTATCCTGGCGTGAACCTGACCAAGGCCACCCTCTACAAGCACAACCAGGCCATCCTGGGCTACATCCATGCGGACGACACCCGCGCGAGCATCCTCGCCGCCGTGGGTCTGCCTGAAGATGGCAGTGTGAATCCTGGCGCTGTGGACCTGAACAACCTGGACGACTGGCACACCTTCTGGGCCACCGAACTGAAGTAAGTTTCGTATTTCTTCAGGGCCGCGGAGACTTGCACTGTCGCAGTCTCTGCGGCCCTTCTTTTTCCCATGAATCTCACCCACACCGACGATCAAGGCCGTGCCAGCATGGTGGATGTGTCCGCCAAACCTCCGATGAGCCGCGAGGCCGTGGCCGAGGCCTTCATCAAGCTGCAGGGAGATACTCTCGCGCTGATCCGCGACAATGGGCTGAAGAAGGGCGATGTGCTCGCCGTGGCCCGCATCGCCGGCATCCAGGCCGCGAAGCAGACGCAGATGCTCATCCCGCTCTGCCATCAGATCGCACTGAGCAAGGTGGCCGTGGAGTTTGAGACGAGCGAGCACGGCATCCGCATCGTCGCCACCGCGAAAACCATCGCCCAAACCGGCGTGGAGATGGAGGCGCTCACTGCCGCCAGCATTGCGGCCCTAACCATCTATGACATGTGCAAGGCCGTGGACAAAACCATGCGCATCACGGATGTGCGGCTGGTTTCGAAGGTCAAAGAGTAGCGCAGGCGTCTCGCCTGCTCAGTGTGAAACGGGCGTCCCGCCCGTGTTTCCGGCGCCTTAAAGCGAAACCCCACGCTTCCACGGCAAAAAGTCATCCTGCCCCAACGCCACGGCCTTCGGCACGTACTCCCCGCTCGCGGTGGCAATGCACATCTCCAGCAGGCTCTCACCCATCTGCGACACTGTTTGTTCACCGGTGATGACGGGCCCTGTGTCGAAATCCAGGATGTCTCCCATGCGCTGCATGAGAGAGGTGTTGGTGGAGATCTTCAGAGTCGGGCACACCGGATTGCCTGTGGGCGTGCCGAGACCGGTGGAGAAGAGGATGAGATTGCACCCACCGCCCGCGATGGCCGTGGTGGACTCCACATCGTTGCCCGGTGTGCAGTAGAGCGTGAGGCCGCCGTGTTTCAGGATCGGCTCGCTGTAGTCTAGCACATCCACCACCGGTGCCGTGCCGCCCTTCTTCGCGGCACCTGCGGATTTGATGGCATCGGTGATGAGCCCATCACGAATGTTTCCTGGGGATGGATTCGCATCGAAGCCGGAGTTGCAGGCCTTCGCCGCACCTTCATAAGCGCGCATGAGATGCACGAACTTGTCCGCCAGCTCCGGTGTGGTGCAGCGGTCTGACAAGCTCTGCTCCACCCCGCACAACTCCGGAAACTCGGAGAGCACGGGCGCACCGCCGAGTGCTGACAAAAGGTCTGCTGTGTGGCCGATCACTGGATTCGCAGAGACCCCTGAGAAACCATCACTGCCACCGCACTCCACACCCATGATGAGATCACTCAGCGGGCAGGCTTCGCGCACCTGCTCGTTCGCCTTCTTCACGCCTTCAAAGGTCGTCTTGATCGCCCGCGCCATCATGTCGCGTTCCGAGGCGCTCTTCTGCTGCTCAAAGATGTGCAGCGGCTTGTTGAAACGCGGATAGAGGCGGCTCAGCGCTTCTTGCAAAAGACTCACCTGCGCATGCTGGCAGCCCAGGCTCAGGATGGTCGCACCCGCCACATTCGAATGGGCGATGTAGCCTGCGAGCAACTGCACCAGCGCCTGTGCATCCTGCCGGGTGCCGCCGCAGCCGAGACCATGCTCGAGGAACTTCACGCCATCCACATTTGGGAACAGCGGACGAGGTGCCGCAAAGAGGCCTTCTTCCAGTTCTGTGTCCAAAGACTCGCCGCGCCGATGCTTCTCCACCAGCGTCTGCGCAAAGCTCTCATAGGGCGATGAGCGCGCATAGCCGAGCGATCTCGTCAGCGCCTCGCGCATGAAGCCCAGGTTACGATTCTCACAAAACACCAGCGGGATGACGATCCAGTAGTTCGCAGTGCCGGAGACACTGTCCGTGCGCTTGAAGCCTTTGAAGGTGCGGTTCTTCCACGCGCTCACATCCGGCGGCGTCCAGAGATACTCGCCACGCTTGCCTTCAAAGCTTGCGGCTTCGTGCTTGAGGTTATGCGTGTGCACCAGCACACCAGCCGCAATGGGCCGCGTCGTGCGGCCCACGATCACGCCATACATCGTCACCAGCTCACCCACGCCAAAATCACGGGCCGCATACTTGTGCTTCGCGGCGATGTCCTCACGCAGCGTGATGCCTTCCATCACCTGCCCCGCCTTGAGATCACGAAGCGCGACCACAAGTTGGTCATCTGGATGGACACGAAGAGTGAGACGAGGGCTGGACATGGGTGGTGGATACGTCTCAGAAGTCGGCAGCCTCGCAGAGGCGTCAAGGGCGAGGCTGGCCGCATGTCGTAGGATGGGCGTGGCGAAGCCCGGCCGTCCTCCACGAGGTGGTGATATTGCAAGACCCGCGAATCTCCCGACGAGAATCATTCGCCAACTTTGGGTGTATGCGACCCGCCAAGGGACGACCGGGCTAAGCCATGGTCATCCTACGGAGGGCCGCAGCGCCATTCAGTTGCTGCGGCTCAGAACTCCAAAAAACCTCTGCGTGATCTGTGCTATCTGCGGTTAAATAGTCCAAATGTCCCCTGCCTCGTCAGCTCCCAGCGCCACTCTCCGCGGTTTCGTGGAGCGCGTGGTGTATCACACGGAGGACACGGGGTACTGCATTCTCAAGGTGCTGCCGGAAGGGCACCGAGAACCGATGAGCCTGATAGGCAAAGCGCCGCGAGTGGTAGCGGGCGAGCAGTTCGAGGCCACCGGCAAGTGGGAGCACACGAACGAGTATGGGCAGCAGTTCAAGGCGGACACGCTGAAGCTCACCCGACCTAACTCCAGCGAGGGTATCGAACGCTATCTCGGCAGTGGTTTGATCGAGGGCATCGGCCCAGCCTATGCCAAGCGCATGGTGGAGAAGTTCGGCGAGCGCATCTTTGATGTGATCGAAAACGAGTCCGTGAAGCTCGAGGACGTGGAAGGCATCGGCCGCAAGCGCCGCCAGGAGATCCGCGAATCCTGGCTGAAGCAGAAGGGCGTGCACAACATCATGCTCTTCCTGCACAAGCACGGCATCAGTTCCTCACGTGCGCTGCGCATTCACAAGACCTATGGCGATGAAGCGCTCACCGTGCTCGCACGGGATCCTTATCGTCTGGCACAGGACATTCACGGCATCGGCTTCCGCACGGCGGACCAGATCGCCCAGCAGATGGGCATGTCGGTAGATGCTCCGGAACGCATTCGCGCAGGCATTTTGCATACGCTGGACACTGGGGCGCAAAATGGACACACCTGCCTGCCCCGCTCACTCCTGCATCAAAAGGCCGTTGAGATGCTGCGCTGTGTCGATGAACTTATTGGCGACCAGATCGAGCATTTAGTTAGGGAGGAACTCATCGAGCCGCACGACCTTCAGGACATGCGGGTGTTCTATCTCCCCTACCTCCGGGCGGCGGAAAAAAGCATCGCAAAGCGTTTGAAGGACCTTGTGTCTGCGTCGGCATCTTATCCAGAGATTGAGCCGGAGGAAGCCATCGCCTGGGCCGCGAAGGAGACGGGCAAGGCTCTCGCGGAGAGTCAGCGGCGCGCCGTCGTCTCAGCATTGCAGAATCGCTGTCTGATCATCACCGGTGGCCCAGGCGTGGGCAAGACGACGATTCTGCGAACCATTCTCAGCATTCTTGAAAAGCATCAGATCAAGATCGTCCTCGCAGCCCCCACAGGGCGCGCGGCGAAGCGACTGAATGAAAGCACCGGCATCGAAGCCAAGACCATGCACCGTTTGCTCGAATATCAGGGCAGCGGCTCCTGGGGGAGGCATCGCGGTCGGCCGCTCACGGGCGATCTCTTCGTGCTCGATGAATGCTCCATGGTGGACACCCCGCTCATGGCGCAGTTCCTCTCCGCCCTGCCGGAGGGAGCACATCTGCTGCTGGTGGGAGATGCGGATCAACTTCCTTCCGTGGGTCCGGGCATGGTGCTGCAAGACCTGATCAGTAGTGAGGCTGTGCCTTGCGTGAAGCTCACCGAGATCTTCCGTCAGGCCGCCACCAGTCGCATCATCACCAGCGCGCATGAGATCAATCGCGGCCAGATGCCTGATCTGAAGCCTTCACGCGATGCCGACTTCTTCTTCCTCGAAGCTGGCAGCCCTAGTGAGATCAGCGATACGATCATCGACCTTGTTCACCGGCGTCTGCCAGCCCGTTATGACTTTGACCCCGCGCGTGACATCCAGGTGCTGACACCGATGAACCGCAACGAGCTCGGCACGCAGGCGCTGAACGTGCGCCTGCAAGATGCGCTCAATCCGCCGAACGAACTCAAGTATGAGGTCGAGCGCTTCGGCAGCACCTTCCGCGTGGGCGACAAGGTCATCCAGACGCAGAACAACTACGACAAGGATGTCTTCAATGGCGACCTCGGCCACATCGTCAGCATCGACACCGATCCCCTGAAGCTCAGTGTGCGCTTTGAAGGCGAACGCCTTGTCGAGTACGAGCCCGGTGAGTTGGATGAGCTGCAACTCGCCTACGCCATGACCATCCACAAAAGCCAGGGCAGCGAGTTCCCCTGTGTGGTCATCCCCGTCAGCACACAGCACTACGTCTTGTTAGAACGCAGCCTCATCTACACCGCCATCACACGGGCGAAGAAGCTTGTGGTCCTGGTCGGTGACCCGAAGGCTCTGAGCCTCGCCATTGGCAAGCAAGAGAGCCGGAAGAGGTGGACGGGGTTGCGAAGTCTGTTTTAGCAACTCGCCACCTTCACTTGGCCGGGCCGTTCGCCAGCGGAAATCTCTTCGGCGCGACTGAGTATTTCATCAGCGTTGCTACTTGTTCCTCGGTAAGTTGATCCAAGGGGCACTGGAAAAGCAGTCTCGCAGCGTTCTCCAAACCGAGACCAAAAACATCTGGCTTCTCAGACACCTTGAAAGGCATGCTCAGTGCTACCTGGCGTGCATAAGCGCCCTTGTTGAGGCGGTGCCCCCACGCCACCAGATGAACGCCCAGATAACGAGGCAAACGCCGAAACAAATGCCCCGCAGGCAACGCCTCATAGGCACAACCCGCGTAGTGACTTTCGTGGGGATCGCTTGCCAGAATCTGCACCAAGTGAGGCGGCACTGAAAGAGGTGCTCTGACGACATTCCAGAGCCAATAGATCGCAGCGCCACTCAGTGCACAAACCACCAGGGCAAGTGCGGGCAGCAGTCTGCGTTTCATGGCATTCAAAGGTCACCCGCGCGCGCATGTCACCAACACTGCCTTCTGCGCGTGCAGACGGTTCTCGGCTTGGTCGAAAATGACGGTGGCGTGGTTTTCGAGGACTTCTTCGGTGATCTCTTTGCCGCGGTAGGCAGGGAGGCAGTGCATGACGATGGCCTCTTTCTTCGCGTGCTTCATGAGGTCGGCACCGATCTGCCAGGGCTTGAGAATTTCGATGCGTTCGGCACCTTCGGCTTCCTTGCCCATGCTGACCCAGACGTCGGTGTAAATGGCATCGATGCCTTCCACCGCAGCCTTCGGATCATCGGTGATGGTGACGGTGTTTCCGGGCACGCGGGCCATGAAGTCGGCGGCGGGTTGGAACTCCTTGGGAGCACCAATCACCAGCTCAAAGCCGAGGCGCGCGCTGGCCCAGATCCAAGAGCGGGCGACGTTGCAATCGCCATCGCCCAGGAAGGCGACGCGCTTGCCTTTCCACGAGCCAAAGCGCTCGTTGATGGTCTGCAGGTCCGCGAGGATCTGGCAGGGATGCTCGTCATCGGTCAGCGCATTGATCGTCGGGATGCCGCTGTATTCGGCGAACTCCACCACGTCTTGCTGCGCGAAGGTGCGGATGATGGCACCGTGGATCATGCGGCCCATGACGCGGGCGGTATCCTTGATCGGCTCGCCACGACCGAGCTGGATGTCAGCTCCGGAGAGGAACATGACCTGCCCACCAAGCTCACGCACGCCGACCTCAAAGCTCACGCGAGTGCGTGTGGAAGACTTCGTGAAGATCAGCGCCCATTGCTGGCCCGTGAGCACCTGTGGCGAGGCCTTGCGGTCCTTCTTCAGTGTGGCAGCTAGCGAAAGGATGTCTTCGATCTGGTCACCGGTAAGTTCTTCGATGGAAAGGAGATGCTTCATTACTGGAACGTAAGTTGAGGGTGTTGGCAGGACTGGGAAATGACGAATGCCGAAGCTCGAATGACGAAGGAGTGCCAAAGGGCCGGATGACTAAATGGCTGGGATCTTTTGGTCGGACTTCGTGATTCGGGGTTCTTTCGTCATTCGGATTTACTCATTCGTCATTTTTAGTTAGCGACCGCATCCAGGACCGACTTGAAGAGCGTCAGCCCTTCCTCGGCTTGGTCGGCGGTGATATTCAGCGGCGAGAGCCAGCGCACGACATTCGGTCCGGCAGGCGTGACCATCATGCCCGCATCCAGCAGCTTCTGGGCAAGGAAGATGGAGGGTAGCTTGCCCCCCGACTTGGCGGCAACAGCCTCCGCATTGAGTTCCCAGCCAATGAAGAGGCCGAGCTGGCGCACTTCCTTGATCAGCGGATGATTCCAGGCGCGACCTGCCGCAGCAATGCTGGCACCGAGAGTCTTGGCATTATCGCAAAGCTTGCCGTCGATGATGGCGCGCAGGGTGGCGATGCCGACGGCGCAGGCGAGAGGCGATCCGCCATAGGTGGTGCCATGCGTGCCAGGTCCGAGGACCTTGCTGAGATCGCGGCGATCATTCACCCAGAAACCACCGAGCGGGAAGCCGCTGCCGATGGCCTTGGCCCAGCTGATGCCGTCAGGCTGGATCTCATCGCCCGGGATGATGGCGCGCCAGCCGGTGAGCTCACCGGCACGACCAAAGCCGACCTGCACCTCATCGAGCAGAAGCAGCAGGTCCTTTTCTTGGCAAAGGCGCTGGGCATTCCGCAGGAAATCCGGAGTGACGGCATTCACGCCGCTTTCGCCTTGCACAGGCTCCACCAGGATCGCCACGGTCTTGTCCGTGATGGCGGTTTCGAGAGCCTGCACATCATTGAAGGGCACATAGACAAAGCCTGGAGGCAGAGGGCCGAAGCCACCGTGGATCTTCTCCTGCGCGGTGGCGGTCATGGCACCAAAGGTACGGCCATGGAAGGAGCCGGTGAAGGTGATGATCTCATAGCGGCCACCCGTCTGCTGGCCGTACTTACGGGCGAGCTTGAGGAGGCCTTCATTGGCCTCGGCACCGCTGTTGCTAAAGAAGCACTTGCCGGGGATCTTCACACATTCCTCGATGAGGATGCGCGCGAGCTCGGCCTGCTTGTCGATGCAATACCAGTTAGACACGTGGATGAGCGTGTTTGCCTGCTCCGTCAGCGCCTTCACCACGGGAGGCGGGCAATGGCCCAGCGGGCACACGGCCACGCCACCGGCGAAGTCGAGATACTTTTTGCCATCGCGATCCCACACATACGGGCCCTCACCGCGGACAGGCCACACGTTGTAGCGTCCATAGTTAGGCAATACATACTCATCGAGCCATGCGGGGTCAAAATCGGTCGTCTTGTCCATCGAAATAAAAATAGAGAAAGGATTCCTGAAAAGGCGGCGGGAAAAATTGAGGCGATGTGAGCTTAACTAAAATGTGCCTCAAAGGTGGATCTCGGTGCCGATGCCGCGGTCGGTGAAGATCTCCAGAATCAATGCGTGAGGAATGCGCCCGTCGATGAGGTGCACCTTCCCCACGCCTCCTCGGAGTGATTCGAGGGATGAATCCACCTTCGGAATCATGCCACCACTGATGATGCCATCCGCCTTCAGGGCATTGATGGAAGCTTCATCGAGGCTTGGGATGAGCGTCGACTCATCCTTGTGATCACGCATCACGCCGCGCACATCACTGAGGAAGATGAGTTTGGTGGCCTTCAGACCTGTGGCGAGAGCACAGGCCGCGAGGTCCGCATTCACGTTGAGGGTTTTGCCGCTCTCCAGATCGCGCGCCACGGGAGAGACGACGGGCACGAACTCACCCGCTACGGCAGCCTGGATGAGACCGAGTTTGCAATCCGTGACCTCACCCACCCAGCCAAGCTCGGCCTTCATGCGCTGGCCCTGGAAAACTTCCGTGCCGGGAATGCCCACGGCCTTGCCACCGAAGGCATTGATCTTCGTGACGATCTCCGGATTGATCACCCGGGCGAGGGTTTGCTCGACGATCTTGATCGTCTCCTCATCGGTGACACGCATGCCATTGATGAAGCGCGCCTCCAGGCCGCTCTCCTGCATGGCCTTAGAGATGGCCTTGCCACCCCCGTGCACAATGACCGGATTGATGCCCACGGCCTCCAGGAACACGACGTCCCGCAGGAACTGGTCGACCACGACAGGATCTTCCATGGCGCTGCCACCCACTTTGATCAGAAAGGTGCAGCCTCGGAAGCCCTGCATGTAGGGCAGAGCTTCGAGCAAAACATCGGCTTTCTGAGTTTGGGCGGAGAGATCAGACATCGGCAAGAGGGGAAGAGCGGAATCTTACCCCCCCACCCCCAGCGTCAAGCCCTGTGAAGAGTTTTTCTTGTGACGTTTTCTCAGGGACGCTCCGGCAGAAAACCGCCCATTCGTGGCGTCATAAGAGGCCGATAAGCGTCATTTGGATCGAGAATGCCCCATTTTACCGGTTGGTGGCAGGCCGTAGATAGAGTTAGGGCTGAGCGGCTCCCGATTCCGCTCAGCCCCGTGTGTTTGCATCAACCTCAACACAACCTGACTCTCATCAGGCGGTGATGTGACAACAACCAATCACTCTCAAGACCAGCATTGGTAGGATTGCTCCTATCATCACTGTTGAATGATTTGATTCCCTTCCCCCCTGTGTTGTTGAATCATTTTGAAATTATTTTTTCGGGGGCCTCTTTTTTCCCTGGGGCGCCCCAGGAGAACTTTCCGGTGTCCCTCTGGCCTTCTCGGCCTCCTCCCAGAGCTTCCGGTAGTGATCCATCCGCTCCTTGATCCGCCCTTCCAGGCCGTTGGTGGTCGGTTCGTAGTATTGCCGACCGCCCTCCAGACAGCGCTGGGGCACGAAACCACCCTCAAAATCGTGGGGATAGAGGTAACCCTCCCCATGGCCAAAGGTCTTGGCCCCGGCGTAGTGGCTATCCCGCAGGTGTTTCGGCACCGGCAGGGTTCGGCCATTTTTCACGTCGGAAAGCGCTGAACCGATGGCCTTGGTGGCGCTATTGCTCTTCGGGGCAGTGGCTAGGTAGAGGACGGCGTGGGAAAGGATCAACTGCGCCTCTGGCATGCCGATGAACTCCACAGCCTGCTGGGCCGCCACGGCCACCCGCAGGGCGTTGCTATCCGCCAAGCCCACGTCCTCACTGGCGGCGATGACGATTCGCCGGGTAATGAAGCGGAGGTCCTCGCCAGCGTAGAGCATTTTGGCCAGCCAGTAGATGGCCGCGTCAGGATCACTGGCGCGCATGGACTTGATGAAGGCGCTGGCCGTGTCGTAGTGGGCGTCGCCATCGCCGTCATAGACCACCGTTTTTTGCTGCACGCTCTCCTCAGCAGCCGAGAGATCGATCACGATCTGTCCCGCCGCATCGGGGGAGGTAGAAAGCACCGCCAGATCCAGTGCATTCAGGCACTTGCGGGCATCGCCATCGCTCACGGTGGCCAGATGCTTCCTGCCCTCCGGCGTGATGCTGGCATTCGCCGAGCCCAGGCCGCGTTCCGTGTCTGCCAAAGCGCGGTCGATCAGCTCCTCCAGATCCTCCAAGGTCAGCGGCTCCAGCGTGAAGACCTGGGAACGGCTGACGAGGGGACTGTTGACGTAAAAGTAGGGGTTGTGGGTCGTCGCCCCGATAAAGCGTATGGTGCCCCGCTCCAGATGCGGCAGCAGCACGTCCTGCTGGGCTTTGTTGAAGCGGTGGATCTCATCCACAAAGAGAATGGTGCCCTGCCCATTCAGCTGGCGCAGGCGTGAGGCGGCCTCGGCTTCCTTGCGGATGTCCGCCACGCTGCTTTCCACGCCGCTGAGAGTCACGAAACGGGCCTTGGTCTCGTGGCTGATGATGTTCGCCAGAGTCGTTTTACCCACGCCGGGAGGCCCGTAGAGGATAAGGGAGGAAAAGCGGTCCGTCTGGATGGCCCGGCGCAGCAGCTTTCCTTCGCCCAAGATATGCTTCTGCCCGGTGTATTCAGAGAGGGTTCGCGGCCGCATTCTAGCCGCCAATGGCGCATGCGGATCCACAGCAGTCGGTGCCGACGGGCTGGGAGTGGAAGCGAAAAAGTCGTCCGACATGAGGCGAAGAGAGCCCTGAGTGTGGGCTGGATTACGTCCAGGGGCAACGTCCAACGGGAAACGCGGCAGATTTTACAGGATTCACAAGATGGCAGGATTCACAGGATTGGAACCTTAAGATCTCAATCCTGTCCATCTTGTGAATCCTGTTAATCCTGTAACAACAGTCTCGAAAAAGAAGAGAGCCAATCCGCCCACATCGCCCTCACCTCAGACTCCGCAAATAGGCCACCAGATCCAGCAGTTCCGCCTCCGGCAGCGTCTGGTCCAGGCCCATGGGCATGAGGCTCATGGTCAGGGTGGTATCTCCGGTGATCGTCTGATGCGCCACGGTCTTCTCCTGACCGGCCACGTCCACGACGAGCAGGCCTTCCGCGGTGTGGCTTTTGATCACGCCCATGGTCTGCTGACCATCGGTGGTCTCGATGATGTGCGCCTCGTAGTCGCGAGCGAGCGTGTTGCTCGGAAACAGGATGCTTTCCAAGAGATCACGCTCCGTGCGGATGGCACCGATCTTTGACAAGTCAGGGCCGATGGCGCGACCGACCTCGCCAATCTTATGGCAGGCCATGCAGGTCCCCTTCCCTGCGGCGAAGTGGGCTTTGCCACGCGTCGCGTCTCCACTCGCACTGACCTTGTCCGCCAGCGGGCTGAGCTGGCGCTTCTTCAGTTCCAAGGCTTCCGTGGCCTTCGCATAGGCAGGATGAATGACGCCCTCAAAAAGCTCGGGCGGCAGATCACTAAAGGCCGTGCGGTAGACACTTTCTTGCTGGCTGGCGATGGCGGGATTCTTGGCGATTTCCGTCGCCAGTGTTCGACCGATCTCTGCATCCTTAGTCTTCCGCACAAGCGGCAGCAGTGACTTCATCTCCACCGGACCGAGCGAGGCAAAGAGTGGCGCCACCTCGGCGATTTTCTCGTTCGCCATCGGTGCTGCTGCGATCATGCCCGCCGCCTGGATTTTCGCAGCAGCCGAGGAGGAGGCATCGGCCAGCACGCCTTTCACCATGACAAAAGCATCTCCCGTGAGCTTCACATTCCTTGCCGCATCCAGAGCCTTCAGGCGGATGGAAAGCGGGCGTTTGGCGTCGGCAGCCAGGGATTGGAGTGCCGCATCAAAATGTGGCGTCTTGAGCTTCTTGATGGCATCCAGCAGCAGCGGCGTGGGAGCTTCGGCGAGCAGTTTGTCCAGCGCTGGCAGCCATGCGTCATTCTTCGCGCCCGAGGTGGAACCTGCCAGCACCCGGAGGGCAGCCGTGCGCACCTCACTGGATGAATGATTCAGCATCGACGTCAGCAATTGCTGCGCTTTTGGCTGGGCCATGAGGGCAGAGGCATATCCCTCCAAGGCATGCAGACGAGCGGCGATGACGGTCTTTCCATCCAACCACTTCAGCAAACGAGGAGTGATGCCCTCGTCTGCATCTGGATGCTCGGCCACGATGCGCAGAGCCACGCGGGCGAGACCGGCATCAGGAGAGTCGAGATGCTTCGCGGCCACTTCCATGCACAGGTTCATGCTGGAGGCATCCTCAGGCACGAAGCTGACCAGCTTGCGACGAAGTGCGGTCGGATCCTTTTCCGTCTGCAAGTCCTCCAAAGCCACGGCGAGGAGATTCAGCGCCTGCGCGGCGCTGATCACTGAATGCTCCAGCACGGGATCCAACGGTTCATGCATGAGACGACGAACCGCTTCACCGAGCTTCTCGGGAGTGGAATCCGTCTTCTCATCACGCGCCCAGTCCTCAGGAGGATTCTGCACGAGTTGTTCCAGCACTCGACGACGTGCATGCATGTCCGAGGAAGCCAGTGCTTTGATCTGCGCATTCAAATCTGTTTTACCAATGATGTCCTTCGGACTTTTCACAGCAAGCATCGCCGGGCTCTTCGGCTTGATGCGATAGATTGCGCCTAGCAAATCAGACTTCGCCATGAGGCTGGCGGGACAGCCGATGCGGAACCAGCCGCCGGTGTCGAGCAAGAGCAGTGATCCATCTCGCGGGTCCTCCATGACATCCGTGAGATGGATGTCGGGATTGTGAAGTTTGAGGAACTCGTTCTCCGTGGCCTTGTAGGTGGCGCCTTCAGGAATCAGTTCCATGCGTACGAGACGCTGGGTGTTGAAATGAGTGACCATGAAGTGACTGCTCTTAGCCGCCTTACCCGAGGCATGCGCATTCCAAAAGCAGCAGCCGCTGACAGCCACATGACCGAAGTTGTACATCACCGGCATGGTGTCCAGGGTGCGTGGCAGATGCGCGATGGCCTTCATCTGGTCTGCGCGCTCATACACACCTCCATAAAGCCAGTGCATGAGGGTGTCTCCACGGGGCTGGGAGTAGTAGAGATTTTGCACGCCGATCACATCGCCCTCAGGCGTGAAATCCACCTCTACAGGATTGTCGCCGCAGCCTAACGAATGCCATTGTACATCTTTGCCGTCGGGCTGGCAGCTCCAGATGCCGCAGGCCATGGACTCATCCACGGGCTCGCCACCCTTCTGCACCACCTTGTGACCTTTGCGGCCATGGCACCAATAAAGGCGGCCATTCGTGGGATTCAAAAACGGACCGTGGATGTCCGCCGCATTGCCGGTGTAATCAAAGCCCGTCACGATCTCCTCGCGCTTGTCCGCCACGCCATCGTTGTCTGTATCGGTCAGCTTCCAGATCGAGGGTGGAGAGCCGACATAGAGGCTGCCATTGAGCCAGCAGGCACCTTGGGGAAAGGTCATCTTGTCGGCAAAGATCGTGCTCTTGTCGTAGGCACCGTCGTTGTCGGTATCTTCCAGCATCAAAACCCGGTTAGGCGGGTTCTTCTCAAGCTGGGCCTTGTTCCAGTTCACGCCCACGGCATCGCCAACGAAGAGTCGCCCGCGATCATCAAGACAGCCCATGATGGGATGCGTCACCAACGGCGATGCAGCGGCAAGCTCTAGAGTGTAACCTTCCGGGAGATCATGCTTCGGCAGAGCCAGCGTGGACTTGCCCGTGATGACGACGGGCCGCTTTCCCGACTCGGGAATCTCAGAGGACTTATCCGGCGGCAGGTCAGCGGCATGGGCAAGACCGGAGACTATCGCGAGGAAAAGCAGAGGCCGTTTCATAAGCATCCATTCAATACCTGTGCAGGACGGGTTTATTGCACAGGAAGAGCAGGCTTTCTGATACTGGTGTGCGGCCTTACCCTATCACCAGCCAGATCGCCGCGAAGAAGGTGAGCACAAACAGAGTCCACTCGAAAGGCTTCTGCGGGATGCGCTTCAGGATCTGCCAGCCGAGCAGGATGCCGATGACCACAAAGGGCAGCATGACGAGGTTCGTGGCCAGTGACTTGGCGTGAATGATGCCGAGGTCGGCAGAGAACGGGACCTTGAAGAGATTGATGAAAAGGAAGAAGCGGCTGAAGACACCCAGGTGATCCTTTTTTTCCATGCGCTGGGAGAGGAGGTAAACGGTCATCACCGGTCCTGCGGCATTCGCGAGCATCGTCACCAGACCTGCGCAAAGGCCCATGCTCCAGGCAAAGCCCTTGTGCTGGGTGAGCGCGATGAAGTCCTGCCGTCGTGCATTCAACAGCATGTGGAAGCCGAGCAGTCCAATGATCAGCCAGCCGATGACGATGCGCGCGGCGCTGTTATCGATATGACCTAACAAAAACCATCCAATGATCACGCCGGTGATGGCAGGCGGGACCATGGGCAGGATGCCCTTCCATGAGCCGCCCTTGCGGTTGAGGAAGTAGCCCATGATGTCCGCCACGATCAGCAGCGGCAGCACGAGGCCGACGGAGGGCTTCGCACCAAAGGCCTGGGCCATGAGCACCACGTTTAGCGTCGAGGTGCCGGAGAGCCCCGCTTTGGACAAGCCGATGCAGAGGGCTGCGATTGCCGCCAGTAGGAAGATATGGCTGTCCTCCGTGAACAGCGTGTACTGAGGAAGCCAGTCCGTGATGAAACTCAAAGCGCCTACCTCAGATCAAGGGACGATGGAGACTGGAGTACCGACTGGCGCGATGGAGTAGAGCTGGGAAACCAGGCTATACGGCATGCGAATGCAACCGTGGGAGGCTGGCGAGCCGGGATGCGGGATGTTTCCCGCATGCATGCCGACACCATTGCTGGTCAGGCGCATCCAGTAAGGCATCTTGGCACCGACAAAGCGACCACCGGGCGGCACGCGATGCACGCCCGCCGTGGCATTGCTGCGCACGGTGTCGCCATTCGCATCGACGATGGTTCCATATCTGTTCGAGCGTTTGTTCACGATCTTTTCGGAGATGCGGAAAGTGCCTGTCGGCGTCCGGTAGCCGCTGCGACCCGTGGCCACATAGCTCCAGCCCACATTCTCCTGATTGCGGAAGATGTAGGCGCGCTGCTGGCTGAGATCGATGGTCACACGGACCGGGCCTGGCTCCCCTGCCCCGTGCCACACATAAAGGGGGCTGTTGGAAGAGTCCGCCGGCTGGACAAGGAGGGGCTTACGAATGACTTCCTGACGGACCAGCGAGAGTGGAAGCTGGCAGGCGCTCAAAGTGACCAAAGCGGCTGAAGTGAGGAGGAGACGAACCGTTTTCATAGCGATCATGGTTTTAGCAAAGCCTCGGGCAAAAGCCAAAGACGAGATGGCGGAAAATGAGCACCACAACTGCCTAACCTTTTGAGATGTTCTAGTGAGTCCAGTGGGCAGAGTGTCTAGATCACAAGGAGAATGGGAACGCATAGCTTCCCGATCACCATGGGCGCATCATTGAGCCGGTCGATGGCCTTTTAGTGTAATTCCGCACTGTTAATCTTCATCAAAGGGTAACAATCGCCTGTCTGACTGCTCCATTCTTTCCCTTTTCTGTTTTCCCTTCCTGAGTTTCAGTGAATGGAAGTCCCATGCCACGTCCGATCCATCTGCCTGAACTGCTCTCCCCTGCTGGAAACTGGGAGTGCGCGCGTGCTGCTGTAGCGAACGGTGCGGATGCCATCTTCTTCGGCCTGCCGCGCTTCAATGCGCGCATGCGTGCGGATAATTTCACTTCCGAGGACCTGCCGGACCTGATGCGCTTTCTTCATCAGCATGGTGTGAAAGGATACTGCGCCTTCAATGTGCTGATCTTTACCGGCGAACTGGCGGATGCTGAAAAACAGCTCCGAGAGCTCGAAGACGCGGGAGTGGATGCGGTGATCGTGCAGGACATCGGACTCGCGCGAATGGTGAAGGCGCTGACACCCAAGCTGCGGCTGCATGCGAGCACGCAGATGACCATCACCTCGCCCGAAGGCCTGGAACTGGCAAACACGCTGGGCATAGATCAGGCGGTGCTGGCACGTGAACTGAGCATGCGTGAACTTGAGCGCTTCCACGCGAATGAATCACCGCAGGTGCCGCTCGAGGTCTTTGTGCACGGCGCCCTCTGCGTGGCCTACAGCGGACAGTGCCTGACCAGTGAGTCTCTTGGCCGCCGCAGTGCGAATCGTGGCGAGTGCGCGCAGGCCTGCCGCATGCCTTATGAGATGATCGTGGATGGCGAACTACGCGACCTCGGTGACAAGCGCTACCTGCTCAGCCCCCAGGATCTCGCAGCGGTCAGTGAGATCCCGCGCTTGATCGAGCTTGGCATCCGAAGCTTCAAGATCGAAGGTCGTCTGAAGACGCCAGAATATGTGGCGGCGGTCACGCGTGTGTATCGCAAGGCCATCGATGCGGCTCTGGCGGACCAGGATCTCTCGCAGATCATCACGGAAGAAGATCGCTATGAGCTGGAGATGACTTTCTCACGCGGTCTTTTCAGCGGGTGGATGCATGGGGTGAATCATCAGAAGCTCGTTGGTGCCATGTATGGCAAAAAGCGCGGCTACTTCGTCGGCACCGTCAGTGCCGTGGATCGCGACGGCGTGCAGCTCGAAGAGGTGCCTGATCATCTGAAGAGTGGTGATGGCGTGGTCTTCGAGAACCTCTCCAACACCAATGATGAGCAAGGCGGTCGCATCTATGGCATCCGGGGACAATGGCTGGATTTCCAGCGCGGACGCCTGCGCACGGACTTCATCCGTCCAGGCATGCGGGTCTTCAAGACGGGTGATCAAGTACTGGAGCAGAAGCTGCGGCAGACCTTCCAGGGCGAGATTCCCTTGAGAAAGAAGGCAAAGCTAGATCTTGTGGTGACAGGCAAGGCTGGTGAGCCGCTGAGCATCATGGTCAAAGGCCAAGATAGCATCAAGGTCAGCTCCAGCATGCCGCTGGAGGTCGCGACGAAACGCCCCCTGACGCTGGAGAGTCTGAAAGAACAATTGGGTAGGCTTGGCGGCACAGGTTTTGAACTCGGTGAGGTCGAGGCGCATCTCGAAGGTGAACTGATCGTGCCAGTGAGTGAGTTGAACCGCATGCGGAGATCGCTTGTGGAAGGAGTCAGCTCGCTTGCCAACACTTCCGTGCCCCAGAGTCTGGCAACTTCGCCTACGACGACGCTCGCAGCGATGATGGAGCACGCCAACACAGGTTCGCCTGCCAAAGCGGCTGCGAACACTTCAGAATCCCCAAGTCTGGCGACTTCGCCTACACTCATCACTCTATGCCGCAGTTTTGATCAGATCGATGCGGCCATCGAATCCGGCGTGAAGCGGCTCTACGTCGACTTTGAGGACATCCGTCAGTATGCTGATGCGGTCAAAAAGGTGAAGGAAGATGGCCGCGCGGAGATCTGGCTGGCCACGCCGCGCATTCAAAAGTCTGGCGAGGCTGGCTTCTTCAAGCTGATCGAGCGCGCGGAACCTCACGGCGTGCTCATTCGCAACCTCGGTGCCATCGCCCACTTCCGCGATGCGGGCATCCCGATGACGGGTGACTTCTCACTGAATGTGGCGAATCCGCTCACGGCGGAATTTTTGAAGCAGACAGGGCTTGAGCGCCTAACCATCAGTTACGACCTCAACATTGAGCAGGTCATGGATCTGCTCGCAGGCGCGCCGCCTGAGTGGTTTGAGATCACCCTGCATCAGCACATGCCGATGTTTCACATGGAGCACTGCGCATTTGCCGCCTTCCTCTCCACCGGCACAGATTTCACGAACTGCGGTCGGCCCTGTGAGCATCACAAGGTCCGTCTGCGGGACCGTGTGGGCGTGGAGCATCCGTTGAAGGCGGATGTGGGCTGCCGGAACACGCTCTTCAATGCCGTGCCGCAGACCGGTGCGCAGTACTTCAATGGACTGAAGCAGGCCGGGCTGCGCAGCTTCCGCGTGGAGCTTCTGGAGCAGGATCTGGATGAGTCCAAGCGTGTCATACAAACCTATCAGGCGCTCATGCGCGGCAGTCGTGGGGGTGAGGATATCTGGCGTGATCTCAAGGCGCAGTCTCAGCTTGGCGTGACACGTGGGACGATGGCGTGAGGACTCGCTTAAATCGTGCTATTCAGACCACCTTGTCCTCAGAGAGTTCCGCCAAGCCACACATGAAAAGGAAGTCCTAGAAATAGGATGCCCACCAGGCACAAAAATGCAAAGATCAGGGTGGTTCCCACTGCTATCAGAGCTCGTTTCAATATTGGAGATTGCTTGTTTTTAATCAGGGTCACGAGTCCAGCCAGAATAGGAGGCACTGAGAGCAATACTGCCGCTATCGGCGGCATTACCTTACCTTGTTTGAGCACACGGACATCAATCCAATCGATAAGATACCAAGTAACCATGAACAGGACGTATAAAATCGTTATTTGATGCGACGCTTTCATGATTTGCAGGCCGACCCTTAACGCGAAGAGACTTAAAACACTACAGCAGTAAAGCGCGTTAAACCCTCAAAATCTTCTCCATCGTCTTCCCCTTGGCCAGTTCATCGACGAGTTTGTCGAGGTAGCGGATCTCCCGCATCGTCGGCTCTTCGATGTCCTCCACGCGGACTCCGCAGA
Source organism: Verrucomicrobiota bacterium (assembly GCA_040387935.1). GTDB lineage: Bacteria > Verrucomicrobiota > Verrucomicrobiia > Verrucomicrobiales > Verrucomicrobiaceae > Prosthecobacter. The sequence continues at coordinate 745,663 of JAZKCU010000001.1, read as the reverse complement.
CGACACCTTTGATCAGGCTTCGCGCGGGATTCATCTTCGGAGCTTCCTGGAAGAAGGTCTCAAAGTCCGTCTGCTTTTTCAGCACTCCTTCCAACTGCCGCTGGGTGTAGCCGGTCAGCCAGCAGATGATGGCATCCACCTCTGCCTTCGTCCGCCCCTTCCTTTCCGCCTTGGCGACATAGAAGGGGTAGACACTCGCGAAGCTGGTGGTGAAGATTCGATGTTTGGTGTTCATGAGATTGGCTGATCAGATCCACACGTTTCATCGACGACAACAACAAGCGACTTAGGCACTGGCAGCGGCCTGTTCGAGTGTGGCGATGTCGATCTTGATCATCTTCACCATCGCTCCCATCACGCGGCGGGCGCGCTCCCGATCAGGGTCACTCATGAGTTCCATCAGCCGGGTCGGCGTGATTTGCCAGAAGACGCCCCAGCGGTCCTTGAGCCAGCCGCAGGCCACTTCGGAACCGCCATCTGCGGTCAAAGCGGCCCACAGCCGGTCGGTCTCGGCCTGGTCTTCACAGGCGATCATGAAGGAGACCGCCTCAGTGAACGTGAAGCCGGGGGTGTTCAGCGCCATGTACTGAGTGCCTGCGAGTGTGAACTCGACCATCAACACGGTGCCGACGGCTCCTCCCTGCGTTTCCATGGGCGAGCGGGTCACTCGGTCGATCCGCGAGTCAGGCAGGAGTGAGACGTAGAAGCTGGCGGCCTCCTCGGCCTGCCCGTCGAACGATAGGAAAGGTGTGATTTTTTGCATGGGTGTTGTCGATGTGGGATGGTTCTCGGAGAAGCGTCGAAGTCGCCCTCTGATCAATCGCTAACAAAGGAGTTGAGGACGTCAATAACGCTGGAAAGAAGCACTTTTGTCAGTCTCGTCTCCGCCTCTACTGCTCGGATCATTCCGGCAATGGCATCAGCTCCATAGGGGCCTGGACGCCCTGCCTGCGATAACTGATGTAGCCCATCACGAGCGCAACGATGGCAATGGTACGCAAAACAATGTGGGACGTGAGGGCTCGGTGGATGGGATCACCGACCGGAACCTGCATGATCAAATAGATGGTGTAGGCGAGGGAACCGATCTGTACTAATCCAAGCAAGCTGGCGGTGATCAAGCCGGGACGGAACCACAGCATCAGAGTTAAAACGAGCAGGATGAGAATGTCACCGATGATAGCCGACCACATGCCGCCGATGGCACCGGCCACGGTAAACCAGATCACGTGAGCAAGTGTCGTGATGATGGCTCCCATAAACCATTTCGGCCTCAGAGGTGTCTTGCTAAAAAGAATCATCAGTATAAATGCCGAACCAAAAGGTATCCAACCTGATGCCCCCGTATATTCAGCAAACAGCCAGCCTCCGCCAGCCCCTAAAAGACCGCCGACCACTGCCAAGGGATGTGCTGGTTTGGACGATTCACTCATATTGGATGGTGCCCCGTTCTGGCGAACCAGTCCATTAAGACCTCAAAAGGCCTGGGCGCGTCAATAACCGTTTAGACTCGCCACGTGGGAGGCATCTTAGCCAGACGCTGTTGTCGAGCTTGCGGCCTCAGTGCAGATTCAGCACACAGCCGGAAAGGAGGCCACGCAGGTAAGTGGCGATGCCTCGGAAGGCAGTCTTATAAGGGGAGTCGTCCAGACAGATGAGCTCGGCCTCGGCGTCGTTCAGCATATCCTTGGCGAACTTCACCGCACGCTCGATGGCGCCCTCGTAGTCAGCGATGCCGGCGAGGATGCTGGTGTCCATGGGCTCTCCCTGGAGGAGCATGCGGTTGAGCTTTTGCTTCTGCGCATCCGTGGCCTCCATGAGGAGATAGAGGATGGGCAGGGTGAGCTTGCCCTTGATGAGGTCGGTGCGGAGGGTTTTGCCCGCGGTCTTCTCATCGCCGACGAGGTCCAAGCAATCGTCGTAGATTTGGTAAACGGTGCCGAGCTTCATGCCGAAGCTATGGAGGGACTTCTCCACGTTTTCAGGCACTCCATTCAGCCGAGCACCGAGACCGGCAGCCACAGCGAACAAGGCGGCGGTCTTCATCTCGATCATCCGGAGATAGTCCGGCACGGAGAGATTGAGATCAAAACGGCGCTGGGTTTGCAGGATCTCGCCGCTGCAGACGTCACGGGAAGCTTTGGCGATCTGGCGGCAGACTTCCTTGTCCTCAAAACCGGTGGCCAGTTCCAGCGCGTACGCAAAAAGGGCGTCACCAAGCAGCACACTCAGGGAGTGGCCCCACTTGGCGGCTGCGGTGGGCAGGCCGCGACGGGTGGCTGCGCCATCCATGATGTCGTCATGCACGAGCGAGGCGATGTGGATCATCTCCAGGATCACCGAGAGGCGGGTATGCTGGTCGCTCTTACCACCGGTGGCACCACCCGCCATGAGAGCGAGCGCGGGACGGATGCGCTTTCCTGCCGCTTGGCAGACATAAGACACATAACCTTCCACGGCGGGGTCAAAGGCCCTGGACTGTTCACGGATAGATGTCTCCACCACCTGGAGGTCCTCACGAATCAATTCGAAGGGGAACACAGGAGCATCAGCGGTGGTGGGCGTTGCAGACATTGTCTCTTGGAGGGGCGAACAGCGCGGACGATGGATGCCGCACCACGCTTTAGTCGCGCAGTGTGATTTCTCCGTCAAATAGGAGCTTTAGGGAATGCATGCCTGAACTTTCATTCAGATTGGCAGGCTTTGAAAGTCCAGAGCCTCCAGAGGGTCCGTAGAACACCGGTGAAAAGGCACTTTCTACGGTGAAATATTTACTCGGCTTTTGAAATTGAGATCGCCACCTGACGCAGGGTCTGCTGACATGAGTGCGTTCATATCGTGTCATGCCTGAGCTCAAATCCAGACTTTACGCAGCTATCTGGGGACAATTCCTGGGCGATGCCGCCGCCCTGGGCACTCACTGGATCTATGATCTGGAGGACATGACGGCACGCTACCCCGGCGGGATCGAGGGTTTCGAGCTTCCCAAGCCAGGCCATTATCACGATGCCAAACAGAGTGGTGACCAGACTCACTATGGAGATGCAGCCCTGCTGCTGCTGGAATCCATGGCCGCCTGTGGCGGTGACTTCCGCGAGCAAGACTTCGGCATGCGGGTGACGAGCTTCTTTGGCAGTCCTGTGTGTAAAAGCTATCGGGACCATGCCACGCTGGAGACGCTGGAACACTTGGCGGCCCATCCGGAAAACTTTCAAAATGGGGCAAACGACGACCAGCCCGCGACGGTGAGCCGGCTGGCTCCGGTGGTGGTGGCTTATCATGACCGGACCTCCGCTGAAAGGCTGGATGCCATTCGCCGGCTGACCCTCGTCACCCAGAATCACCCGGTGGCGGTCGCCTGCGCCACGGCACATGCCGTGCTGCTGGACCATCTGCTGAGTGGAGCTTCCTTCCCAGAAGCTTTTGAGCTCACCCGCAAGTCAGCAGATGTGAGCTGTGACGGCTCAGACTATTTTGAGTTTGCCCACATGCTAAGAGAGCTGGACGTGGTCACGGCCACGGGACGGTTTGGTCAAAGCTGCCCTCTGGCCCAGAGCTTCCCCTCAGCCCTGCATGCCGCTTTCTGCCATCACGATGACTTCACAACGGCCATCATGGAAACCATCCGCGCCGGAGGTGATAATGCAGGCCGAGCCGCCATGATCGGAGCCTGGCTGGGAGCACTCCACGGGATGGATGGCATCCCCGTGGAGTGGCTGGAGAAACTACGTGCCCGTGACCGCATTCACCGGGCGATCGAGCAACTCTTTGCCCGGATGGAGATGCGGCACGGGCAGGCCCCGTAGTCACTCGGGAGTGCTTAGACTGGTCCCCGAAAGGTCTCCCTTACGAGAACCAGTCTCCCCTCATGCGTATCGGCGGTGTCTACGCAGTTGGAAAAGCATGCCGGCAGCCAGCAGGAAGAGACTGCTCGCCTCAGGAACAGGAGCCAGGGACATGCTCGAAAACTGGAGCACGGTCTGATTTCCACCCACGGCCCCCAGTGCCTGCACATTCGCGATGGTTGCGGCATCGAATTCAAAGGTGAGTTCTGTGAGCGGACTGTCCGCGATAAACTCAAAATTGATGGTGGCCAAGCCGCCCCCCACCTGAAGAATGTCCAGGAGGTTCAAGGTTTCGATGGAGTTGATGTTCTCAATGGGATTGCCGCCGCTGGAGAGAGCGAAGTTGGCCGCGCTGAGGGCATTGAGGTTAAGCCCGGCACCTGTCGTCACATTGAAGCTGACGTTGTAAGCAGCCCCCTGGACAAGGTTGAGTCCCGTCACGGAGGCAGTGCTTGACCATGAATTGATGGCGCTGGCCCCGAGAACATCGTCCGTCAGCGTCGTGACAAGTCCGCCGAACCCGCCGAGAACGCCTGTGGTGGCGACATCCAGCTGCCGACCAAAAGTCAGCGAGTCTCCCAAGGTGCGGGTGTAGGCCGCCAGTTGGACATCAATGGTAGCATTGAGGATCGGGAAGAGATCCACGCCTGTTTGCACCAGGCCTGCGGCCGTGTGATTCCAGGTGACGTTACCTGCACTCTGAGCACCCGGGGTGTAATCACTGGTGTCGATGGTCAGTGAGAGGAATCCGCCGGCACCTGGGCGCCTGGCTTGATAATCGGGGTTAAAAAAGTCAGAGTTCGAAATTAAACTCTGAGCCTTAATGTCAGACGAGGCAGCCCATAAGGCCGCTACCAATATTACGCTGTGCCTAATAATACGCCACGCAGTGACTAGATGTGAGTTGGTTTTCATAGAGGCGAACCCGTTTAGTAAGGGCAACGAAATCTATAATTACCACACGTTATCAACAAGGAAATTTGCAGATATATTCAGCATAAGACTTAGTCTTGAACTCGTCTTTCTAATATTTCCTTATATCAAAATTATTGCCGATATTTAAATCTCGCGCATTCTCCTATTTTTATCATTTTTCTTATATTTATATAAAATGACAAAACTTTGAAAATGAAGGCATTGCAGCTTCGAGCATAGGTGGCACTTGCGTTACTTCACCTACCCGCCTATCTCGCTCCCCTCTCATGCTCACGAAGCGCATCATCCCCTGTCTTGACGTCAAAGAAGGCCGTGTGGTCAAAGGCACTCAGTTTTTACAGCTGCGTGATGCCGGAGACCCCGTGGAATGCGCCAAAGTCTACAATGCGCAGGGGGCTGACGAGTTGGTTTTTCTGGATATCACCGCCAGCCATGAGGAGCGCAAGACGATGGTGGATGTGGTGGCCCGCACGGCGGAGAGCTGCTTCATGCCCCTGACGGTGGGCGGGGGCATCCGCACGGTGGCTGACATGCGGGAGATGTTGCTGGCCGGCGCTGATAAAGTAGGCATCAATACCGCCGCGGTGAAGACCCCGGAAGTGATTGATGCCGCAGCGGAAGCCTTTGGCTGCCAATGCCTTGTGGTGGCGATCGATGCGAAGCGCAATGCGCGCGGCTCTTGGACTGTGTACACGCACGGCGGTCGTAACGCGACCGAACTGGATGCCGTGGAGTGGGCTGCCGAAGTATGCCGCCGTGGCGCAGGCGAGATCTTGCTGACGAGCATGGACTCCGACGGCACGAAAGCGGGCTATGACATCGCCCTCACGCGTGCCGTGAGCGAGGCGGTCTCCATTCCGGTGATCGCCAGTGGCGGCGCAGGTAATATGCAGCACATGGCGGACGTGCTGAGCGATGGGAAAGCTGACGCCGTGCTGGCAGCGAGCATCTTCCACTTCGGCGAGTACACCGTAGGAGATGTGAAACGTTTCCTGGACCAGCATCAGGTGCCAGTCCGCCTGTGATGACGTAGGTGGGCTTATGAAAGCCAGGCGACCTACGCCTCCAGAACAATCGGCCTACTTTTTCCTCGAGAGCGCGCTGAAAAGGCGGCGCGCCGGGGAGCGTGAAGCGATCATCTGGGTGCCTTCACGTTCACTTCCGGAAAGGATGTCAGGGTCACCAAAGTCAAAGTCCTCGGCACGGGGTAGTCCCGCAGGCAGAGGCATTTCATCAAGCTTCGCAGGAGCTTCTTCCACCACGGCCAGGGCGTCCTCAACCATGGGTGCCACGGGGAGCTGTGCATGGATGTCAGGCATGGCGGCAGGAGCAGCCAGGCGGCTTGGCACCACAAGCCCACCGGAGAAGATGAGCTTCATGGCATCTTCCACAGTCAAGGGCGCATCGGTGACCTGCTCCAGCGGCACCACCAGCAGCAGGCCGGTCATGGGGCTGAGCGCTCCAGGCACGAAGACGGCAGCGAGGACCTTGTTTTGCTGGGGATCCAGATACTGCCCGGTGACAAAGCCGAGCATCTTCATGTCACCCACAGGATAGTCCACATACACCACGCGCTTGAAATTCTGCTTTCCGCCCAGGCCTTTGAAACTGTCGATGATCTGCTTCATCATCTTATAGATGAAGGAGGCGACGGGCACGTGCATGAACAGCTTGTCCACCGCCATGACGATGCGGCTGCCGATGACGTGCGTGGCCATGAGCCCAAGCAGCACGCAGGCGATGACCGGGATCAGGAAGCCAACGAAATCCACGACATGCTTGTAGGTCGCGCTGGTGGGGTCAATGACCACGCGGCCTTCGATCTGGTTGATGCGCTCCGCGAGCATGGCGATCAAGGGCTCGCTCAAGCCATGGAGAAGCTCGTAACCGCTGTAGATCAGCCAAAAGGTGATCAGCAAGGGCATGGCCACGGCAAGCCCGGCAAAGAACTTGTTGCGCAGCCACACAACGGGGCTTCGTGACACGGGCACAGGGCTGGCAACCGGGGGAGGCATGAGGAACCATACGCCACAAGTCGGTGAGTTGCAGGTATCAGTTTGAATGCGGATGCAAAAAAGTATTCATGATGCGGCCGGTCCCGCCGTCCGCCACCATGAAGCTCTCAAGCGGTGAGACGCACCACGCCAGCGTCCCTCATCCACCGTCATCCCTGCGGCAGTTTAATCCAGAAGCTGGCGCCGCCTGTGACCCGGTTGGTCACGCCCACGCTGCCGCTGTGTGCGGTGGCGATGGCTCGCACAAGGCTGAGGCCCAGGCCGATGCCCGGATGCCGGACCACCGCTGAACTGCCGCGGTTATAGCGCTCCCAGATCATCTGCATTTCCTCTGGATGGACCCCGGGGCCCGTGTCTTCGACAAAGATGACGACGCCCGTGCCTTCAGCCTGCCAGCGGAGATTGATCTTGCCGCCCTTGGGCGTGTAGGCGAGCGCGTTGTCCAGCAGGTTGGAGATCGCCTGTGTGATGAGCTCGCGGTCCAGATTCAGCACTAGATCGAGTCCCTGCTGGATGCCGAGAGTGAGATTTCGATCCTCCGCGGCTGGCGTGAAGAGGTCCACGAGATTGGTGATGATCTGATGCAGGGGTGTCTGCTGGCGATAGAGACGCAGAGCCCCATGATCTCCACCACGGATGGTCAGGATGTGCTGCACCAGTTGTGCGGCGCGGTCGATCTCCTCCAGGCTGCGCGCGGCGGCATCCTGAGCCGCCGGGTTGTCACTCTTATCCAGGAGATTTTCGAGGTTGCCACGCACTCGGGCAAGCGGAGTGCGCAGTTCGTGGGCAAGCTGGTCATTCGTGCTCTGCAGCTCGCGAGTGAGGCTGAGAATCTGATCAAGGCCTGCATTCACCACCGAAGCGAGGGTTTTCAGCTCTGGAATGGCACGTGGGACCATGAGCCGCGCCGCGCCCTCCGGCAGGTGCAGCCTGCGCGCACTGCTGGTGAAAGAGCGGATGGGAATGAGCACCTCATGCGAGTACCAGATGACGGGCAGCAAAGCCACAGCGGCGGCGAGAATGCCGGCGAGCCAGAGATAAATGGTGATGTTATGCTGATAGCGCTGCGCCTCCTCATCCGTGCGGCCGAACCAAAGATAGTTTCCATCCCGCAGGCGGATGGTGCCGATGGTGAGATGCAGCTCAGCCCTGGGTGAAGTGATTTCCTGAAGCACCGTTTTGCGCGCGCTCCAGTCATTTGCGGGTGGCTTCTCCGGCCATGAATAGACACGCATGGTCTCCGGGATCTCCTCAAAGAGAATGTTGCCATCAGGCGAGGTGATGCGGACGGCATTGCTGTCACTGCTCTGCCCGGCCGGAAAGACATCCGTCACCCCTTGGATGCCGCTGTAGGCATAGATGGCGGCGTATTCCACGAGGTCATTCATCACCACAGCCGCATCAAACCGGCGCAAATCCCGGCTCACGGTGCTGCGCACAAAGATGAGAGTGAGGGCGATGCTGGTGCCCACGAAGAGCGCCAGCATGAGAGCCAGGCGCCACTGCGAGGGGAGGCGGTCAAACAGGCTCCTTTTTGAACGCATAACCCTTTCCGCGGATGGTTTCGATGTGGATGTTACTGCCAGCAGTCTCGAGCTTGCGGCGCAGGCGGCAAATCATGGCATCCACCACATTGGTGCCTGGATCAAAACGGATGTCCCAGACCTGTTCCAGCAGGAACTGCTTCGGCACGATGCGGCCCTCATGATTCATCAGCACTTCCAGCAGTGTCCATTCACGAGGTTGCAGGTCCACGGCCTCGCCACCGCAGGTCACGCGGCGCCGCACGGGGTCGAGATAAGAATTTCCGGTGCGCCTGCGCGTGGGTGCCGACTGTGCGGCACGGCGGTAGAGCGCATCCAGACGGGCGAGCAACTCCTCAGCCGCAAAAGGCTTCGTCAGGTAGTCATCACCTCCGGCCGCGAGTCCGCGCACGCGATCCGGTACGCCGACACGGGCCGTGAGAAAGAGCACCGGGGTCGTGACACCGCGGCCGCGCAGCGTTTCCACGATGCTAAAGCCATCAATGTCCGGCAGGCCCACGTCCAGAATGGCAGCGTCACAGGAGTGCCCCTTCATCCAGTCCAGCGCTGCCTGGCCGGTCTCCACCCAGTGCAGACGGTGCCCCGCCTCGGCCATCCAGGAAGTCATCTGGCGGCCAAGCTCAGGATCATCTTCGACCAGGAGGAGGTGCATTTTCGCCGCTTGTTTAATGGAAAGCGCCATCACGCACAAGTTCGATCAGGATTCCTCATGCGCGCATGATTGACTTGGGCGGGGCCGCTCGTTTGAAATGACCACCTATGCATCGCCCAACCCTCCTTCTGCTTTCCAGCCTCGCCATGCTTGGCAGCGCCGCCGCCCAGGTAGCCTATGAGCTTGTCCCGGACTTCATCCAGCCGCCCCCGGGAAAAGAAACCATCGGCAACGGTCATGGCGAGATCGCCGTGGACGCCGCCGGAAACATTTATGTCTCCGTGCAGGAGGCTGATGCGGGCATCCAAGTCTACGGCAAGGATGGCAAGTTCATCAAGGCCCTCAAGCTTCCGGACTCCCTTCATGGCTTCGTGATCCGCAAGGATGGAGATGGTGAGTATCTCTTCGGCGCCGTGCTCAAGGAAGCCCGTGTGATCAAGGCCAAGCTGGATGGTGAGATCGTGATGGAGATCCCCACTTCCGCCTTTCCTGCCGAGCAGCGGGACTATGTGACCGTGTCCAAGGCCAATCCTAACGAAAAAGATGCCAAGGGCCGCCCGAAGAGCACCCCGATCGCCGCTGGCGTGAAGAAGTCTGATGACGGCAAGCAGATCGTGCTGATGCTGGCCGATGGCACGGAGAAAGTGATCCCCAAGGAAAAAGGTGTCGGCGCTGTCGGCGGCCTGAAACTCACCAACTGCGATGTGGCTCCGAACGGCGACATCTACGTCGTGGATGGCTATGGCCGCAGCCACGTCTTCGTCTTCAGCCGCGAGGGCAAGTTCAAGAAGGTCTTCGGGGGTCCTGGCGAACCCTATAAGTTTGCCAACACGCACAAGATCTTCATCGACCGCCGCTTTGAACCTGCTCGGGTGTTTTGCTGCGACCGTGGCAACAAGCGCATCCTGCATACTGACCTCGACGGCAAGATCATCGGTGTGATCGCCGAGAACCTGCGCAACCCTTCCTCCGCTTCCTTCCATGGGGATCTGGTGTGCATCGCGGAGATCGCGGGGCGCGTCTCCGTCTGGAACAAGGATGGCAAGATGGTGTCCGAGTGCGGCACGAACCCAACAACGACCAACACCCCCGGCATCGCGCCAAAGGACTGGCAGACCGGCATCGTGACCAGCCCGCACGGCATCACTTTTGACAATGACGGCAACATCCTCGAGACCGAATGGAACCAGTGGGGCCGCGTGCTGCGCTGGAACAAGAAGGGATGATTCATTCGAGGTATCAGCACTCAATCCTGGCAGGGGGAACACGCATGTTCCCCCTGCTTCGTTTCGCCTGCATGCTGGCTGCGCTCTTCCCTGCCCTGCTTAAAGCCCATGGCACGGAGTTCATCATGACGCGGATGCGTTTGCTGGAGGATGACAGCCTGGTCGAGCTACGAATGGTGGTGGACTATGCGGGCAATCCGCTCATCGCCGATGAAGCCGCCGCTCATGAAGCGCTGCAGCATGCGCTGCTCATCAAGCATGGGGACAAGATCACGCGCTTCACCGAGCTCGCGCCCTTGGAGTTCCACTATGGAGACACCTGGGAGGAGGCGGTGCCAGCCTCCCTTCTCCCGCCGCCGGATGGCCAGGAACACAGCCTGCTGACGGGTGTTTGGCGCTGGCGGCCGGACAGCGCAGAGATCGCCTTCACCGTGGCGAAGGGGAACAAACATGACGTGCTCATCTGGCGGCAGCCCCCAGGTGGAGAAACAAAGTCCGTCTTGTTGTTAGGCGGGGACGTCTCGCCGGCGGTGGCGGTCAAGCCAGCCATGCCCGCATGGTGTAGCTGGGGGTGGATGGCTTTGTCCGGGGCAGCCGCAGGTGTGTCAGCCCTGCTCTGGAAGAGCCGGCATGCGCGCCGAAGAGGCACGATGAACGCCTAACCTATTTTTTGTCTTTAGCCTTGGCTTTCTTGCCCGTCTTGAAATCCTGGAAGCGCTGGATCTCCGATTCGGGGATAGGCATGAATCTCTTCATCAACTCCTCAAACTCACCTGCACCGAGACCCACCCATTCGGCCGTCTTGTCCGGGTAGTTGATGAAAAAGTTCCCGCATTCGTAGCAGATGCTGGTCTCCATGATCAGAATGCCCTGGTCATAAACGCGGATGGCATGAATGGGCATGTGGCAGAACGCACCGCCGGTGTTCTTTTCCACGCCCACCGTCTGGATCAGAGATAGCAGCAGCGCTTTGAACTCATCCGTGCTCAGCTCGCGCCGATTCAGGATCTTCGTCTCGGTTTTGTAGGGCCGGATTGGGAAGTGTTTCTCGTCCGAAGGCTCGTCGAAGAACGAATCTGTCTTCTTGCTGGATGGCATGAAGTCCAGCAGGAACACTTCACAGCGGGTAGCGTGATCCTTGATCGTCTCACCCAAGGCTTTGCGATAGGCGGCCTCCTGCACAAGCGTGGCCTCAAAGAACACCTCTGCCGCAGCCTCCAGCTTCTGCCCCGCCGTTTGCGCCTGAGCCGTCAGGCCCGCCATCAGCAGGATCGCAGAGAGAAGGAGGTGGCTGGATCCGAGAACAGGGGGACGAATCATGCCTGCGTTTTACGCAAACGCTGAACGGATGAGAAGCTCAAACCAACGGCTGATGGCTATTCAAACAACTCAGGATATCTCGCCATGGCCATGGAGCGCGTTTTGTCATAGCCGTCGGTCATGCAGCCATGGCACATCACAGCCTCCGCCATCTCGCGACAGTCAGCAGCATTGAGCTGGCGGACGGCGTGCTTCACCCGGGCGATCTGGCCGGCGGTGACACTGAGCTCATTAAGACCCAGCCCAACCAACAGGGGTGTCAGTTCCACATCCGAGGCCACCTCCCCACAGATGCACACGCGGATGCCAGCCTTGGTCGCAGCCTCCACCGTCATGCGGATGAGACGCAGCACGGCCGGGTGCGTGGGCTGGTATAGGCCGGCCACGCGCTCGTTCAGGCGATCCACCGCGATGGTGTATTGGATGAGGTCGTTCGTGCCGATGCTGAAGAAGTCCACCTCACTGGCGATGAGATCAGCCGACACGGCGGCGCTAGGAATCTCGATCATCGCGCCGATGGCGATGTCTTCGCCGATGGGCACGCCTGCATGCATGAGCTCCTGGGCACACTGGTCCAGCAGGGCACGGGCTTCGCGCACCTCCTCCACACCACTGACCATGGGAAACATGATGCCGGCCCGGCCATGCGCGGAAGCCCGCAGCAGGGCACGCAGCTGACGCCGGAAAAGATCACGCCTGCCCAGGGAGGCACGGATGCCCCGCCAGCCCAGGAAGGGATTGGGCTCGGCCTCAAAAGTCATGCGCGGATCCATCTTATCCCCGCCGAGATCCAGGGTGCGGAAGATCACCTCCCCCGGTGCCATGGTCTTCACGGCACGGGTATAGCACTCCGCCAGCCAGTCCTCACCGGCTTCCGGATCTTCGAGATGCAGAAATTCGGTGCGGAAGAGCCCCACGTGCTCCGCGCCACTGTCTCGAATGGCTGCCATTTCCTCGATGAACTCAGCATTGGCGCTCACCTTGACCAGGCAGCCATCACTCGTCACGGAAGGCTGGTGGCGAGTGAGATGCAGGGCATCCTCACGAGCATCAGCCTGGGCTTCGCGGCTGCGATACTTGGCCAGAGTTTCCGCCGATGGACGGCGGATCAGCAGCCCCTCATCCCCGTCCAGAAGCACCGGATCACCGGAGTGCAGATCATCACAGATATTATGCAGACGCACAACGGCCGGCAGGCTCAGTGACCGCGCGATGATGGCCGCGTGCGCATTGGCACTGCCCATTTCGATGGCGAATCCCAGGACCTTGCTACGATCCAACTGCACGGTGTCCGAGGGGGTGAGATCGTGCGCCACGATGATCACCGGGTCATCAAACATAGGATGATCCAGCATCTCACCACGGAGATGACGCATCACGCGATGGGTCACATCCTTGATGTCCAGATACCGCTCACGAAGATAGGAGTCGGAAAGGCCGCGGAGGGCGTCCATGTGCTTGCACATCAGCCGGTAGTAGACGGCATCCACGCAGATGAGCAGATCACGCACGGTGCGCTCCACCTGCTTGCGGATGGAGTTGTCATTGAGGATCAGCAGATGCGCCTCAAAGATCTCCGCCTCACCGCTGCCCTGCTCATTCACCATCGCGGCCTGCAGCGCCTCAATCTCGGTCTGGGTAACCTCCAGCGCCCGGCGCCAGCGTGCCAAATCCGCCTCCACTTCATGGGCCTCGATCGGCGTGGCGTCCGGCTCGTCAAAATGGTCCTTCAGAACATGTACGATCGCATGCGCCACGCCGGGGGAGACAGCGACGCCTTTCCAGATTTGTTCAGCAGCAGAGGGCAGTTCGGACATTCAGTAACAATGATGGATGATGGGGAGTGACAGCAGCCTTGGCAATCAGGAAACCTGGAGGCTCTTACGAAAACAGGCGGTTGGGGCTTTCTTTGAATACCGAAGAACGCCCATGCCGTGAGCTTCGGAACTTATGAAGTGACAAAAACATCCGTTCTGCCCTCCGATAGGCGGGTTGCTTGTGAGACAAACCTTGCACCCGGCCCCTTTCTTGCTCCCCTCAGCGCCGAACCCCCTAACACCTCACTACCAGATGCCCGTCGCCACCCCCGCCCAGTATCGTGCCATGCTTGATGCCGCCCAGAAAGGCGGATACGCCTACCCGGCCATCAACGTCACTTCCCTGCCCACGATCAATGGCGCTCTTAAAGCCTTCGCGGAGTCGAAGAGTGACGGCATCATCCAGGTTTCCACCGGTGGTGGGGAGTTTGCCTCCGGCACTTCCATCAAGGACATGGCGCTGGGTGCCATTGTGCTGGCTGAAGCCGTGCACATCCTGGCCGAGCGCTACAACATCCTCGTGGCGCTGCACACGGACCACTGCCATCCGAAGAATGTGGAAAAGTTCCTGAAGCCTCTCCTCGCTGCCACCAAGGCCCGGCGTGACGCTGGCAAGGGCAACCTCTTCAACAGCCACATGTTTGACGGCTCCGAGCTGAGCCTGGAAGACAACATCAAGACCTCCACCGAACTGCTCAAGCAGTGCGCCGAGCTGGACATCATCCTCGAAGTTGAGGCGGGCGTCGTCGGTGGTGAGGAAGACGGCCACGACACCTCCGGTGTGTCCAATGACAAGCTCTACACCACGCCTGAAGACATGCTCGCCGTGTATGAGGCCCTGAACGGCCTTGGCCGGTACATGTTCGCCGCCACCTTTGGCAACGTCCACGGCAGCTACAAGCCAGGCGCTGTGAAGCTGAAGCCCACCATCCTCAAAGATGGCCAGGCCGCCGTCACCGCCAAGTACGGCGCGGCTGCTGAGATGGACCTCGTCTTCCACGGCGGCAGCGGCACGCCTCTCGAAGAGATCCGTGAGACCCTGGACTACGGCGTCGTGAAGATGAACATCGACACTGACACGCAGTATGCCTTTACCCGTCCGCTGGTGGATCACATGTTCAAGAACTACGCTGGCGTCCTCAAGATCGACGGCGAGATCGGCGACAAGAAAGCCTACGATCCACGCAGCTACCTCAAGAAGGGTGAGCAGGGCCTCTGTGACCGCATGAAGGAAGCCTGTGACGACCTTCGCAGCACTGGCCAGACCATCTTTGGCACGGTCTGATCTGACACCTTCGTCCGTCTGATTTGCAAGTGGGGCAAGCTTCTGGCTTGTCCCACTTTTTCTTGGCGAGGGCCGCCGCACATGTAGGCTCGTTTGCCAAAACGAGGGGATTGGATAAACGCATCTCAAAGACGCCAAACCCGAACTTTGGCAAGTGCGCCTACGGCACCCTCACCACCCGAAAGCCCGCGCTGTCGATCCGGCAGCCGGGTGGGTCCGGGCCGCGGTAGCTGGCCCAGATTCTCTCCGGATTCCCTGTGCGCCAGGAAGCGCCGCGCAGGACTTTGAGCGTGTTTTGCGGCGGGTCATACCAGTCTGCACACCACTCCCAGACATTCCCTGAGAGGTCATGCAGCCCATTGGCATCTGTCTTGAACGAACCGACAGGTGCCGTGGCGGCATAACCATCATTGTGACCACTGATCCATTGCGCCTCATAGCCTTCACCGAAATCGCTGGCGCCAAAGGCGGCGTCACAGAGGTTGGCGTCACCTGCCGCGAGAGGTCGCTTTCCAAAAGGATAGTAACCTCGAAGCGCAGGCTGTGACTTCGGTGCCACGCCGCGAGATTCGAGATGCCGCACCCCCGCCAGCGTGCTCCATTCTGCATCCGTCGGCAGACGATAGGGGCGCCCCTCACGAGCACTGAGCCAGTCGCAAAAAGCCTGCGCGTCACGCCAGCTCACATTGGCTGCCGGATGTTCACCTGTTTGATGAAAGCCCGCCTGCGGCCACTCGCGCTTGGTTTCACGCACAAAAACGGAGTAGTCGCGCACGCGCGTTTCATGTCGGCAGACCAGTAGTTTCACCGCCGGCACATGGACAAACTGCATGCCGAGGCTGTTGCGCAGGCTTCCCTGCTGGGTCGAGGTGCAGCCCACCAGAAACAGAATCGCCAGCAGAGACCGCATGGTTAGTTGGTATCCACCTCCCAAGTCGTCATGCCTGACCAGATAGGGGTATTCGTCACACTTTCTCCGGCTTGGTCGGGGCGCTCGGGAAGCAGGAAATGACCATAACCTTTGGACAGGCGCTGGACGAACACGCCACTGAAAGTGCCTGGACGCGTGACATTGCCAAAGGGCTCCGTGGAATCGAGTAGATCGCGTTGGGTAATGCCGAAAGTGCCTCCAAAAAGACCATTGGCAGGAGTCAACGACGTCACCTTCACCTGGTTCGCACTGCTGCTGATCTGCACCTTGTTTGCCGTGGTCAACGTCAGCGGCTGGTTGAAGGCGAAGCCTGGGATGTAGCCATCGTAGAAAGACAACATACAGGCAGGCGGCAGTCCGATGACGATGTGGTCCTTTGCCGGAGCAGTATAAACACCGCCCGTGACGTTCAACTGATGCTGAGGAAACCCATCCTTGTAGCTGCGTGTGGTGCTTTTCAGTCCCTGAAATTTTTTGCTCCAGAACAGATAGCCATCCAGATTGTTCCCGACGATCTGGCTCCAGCCCTGCACACTGCCGGTACTTCCATACAAAAGCAGATGCAGAGGCACCCTGCCGCCGTAACCATGATTGCCGCCACCGGTGATGGCTGTGCCGTCGGCCATCCTACCGCCCCAGGTGGCTGCGCCGGTCTTGGTCACTGACAACGTGATGAAGCCATATCCCTGCGGATAGCCGATCAATCCAGCAGGGTTGTTCAACTGTCCCGGCGTCACGTCAATCAATGCCGTGTAGGCGATCGTTGAGGTGGCCACAGGCAGAGCATTGGGCCAGGCTTCAATGTGAATGGGCGAAAGGATGCTGTCGTTGTCGAGAGTGCCATTCATCGCACCGCCGAGGGTCAGATCGATCGTGAAGCTGAGAGTCAGTCCGGCAGACTTGATGAAGATGGAGCCCGAGGGATCACCCACCATCGGCACCTCCAGCACACCGCCGCTGAAGGAGTGAGGCTTCGCCCCCAAGGTGAGGCTGCCGCTGAAGGTGCCGCTGCTCGTGGTGGTCAGCGCGAATTTGCCGCCGAGATCGCTATTGATGCCCGCATCAAAATTCACGGTTCCCGCAAAGTTGCCCAAGGCCAGCGGAGGCAGCGCCTTGATCACCATCTTCACCTTCACCGTGGGTGCGCCCAATTTGTTCGCCACTTTGAGGGTGAACTCGAAAGGCTTGCCCTCAGTTGAGGCCTTGGTCGGCTTGCCCATGATGATGCCGGTGGCAGGATTCATCTTCAATCCAGGCGGCAAGGGCGTGGCCGTGTAGGTGGTCGGTAGAGCGGACTCACCATCCAGAATGGGAATGGGATCACCCGTGTAGGTGCCACCGACAATGCCCTCGCGAATAAAGGCACCCGCAGACAACAGGATCTCCGGTCCAGCCGTGTAAATGCGGACCTGCTTCGCACTTGTGGGCAGCGTTTGATTGCCCAGCCTAACAACACATCGGTAACTGCCGCGATCTGCAATGGTTGTGCCTTTGATCGTCAGCGTGGCCGTCTGAGCCCCCTTGATGCTGCGTGTGGCTGAAACCGTGGCATCCTGGATTTCCTCCCCAGCCTTCTGCCACTGATAAAGCAGGCCCGTACCAGCCGTCACAGCTTTCAAAGTCACGGCGTCCCCCTGAGCCGCGACGACATCGGGGGAGGCTGTGGTGTCCACCACCGCCAGCCTTGCGCCGACACTGATCACACTGCCGACGGAGTTCTTCACGAGCACACTATAGGTGCCTGCCAGTGCAAGTGTGGCATCGAACCCATAGCTGTTGGAGTTCGGCGCGCCAGTGATCTTGGCGCCATTCTTCCGCCATTCATAACTGAGCGTCGGCGCGCCCGTGGCCGGCGCATAGAATCCGGTGGCATGCCCTGCGGCGACGAGCACCGAGGGAGGCTGCGGATCAATCAGCGGCAGACCGGTGATGTTTGCGGCGGCAACCGTCAGCGCCACGGCATCACTGGTGATGCTACCGAATGCATTGCTCACGACCACGCTGTAAGCTGCCGCATCCGCCTTCTGCGATGAGGCAATGGCGAGGATGGGATTCGTCTCCCCCAGGATCGGCTTGCCGGCCTTGCGCCACTGATAGGACAGCTCGTGAGCTCCTGTCGCCTGCACCGTGAACGACACTGGACTGCCAGTGGCCACGGAACGCGGCGCGGGCTGCCTGACAATGGCTGGCGCTCCACCAAACACCTGCACGAAGACCGGACCACCGATGGCTTCACCGACGAGGTTGGTGACCACGACATCATAGTAGCCTGTGTCCGTGGTTTGAATGTTGGTTCGCGTGAAGGTGGTCTCCGTGGCGAGTGGGATCGGGATCTGATCACGCCGCCATTGGCAAGTGAAGAGAGATGACGAGGAAACCATGATCGAAAGCGAAAAGCTGCCACCTGCGCTCGCCGTGACGTCTTGCGGCCCCGAGGTGATCTCCGGGAAATTTCGGTCGATGATCACATGGCTGCCATTCGTGGTGGCAGCCACAGACGATCCCGCATCACCCTCCAGATTGCTGTAGCTGATGACAAAGCCCACCGGCCCTGAATCATCTTCTTCGGTCACGGGAATGGTGGCCGTCCACTGCAGTCCGGAGCCACTGCTGACATTCGCCTGCTTGCTGAGGATGCTCACCTCCGGTGTCTGCAGAAGCTGATCTGCGGTGAAGCTGAGTGTGATGGTGTCTCCCGTGGTGGCATAGAGACCATTGCCACGAGAGGAGGCAATGCCTACAGAGGTGAGCTGAGGGGCGACAGACTGAGCCGAGATCTTCACCCCTGGTAGCAAGAGCAACCAAAGGAGTGACACGAAGAGGAAACGGCGGCTGACCATAAATCGTGGCTGGAGTCTCCCTTTTTCCGTTCCTCGGAGCAATGCTCAATTTGGATGACCCGGAGATCGGAAGGGGAGCAGATCAACGCCCCGTGATTTTAGCCAGCAGGTCCGCGGCCTCCTGCGGCGTGATCACGCTTTCGAGGCCTTCTGGCATCAGGGAGGTGGTGAGGGTCTTCATCTCCTTGATCGTGACTCGTGGAATGGGCAGGTCCACACCGCCAGGCAGACGAAGGCTGATGCTGGCCGGACTCTCGGCACCGAGCAGGCCTGCGATGACAGTGCCATCCGTGCGCGTGATCTGGGTGGCGGCATTGCGCACCTCCACGGCGCGATTGGGATCAAAAATAGCCTCCAAAATTTGATCCACAGGCTTGGCGGCGATGGTCGCCAGATCGGGGCCGACTTCGACACCTTGCCCGCCGAGTTTGTGACAGGCCATGCAAGCTTTCATGAACACTGCCTGGCCCTTGTTGGCATCGCCATGAAGGGCACTGGTTTCACTGACATAGCGCTTCACGATCTTCTGACGGTCCGGATTCGTGTTCGTGATCACTGGCACCGCAGCGACAGGCTTTTGCTCTGTCGTTTTCGGGAACCAGGAGGCGAGTTCATCAGGATGGATGTCATCACTGCCTGAGGCCACAAGTGCCGCGCCACGCACAAAGGGCATGTTCACTTTCATGAGTTTGCGCAGGGCTGCACGCTGTCCTTCATCAAGTAGAGCGGCCGTCCATGCTGCCTGTAGGCGCACTGCCAGCGATGCCTCCGATGCAGCCATTTCAACCAAAGCGGGCACCACTGACTTGTCCTGCTTTTCCAACAGCAGACGCTGAGCGGTGTCACGAGTCCACCTCTGAAGAGATGCCATCGCAGCGACAGGATTCGTCAGCAAACTCGCCTCGCTCTTTGTCGTCGAAGGACCAGCAAGTCGATAAATGCGCCCCTTGTCCTCACCGGCGCGGACGTCGAGACCACGGACGATGTCCGTTGGGATCCACTCCGGGTGCTCGAGCACGAGGCGATACATGTCCACGACATAAATGGCTCCATCGGGCCCTGGCCGTGCCATGGAGGGCCGGAACCAGTTGTCCGCACTGGCGAGAAACTCGCCGTCTTTGTCATCCGGATGGCGCAGGCTGGTGATGGGCAGTGCCTGGAGGTCCAGAAGTTCGCGATGCACGAGATTGTTCGCGGGCTCGCAGATCAGCAGGGTGTGATCGTTCCCATCAAACCAAGGCATGGGTGAGCAGCCTGAGGTGAGGGTATTGACGGCACCAGCCCAGTTGAAGCGGCGCACAGGTGGACTGATGGGGTAGACGGTTTTGTCCTCATTGGTCACGGCACGCACCGAAGCGGCGATCTTGTCAGGATGCGCCTCCAGCCATCTCATGGGCAGGAAGTAGTGCCAGGCGATGGTGCTGTTGTTATTGCCGAACCAGTTGCCGAAATCATCGCGCCATTTGCCGTATTGCGTGCGACCAAGCTCGCGCTCAAACTTGCCAGTGATGGGATGAAAGCGGAAGTCGTTGGTGCCGAGCTTGATCTTCTCCTTGGTCTTCTCGACGATGACGTTGCCTCCACTGTCGCCATTCGCGCCGTAGATCCAGCCATCGAGACCCCAGCAAAAGCCATTGATGAGATGCTGCGGATTACCCGCCGTGAAGCCACTGAACCAAGTTTCACGCTCATCACAGCGGCCATCGCCATCGGTATCGCGGGCATAGAAGATGTCTGGAATGCCACTGACAAAGACGCCGCCCTTCCAGCAGATGAGACCGGTGGGATGCAGGAGGCCATCCAGGAAGAGGGAGGCCTTGTCATAGGTGCCATCGCCATCCGTATCGGTCAGCACTTTGATGCGGCCTGATTGCAGGTCGGAGACCTTGCCCTGGCTGATCTTGCCATCATTGGTCTTCTCACCGGGAGCGAAAGGATAGTCACCCATCTCCACGACCCAGGCCCGGCCTTGCTCATCCCAGTCAATGAAGACCGGATCCTGCACGAGAGGTTCATGAGCGACGAGGCCGATGCTCCAACCAGGTTTGACGCGCATGGTTTTGAGCGAGTCTCGCGGCGAGAGAGGTGCGGGACCTGGCACTCGCAAGAGCTCGCGTTTAGTTAGGCGCGTCTTGCCATCCGCGGTGATCAGAGTGCCATCGCGAAAGGTTGCGCCATCGAGTAGTGGCAGGCTGTTCGCATCCCCTGCCCTACCTTCACGCAGCACATTTGACCATCCGCGATCCCACTGAACGTTCTTCTTTTCGACGGGGTTGAAGATGAAGACGCCGTAGCCGCTCGCGTTGGAGACGATCAGGTCTTCGTGACCGTCTTCATTGAGATCGGCAAAGATGGCGCCGCCGTGTTTGGCGAGTTCTGGGACAGGGGCGATCTTGGCGCCTTCCTCCAGCGTGAGCCCGAAGGAGGTGGTGCTGAGGATGAGTGAAAGGGCCAGAAAGCGCATTCCAGACATACGCAGAGAGAGCGTGCGATTTGGTGGGCGAAGTTCAAAGCTCCTTGTTTTGGAGAACGAGCCTACGGGCTATGACTTCGCCAAGCTCTCAATGCACTCACGCACCATTCGCAGGCACTCCTCCGGGCTCGCAGGCATGGGGAGAGTGAAAGGATAGTCCTTCACACGCAGATGACGGAGGCCGCCCTCACGGCGGACGTTTGTGACCTCGATGCCATGGGAGGCGAAGAAGCGCACGACGTCCTGATTGCTGGCGTAGCGGCTCATGTTTACTCAGCCTGGCGGAGGTAGGCGACGATGTCTGCCACATCCTGGGCGGTCATGCCGAGCATGGTGGCGCTCATCATGAGGGAGCGGTCCATCTTCTTGCGGCTGGCAATTTTCTTCTTGGCCACAAACTGGGTCTGGCCGCCCATGCTGCGGACGATCATGATGTCCCCCTCGCTCAGGATCACGCCATCGATCTTCGTCCCGTCTTTGCAGGTGATGGAGACGCCGTCAAAGCCGTGCGCGATGTCCTTGCTCGGCTCGATGAGCGCCTGGGCGATGATCTCGCTCGGCTGGCTGATGCCCCAGCCTTGAAGGTTAGGCCCGAACTCAACTCCCTGGCCATTCAGCTGATGACACATGACGCAACGAACGGCAAGGGACTGGCCGTGGGGCACATCGCCCTTGAGCTTCATGACTTCGTCGACCTTGATCGCGCTGGGAATGGCAGGCGGTGTCTCGATGGTGACGAGCTTGACGGCATCTGGATCAAAGATGCCCTGCTTCTTGAGCTCGTCAGCGATGCCGAACTCAGCCCAGTCATTGGTGCTGCGATTGATGAGCCACCACATGGCATCTTGATGGATCGGAGCCGCCTTGTCCTTGGCTGCGGCGAGCATGCCCTGCGCAGCGCTGGTATCTTTGACGAAGGCGAGAGTATCGACGGCGAGCTTGCGCTCAGCGGGTGTGAGTTTGTCGCTGGTGGCGCGAACCTGAAGATCTGCCACGGCTTCGACAGGATGCAGACGCCAGGTGAGGCGGGCAAATTTCTCCGTCCAATCGAGCGGGTTGCCATCAAGGATCTTCTTGAGTTCCAGCCAGACGGGACCTTCCTTGCCGCTGCAGCCGAGGCCCCAGGCTTCAAGGTAGGAGCGGTCCTTCCCGTCGTAGCGTTTGGCGAGCTCAATGAGGATGAGCTTGCTCTTCGCCAGCGGCACGTCACGCATGGCGATGGCGACCTCCGCACGCACGGCCGGCGAGGCATCGTGAACCATGGCGCTGATGATATCGATGATATCCGGACTCGCGGCGCGCAGGGCGCGAAGAGCGACGAGACGCTGATGAGCCTCATCCGACTCAAGCCAGATGCGCACGCGCTGGGTGCCCGCCTCGCCAAGCTGGGCGAGCAGCCAGACAGCACGCGCGGCGATGTAGGAGTTCTTGTCTTCCAGCAGACTGGACACGGGCTTCAAGGCAGCGCTGCCTTTTTCCTTCAGACGCGTGAAGGCGACATTGCGCACGTTTGTGGCAGGTGACTTGAGCGCGGAGATCTGGCCTTCTACACTTTCGAGATCGAGCTTCGGCGAAGTCGGCTTCGAACCTTTGGCGATCACACGGTAGATGGTGCCGCTGCAGGTTTCATCCGTGTCCATGTGGCCGCCAGTACGCTTGTCAAACCAGTCGGCGATGTAGATGGCGCCATCTGTGCCGACGCAGACATCACTCGGACGGAAAAGCGTGTGGCGCTCGTCAGACATGTTGTCCTTCCCACCGACGAAATCGCTGCCTTTGAAGACACCCGTGGTGTTCGTGGTGCAGAAGTCGAACCGCTCAAGCTTCATGCCTGCGCCATCAGGCTTTGGAAGATAACCAAAAACAACGTTACGGCCAGTCTCGCAGCTCAGCAGCATGCCGTTCCATTTGGGATCCAGCGCACCGTTTTCATAAAAGGCCATGCCGGTGGGGGCACCGCCGCCATAGACATCTCCCGCAGGCAGGCTGCCTGGATCATCCTGACGCCATTCGGCGGTGGGGATGTCCTGGCCTGGGCGCTTGTCCGCACGCCACTGGCGCTTGCCATCGGCCGAGAAGAAGCCGAACTGACCGCCTTCAATGAGATGACTGACGCGGCAGGCCGGCGGATCGTCGTTGTCATTGAGAAACATGTCTCCGTAGGAGTTCTTCACGCCCTCGAAGCTGTTGCGGTAACCAAAGCCGAGAACGCGGGCCCCGTGACCGCTGGGATCGATGCTGGCGGTGAAGCCGCCGACATAGACGTGACCGTCATCGCTCTTCTCGCCAGTGTAGGGATTGTTCAAGTAAGCGCCGCCGATGCGGAAGGTGGTGCCGCTTTTGTCGCTGAAGAGAGCGCCGCAGTTACCATTGCTAAAATACCACCGGCCGTCAGGTCCGGCGTAGACGCTGTGCAGGCTGTGGTCGTGCTGCTGCTGCTCGAAACCGCTGAGGAAGATCTCGCGCGTGTCGACGGCGGGATCAAACTTCAGGTCGCGGTTCACATCGACATACTTGATGATGTTCGGCGCGTTGGAGACGAGCACCACGTTATCAAACACAGCGACGCCGAGCGGGCACTCGAGCTCTTTTTCACGCACAAAGACGTGGCTGCTGTCAGCCTTGCCATCACCGTCAGTGTCCTGGAGCACACGGATGGCATCGCCCTCGCGACTGCGTCCGCTGTGACGGCGGTAGTTCACGCCTTCCGCCACCCAGATGCGGCCCTGGGCATCCACATCCATGTTGGAGGGATTGTAGAGCATGGGCGAGGTGGCCCACACGCTGATCTCAAAGCCTTCTGGCAGCCTGAACATGCTCGTGTCCAGATGCTCCGGCGTCACCTTGGCAGCATCAAAGGCGGGCTGGCTCAGGTCTGGGGTGAAGGCCGGCTTCCCCACGACATAGTTGGAAGGCTTCTTGGGCTTGTCCGGTGCGGCCGAAAAGACGGTGGCAGAAAGGCCGGCGGCGATAACAAGCAGGGCGTGGGTTGGGCGCAGCATGAGGGGGCGGATGATGGAGGGGCGCAAAGAACGGGCAAGCTGGAGTTCATCTTGCCCGGAAGGACTTTGTTTTGAAACCGTAGAATGCGCCCTCCCCTTCGCGAAGAGCGGGAGCGGAGCAAAAAAGAGACCGTGGCTGATCGCCACGGTCTTTTTGAAATCACGATGCAGTTTGTCTGCTTATTCAGCGGCCGAGGAGTTGCGGTTCTGGATGTAGGTGCTGCGGACCGCGGTGTAGGGATCGATGGCGTTCTCGGTAGTTGCTTTGTAGAGGTCAAGCTGGCCAGGCATGGAACGGATGGTGTTGCCCGCCGGTGGGATCCAGGCCCAGTCATCAGCATCACCCCTGAACGCAAAGCCCCAGTTGATGGGATTCAGAAAGTAGTCACCTGCCGATCCGATCCCCTCACGGACTGTCATTGGCCCCATGAGGGGCACCACGACGTAAGGTCCGTGGCCCATGCCCCAGGTGGCGAGAGTTTGGCCAGTGTCCTCAGCAGGCACGTCCTTCAAAGAGTCGATCTTGTCCGAGACCTTGAAGAGGCCGCCGACACCGGCGACGGTGTTGACGCCGAACTTCTGCGCCTCTTTACCCGCACGGCCGAACTTGCCCTGCAGGCCGCTGTTCACGAAGCGCACCGGGAACTTCACGTTCTCATACGCATTGTCGATGCTCTTGCGGACGGGCTTGGGGAAGAGGGTAGTGTAGGTTTTCGAGATGGGTGTCATCACCCACTTATAAAATTTGTCGTTGAAGGCAAAGGTGGCGCGGTTCAGCGGCTCAAGAGGATCACTGACGACGACGGTATCACCGTAATCATCGAGTGCATCCGTGCCGCCGGAGGCAGGTGCCTTGGCCGCACCGGCAGCGGAGCCTGAAGAGGTGGTTGCCGGGGTCGTCTTTTTCGGCGTGGCACAGGAGACGAGCACCAGGGCCAGGATCGGGGGTAGGCGATGCAATTTCATGAGGGACGGGCGACGGATTGTTCGAGCGAGCGGATGACGGCCTCGGCACCGCCTTGCTTGAAGCTGGCATCCAACTGGGACCGGTAGTTCGCGACAAGGCTGACCCCTTCGATCACCACATCTGCAATTTTCCAGCCACTCATTTGTTCCATTCGGTACGTGACGGCATAGCGGCTGCCTCGATAAACAACAGTCGTCGGCACATCGACACGTCCGGAGGCAGGATTGGTCGCAGCCTTGTAGTCCACGGAGGCCGTGTCTCCCGGAGTAAATTTATTGCTGTAGGTGCGGATGACCAGCGTGGTGAAAAGGCTGCTGGCCTTTGACTGCTGGGCGGAACTGAACTGCTTCCAACCCACTCCCACGGCACGGCGGGTCATGGTCTCAAAACTCACGCGGCGCTCAAGCACGGAGCGCACGCTGTTGGCGAGGGCGGAGCGGCTGGAGGCGCGGTTGGCGATGGTGAGGACCTCATCAATCGTCGAGCGGAGGGCGGCCTGAGCTTCTTCCGCGGCGGCGCCGCGAGTCACGAGAGGAGCTGCCAGGATCATGGCAATGAAGGGGCGACGGTTCATGGATTGGGTGTTTTTCCAGGAGCAGGCTCAGGACTCTCTGTAGCGCTGTTTACGCTACCGAAGGCCATTTTGCCAATCAGAGATTCAATATCGACGGATGATTCTGTCATGGTGATCTGCGCTCCTGCCGCTAGATACGTCTCATCCGCGCCGGGGGATAATGCGACATACTTGTCGCCGATCAATCCGGTGGTTTTGACGGAGGCCATGGTGTCGGTCGGGAGCTTCAAAACATCCAGCACACGCAGGGTGGCGATGGCCGTGTAGTCCTCTGGATTCATGCGGATGGCGTCCACCCGGCCGACATGGACGCCAGCGATCAGGACGCTGCTGCCCACATTCAGTCCGCCTGCATTGGTGAAGCGCGCCTCGATGACATAGGTGGGGCCGCTGACCATGGAACCGGCGCCGACTTTGGCCGTCAGCCAAGTCACCGCAGCGATGCCGAGGAGGACGAAGAGACCGACGAGGAATTCCAGCTTGGATGCTTTCATGAGTTCAATGGGAGAGGTGCGCTGCTCTGGCGCAGGGCGGCAATGGACCGACTGAGAGCGAGGGTGCTGTCACGGAAATCGCAGACAAAGGAGTCGGTGGAGGTAGAAAAAGCTTCTGGCGTGCCGGCAAAGCGCATGGAGCCGCCATCCAAGAGGGCAACATGGTCACTGATGACCAGCACCTCAGCCACATCATGGGTGACGATGACGGCCGTGAAACTAAACTGGCGCTGGTACTTCACGATCATCTCAAACACCGCATTGCGGCGTAGGGGATCGAGGCCGGCGGTGGGCTCGTCAAAGAGCACAAGCTCGGGCCGGGTGACGATGGCGCGGGCCAGGGCGAGTCGCTTTTGCATGCCGCCGGAAAGCTGGCTGGGGTAGATGTCCGCGTGAGTATCGAGCTCGAGCTGCTTCAGGGCTTCAAGACTGCGTTTGCGGATCTCCGCAGCGCCCAGGTCGGTGGTTTGCTCCAGCGGCAGCTCCACGTTTTCAAGCGCGGTGAGGGAATCAAAGAGCGCGTTGCTCTGAAACAGGAAGCTGCAACGGCGGCGGAACTCGGCACGGGCGGCGGCGGCATCGACATCCAGTGCTTTGCCATCAAAGTGGATGGTGCCGCCATCGGGGCGCTCAACGCCTGCGAGGCATTTGAGGAAGACGGACTTGCCAGTGCCGCTGCGGCCTAACACGGTGACCACCTGACCGCGTGGGACATGAAGGTCCACGCCCTTGAGCACGGCGTTGTCGCCAAAGCTTTTAGCGATGCCTCGGACCTCAAGCAGCATGGGTGGAGATGAAGCGCTCATCACAGCAGGAAGGAGGTGATCACGTAGTCCGCCGCGAGGACGGTCACGCAGGAGAGAACCACGGCACGCGTGGTGGAGGCGCTCACGGCACGGGCACCTGTGGCGGTTTTGCAGCGGTGGGCATTGAAGCCGTTGTAGCAGCAGAGGGCGACGGTGAGCAGACCAAAGACGGCGGCTTTGACAAAGCACTCCATGACATCATCCGGTTCCACGGCACGCTCCACGGAGGCCCAGTAGACACCGGGTTCGAGGCCGAGAAGCATGGAGCCTGAGAGCCAGCCGCCCCAAAGGCCGACGGAGACAAAAAGCGCCGTCTGCATGGGATAAACAAAAAGCGCGGCAATCAGGCGCGGGGTGATGAGGTAGCCGTGGCTGCTTACACCCATGGTCTCGAGGGCGGCGATCTGCTCCGAGTTCCGCTGAATCCCCAGTTCGGCCGCCAGGGCTGAACCCGCCTGCCCTACCAGCATCAGCGCGGCGAGCACGGGGCCAAGCTCACGAACCAGACTCAGGGAGACGAGGGCACCGAGAAGACTCTCCGAGCCAAAGCGGTTCAGCACATGGTACCCTTGGAGTCCGAGCACGAGTCCGGTGAAGGTGCCTACGATCAAAATGACCGGCAGGCAGCGGGCACCCTGCTCAAAAGCGGCACGCAACACCCGGCGGAAGAGCTTCCGCGTGGTGAAGGCACTGCGGAATGACTGCGCCGTGAACACGGCAAAGTCGCCCAGCCCGCGAACGAGAGAGAGAGTATGTGCGCCAACAAAACGAACCATGAATCGGGAGGACTGGCCAGGAGAACTGGAAATCTGGCGTGGCATTAACAACGATGCAACCTGAGTGAGCAATTGTTCTCAGCTGTCTCTACCGTATTAAGGACGGCTAATTACATCAGATTTGACCCTTTTGTTACTTCACTGTCATGCGCCCCCTCCGTTATACCATCAATGTCACCCTCGACGGCTGCTCAGATCACATGGCCGGCATCCCGAGCGCGGAACTGCATCGCTACGCTGCCGCAGGCATCGAGCAGTGCGATGCGCTGCTCTTTGGCCGGGTGACTTATGAGATGATGGAGACCGCCTGGCGGCTGCCGATCACCTCATGGACGATTCCCGACTGGATGGAGCCCTTTGCCCGCACCATGGACGCGGCCAAGAAGTACGTGGTCTCGACCACCCTGAAGCAGGTGGGTTGGAACACCGAACTCCTGCATGGCAATCTGGGCGAGGCCGTGCAACGCCTCAAACAAGAGCCGGGCAAGGGATTGGCTGTGGCAGGCACCCAGCTTGCCCTGGCGCTGACAGAGCTGGGCTTGATTGATGAATACGAGTTCATCATTCATCCCCGTCTGGCCGGCCACGGCCCGACCCTGTTCGCCGGATTGTCGAAGCATGTGGATCTGGAACTCGTCGACCACAAGGATGTTGGAGCTGGCTTGGTGGCGATGAAGTATGTGCCGAAGAGGTAGATGCCATCCTTCGTCATTCTGATTTCGTCATTCGTCATTTCCCTTTCCCATGCTATCCGGTCTCCGAATGCCCGGCATCTCCGTCACCGACCTCCAGTTTGCCTATCCCGGCAGCCCCTTCAGGCTGCGGGTGCAGGAATTGGAAGTAGCTGAAGGCAGCTCCCTGGCACTGCTGGGGCCGAGCGGTGCGGGCAAAACGACACTGCTGAGGCTCATGTCAGGTCTGGTGGAGCCAGAGAAAGGCACGGTAAAACTCGGCGATCAGACGCTGACGGGCATGAGCGAGACGCAACGGCGTGCTTTCAGGCTGAGCCAGATCGGGCTGATCTTCCAGGACTTCGCTTTGCTGGATTACCTCACCGTGGAGGAGAACATCCTGCTGCCGCAGCGCTTCCGTGGAACACGGACGGTTTCGCCAGCAGGTCTTGAGCTGGCTGAGCGTTTGGGCATACGCCCGCATTGGAACAAACTCGCCAGCCGGCTCTCGCAAGGTGAGAGGCAGCGCGTGGCCATCGCACGTGCCCTGGCACATCAACCACGCTTTTTGTTCGCGGATGAGCCGACGGCATCACTCGATGCAGCACGGCGTGAGATCGTGATGGATCTGCTGCTGGACTACACGCGCGAGCATCAAGCCTGCCTCGTCATGGTGACACATGACACGGATGTGATCCCACGCTTTCCGCAGCAGGCACGGGTGGAGGATTTTACTTCATGATCGCGCCCTGCCTCCAGCTCGCCTGGCGCTACGTCGCACGGCACCGACTGCAGACGCTCCTTCTGGCGGGTGCCCTGGCGCTGGTCACCGCCCTGCCGCTTTGCTTACGAGTGCTGGTGCAAGCGACGGAAGTCGCGATGCAGGACCGCGCCATCTCCACGCCACAGCTTCTCGGAGCACGTGGCAGTGCACTGGATCTGGTGCTCACGGCACTGTACTTCAAGCGCCAGCCACTTCCGGCCATCCCGATGCATCATCTGGCGGAGATCCGTGCCGCGAAGCTGGGAGACTGCATCCCGCTTGATGTGCGTTTTCACGCGCAAGAGGCGCCGATCATTGGCACGGAGATCGAGTACTTCCGCTTTCGCGGTTTGAATCTGGCCAGCGGCACGATGATGACACGTTTGGGAGACTGTGTGATGGGCGCGCGACTGGCCTCGCAGCATGGTTTGAAGCCGGGAGACGCCATCTTCTCCACTCAGGAGCAGGTCTTTGACCTGGCAGGTGTGTATCCCCTTAAAATGCGGATCACAGGCGTGCTGGCGGCGAATGGATCGCCTGATGATGATGCGGTGTTTGTGGACCTGAAGACGACCTGGCTGATCTCCGGTCTGGCGCATGGGCATGATGAGGTGGCAACCACGAGAGATGCCGTGCTTAAGCAGGAAGACGGAAACACGGTAGCGAATGCCAGTGTGCGCATGTACAATGAGGTGACAGAGAAGAACCTCGGCACCTTCCATTTCCACGGCGACAACGGCGAATATCCTCTCAGCGCCATCGTCATCGTGCCAAAGGATGCCAAAGCTGAGGCGCTGCTCGCAGGTCGCTACCTCAAGGACAAAAGCCCGGTGCAGCTCATCCGTCCACGCGAGGAGTTTGAGAAACTGATGAGCACTCTGTTTGAGATGCAAACGTTGGCACTTGGCGTTCTCACGGTCACACTGGGAGCGGCTCTGGCGATTGCCGCGTTGGTGTTCGCGCTATCCTTCCGTCTGCGTCAGCGGGAGTTTGCCACGCTGGGTGATCTGGGCATCTCACCAGGGGCGCTGATCCTAACCAAAAGTTTTGAAGTCGGCATCATTGGTGGTGCGGGACTGGTCATGGCGGGAGTGATCACCCTGCTGGTGCAGATTAACGCGCATGCCTGGGTGAGGCTGATGCTGGCGTGATGGCCGCGGTAGAACGGATTGACTCGCCCTCCGTGGATAGGATACACTCCAATGCATGAAACACTTGCTCATCGTGTGCCTGGGTCTGCTCGCGTCCCTGACGGAGGGCGAAGAACCGGCGCTGCAGGTCGTCGATGGAGGATGGCGAGGTCTCCTTAACGAAGAGCTTCCAGCTTTGGAGGAGCGTCCGGGAGTGAAATGGACCGTTAATGGAGAGGAGATCGTAGTCAAGGTGACCAACCCGCTGAACGAGCCGCTCACTTATGCCGGGCTCACGGCTGCAGCACCGCAGCTCTATTATGAGGAACTGCAAGATGGAAAGTGGGTGGACAGGAACCTCGACTGGGCGTGCGGCAACGGCTCAGGACCTCATCTGCTGCCAGCAAAAGGCGCTGTCGAACTGCGATTGGCTCCGCGCATGAAGGCCAAGGATCTCCGGATCTATGCGACTTTCTATCCTACGGGGTGGAAAAAGGGTTCTCTCGTGATGCTCTACACCAGCGAGAAGGCGCCAGATGGCAAGTAAGCCTGCGTCTTGCCAAAGTCTCCAGCAGCCTAACAAGCTAGGGCCATCGAGTTCGATGAGCCAGCGTTGACGACTTGGTCCACGGTGACGAGCTCAGGAAGCAGCGTTTCAGGTGTGGCTCCGGGCTGATGAAAGCTGTTTTGCAGCAGTCTGCCACGAGCCACAACGAAAGGATGGATGCGGATCATGTCGGCGATGACTCGTTCGCTGAAACCACGTTCGTCATACTGGCAGATGCCGGTCAATTGATTCGGAAACTGCGCATGCAACCTCGTTTCATAATCGGACAACTGTGCCAGGGCGGTGGGATGCGAGAGCGCCCATGCCATTTCTCCACTTGCCCGCAGTCCGGTGTAACCGAGCCGCAGGGCCTCCTGAACTTCATCCGCCAGGCCGCTGGCCATCTTCTCCGGCTCAAAAATGCCGTGCCGTAGATAGGTGTGACTCTTGGTCGAGATCGTGAGCGCGCCTGATTTCTGCGCCGCACTCACATCCACACCGCCTTTTTCCAACTCGGCGATGACCAAGGCCACGCTGTTGTCTTCGGCAATGTAGAGACAGCGCTCACCGCGTTTCAAGCCAATGGCGACAAACGGCACCATGACCGCGAACTGCTCAGCGCGCGTCCGGTAAAACAAAGCCGCGTGATGTCCCCCTCGGAGATTCTCAATGATGTCATGCATCTTAGGCATGAAAGTAGAAAAGCATGAGGCGCTGGAGTTGTAAACCTGACAGATTCATCCTCCAGTGATTGAGATCTGACTAGTGTCCCGGCAGCGCGTAATCTAGCACGCCAAGGCGGTTTGTGACGCTGTTCCCGTATTCACCAGTTCATCCACGGTGACGATGTCCGGAAGCAGGGTCTCGACCGTGGCTCCGGGCTGATGAAAGCGGTTTTGCAGCAGCTTGCCACGGGCCACGACGACTGGGTGGATGCGGATCATGTCCGCAATGACCCGCTCACTGAAGCCGCGCTCATTGTACTGGCATAGGGCCACGAACTGGCGGGGCATCTGTTCATGCAGCCTTGTCTCGTAGTCGGACAGCTGGGCTAGCGCATACGGAAGTGTGAGGGCCCAGGTCATCTCACCTGCCGCCCTGAACGCTGTGTAACCGAGGCGGATGGATTCATTGACTTCATGGGCCAAATCATCGGTCATCTTAGCCGGCTCAAAAATACCGTGGCGCAGATACGTCTCATGCTTCGTCGCGATGGTGAGCGCGCCGGATTTTTGCATGGCCAGCACATCGACACCACCTTTCTCAAGTTCGTCGATGATCATGGCGACGCTGTTGTCATCCGCGATGTACATGCAGCGCTCACCGCGCTTCAGACCAATGGCGATGAAAGGGACGATGACGGCAAACTGCTCCGCACGTGTCCGGTAAAACAAGGCGGCGTGGTCTCCTGCATGGAGATTCTCCATGATTTTGTACATCTCTCGCATGGCCGTTTCTAACGCTTCAGAGGACCAATGTAAACTTCTCAAGTCTCATCGTGCCCGCACATTTGTCCTCGAGGTAATCACTTCTTCTGCGCGGGGGGCTTGGGAGCGGTGACACCATGCATGTAGTAAGAGTGGAGGACGGTGCCTTGGAGCTGCTGGAGGTTGTTCAGCGGTGGCACGGACGCATAGAGCAGCACATCAGCCAGCCAGCCGGAGAACTGATCTCCACCCTGGTTGGCAGCACCCATCTGGAGCTTGTAGAGGGGCGCCTTGGGCGCGGTGGCGGTGCCCTTGACCTCGTTGCTCTTGCCAGTGGCATCCTTGACCCGCAGAACGACCTCACCCGTGCCAGCATCCCAGGTGACAGTGGTGGTGAAGGAGATGGTGGGATTGATGTCCTTGCTGGTGAGACTGGCGGAGGAATTTCCATCACCACGCACAGCCGCCACAACACGCTTTTGGTTATCCACACTGATGACGACTTCATTGCCGCCATCGCCGGAGAGGCGCATGATGGTGGTGGGGAGCTTGCCGCCGTCTGCCTGCGCGACGAAGGAAAGTGTCATGCCCTTCGGCTGCTTCACATCAGCCGAGCCGAAGGGAAACTGGTTCTTCTCTCCGCCTGGATCGTTCATCTGCATGGCGCTGCCTTTGCCGCTGCGCGCATGGAAGTCGAGCACGGTGCGCCCGCCGTTTGGGCCGGGGACATTTGCCGGGGTGGAAGCCCACACCATCCGACGCGGCCCCATGTCGGACTTGGGGTCCAGGGCGCTGAGGAAGTTGTCCTTGCCGCGCGGAGAGATATCATGCCACTGGGTGACGATGTCTTTCTCGGACGCGCCTTTGCCATCCGCCTTCTTGAGACCGGTGTTGGCCACGAAATGCAGGCAGAGATCGGCATCCATCGGCGGATAGGCGCGGTCCATGGGCAGTTCAAAAGCGCTCTTCCCAGAATCACTGCTCGTGACGGCTGGCGTGGAACTGGGTGTGCTTTTTTCCTCACCTCTGCCACGGGTCAGGAAGAAGGCCGCGGCACCGAGCGCGATGACGCCACCCGCAATGAGGGCGATCTTGAGTCCGTTTGAACCGGACGATTTGGCAGGAGCACGTTTGGGTGGAGCGGCAGGGCCGCGATGACCACCCACAAGGCGGGTGCTGCCGACCGGCTTTGAAGGAGTGCGCCTGACAGAGGAACCCCCGCTGGAGGATGGCAACTGCTGGGTGAAACCACCGACCTCGATAATGGGCTCAGCGACAGGGATAGCCTCCAGCGGCACAGGCTCCGTGGCATAGGCGGCCTGAATCTGACCCGTCTGGTACGCAGGGACCTGCCCGGTGGCATAATACATCGGCTGCACCGGCACCGAGCTGGTGGTCGGCGTGGCCATGGGCACTCCGCCTGTGGCATACTGCGGATAGACAGGCATCTGCCCGTAGCCCATGGGCATCCAGGGCATGATCTGCGGGGCCGAGGCCATTTTTTCCCAGGCGCGAAATTCCTCGATTGCCTGCTGGGCATTCACCGGACGGTCCTCGGGCTTGCAGGCCATGAGGCGCATGACCCAGGCACCGAGCCAGGGCGGCACGTGCGGAGCCACGACGTGCAGAGGCACGAGATCGTGATTGATGTGCTTGTCGATCACTGCCGCGACGGATTCACCATCGAATGCTTTTCGACCCGAAAGCGCTTCATAGAAAACACAGCCAAGAGAGTAAAGATCCGTCTTGTCATCCACAGGCCGCCGGGTGAGCTGCTCCGGAGCCATGTAGTGGATGGAGCCCATCACCGTGCCGCTTTGATCCTCAGTCTGCTTGCGGGCACGCATGCCGGCGCGAGCCAGACCGAAGTCGATGATCTTGGATTGCATGCGGCCACCAGGCAGACGCTCGACCTTGATGTTCTCCGGCTTGATATCGCGATGCAGGATGTGGCGCTGATGAGCCCCCAGCAGGGCTTCGAGAGCTTGATTGGCCAGCTCCTTGAAGTCATCGTAATGCAGCGGGCCACGGGAGACCACATCAGCGAGATCCTCGCCCTCGAGCAACTCCATGACCAGGAAAAGCCCCTCGGCATCACTGGCCACGTCAAAGATGGTCACGATGTTCGGATTGCGCATGGAGGCCAGCGCGTCTGCCTCACGTCGCAGGTCGGAGGTGAGCTTCTCGTCATCGCTAAGGTCGTTAGCGCTCATGAGTCGCTTGATGGCAACCCAGCGCTTCAGCTCATTGTCGTAGGCACGAAACACGGCCCCCACGCCACCCGCGCCGAGCTGCTCATAAATCTTGTATCGTTCCGCCATCCGTGTGTTTGGGAGTGATGAATTCATTCAAGGAGAACCTGAATGCTGCTTCTTTGGCAAGGAGGATATACGTCTGGGAACGGAAAAATCAGCCCAATCACTCTATCGGTGCAGTGATGAAAACGGATTTACCGAAAATGGACAAGCAATGCCCGCTTCACGATGAGGCTCAAGACTCACCCCGCACGGTGAAACCGGACTGGTGGTGAGAGTCGTCAAAACCTCCCTGTTCAGGTGCGGTATGGACATGGATTTCCCGCCATCAAAGGACCACCTTTCATCTTGACGATGAACGAATAATGAGGGGGAAAAAAGCCCCAATTTTCAATCTGGCAAGGAAGTTGCTTGGCATGGGTATAACTAGGGGTATGTCACTTGCCCCAAACCTAAACCCCCTAAAAAACCCATGATGCTCTACCTTAGCCGCGCCTTCGTTGAATTCGGTCCTTTCCCCACGGATGAAATGACAAGCTTCTACCAGCGAGGCCTCCTAAAAGACAGCGACTACGTCCGCACCGAGAACACGGACAACTGGCTACACGTCAACGAGTGGGCGGATTCCCTCCCGGTCGCTGAAACTCCTGCCGCACCTGCTGCTGAAGCACCTGCTGCGAAAAAGCCCGTCGCGAAGAAGGCCAAGCCAGCTCCTGCGCCCGCTCCGGAACCTGCCGCTCCTGTGGCAAAGAAGCCTGCGGCCAAGAAGTCCAAGAAGGCCGCCTGAGCCAATCTCGCCTGAGGATGGAAGGCCGATCGTCTGGATGAGGCGAAGCTCCATCGACCAGCCTTAACATCTACCCCCGCCGGAAAGACCGGCGGGGTCGGATCGCTTCACGGGCGGTTTGATTCGGGAAACTCGGGATACGTTGAGATGCTCAATGAGCGAGCATCTCCTCGAGTGCGGGTGATTTGTCATGGACCCCGAGACGGTCCACAAGCGTGGCACTGGCTTCATTGAGACCGAGCACTTCGACCTCGGTTCCCTGGCGGCGGAACTTGAGCACCACTTTGTCCAATGACGAGACTGCCGTGAGGTCCCAGCAGTGGGCGTGACTGACGTCGATGCGGACGCGTTTGATGTTCTCTTTGAAGTCAAATTGCTGAACAAACGCACCCGCAGAGGCGAAGAATATCTGCCCCTGAACCGTGTAAGTGCGGCAGTCGCCCTCGAGGGCGCTGGTGACCCGCATGACCTGGGACACTTTCCGGGCAAAGGACAGGGCGCTGAGCAGCACACCGACACCAACGCCGAGAGCCAGATTGTGTGTGAAGACGACGACGGCAACGGTGCTGAGCATCACTAAACTGGAGGTGCGCGGATGCGTGCGCATGTTTTTAAAGGAAGCCCAGGAGAAGGTGCCGATGGAAACCATGATCATCACAGCGACCAGCACAGGCATGGGAATCTGTTTCACCCACGGATTCAGAACGACAAGTAGGATGAGCAGGAAGACACCCGCGACGAAAGTGGAAAGCCGTCCACGTCCGCCGGACTTCACATTGATGACAGACTGACCGATCATAGCACAGCCTGCCATGCCTCCGAAAAATCCGGCAACGATGTTGGCGATGCCCTGGCCGCTGCACTCGCGGTTCTTGTCACTCGGCGTGTCCGTCATTTCATCGACAATCTGAGCTGTGAGCAGGGACTCCAGCAGGCCCACGGCCGCAAGGCCAGCGGAGTAGGGCAGGACGATCCACAAAGTTTCCAGGGTCCAGGGCACCTGCGGCCAAAGAAAGATGGGCAGCGCATCTGGCAGGGAGCCGAGATCACCCACGCGGCGCACATCCAGCTTGAAGACGATGGCGACGATGGTCATCACCAGGATTGCCACCAGCGGCGAAGGCACCGCCTTGGTGAAACGAGGCAGCATATAGATGATGGCGAGCGAGCCAGCGACCATCACATACATCATCAGGCCGGCACCTTTAAACTCTGGAAGCTGCGCCATGAAGATGAGGATGGCGAGTGCATTCACGAAACCGGTCATCACGGACTTTGACACGAAGCGCATCACATCACCGATTCGCGCGAGGCCTGCGATGATCTGGAAGACACCCGTGAGCAGCGTGGCGACGAGCAGGTATTGCAGCCCATGCTCCTTGACGAGCGTGACCATGAGCAGCGCCATCGCACCCGTGGCGGCGGAAATCATGCCTGGCCGGCCACCAAAGATGGCGGTGACAACGGCAATGCAGAAGGAGGCATACAGGCCGACCTTTGGGTCCACGCCTGCCATGATGGAGAAGGCAATGGCCTCGGGGATGAGCGCTAGCGCTACAACAGCTCCGGCGAGCAGATCAGCGCGGATATTGGAAAACCATTCTTGGGAGAGATTTCGGAGAAACATGAAGATAGAAAGTCACGGAAAATGAAGAAACTCTCCGCAGCCCGTGTGCTAGAGAAAGCGGCGTGGCTCATCCCATCGGGATAAGAATTCGACGGTGGCATGGAGTTCCAACCAGCAGGCACGCCCGTCTGCTAGCCGCAAAAAACCGAAAGCTGCGCTCTATGGCGGAGTCATTTTCGACGTGATGTAAATGGACGGCATGAATCTCAAATCGGGGTGCAGACAGTCGGGAGATGATGTGCCGATGCAAGGCTTGATTCAGGCTTCAGCCGGCCGGTTAAGGCCCTGGATGATCGCATCCTCAATCCTCCAGGTCCACTTCACCGCGCCAGGGACAGATGCCGCGCTTCGACGGAGCGCTCACAAACTCCAGCAGCCGTGAGGCGGGCTCTCCCCACTCGCGCTCACGGGCGATCTCGAGTGCCTGGGACATATTTTTGCCGGAACAGAGGAGGAGCTTGAAGAGTTCCTTGATGGCGGCTCGCTGCTCTGAGGTGAAGCCCTGGCGGCGCAGGCCGATGACGTTCAGGCCGGAAATCCGGTTCAGACGCACCGCCATGCAGAAATGCGGGATGTCTTTTCCAAACCCGCCATTGCCCTGGATGACGCAGGAGTCGCCGATGCGGATGAACTGATGAAACACGGCGCCACCGCCGATGAAGGTGTTGTTCCCCACCTGGATGTGTCCCGCGAGAAGGCAGGCATTGGCGAGGATGTTCTTATTCCCGAGCTGCACATCATGCGCCAGATGCGCGCCGACCATGAGGAAGTTTCCCTCGCCCAGCTTTGTGGCGCTGCCGGGCTTGCTGCCACGGTGGATGGTGACATGCTCACGAATAACATTGCGCGGGCCGAGGATGACACCGCTGTCCGTTTCCGTCTTGAAATGGATGTCCTGAGGATCCGCGCCGATGACCGCCGCGCGGCCGATGACGCAGCCTTCGCCGATCTCCACCCGTCCGACAATCTGCGCGTGCGCCTCAATCCGTGAGCCTGCGGCGATCTTGGCCGGGCCGTCAATGATCGCATAAGGCCCAACCTCGACACTGGGATCAAGCTCGGCCGAGGAGTGGATGACGGCGGTGGGATGGATGGGCATGGTGGAGACGGCAGTCTATTCGTCCGCGACCCGGTGCTCGCAAACGGATTCCACCACCGGTTTACGCGATGGCATCAGCCATCATTCGGGCTCGCGCATGAGCTGGAGCACGCGGGCGCGGTCGACCGGGGTAGCGGGCTTTGGAGTGGCCGCAGGTTTCGGGTCGGCAGGTTTAGCCTTGGCCTGGGCGGGCTTTGACTTTGGCTTCACACGCTTGGGCTGGGCGGGACGAGGCTCGGGAGATGCCTGGGGCAAGGGTGCCACGGTAAAGGCGTCTGGCTGGCCACCCGCTGCCGGGGCCGCCACAGGAGGGATCGGAACCGTGGCAAAGGGAGACACGTCTGGCGATCTGGCAGGCGGACCGGCACGCCTGACGGTGTGGGGCCCCTCAAAGCGCAACTGCACGCCATCAATGATGATCTTGGAGGTCTCGATGTTGGATTGATAGAGGAGGCCTTCTTTTTTGACGACCGATTGTCCGCGCAATTCGGCCTCATTGGCATTGAGGAGAATTTCCGGGGCCTTGGCAATGATGGCGGGAACGCTGTTTTTGACCAGCAAGGCATCACCCGTGGCGAGGTAGGTGGGACTTCCCTGCTCATCACGGCCCGCACTGATGCTGCGGGCATGCAGCGTGGCGATGCCGAACTGGCGCGAGGTCTTGTACTCGCTCTTCAACTTAGCGGCATCATAACTGAACTCGACGGGTTCAGGGACAGTCGGCAAGGACTCGCATGAGGCGAGGACAGCCAACGCCAGGGGAAGGAGGCAACGGTGTGTCAGGGACATGGGGGGAGGACAAGATGTGTCTGGGAATGCCCGCCCGCCACTTCGGAATAGGGTGTTTTTTGGGGTGCCGGAGACCCCTATGGAAACCTGTTTTGGTGCCCTCGAGACAGACGAGCTGCGTTATTTTCTCCCCTCCGAAGCTTTTTCTGCCACACTCAGAAGCTGGTCGTCCATAAACACTCTAAATGGCCTCCTCCACATCCACTCTCGATGCCGCTGCCGCCTCGGACGAGTCTCTCGTGCGCCAAGCACTGGACGGGAGCGACGATGCCTTTCGGGCTCTGCTGGCGTTGCATCTCCAGCCGCTGCGCACCTACCTGGCCCTGCGTGCACCTCTGCCACAGGTCATTGATGAAGTGGCTCATGATGCGTTTGTGTTCGCGTATCAGCATTTGGAGGACTTCCGCAGCGGGTCCCTTCAACCATGGCTGCGGAGCATCGCTCATAATCTGCTCAGAGACCGGCTCAAGGCTTACGCACGAGAGATGGCCAAGCAGGAGCGCTATCTGGATCATTTGAGATTGGAGCTGGCGCAATCCTCCACTGATTCCATGGACGAGCATCCGAGGGCGGACCAGCTCCGGCATTGTCTCGGCAAGTTGCGGCACAGTCAGCAGGAGATCCTGGATCTGCGCTATGGTCATGAGCTGAGCAGCGATGAGATCGCGCGCCGCACCGGACGCAGCACGCTGGCGATCCGCACACTGCTGATGCGGCTGCGGCAGCAGCTTCGTCAATGCATCGAGACTCAAACCACGGAGGCCCTGTCATGAAACCCGAGGAGATCATCGACCAAGCCCTGCGTGATCAGCTTTCTCAAGCGGAGTGGGAAGCGCTGCTGCAGGATTCTGAGGCGCTCGCAGAGTTGAAACGGCACATCGAGATGGATGCGGTACTGAGCGTGGCTTTGAAACCCAAGACGCACGCTGAGCGGCTGGAGGCAGCCGTCATGGCCAGCATCGCCACGCAGCCGGATGAAGCGCTGATGGATGAGATCGGGAGGGCGACGATCGGGCATCGGCGTGGCGCACGGCGGCGGCTGGGCAGTCCACTGACGCAGTGGCGGACTTTCGCCACCACGCGCTGGAAGCAGATGGCAGCGGCACTGGTGCTGGGATCCATGCTCGGCAGTCTGGCCTGGCCGGACATGGTGGAGCAATTGGGCCTAGGCGATATCATCGCGCAACGAACCGGGAAGCCACGGCATGCGCCAGGACAGATCACCCCACCGGCGCCGATGATGGCGCAGCAGGCGGAAGCCGAACTAACTTTGCCAAAAGATGACACCCCGGCGCCGATGGAGATCGTCAAGGTGGAGCCGATGCCGGAGAGTCCTGCAGCTAAACTTCCGGTGAAG
This sequence comes from Verrucomicrobiota bacterium, assembly GCA_040387935.1. Classification (GTDB taxonomy): domain Bacteria; phylum Verrucomicrobiota; class Verrucomicrobiia; order Verrucomicrobiales; family Verrucomicrobiaceae; genus Prosthecobacter. The sequence continues at coordinate 705,708 of JAZKCU010000001.1, read as the reverse complement.
GTTGCTGAGGTGGCGAAGGAGCTTTCCCCGCCGGCCATGACTGCCAAGGCTCCCGCTGAATCGGCTCCTGTGGTAACTCTACCCGCACCAAAGACTCCTGAGATGCAGGAGAGTGCCCTGCCTCCGCCGATGAGGCTGACAGCGAAGCCTGCGCCAGATGCTCCCGGTGATGCCGCCATGACGCTGCAAGGCAGCGTGGACTTTGAGAAGCAGGTGCTGCCGCTGCTGAAGCGGTCCTGCTTTGAATGCCACAGCGGCCATCAGAAAAAACCAAAAGGCGACATCCGCCTGGATGATCTGGCTGCGATCCGTGAGAAGAGCCGCACGGACAATCTGGTGTTTCCGCACAAGCCGGACAAGAGCAGCCTGATCCGCAGCATCACCCTGCCCAAGGATCATGAGGATGCCATGCCGCCGGAGGGCAAGGGCACGCCACTGACGCCGGAGGAGTCGGGCCTGATTCACCGCTGGATCGAGGAGGGGGCAGACTTCGGCGAATGGACCTCCGAGCGGGCCCGCGAGGTCAGGGTGTCCACAGAGAGCGAAGCGGTGGATCCAGCGCAGACGGAGAAGACGGCACAGCGCATCGATGAACTCATCCGGCAGGACTTGGAACGGCGCGGACAAGCGGTGCGCAAGCCCGCACCTGATCTGATCTGGGCACGTCGGGTGCATCTGGACCTCGTGGGGCGCATTCCGACCACGGATGAGATTCAAGCCTTTATCGCGGACAAGTCACCGGATCGGCACGCGAAGCTGGTGGACCGACTGCTGGCTTCCAACGGACATGTGAGCCACATGTTTAACTTTTGGACCGCGCTGCTGCGTGCACGTGATCAGCTGGATGGGGATGTGAAAGGTTCTTTTTACCTCGCCTGGATCAAGCAGAGCATCCGGGATAACAAACCGTATGACCAGTGGACTCGTGAGCTGCTGAGTCCTGAAGGCTATGGATGGCGTGCGCCGGCGGCGGGTTATTATCTGCGGGATGGAGCCAACCGCGCAGCGAACATCGAGAGCACTGCGAGTCTCTTTCTCGGGCTGCAGATCTCCTGCGCGCAGTGTCATGATCATCCTTATGACCGGTGGACACGGAAGGACTATCATCAGTTCATGGCGTGGACATCCGGCATCCAGATGGGCTCGCAGGACAGCAAGGTGGGCCAGGTGGAATCCGAAGAGATCAAGAAGGCGGTGGAGCGCTATGACAGCATGGCCATGAACCGCATGGATCCTGAACGCCGCGCCAAGTATGCCCGCATCAGCCGCGCTCTGGAGAGCCTGCAGCTGGCTGCCGGCGGAGCAGGTGTGACGAATGGTGAAGGCACCGCGGCGAAGCTGCCGGATGACTATCAATACAAGGATGCCAAGCCCGGTGATGTGATGCCTGCAGCCGTGCTGTATGGCCAGCCTCCGGCGCCAGGCCCGCGTCCGGCAGACACGCTGGCGGACTGGATCACGGCACGTGAAAACACAAGGTTCAGTCTGGCGCTCGCGAACCGGCTGTGGGAGAAGCTTTTTGGCCTGCCCTTTGCCGGATCCACCGAGCAAGTGAAAGAGATCGCCGACTGCGCGAATCCAGATCTGGCGCAGTATTTGGTGAATGTGGTGCGGGACTCGAAGTACGATGTGCGACAGATTCTGCGGGTATTTTGCCTGACGCAAGCGTATCGCAGTGAGTCAGTGGTGCAGCCGCAGGAAGCCATTGATGTGATCAACTATGCTTTTGCGGGACCCGTGCTGCGCCGCCTGCAGGCAGAACAGGTATGGGACAGCATGATGGCCCTGGCGGTGCCGAAGCTGGACGAAAACCTCGACTTTGATCCCCCGGGTGTGAAGGAACTGGAGAAGGCGGTGGGCGCCAAGAAAGCGAGTGAAGTCACCACAGTAGCCCGGCAGATGGCCACGGATGAAGAGCGCGCCATGACCGCAGAGCAACGGCGTGCACGGCGCATGGGCGAGATGGCGCAGGAGTTTGCCGGGGGCGGTTTTGAGCGTGCCTCAGAACTGCCGCAGCCAACACCTGCAGGGCATTTTTTGCGACTGTTCGGCCAAGGAAATCGCGACTTCATTGGTGACAACTGGAGCGCTACCACGGTGCCGCAGGCGCTGCTGATGCTGAACAGTGATTTCTTTGATCATGTGGCACGTTCCGGCAGCCCGCTGAACACAAGCCTGCGCCGCTACATGAACGCGCGCGAAGTGGCCCGGGGTGCCTTTCTGGCCATTTTGACACGCGAGCCGGAGAAGGCGGAGATCGAGGCTTGTCTCGAGATTCTTGGCGAATCCCGCAATCCGAAGGCGCTCGCACGCGCGCTGCTTTCCACCGCTGAGTTCACCTTTCAAAAGTAACCCCTCCCCTGCCATGAAAAACGAATTGCTGCGCCTCGATGAACCCAGCCGCCGTGCCTTCATGCAGCGGCTGGCCCAGACCTGCCTGGGAGTCAGCCTCATCCCACGTGCCGGACTCGGGGCCGCGCCTAACCAAACGTCTGGTAATCTTGAGAAGCACGCGAAGCATGTGATCTATCTCTACATGCGCGGCGGCATGAGCCACATCGACACCTTTGATCCCAAGCCGAACGCGCCCGCAGGCTATCAAGGGCCGGTGCGCACGATCAACACAAAGGCTCCTGGATTGCAGCTTTCCGGCTATTTCCCGATGCTGGCGGAGCAGGCGCAGAAGATCGCTGTCGTGAGATCGATGACTCATACCCAGGGCGCGCATGAAGAAGGCGCCTACAAGGTGATGACGGGCTTTGAGACCTCTGTCTCCATGCGGCATCCGGCGCTGGGTGCCTGGGTGGCCAAGCAGGTCACGGACGGCCATTCCACCCTGCCCCCTTACATCCGTCTCGGCGGACTGGCGGGACATCCCAGCAGTGGCTTTCTGGACGCACGCTATGCGCCGGTGCCGGTGCTGGATCCGAGCAAGGGCATTGAGCACACGAAGCTGCAAGGGGGTGACTCGATGACCGCGCTGCGTCGTCGCACCAGTCTCGCAGACCGTCTGAACCAGGCCTTCATGCAAAAGTATCCGACCGAGGATGTGAAGGCGCATGTGGATGTGTATGCGGATGCCGTGAAGCTGATGACGAGCAAGGAGCTGGATGCCTTTGATCTCACCCAAGAAAAGGACAAGGTGGTCGATGCCTATGGTGGCGGAGATTACTTTGGCCGAGGTGTGCTGCTGGCGCGCCGGCTGGTGGAGCGCGGCACGAAGTTTGTCGAGGTCGAACTCGGCGGCTGGGACACTCACACGCAGAACTTTGCGCAGGTGGAAGGATTGTCCAAACGGGTGGACCAAAGCGTGTCGGCGCTGCTGGCAGACTTGGAGGAACGAGGACTGCTGGAAAGCACGTTGGTGGTGCTGACGACGGAGTTTGGCCGCACGCCAAAACTCAGTGGTGACGGACGGGACCATCATCCGATCGCGTTCTCATCGCTCATCGCAGGCGGTCAGGTGCGGGGAGGTCAGGCCTACGGCAAAACAGATGTCACAGGCACACGGGTGGAAGAGAACCCCGTCAGTGTGCTCGACTTTCATTCGACCATCGGGACGCTGCTGGGCATCCGCGCGGATGACATGGTGTCCGCAGGCTCCGCAGGGAACTTTAACATCCACGGTGGCAACGGTTCGCGCAAAGGGCGCACGATCATGGAGCTCGTGGGTTGAACCAACGTCCATTCCTTTTCTTCAGCACATGAGACTGCACAGACTGCTTTTCCTTACCTTGGCGACCGTTGCCTCAGCCGCAGATCCTGCGGGTCTGCTAACTTATTTTGATGAAACAACGATGCGTCATCTGGCGCTGCAGAAGGCGGATTTTGACAAGACAAACATCACCATCCGCTTTGCGTGCGATCCTGGATCCATGAGCACCTGGGTGGGTGATGGCGTGAGGAAGGACAAGTTGCTGCCCTTTGCCCGGATTGTCGGCGAAGGCGAGGATCGTGGCACGTCTTTCACGGCGGAGATCAGTGAATCAAAAGTCGTGGTCGGCTTCAGGGAGGGGCAGAAGCAGCCGCAGGATGCGGGCATCAACGGCACCTACCGGAGGGCGAGCGAAGCGAAGCTGCTGCAGCTCTACAAGAAGGAATTTCAGGCCTCGAATGACCGGCTGGTGAGCTCACTCAAGAATGCCACAAAATCCTGGGCACCGGCGGACCGGCCTGCGCTGCTGGTGTGGAAGGATCAGTGGACGGCTTTGCGGCAACGTTGGTTGGACCTGAGCCTGCCCAAAGCGGCTGAACCACCCAAGACAGACACCCGTTTTGCGCCTGCCAAGCCCGCTGAGCCGACGGCGGATTATTGGCTCAAGATGGCGCAGGCGACGGCACGGGCCTATTACTTTGTCGAGACCATGCCCGATCCCAAAACAGGCTCAGGCTGGGATGGCGAGTATGATGACCTGGGAGGTGGACATGCGAGCCTGCGGCTAGGCAAGGATGGGAAGCTGCGGGTGAGCCTGAGTTCCGCACGCAAGGAAGGCCAGGACGCCTCGACCGTGGATGGTACGGCTCCCCCCGAGAAGGTGGTGACTGCGAAGAATGGCGAGATGACCGCCGAGTTCAGTTTCAGTGACGGCGAGGCGACGGTGAAGAACAAACCTGCGACCTTCAAGCTGACGAAGATCGGGCGCTATTTGAAGATCGAGAGCCAGGATGCCACGCCGTACGTGGGGAATGGCTGGTACGATGGCGTCTATCGTGGATCGCCAGTCCCGCAGGGGTGAGTCGAGGCCGAGTTGGGAACGATAAGTTCCTGCGGCGGTTGAATTCCCATCCCGAGTTTATTCACGGCGGAACGGGAGGCCTCAGACGCAGAAAATTTCAGCGTCCGTGTTTTGGCGAGAATGCGTCATAGCACTTTGCGAGTGCGGGAACACACTCAGTCCATCACTTGAAGAGCTTCGCCGCAGCCTTGAGATGCGGAGCGTACTCTTCCATGCGCACTTCCACACGCTCGCGGATGCTGCGCTCGCCGATGCCGTCGTGCTTGGTGGCCACGAGAGCCTTCAGAAGGTCGATCAAAGAGCGCACGTCGTTCATCATCACGAACTCCGGAGCGATCTCCTTGTTCGCATCGAGGTTGTGGTAGTTGCCCAGGGGGATGGACACACCGGCAGCGCGATAGCCAGCAGCCTGCACCGCCGTGGCTTCACAAACACCAGCATCCAGCAGGCAGCGCTGCACGCGGATGCCCTGCTCCTTCGCCGTGGTCATGAGGATGGCCACGCCTTCGCTTTCAAATACGGAGAGACGGTCACCCACACGCACGACCGGACCACCGCCCATGACCGCGCCATTGACTGGGCGGCTGGTTTCGATGGAGAGGAAGACGTCATTCTTACCAAAAGGCCATTTCTGCGCCAAATGCCAGGCACCGAGGCAGCCTACTTCTTCCGCACGGGTAAAGACCGCATGGCAGGTGGTGCTGAGATTCAGCGAGGCCATCTCCCAGAAGGTGGCGATGATCACGGCACAGCCGATGAGGTCATCACAGGCCGTGGCCTCGATCTTTTCAAAACTGATCTGTGTCGGGAAATTCCACGTCGCGATGGCACCGGTGGCCTTGCTGCGCAGTCCGCGCTTCACGCCGGCATCCACCAGATCCTGCGGCACACCGCCCAGGAAATCCCAGTCGCCATTCTTTTTGCTGCCCGGCTTCTTCACGAAAGCGGGGTGGTCCATGTGCGCGCCCAGCACCCAGGTCGGACTGCTCTTGCTCTTGCCGCTCTTGTAGGTGGCGATGAGATTGCCGAACTTGTCGCGCTTCAGCTTCACATTCGGGCAGTCTTTCAATAACGCCTCGATCTCCGCCCGGACATGATATTCATGAAAAGGAGCGGTAGGCGCTTTGAGAATTCTCTTGAGAATGGATGTGAGGTTGGGCACTGCCATAAGTGCACCTGTAACGCCTTTTTCCATTCGTCCAACTGCCAAGGTGAAGAAGCTCCGATATTTCTTTGAAACCAGCCTGGTGGCATTTGCCGCCTGGCTGCTGCCGCGCCTACCGCGCTGGTTCATCATGGCCCTCGCCCGTGGCGTGGGCCGGATCGCCTATCTGGCGGACTCCCGAGGTCGGCGCACGGCCCGGCAAAATCTCCGCGCCGCCTTTCACGGTACCTTGAGTCATGCCGACGTCCGCCGCATCACGATCGGCTCTTATCAGAACTTCGCCCGCACCTTCCTCGATCTCTTCTGGGCCCAGGCGCTGACTCCGGAAAACTGGCAGAAGCATGTCAGCATCCGCATGGATGATCCCGAAGCGGAGGCGAAGGCACGCGAAACCGGCGCTGTTTGGGTGACGCCGCATTTTGGCAATTTCGAGTTCGTCAGCCTCATCTGGGGTTTCCGCAAAGTGCCCTTCACCGTGGTGGCGCAGGATTTTAAGAACGCGGAACTCACCGCTATCTTCAAGCGCCTGCGCGAGCACAGCGGCCACACGGTGATCTCCCAGGGGAACGCGATGATGAAGCTCATGAAGGCGCTGAAACGCCAGGGCCATGCCGGCATGCTCACCGACCTGAACATCAAGCCGGGTAGATCTGCGACGGTGATCGAGTGCTTTGGCATGAAGACCTGTGTGCCGACTCTGCATGTGGAGTTGGCGAAGCGGCTCGGCCTGTCCATCATCACCGGCGTCTGCCAACCCGCGCCCGATGGCACCTACCAGGTGCAGATTTTCGAAGCCCTCCGCCCCCAGCCCGAGGACGACACTCAAGCCCTCACTCAACGCGTCTGGGACCACTTTGAAAAAGCCATCCGCGCCTATCCCGAAGGCTGGCTCTGGATGTACAAGCACTGGCGATACCTCCCCGGAACGGAACGTGATCCCGCGTATCCAGATTATGCGAACCGGTACAAGCCGTTTCAGGAGATGGTGGAGGGTGAGAAGTAGCGCGAACTCTTCGCGAGGGGCTTGCCTAGAACAAAGTTGACTTATTTTGGCAAATTGGCTTTTATCTGTCGAGCCCGCTAACCATAAGTATTATGCCAAGAAGAAAAGATCCATGGAAAGAGGCTGCCAAACGTCAGGCGCAAGAGGCAGAGATCGAAAAAGATACCATCTACTACCTGGACTTCACTCCCAAGGATGGCAGGCCAACGGGACGATCCACCTTACTTAACGATGCCTGGTGTGTTCGGCTGGCGGAGAATCCAAAGGGAGATCCCACCATTATCGAAGAAGCTCTGCGAACTTTCGCAGAAAGGCATAGCGTAACTTCCTGGTCGGAAGTGGCCTCGCGTTATGAAGTAAACAGCTTCTGGTATCCATAATGCACGTCTTTATCGATACAAATATCCTGCTGAACTTTTTCCATTTTACAAAGGATGAGCTGGATGCACTTAACAATGTATTTGCGTCTCATACACATGGAGCCGCCAAAGTTCATCTTACCCAACAGGTTTGTCACGAGTTCAAACGCAACCGTGAGAACAAGATTAAAGATGCTTTAAAGCGATTTAAGGAGAGCAAGTTTGCTGCTCAACTGCCTTCGTTCATGAAGAACTACGAGGAGCACGATAAGATAAAACGACTCAGTAGCGAACTGCAACACATCGCCAAAGTGCTGACAGAAAAAGTTGATGCAGATATATTGGCCAATCAACTTTTGGCAGACAAACTTATCTCTGAAATCTTCAGCAAGGCTGAGATTATCCCCACTTCCCAAGAAGTGTTTCATAAGGCTTGGATGCGATTAATGATTGGCAATCCCCCGGGTAAATCGGGCTCAATCGGTGATGCAATCAACTGGACACTCTTGCTACAAACAGTACCCGACGGCGAACCGCTACATGTCATTAGTGAAGATGGAGACTTCTATTCGACGTTGAACGAAGACGCCGCACATCCATTTCTCAAAGAGGAATGGCGGAACGACAAAAAGTCGTCCCTGCTTGTCTATCGCACTCTCTCAGCCTTCATGAAAGAGCATTTTGACGGAGTAGCGTTCCCTTTCGACAGAGTGAAGGAATCGCTAATCGACGACCTTTCAATTTCACCTAGCTTTGCCAACACTCATCAGATCGTTGCCAAACTGGAAGACTTTCCGTACTTCTCTCTGAAGGAAGTTGAAAGGATCATGGCCGCCGCAGTAAAGAATCCGCAGTTTGGCAGGATTGCTACGGACAGTGACGTCTCAGACTTTTTATACCGGGTAGCGGTCCCAAGAAAGGGTAGCCTTTCAGATCAAGACCAGAATTCCTTACTTCAAAAGGTGGTCGAAGATCAATGTGAACGAGTATTAGGATGAATCGACCGAGCCTTATGGATGAAGCTTACCGCCCCTTTTTCATCGAAACTGTGCCGCACTACGGCAGCGGTTCACGTCATAATGTCAGAGCGCGACCATTGCCTGGCCAGGGAGTTGACACTTCAGCATTTGTTGAGTGTTGCTCGGCCATGCGTGAGCAGCATCCTGTGGGAACTATTTTCCGCATCACTGGAAAGCTGACAAGGCGAGAAGGGAGCCTCCCGTTTGTCTACACTTCTTATAGATGGCCCTATGTAGTTGTCCCTCGGGAAACTGCCGAAAAAGAGATAGCCAACAGCTAGCATGGAATTCGACCATTGTGTGACGCTGCTACAGTCCAATAGCCTCCCTCACCCTCTCCGCCGTCCATCCCTCATCTCTCAACGTCCGCAGCGAGCGTGCATCATCCCGCTTCGCGAGACGACGCCCCTGTTCATCAATGATGAGTCGATGGTGTTCCCATTCGGGGATGGGGAGGCTTAACAATTCGATCAACAAGCGATGCAGATGCGTGGCAGGCAATAGATCCTCGCCGCGGGTGACAAGAGTCACGCCCTGGCGGGCATCATCGAGGACGACGGCGAGGTGATAGCTGGCAGGGGTGTCTTTACGGGCGAGCACCACATCGCCAAAGATGCCGGGCGTGGCGATGAATGTTTCGTGGGCGTGATCGAGCCATGGGAGTTCTTTGCCGACGAGTGACATGGCCTTGGCCACGTCCAGGCGGAGTGCATAGGCTTCACCACTTGCCATGCGTTCCTCACCTTCCTGCGGGCTTCTGCTGCGGCAGGTGCCGGGATAGAGCGGGCCATCGGGACCATGAGGCGCGTTGCCGGCCTGGGCGATCTCGTGCTGGATCTCTTTGCGCGTGCAGAAGCAGGGATAGAGGAGGCCAAGAGCGCGCAACTTTTCCAAACCGGCGCGATAGACCGCCACATGCTCCGACTGACGGATGACGGGCTGCTCCCACGTGAGGCCTAACCAAGAAAGATCCTCAAAGATGGCGGTCTCGTATTCGGGCCGTGCACGTGTGGCATCAATGTCTTCGAGACGCACCAGGAAGCGCCCGTCCCCTGCCCTGTCAGCCGCAAAGAGCGCCGCGTACGCATGCCCGAGATGCAGCCAGCCGGTGGGGCTGGGGGCGAAGCGGGTGGTGTGGGTAGGCATACGCGCAATTGAGCGATTCAATCATCATCACGTCAAGCGTAGGAGTCGCGACTGCTCGTAGTAGGCGCACTTGCCAAAGTGCGGAATTGGAAGGATGCCCCCATGTCACCGAAACTCCAAACCTCCTCGTTCTGCCGAACGAGCCGACATCTGAACGTAGGCGCACTTGCCAAAGTGCGGGGATTGGAAGGATGCACTCATGGCACCGAAACCCAAACCTTCTCGTTCTGGCGAACGAGCCTACAAGGGCGCATCACCCTCCGCCAAACAACCGGCTGAAGAATCCGGGACGACTTGATGACGATCTCGAAGCCCCTACCACCAATCCCGGAATGCGCCCATAACCATAGATGGCAGCCTTCGAACCCGGTTTCGGCATCACGAAATCAAAGAGGCTCACGCCAGTACGCTTCTGGCCTTCATAGCGGCGGCCATCGCTGGCGCCGAAAACGACGGGCTTGCCGGTGCTGCGGCTTTTGCCGAGGTAGATCATGACATGCGTCACAGGCAGGATGCGACGCTTGGCGCTGTAGGTGCCGGACCAGAAGACGAGATCACCGGGCTGAAGATTCGCGAACTCGGGATGGCCCAGCGAGGTGGCGGTGCGGGTGCGGTAAAACCGCGACTTCGCCTGCACCCAGGCGCACATCTCGTCGGACTGGCGCGGCAGTTCATCGAAGCGCGAACCCGCCTCACCTAACAAATAATAGATCGCCCCGGAGCAGTCCATGCCGCCGCGCGCCGGATTGCTCGAGCCAAAGATGTACGTCAGGTTCCGACGTGTTAGCGAAAGCGCATCACGGATGAGCCGTTTCACGGGTTCGGGCTGGCGGTTAAAATCCACCAGATCCGTCTCGGACATGGTGCTGACGGCAGCCTGACGCGCCTGGGCCTCATGGGTCCCGGCAACTAAAAGCATGGCAAAAAGAACGCTTCGCCGGTTCATCCTTGCGCGGCGAGGGCTGCCTCGGCTCTGGCTTTCGCATGCGCGGCCTTGCGGAGGATTTCATCGGGGCTAGGCAGGCTTGCCAGCACATCTGCCGGGATGAAGCCATCACCGACAAGTTTGGTGAGGCACTTTTTGCGTTCATCGAGCGCCTTGTCCGGACTGCGCTCCTTGCTGAAGCGGGACTTTGCGGCAGCACTGCGGTCCTTCAGCGCGGAGTAGATATCGCCTCCGAGCAGCGAGGAGATGTCCACCTTGATCTTTTCGCGTCCCGCATCCGTGGCATTGACCTCATCGCCATTGATAGGGCCCTGCTGATACTTGGGGAACATGATGGCCACCTCCGGACAGACGCGGGAGCAGGCGGGGCAGTTCGTTTTGCAATTGTCGTTATTCTGCACCTGGATCTTGTTGTCCGAGCTGACGCCGTAGACGTCAAAGAGGCAGAAGCTCAGGCACTGCATGCAGTTCGTGCAGCGGGTGTAGTCGATCACGGGGAACCAGGGCTTCCATTTGCCCGGCTCGTTCATCGTGGTGGTGCCACGGTTCTTCTCCACCAGCGCGAGGATGCCCTCGACATCCAGCCCGCTGATGTCACGGGTCTCGATCTTCACCTGACCGGTGACATCCTCGATCTGTGGCGCGGTCTGACCTGGGAAAAGCCCGAGCACCAGCAGGCTGCGATCATCATGCGGCATGGCTGGCGTTCCGGCCGCACTGGCACGGGTGACGGCATAGCCCTTGTCCAAAAGAGCCATCATCACCTTCGTGCGAGCTTCCGCCGGCAGGGCGATGGCTCCCTGCCCTTCATAAAGGACGACGCGGAGCGGACGATGTGTGTGGGTGATCATGGACGAAGAACGTTCAAGCGGTCAAAGCTGTTGCAGATTCGGAGGCCAGAAGGGCCTCGGTGACCTCCACGGCAGTCTGCGTGCGCATGTTCAGGACCTCCGTGTCGTCAGGAAGCGGTGCACCCGCCTGCTGGAAGAGTCCCTTCACCGCACGGGGATAGCACGCGGCGATGCGCAGCTTGCCACAGGAGGCCAGCGCGGTGAGACGCGGGTCACGGTGGGCGGCCATCTCACAGAGATCAGACACGCTTTCAAAGCTGGCCCCTGAGTCGCACAGGCGCTGCAGCACCTCGTTCTTCACTCCACTGGGCACGACCTGCGCATAGGCACAGCGGCAGTAGAGGAGGGTGGATGGAGACTCGGACATGTTGGGCGGTCTAAAAATGGAGGCAGACAGCGCATCTGCAAGCACGGCATGCCTCTTGTGGGATAAAACAAAACAAGCGAGGCGGGCCAGAACGGCCCGCCTCGCGGAAAAATAAGGATTCCTAGTCAGACCCAATTAACGCACTGGGATGTGGGAACGCTCAGGATGCGTTGGCTGGTAGAGCCAATGGATCACGTTGCCATACTGGATCAGGGCGCGAGCCTTGGAGATATGGACAGCGTTGGAGCCGGGCTTGCCAGCATAGGTGTTCGGTCCAGTGAAGCCGTCAGCCATCGTCACAGTAACGGCCCAGTAGTACTGGTCGCCGAATTTCTCAAGGGTGGCATCTTCATAATAGACGATGCGGTCACGGGTGACGGAGGTTTCACCGCGGTTGATGCTGCGGTTGATGGCGCTGTAGCCACCGAAGATGCTCTTGCTAGGGCGATGACCCGCATATGGTGTCGCGTCCGGGGATGGAAGCGGCACATAGGCGATGTTGGAGTTCATCGGAGCGGCGAAGCTGCTCGTGACCACGGTGAGAGCGAGGAGGGAGAGGAGGTGTTTCATGAGGGATTGAGGCAGGTGATGCTAATCTAAGGAGTTTAAACCGCTTTCGGCAAGTGTGAATTTCATACAAGTCGTGACATTTTCTATTACACTTTGGGACTATACGCGGACGGGTCCATGTTCCGGTACACCCCAAAATCATGGTAAAAGAAGCGTTTGGCGACCTTGTACATCCAATGCTTCTCGGGAATTTCCTCTTCCTCCCGCCACTGGCTGGTGCGGGATTTCATGGATTCGATCTCAGCCATGGCGGTCTGGCGGATCGTCGTATCCTTGGCTGAATGCTTTAACGCGAGAGCCTTCACCAGATCTGGACGCTCCAAAACCACGCAGCCCCGGGTGTGCTGAGCTGCGGTCTCGCGGAAGTCCTTCAAGAAGGCTGATTGGGTGAAGACATCGAACAGATCCCGGTCCGTGCGCACGGTATCCGTGGCAAACTGGATGATCGGACACGGCTCAAGACCGCCCGTGGGCCCGATGTGATGGCTGATGCCGGTGGCCATGGGGCACAGGGCCTTGCCATTGTGATCATAATAGGCATCCACGATAGCGATCGGCATCTCCGCGCGCATGTCCGTGACGAAGCGGCGCGTCTGCGTGATCTGGTCCGGCGTCAGCGCGAGTTGCTCATTGATCTTGGGTCCCACAGGCCGGTAGGTATGGTACCAGGTGTAGTGCACGCCCATGTCGATCAGCTTCTGCAGCCACTCACGGGTGAGCAGGTCGTTGATGTTCGTTTGGCAGAGGCTGGTGGCCACACCGGTGAGCAGCTTGGCATCCAGGCAGTTTCTCAGGCCGCGCAGCGTGCGGTTCAGCACATCCTTGTTACCACGGCGCTCGTCACTCACGGTGCTGTTTCCTTCCACGCTGACCAGCGGCGTGGCATTGCCCAGCTTGCGCAGAGCGGTGGCCACCTTCTCGGTGATGAACTGCCCGTTCGTGAAGATCTGGAAATAGCAGTCCGGATGCATGGCCAGCAGATCCAGCAGCTCTGGGTGCATGAAGGGCTCCCCGCCCAGCAGGCCAAAGAAGGAGTTTCCGTGCTTCTTCGCGTCATTGACGATCTTGTTCAGTTCGTCGAGTTGGATCGCCTCACGCGGCTTGTCCACATCCACCCAGCAGCCCTGGCAGCGCAGGTTGCATGAGTTCAGGATGGAGACGTAGAGGAAGGGCGGAAAGAACACCCCCTTCTCCATCCGCTGCTTGAAGAGCATCACCGAGCGCGCGCCCTTGAAGCCAAAGTTCCAGCCGATCTTGGCCAGGCAGACAGGATCAACAGTACGCAGGATGCGTGAGGTGAGGGAAAAGATCATCGACGGGGGGGTGACTGGGGACGGACCCAGATAGAACGGCTACGGCGCGGTTTTCTTCACGGTCGCGCTCCATCTGGTGAACTCGGGTGATTTCTTGAAGTCACCATACACCGGTTCTGTCATCATGTCTGGAGTGATCGTGGCTCCTGTCCGCGCTTTAAATGCCTCTACAGCCTGGATGACTCCCGCGAAGTCCTTTTCAGCGGCGCGGGTCTGCATCCTCAAATCCACCAGTTCAAACAGGTCCGGCTCCGCAGCCTCGGCTTTCTTGAGCGCCTCTTTGGCGGCGGGGATGTCGTTCGTGCGGACACACATCATGCCCAGCAGATACTGGAGATAGGAGTCATCTCCGATGGTCTGGAGCGAGACCTCCACGGCCTTGCGCGCGGCTGCATAGTCCTCCCTCAGCACATGGCGGTCCACGAGGAGGAGATCGATCGTCACATCGTTGCCCAGGATGCCACGAGCCTTCTCCAGCGCCGTAGCATACTCATCCTGGCGCTCCTCCCCCATGTGTTGCAGCCCCTTCACATACAGAAGAAAGGCGGTCGGCTGGTTCTTCATTTCGGGAGACAGGGCCTGGTAAATGGAGATCACCTCTTCAGGGCGGCCTTCACGGCTCGCCCTCACCATTTTCGACAGGGCCTCCATGTCCTTCTTCCGCGCAGCGCTGCCCAGGATCTGGGCCACCATGCCCGCGTCAGCGCCCGTGACAAAGGCGGTCGTCTGGCGGGCTTCCTTGCTCATCAGCACACCGAACAGATAGCTGTAGATGTCACAGACCTTGAAGCCTCCGGCTTTTTGCCGGAGCAGCACGATGTCAAAATAAGAGGCTCCTCCCTCACTTAAGACGAACCGCAGAGTGATCGCCGGAATGCCATTGCGTTTCCAGTGACGCACCACCCGTCCCGGTTGGCCGAACACTTCATAAAAGATTCCCCCTGGGTTCTTCTTCACAGACTCCATGAAGCCTCGCTTCATCTGGGTCGAACCGGTGAAACCATGGAAGATCTCCTCAGCCATGAAGTCGTAGTCCACGACGGCATTGACCTTCTCATGGTCCTTCTTCTCCACAGCTTGAATCAACTCCTGCGCAAAAGCTCCCGCCTGCACCTTCTCGGACGCGGTCAGTTCCACCTGCAATTCCTTGGCGCGAGTATCCGTCCTGAGCTTTTCCGCCTGCGCCTGAATCTTGTTGAAAGCAGGTACGGCCAGCGCGGCGAGGACGACCAGACCGACCAACAGGATCACACCGACGATGGCGGCGATGGCGCATCCCGAGAGGCCCTTTTTCGGGGCATGCGGGAACTGGTGAAGCTGCTGCGGAATGAGCGGCGGGGGTGTGGATGCTGGAGGCGTGTCCATGACCCAGGCTATCTAGCGCCCGCTGGCTCCCGTGGCAATCCATTCCGGGGTCGTGCCTACCGCCACGGTTGGAATTTCAGCCCGACTTTCCACTCAACATTCCGGATGACTCCGCTTTCTGTTTCCTCACGTAAATCCTATAGCTACATCCCCCCGAAACCATGACATTCCTGTTCATCATTGCCGCCATGCTCCTCGCTTTCTACGCCCAGTGGAAGGTCAGTTCCAATTACAAACGATACTCCCAGGTCCGCGCTAGTTCCGGCTACACCGGCGCAGAGATCGCCCAGCGCATTCTGGACCTCAATGATATCCGTGACGTGTCCATTCAGGCGGCGCCCGGGCATCTGATCGACCATTATGATCCGAGCAACCGCCGTCTGGTGCTGTCTGAGGAGAACTTCTACGGCCAGTCCGTCGCGGCGCTCGGCATCTCAGCGCATGAGTGTGGTCACGCCATCCAGCATGCCAAAGCCTACGCCCCACTTCAGTGGCGCATGGCCGCTGTCGGCATCACCACGGCTGCCGGTTACATCATCGGCCTCTTCGGCATCGCGGCCATGTTCGCGCCCAAGGTCTTTCTGCCCATCCTGGTCGTCGCCTTCGGCATCATCACGCTCTTCCAGCTCGTCACCCTGCCGGTGGAGTTTGATGCCACGGCCCGTGCCAAGAAGATCCTCGCCAGCACAGGCGCAGTCACCCAGGGCGCTGAATTCAGTGCCATGAGCAAGGTTCTCGATGCTGCCGCACTGACCTATGTCGCAGCCTTCCTCAGCGCCCTCGCAAACCTGCTTTACTACCTGCTGCCCCTCATCATGGGACGCAGCGACGACGATCGGTGAACTTACCGTGAGCATTTAATGTTCACTCAGGCGGCTTGAGCAGGTCAAAACTTGCCCAAGTCGCCATTGCGCAGGGGAAATCCTGGAATGAGTTTCGCCCATGAACTCTCATCTGCGTTCCTCCACGCCCTTGCGCCTGATCATCGCCATCTCTGCTTTAGGACTGCTGAGTTCCAAAGCTCAGCAATCACCGACGCCCGCCCCCGCGCCGGCGCCAGCCTCATCTGCCACACCAGCGGTCGATGGAGCCAAGCAACTGGCTGAAGCCCAGCAGAGGCTCAAAAAGATCTCCGCCACCGAGTATGATCTCGATGGCATCCGCATCAATGCCACCACTCGCGAGGTGCGTTTCCCTGCCCAGGTCTGCCTGAAAAAAGCCCCGATCGAGTACATGCTCACCACGGACACGGGCAAAACTCATGAGACCGTACTGACGACCACCGTGCAGCCTACCTCCATCCAGGTGGCGCTGCTGCTCGCGAACTACCAAGCCGCCACTGAAGGTCTGCTGAAGCATGTCCCCAAAGATGAGCAACCGGTGATCTGGAAGGAAGAGCCTCCCAAGGACAAAGGCGGCAACTTGGTGAAAATCAGCGTCGAGTGGAAAGCTGGCGAGGAGACCAAAAAAGAGCCGCTGAAAGCCATGGTGCAAAACATCGACACACGGAAGTCACCGCCTGATCTCGATACCTGGATCTTCAATGGCTCTTACATCGATGAGCGCGGCTTCATCGCCCAGCACGAAGGTAGCATTGTCGCCGTCTGGCTCGACCGCGGCGCCATCCTCAACTCCGGCGCCAATGGCAACCACCGGGACGAACTCTGGATTTCCCTCCCCGATAACATTCCCGACGAAGGCACCCCTGTGACGGTTGTCATCTCACCAGCCACCTAAGCCGTTTACGATAGTTTACTGTTGTTGACGGTGGTTGACGATTGTTTGCCAAACCATCCTCCCCTTCTCTGTCAGCTCCTATTTCCTTCCCTGCCAACCACTGTAGACAATCGTCAACAACCGTAAACCACCGTCAACTTCTCCCCATGAAAACAACCGCCCTCGCGCTGCTTCTCGCAGTGCCCCAGATCGTCTTTTCCCAGGCCGCCACGCAGCCTGCGCGACAAGAGTCCTTGAAGCAGGAAATCCGCCTCGGCTATGACCGCGGCCTCGCCTTCCTCAAGTCAAAGCAGAACGCCGAAACCGGTCAGTGGGGAGATGCGGAGCCTGTGGCCTTCACCGCGCTCGCCATCACCAGCATCCTGCTCACTCCTGAGCGCAAGCCCACGGATCCCATCCCTGCTGAAGTGGAGAAGGGCATCGCCTTCATCCTCAAAAACGTGCAGCCGGACGGCGGCATCTACGTGAAGGCCCGCGCGAACTACAACACCTCCCTGGCTCTCACCGCCCTCATGCTCGCCCCGAGCAAGGAGCGTGAACCCATCCTCCTCGCCGCCCGCCGTTTCGTCATCGGCCAGCAGAACGACCACGATGAAAAGGGCAAGCTCGACAACCCGAACGACGGCGGCATCGGCTACGGCACCCCGAAGCCTAACAATCCTGCTCACGCCGACCTTTCCAACACCCACTTCGCCCTCGAAGCCCTGTACTATGCACAGGCCCTCCTGGCTGACAAAGGTGACGCGGCCAAGGACGAGCCCCAGCTCAACTATTCCGCCGCCATCCAGTTCGTGAAAAACTGCCAGAACCTGCCTGAGAGCAACAAGGCCGTCTGGGTCAGCACCGATGCCAAGGACAAGGGTGGCTTCATCTACAGCCCCGGTGAAACTCGGGGTGAGGAAGCCAAAGGCGCGGATGGCAAAACCGCCCTGCGCAGCTATGGCAGTATCAGCTACGCCGGTCTCCTCAGCTTCATCTACGCCGGTCTCGGCAAGGATGACGCCAGCGTGAAGGCGGTGCTTCAGTGGCTGAGCGAAAACTACTCCCTCGAAGAGAACCCCGGCATGGGTGCCAAGGGGCTGTACTACTACTATCACACCATGGCCAAGGCGCTGAGCATCGCCGGCACGGACTTCCTCAAGACCAAGGATGGCAAAATCATCGACTGGCGCGCCGACCTGGCGGGCAAGCTCCTCAGCCTGCAGAAAGGTGACGGCTCCTGGACCAATGCCGAAGGCCGCTGGATGGAAAGCGACGCCACCCTCGACACCGCCTACATGCTCATGGCCCTGGCCCGCATCCATTCCACGATGTAATCATTCGCTAGGCATCTGATATTCCACCCAGGCCCCGGTCACGCGAGTGACCGGGGCTTTGTGTTTTGGCCTGCAAAGGTGCGGGTAGTGCGGCTCTGGCAGCGCGCTCGAGAAGCCGCAGGGGCACCATGGCGTTGCCGCCCGGATCCTGCCATTCACCGCAGGCGGCCAGGCAGCCTTCTCCAGGCCAGATGCCGAAGATCACGCCGCTGACACCCGACTTGGCCGCCAGACCTGTTTTGGCAAACCAGTCCGCTGAGGCTTCATAAAGGCCACACTTGACCATGGTGCGCAGCACTCGGTCTCGATGAGGTGCAGGCGAGTGACTGAGCGCGTTCCCCATATGCGCCATGTCCCGAATGCTTCCGGACAGGCAGCAGAGCCTGAAATAGATCTCGAAGGCCGCCAGCGCATCAGCAACTCTGGATCCTGCCTCCAGTTCACGGGCCAAGGCCAGATTATGCGGATCAGCCCCAGGTGCCAGCACTTCGGCCAGACAGGCCTCGTCCACGGTCAGGCTTGCTTCCGGGCACAGTGCGCTCAGCCAGGCCAGGAATGACGCCTGCTGCTCCAGAGGGTGGTCTCCATCTAATTGGGAGGCCAGCAGCATGGCTCCACTGTTGAGCATGGCATTGCGCGGCCGTCCGCCATCCTCACGTAATTCATCGAGGGACCAGTAGGGTCTGGAACTGGGAAGATCATCCACCCAAGATTCCACCTCATCCGCACCTCTCGTCTCCAGCAGATGCAGCAGGAGAAAGGGCTTGATGGCGCTCATCAGGGTAAACTTCCCTTCATGATCTCCTGCCACCACGCAGGAGGTGCGGGAAGCCCAGCACGCCGCCTCGCCATCACAGCTTCCTGGCATGTCCATGCGATACCACTTCCTGGAGAAAGACCTGCGAACCTCAGCGCAAGCCTCCGTCAGAAGATCCTCGATCAAGGCTTGGGTCACAATGGGCATAGGAAGAGCCATTTTACTCCGGAAGTTAGACGCCACTCAAGCCCTCCGGGGCGAAAAGTCTTCCTCGGTCGGGTCACGTCGCGCCCAGCCCCTGCCAAGGTTCCCCAACGGCAGGGCTTCCACCCCCGTCAGCCCTCGGCCAAGATTCCATCTTGCCACCGCCCTCACAGCCTGCTAAATCCGGCAACGCTATGGCAAAAATCCAATTCACGACCCCTGAAGGCCAGTCTGGCGAAGTCGAACTCAGCTCTGAGCGTCTCTCGCTCGGCCGCACTGAGGACAATTCCATCCAGATCGCCCACGATTCGGTCTCCAGCAATCACGGCGAATTTATCTTCGATGGCAATAACTGGATCTTCACGGACCTGGGTTCCACCAATGGCACCTCTGTGAACGGCCAGAGCGTCGAAAGCCTGGAAATGGCCAACGGCGGCACCTTCAACATCGGCCACGTGGAAGTCACCTTCTACGGTGACTATGCGGAAGAAGCCCCCTCTTACGCTGCTCCGGCCCAGACCGTGACACGCGGTGGCTACAGCGCCACGGCTATCGACAAAGGCCGCCGCAGCGGTTTCGGCCCCAAGGCCAAACCCAAGAGCCACGGTTACGCCCCCCTTTACGGGGTGGGTCTGCTGGCGCTCGGAGCTGTCGGTTACGCGGTCTTCACTTTCACGAACCTCTCCGCCTGATGCGGTAATCAGAGGCCCGGTTTTACGCTGTCGGCCCTGATGGCCGGCAGCGTTTTTTTCTCCCCCCAACTCAACCAGCGGCAGTGTGCCGCGCACTCTCAAGAAATGTCCAATACCATTGTTGTCGGCGCCCAGTGGGGCGATGAAGGAAAAGGCAAGATCGTCGATTTCCTCACTGAAAAAACAGATGTCGTCGTGCGTGCAGCAGGCGGCAGCAACGCCGGCCACACCGTCATCAACAACGGCCAGAAGTACATCCTGCATCTCATCCCCAGCGGCATACTTTGGGAAGAGAAGCTTTGTGTCATCGGCAACGGCGTCGTGCTCGACCCCATCGGCCTTCTTGAAGAAATGGCCAAGCTCCGCGGCCAGGGTGTGAAGATCACTGCTCAGAACCTGCGCATCAGCGAGACCTGCCACCTGGTCATGCCCTACCACAAGGCTCTCGACCGCGCTCGTGAAGCCCGTCGCGGCAAGAACGCCATCGGCACCACCGGTCGCGGCATTGGCCCGGCTTACGCTGATAAAGTGGAGCGCAACGGCCTCCGCGCCATCCTGCTCACCCAGCCTGAAAAACTTGCCGCTGCCCTGCGCGAGCGCATCGCGTCTAACAACGAGTTCATCGTCGCCTCCGGCATCGAGGCCGTGCCAGTCGAGGAGACCATCGAGAAGATCCTCGCTGCGGCCAAGGATCTCGCCCCGCACATCACGAATACCACCGTCGTCTGCCACGAGGCGATCCAGGCCGGCAAGAGCCTCCTCTTCGAAGGTGCCCAGGGCACTTACCTCGACATCGACCACGGCACTTATCCTTTTGTCACCAGCTCCAACACGACCTCCGGCGGCGCCTGCACCGGTTCCGGCGTGCCTCCGCGCATGATCGACAAGGTTGTCGCCGTCTGCAAAGCCTACACCACCCGTGTCGGCAGCGGTCCCTTCGTCACCGAGAACGAGGACATCGGCGACATGCTTCACAACATGGGCCGCGAATATGGTGCCACCACCGGCCGTGCCCGCCGCTGCGGCTGGCTGGACGCTGTGCTGCTGCGCTACGCCGTCATGGTCAATGGCGCGGACGAGCTCGCCATCACCAACCTCGATGGCCTGGACGGCCTCGATGAAGTGCAGATCTGCACCGCCTACACGCTGCGTGGTGAGACCCTCAAGTATCCGCCGAGCACGGTGGAGGACATTGAGGCCTGCGAGCCCGTCTATGAAACCCACCAGGGCTGGAAGGTCGACCTGAGCAACACCAAGAACTTCGCCGACCTGCCTCCTCTGGCCAAGGCCTACCTGAAGCGCGTGGAAGAACTCACTGGCGCCAAGATCAGCCTCCTCGGCATCGGACCTGCCCGCGAACAGACACTCGTCGCCTAACCGCAAGGATCACAACTCTTCAAAACCGAAAGCTGAAATTCAGTCGGCCCCAGCCCGCTGATTTCAGCTTTCTCCTTTCCGCCCCCTGCCCTTTCAATGTCTCCTGAACTCACCTGGCTCTACTCCACCCAGCTCTTTGGCATCAAGCTGGGGCTGGAGAACGTGCACAAGCTGCTCGCAGCACTCGAACTGCCCGGAGCAGGCATGAAGTTCATCCACGTCGCCGGAACGAACGGCAAGGGCAGCACCTGCGCCTTCATGCATGCCATGATCAGCGCCGCCGGCATCAACGCCGGTCTCTTTACCTCTCCGCATCTCATCCGTTTCAATGAGCGCATCCGCGATGCCGAACGCGAGATCACCGACGACGAGATCGAGTCCGGCTTGAAGAAGATCCGCGAACTGGTCGCAGACTGGGAGACCCATCCCACCTTCTTTGAGATCGCCTTCGCTCTCGCCCTCGACTGGTTCCGCCAGCGTGGTCGCGAATGGATCATCCTGGAAACAGGTCTCGGCGGTCGTCTCGATGCCACGAATGCCATCACCCCCGAGGTCAGTGTCATCACCCGCATCGGTTATGACCACATGGAGCAGCTTGGCGATAGCCTAACCAAAATCGCCGGAGAGAAAGCAGGCATTATCAAGCATGGTATCCCTGTCATCACCGGCATGCAGGACCCCGCCGCTCTCAACGTCATCGAAAGGACCGCGAAGGCGCAAAAGAGCCCGCTGACCCTCGTCGATGCACCGCTGACCGAATCCAAGCTCGGCCTCGCCGGCCCGCATCAGGCCTGGAACGCCTCCATTGCCCTCGAAGCCGTGCGCGAAGCCGGCATCCGCCTCCCCTCCGTGATCCTCGAGCAAGCCCTGCTGGACGTCCGCTGGCCCGGCCGCTTCCAAAGCCTCTGCGATGGCCGCATCATCCTGGATGGTGCTCATAACGTTGAAGCCGCCATGGTCCTCGCCGGCACCTGGGAGCAGACCTTTGAGCGCGAGAAAGCCGAGATCATCTTCGCCTCTGCCAAGGACAAGGACACCCCCGGCGTCATGGAAGCCCTCAGCCCCATCGCCGCCGCCTGGACCTTCACCACCTTCCAGTCCCCGCGTGCGAACACGCCCGAGCAACTCCGCCAGTTTCTGAATCACTTTGACGCGCCGAAAGTCCCCGTGACCCTTCACGAAAACCTCGCCGCCGCCCTTAAAGCTCCCGCCAAACACCGCCGCCTCATCTGCGGCTCCCTCTACCTCGTCGGCGAAGCTCTGGCTCTGCTGGAAGGCGAAGAGAAAGCGTATCAGTCGAGCTTGCAGTAGGATATGCGCCACGAAGGATCTTCGCGTCGATTCAGTAAACGTCGGTTCTCATCCATTCGATATTGCGTGCTAGACCGTCGAGATCGGGAAAGAGGCTTCCACGGTGAATACCGTAACGGAAGAGCGTGTGTTTCAGTTGTTTCCGATACTTCTGTTTGATGATGAGGCGGTCAATAGACGCCCCAGTGAACGCTATCTGCGGGTTGGGATGAATGGTGAAAAGTCCAGCCTGAGCGGTGATGCGTCGCGTAATGTGGCGGGGGATGAAACGACCGACAGTAGTGCGGTTGAATGGGTCACCAGCGGTAGCTGTAACGATACGTTTGGTGTCTCGGTATGCGTAAATGACGCTGTCGCCGTCGTGTTCGCGCTCGACTGCAAAGTAAGCTGCCACCAAAGGGTTTCGCGACCAATCGAGGAGGCGTGTTGGAAGGCCGTGGTGCTGGGCTAGAGCTAACCACTCCCAATCATTTTCGGGAGTGAACGACAAGTAGGGTACAGCTTGCTCTCGAAAAAGACGGAGAATAGCTTGCTCCTCTTTAGGTCGGTTTTTCGAGTGAAGCTTCGCGTATCGTCCAATCGTCGGAGTGAGCGTGTGGGCGAGAGAGCGAGCACCACGAAAGACCACGGTGAGGTCATTGTATGACTCCACAGCCTTGTGGAGATGGGCGAAGGAAGAGATTGTTTTGTCAGCCATAACAAGGGAGTCGAGGCACAATGCAGACCAGAGTTAACTGTACTACAGCGTCAACATTGTTGACTATCTGGGGTTCGCCCGAGGAGATTCAACATTCGCTCTTTGGCGGCTTTTTGATCAGCCGCACGAGTCCTGAAACGACCGAGGAACATGTCACGCAGATCCCTTCCGTATTGTGAAATTCTCGTGCCGAGCTGGGGCAAGTCAGTTCCAGCTTCCGGCTCCGAGATCCCAAACTCAAGTATTCCACTAGAGGCGGCCAATCCAGTACTGCTAAAAGCCATCCTCTGATTATCCGGTACGCCTAGCGTCTTCAAATCTGCAAGCAGAGCTCTGTCGATTATGTGAGCAAGATCTACAAAATGATCGTGAGTGATATCTTCCGTCATGAAATGATCGAAAGCGATGGCGAGCAGATAAGATTTATCAAAAGCATCCATCTTATCCAGCATAACTACCAAATGCTCACCAACTTTGCGCCGGAAGCTGGGATCGGAATCAACCTTATTCCGGAACTCGATGCGCTCAGTGTTCTCCACCGACTTCAATGCCAATAAAAATCGGAGAATTTTATGGTATAAAATTCGGTCAGATATCGTCAATCCGATGGCAAATCCTTTGGCGATCCATCCAACAAAAGGAATGTCTTTGAGAATTCCTTCGTCGAGCACCTGATCAACGGAAAATTCTAAAATGTCAGCGGAAAGCTCAATCCCACCTGCCTTTGCTGCTGCTACCGCGAGATTATCGGAGATGCTTGAGTCCATATTCTTTAGCTAACTGATTAACCCTGAACAAAACTATTGGGCTCGTCAAGAATGATAGGGCTGACCGTTAAAACGGATAAGAACCGGTCTGGGCACATGAACTCTTCATCAGCTTCCAGCGTCCATACCAGATGCGCTTTTTGTGCGTCGTGCGTGAGCACTATATCTAGAGTCATCAAGCGCTGTTATCATTTCGCAATAGATAAAGCCTAACCGCAAAACGCCGCCAAAAAACCCATTCAGTATTATTGCCCTGTCAGCGGTCAAGACCTACGGCTGCCTCAATGCGCCACGGCCTTCTCCGAACCCAGGCCGGTATGCGCGCGAACGGTGAGTTCAGCAAACTTGGCTTCGGCTTCGGGATCACGCGGTGTCAGGATGGTGCCCAGATAAGCCGCCAGGAAGCCCAGCGGGATGCTGACGATACCAGGGTTTTCAAGTGGGAACGGATGGCCGAGGAAATTCGGACCGTTCTTGCTCAGCAAGATCAGGAGGATCGCGGAGGCAAGTCCGACGCTCAAACCCGCCGTCGCGCCGGCGGTGTTGAAACGCTTCCAGAACACGCTCAGCACGATGACCGGCAGGTTCGCGCTCGCAGCCACGGCAAAGGCAAGCCCCACCAGGAACGCCGCATTCACGCTTGGCCCAAGGTAGATCGCGATGCTGATGCTGACCGCGCCGACCACGAAGGCGGTGATGCGCGCGACCTTCACTTCCTGACCAGGGCGGTTTTCTTTGCCGTGATGAATCACGTTGGAATAGAAGTCATGCGCAAATGAGGCCGAAGCACTCATGGTGAGACCCGCGACCACCGCCAGGATGGTGGCGAAGGCCACAGCGCTGATGAAGGCGAAGAAGAGCTCGCCTCCGAGGAACTGCGCGAGCACGGGTGCCACCATGTTCGGATTCGGTTTGCCGTCGGAAAGGATCTGCGCCTTCTGCAGGATGGTGGCGGCACCGAATCCAAAGAAGGTGGTCATGATGTAAAACACACCAATGATCGCCATGGCCCAGACGACACTGGAGCGGGCGGTTTTAGCGTCAGGCACGGTGTAGAAACGGACCAGGATGTGCGGAAGGCCGGCCGTGCCAAGCACCAGCGCGAGACTGAGTGAAAGGAAGTCCGTCGGTCCCCAGGGGCCTTTCACCGCCTTGCCATATTGCAGACCGGGCTCGAGCAGATTCTTCGCAGCTTCCGTGCCTCCGTAGGTGGCTGCGCTGATGGAATCAAAGAAATTGGCGAGACTGTAGCCGTGATGTTTGAGCACCATGTAGCTAAGCATGAAGGCGCCGATCATGAGCAGGATGGCCTTGATGATCTGTACCCAGGTGGTGGCCAGCATGCCGCCGAACACCACATACACGAGCATCAGCACACCCACGCCGATAACCGCGACGTGGAACGAGGCACCGATGAGCTTCTCAATGATCACACCTGCACCGACCATCTGGGCGATCATGTAAAACGTGGAGACAGTCAGCGTGCTCAGCGAGGCCATCGCGCGCACTGGCCGAGGTTTCAGACGATAAGCGAGAAGATCGGCCATCGTGTACTTGCCCGCATTGCGCAGCGGTTCGGCCACGATCAGCAGCACGGTGATGTAGGCGACGAGAAAGCCGACCGAGTACATGAAGCCATCGTAACCATACAAGCAGATGGCTCCCGAGATGCCGAGGAAGCTGGCGGCGCTCATGTAGTCACCCGCGACCGCGAGACCATTCTGCCAGCCGGTGATGCTGCGGCCCGCGGCAAAGTAAGCACTGGCACCGGTGTTCTTTTTCGCGGCCCAGAAGGTGATGAGAAGTGTCAGCCCCACGAAGCTGAGGAACATGGTGAGAGCGATCGGGGAACCCGCCTTGGGCTGGGCTGCTACCTGCGCGGCAGCTTCGGCTAACATGGAAAGAGCGATGGACATGAGAAGGGAGTGTGACGAATGACGAAAACCGGATGACGAACGAACCCGCGAATCAATGGTGGCCTTTAATGACTGCGGCGGCTTCCTTGTCCCAGGCGGAGGCCTTCCGGACATAAACAAAAGCGATGATCCAGGCCATGAGGAACTGGGACAGCGCGAAGATGTAGGCGATGTTCACCTTGCCCAGCACCTGCTTCTTCATCAAATCCGGGAACCAACCGACAAGCACAGGCAGCGCCAGATAGTAGGTCATGAAAAAGATCGTGGCGCTGACGATGAAGCGCGTCTTGCGGCTCACTAGGCTGCGAAATTCGGGCTTCGCTTCGAGTGCGTCCCAGTTCACGGGAGATTTTGGATCAGACATGGGCGCGGAGGCTAGGGAGTTCCTGACGATGTGGCAAGAGGGGAAATTGTCTCATTCATCTATCCAGACCGGCGTGCCGACCGGCACCAGATCGAAAAGTTCAATCACCTCGCGGTTGCGCATGCGGATGCAGCCATGGCTGGCAATCCGGCCGATGCCAGCCTCGTCATTCGTGCCGTGAATGTAGATGTAGCGCTGGTAGGTGTTTGCGTTGCGCGGTTCCAGGCCGCCCAGCCAGAGAATGCGTGTGAGCACGAGATCACTCTGCGTCTCCATGCCCGGCGTCCAAGTTCCCACCGGCTGGCGGGATTTGAAAATGGTGCCGATCTCAGCCCCATCCCCATGCTTTTCCTGCACCACGAAACTGCCGAGGGGCGTCTTGTTGCTGCCCTCAGTAAAGCCGAGTCCAAACTTCGAGGTGCTGCAGGCCCAGTCACGCACGATGTGATGCCCGTCATACAGGCGCACCCGCTGCATGGCAGCGCTGATCTCGAGGCGTGGTGAGGCGAGGCTCATGACGTTGGATCAATCAAGCGGCGGCACTCTTGTTCTGCGGCACATACGCATCCTCATGAAGGATGGCCACTTTCTTGCCGGTGAGAAGCTTGATCCACTCACGCAGACAACCGAGGAAGATGATCGCCACAGCGAGGAGGAAGAAGGCTGTCACCACCGTGTCCACATTGAAGTTAAACTGCTGAGCGCCCCACTCCGCCAGTTCCTTCTCCGTGCCACCGGCGACGATCTTGTCGCCGTAGGCTTTGGCACCCGCGATGAAACCCATCTTTGGATTCGCATCGAAGAGCTTGATGTAGCCTGCGGTGAAAGTAGCGCTCATCAGGAACACCAGCGGAATCACCGTCACCGCCATGTAGCGCGCCTTGCCCATCTTGATCAAAATGGTTGTGCCCAGGCAGAAGGCGATCACCGCGAGCAGCTGATTGGCAATGCCAAAGAGCGGCCACAGCGTGTTGATGCCACCCAGCGGATCCACCACGCCTTGATAGAGAAAGTAACCCCACGCCGCCACGAGCAGCGCACTGGCCAGCACGTTGGAGGGCAGACTGCGTGTGTTGCCCAGCGGCTTCCAGATGCCGCCGAGGAAGTCCTGTAGAATGAAGCGCCCCACGCGCGTGCCTGCATCAATCGTGGTTAGGATAAACAACGCCTCAAACATGATGGCGAAGTGATACCAGAAGGCCATCCAGCCGGGACCAAAAGCGCGCGCAAACATCTGCGCCATGCCAACAGCAAAGGTCGGCGCACCACCCACGCGGCCAAACATCGTCTTCTCGCCGATGTCGACCGCCAGCTTTTCCATGCCAGCCACGGTGACAGGGAAACCTGCCTCCGTGATCATCTTCGTCACCGCCGCTGCTTGGGAAGGATCGGTCTGCACGATCTTCGCCGCACCCGCATTGATGGCGAAATATTCACCCGGCATCAGCGCACAGGCGGCCACAAGTGCCATGAGGGCCACGAGCATCTCCGTGACCATCGCACCATAAGCCACGCTGCGGATGGACTCTTCACGATCGAGAAGCTTCGGTGTGGTGCCGGAGGAGATCAGCGCATGGAAGCCTGAGATGGCTCCACAGGCGATGGTGATGAACACAAATGGGAACACACTGCCCAGAAACACCAGCCCGGTGCCATCGATGAACTTCGTGACCTTCGGCATCTGCAGTTCAGGCGCCACCCAGATCACCACCACGGCCAGCACCGCCACGGTGCCGATCTTCATGAAGGTACTCAGGTAATCACGCGGCGCGAGCAGCATCCACACCGGCAGCACGGAAGCCGCGAACCCGTAGATCATGATCGACCACGCGATCGTCTCGCCATTGTGGTCAAAGTAGTGTTCGATGCCCCACGCCTTCAGATGGCTGCCCGCCCACACGCTGAGCAGCAGACCGACGATGCCGAAAATCGTGATGTCACGCACGCTGACCTTGAAGATCGTATGACCGAAGCCCATGATAAGGGCCAGCGGGATGGTCATCGCAATCGTGAAGAGACCCCAAGGGCTCTCAGCCAGCGCCTTCACCACCACCAATCCAAGCACCGCGAGCAGGATGGTCATGATGGTCAGCACCGAGATCATCGCCACGAAACCGACAAACGGATTCACCTCTTCCTTCAGCATCTGGCCCACGGATTTGCCACCGCGGCGGATGCTGGCAAACATCACGATCGCATCATGCACACCACCGCCGAGCGTGGCGCCGATCAGAATCCAAAGCGTGCCCGGCAGATAGCCAAACTGTGAGGCCAGCACCGGTCCCACCAGCGGCCCAGGTCCCGCGATCGCAGCGAAGTGATGCCCGAAGACCACCCACTTGTTCGTCGGCACAAAGTCCTTCCCGTCCTGCTTCGTGTGAGCAGGCGTGGCGCGCTTGTCATCCAGCACCAGCACCTTCGTCATCAGCCATTTGCTGTAGAAGCGATACGCCACCGCGAAGGAGCACACACCGGCCACCACCAGCCACAGCGCATTGATGGTCTCCCCCTTGTGAAACGCAGTGAAGGCGACAGAGCCCGCGCCGAGCGCGGAAATGGCGAGCCAGAGGAGAATGCTGAGAGGTTTGGGCATACGGGGCGCAGATGGTAGAGAGGGGCGGTTACGGCTTCAAGACGGATTCACGGCCAGATGCCGGACCCACAGTGTCTATAACCGGGGCCGGATAAGACGTAGGTACAGCCGCAATCTCTGTCAGTTCGGACACATTTTTTGCGTTCATACGGCTGTGCGATTTTTCCTCCTCACCTGTCTTGCGGTCCCGGCCCTGGCCGTGTCCCCGCCACGGGCAGTGCTGGAGCGCTTCTGCATCGACTGCCATGATGCGGATACGAAAAAAGGTGACATGGATCTCAGCGCCATCCTGACGGACGACATTTCCCACCATCCCGAGGTCTGGGAAGCAGCCATCAAGCAGCTCAATGCCCGTCACATGCCCCCCGCTGGCAAAAAGCGCCCGGACGAGGCAGCCTATGCCGCCACGGTGCAGCAGCTCGCCTCTGCCCTGGATGCCCACGCGGCCGAGCACCCGTCGCCAGGCAAGGCCCCCACCCTCCGCCGACTCACCCGGGCCGAGTATCAAAACGCCGTTCGTGACCTGCTCGCCGTTGACTTCGATGCCCAGGCTGCCCTGCCTGCCGACGAATCCAGCCATGGCTTTGACAACATCACCGTCGGAGACCTTCCTCCTGCCCTGCTCGATCGCTACATCACTGCCGCGCAGAAGATCGCGAGAGAGGCTGTCGGAGCCTCCACCAAGCCACAGATCACCGCCGTGCGAGTGCGCAGTGATGTCACTCAGGAATATCATGTGCCCGGACTGCCGCTCGGCACTCGCGGCGGCGTCTTGATCCCGCATGTCTTCTCGCAAGCGGGCGACTACGAGGTGCAGGTGCGGCTTCAGCGTGACCGGAATGAGCAGGTGGAGGGCATGAAAGGCACCCATGAACTACAGGTGCTGCTTGATCGCGAGCTCAGCGCTCAGTTCACCGTCAAGCAAGACAAGGATCAGAACAAGATCGATGCGCATCTCAAAGCCCGCCTGCACATCGCCAGCGGCCAGCATGACCTCGGCGTCACCTTCGTCCAGGATGGCCAGCCCTTGCTCGAGCGCCTGAGGCAGCCCTACAAGGTCAGTTTTAATTTCCACCGCCACCCACGACTCTCGCCGGCTGTTTATCAGGTCACCATCACCGGTCCGCTGGATTCCAAGGGCAGTGGCGAAACACCCAGCCGCAATCGGCTGTTCGCCCATAGCAATACCGACGCCAAGACCGTGCTCATGCCCATCCTGCGCCGCGCATGGAGGCGCACGGTGACTGAGGAGGACTTTGCCCGCCTGCAGCCCTTCATCTCACAAGCTAGCAGCTTTGAAACAGGCATTGAGTCCGCTCTCGCCGCGATTTTGGTTAGTCGAGAGTTTCTCTTCCGCACGGAAACAGGCACGCCGCCAAAACTTAGCGACCGATCCTTGGCATCCAGGCTTTCCTTCTTCCTCTGGAGCAGCATCCCAGATGACGAACTCCTCCAAGAGCCTCTCGATCTTAAAAAGCAGGCTCTTCGCATGCTGCAGGATGCGCGCACCAAAGCCCTCACCGACAACTTCGCGGATCAATGGCTCTACCTGCGCAATCTGGACTCCATCACGCCCGATGCACGACTCTTCCCGGACTTCGACCACAACCTGCGTGAGTCCCTCCGCGCCGAGACCAGCCTTCTTTTCGCAGAGATGGTTAGGCACGACCGCAGCATCCTGGACCTGCTACGTACTGACCGCACCTGGCTGGATGAGCGCCTGGCTGCCCACTACGGCATCCCGCACATCTACGGCAGCCGCTTTCGTGAGGTGAAACTGCAGCCCGAATGGCAGCGCGGCGGCCTGCTGCGGCATGGCAGCATCCTCACCGTCACCTCCTATGCCACACGCACCTCTCCCGTCATCCGTGGTCATTGGATCTTGAAGAACATTCTCGGCACACCCACACCGCCACCACCACCCGATGTGCCTGCCCTGGATGGCGTGATCTCCGAGTCACTACCCATCCGCGAGCGTCTCGCGAAACATCGTGAAAACACCGCGTGCGCCAGTTGTCATGCCTTGATGGATCCCGTCGGCTTCTCACTCGAAAACTACGACGCCATCGGCCGCTGGCATGATCTCATGGATGGACGCCCCGTGGATGCTCGCGGAGGCTTTGCCGATGGCAGTGAGTTTGATGGCGTGGCGGGCCTGGAAGAAACCTTGCTCAAGCACCCCGAACTCTTCGCCACCACCCTTACCGAAAAACTCCTCACCTACGCCCTCGGCCGCGGACTGACTGCCCATGATGCCCCCGCTGTCCGCCAGATTGTCCGCCGCGCTCGGGACCACGATTGGCGCTTCTCCGAACTCATCCTCGGCATTGTCACCAGCGTGCCTTTCACGATGCATGCCCCCTGATTCTCTTTAGACTGATTCTCGAAAAGAATGTCATTTTGATTCGGCGAGCGCAGCGGCCTCAATGGCAAGGAAGGTGCGCAGCCTGCTATTAGGAAATAACAGACAAGCGCCTGACGCAGCCAGTGAGGCCGCTCCGCCGCACGAGCAAAGTGACAGGATTTTTGAGAGCCGGTCTAGGACATCGTGAATCATAGGTCCGCCATCACACCATCGCTCCCATGACGGCTTCGGCCGCCCGCCGGTATGCCCCACCATCCCCCAGCGTGGCCACCACGTCAGCGAGATCCTTCTCCAAAGCGGCGCGGCGTTCATGATCGGTGAGCAGACTCGCCATTTCGGCAGCGAGTGAATCACTCGTCAGTTCAGCCTGCACCAGTTCACGTACCACGTCACGCTTCGCGAGGATGTTCACGATGCCGATCCGCTCAATCTTCACCACCATCTTCGCGGCCAGATAAGTGATGGGATTCACGTGATACACCAGCGCATACGGCAGGCCGAAGCAGGCCGCCTCCAGCGTGGCCGTACCGCTGGCCACAGCACCGATCTGGCAGCGCTGCATCAGATCATAGACCGTGCCGACTTCGATCCAGGCTTTCGCCTCGGGCATGGCCGCAGCCTCCGCCATGTCACGCATCTGCTGCGCAAGACGCTCGTTTGCGGCGGACACGACAAAGCGTGTGTTCGGCACCTGCAGGCGAATGGCTTTCGCCGCCTGCAGCATGGTCGGGAAGAGCTTCTTCACCTCGTTCATGCGGCTGCCGGGAAACCAGCCCACGAGGTTGGCCTCACGCTTCCATTCACGCCGCAGCGAATGCACGCGGTCCACCATGGGATGCCCGCCAAACACGGTCGGCAGGCCACTCTTCTCATAGAACTCTTTCTCAAAGGGGAAGATGCAGATCATGAGGTCCAGCACCTTTGCCATCACCTTCACTCGCCCCTTCTTCCAGGCCCAGACCTGCGGGCTGATGTAGTAGATGATCTTGCCCGCATAACCGGCGTTTCTCAGCGCCTTGGCCAGCCGCAGATTGAAACCCGGGTAGTCCACCAGCACCACGGCGTCGGGTCGCTCGCGCAGGATCTGCTCCGTGGAAGCGGTCATTTTGCCTTTGAAGTAGGAGTACATCTTCAGCACCTCCCACAGGCCCACGACACCGGCCTTCTCCACCCAGTCCTCGATCCCCTGCCCGGCCACCTCGCCCATGCGCGGCCCCCCGAGTCCGGTGAATCTCATCTCCGGTTGCAGGGTCTGCAGTTCGCGGATCAAACCGGCAGCGTGGGTGTCCCCGCTGATTTCTCCGGCGACGATGTGAAGATGGGGCATGAAGGAAAATCGGGGGGGCTGAAGGGGAACAACCCGATACAAAGCCATCACCG
Organism: Verrucomicrobiota bacterium; assembly: GCA_040387935.1. Lineage (GTDB taxonomy): Bacteria > Verrucomicrobiota > Verrucomicrobiia > Verrucomicrobiales > Verrucomicrobiaceae > Prosthecobacter. The sequence continues at coordinate 673,392 of JAZKCU010000001.1, read as the reverse complement.
GGATGGGTCAACCCACACAGCGGCTTTTTTTTGGTGCGTTCCCAAATGTCGTGTCTATCATCGCGCCGCTTCCACAAAAAAAGCACCCCAGAACTCTGCGCAACCACCATCATGAGCAACTCCGCACCCAAACTCCATAACGCGATGTGGCCCGGCCTCGTCGGCAAAGGCGACGGCGAAGGCCAGGAACCCGCCATCAGTCTCGAGCACATGCTCGATCTCACTGCCGCCGCGGACGTGAACGGCCAGAAATTCGAGGGGATCGACTATTTCCTCTTCCACCCTCACACCGACCCGAACGCCAGCGATGACGAGATCAGGCGCATCGCCGATCTCATCGCTTCCAAAGGTTTCTCGGTCGGCTCCCTGGTGGCTCCCGTGTGGCCTGGCACTGTTGGTGACTCCTCCATGGGTGATGACGCCCAGCAGCAGAAGTTCCTCGACGCCGTGAAGGTGGCCTGCCGCATCGCCAAGGTCTTCAATGCTCATGGCATCCGCAAATACGGTGTCATCCGCATCGACTCCGCTGAGTTCGGCATCGCCAAATGGCGTGACGATCCGAAGGCGAACACCTCCCGCATCATCGACACGTTCAAGAAGGCCGCGCAGATCGCCAAGGACAATGGCGAGCGCCTCGCCGCTGAAGGCGAAATTTGCTGGGCAGGCATGCACTCCTGGAAGGACATGCTGGATGTCCTCGAAGGCGTCGGCATGCCTGAGGCTCTCGGCTTCCAGGCCGACATGGCACATACCTATCTTTACACGCTGGGCTACAACGCCCCTGAGCACGCCCTCCTCAAGGAAGGCTACAGTGAGGCCGAGTTCTATGCCGCTTATGAGAAGATGACCGACGCTCTGCGCCCCTGGACGATCGACTTCCATGTGGCTCAGAATGACGGCACCGTGCACGGCGCCGGCAGCCATGACAAGACCGGCAAGCATTGCCAGGCGGACGATCCAAACGGCAAGCTCGACATCGTGAAATGCGCCGGCTACTGGCTCAAAGATGCCCCGTCACGCGGCATCCAGCACATCTGCTGGGATGGCTGCATGTTCCCGAACGCGGTGCTCGAAACACCGAAGACCTGGAACACCATCCTCGACACCATGATCAAGGTGCGCAACTCGCACGGCTGGTAAGCCCTCTCATCTCAGCATCATTGGTTAACCCATGATTCAGCCCCGCCGGTCATCCGGCGGGGCTTTTTGTTAGACCTGCCATCCCACGAAGCGACCTGGAGTGTGGGGGGGGAGCGCTCAAGCGCGACACCGCTGTGTGCGCATGAGAAGTTGCTTTCCAAGCAAAACACACCTCTTTGAGCACCCGCACTAAACGTATGTTGAATCCATACACGCCATCTCCAGCATCGCTGACAAGCAGTGCTGGCCCCGGCATCCAAGTCACGACCTTGGCCAAAGTGGGCGCATGGCTGCAACTGGCTCCAGTGTTTGGGCTAGTCCTGACAGTTCTTGGCATGATGAAAGCCTTTTCGACGCTTGGTGCTGATGGTGTCGGAGATCCCGCCCAGCTCAGTGGCGCCATCGGTGAAGTGCTGATCAGCACAGCCATTGGATTCGCGGTGGGCCTGATCGGTTTTGTGCTTCTTGGGATTGCCATCCTTGGACAAGGCTGCCGTGCCCGTTGGGTGAAGGTGCTCTTCTGGCTGGCACTGCTTCCAGCCCTTCAAGGGGCCATGATGCTGGGCATGCTCCTGATGAGCCTGCTGCGCGGCACGGCAGCTTGAGCAGAGTCAAGCTTGCCTCTTTTTTACCACCCTCACCCCCAGCAAAAAGAGGGTGATCAAACCCACGCCGATCAGGTTCTCCCGCCACGAGGGCGGAAACACCAGCACATACCCCGCATCCTTCACCAAGGCGGCGAAGCTGGAGACACAGAAGGGCATGAGAAACAGCCGGAACATGACCCAGGGATCCATCTTGAGGCGGGGGCCGGACGATGGCTGGGTGCTGATGATGAGCGCCAGGCCAATGATGCCGCTGAGGCCTAGTGAAGTCAGCCAGATGCGCGGCGTGGCATCAAAGTGATGGATGACACTCACGGTCCACCAGATGAAGTAGCACCACAGGATCGTGCGCCCTGTGGAAAGGTTCTGCAGGTAGCGGAAGAGTGGCATGCGTGGTCGGATCTAGACGAGTTCCTCGTGCCTGAAGAAGCGTCAATCGTGCCAAACAAGCCGACCCTTGATCAAGCCGGCTCGGTGCCATTCTTGCCAGCAACAAAAAGCTCCGACATGACTGGACGCAGGAGGGCATCCTGCCATTCCATCAGCGGATTCTCCGTGGCGGGATCGATGATGAGCTGCTCGAGGTCACTGCGCGAACCGAGCAGGCTGCCTTCCACATCAAGACCGACGGCGATCTCGTCACGCTTCGTGCAGAGCTTGTCCACGGCATCACGCTGGCTGTCCGTCATGCGGCTCTTGACGCGCTTCAGACGCTGCGGCCAGGAAGCCTGTCCCTGACGAAACACAGAGGCCACCAGATCGTGAAATTCCTTCTTCCACCGCGGACGCCAGCCACCAGGGGGATTCATCACGCCACCGAGCTCGAAGGCCTCCGCATAGGAGACCATCTGCTTGTTGGACATGATGCGGTAGCACGGGATGTCACGCTCCTGGGCGATGCTCTCACGCCACTCCCACATGGCCTTCAAAATGGCGAGGCCCTTGGCATTCAAGCGGCCGCTGCCCTGCACGCGCCAGGGATCCTCACGCGGAGCCATGCTGCGCTGCGCCACTTCCTTTTGCAGTGCCAGACAGCTCTGCTCAAACCAGGAAACGCGGTTTTTCGACCGAAGGATGGCGAGGAAATGATCCGCCACCTGGAGGAGGTAACGCACATCATCCACCGCATAGGAAAGCATGTGAACGGGCAGCGGGCGACGGCTCCAGTCCGCCTTCTGCGGGGCCTTGCAAATGGTCAGACCTAACACATTTTGCAAAAGTGCCGCCAAGCCAAACTGGCGTGCTCCGGCAAGACGGGCCGCGATCTGGGTATCACGGATCATGCGCGGCTCCCAATTGTAGGTCCGGCGCAGCATCGTCAGATCATAGTCGGCCCCATGGAACCACAGTTCATAACGGTCAAGCAGGGCGAGCAAGGGACTGACGTCTGCAATCGCCAAGGGATCAACCAAGGCGAAGCGCCCACCGCAGGCGACCTGCAGCAGGCAAAGTTTCTCATGGTAGTGATGCAGGGAGTCCGCCTCGGTATCCAAACACACACGGGTCTCGCCGGTGGCCTGGAGATGCGCCTCGCTGGCATTCACCCACGTTTCCAGATGCTCCGGGGTGGAGATGAACTCAAAGTCCGCCGCCGGCGTGGCTGCCGGGGTGACTTCCTCACTAAGAGTTGGGCTGCTGATGACCTCGCTCATCGGATTCATTTCAAGCCGGTCAGCAAGATTTCGGCGTTGTTGCCGGTGCGGTTGATGTTGCGGATGAGAAGCTCCAAAGCCTCGCTCGCAGGCACCTGGGCGAGCTGACGGCGGATGGCCATGATGCGGCGGAACTCATCTGGATGATAAAGCAGGTCATCCTTGCGGGTGCCAGACTTCAGCAGGTGGATGGCCGGGAAGATGCGGCGCTCCGCGATCTCACGGTCCAGCGTGGCCTCCATGTTGCCCGTGCCTTTGAACTCCTCGAAGATGACCTCGTCCATGCGGCTCTCCGTCTCGATGAGAGCGGTGGCGATGATGGTCAGGCTGCCGCCCTCCTCGACATTGCGCGCGGCACCAAAAAACTTCTTCGGCTTGATCAGTGCCTTGGTGTCCAGACCACCGGAACCGGTGCGGCCGCCGCCCTTGCCACCGCCCATCTGGGCATTGTAACCACGGGCCAGACGGGTGAGTGAATCAAGCAAGATGACGACATCCTTGCCCAGCTCAACCAGGCGGCAGGCGCGCTCGCGGACGAGCTCGGCAAGCTGGCAATGACGCTTGGGACTCTCGTCAAAAGTGCTGCTGTAGATCTCGCAGCCGGACACGGATTCCTCAAAATCGGTAACTTCCTCAGGGCGCTCATCCAGCAGGAGGATGATGAGGGTGATCTCCTTGTGATTTTGCACGATGCACTTGGCGATGTCCTTCAGAACCATCGTCTTGCCAGAGCGAGGAGAGGCATTGATCAAACCGCGCTGTCCTTTACCCAGCGGAGCGATGAGATCCATGATGCGTGCCGAAACCGGGCAGGGCTTCGGCGTCTCAAGGATGATCCGCTGCTTCGGGAAAGTGGCGGTCAGCTTGTCAAAATGAGCCGGAGACTGATAATTCTCGATGTCAATGCCATCCACATGCGTGATGCGGTCGATGGCCAGGTATTTGTCCTTGTCCTTCGGCGCGCGAGCAATGCCGCGGAGGCTGTTGCCAGCACGCAGGGCAAACTTGCGGACCAGGAAGAGCGGAATGAAAACATCCTCAGGCAGTGCGTTGAAGCTATACTTGGGGAAGCGGATGAGGCCGAAATTCTCCGTGCCAATTTCCAGCACACCTTCCACCAGCACTCGGGTGCGGTGATCTGCCATCCAGGATAGCACGTCATAGATCAACTGATGCTTGGAGCGGGCAGCATTGACCTTGTAATTCACGCTGGCGGCCAGTTCATGAAGCTCTGCCAGGCTCATGTCATGCAGAGAGTTGAGCGAGATCTCGGCCGGAAAGGGCGGCTCCGGCGGCGGCGAAGAAGGACGCTCCTGCGAGGCTTCAGCCCCCTGACTCTCGCCGGCTCTACCAGAGTCTGCATCAGGAGTACCGGCGGCTGCCGCACGAACCTCCAGAGAAGCAGGAGACGCAGCTTCAGGAGGCGTGGTCGTGCTGAGGGTGCTGTCGTCGGTCGGAGCGGGCATCTCGGAGGATACGGGTTGGTCGATGGGGTTCATGCTTGCCTTAACTGTCTTGCCAGTGTCAGCGCCTGGGCTTCCAGCGCGGTCAAGTCACCTTCATTCCAGATGACCGTATCCGCTCCTTCGACCTTCGCTTCGATGGGCCACTGAGACCTGAGAATGCGCTCGATCATTGCTTCATCGAGGCCCCGACGTTCCATCAACCGCATTGCTTGCATTGTGCGGCGGACAGCCACCACAATGATCAAGTCTGCTTCTACTGTAGCCCCTATTTCATAGTAAAGGGGCACCTCCGCAAGGAAAAGTTCAGCCCCAGCGTCCTGGGAGGCCTTCCGCTCGGCCTCCAAGTCCGCCAGCACCGCCGGATGGGTGATGGCCTCCAGCGTCAGGCGGGCTTTCTCGTCCTGGAACACAATCTCCCGCAAAACGGCGCGATCCACCTCCTGTACACCTTCGCGGGAAACCACCACTTTCGGCCCAAAGGCCTTGATCAGAGCTGTATGAACAGCCGGGAGCTGTAAAATGCGGCCCACGGACTCGTCGGCAGAAAAACGTCTCGTTCCTGGGATCAAGGCACAGAGCTTCTCCGTGAGAGAGCTTTTCCCACAGCCGACGCCGCCAGTGATTATCCAGGAGATCATATCCAAAAAGAAAGAAGGCAGGAGATTTGCATCTCCTGCCTCCATGTGAAGCGGTTTTGTCAGGGATCAGTTGCCACCGACTGGGGGAAGCAGTGATGCATCCGTTTCGGTCGGATTGACGATGACCTGCTGCTTGATGCGCTGGCCAGCTGGGTCGATGAGGGTCGCCGTGACAAAGATCATGAGGTTGCGCTTGAAGTGGTCTTCCACTTCGGAGCGGAACAGACGGCCAATGATCGGCACGTCACCCAGCACAGGAATCTTGTCTTCGACGTCCTGGACGTCTTCACGGATAAGACCACCCAGAGCGACCGTCTGACCATCCCACACCGTCACCGAGGTCTTCACCTTACGGGTGGAGAAGATCGGCTGGTTGATGATGTTCGGGGTCAGTTCCACGCGGCTGGCGGGCTGAAGCACACCACCGATGAAGCTGGCTGGTGTCACGCTGTAGATCGGGCTGCCGTAGTTCACGAAACCATCGAACTCGGTGACTTCAGGAAGCAGGTTCAAATCGATCGAGCCGTTTTCACCGATGACTGGATCAACTTCCATGCGAACACCCACAGGGCGCATTTCGAAGGCGGTCGGAGTCGTTGGCGTCACAGGAATGGCTGTGGCACCACCACCGGCAATACCACCACCGGCGTTACCACCACCCACGTTGGTCGGGATCTGTGGTGGATCGAACTCCGTTGGATAGATGAATTCGCGAATCACTTCCACGGTCGCCTGCTGGCCACCCTTGGTGGTGACGCTCGGCGCGCTCATAAGGTCCACACCCTTCTTCTGGGCCAGGGCACGGATCACAACGCCGAACTGAGGATCGGTGAAGATACCGGCAACCGAAAGGACGCCAGGAGCCACGGTGTCAGCGGTGGCGTCCACAGGAGTGAACAGGGAGTCAATGCTGTCACCACGGATGGCGCGGGAGCCCGAGCGGATACCGCGGGTGACCGGAGCCACAGCGCCCGCTGTGACAAGGTCGGCCACGCTGCCACTGTAGGTCACACGACCACCAAAGTTACCAGCGGTGCCGCCGCCGACTTCCACTTCGCCGCCAAGGCCGCCGAGGAGCCAGTCGAAGCCGAGTTCATCGGTGTTCTTCTGGGTCACTTCCACGAATTTGGTGGTGATGTAGACCTGCTTGGTGACCTGATCCTGGATGGACTCCACGAAGGATTCCACGAGGTCGAGATTGGGCTGGGTGTTCTTGACGATGAGCTGAGAAGTCACCTTGTTGAACACAGCAGTCGCGCCTTCTGGGAACGGAATGCCCTGGCCTTTCAAGATGTCGAGGGCACTCTGGCGGGTGATGAGGCCGGATACACCTGGTGCAGCAGCGCCGCCACCAGCAGCAAAGGGATCAGGCGCAGCTGCTGCGGCAGGGGCGGCATCGCCACCACCACCCATGGTTCCGAAATCCGGCGGCACCTTGTAGATGCGGGTAAACTGCTCAGTGGTCGTCTCGGTGACCGGGACGATCAGAACCGCAAAGGGTTCCACCTTGAACTTCATGCCGGCCAGCTCTGTCACATAGCGGAGAGCTTCAGTCATCGGGACATCCTTCAGATCAAGACTGATGGAAGCGGTCGGAGCGTCCGAACCAGCCTTCAGGATGATATTCACCCCTTTACGAGCAGGGTCGGTCTCATACACGTCCAGGTCACGGCTCTTCACGCGGAGGAACTCCACGGCTTCCTCAATGCTGGCACCGGAGAACTGGACCTGTGGGAAGATGATCTTCTGCATCTTCTGGCTCAGGTACACGGTCGGTGCCTTGTTGCCGGTCGTGCCGTTTTCGATCTGCAGGCCTTTGACGGCGGGCTTGTGCTCCCATGCCTCATTCACCATGTTCAGCATGCGGGAGCGCTGATGATCGTAGGCGCTCTTGAAATAGTCACCGCGCTTGCGCTCAGCCAGCTCCATGCCACGACGGGCAGCGGAGTTGTAAGGGTCGATGCGAAGCACATCTTCATAGGTTTCGAGAGCCTTGTCGTAGTCACCGATCTCAACGGCGCTGGCGCCGACAAAGAGACCCTGCTTCACCTTGCCCACGTTCTCGACGTGTTCAGCGGTGAGGGCTGGTGGCCAGCGATCTGGATCATCAAGCTGAGCGACGAAGATCAGAGCCTTCTTGTGTCCTGGGACAGCAGCCAGAGCTTCGGCCAGAAGCTTGCGGGCTTCGACGTAATCTCCCTTGGCGGCTTTCTCACGAGCGACGACCACGGCGCAATCAGCGAACTTGAGATTGGCGAGGTCACGCCAGTCTTGGATGAACGGTGCGTTCGGGAGCTGGTCAAAGATTTCCTTGGCAGCACGATACTGTGCCAAAGCACCCTCATGATCACCTTGCGCAAACAGCTCATCGCCACGTTCCATGGCCTTCTGCGCATCCTGGATGCGGGCCAAGCGGCGGGCAATTTCGCGCTCAGCAATGCCTGGGACGCCTCCAGCGCCGGCACCGCCTTCGCCTGCGTAAACGTGCAGATTTGCCATTGGAAGGGCGGCAGCTGCAACCATCAGTGCAATTGGGTGTTTAGTCATTCGTGAAATCTGGGACATAAGAGAGGTCAGGAGGGGGAAAATTGGCTGTGAGGGACCGTGTTTAGCAGGTTTGGATGAAATTTGGCGAGATGTTTTTTCTCTTTTGGTGCGTTTTTAGCCTTTTTTAACCGTGATCGGATCACCTTTCGTTTGGGTGCCGTCGACGGGGACGATGGTTGCCTGATTTTCTTCGATGGTGAGCACCTTGAAGGTGATGCCAAGGCCCGGAATCTGGAAGGTTTCACCTTCACGCACCTTACGCACTTCCGGGGTGCCAATGCGGAACTCAAATTCAGCTTCGTAGTCTGCCAGATTCGTTTCCTTGCCCTTGACCAGGATGAACTCACGTTTGGTGGAGATGTCCAGGCATTTGAGCTCAGCCATGTCGGTCTCCAGACCCGTCGTTGGGTTCCTGTCGGTCTTTGGAGTGAACTCCAGGGCCTTGAAGCGCGCAGGCCCCGTCCTGTCGAACCCGAATTCATCGCCAGGCGAGACAAATTTGCTGACCTTGGGATCAGGCTTCATGCGCTGGACCTGGTAGGGGGGCGAGCTGCTGTTCAGCTTGATGATGTAGTCATGGGTGATGCGAGACTTCAGGAAGAGCTTCTGCGTGACCGGCGGATGAGAGGTCTCATCACGGGGATTCGTCTTCTCATTGAATTCTTCGAGCGTGCTGAACCCATCATTATCTGGATCCAGATCACCGACGTTCGGCGACTCGATGTTCGGGAGGTCATTTTTGACGAGGAACTCATTGGTCATCGGCGGTCGCAGCACCGGGTCAGCCGTCTGAAGGTCAAAGAGCTGGTCGCCCTTTTGCAGCAGCAGGATGGATTTGTTCAGTGGCACAGGCTTGCCATTGATGACTGGGGAGATCCAAGTGACTTTCTCCTGCAGACGCTGAAGGATCAGTTTCGCACCGTCTGTAGGCGGCGGATTCAGATTGTTCTTGGGAGTTACCGTCTTGAAAGCCAGGCGCTCGGGCAGGCTTTGACTATCATAGACCGTGTAGCCCACTGCGCCAAAAGCCAGGAGAGCCGCCAGGATCAGGATCGTCTTTTCGTAGTTGCCATTCTTTTTCTGCATGGTCTGGAAGGGGGGATGAGTTCAGACTCAGCGACCGGCGGCAGCGGCGGTCTGCGGGTTCAGAAATTTGACGAGATCAATCTCAATGTAGGCACGCAGGGTTTCGCGGCCCAGAACGACCTTGGAATCAGGGCTGGCTGCCTGCACACCCAAGGTGGCAGGCTTGGCCGGCGCATTGGGATCCACAGGTTGGGGGGCGGCTCCTTCTCCCTCCGCAGGGGCAGCCGTGAGGTTGGTGCGCATAGGCCCCACCTGCACTTCGTTCTCGATACGCACGAGACGTGCCACCGTGAAGAAGGGCATGTCCGAAGGACTGGTCAGGCCACTGAGCAGCGCCTGAAGTCCGGACTGATCCGTGCGGATGGTGAGACGGACCTGACGGCGCTCCGTGATGCTCACGGGAGCGGGAGCGGCGGGCCGCCCAGGCTGACCTTTGGCCTTCGACTTGGAGGCGGCTGGCTGTGGTTTGGTTGACTCACCTTTTTCGGACGCCAGGAGGGAACGGTCCAGCACATCCAAGGAGCGAATGCCGCTCTTCAAGGCCAACCGGACAATGGTGTCCACGGAATCCAGATAAGTGGAAAGTTCCGCCGCCACCTGGTCATTCTTGGGCAGTTCGCTCGTGTATTGATCGAATCCCAGATTGAATTCCGCAGGCAGGCGACCACTTCCTTCTTTCTTGATGTCAGCCACCTTGGTCTTCAGCTTCGCCTGAAACTCCGCGTTGGTGGTGGGCTTGTCATCAGGCTGGAGCTTATAGAGCACCAGGGAAAGCTGTCCCACAGCTTTTTCATAGTCCTGCACCAGCGCCTGCTTCTGCGCCAGATTCTCTGGTGTGGGCGCCAAATTGGCGCTCTTCAGGTTGGCAAGGCTTGTGTTGACGCGGTCAAACTCCTCCTGGGAGGTGGACGCAGCCGACCATGCATTAAATAAGACGACGCCGAGTCCCACCACTCCTGCCCCCGTGAGGCCTAGAATAGCGGCTGGCACTTTGTTTTCTTGGATCCAGCTCATCAGATCAGTTTTGGAATTTCATGGGCTGCGCGAGAGGCAGCGTGATGTTGAAAGTGTAGGCGTAGCGATCTTCCTCGATGCCGCTCTGGGCACTGACGAACTCAGCGCGCTTGGCTTCGAAGTCTTTGATGTCAAACCAAGGCAGCTTGGCAAGGGCGGCCGCATAACTGTACACCACCTGCTCACCTTGATCGTTTTTGCGGTAAAGGCCCTGGATCTTGATGGCGTACACAGGTTCGGTTCCTGCAGCGGCCTCATCCTTCTTGTCGGATTTGCTTTCCTGACCCACCAAGGAAGGTGTGATCGACTGGCCGTTCTTCACAGGCTCGACGACAGTCAGCCAAATGAGATCGTTCTCGAACACCTTGTTAAGGTCTGTCAAGAGACGCACCCAGTAGGAGCGCTCTGCCACAGCCTGCTCAAGCTGGCTGCTAAGAGCGGCGTATTGAGTCTGCTTGGCATCAAGCTGGGCAATCTGCGTGCCGATTCCCTGAAGCCTGCTGTTCTCGGCAGTCATGCCCGCCAGGCGCTCCTGGATGACGCGATCCGTGTTCTGATAGTAGGCAATGCCAGCACCCAGGGCGCCCCAGGCGACCAAGGCGGCAAGCAGCAGCGCCGGTGTGCGGCGGGCGGCATCGCGGGCACTGGCGACAGGCGTCGGGACCAGTTCGACCTCGCTCGGGCTGCCGCCGGAGGAGCGGAGGGCCAGACCGACGAGCTCACCCAAGAAGGGCGAGTCGGCATGGGCGACATCGGACTTGAGACTGCGGTCCACCTGGACACCACGGAGAGGATTGAAGATCTCCACCGGTGTCTTGAGCTTCTCTTCCAGGAAGGAGGCCATGTTGCCAAGGAGGGCACCGCCACCGGTGATGAACACACGCTTGGGCTGGGAACCGCCTTGCTGGCTGCGATAAGCCGTGATTCGGCGCATGACCTGCGTGTGCAGGTTGCTGGCGGCATTGCGAATGACTTTGGAAAGAGCGGCGATCTCAGGATCTGCGTGCTCCTGCACAGCACCGCCAGGAGCCACGAAGCCGCGGGCGCACTTTTGTGCCTCGGCATCACTGAAACTGATGTTGAACTCCTTCGAAACAGCCGAGGTGATGGAGGCTCCGCCGACCAGGAAGTTGGCGATGAAGAAGCGTCCCTTTTCCACGAACACCAGGTTTGTCGAGCGAGCACCGAGATCGATCAGCACGCAGGGCTCGTCGACATCCGGATAGCTGTAACGGAAAGTATTGTAGAGGGCGAGCGGTGCCACGTCCACGCCGTTGGTCGAGGCCTTGGCGGCCACCACTTGGTCATGGATCTCATTCAAGGCATCCGACTTCATGGCCACGATGACCACTTCTGTCTCGCCGCCGCCTTCACTGGCGAATTCGTAGTCCCAGACCACTTCATTGATCGGGAAAGGCACGTTTTGGCGGGCCTCAAACTCCACGATCTGCGCCACGCGATCACCCTGCACAGGAGGCAGTTTGACGAAGCGGTTGAAGACCGTGTGGCCGGCCACGGTGAACCAGACGGCGGAACCTTTGATCTTGAGACGTTCCACCAGCTCCTGAAGCCCGATTTTGAGCTGGGGCATGCGGGTGGCGTCCACGGTGGGATCCCCCGGCATGTCCACGAACTCGTAACGCTTCAAGACGAGGTCGCCCCCGGATCTGGAAAAAATGGCTCCTGAGAGACGCTGGGAGCCCAGGTTCAGGACCGCGATGCTTTTGCTATCTGCCATGCTGAGAGAGGGGGATGACTAACCTTGATGAGGGTAGGAGATTGAAACTTGGCAGAGATTCACTTCGACTTCCCTTGCACGTCGTAATCACCCCAAAGAATGCCAAACGGAGTGTCGCCTTTGGCGAGCAGCGCACCTTCGGAGATCAAGTATTTGTCCGCAGCCTCCCACCAAGCGCCACCAGCGCTGGAGTCAGCCTTCACGACGGTGCCGTCGATCACCACTTCCACACCCCATCCCGCCACATCCGCGCCGGTGAAATTATCTTTAGCCAGCACGCGGCGCAGGGTCGCTGGAGAGGCAAAAGCAAGCGCGTGGCACTTTTCCGCAGCAGGGATGTCTGAATAAGTCAGGGTTCCCTTGAGAACGTGACGCTTGCCGTCTGGAGCTGTGGCATTCATGGCAAGGTAGTAATGCACCGTCATCGTCGCCACGCTGCCATTACGGCCGCCGGCGGAGGTAGGCACCTTGACATCAAATTCCATGTCAACCTCAAGCCAAGTTTTGGGCCGCCAGTTTTTGTCAGGCACATTCCCCGCCGAGAACTGAGGGGTCTGAATGGGATTTAACTTGGGCTTGTTGATATCCACTTTAACAGCAGGCGCCTGGGCCTGCAAACCAGACAGCCCGAGAGCGAGGGTCGCGAGAACGAGGATGGATGACTTCATAGGAAAGGGGGGGTGGTCACAGACCTTGCCGGGTAGGTTGGGCCGCAGCGCGGTCATGTGAATTAATGATGTTTTATTCGTAAATCGCGCCGGGCATCAAGACTTGATTGCAAGAAAGTCACGAAAATAGGCGATTGTCCGCGTGATCCCGTCTTCGAAGTCCACCTTCGGTTCCCAGCCCAGGAGCTTACGAGCGAGGGTGATGTCCGGCTGACGCACCTTGGGGTCATCCTTCGGGAGATCCTTGTGGATGATGGGCTGCTCGATGCCTGTGTGCTTCAAGATGGCCTTGGCGAATTCCAGCACGGTCATCTCGCGCGGATTACCGATGTTCACGGGCTCATGATAGCTGCTCTGTGAGAGCTTGTAGATGCCGTCGATGAGGTCGGAGACATAACAAAAAGAACGTGTCTGGGAGCCGTCGCCAAACACCGTCAGCGGGCGGCCTTGCAACGCCTGGCCGATGAAGGCTGGCACCACGCGGCCGTCATTCAGGCGCATGCGCGGGCCGTAGGTGTTGAAGATGCGGACGATCCTGGTGTCCACATTATGGGCGCGGAGATAGCCCATGGTCATCGCCTCGGCGAAGCGTTTGGCCTCGTCATACACGCAGCGGGGGCCCACCGGGTTCACGTTGCCCCAGTATGTTTCCTTCTGGGGATGCTCCAGCGGATCACCATACGTCTCACTGGTGGAGGCCACGAGGAAGGTGGCGTTCTTCGCCTTCGCGAGGCCTAATGTATTATGCGTTCCCAGGGATCCGACCTTCAGTGTCTGGATGGGCAGCTCGAGGTAGTCGATCGGGCTGGCCGGGGAGGCGAAATGATACACCAGATGCACCTCACCGGGGATGTTGATGTACTTCGTCACGTCCTGCTGGATGAACTCGAAGTCCGCATTGCCCTCGAGATGCTTGATATTGCGGAGGTCACCTGTGAGCAGGTTGTCCATGCCGATCACTTTGTAGCCCTCGGCCAGCAGGCGGTCAGAAAGATGGGATCCGAGGAAGCCGGCGGCTCCGGTGACAACAGCTGTTTTCTTGGCAGACATGGGTACGTATTTGGGGCAAAAGAGTCGCGAGTCTGGGACTTTTCCCCCAGGGGGGCAAGCCGGATTTGCCAACTTCTCCACGGCCGCGCACTACCACGAACGGACCAGCAAAACACAAAGGAGTGGACAGCCTCCCCTGCCCTGTGGCGTTCTTTCCACCCCGCCATGCCCCTCACCTTTCCCCCGCTTTCCCGCCGCCAATGGATCAAAGGCTCCCTGGCCGCCGCCCTCATTCCCCATGCTGTTTCAGCCGCCTCCGAGCTCAATCCCGAACTCTGGGTGCTGTTCTCGGACACGCACATCGATGCCGATCTGAAGCTGGAGGCCCGGGGTGCGGTGATGGCGGAAAATCTGACCCGCTGCGTGAACCAGGTGCTGAAAGTCGGCCAGAAGCCCTTTGGCGTGCTGGTGAATGGTGACTGCGCCTATCTGGATGGCAAGCAGACAGACTATGACGCCTTTGTGAAGCTCATCGAGCCCCTCCGCGACGCCGCCATCCAGGTGCATTGCACGCTGGGCAATCATGATGACCGCAAGAACTTCATCGGCGCGATGACGAGTCCGCAAGACGTGCGTCCCATCGAGGGCAAGCATGTCAAGGTGCTCAGCAGCGCCACCATGAACTGGGTGCTGCTGGACTCGCTGCATGAGGTGAACAAGCCCCCCGGTGAACTGGGCGCTCTCCAGCTCGGCTGGCTGGACCGCACCCTGGCATCCTGCCCTAACAAGCCGACGGTCGTCATGTCTCACCACAATCCGCAAGGCCCGCTGGCGGAAGGCAAGAAGCCCACCGGCTGCGTGGACAGTGATGCCATGTTTGCCATCCTGGCGAAGCACAAGAAGGTGAAAGCCTTCGTCTATGGCCACACGCATACCTGGGAGCATAAGAAGCACGAGGCCACCGGCATCCAGCTGATCAACCTGCCGCCCGTGGCCTATGTCTTCAGCCAGGGGAAACCAAACGGGTGGGTCACTGCGCGGGCCACGCCCGAGAAACTGGTGATCGAGCTCCGCGCCCTGAACCCTGCCCACCCTCAGCATGGAGAAAAGGTGGAGATCCTCTGGAACGCCTGATTCCTCATCCTCATGTCCTTCCCTGACACCCGCTGGTCCATGCTGGAGATCGCCACGGCCAGTGGCGATACCGTCGCCCGGGCTGCGCTGGATGATCTGTGCCAGCGCTACTGGCAGCCGGTGTTTGCGGTGATCCGCAGTCGGGAGGCCTCCATCGAGACAGCGCGGGATCGCACCCAGGCCTTCTTTGCCTCGCTGCTGGAGAAATCCACGCTGAGCCGGGCAGAAAAGACCCGCGGCCGCTTCCGCACCTTTTTATTAACGGTGCTCTGGCGCTTCCTGCGGGATGAACGTGAGCGTGACTCAGCGGAAAAACGCGGTGGTGATACCGAGAGCTACGCGCTGGAGGAGGTGGAAAACGAGCTGATCGCGTCCGAAAATCCTCTCGCCGAGACCTTGGACCGCGAATGGGCGCTGATGATGCTGGAACGCGCAGTGGCGGCCGTGCAGGCGGAGGTGGTGACCTCGCGCGGGGAGCCCGCCTGGCAGGTGCTGCGTGCCTTTCTTCCCGGCAGCACGGACACGCCGGACATGGCCGCTGCCGCGAAGACGCTGGGCATCGGCGACAACGGCGTGCGCACGGAGATCCACCGGCTGCGCAAGCGCTGCCGGGAGGCGCTGCGCCGTGAATTGATGACCACCGTCTCATCTCCAGATGAGCTGGATGACGAAATCGCGTATCTTGGCAGCGTGCTGAGGCGCGAACTCGCATCTTCTTGAAACAGGTCCGCGCATTCTCCCAATCCCTCTCATGAGACATGCCGGACCCGACCGCCAGTCACCTCTGCCCTGAATGCCACACACCGCTGCCTGCCGGACGGCTGGAAGGCATGTGCCCAGCCTGCTTCTTTGATTCTGCGGGCGAAGGGGACACTCTCGCCGGTTTGCAGCGGGGCGATGAGATCGCCCGCGGCGGCATGGGCATCGTCTATGAGGCCCAGCAGTTCGAGCCGAGACGCATCGTGGCGCTGAAAATGATGCGCCCGCAGTGGGCGGAGAACGAGCAGGCGCGCGAGCGCTTCCGCCGTGAGGCACGCGCCATGGCCAGCCTGGAGCATCCGGCCATCCTGCCGGTGTATGATGTGGGAGAGAGCGATGGCCTGCCCTGGTTCACCATGAAGCTCGCGGCGGGTGGCTCTCTGGCCGCACGCATCCGTGACTTCAGCAGTCAGTGGCGCCGGACGGCCGACCTCCTGGCCCGCATCGCGCGTGCTCTGAGTTTCGCCCATGAGCGCGGTGTGCTGCATCGGGATGTGAAGCCCGGAAACATCCTCTTTGATGCGGATGATCACTGTCACCTCGCCGACTTCGGTCTCGCCAAACATCTGGTCATCGAGCCGGAGGACCTCTCGCTGACCCTCGGAGCAGAGGTGCTCGGCACACCGCACTACCTGGCACCGGAACTGGCTTCCGGGGAATCACGAACGGCGACGACGGCGAGTGACATCTACAGCCTCGGCGCCGTGCTCTATGAGCTGCTCTCCGGTGTCCCGCCCTATCAGGGCTCCAGCCTGCCTGCGCTGCTGCGCCAGGTGGCAGATGAAAAGCCACGCCCGCTGGCTGACTTCCAGCCGCCGCGAGATCTCCGCGCCATCTGTGAGAAGGCCATGTCCCGTGCGCCTGAGCAGCGCTATGCCACGGCCAGGGAGATGGCGGAGGATCTGGAGCGCTTTTTACGCGGTCAGAGCGTGCAGGCCTGCCAGCCGGGGTGGATCGAGTCCGCGTGGCGCTGGTGTCGCAGGCATCCCGCTGTCGGGGCTTTGCTTGTGGTCGTGTTTGCCTTGCTCGCCACCCTAGCGATCGGCTCCTCCTTAGCGGTCGTGCATATCAGTAAGGCCTCGCGCGAAGCCATGGCCGCCCGTGACCGTGCGGAGACCAGTGCTCGACGAAGCACCCTGTCTTCTGCGGAGGGGCTGCGCCGCGCGCGCCAGCCGAGGTTTCGTGTGCATGCGCTGGACCGCGTCATCGCGGCAGGCTCGCCAGATGAAAGCCCGGAGATGCGTGTGGATCGCCGTGCCGAGGCGATCGCCAGCCTGGCCTTCCCCTATCTGCATGAGCATGAGGTGCCTCAGCATGAGCCGGGGTGGAGCCTCGCCAGTGTTTCATCCGGCCAGGAGTTTCATGCATGGCGCGGCAAAGAGGGCTGGCGCGTGACCAGCGGTCGTGATGGACGACTCATTTCCCATTCGCCCCAGCTAAGCCAGCCTCTGTGCCTCAGCCGGAATGGCGGCTGGCTCGCGGCTCAGACACCGGACGGCAAGGGCTGGCAGCTTTGGGATCTCTCCAAACCCGAGGCAAGACTCGAAGCCACGCTTCCCGGCGTTCCCCAAGACCTCAGTGATGATGGCAACCTCGTCGCCCTCTATCATCAAGGTGCGGAAGTGGGCCAGATCATCGCCGAGGTGCGCGAGACCAGGGGTGGCAAGCTGCGCTTTCATCTCGATTTCCCGCAGGTTTCCCTCAAGATGCGATTCAATGCCGAGGCCAGCTTGTGCGCGGTCGCACCGAGCTCGTATCTGAACGACTCTGACTTCCCCTACTCGGTGAGGCTGCACCGCTGCACGGATGGCGGCGTGGCGCGTGAAATGACGGCAGGCATGGCGAACTGCATCTGGTCCATGGCGTGGAGCCGTGATGGAAACCTGCTCGCGGCGGGCGAGCGCGGCGGACGGGCCGTGATCTGGAGCACGACGACAGGCCAGGCGCATCATTTGTTACGCGGCACAGGCTCGGACATGTGGCTCATGGCCTTCAGCGAGGACGGCCGCCACCTCGCCACGATCAGTGATGACCGGCTGATGAGCGTGTTTGATGTGGTCAGCGGCCTGCCCATCGGACGAGGATATGAATGGATCCCGCACGGGGTTCCGCAGATGAGCTGGTCAGCCTCGCAGCCCGAAGTCTTCGGCCCCATCTCCGCGGATGCCAAGAACATGTATGTCCGCGTGGGAGCCTGTGCTTTTGACACCTTCGCCGCGCATGATTCCAATGGCCGTGCGCTTGGCATCGCAGTGTCACCCGGCGGGCGCTGGCTCGCGGTCGGTGACTCCCGTCATGCGCGCTTGTGGGACCTGCATCAGCGCAACAGGCACAGCATCTTCGCACCGGGTCTGTGGAATGATTTCACCTTCTCGCCGGATGGTCGCTGGCTCTATGGCGCAGGCGAGCATGGGGTGGTGAGATGGGAGATGAATGACCAGGGGGTGGTCGCCTCCACGCGTCATGAACTGCTGCCTCCAGGCCGGCACAACAGCCTCTCGCTCGATCCCACCGGCCACGTCCTCGCCGCTGAAACGAGCAACACAGGTCAGCTCAGTCTTTTCCAATCACCCGGCACCGAAACTGTGAAGCATGACATCCCGAGAGCCAAGAATGGCGCGTGGCTTTCACTCACCTCCAAGAGTGGCCTCGTCGTGGCAGCCTCGCGGTCAGGAGTGGAGGTATGGCATGCGGAAACCGGCAAGCTCGTGCATCAGCAGAAGAAGCCCGCATTCTGGGCCACCTTCAGTCCTGATGATCAGTGGCTCGTTCTCGGCCGTGATCGCTATGAAATCTGGCGCACCTCGGACTGGCAGCATGTCGATACTCTGGACATGCGCACCATCGATCCCGAACAGGCTCACTTCACCTTCAGCGCTGATGGCAAGTGGCTGGCCACCGGACATCCCTTTGGCAAGATCTCCCTCTGGTCCGTGCCGGCTTGGAAGCGGTTCGCCATCCTGGAAAGCCCGAACAGCCAGCCTGTGGGCCGCTTTGTCTTCACGCCGGATGCCAGCAGGATCTACATCGCCAGCACCAGCGGCGTCGTGGAGGCATGGGACCTGCGCCTGCTGGATGAGGAGCTGAAAAAGCTCAAGCTGGAGTGGTAGGGGACCTCTGATTCGCAAACGAATGGTTGGGTTGGATGGCATGCAATCACTCGCCTGCTCCCATTCGCCTGCCTCCTCTGCCCGAAAATGGCATGATTTCGCGAAGGGTGCATTTTGTTTGAAACACTGATCCCGGCATTCCCAAACAGTTGGTGAATCCCCCATCATGACCCTTTTTCGCTTCATCGCTCTTTTCTGCCTGCTCGGCCTGGCCGCGCAAGCTCAACTGCCGTCGTTTCTTGCGCCCGCTCAGTCCAATGGCTCCATCACGGTCAAGCTGCACCCGATGGAGAACGTCACGCCAGGCAATCCCACGCTGGTGACCTTTGGTGTGCCTTTCACCCGGGGCTCGATCACCACCACGGGACTGAACACGGTGCGTGTGCTGCACAACGGCACGGAGATCCCGGCCTTCGTGGAGCAGCTGACACCCTGGCGACACCTAACCAACAATAGCATCGATGGCCAGTCGGTGCGCGTGGCGCGCATCCAGATCCGGCACAGCTTCAGTGCCTCCTACCCGGCCTCTGAAGACATCACGGTGCAGTGGGGCACCACGGCACGGACACAGAGCATCCTGACCTTCACGGATCCTCTGTCCGCCTGGCACACGGTGACCTCGGGCACTTACGCGGCCGCAGATGGCGTGCAGGAGCCGGATGTGTATGCGCTGCTGCCGAAAAGCCTGCTTTCCCAAGGCGTGCTGAGCCTGAGACGGAGCGAGCCTTTTGCCGATCACATTCCCGAAGCCCGTGACAATCCCAACATCACCGATGCCACCGAACACTGGCCCGGTTATGAAGAGGCGGATCGTGCCTTCAAGAACTTCTTCTACACCAACATCAACCAGGATGATCCACTCGTCGGCGGTTATGAGAGCGGTCAGTTGGTGGACTACAAGAATGATTCGGAGCCCTGGCTCTACGATCGCAGTTCCACCTTCTTCCAGCTCTACATCAAGACTGGTTTCCTACGCCCGCTGCGCGAGGCCGTGCGCGCCACGCAGTTCTATAAAACGAAGCTCTATGGCACCGCCGTCGCCGATCCCTATCGCGGTGTGTTTCGTCTCAAAGCACCGACGCTGGGCGATGTCACCGCAGGCAACACCTCCATGTATTCCTATGCGGAATGTTTTGCCTATGATCACTGGCTCACCGGCCATCCGGGCGATATCGAACCAGTGCGCTGGGTGGTGAACACGCATGAAGGCCTGACCGAGCAGACACGCTGGAGCCCGAGCGCGGGTGAGTGGACCGAACGGCACACGGCTTTCCGCACCTTGGCAAACATCGTGGCCTTCGAGCTCACCGGCGAGTCCGCTTACAAGCTGAGAACACTCAGCCAGATGGCGGACTACATGTGGCATCAGAATGGCGCAGACGGCCAGTTGCCGGCGAACCGTCAGGATGGGGGCTTGTATCACTATGGCCGTCAGCATGGTGATGGTGTCTTCAGCGAGCTCATCGGCTCCCCCTGGATGATGGCGCTGCTCATGGATGCGATGCTGCGCGGCTATGGCATCTCCGAAGATCCCGCTGTGGCCAACTTCATCCGCCGTGCCGCCAAATTTCAAGCCGTGGCGACTCACTACAACGACGACCACATTTACGAGTACTCCGGCGCGCTGCGCTATCCTTACTATCTCTCTCGCTTCGATGGTGCTCCGGATGCTGCGGACGGCTATGACAACTCCGCCATCGAGCACTCGAAGGAAGTCCTGACCACCATCGCCTGGGGAAACTACTTCCAGCATCTGCTTCAAGGCGTGCCTGATCCCATGATGGAGGCCAACGCGCGAGACCTTTATCTCTCGTACGACATCGGTGTGAACCACTGGACGCGCCCCGCCGCACCGCCGCTGGGGCTCACGGCCTTCCGCAGCATCCCCCCACGTAAGCTGGCTTGGGAGAACCGGCCTTCGACCAGCTTGACGTGGATCATGAGCTTGATCGATACCATTTCGCCTCCGCCGACAGTGGTCATCACCTCGCCGGTGGTGAACCAGCAGTTCACGGCGCCTGCGAACATCCTGATCGAGGCCACTGCCACCTCACCGAACGCCGCCATCACCAAGGTCGAGTTCTTTGATGGAGCGGTAAAAATCGGTGAAGACACCACCGCTCCCTACTCACTGCAGTGGAACGGCATCATCGCTTCATTGCCGAGTCATGTGCTGACGGCGAAGGCCACGACCTCGCTCGGTGTGGTGGGCAATTCACAAGCGGTGGGTCTGGATGTGCGCTCGCCCACCCATCCATCACTCACCATCGTGCATCCATCCGGAGGCGCAATTTTTGACGCGCCTGCCGATGTGACCATCGCCGTCAATGCCACCGCGGAGGGAAGCAGCACGATCACTCGCGTGCTCATCACCCGGAGCTACCAGTTCATCGCCGAAGACACCACCGCCCCCTACACTCATACCGTCACGGGACTCACTCATGGCACGCATGGTTTTGAAATCTGGGCCTGGGACAACAATGGTGGTTATACCATGCAGATCCTGGACATCCACGTGCAGTCCCCCACACCACCGACGGTGAACCTGACCTCACCTGCGCTAGGCGCGGTCACCACCAACGGAGCCATTTTGCATCTCGAAGCCACCGCTTCAGCTCCAGGCAGCGCGATCACCGAAGTGGTCTTCTATGCCGATACCACGCCGGTGGGCAGTGATGACACCGCGCCATACACTTATGACTGGACCATCTCCTCCCGCTGGGCCGTGGGCCAGCATGCGATCACGGCGCGTGCTTTTGAGACAAACGGCTCTTTTGCGAACTCCTCCACCACGATCAACCTTGCGGCCTTTGATCCGATGACGACGACCTTTGACACACCGGCCCAGGATGCCGTGTTCCCCTTCCCTGCCGCCATCCAGATGCAGGCCAGTGCCGCGGCTCCAGGCAGCAGCATCGTTCGAGTCGACTTCTTCGCGAACAATGTGTATGTCAGCTCCGATACTGAAGTGCCTTACACGGCGAACTATACACCCACTTCCATCCGCCAGTGGGAACTCATGGCCCGGGCCGTGGACAGCATGGGCCGCACAGCAGAAGCACGCCGCACGGTACATGTGACCGGGCCTGCCATCCCGAATGTGGCCATCACCTCACCCACCGCTGGTGGCATCCTGTTGGTTCCGGCCACCACCACCATCACCGCCGAGGCCTCGGCCAACTTTGCCACCATCACGCGTGTGCAGTTTTATGATGGCGGCACATTGCTCGGCGAGGACACGGACGCGCCCTTCAGCTTCACCACACCTCCGCTGAGTCTTGGCGATCACACGCTGTATGCCGTCGCGACTTCATCCACCGGCACCACGGGCACATCCCAAGGCGTGCCGGTCACGGTGGGCGGAGCGAACGCACCCGTCGCCGTGGTCACGGCACCACGCTACTCAGGCCCGCAGTTTGGGGCTTCCTTCAGCACGGTGCGCTTTGCCGCAGGGGCGCAGCACACCGGAGGGCTGGGCATCCAACGTGTGGAGTTCTGGCTCGACAATGTGCTTCTCGCCCAGGACACCGAGGCACCGTATGAGATGGACTGGACCGTCGGACCTAACACAGGTTACCACGAGCTGTTCGCACGTGCCTATGATGTGAACAGCGTCTCGGCAAACTCCAGCCGCGTGGGCTTTGAGCTCATCATCCCGCCTGCCATCAGCCTCACCACACCCGTCAATGCGGCGCAAGTGACGCCGGGAGATGTCTTCAACCTCACCGCCACCGTCTCTCGCGGCACCTACAGCATCGAAGAGGTGCGCTTCTTCGTCGGCAGCACGCTCATCGGTGTCGACACCACAGCGCCCTATTCTGTCGAATGGATCCCTGACACCCAAGGTTCAAAGACCATCTCCGCGCGAGTTCGCGACACGCGTTTTGTCGATGTGTGGTCGCAGAATGTCATCGTCAACTCAGCCTTCACGGTGCTGCAAAGCTGGCGCATCGAACACTTCGGCAGTCACAGCAATCTCGGCAATGCCGCGGATGATGCCGATCCTGATGGCGACCTGCTGCCGAACATCATCGAGTGGATGATCGCCACCGATCCAGAAGTCTCCGAAGCGCATCTGCGCCCAACCATCCATGCGCAAACCAGTGATGTGGTCTGTACCTTCACCCGCAATGATGCGGCTGAGGAGTCATCCACGCTGCTGTTCCAGTGGAGCGGCGACTTGGAAATATGGAATGATGTACTGCTGCCGACCGCCTCCGCAGGACCTGATCCCCAAGGCGTCCATGTCAATGTGATCGAAAACGGCACATCACCGGACACCATCACGGTCAGCCTCCCCAAGACGAACGGCCCTGATGGGAGACTCTTCACCAGATTGAAGGGCACTCAGTGACGATTCCGTGCATCATGGAGGTTTGGCACGCCTGTCGAATTCGTTTCAAGAAGCCGACTGCGCGGAGCGTGATGCGCGCTTCATAGCGGCGCATGCCTCCGCGCACCCCACCAACGGCCACGATCAGTCATCGCACTCAGGACGCGCTCTTCAGCCGCGTCCACGGCGGAAACCTCGTCTACAACACGTGCTGGGAAGATCCCCGGCTGGATCGTAAGATGATGACCCTGCAGCCGGACAGCCGCGTGGTGATGATCACCAGCGCCGGCTGCAACGCGCTGGATTATTTGTTAGACGGCCCGGCAGAGATCCATGCAGTGGACATGAACCCGCGTCAGAACGCGCTGCTGCAATTGAAGATCGCCACGATCCAGCGCGGTAGGTTTGAGGACCTGTTTCAGCTCTTTGGCGAAGGCTCGCACCTGAAGTTCAAGGAGCTTCTGGAGGAGTTGAAGCCCGAGTTGCATCCCTTTGCCAGCCGCTACTGGACGGCGAAGAACTATTATTTCCGCGCGTCCTCGCTGAATCCCTCCTTCTACTATCGCGGCACGGCGGGACAGATGGCATGGATCGCCCTGCATACCTTCCTGGGCAGCAGCAAGGTGCGTGACTACATGGATGCGCTGCTGCAGGCGGACAGCGTGGAGGAGCAAAAGCGGCTCTATCAGCACATCAAACCCGTGCTATGGAGCGGTCTAGTGACCTGGCTGCTACGTCAGCCGGTGGCGATGACCATGCTCGGTGTGCCAAGGGCACAGGTGCGCTTGATCGAGACACAGTTTCAAGGCGGGCTCAGCGCCTACATCCGCTCCAAGATGGAGCATGTGCTGACGGAGATCCCGTTTGGCGAAAACTACTTCTGGCGTGTGTATCTCACGGGCCACTACTCCAAACACTGCTGCCCGAACTACCTGCGCGAGGAGCATCAAGCCACGCTCCGGGAGAGAACAAACCGCATCACCACGCACAGCACGACCGTGGCAAACTTTCTGCGCGAAAACCCCGGTGCCTACAGCCACTATGTGCTGCTGGATCATCAGGACTGGCTGGCGGCGCACAAGCCGCAGACACTGGAGGAAGAATGGAAACTCATTCTGGAAAATAGCCGCCCCGGCACCTGCATCCTCATGCGCTCGGCGAGCCCGTTGATCGACTTCATCCCTGCCTTTGCGCTCGAGCGCCTGAAGCTCGACACCGCGCTCGCGGATCGCCTGCATCCGCTGGATCGCGTCGGCACCTATGGCTGCACACTTCTCGCCCACGTCCAAGCATGAGCCTAGCCACCGCTGAGAACCAGTCCTCCCTTGCTGATTATTACCGCTGGCATGCGCAGATTTATGATGCCACGCGGTGGGCCTTCTTGTTCGGCCGGAACAGACTGGTGCGCACTGCAGCAACCCAGATCGCGATGCCTCAGCGCATCCTTGAGATCGGCTGCGGCACAGGAAAGAACCTCGTGGACCTCGCAGAGCGTTTCCCGAAGGCGCAGATCATCGGCCTGGATCTTTCAAAGGACATGCTGGACCTCGCACGGAAAAAAGTGAGCGCTTATGGCTCACGGATCGGTCTTTTGCAGCGGCCTTACGATGGGCCTGTGGCCGTGGGAGAAAAGTTTGATCTGATCGTGATGAGCTACTCGCTCTCGATGATCAATCCGGGGTTTGAAGAGGTGATCGGCCATTGCCGACAGGATCTCAGTGAGCGCGGCATGGTGGCCGTGGTGGATTTTCATCACAGCCGCTGGGCATGGTTCCGCCGCTGGATGGGTGTGAACCATGTGCGCATGGAAGGCCAGATTTTAGAAAAGCTACGCCAGCATTTCGAGCCCGTGGTATGCGAGGTGAAGCACGGGTATGCGGATCTGTGGCAGTATTTGGTTTATGTAGGCAAGTGAGGGCCATGAAGTGACCAGAGCGATCCGACTCCCATCCACCCCATTGGAATGGGGTGGTACGATCAGGGCAGACGCACAACCCCATTCCAATGGGGTTGTGCTCCGATGCACGATGGAGGCCTAACTCCCCATGAACATCACAGCTTCGCATCCAGCTCGGCGAGCTTGAAGCGGACGCTGACGACATACGCAGGTTCGTTTTCGGTCCAGTGACCGTAGGTGGTGGTGACGATGGTGTCGTCAGGCAGGAGCTCGACGCCGGGATACGTGCAGTCGGAGCCCTTGGTGTTGTCCATGATGCGGACGCGATACTGGCCTTCGGTGCCGTTGACGATGTCCTCATACTTGCCGACCCAGCCCACCCAGTCGCCTTTGGTAGGACTGACATGCGTGGTGTCGCGGAAGCTGATGAAGAGACGGCCGTCTTTGGTGTATTTCGCCGTGTGACGATCACCGGTGAGCGCGGCGGGGAGCTCCTTCGGCTCGCTCCAGCTCAGGCCTTCATCGTTGGAGAAGATGACGAACGAATTATACTTCCGTGAGTTCTCGCGCAGCAGCACCGCGATCTGTTTGCCATCAGGAGAGCGCAGCGCGCCGGGCTCGCACAGGCTGGCATCTGGCAGCATGGCGATGGGGGCCGGCATGCTCCAGGTCAGGCCGCCATCCTTGGAAAGGCAGGTGTAGACCCAGAAGCGCCAGGGCTTGGCCGTGGTGCACATGTAGTCCGGTGAGTGCGGGCTTTTGACGAAGTATTTCTGCTCCTCGCCACCACGGATGAAGCGCCCATCATCATGGAAGAAGGCCAGATAGTGGCCGGGCGTCTTGAGATCGATCACCGTGGACATAGTCACCACACCGCCGAAATCACCAATGGGTTTTAGATCACTCCAGTTCGCGCCATCGTCTTCTGTCACGGCCATGCGGATGGGATAGAGACCGCTGAACATGATGATGCGTTTTTTGCCTGCGGCATCGACCACGCGATGCAGGGTGGGCACTTCGAGCGAGGTCTCCCAGTTCTTCGGCGTCGGCAGGCGATCACTCCAGGTCAGGCCTGCATCGTTGCTGCGCTTGTACTGGATGGCACCGCGACCATGCCCCTTCGGATAAACGGTGAGCATGGTTTTGTTGTCCTCCAGCAGCACCGTGGTGGGATGGCCGAGATACTGTCCGGCTTCGCGATCCACGATGACCTGGCGGGCCTTGTCGCCGCTGATGTCCACGATGGGAATCGTATAGCCCAAGGGCAGCTTTGTTTTGATGTTCTTCGGCGGAGCCAGGACGACATCCTTCTTTTGCAGCGAAGTTTGTTGGGCGGAAAGGGTAAGGCAAAGACAACCGAGCGCAGTGGTTATTAGTGTGACTTTCATACGCGGACTACCAACGGATGGCTTATCGGGGCTTTCACTGGTCTGAATACCGGACCAGATTTGCAAATATTCTTCACATGAAAGCCTGGCATGGGGGCGCATTGGGGAACTCCTCCGGAGTTCGGCGTATAAAAAAACAGGGCGATTGACGAACCCGGGGTCTCGTTCCTCGACCCTGGGCTATTTACGGTGAACCCCTAACGGGGTTCAAGAGTCACGT
This sequence comes from Verrucomicrobiota bacterium, assembly GCA_040387935.1. Taxonomy (GTDB): domain Bacteria; phylum Verrucomicrobiota; class Verrucomicrobiia; order Verrucomicrobiales; family Verrucomicrobiaceae; genus Prosthecobacter. The sequence continues at coordinate 647,007 of JAZKCU010000001.1, read as the reverse complement.
CAGTCTAGCGTGCGTTCGGAACTGGAGACTGAAGCGCCGCGTCCACTAAACCAACTGGCAAGTGCTCAAGGGGCCCAAACAAATGCTAAGTCTCTGTTGATGATTTGCAAAAATTTGATATTTTATATAATAATAAGAATCAACGGCCGTGTCTTCCCGCCTCCAGCAGTTCAAGCAGGCCGCCAAATCGGCGGTCCTGGTGGCCTTTGGCCTGAGCTTGGTGGCCCGGACGAAGCTAAGCGGCCAGGGGACCATCCTCACGTTTCATGGTTTGTGCGCCGACCGAGCCCCCACGGGGGTCCTGGACAGCAGCCTGCACCTGCCGATTTCGGTCTTCCGGGCTGTCTGTGAACACCTGAGGAACACCTGCGAGGTGATGCCGCTACGTGAGATGGTACAGCTGCTGAATGCAGGGAAATCCCTCCCGCGCAGTGCCGTGGCGATCACTTTTGACGACGGACTGGGGTCCAATTTCCACCTGGGTTACCCCGTGCTTCGCGAACTTGGCCTGCCTGCGACCATTTTTCTGGCCACAGGCTTCATCGATGGCACTCACTCCCTCTGGTTTCAGGAAGTGGATCGCGCTCTGGGAGCATGTGGGGCGACCTCAGCGGAGCTTTTTGAGAGGCTGGGCCAGCTCAAAGCGCTGCCGGATGCCGAAATGCGTGCCGAAGCGGCGAAGCTGACGGCGGATTGCTCTGCACCACATCCCGAAGTGACTCTGCCGATGAACTGGAATCAGGCTCGCGAGATGAAGGCCAGCGGACTCATTGAGTTCGGTGGGCACACGCATACACATCCGATCCTGGCCCGATGCACGGTGGAGCAGCAGGCAGAAGAGATCCGGAGATGCCGGGATCGCATCACGGCGGAGCTTGACGCTGCGCCGACGCTTTTTGCCTATCCGAACGGCGGCCCGACAGACCTCACGGCGGACACGCAGCGGCTTTTGGCTGAGAACGGATTTGAAGCGTCTTTCACGATGATGCCTGCGCGGCTGACTTCCGGCCTCACCACGCAGGCGCTGCCGCGCTATGGCAATCCGACCTCGGTGCTTGAGGCCGAGGCCACGGTGTCCGGAGCCTTTGAGTTACTCAAACAATGGAGAGGAGGTGCTGCATGAAGATCTATTTTCCTTGGACGATGGGTGTGGGCGCACATCTGCCCGCGCGTGGATCGCGTCTGGCGACCCTGCTGGCATGGCTGGCAACGACAGGTCCACCCCTGCGACGAGCCTGGAAGCGGCTGCGCTTCTTTTCCAAGCAGGACACGAGTCATGCTCTGGAGCATGATGACGATCCTGCCTCGGGAAAGGATCACGTGACCACCTTCCCGTATTTTACGGGAGTCAAAACCATCGCGCATTTCATTGCCTCCCCTGGTGGCGGTGGTGCAGAAGCCATGCTGCGGAATCTGGTCGCCGCCATGGATCATGAGCATTGGCGCTCGGTGGTCATCGTCATGGACGGTCACTCGTGGCCGAAGGAGGTGGCCGAACTGCGCGCCGCTGGCGCCGAGGTGCATGATCTGGCGGAGGGCTCGTATCTGCGCAAAGACACGCTCGTGAAGCTGGTGAAGCTGCTGCGCAAGATCCGCCCGGATGTGCTGCAAACCTGGATGCATCACGCGGATTTCATCGGCGGCTGGTGCGCAAGGCTGGCAGGTGTCAAAAACGTGGTATGGGGCATTCACTGCCGGGAGATTCATCGCAATCCGCACGACTCCGAACTGAAGATGCGCGTGTTCAAGACCCTGGTGGGCGGAAGCTCCCAGGTGGTGCCTGCGCGCATCATCTCCTGCTCGGATGCGGCCATGTGTGACCATGTGCCAATGGGCTATCCGAAGTCGCGGATGGTGTGGGTGCCGAATGGCATCGATACCTCGCGCTTTGTGCCGGATGCGGAGGCACGCACAGCATTGCGCCATGCGCTGCACATTCCGGAGAATGCGCCGCTGGTGGGCTTCATCGGCCGCTTTCATGAGATGAAGGATCTGGCCACCTGGCTGCGCGCGGCAGCTCTTTTGCAGGCACGGCATCCAGAGACGCATTTTTGGTTATGTGGGGGAGAGCGGCATGAGCTGGGCCCCTGTGCCAGCGCCGCGCTTTCCGTGATGCCACATCGCACCCAGGTGCACTTCACCGGCTTCCGCTCAGATCCACAGCGCGCGTATCCGGCGCTGGATGTGTTTTCTCTGTCCTCACGCACCGAGGCCTGCCCCATGACGCTCATGGAGGCGCTTTCCTGCGGTGTGCCATGCGTGACCACAGATGTGGGTGACTGCGCGCGCCTGCTGGAAGGTGTGGGCAAGGTGGTGCCTGCCCGTGATCCGGATGCTCTGGCCCGCGCGTGGGAGGAGGCCATCCTGCATCCGCCAGCCCCCGAAGTGCTGCGCGAGGCGGCGGTGGAGCGTTTTGACATTTCCACCGCAGCACGTGGCTATGAGAAAGTCTACGCGGAGGTGCTGAAGGCATGAGGAAAGCCTGCTGGATCCTTCTCACAAGCTTCGCGCTGCCGCTTTGCGCGGAGGTGCAGATTACGCGCGTGGATGCCATGACGCGGGTGATGCGTGTCCAGGAGGTGACAGACCAGGAATCAGCCCTCGAAGCGGCACGGGGAGAGAGCGAGTCTCTGCAGATCGTGCTCAGCGGCAAGCCTGAGGATCTGCTCAGCCTGCAGTTGGATGCCAGCCATCTCACGGGGCCGGAGGGTTCTATGATCCCAGCACCAGACGTGCTGCGCGAGCAGTATGTGAAAGTCTCCAAGTCCACGCCGATGTCTCCCCTGCCCCTGGGTGACTATCCCGATGCGCTGGTGCCGCAGGAGTTCCCCTGGCAGAAATTGCCGAACGAAAAACATGTCAACCAACCTTGGTGGCTGGATTTTCATGTGCCTTACAGCATCAAGGCAGGGCTATATGCCGGTGAGCTTTCCGCAAGGAACACGAAGGGCGTGGTGGTGGCGCGCACAAAGCTGCTGCTCCGGGTGTCTGACTTCGACATGCCGGTGCTGCCGCGTTTAAAATCCTCCATGATGACGGCTTACCGCCGCATGCTGGACGTGCATGGATACGATTCGAAAAGCGATCCACCGAGCGAGGCAGGCGTGGCCCTGGTGGAGAAGTACTATGACTTCATGGTGAAACACCGGCTGTCCTTTGACCAAAGCCGCCAGACTTATCCAGATCCGAAAACGGGCAAGCTGAACTCGGATCGTGTGGAGAAGGCCATGCGCCAGCATCTGCTTCATCGTCACGCGGGCATGATCGCGCTGCCGCTGTGGCCTTCGTGGCCTTTTGGTGATTCGCTGGGCAAGGATCGCACCCAGGCCATGCAATACTGCGCAGACTGGATGAAGCTGCTGGAGAAAAGCCACTGCGGTGAACGCGGCTACATCATCCTCGCGGAGCTGGATGAGCCGAACAGCGCGGAGGCGTATTCCTTCGTCAGGCGTTGGGGAGACTTCTTCAACGAGGCCGAGGCCACGCATGGCGTACGCCTGCCGCTGCTGGTTACGGAGCAACCGACCGCCGAGTCCGGCTGGTGGGGCACGCTGGAGGGTTTTGTGGACATCTGGTCACCGCATGTGGGCAGTGTGTGGGAGGACATGGAGGCACCGAAAGGGCGCAAGGACATCGCACGACGCATCAAGGCCGGCGACGAGGTCTGGTGCTACACCGCGCTGGTGCAGCCTTCGGATTCCTGGATGAAGGAGCATGGCCAACCCAAAGTGCTGAAGGAGTCCAATCCACCCGTCTGGTGTCTTGATTATCCCGCGATGAATCATCGGGTGATGGCCTGGGTCATGCCGCGCCATCAGATCACCGGTTTCACCTACTGGGACACGCTGCATGCGGCCGAAGGTGTGGATGTGTGGAAGAGTGCGGACAACTTTCATGCCGGTGATTCCGACGCGGTCTTCAATGGCGATGGCTCCTTCATCTATCCAGCCACCCGCAAGCGGCATGGCCGTGACATGCCCGTGGCCAGCATCCGCCTGAAATGGTTGCGTGAAATGGCGGACGACTATGACTACCTCATGATCGCTCGCGATCTCGGCCTGGAAAAGCAGGCGCTGGAACTTGGGGCCACCTTTGCGCGTGGCTTCGGTGACTGGAAAGATGACATGCCTGCTCTCTACTCAGCCCGCCGCGCCGTGGCAGCGCTCATTGTGCAAACCAAGTCCGCCATGGCCAAGGGAGGTGCTCGATGACTCTGGATATCATCACGAATGAAGCCGCCTTTTTTGCCTTGGAAACCGTGTGGGACCCCCTGCTGGATTCTTCCGCCACCCACAGTCCTTTTCTAGCCTGGGACTATGTCCGCCTCTGGTGGCAGCATTGCGGCAGTGATTATCAAATGCGCATCGGCGTGGTTCGCGATGAAAACGCTGAAGTGGTAGGCATCGCGCCATTCGTCATCGGTGCGGATCGTGGAGATTCACGTCAGCATCTGCGGCATCTCGGATTCATGAACGGCCTCGGCGATGTGCAGGGCGAGCGCATGGACATTTTGGTGCCTACAGGTCGTGAGGCTGAGATTACTCCCCTGCTGGCCTCGATCATTTCAAAAACGAGCGGCTCATGGGATGTGGTGCGGCTGAACAAGCTGCCCGAGGATTCGCCGAACTTCCCTTATCTGCTGGATGAGATGCGCCGTGCCGGGACGACAGCAGGCGTGCTGAACCAATCCGAGTGCCGTTGCTTTGATCTGCCCCCGACCTGGGATGAGTATGAGAAGAGCAAGACGGGAAACTTCCGCCGCAACATCCGCCGTCACTGGGTACAGCTCTTTGAGCGTCATCAGGCCGAGGTGGTGCGCGACATGGATCTGGATGAACGCGTAAAGCACTTCTTCCATCTGCATTCCATGCACTGGCCGGATGGCGTGAGCTCCTTCCTGCGTCCTCCGGGCAATCTTCTACATGAGGCGCTGATCAAGAAATGGATCCCTGAGGGCAAGGTCGTCATGCCTTTCATCCTGATCAAAGGCCAGCCTGCCGGCTCGGTCTATGCCTTCTGCTACAAAAACGAAATGCTCATCTACCAGCTCGGCTGGGACAAACAATACGCCAGCATCAGCATGGGAAACATGGGGGTGCGTGCCGGGGTGATGGAGGCCATCGAGCGTGGCTTCACGATGGCAGATTTTCTTCCGGGCGAGTATCGCTACAAGCGCGAGTGGAGCTCGCGCGCCCGATATGTGTCCGACCTGGAATGCTTCCACCGCTGGCATCCGCGCTCCGTGGCCTTCCGCATCCTGCGGGCGGCGAAGCGCCGTCTGGCCCAAGCCCAAGCTGATCCTGTGAAACCTGCTGCTGCCGAGACCCCTGAACCCGAGGCTGAATCCGCATGAAAGTTCTCGTCCTCACTGCCGACGCCAACACCCTGATTTATCATCGTGGAGATCTGATCCGCGACTTCGCCGCGCATGGCTGCGAGGTGGTGACCTCCGCTGCGGAGGATTACCCTCATGTGCAACAGTTTGTTCGTGAGATCGGCGCTCGTCACGTGCCCATCCGCATGGTGCGCAGTCGAGTGAACTTGGCGAAGGACTGGATCACGTGGCTGGACATGTTTCGCCTTTTCCGGCGCGAGGCCCCCGACGCGCTCTTTGCCTACACGATCAAGTCCGTGGTCTATGGCTGTGTGGTCGCTCGCTTTGCCAAGGTGCCGAAGGTGTATGCGCTGCTGCCAGGGCTGGGCTTCACCTTTGTGAAGCCGGAGACGCTGAAGCAGTCCGTGGTGCAGTGGATCTCGAAGGCGCTGCACCGGTTCGCCCTGAAGCGCGCGGATGTGATCTTCATGCAGAACAAGGATGACGTGCAGCTCTTCACAGAGATGAAGATGCTGCCGCCCGGCGTGCCGGTGCATGTCACGGCCGGCAGCGGCGTGAACATAGATGAATATCCGCATGTGCCTCTGGAGGGTGATGCAGGCATCGCCGAAGGCAGGATCCGCTTTGTGCTGGTGAGCCGGCTGCTGATCAGCAAAGGCGTGCGCGTGTTTGCTGAGGCGGCGAGGAAGATCAAAGCACGGCATCCGAAGGCAGAGTTCCATCTCGTGGGCCCTTTTGATCCGAACCCGAATCGCGTGGAGGAGAGCGAGGTGGAAGAATGGGTGAAGGAAGGCACACTGGTGCATCACGGCATGGTGCGTGACATCCCTGGCCTGCTGAAGACCATGCATGTCTTCTGCCTGCCGACTTGGTATCGTGAAGGCGTGCCGCATGCCACGTTGGAGGCGCTTTCCACAGGCCGGGGGATCATCACCACGGAATCCGTGGGTGCCAAGGAGTGTGTGGCCCTGCCTCTGGATGCCAAAACGCTGCCTTCGGGAGCCCAACTAGGCACCAACGGCTTCCTTTGCCCGACCAAGAATATCGATGCCGTGGCCGAGGCGATGCAGTTTTTCATCGATCAGCCTGATCAAGTCCCCATCATGGGCCGGGCCAGCCGCCAACTGGCCGAGGAAGTCTTCGACGTGCGAATCGTGGATGCCATCATCCTCCGGGCCATGAATCTCATTCCCGCGACTGCGTCGGAAACAAGTCACGCCGCGCCTTGCCCGCAGATGGCAAGTGCGTGATATTTCCGCCCCTCATTCTTCTCTCATGGCCTACCGCCTCGTGCTCGATCCCAACTCCTCCCCGCTGCTGCCGGGTGGACAGGGATCGCGTGCCTTGGTGCCGCATGCGCCTAGCAATGCCTCCACATCCCTGGGCCTGCCGATTCACCTGCCGAACGTGGATCACAACCCTTACCTGTCCACCCCGGCGCCGCAGTTCAGCGAGGCATTGATCAGCATCGGCGACCTGTTGGGTTATCTCCGGCGCTTCGGCATGCTCGGTGTCATCATCGCTCTGCCTTTGGCCGCGGGTGTCTTTTACTACCTCGGCATGGGCGCGAAGGTCTATGAGGCTGAGGCCAAGCTGCGCCTCCGCATCGGTGAGAGCAATGTGCTGAATCTTCCGGACTCGGTCAGTCATGGTCCAGGGGAGCTCAGTGCGCCACAGCTCGTGAACAATCATCTCACGGAGATGAAGTCACGCCGCTTCTCCGAGTTCCTCTTCGATAATTTTGACACCGCCAGGCGCGATGCCTGGTGCGCCCGTTTGCTGGCGAATCCAGGACGGAAGGCCCAAATCCTCAAGATCTTTGGCCTCTACAAGCCGGGCCCACCACCGGAGATGCGGGGATATTTTGTGGATCAACTGCTCGCCGCTGTGATGGTGGAACCGCTGAAGGAGTCCCATATCCTGCGCATTATCGTTCGGGACGGTGATCCGGAGATGGCCGCCGAAATCGCCAACTCCTTTGCCGAGAACTACATCCGCTTTTATGGCATCCAGGAGTCCGGGCTGACGGTGAAGGACCGTAATTATCTGGAGAAACAGGCCGCCGAGCTGCGCACAAGGCTGGAGACGAGCGAACGCCAACTGGCTGAGTACAGCAAGAGCGCGAACATCGTGGACGATACGGGCAGCAACGGCGTGGACCGGGCACGAATGACGCAGTTCAACACGGCCATCACCGATGCCGAACAAAAATTGATCAAAGCGCGTAGCGATCTCCAGAGCATCCGCACCACCCAGCAGGCGGGTCGTGACCTGCAGGAGGTGCGTACCGTGGGTGAGAATGTGGACGTGGCCTTCCAGCGGCAGAAGCTGGATGAGAAAGTCACCGCGCGCCGTGCGCTGGAGCCTCTGTGCGGACGTCGGCATCCGCAGATGGTGGCACTGAGCAATGAGATCGACTCCTTGAAGACCGGACTCAGCAAGGCGGTCGATGCCGTGGTGACACGCGCGGAGACCGAGGTGGCCACACTGGAATCCCAGATCAAGGATTACGGAAAGATGCTGGACTCCGCACGCGGCATGGCCGTGGACCAGAGCGGCAAGAAGGTGGAGTACAACCTGCTGCTGGAGCAGGTGAACGCCGACAAGCTGACCTACCAAAAGATCGTCAATAGCCTGAGCAATGCCAAGATCACCGGCGGCTTCATGGACAGCAGTGCCCTAAGCCTGGCAGACACGTCCGGTGTGCCTGAGAAACCGGTGAAGCCGAACAAGCCCGTGGCTGCGATTGCGAGCCTGATGCTTTTTGGCCTCGTCTCCATCGGCTTCCCCGTGGGCTGGGGGCTGCTGGACCAGCATGTGCTGAAAATCATGCGCCAGGGTGGCTCACCGTCCGTGAACATTCCTTCCGCGAAAGATGTGCCGCACACGCCGGTCGGCCAGGCCATGCCGAATGTCGTCCAGCGTCCGCCGAGCTCGCGGCTCATGATGGCGCCGCCGATCGTTCAGCCTTCAGCGCCGCTCTCGATTCCAGGACTGGGCACCGCACCGGTCATCGCACGGCTGCCCTCCATCGGCAGTGCCAATCCTGAGTACATGCTGGGACAGCTTTTGAAGCCGGAGCCCGTGGGTGCCGCCGGAGCACTGAGCCAGATCACCACCACCCTGGAGATGCAGGCGCTGAAGCGCAGCGGGCTGGGAGGCATCATCCTCATGACCAGCGCCGAGTCTGGCGAGGGCAAGACAGCCGCCGCAGCGGCTCTCGCGGCCGCTTTCTGTCATCAGGGTCGCAGCGTGTTCATGATGGAGTGCAATGCGGTCTCACCCACCCTCCATGAGTGGTTCCCACACTCCAACAACCACAGCTCCTGGGCGCATGACCTGGAGTCCCTGCGCTATGGAAACACGCATCTCTTCCTGCTGCCCGCGCATGACCTGCCTGCGTATGCCACGAACGAACTGCTGGACGGATATCGCGCCTGGATCGACCGCGCCCGCCATCATGTGGACTGGATCATTCTGGATGCCGGCCCCGTGCTGCGAAACTTTGCCGATGTGGCGCCACTGGCGCCGCTGGCCACGGATGTGCTGCTGGTAAACAACCCGATCATTGCGAATCCGGCGAAAATCCGCGCGACTCTCAACCTGCTGCAACCAATGATGAGCAGCAGTGCGTTTCGGGGTTTGATTGTGCAGAGCGTGTGAGATGGGAGGCTCCTTTCATCCATTTTGGTTTGGTGAGCCTCCGGCTCGCAGGATATCAAAACGGCGTCTTCTTGCTTACAAGACCGAAACTCAGAGGGGACTTGGCAAGTCCCCCTCCTTGGCATGCGGCCAGCTCACTCCAGCGGTTCGGTGCGGTGGATGAGGGACAGCGGGTAGACAAAGCCATTCGGGTTGTCGGGCCAGTGGGCGCCGTCTTCGATCCACTCGTAAAGCGCGCCCATTTCATAGTCACTCAGACCTCCGGCGACCAGCGGTGTGGTGCGGGGATGGCTGCCGCCGGGTTCGATGGCGGTGAGCAGGAGGCTGGCGGAGGGATCGCCAGGGACGACGTAGGCTTTGTTGCGCTTCCTCGGAGCATACAGGCCGCTGCGCTGCACCAGCGAAAGACCCGCCGGAGGATAGACTCCTTCATGGCAGGACACACAGCGCATGGCAAAGATGGGCTTGATGTAGCGCACGAAGTAGTCCGTGTCCGCGATGGCGACCTTGAGCTTCTCCGGCGTGGGACCCGATTTGCACGCGCCAAGCGTGGCGAGCAGCGAGAGGCAAAAAAGAGAGCGGACCGGAGACGTCATCCCCTGCATTAGCCCAAGAAGTGCTCTTTGTGACATAGCGAGGGGCAGGAGGCGTGGCCAGGCTGACGAATGGGAACAGGCGAATGGAAGAATGATTGATCTCTCTTCATTCGTCTGCCCTCATTTGCCTGCCCGCAACAACCTCCGTCATGCGCCTGTTACTCCTGCCTCTTTTCCTGCTCAGCTTTGCCGCCGCTGCCGAGCCTGATTTTCCGCTCACGGCTGACTCCCAACCGCAGACGGGTGTGCCCAAGGGCACGATGATCAAGGACAGCTACAAGGCCGTGGACGACGGGGCGTTTCCAGGCACTGAGCGGGAGTATCAGATCTACCTGCCCGCAGGATATGACCAGACGGAGCCATCTGCCTTCATGGTGTTTCAGGATGGGGTGATCTATCAGGCGCCCGTCGTCTTTGACAATCTGATCGCCAGGAAGGACATGCCGCCGCTGGTGGGCATCTTCATCAAGCCGGGGGTGGTGCCTGCGGCGAATGACAATGCCCTGCCGCGCTACAATCGCAGCTATGAGTATGACAGCATCACGCCCACCTACTCGGAGTTTCTGATCAATGAGTTTCTGCCTGCCATCGAGAGCAAGCATGGGCTCAAGTTGAGCACGGATCCGAATCAAGCGGCCATCTCTGGCAACAGCAGCGGCGGCATCTGTGCCTTCATGGTGGCGTGGCATCGGCCGGATCGGTTCCGCCGAGTGTTCACGGGCGTGGGCACCTACGTGGGCATTCATGGAGCGGACCAGCTCCCGGTACTGGTGCGCAAGTTTGAACCGAAACCGCTGCGCGTGTTTCTGCAAAGCGGCACGGGCGATAACAACCTCTACTGTGGTGACTGGTGGATGGCGAACCAGATGATGGAGCGCAGTCTGACCTGGGCTGGTTACGATGTGAACCATGCCTGGGGTGAAGGCGGGCATAACCAAAAGCATGCTTCACAGATTTTCCCGGAGGTCCTTCGCTGGCTCTGGCGCGACTGGCAGACCACAATGGAGGTGAGGGCGAATCCCCGCGGTGATTCGAAGTGGAAGGGGTATGAGGTGGTGGGGGATGGGGAGTGGCAGGCGGTCAATTCCCAACCTCTGGGAGTTCGGCGTCTGACTTCTGACAAAGACGGGACCCTGTTCTTCTATGGAAGTGGCAAGCCCGCGTTGTTCAAACTGACGGTTGGTGCATCGAAGCCCGCATTCTTGAAACTAAATCCTGCCGGCTATGACTCGACTTTCTCGTCCTCACTCGCGGTGGGAAGAGATGGCAGGGTTTATGGCAGCTTCATCGGAAAGGCGGGCCAGATCACCTCCTACGGTGAAGATTCTGAGACCACGTTCCAGCTGGCAGGAAACACATCGGTCTCTGCCCTATGTATCACGCATGATGGCAAGGCCTACTTTGGAGAGAGCGGGCCTTCCTTTGTTGACCTGACACTGCCCAAGGGACCATTGCCCCAAGGGCAACTGCCAGTCACCAAACCCATCATCCCCCGGATGTCGAACCTTCCTGTGGAGATGCATCTGACCTATCCTGGGAGTGCCCTGTGCTTGTCTCCGGATCAAAGCCTGATCTATGCTTGTGACGAAATGGACGGGCGAGGCTATGTTTTCTGCTGGCAGAGACAGCCAGATGGAACCGCTGCCTGGGGACAAAAATATTTCCAGCTAGAGCGCACGGTGAGTCAACCTACCGCAGCGTCCGGACTCTGCGTGGACACCAACGGCTGGCTTTATGTGGCTACTTCGCTGGGTATCCAGGTTCTCGATCAAGCAGGCCGTGTGAACTTCATCATTCCAACACCGAAGCAACCTTATGATGTTTGTATGGGAGGGAAGGATCTCAGTGAGCTCTTCATCGCATGCGGAAAAACCATCTACAAACGAGCGACGAAGGCCAAAGGCGTGGTCAGTGGGCAGCAGGCACCGATCAAGCCGCCGGCGCCGAAGCTATGATGTCCATCAATTTCCCCGATTCTCCCTAGCCTGCATTCTGGCAAATACGCCTACAGATACATTTTTCCTGTCCGGTTCCCTGCCCTCGTGCGGGATGCTCTTCCCGGAAAGGTTCCGCGGCTCTGCCCGTAATCTCCGCCCCCGACCTGACTTCATGAAATCCAGCCTTGTTTCCTTCCTCGCTGCCCTGACGCTCGCCGCACCGGCTTCCGCGCAGCTCGAACTCAAAAACGGCGACTCCATCGCCATTCTCGGCAGCGGGGTGGCGGACCGCGCGCAACACTATGCGTGGCTGGAATCCATGATCGTGGCCGCGAATCCGGACAAGGACATCACCTTCCGCAATCTGGCCTTCTCCGGGGATGAGGTGCAGACATGGCACCGCGTCGATGGCTTCGGCACGCGTGACGAGTGGCTGGGCAAGGTGAAGGCAGATGTGATCTTTGCGTTCTTTGGCTACAACGAGTCCTTCAAGGGCTACGAAGGGGTGGACGCCTTCAAGCAGAACCTGGCGAAATTCATCGAGGACACGAAGAAGCAGAACTACAGCGGCAAAGGCAGCCCGCGCATCGTGCTCTTCTCACCCATCGCGCTGGAGAAGCTGGACAATCCGAACCTGCCTCCGGTGACGGAGAAGAACACGAACATCCAGAACTACACGGCCGCGATGAACGAGGTGGTAGCGGCGGCGGGTGTGACGCTGGTGAATCTCTTTGAGCCGACGCAGAAGGCTTATGAGGCGGAAAAGGAACCTTTGACGCTGAATGGCCTGCTGCAGAATCAGATCGGCGACAAGGCGATCGCGGCGGCGGCTTTCAAAGCCCTGACCGGCAAGGAAGCGCCGACGGTGAGCGACAAGCTGCGTGAGGCGGTGGTGAACAAGAACTGGGAGTGGTATCAGCGCTACCGCACGGTGGATGGCTACAACATCTATGGCGGCCGCAGCGGCCTGGCTTATGCGGCGGGTGTGGGTGGCTTCAAGCAGAACGAGCAGAACCCTCCCGCGCCCTACATTTCCAACTTTCAGACGATGAAGCAGGAGATGTCCCAGCGCGATGTGAAGACCGAGAACCGAGACAAGCGTGTGTGGGCGATCGCCAAAGGTGGTGACCTGGAAGTGAAGGACGACAACCTGCCGCCAGTGGAGAAGGTGCCGACGAACATGCCTAACCCGAAAGATGGCAAAGAGTTCAACAAGGTGCCGATGACGGGGATGACGTTCACGCCTGAAGGTCTGGTGGACTTCCCGGATGCGGCAGCGGCGATGAAGGATATCGTCACCGAGCCTGGGCTGAAGCTGACGCTGTTTGCGGATGAGAAGCAGTTCCCTGAACTGGTGAACCCGGTAGCCATGCATTGGGACACCAAGGGCCGCCTGTGGGTGAGCGCCTGGCTGAACTACCCTGAGCGCACGCCAACGAGCAAGAAGGGCGACAGCCTGCTCATCTTTGAGGACACGGATGGGGACGGCAGGGCGGATAAGATGACGGAGTTTGCCGATGATCTGAACTGCCCCACGGGCTTCCAGATTTACAAGGATGGCGCGATCGTGATGCAGAGCCCGAGCCTAGTGTACATCGCGGATACCGATGGCGATGGCAAAGGTGACAAGCGCGAGCGCATCCTCACCGGTCTTTGCGCGGCTGACAGTCATCATGAGACTTGCTACCTGAGCTATGACAATGGCGGTGCTATCTACCCGAGCGATGGCGTGTTTCATCGCACACAGGTGGAAACGCTTTATGGTGTGGTGCGCAACACGAATGGAAGCATTTATCGTTATGATCTCAATGCGAGCAAGCTGGAGCGCTTCACCACGGATGCCTGTGTGAACCCGCATGGCAAGATCTGGGATCGCTGGGGCAATGCCTACTTCACGGATGCGACGGGCAACGTGAACACCTTTGCGGAAGCTTCCTCCAGCTACCTGCCGATGGAAGGCCGTGGCAGTGCGAAGATGAAGGAGTTCTGGAAGCGTCCTGCGCGCCCAAGCCCGGGCAACATGATCATCGCGAGCAAGCACTTTCCGGATGACTGGCAGAACAACTTCCTCAACACGAACGTCATCAGCTTCCAGGGCATCTGGCGCGTGCCGCTCACGCAGGACGGCGCCGGCATGAAGGGCGAGGTGAGCAATGAGATGGTGAAAGCAGATCCGGCGATCTATCCAACTTTCCGTCCATCCTGCATCAGCGTGGGTCCGGATGGCGCGATGTACTTCTGCGACTGGTCGAATGCGATCATCGGCCACATGCAGCACCATCTGCGTGATCCGAACCGCGACCATGGTCATGGTCGTATCTACAAGCTTACTTATGAGGGTCGTGAACTGGTGAAGTCTCCGAAGATCGATGGCGAGCCGCTGGACAAGCTTTTCGAGGTGCTGAAGGTCTGGGAAGACGTGAACCGTCAGCGCGCGAAGATCGAGATCGCCAAACATCCGCGTGAAGAGGTGACTGCGGCCGCGAAGAAGTGGTTGGCAGGTTTGGACAAGGCTGATCCTGAGTATGAGCACCATCGCCTGGAAGTGCTGTGGACCTTGCAATGGAATGGCATTGTGGATGTGGAGCTGCTGAAGGCGGTGCTGGCCTCACCTGAGCCACGTGCGCGTGCGGCTGCCACGCGTGTGCTTTGCTATCAGAAGGACAGCGTGCCGGATGCGCTGGAACTGCTGAAGAAGGCGGTAAATGATGACGACATGCGGGTGCGCATGCATGGTGTGCGTGCGCTGAGCTTCTATGAGCCGACGGACAAGGCCGAGCAGGCTCTGGAGATCGCGTATGATGCGCTGAAGCATCCGACCGATGACTACATCAAGCATGTCTTTGGCGAGACCCAGAAGGGTCTGCAGTCGGTTCTAAAGGCGAAGATCCTTCCGAAGGATCCAGGTGCGCTTGCTGAGTTCATCACGAACACCAAGGACAATGATCTCAATGGTCTGCCGGACATCGAGCCGGTGCTGATCGAAAAGCTCACGCGGCCAAAACTGCGCGCCGATGTGCGCCTGAAGGCCATGGAGGCACTGGTGAAGCTGAAGGGCAATGACCGCCCGGTGGAGATCATCAACATCCTGAAGCTGCTCGATGCCAAGGAAGGCAGCGGCAGCACGGCGGATGAGATCGGCAAGATGATGCTGACGGACAAGCCCGGCATCATCACGCGTCATGGTCTTGCGCTGAAGGCGCTGGCGAAGGATGCCAAGACAGCGCAGGTGAAGCGTGCGGCTTTTGCGGCGCTCGTCTATGCGGCGCGTGGCCCGGATGAGATCTGGAAGGAAACCGCCAGCGATGGGGGCCAGCTGAACTATCTCGTCGAATCCATCGCGAACATCCCTGCCAGCGAGGCTCCGCTGCGCGGCAAGTTCCAGCCGCATCTCACGGCCTTGCTGGCGGATGGCAAGGTCAATGGAGGTCGCTTGCGTGCGGTGCTCACGGCGCTGCCGTTGATGGGACCTGATCATGCGGCTGCCAATTTCAAGATCGTGGCTCAGCACCTGATCGAAGGCAAAGAGCGCAACACAGCCGCCAAGGCCTTGGTGAAGTTCCCGAAGGCCAACTGGGATGCCGCGCAGGCCAAGCCGATCACGGACAGTGTGCTCGCTTATGCCGCCACGGTGACGCCGGCTGATCGCAGCAAGCCTGAGTATGTGGAAGTGATCGCCGCTGCCAAGGAGATGGCCGCGCTCCAGGGTGATGCTGGCAAGGCGGTGCTGGACCAGATCCGCGCAGTGAGCGTGGATGTCTTCATCGTCCACACCGTGCATGAGCAGCTTCGCTACGACACCACGAAGATCGAGGTGAAGGCCGGCAAGCAGTTTGAGATCATGTTTGAGAACGATGACGGCATGCCGCACAATCTCGTGATCGTGCCGCCCGGCATGCATCTGGAGGTCGGCAATGCGGCCATGACGATGACGCCTGACAAGCTGGACAAACAAGGGCGTGCATTCATGCCTTCGAAGTTCGAGAAGGAGGTCATCGCCGCGACCAAGTTGCTTGAGCCCGGTGAGAAGGAGACGCTCAAGCTTAAAGCTCCTGGGAAGCCGGGTGAGTATGAGTTTGTCTGCACCTTCCCCGGGCATGCGCTGATCATGTGGGGGACGCTGAGCGTGACGAAGTAACGAACCGTCATGCTCTTTCGCCGCGTCACCGGAATGCTGTGCCTTGCTGTGGCTATGCTTAGCCTCGCGGTAGGCCTCTTTCCGGGCGGCGAACTGATGGCCTTCAATCCCTTCACCTTCGGGTTTCTGATCCTGGGTTTGATGCTGGTGGTGTTTGCGCTGATCTTGCTGAGGCCTATGTGAGGCGTTGGCAGGCGTACTTTAAGCGTGACGAAGTGAGACGTTTTTGATTTGTTGCTTCCATGGCGGATTACCATGGAGGCCACACGACCAAGTCCCCTGACGGAAAATGGACCGTCAGCGTTTGGGATGGAGGAGTGGCGGACGCTGAGACACTGACTTTGATGGTGTATGAAGGCGAAGAGCCCACTGCCCTCACGGACAAGGCACCCGCACTATTTTTTGAGACTGTCCTGCCTGGGTTTTATGCCCGGGGATCTGCGACCAAAAATACTTGGTCGCCTGATGGCAGAGAGTGTCACTTCCAACTGGATGCTTATGGTGGCCAGGCTTCGATGGTCGTCATCCCCTCCGAGAACCGGGTGGAGTTTGATCCTCTCACCGCCTATGGCTATCAGCGCACAATCAGTCCAGTGCCGTGGTTTGTTTTACTTGGAGCGCTGCTACTGCTTCATCACGCCCTCGTCTTTTGGAGACAGCGCAGAGCACGAAAATCACCTGTCTCTTCAGAACTCTGAACACACAAAAGGGAGCACTCGCGCGCCCCCTTTTGGTCTGGATTCAAAATCTGTTAGGCGTGGATCAGCCGAAGAGGGCCGTGACGGGCTTGCCTTTGTCGGTGACGGTAAAGGGACGCTTCGAGGGGGAATAGAGGACCGCATCGAGCGGGAGGCCGAGGGCGTAACCGACGGTGGCGTTGAGGTCGGGAACGTTGACGGCGTTTTCGGTGACCTTGTGACCATCGGCGTCGGTGGAACCATAGACTTGGCCGCCACGGATGCCGCCGCCTGCGAGGACGCAGCTGAAGCCGGCAGGGTGGTGATCGCGACCGTCGTTCTGATTGATCTCCGGGGTGCGGCCAAACTCGGTGGCGAGCACGACCAGCGTCTCATTCAGCATGCCACGGGAGTCGAGGTCCTGGAGCAGGGTGCTCAGGGCGGCATCGAGCTCGTCGGTCAGCTCGGGCACGCGAGTGAAGTTGGCGTTGTGGGTGTCCCAGCTTCCGAAGGTGACTTCGACATGGCGCACGCCATGCTCGACAAGGCGACGTGCCAGCAGACAGCCCTGGCCGAAGCGGTCACGGCCATACTTGTCACGCAGTTTGTTATCCTCAGCATCGAGATCGAAGGCTTTGAGTTCCTCGCTCTTCATCATCTTGATGGCGTCGTCATACATGTCACTGTAAGCGCGCACGTTCTTGACGTTGTAGGTCTCGGCGAACTTGGCATCGAGGTTCTTCGCGACCTGAAGGCGGTTCATCATGCGGTCCTCGGTGAACCAGGTGTTAGGGCGCACGTTGGCGATGCCGCTTTCAGGATCATTGATCATGAGCGGGGCAAATTTGGCCTCGAAGAAGCCTGCGCCCGGATGACGGCTGTCATTGCCGATCATGACACTGCCGGGGAGCGTGGGATTGCCACGGCCTTGGAACTTCTCAAGCCAGGCGCCCATGGAGGGGTGCTTGATGCTGCTGCGCTGGGTGTAGCTGGTGTGCTGATAGTACTGTCCCTGCTCATGAGCGCCCTGGGTGGAGGTCATGCTGCGGACGATGGCGATCTTGTCCGCCTGACGCGCCATAAGCGGGAGGTTTTCGCTGAGGCGGATGCCATCGACATTCGTGTTGATGGTCTTCGTGAGGCCCATCACCGTGGCGTTTTCGGGCTTCGGATCCCAGGTGTCCAGGTGGCTCATGCCGCCGGTCATGTAGAGATAGATCACATTGCGCGCCGTGGGCACCTGCTTCAGCGGGCTGGTGTTCTCGCCTGGGATGGCAAAAGCCTTGCCGCCGAGCTGGCTCAGGGCGGTGACGCCGAGGAAGGACTGCGCGGCCTTGGTGACGAAGACGCGGCGTGAAAAATCATTGGAGAGGGCCATGGGGGGAATGGGTGTTCGGCGCTGTTAACGATGTGTTTTGGCCCAGTTTTCACAAATTTTAGCCGCTTCGGCCCTTTCACTGGGAGAGGGACTTGCCAAGTCCCTCTCAAGGCGGACTTGGCAAGTCCGGCTCCTTGGTTCACTTGAAATCCAGGTCCGGCGGGAAATTGCGAATGAGATCGTCGTCGGTGAAGGGCTGCTTGTCCGGGCCCTCGTAGATGAGCTGGAAAGCGCAGCCGCTGCTGGAGATGACATGCAGGTGGATGCCAGGGGCATCGGGCTTTGGACGGAAGGTATTCGTGACCAGGGCTGGATGCTCTCTGGGCACAAGCGCCAGTTCCTTTCGGTTCTTACCCGCGAGCTGGTCGCGGATCTCATCCCAGGTGCCGCCGTCCGGAAGGCTGCGCACGCTGGTCCAGTAGTCCATCAACATCTGGCCGACGACCTGGGTCTGCTGCTCAGGGGTCAGATCAGGCTTCAAAAGCTCGTTCAAAGGACCATCAGGCAAGCCAGCGAGTGGATCAGGTTCGGGGAGGCCGGCCTTTAGCACGGGGTCGGAGGGATCGAGCTTGTAGCTCTCTTTGCCGAACAAATTTTGAATGTCCGCCCACAGTCCGCCGATGCCGCCGCCCTTGCCCATGATGAGGCCAAAGAGCACTGCCAGCAGCAGGGCGAGGCCGAAGAGGATGGGACGGAGGAAGCGCTTCATGCTGAGGAACCATCCGCACAGGGGACTGTGCGGACCACTTTAGGCTGGCTTCATGAAGCCGAGGTCCGCATCGAAATTGACAATGTTTGGGAACACATCGCGGATCTGGGAGTCGCTGAGGCCAAACCATTTCGCCATGGTGGCGGCATATTGGTCCACGCTCGTGGTGGGGATCCAATTGCCGCGGCCTGTGTTCAACGGATGCCCAGCGAGGCTGATATCGGGATCAGGGAAGGAACCGTAGACCTTCTGGCCAATCAAATCCCCGCCCATGAGGAGGTGGTGAGAGCCCCAGCCATGGTCGGAGCCACGGCCGTTGGAATCATAGGTGCGGTTGAAATCGCTCGCGGTGAAGGTGGTCACGGAGTTACCCATGCCGATGGTTTCCAGACCATCCTGGAAGCCTTTCATGGACGCGCTGATATTGCCGAGCAGGTTCGCATGGTCATCAAGCTGCGGGCCGTGAGTGTCAAAGCCGCCGGTGGCGACAAAGAATATCTGGCGGGTGATGCCGAGGGGTCCCTGCGCCTGGATCATCTTCGCCACCGTGCGGAGCTGCTGGCCGAGATCCGAGTTCGGAATCGTGGGGAAATTGGAAGTGCCTGCCAGTGCAGCATTGATGGTATCCGCCTCAATGATGGACTTGTTGGAGAGGTCGGCAAAGGCGTCCTCCATCAGGTTCGCATACTCGGCATTCAGCACATTGCGGAACGCGGTGTAGCGTGTGACATCCTGCGTGCTGGTGCCCTGCCCCAGACGGAACACCGGAGTGCCGCCCGGGCCTGGACGGAAGGGCAGCATGGTCTTGCCCACCTGGAAGAAATTGTTGCCGTTCAGTGAGACGAGCATCGACACCGAGGTGCGCTGCTGCGTGCCGACCAGGGCCTCTGCCATGCGTGCGCCCCAGCCGGTCTGATTGTATGCCGCGTTCATCGTGCTCGCGGATGTCTGCCACTGCATCTGCTGGTCGCTATGCGAGTAGAGATTGTCCGGGATTGCCGGGGTGCGGTTGCGGTAGTCGTTCATCGTTGCGGGGGCGATGAGCGTGCCCACATTGGTCATCAGCGCGGCCTTGCCGACATTGTAGAGATCACGGATGCCTGTCATGCGCGGATGGATGCCGAGCTGGAGCCCATTGTCATTGAGCGTGTTCAGCGCCAGGATCTGGTTCTGCGGAATGGTCAGCACCGTGCGGCTGGCGGCATACTTTGCATGCGCGCTGCTCTCACGCGGCATCACCTCGTTGTTGGCATCATTGCCACCGTAGAGGAAGACGCAGACGATGGCCTTGTAAGGCGTGCCCGGGGCCAGCACGTCCGCCGCCTGCGCATTCATGTGCCGCAGGGTGAGGATGGTGTTCAGCAGACACGTCGTGGACATCGCCGAGCAAGCGCTGCCGCCGAGGAAATTCCGGCGGGTGAGCAGAGTGGGCATTTCAGGAGCGTTCATGAGAAATCAAGAAAAGGTCTAACCACGAATAGAAAATGAATCTTATCTCTCCATCGTGAACTCCGGCGAAGCCGTGAGGAGCTGGAGCATGACCCGCGCGCCGGTCGTCGCGTTCGTCGGATAGGTCGTGTGAATGCTGAGCAAGGAACTGCGCAGGCTGGCCGACATGGCGCGGCCGAGGAGGACGGACTCGATCTTGGCGATGAGCGCATCCGGTGTGGCCCAAAGACTTGTGAGAGAGGTGAGGTCCAGGGTGATGCGACCACCCGCATTGGTGTAGAAGCCATTGCTGACCCCTTCAAAGAAGTAGTTCGCTGTGTCCGTGACGGTGAGTTCAGTGGTGATCTCAAACTCAGGTGAGACGAAGCCGCCATCCAGCACGGGTCCAGGAGGGGCGTAGTCTGGGTGGAAGAAATTGAAGACCGTGGGTGCCTGCATGGGCCACTGGCCGAGCGAATCGATCGCATTCCACATGAAGTAGCGGCCCATCACGGGCGGATTGCTGCTTGGAGCTTTGCCATAGGCACGCATGACACGGGCCAGACGAAGCATGGGCTCGCTCATCTTGCCCGAAGCGGGGGTGGCCCCGACCGTGCGGGCCTCGCTATCGAGGAAGATGGCTTTCACGACGGCGCAGAGATCACCACGCACGCCTTTGCCGTTGTCATCCCACACTTTGGAGACGCGGAAGATGTAAGCCGGGCTTGGATTGCTGCTGACGAGGCGCTGGATGAGCCGCTCAACAATGAAGGGTCCGACGTTTGGATGCGCTGCAAACACATCGATGCAGCGGCGGATGTCCTGGGTCGCTGTCTGTCCGGCCGGCACGGTGGCACCACCGACGATCACCTTCTGACCGCGGTCATGCTGATCCTCAAAGGACATCATAGGATTGATTTCGTCCGGCCAGCTCGTCCAGGTGAAGCTGCGGGAGTTCGCATAAGTCCAGCCGGTGAACGCGCGGGCCAGCTCGCGGATTTCATCCTGACCATAGGTCGGGATGGTATCGCCTGCGCCATCGCGCTTGAAGGTGCCGTCCTTGTTCAGATGAGCGAGACCGATGCTGAAAAGCTGCATGATCTCACGGGCATAGTTCTCATCGGGCTTGGTCTTCGAGCTGCGCACCATCGTGAGCCAGGTGCCCATGATCGGGTTCAGGGTCACGTCTTCCAGAAGCTGGCGGTAGTTGCGGCCAGGAGCCACGGCCTTCACCAGCATGTCATAGTAGTTGGTGCAGCCGCGAGGGTAGTTGCGCAGCGCGGATCCGTTGCGGTCAGAGATGACAAGAATCTCACTCAGAGCGAGGCCAACACGCTGACGGAGCTGATCAGGAGCGGTCATCGCCAGCGTCCACCAGCTATAAAGACGATCTTCGGTGTTGATCGGCGTGCTGGTGGTCGGCATCACCGCGCCAGGAAGACCGAGCGTGCCAGCCGTCTTGGAGAGCGAGAGCAGCTTCTGCTGCGCGGCTTCAAAGAGCTCCATGCGGTCCATGTGCTCGAGATGGCTGCTCACGGGCAAGGCTAGCTGCTCATCCATCCACTTCGAGAAGCCCAGTTGCTTTACCTTCGCAATCTCAGCATCGCTTGGACCAAAGGTGGCCTGCTTGAGGAAACGAGCGGCTTCAATATCGCTGATGGCGGCAGGCGCGGTCCAAGGTGCGGTCGAATGAGCGGCACTGGTATCAGCGGGATAGGTGGGCTGGGTGTTTGCAGCCACCGCCACCGTCACTCGCCGGGTGCCCACCACGCTTTGATTGCCGGATTTGTCGGTGACGATGTAGCGCAGGATGTAAGTTCCGGCCGTGGAAGGATCCACCGTGCCCTCGACACGCACTGAGCCGCTGATGTCACCATCAATGCCATCCAGAGCGCTGAAGCCAGGATCGACGAACGGACCGCCGACATTGATCGTGACCTCACTGCCACCTGTGAGAGTGATGACGGGAGCCACTTTGTCCGTCAGCTGGAAGGGAGAAAGGAAAGCGCCGTCAATCACTTCAAAGGATGTCTTGCCGGGGCAGAGCCAAGCGAGGGCGAGGTGATCCCGCCAGCCGCTCTCCTTATAGCGAATCTCAATGTAGTAGCTCTGGCCCTTGGTCAGCGCCACAGGGCGTGAAAGCTGGTAGTCCGGGAATTTACGCCACTCATAGAAGTCCACGGCCGCAGGCACGAAGCAGAGCAGGTCCTTTTTCTCAGGCGTGCGGTCAGTGCTGAGGTAGACCTCGCTCCACTCATCCGAAGCCAGGTTGAAGCGATACACACCCGTCACCGGAGCATGCACATAGCCGCGAATCAGAGTGCCGTAGTTCTCGCCGACATTGGACGGGATCTCCGTGCTGCGCAGTTGATAGCGCTCATCAGGGCTGTTCGGGAATTTCGCGTTTTTGGTTAGGTCGGTGACCCAGCTTCCCGTGATGTTCTTGAAGACTTCGGCGAGGATCGTTCCCGTGCCTGCGGCCAGTGCCGGAGAGATGGTCACGCTAGTGGTGGACGACCGCGAGTTTTTACCATCCGTGGCCGCAAGCTGAATTTGATAGGTGCCCGCACCTGGGAACTCGACACCCGAGGTGATGGACGTGGGGGCATCAAAGACCGTGCCAGCAGGGCCGCTGACAATACTCCAGCGGTAAGCCAAAGCTTGGGGGCCAGGGATGTAATCCAGCGCAGTGCCGCGCAAGGTGTAACGTGACTTCGGCCAATAGCCGCTCTGTGGCTCGCCCGCACGCACGCTCATCTCGGAATCAAAGGACTCGGCGGTGACACCATCGGGAGGACTCAGCAGCACACCGGGGATGATTTGCGCCTGGGCATCCGTCTGCGCCGCGAGGCGATAAGCCACGGCGAGATAGTCATCACTGTTGCCTTCCTTGTGCAGCACCTGGATGTAGTAGCGCTTGCCAGGGACAAGATGGAGGGATGCGGACTTTTGATTGACGTTCGCGCCCCAGTTGTAGCGGCCCGTGGCTCCGGGAGCGTAACAAATTTTAGTGATGCCAGACGCCGCCTCGCCCGTCGTGTTCAGCCAAAGTTCGCTCTGGTCATCGCTGGCAATGAGGAAGACATAGTCACCCTCGATCGGCACCTGCAGGAAGCCGGTGAGACGCTGGCCGTAGCTGTCGCCCCAGTTGGTCGGGGTCTCGAGGTTTGGCATGATGTCACGGAAGCTGGGCTTATTGTCCTTGTAGGGCGTGGCGTTGGTCAGATCGGTGATGTAATAACCACCGAGACCGGTCCACACTTCACGCAGCAGGCCACCCGATTTCGGAGCCAGGGGATTTTGCACCGTGACGAGGAGTGAGTCCGTGGCGGTGTTCACCCCATCCGTGGTGGTCATTTTGATTTCATACACACCGGGACCGTTGAACTTCGCGATGGCCACAGGACTGGTGCCATTGTCAAAGCTGACCTTGGTGGAGGTGCTGCTCCATTTGTAGGTGAGGGCCTGCGGTCCCTGATTCAAGTCATAGACCAGCGCGGCGATGGCCACCTGGCTCTGAGGCCAGAGCAGCGTGCGGTCACTCCCGAGAGCGACGGTGATCTCGGGATTGAAAACGGACGCAGCATGGTCCGGTGTGAGGAAGCCACGGGAGATCGGTTCGCGGCCATTCGTGGCCGGGCCACTCATCGCCACGGCGAGGTTGTCATTGCCATCACGCTCCTTGTGAAGGATCTGAATCGGATAGGCCACATTCGCCTGAAGTTCCACCTCGGCGGATTTCTGCTCCGGATGATCATCCCACACGCGCGGCTGATGCCCTTCATGATCCAGGTAGGCGATGCGGCGCATTCCAAGAGTGTCCTTCAAGTCGATCTGGAGATCGGAGGCATGGTCGGAAGCGATCCAGAAAGTATAGCGACCGGCGGTTGGCACGGTCAGGAAGCCTTTCAAACGCTGACCATAGTAGTCCGCCCAGTTGCGCGGCGGTTCGGTTCCAGGGATCAGGTCTTCAAAATGCGGATAAGCGAGCTGCGGATCATAGGTCGTCAGGTCAGTCAGCACGCCACCCGCGACATCCAGCCACACAGACCGTGTCAGCGAGCCGGTGTTTGGAGAGAATGCCTTGTTCACCGTAACGACCGCGGTGTCACGACTGACATGCGCGCCTTCCGTGACGGTGAGTTCAAAGACATAAGTGCCGACGGCGGAGAGGACCGCATCGCTGGTTAGGGCATTCGGAGTGAGGATGGTCGACTTCGGACCAGAAAGCTGCTTCCAGGAGGGGACAGCCGCCGCCGAACTGCTGCGGATTTGAATGACCTTCCCCGTGAGCTGCACGCGATCATGCGGCCACCAGTAGATGCGGTCGCGTCCCGCGCTGGCGTAGAAGGCCATGTCCTTGTCAAAGGCAGGCATCTTCTGGGATGGCTCGACGAAGCTGCCTTCGATCACGCGCGGCAACTTGTCCCCTTCGCAAGCCCAGGCGACCGCGAAATGGTCGCTGTTCCAGATTTCACGGTGAACGAGCTCAATGAAGTAACGGCCGCCGGGCTTCAGCGCCACAGCACCGGAGGTCTGCGTGGCATCACGAGTCCACTCCTCCACGCCGGTGACGCGGGTGGTGTTGCACACCTTGCGCAGATTCGCGGGCGTGGCATCCGTGCTGATGGAGAACTCCGCCTCTTCATCACCCGAGACATAGAAGATGTAGTTTACATCCGTCGTGCCACCTGCGGGCACATTCAGGATGCCAGTGACACGCGTGAGATATTTGTCCGCCCAGCTCGTCGACTGGCGCAGATCCGGGATGCTGTCCACAATGTCAGGAGTGTTCGGGAAAGCTGGGTCAGCCTTGGCCAGTGCAAGAGTGGCATAGTTCCGGTCCCACCAAATCTGACGAGTCAGCGAGCCGACATTGGCATTGATGGGATTCACCACACGCACTGTGATGTCATCCGTGCTGGTGTTGCTCGTCGTGGTCACCGCGTAGCGCAGGACATAGGTGCCGACCTTTGGGAAGGTCACCAGGGATTGCGCCTTGTCCGAGGCGGAAAAAAGAGCAGCGCCTGGGCCACTGACCATGGTCCAGAGGCGGGCTGGAGTATCGCTGCCAGAATTGCGGCGGGATTCAAAGGCACTGAGGTTCAGCGAATTTCGCGGCCAGTAGATCGTCGCATCACGACCTGCGAAGAGATAGAAATCCTGGGTGAGCTTGAACTCCTGAGCGGAGGCCACGGCTGCGGCCAGATCGGCAGGAGGCGCCAGGAACTCCGTGCTGATCTCACTCATGTACTCCTGGCCCGGCTGCTGCCACATGACCGTGCAGTGATCAGTGCCCCAGTCTTCTTTATGAAGGATCTCAAAGGCGTATTTCTGACCCGCGGTGAGATTGACCGCCACGCTGGATTGCGTGACCTGATTGGAGAAGTCTCCCACGACCACGGACTTGTTCAGCGAGGTGAGCAACTGGAGATTCGCTGTAGACGAGTTGGTGCTCAGGCGGAACTCGGCGGTTTCATTCGCCGCCATGAAGAAACGATAGCTGCCTGTGGTTGGAACAAGCAGGAAGCCGCGGATGCGCTCCCCATACTGATCCGCGATGGATGTCGTGGAGGTGAGCGACGTCACCATACGATGCGCCATGGGGTGCTTCGGATAGTGCGTGCTGTTCGTCAGGCCCGTCAGCGCCGTGCCGGAGATGCCGAACCAATATTCTGTCAAAGCCTTGCCCGCATCCGCTGCCAGCGGTGGGGAGATGGTCACGGTCAGGTCATCCGTGCCGCTGTTGCTGCCCACGGTGCCAGTAGCACGGAAAACATAGGTGCCGGTGCCAGGCAGGGTGATCTGCGTAGCAGCCAGCGTGGGGGTGGCAATGGTGGCCGTCTTGCCACTTACCTGGGTCCACTTGATGGCAGGCGTGGCATTGGCATCCGCCATGTTCAGCGCCTGCGCCATGGCATGCACCGCCAAATTTGGCGCATACTGCACCTGCGTCTTGCCTGCCTCGACCACAATGCCGGTGGGCGTCGTCAATGGCATTTCGAAGGGTGTCAGGTTAGCCCCTGGGATGACCTGCGGTGGTCCGGACGGCGAAGTGGCCCAAGCGACGGCGAGATGGTCCCCCCCGTAGCTCTCTTTCGCCTGCGCCTCCACATAATAGCGCTGGCCGGCCACCAGGGCGATCTCCGCCGACTTCTGGGAGCCATACTTCGTCCACTGCTGCGGGTTCGTGGCGCTGGCGCCCGAACCAATTTTGACTTTATTGGCCGGAGAGGCATCCGTGCTCAGCCAGAGTTCAAAGCCATCATCACCACTAACCCAAAAGGTGTAGTTGCCGGAGGTCGTCGGGGTCAGAAAGGCACGCATCCGCACGCCGTAGCGCTCCGCCCAGTTCACCGGAGCAGCGAAACTCGCATCGACCGTGCGGAGGACCGGGCTCGAGGGATAGTTGTCTGACAGGGTCAGATCAGGGATCGCGCCACCGTCCAGATTGTTCCACACTTCCCGCAAAACGCCGGAGGTCTGGGCCTGGGAAGCCGTCACAAGCGTCATCAAAACGCCGCCAAGGAGAGAGAGGGGCTTGTTCATGCCGGGAGTCAAATTCCGGAGAATGTAATATAATTTTTAGAAAACGAGAAGGATTATGTCATCCTTTTTCGTCACAACTTCGGCTCTCTTAATGACATACAGCGGCCAGTCATCGATAAACAAAAAGTAATAAACTCGTAAGATCGCACCCACCTGCCCAGATCGAATGTCCAGCCTTCTTCTCCGCGAGCGTGCCCCGCAATTAGCGTCGAGCCTCCGTATCACTGCACTTTCCCCTACCCGTAGCGGGGCCGGTCTGCTACAAAGCCGGACTTTTCTCACATGACACGGACTCGGTGGTTGATCGCAGGGCTCTGGCTGCTGGCTTTTTGGCTGGCGGCTGCGCTGAGCGTGGCACCGAAATTGCAGCAGGATCTGGCGGCGACAGCCCAGGCAGCCACTCGTGACCTGCCCACCGGCTATCAGGCGGCCGAGATCAAGCTGGACGGCCAGGAGGTTACTGTCCGTGGCCAGGTGCGGCGCGAGGCTCAACGGGCGGAAATCGTCACTGCTCTGAAGGAAAAGGTTCATGCCGAGTCCGCGCTCGGCGCCTCCTTGAACCCCATCCAGAAGGTTCATGATGCTTTGGAAGTGGTCCCCTACCCTCCTGGATGGCTGATCATTGCCGCCAATGGACCGCGTGGGCAATTGCTGGGAGAGGCAGCGACCGACTATGAGGCGCGGGATCTGGCCACTCTGCTCGGCCAGAAGTGGAGTGAGAAAGGCGGCTATCTGGACAACCGGATCCAGCCCAATCCGCAGGCCTACGACGAGGCTCCGGATGCCCAGACCACCCTGGCACGCCTGCCCATGCCACGCACGGAAGTGAGCGGTGACAGCGCGCAGATTCAGGTGAGCCGCATCGGCGGTGAATGGCAAAGGCTGGTGCTGGACGCTAAGGACGAGCATTTGCGCGAACAAGTGGCAGCGCTCGGCATCAATGCTTCCGCTTGGGAGAAATCCATCCTGCCCTCCGTGCAGAATGTCAGGAACTACCAGGCGGCCCAACGAGCCAAGGCCGCTGAAAGTGAGCGCCAATCCAAGCTGCCACCGCCTCATCTTTTTCTGGCGGCACGAGAGCAGCGACTGTTGGTCCGGGGCGAAGTGGCCACCATCGCGATCAAGCGTGAGCTGCTGAATGCCCTCATCGATGCCTTCCCGGAATGGCGCGTGCTGGATGATGTTCGTGTCAATGCCCAGCGCCGTGCCACGGCTGACTTTGGACCCATCACGCAGGCACTGCTCCCACCGGCGACGAGTGATCAGGCGGTCCTCACAGGGAAGTCTCTGATGCTCGGCCTGCCAGGCGAGGCATGGAAAGACGTGGACTTCATTGTGGCAGGCGAGGCACAACCTTGGAAAGGCCTGCTGCCCAAGGACCTGCCAGCTGAGCTGCTTCAAGATGACAGCCGCATGGTCGTCGAGTGGCTTCAGGGAAGTGCCAAGGGCATTCCGAAACTGCCGGTCCGCCTCCAGCCCAGTTTCATCACCATGACTCTGCTTCCGGACAGAGTGATCATTGCAGGACAGCTCGCGGAAGAGCCGGCGCGCACCCAGATCATCGAAAGCGCGCGCCAAAAATATGCCGGTCGTGCCCTGGTGATGTCCGAAGACCTGCTGGCACGTGGGACGTGCGAGCCGAGCAGCGACCTCCAGCAAACGCTGCGCAGCCTGCCCGACCTGCCTGAGCCGAGCAGCAAGGGAACGATCGCCTTCAGCAGGCCGGGACAGGTTTGGAAAAGCATCCCTGCGGAGGAAAAACTGCTCGAACCGGGAGCCGTGGCTGCAAGCGGCCTGCTGCCGAAGGACTTTCCCGCCGCGATGGCCGAGGACACCTTCCTCGACGGATTCGATCATCTGCGCCATCACTGGAAGAGCCTGACGCTCCCGGCCACGAAGACTCCCGAAACCCGAACTGACACCAGCGAACCGAAAACCGCGAACTGAACGATGGAAGGCTTTCTCTGGCTCATCACCCAAATGACCCTGCTGCTCACTGCGGCGGCGGTGGTATTCCTATGGTTAGGCTGGCGCTGGCGTGCCCAGGATGCCCGGAAGCAGGAAGCTGTGCTGAACACACGCATTGATGCCGAGACATCCTCCGCGCGCTCGGCGCAGGAGGATCGCGATGCAGCCCGCACCAAGGATCACCTGCATCTCGCCACTCAGACGAAGCTTGAAGCCGACCTCATGGAGGCCAACGATCATCGCCGGAATCTCGAGCGCGAGCTCATCCGCGTGCACGATGATCTGAAGATCGCCAAACGGGATGCGGACCAGCGCGCGGAGGATGCTTCGGCAGCGAAGGCGGAGCTGGTGCCGGTGCAAAACGAGGTCACGAAGCTTTCCACCGAGCTCAGCCAAACTCAGCGGGACAAGGCGCGTCTTGAAAAGGAAGTCGTCGAACTGCGCGGGCGTTCCGTCGTGGTCGAAGCAGCGCCCGTTGAAGCAACCACCGCTCCTGCCGGGAAAGCTGTGGAGCCATCTGCACCTGTCACCAAGCCGAAACGCGTGCGGAAGACACCTGCGGAGCCCAAGCCAGCCGCAGAGCCAAAGCCCAAAGTACCCAAGGCGAAAAAGAGCGCCAAAGCCATCGTCGATGCCCAGATCACGCTGACCAAGCTGGACAGCGACCTGACCGCCAAACAAACATTGCTCAATGCCGTGAGACTGGAGCAGGAGGAGTGGCAGCGCCGTGTGGCCACCCTGCGTGAGAAGGGCAAGGATCCCGCCGGACTCGGCCTGGCCCAGAAGAGCCTGGCGCGCGCCGAATCCGATGTCGGCGCGGCCACTCATGCCGTGGCGCACCTTCAGCATCAACAAACAGCGTTGCAGCATAGCCTGGAGCAGGCGGCCACGATCACGCAGGAAGATGATCTGACGCAGATCAAAGGCATCAAGGCCGTGCTCAAGGATCAACTCCATGCCTTCGGCGTGCGCAGCTTCCAACAGATCGCGGCCTGGACGGACGATGATGTCGAGGCTTTCAGCGAGCTTCTCGCCTTTAAAGATCGTGCGAAACGCGACGAATGGGTGAGGCAGGCTCAGGAGCTGATTTCCAAAGCCGGAGAGCAGACGAATTCCTGACAACGTGAGTTGCTTCTCAGCACCACGGCTTTCGATTGGTGATTCCATGACGCCACCCTTGCCAGTCACTAATCGCAGCCTAGTCTCGACCGCGTGATCGCCATTGCCACGGCCAGTCAAAAAGGAGGCGTTGGAAAAACCACCCTCTGCATCAACCTCGCTTACTCCCTCGCCAAGCGCGGGTGGTCGACGCTGCTCGTCGACACCGACCCGCAAGGCGGAGTGGGCCTCTCCCTGGCACGCTCGACCCGGTCGAAGCTGGGGTTTTATGATTTTCTCTGCGGAGCGGAACGTGACCTGAACCGTCTCGTGCTAGCCACGCGGCTGCCAGAGCTTCAGATTCTCCCCGGGGGCCAGTATGATGCTGCCGCACGGAGAGGCTGGGCTCCTCAGGATGTGCCCACACGGCTGGCGGACCTGCTCCGCGCGGCCGAGCTGCGCGGAGTCGACTGCCTCATCATGGACACGGCCGCAGGTCTGAATGCCATGACTGAATCCGTGGTGAAGGCCTGTGACTACGTCATCCTTCCACAGCAGGCGGAACCACTGGCCGTGCGCAGCGTGCCGCACATGCTGGAGACACTTTCCCGCTTTCGTAGCGAGGGTGCCGGGGTGAAGGTCGCAGGCATCTTGCTGACCATGGTGATGGGTGAGAGCAAGATCAGTCAGAAGGTGGTGAATGAGCTGCGAGCGCTGCTGCCTGCGGACATGATGTTTGAGCAGTATGTGCCGCGCCTGAACTCCTTCCTTGAAGCCAGCGCCATGGGCGTGCCCGTGGCTCTTCTGAAACGCAACCCGCCTCCTGAAGCGCTCATCTTTGACCAGATCGCCGCTGAGATTGAACAGCGCACCGGCCTTGTGCAGGATCGCGAAGCCAGCCACTCCCATGCAAGTCTCCTGGATTGACGAAACAGACATGACGGCCCTGCTGGGACGTCTGCGAGATCCTCAGCCATCGACCAAGATGGAGCAGGACCTGGGTGATGCCGGCACACTTTTTGAGGAGCCTGTCATCCGGCACGCTTTCGAGCCAGCTCCCATCCAAGAAGAGCCCGTGGTCGACCCGGCTCCCGCTCATGCCGATCTGGATGACTTCCGCTCACGGCTCCAGGCCATCCGCGAACGCGCGATGGGTGCGGGATTGCTGCCACAACCCGTGGTCCTGCCAGAAGTCGAAGAAACCGACGAGCCGGAGTTTGAGGACGAGCATGCTGATCTGCAGCTGCCTTTTGAAGAAAAAGCGTGTCCTGCTTCCCCACCACAGAGTGTGACTTGGTCCATCTTTGAACCGCGGGGAAACTCGGTGATGGAACGGCTCGAAAGCTTTGCCACCTGGGCAGGACCCCACCTTCAGAAATGCGAGTTCTTCGTCATTGATGACCAGGGTGACATGCTCTGGGGAAGCTCCGCGCATCAAGAGCTGGTGCTGACCATGGTGATGGCCTGGGTGGCCTCATCCCGGATGAGCGCGGTGTTTGCCTTCAACCACTCTCCCCTTTTGCGTCGGGCCATGGCCAGCGGCGGGCATTTGATCGCCATCCCCTGCCCCACCCGTCTCGGCCTGTTGCATCTCGCCATCACCAGTGAGCAGCCGCTGTCAGATGAGCACCTGCCTGAGCTTCGCTATGCCTTGATTGCTGCGATGGAAGCGGTGGGATGACACAAAAGCACCGGCTGTGAATCCAGGAGTGTCTAAGAGCCTCTGAATCCGTACGTTTCTGGATCATGTCCCCTCTCGATCTTCAGGTAAACGGCTATGCAGGAACGGATTTCAATCGTGAAGGCCTCACGACCGAGGCGCTTCATCATGCCTGCCAATGCCTTGTGGAAGACGGCTGCGACAGCATCCTGGCCACCTTCATCACCGATGACATCGGGGCCATGTCTGAGCGCATGCGCACGCTTGTCGCCCTGCGTGAGCAGGACAGTCTGGCGCAAAAGGTGATCGCCGGCATTCACATTGAAGGTCCCTTCATCAATCCCGAAAAAGGTTATGTGGGCGCGCATCCGCCCCAGCATGTGAAAGAGGCCAGTCTGGAGAATGCCAAACGTCTGCTGGATGCCGCGGGTGGCCTGGCGAAAATCGTGACGCTCGCCCCCGAATGTGACGAACACTTTCACACCACCGAATTCCTAACCAACAATGGCGTCACGGTCTCCGCCGGGCATTGCAATCCGAGCCTGGATGTTTTGCGCGCTTCCACCGAGCATGGTTTGAAAATGTTCACCCATGTGGGCAATGGCTGCCCTATGCTCATGCACCGGCATGACAACATCATCCATCGCGCCCTGTCCCTGCGTGACAAGCTCTGGCTCTGCTTCATCCCGGACGGCGTGCACATCGAGTTCTTCGCCCTGATCAACTACCTGCGCATGGCCGGGCTGGAGAAGACCATCTTCGTCACGGATGCCATCTCCGCCTCACGCCTTGGGCCGGGCAAGTTTACGCTCGCCGGCTGGGACATCGTGATCGGTGAGGACCTCGTGGCACGCAGTCCGGATGGCTCGCACTTCGTCGGCAGCACGGTCACCATTCCGCGCATCCTCACGAACGGCCAGCAGCATCTGGGCTTGAGCAAGGCTGAACTGCAACTACTGCTGGATACGAATCCTCGCAAGGCCGTCGGACTGGCGTGATGGAGGTGTACGTTGTTCACGCTTTAGCGTGTGCTTCGAAGCTCCCTTGAACACGCTAAAGCGTGAACAACGTACTAACGCTTGCGCAGCCAGACGATGCGCGTGGAGCCGTACTCACGCTCGCGCACGAGTTCCCAGGGATCATTGAAGGTAGAGGTGTTACGTGTGGCCAGCGCCTCGAGAATCAGACTGCCTCCGGATGGGATGATCTGATGCAGGGTTTCCTCCGCAGCAAGCTTCGCACTCAGATCCACATCACCCGGTTTGTGGGCATAGGGAGGATCGGCAAAGACAAGATCAAACGTGGAACCCGCCGTGGCCAGTTGAACCACGGTCTTGAAAACATCTCCCTGACGTATCGTGGCACCTTCGAGGCGGGTCTTGGCGATGTTCTTCTTCATCACCTCACAAGCCCCACGATCCTGGTCCACCAGCATGGCGCTCGTAGCACCGCGGCTCAGGCATTCCAGACCCAGCGCACCTGATCCAGCAAACAGATCCAGAACGCGAGCCTCGCTGATGAACTCACCGAGCATGTTGAAGACAGCCTGACGCACTCGGTCCTGGGTGGGACGAGTCACAGACTTCGGGACTTCCAATGGGATGCCACCCGCGCTGCCGGAGATAAGACGCATCTCCCATGTGGAGCGCGAACTCAGGCCCGCGGCAACTGCGAAACGTTGCGGGCATAGCCGTCAGAAGCAAAAGACTCAGGCTCCCGAAAGGAGCCTGAGTCTCTGCCGACCTCGGACGCAACCCGAATGCACCCGAGAACAGAAGGTCTACCGTCAGTGCGCCTTCTTCCTTGGCGCAAGAGGCGGTGGAGGAGCATTGTTCACGACGGCCTTGGGACGCGAAGGCGCCATCCGCTCCACCCAGCCACCACGTGCTGCATTGGGATTCACATGGACCAGGCGCAGATACTCAAACTCACCGCGCATGACCGCCAGTTCCGCGTCATTCAGCCACACAATGGCGATGCCTGGCTCATACGGGATGAGCTTGGAAGACACGTAGTATTTGCCTTCGAGATTCCACTCATACGGTTTCAGCTCGATGTGATAACCGATGGCACGACCGTACCTGTCCTTCACCTCCTGCAGTTCCGCACAGGTGAACAGGCGCGGAGAATCGGCCTTCCAGGCATTCGGTGGCTCGGCGCGCTGCAGGTTGTTCGGATCATGGGAATCCCTCCGGTTGTCAGGGCCTGGAGGGCCCACACACGAGGCCAGGATGACTGCTAGCAAGGCAGCTCCGATGCGTAGAAATGAAGCATTCATGATGAGCGACTGGGGTTTGAGATTCAGCCAGGCCTAACCAAAAGACGTGACCTAAATGAGGGGTGCTGAATCCATCAGGATTCGCCCTGTACTACGCATCAGGCGAGAGCGGCGGATGTATGGCGGGCTCAAAACGTACCGCCGCCAGAAACGAAGAAGCCGTCACAGGCGCTGTGACGGCTTCCGCTTTTCTAAACTAAGGTCAGCAGGATCAATGCTCCTGCAGCCACTTCAGGGTGCGGGGATTGAAGTCGTTCAGGCATTCCCAATGGAAGGCATGACCGGCGTTATCATAGAGATGCAGGTCAGCGCCGGGAATCGCCGAGGCCACTTCCTCGCCCATCCATTTCGGCGTAAAGGTGTCGTTCTTGCCGCCAATGACGAGAGCGGGACATTTGACGTTCTTGAGTTCGCTGATCGTGTTGTGAGTGATGGCGGCGGCAGCCTGCGCTTCGGTGGCATGGAGCGGCTGCGGAGCGGGGTTGTTGGCCGCGTCTTTAAGGCCCTGCTGCATGTTGTTCCAGCAGTCATCGTTATCAAACCAGGGCTTGGTGAAGATGAGCATCTGGATCCACTGCATGAAGTCCTCGGGGCGCATGGTGGCCTTGGCCTTCGTGAGGTGCTGCCAAGTGTAGAGACCGAAGCGGTCCTGACGCGCCCAGGTGCACATGAGGATCATGCTCTTCACCTTCTCAGGATGACGAAGAGCGAGCTGCTGAGCGATTACCGAACCGAGTGAGCAACCAACGACGCGCGCCTGCTTGATGCCGAGCTGGTCCATGAGACCCGCGTAGTCATCTGCCATCATGGCACTGGTGTAAGGGCCGGCAGGCTTGTCGGTCAAACCAACACCGCGGTTGTCACCGAGGATGCAGCGGAAGTGCTTGGACCACTCGGCCGCATGAGCTTCCCAAACGCCGCCCGGGGCTGTGACGCCCATGATGCAGACCAGCGGATCGCCGCTGCCGCGTTCTTCGTAAAACATCTGGATGCCGTTGGTGCTGACGTGGGGCATGGTGGTGGTAGGTGAGGTTGGTTTGTAAAAGGGCCGCTAGTGCTAACGAAGGCGACGCGGGTTGCCAAGCGTGAATGTGAGAACAAAGGACAGACGAGGCCGAAGTCCCCTTCCATTCCTTAGTGGCCGTTCTCTTTCAGCCAGGCCTGGAACATCAGCACATCCCACAGGTAAAAGTGCCAGTTGCGGGTACCATCCACATGCTCCTGCCACTTTTTGCGGATAGGTGCTGCGTGGAAGTAACCCTCGCGCTTCAGGCGGGACTCGCTGAGCAGATCCTCCGCCCACTCACGCAACTCGCCGCGTAGCCAATGCTCCAGCGGCACACCGAAACCGCGCTTTGGACGGTCGATCAAATGTTTGGGCACATGCCGGTACAAGGTCTCGCGCATGAGCCACTTGCCCTTGCCTCCGCGTATCTTCATGGAGAAGGGAACGGTCCAGGCAAACTCAATCAAATTCGTGTCCAGAAGCGGGATGCGGCTTTCCAAGCTCACACTCATCGCAGCACGGTCCACCTTGGTGAGGATGTCTCCCGGCAGATAGGTTTCCATGTCCAGATGCATCATCCGGTGGGTGAAGTCACTCACGCGCGGCCAGCCTGTCTGGTCGGTGATGCTGCTGTCACGGTCACGACCGTTGATGACGACCTGCTCAGGCTGTTTCCAATGAGACATCAGCGTGAGATACAAGGACTCCATGCCCGGCGCTCCCACGACCTCGGCCAGCTTGTGCAGCTTGTCCCCCAAGGGGCCTTGGCGCAGGCGCAAGGGCAGCACGGGCCGGAACACCGCGCCCATGGCATTCAGGGAATCTGGCGAGAACATGGTCAGAGCGGATGACGTGAGCTTCTTCACCGCAGGTGGCATCCAGGAGAATTTGTTCCAAAGATTCCGACCCACAAAATAGCGCTCATACCCACCGAAAAGCTCGTCTCCCGCATCACCGCTCAAAGAGACCGTCACATGCTCCCGCGCCATCTTGCTGACGAGATAAGTGGGGATCTGCGAGTAGTCGGAAAAGGGCTCGTCATACATGCCCGCCATCAGCGGGATGGCGTCCAGCGCATTCTGGCCCGTCATGTACATCTCCGTGTGATCCGTGTGCAAATGAGCGGCCACTTCTTTGGCAAATTCAGCCTCATTGTACTCAGGCACATCAAAGCCGATGGTGAAGGTGCGCACAGGCCGCGGGCTCTGCGCCTGCATCATGGCGACGATGAGAGATGAGTCCACACCGCCAGAAAGGAAGGCGCCGATGGGCACATCCGCCACCATGCGCATGCCGACGGCATCCTTGAGCAAAGCCTCAAAGGTGTCGATGGCCTCCTTTTCGGTCCCGGCGAACGGATGATCAAGCCCGTGCTCGACGACCTGGCGCAGATTCCAGTAAAGCTGCGGCACAGGCTTGTCCGAAGGTGCCTTCAACGTGATGAGCGAGGCCGGCGGGAGCTTGTGCATCCCCTCATAGATGCACCAGGGATCCGGGATATAGTTGAAGCGGAGAAGAGCGCAGATGGAATCACGATTGATGCTGGCACTGAAGCCCGGCATGGCGCGCACGGCCTTGAGCTCAGAGGCAAAGACAAAGACATCTCCCTGCCAGCCATAGTAAAGCGGCTTCTCACCGAGACGGTCGCGCCCGAGAGTCAGCGTGCGCTCGTCCCGGTCCCAAACGGCGAAGGCGAACATGCCGTTGAAGCGCTTCGTGGCCTCAAAGATGCCCCACTGGCGGAAGGCGGCGAGCATGATCTCCGTGTCCGAATGTCCGCGCCATGTGTGGCCGTGTTTCTCGAGTTCGGCACGCAGATGCTGGAAGTTATAGATCTCGCCATTGAACACGATGACGAACCGTCCATCCGCGCTGGTCATGGGTTGATGGCCTAACGGAGAGAGATCCAAGATGGAAAGCCGCCGATGGCCGAGCGCCACCCCCTGCTCGGCATCCACCCACGCGCCGCTGTCATCAGGACCCCGGTGCACGATGGCATCCGTCATCCGGGAAACCCCGGCGGTGAGTTGATCCGCTGAGCACGAACCGGGAAGAGTAAAGTAACCTGCAATGCCGCACATGAGAAAAGGGGGAGCCGTGATCAGAGAGCCGTTAGCATCGAATCAAACTCGGACAGAACACTCTGAAGTGAAAAATGTTCCGAGATGCGCGAGCAGCCTTTTTCACCGATCTGGTGACGCTCAACATCAGTGAGCGCGAGGATCTCCAGGCAGGCGGCGGCAAGTGCCTGCGGATCTTTGGCGGGCACGAGGCGTCCGGCGCCGCCCATGACCCATGAAGTGTCACCAATGTCTGTGGCCACCACCGGAACAGCGCAGGCCATGGCCTCGCCGACGACGTTGGGGAAACCTTCCCCAAAGGAAGAGGAGGACACAGCCACATCCAGAGAGGCAGTGATGGCAGGCAGATCATTCCGCTCGCCCAAAAGCCTAACCTGCTTTTGCAGCGTATACCTTTCGACGAGAGCAGTGAGTTCTAGATTGCTTTCGTCCACGCCCGTACCAGCGAGCAGGAACTCAGCCAGGGGATGATCTTTCGCAATAAGGGCAGCAGCAGCGAGAAACGTAGGATAGTCCTTCATGTCAGTGAACCGTCCGAAACGACCGATGCGCGGGAACGCCGATGTGTCATCCTTTCGGAAAGTTTCTTGAACTGCCATGCTTGACGAGGCTGGCACAAATGCCGTGCTCGTGGCAAACTTATTCCACTTTTCCAAATCAAAACCATTCGGCACCAGCTTCGTCTTGCTGGCCGGGTAGCCCGTCTCTTCGTGCTGCTTAGCGCTGAGCCTGGAATTGTACGTGATGGTCTCGGCAAAAAACGACAGCCATGAAAGCGCCCGGATCACCAGCGCGCTGCCGCGTTTTTCCAAGCCCAGATCGTAGAGCGACTGACGGATGTTCCAGATCACACGGCCCAGGCCAAGACGGAAGATTTTTACCATCACCGCAGCGAGACAGCCGTGATACATCCAGCCCATGATCACGGCAGGCTTCACCTGCCATGCCAGTCTGAAAAGCCGTCCCAGCGCGCGCAGCGTGGGTCTGCCTGTCGGCATGTCGAGTGAGTACACCTGGGCTCCAGCCGCGCGTAGGGGCTCCACGTATTTGCCGCCGGATGTCAGCGAGATGACCGCATGCTGATGGTGCGGCAGCCCCGTGATAATCTGGGTCAGCATCATCTCCGCCCCGCCCGTGCCCAATCCTGTCGTGATCCAAAGCACGCGTTGGGGCTGGGTGGATGACTGGGGTGCTGGGGTCCCGTCAAGCACCGCGGATGCTTGCTTGGGCCGGGTCCACGAGCCCTGGGCGCGCAGCAGCTCAAAGGCTTCGGCCGCCCGCTGTGAACTCAGCCGCTGCAGGGCCTCAGAAAGGCAGATGACGCCTGTGGTCTCCACCATCTTGCTCACGGTAAAGTTCTGCTGGATGCGTTGGTGATTCTTTTGACCTAACCAGGAACGCTCCCTGCTATCCAGGCTCAGGAAGGCGCGCATTTTCTCCGCCAGTTCCACATCATCACCGGAATGAAAGACCCAGCGTGGATCATCCACCAGCCAGGCGGAGTCCCCCACGTCGCTGGCAATCACCGGCACAGCACACGCCATCGCCTCACCAAGCACGTTGGAAAAGCCCTCCCCATAGGCTGAAGTGGAAACGAGCACATCAAAGGTCGGGTACACCTGCGCCAGATCATCACGCGCAGGCTGCCACTCCACACGGTCCGCCACGCCCAGTTCCCGGGCCAGAATCTGCATGTGGCCGGTGTAGGTGGCATCACCGCTGCCGATGATCAGCCCCCGGGCCTCGGGCAGCCGTGCGAGCGCCCGCAGAAAGGTGGGGTGATCCTTCATGGGATGCAGACGTCCCACCATGGCAAAGGTGCTGCCAAAGGTCTCTTTGGGCTGAGGTCGGAAGCGGCCGTCATCAATGCCATTCGGCACCACCTCAAACTGTGCCGCCGGATATCCTTGGCGCATGTAATAGCCGCGCCCGGCACGTGAATTCCCGATGATGCGGTCAGCCCAGCCGGAAAGCAGACAGTTGAGACGGAAGCTAAGGATGCCGAGCACCCCCCAGGTGGCCGCATCCGTCTGCGAATCGCGGATGCCCCAGACAGCCCTTGGAAAACCGCAGAGGGGCTTTAGGAAGACTGCCATAAGGTTGGACTCATGCAGATAACCATGGATGACGTCGGGTTTCAGCCTCCGCATGACTCGCACGAGCCTGAAGAAAAAGCCCACCAGGTCCCAGCGGTGCTTTTTGCCGACGCAGTAGGTCTCCACTCCGGCAGCACGCAGCTCGGACTCGAAAGGGCCGGAATAAAAATGCACCACGCTGATGGCGAAGGCTCCCTGCCCTGCCAACCCCTTGGCCAAGGTGACCATTTGCCGCTGCGCTCCTCCATGACCGAGGTCACGGATCAAAAAAGTCAGGCGCGTTGGAGTCAACTCAGGCATTAGCCTAAACTATAATATCCATAACCACCTATTGGCAATCAAGGATTCCTGACCACTCACCCTCGAAACCGCCACCTCTCAGGGGCAGCGGGGGGCTGCGTGCACTTTCAGAAATCGGTTTCTCTCTTTACTCGCAGAACGAATCCCGATTAAATCCGCGAATTCTGCGGTTTTTACCGCCTGCCATTATCATCCGACATCCATCATCCCCAGTCATGAAAATCAGCCCAATCCGCACCGCCCTGCTGGCGCTTCTTTGCGGCACCCCGCTTCTGCACGCCGACATCCTGATGCTGAAAAACGGCACCAAGGTCGAAGGCTCGATCCTGGAGCAGAACGACCAGGGCGTGAAGATGAGATACCGCCTCACGCCCAAGATCATGGACGAGAAGATCTTCCCCATGACTGATATCGACAAAGTCGTGAGGCAGACGCCGCAGGAAGTGGAAGTGATCGAGCTGCGCAAGCTCCTGCCGACACCGAACCTGCTGAAGGCGGACGCCTATGAGCAGATCATCCAGGATCGCCTTCGCCCCTTCGTGAACAAATATCCAGGCACGCCTGAGGCGCAGGAAGTGGAAACGATGATCACCAAGCTCCAAGAGGAGAAGACGATGGTGTCCAACGGTCAGATCAAGCATGAAGGCCGCTGGCTCAGCCCGAAAGAATTCAAGGCCGAGCAGTGGAACATCGAGGCCTACCTCATCCTCGCCAACATGCGGGAGAAGGCCGCGAAGCAGGAGTACGTCGCGGCACTGCGTGAGTTTGACAAGCTTCTGACTCCACCCCCCGCCTACAAGGGCTCAACCTATTATGTTCAGGCCATCCCTGAAGCCATGGGCATCATGGACAAATGGATCGCTTCACTGGACAAGATGTCTGGTGAACAGCCTCAGCTGGACCAAGCCCGAAAGGAAGGCCTGAAGAAGCTGCAGGAACCTGATCTCTCCAAGACCAAGAACGCCATCACCGATGAGTTTAACAAATGGCGCGCCGGTTATGACGCCGAGCGTCGTCAAAAGCTGCGCTGGACAGTTCCCTACAAGTATGACCTGCCCAGCATTCAGTTCGCCCAGAAAGAGGCCGTCCAGGAACTCACCCGTCTGCAGACCATCAACCTGGATGAACTCCGGGCACAAAACGAACTCTTCACCACCACCTACCGAAAAATCGGCGAGGGCGACTATCTGGGTGGCGCAGCCGCTTTTGAGCGTGTCTCTGGCCTGAACCTGACCATGGAATACCGGGACATTCCAGCAGATCTGCGCAACCGGCTTCTGAAGCTCCATGCCCAGCTTAGCCGTGCAGCCGCGACGGGTGCAGCCGCCACCTCGGGCTCCGCAGCCACGAGTGGCGTGGCCACCGGCCAGGACAGCCGTGTCGCTCAGATCCTCGCTGAAGCTGGGGCCACTTCCGCTCCGGCCGCCAGCGGCCAGCCTGCCATGACAACGACGACAACAACCACGACTGCGCCAGCCGTCGCGCCTGCCCCTGCAGCAGTTGTCGCTCCACAACCCGTGGCACCTCAGCGCCCGGTGGCACCTGTGGCCCAGCAGCCTGTCCCTCAGGCTCCTGTTCCTCCGATGCCAATGCCGATGCCCGCTCCGGCTCCAGTGGTGGAAGAGTCTAACACCAGCCTCTATATCATGATCGGCATGGGCGTGGTCATCGTCGGCCTGATTCTGGCCTTCTTGAAGAAGAAGTAAGCGGCTTCTGATTGAGCTTCCAAAGCCGGAGATCTCCACGTGGGATCTCCGGCTTTTTGCTGGGCATGTGCCGCGGACTCGAAATGGGAGCTTGCCATTTGAGGCGGACCGTTTAGAAATCATTCCATGTTCACGACGCATTCAAGTTTTCTTGCAGCGTGGGCGGCCGCATAACGAAGGCCGCCTGAATACTTGTGGTTAGGCATCGCAGCCATGGCTGCGCAGACGCGACAATGACCTGAGTCATCACCGCACGCCTGCACCACCTCCCCGCACCTCCATCCAGCGTGCTTTGCGCGACGCTGTGCCCGGATGGCAGGAGCCCGCACAGCGTCGTGCCCATTTTTAGATCTCGTCATGAAACTCACCCAACTCCCGCTGCGCGTGCAGCAGGGACGACTGGTCATCATGCGTCTGGAGCAGCTTCCTGCCTCCTCACGCACTCATACCCGCTGCGCCTGTGGTTCACAGGACAGCGGTCAGCGCATCATCACAGAGGCCTGTGCCACGATGATGCACAGGCCGTTCGGCATCTTGAATGCAGCCTGGCAGCGTCTCGCCCATCCCGAAAACACTCCGCGAATGCTGTGTGACGTGCTCATCCTCGTGTTGGCGCTGCCAGCGGACGAAGGCACGCTCTGCGCTGCTTTGCCTAACCGTTGGACAGGTATGGATATCCGTCCCTGGCTGGCAGATCGTGCAGGACGTCAGGCTTTGTTGTCAGCCTTGCTGCCGCATTGGAAAAAGGCGATCCGCATGCTCGTGCAGGATTTCCCTGAAGCATCGCCATTGCTCGCAATTACGGCGGAAGAGGCATCCTCCATCGATCTCGCCCACCTCCTGCTC
Source organism: Verrucomicrobiota bacterium (assembly GCA_040387935.1). Lineage (GTDB taxonomy): Bacteria > Verrucomicrobiota > Verrucomicrobiia > Verrucomicrobiales > Verrucomicrobiaceae > Prosthecobacter. The sequence continues at coordinate 605,558 of JAZKCU010000001.1, read as the reverse complement.
GACGACCAAAAAAAACCCATCCTTAAACCCGAAGCATCACCACGGGCTGCCCGTCTCTGGCTACCTTGGTTGCGCAGACGTGGACTCGTCTGGAATGCCGTCTTGGAACCCTGGGCGGCGGCTTTAAGCGAAGGCCATGAACCTGATCGTGAAGCGCTGGTGGCCCGAATGATTGAAGAAGGCCGCTTCAAATGGCTGCCTTTGCTGTCGCGCCAATCCAAGGAACTACGGCTGGCTCTCATCCGCGTACTTGTGGAAACAAAGCAGCATCTCCAGCTTCCACCGCTGGGCACGCACTCGCTGCTGCAAACGCTGACCCATGCGATTCCAAGGTCTGAATTCGCCGCCACGGCCCTGAAGGTGATGCGCAGCCTGGAGAATGGCTGCACACCGCGTTTCATCGCCAAGGCGCTGCGCTTTCACCAGCGGTGGAAAATCGAGTTTCACCCTCTGCCAAAGCCTGGACATGATCCCTGTCTGCGGCAGATCCATCAAGCGATGAGTCCCCAGGTTCCAGACTGGCTGCGCAATCCATATCAGATCTGGAAGCAATCGACAAAGCTGGGTGATTGGAGCAGTGCCATCCGCCGTCTGTTTGCCCGGCCACTGCACCCGGACATTCAAGAATCTGTGCTCCAGCGCATGAGAGGCACCGCCATCGCTGACGGGCGGTCTGCTCCCTATTGGAGTCGTTGGCTGCATCATTGGGACGAGTTTCTCCATGAAGCTTCCCAGACGCCGCCCGCGCTCATTGAACTCGCCACAGGTCTGATCGGATCCCTGTGGCGCGGATACGACCATGATTCCCGAACACCTCATGATGCCGGTCATCTCATCCGGTGGCTGCGTCGCATCCGGGACTTCAAAAAAGCCCCGGGTGCGCACACCTCATGCATGATTTATGCCCTCTGGAGCACGATCCGCCTTGAGGAAGAGGAGGCGCTTCTGAACCTGCCTGAATCTGTCTGGAAGCAGATGCAGCCTGCGCTGATCGGCTATTCCTCGTGCGACAATGCGGAAGAAGGTATCCAGGGTGCCAACAATCTGCCATCCGGTTGTCTTCTGGGCATGCTCAGCTCATCTCCGCTCGAGTGGCTTCGCATCATGCAGCGCATCGGCGAACTCAACACCGAGGAGCGGCGTGAGATCTGGCAGACCTTTCGTGAGCATCCGCTCGTCTCCTGTGATGTCACGCGCATGCCTCACCGGGATGCCATCGTGCTCGTGGACACCATTCGGGCCAGTCATCCCGGCTTCCCCGGCGTGCCTGAAAAACTGCGCGCTCCTGCAGATGCCATGCCGTCCCATGTGCTCGCGCATTATCAAACAGAGCTCATGCGCAACACCCAGCGCCTCCGCCTCGCCGTGCTGAAGGAGCTCGCCGAATGGTCTCTACGCCGTCGCTTCCCTGCCCTGCTGGGTGACATCGTGAGCACGCACACGCTTCGGCTTGCCGCGGCGTCTGGCGAGCGCAACGCAAGACCGATGCGCCAGTTGCTGCGCTCCTGCCAGGAGCAGCAGGACAAACGCACCTGGACCCTGCGGCATCCGCGAAACCAGAGCTGGCTGCACAAGCAGTCGCAGACACGCCGGGAACTCTGGCTGGAAGGCTTCTTCATCGAGAAGGAGGTGCAGAACATCGGTGTTCTGCAACTCGGTCCAGAAGATGATCTCCAGGCCATCCTGCGCATGGGAACCGAGTTTGGCACATGCCTCAGCGCTGGCAGCTTCAACAGTTTCTCCACCGCTGCCAATGCGCTGGATGCCAACAAGCGTGTACTCTACGCCCGCGATGCCCAAGGGAAACCGTGGGCCAGACAGTTGGTAGCGATCGCGGAGAGCGGGCACCTTGTCTGCTTCCCGGTGTATGCCCGCCGGCAGCATGCACAGATGCGTGAGCTCTTTGCCACCTATGACCACACGCTGGCTCATGTGCTGCGGCTACCGTTGTGGCGCACGTCGACCTGCGCGGACATCGCCCCGCTGGTGTGCAAGGAGTGGTATGACGACGGCCCCTGGACTCTCTGAAACGTTAGGCGCTGGCGAATGCCATGCGCCGCTCCGGATCACGTCCGTCCCATTCATCTGCCAGAGACGACCTGGAAGGAACGTTTGCTCTCCTCGCTCTATGTCCTATCCAGCCCTGACCTCACGCCGCCGCTTCCTGCAGACCGCCAGCGCCAGCCTTTTCGCAACGCCCTACATCACCACCGGCCTGCGCGCCGCCTCACCGAATGGCAAGCTGCGCCACGCGGCCTTTGGTGCCGCGGGCATGTCCTGGTCAGACATCACCTCCATGGCCAATCATGACATGTGGGAGCTGACGGCGGTGTGTGATGTGGACACGCGTAACTTTGCCAAGGTGAAAGAAAAATGGCCTAACGTAAAATGTTACCAGGACTGGCGTGAGCTTTTGGAAAAGGAAGCGGGCAACATCGACAGCGTCAACGTCTCCACACCTGACCACATGCACGGCCCCATCGGCATGAAGGCCCTGGAGCTGGGCAAGCACGTGTATGGTCAGAAGCCGCTGGCGCAGAACCTCTACGAGTGCCGCCAGCTCATGCTGAAGGCGCGTGAGAAGGGTGTGATGACCCAGATGGGCATCCAGGTCTCCTCGGACTTTACCGAGCGTTTCGCGGTCGAGTACATCCACTCCGGCGCCATCGGCAAGGTCAAGGAAGTGCACACATTCTCTAACAAAAAGTGGGGAGACATGGAGCCTGTGCCGCAGAAGAGTGATCCCATCCCCGAGGGCTTCGACTGGAACCTGTGGCTGGGCACCGCCAGCGACCGCCCCTTTATCAAGGGCTACTACCACCCGAGCAACTGGCGCAAGCGCCGCGACTTCGGCACCGGCACGCTCGGTGACATGGGCTGCCACATGTTCAGCGGCTGGTTCCGCAGTCTCGACCTCGCCGCACCAATCGCCGTGAAGTCCACTGGCCCGACGCCGCCGAACAACACGAACTGGGCCATCAATGCCATCGTGGAATACACTTTTAAAGGCACCCAGTACACCGCCGGTGATGAAGTGAAGGTCACCTGGTATGATGGCGATGCCCGCCCGCCTGCCGAAGTCATGGCACTGGCAGATCCCGCGAAATTCCCCGGCCAAGGCAGCATCTATATTGGCACCGATGGGGTGCTTCTGCATCCGCATGGCAGCACACCGCTGCTCTACCCCAGAGAAAAGTTCAAGGATCGCCGCCCGGCCAAGCTGGAGCCGCGCAATCATTGGTTCGACTTCATCGACTGCTGCCTCAAAGGCGGCTCCACGAAGCCCACCGCCAACTTTGACTACGCGGGTCCGCTCACCGAGGCCGTGCTGCTCGGCTGCCTGGCCAGTCCCTTCCCGGGTGAGAACCTGATCTGGGATGCTCCAGGCCTGAAGATCACCAACAACGAAAACGCCAATGCCCTCGTGAAGCGCCAGTACCGCGCAGGCTGGGAGATGTGATCTGCTGCCCGCCCAATCATGCCACGCACCCTGCTCAAAGACATGCTCCACGGCTCCCTCGGGTTCGCCGTGGTCGGTGTGTCAGCGTTCTCTGTCTGGGCTTTTGGCTCCGGATGGTTTCGGAACCTGGGTGGTGAGCTGGGCATGTATGCAGCCATCGCCATCGTTTTTATCGGCCTCTCCGGCTTGATCCTCGGTCCGCTGGCGGGAGGCATGGGCAGATTTTACAAGGCTTTCCTGCCCGCCTTCATCGTCTACTCGGTCGTCTGGTGTCTCGCTTGGTTTGGCCTCAAAGGCCGCCTCGGCGAGTGGGTGGGCGCCTTTGCGGGCTGCATGACCTTTGGCTGGATCACCCTAAAAATACTGGGGAACACCCGTGGATGGCTGGTGAATGCGTTGGGACTGTTTGTGCTGCATACCGCAGGGTATTTTGCGGGTGATTGGTCGATGTACGGAGTTTTGGTGCCCAAAGCGCGCGCGCTGGGCAAGGGCCATCCCGAGTTCCACAACTACATCACCCTGGCCAAGCTCTCCTGGGGGCTTTTCTACGGCCTCGGCTTCGGGGCAGGCCTCGGCTGGCTGTTTCATCGGGCGCGGAAAGCGGCTTGAGTTCACATCCTCTCATTAGGCGGCTCCAAAGCTCGCGGGCAACTGTACCCATTCTAGCCGTTTGCCATGACGGAATTTTCCGCTAAGCCTCACCTTTCCACCCATGGCCCTCGCAAAGATCACCCAAGTTTCCGGCACCGCCGTTCACGTCACAGGTTCTGACATCGACACCGACCGCATCATTCCCGCGCGCTTCATGAAGTGCGTGACCTTTGACGGCCTCGGCGAGTATGCCTTCTATGATGTGCGCTTCGACAAGGACGGCAAGCCCACCGGCCACCCACTGGATGATCCACGCTTTCAAGGCGCCTCCATTCTGCTTTCTGGCACGAACTTCGGCTGCGGCAGTTCCCGTGAGCATGCTCCGCAGGCTCTCTACCGCTTCGGTTTCCGTGCGGTGATCGCCCAGAGCTTCGCCGAGATCTTCTTCGGCAACTGCACCACGCTCGGCATTCCCTGCGCCATCGCGACCGCTGAGGACATCGCCAAAGTCGCCGCTGCGGTGGAAGCCGATCCGAAGATCGAAGTCACCGTGGACGTGGCCAACCGGCAGGTCAGCTTTGGCAGTGAAAGCTTTTCCGTCACCATCCCGAGCACCGCGCATGATGCGCTGGTCAGCGGCAAGTGGGACCCTATCGGCGAGCTGCTGGAAGCCAAGGATGCCATCCATGACCGCATGGAAGCTCTCGGTTTCGCCAAAGCTTGAGTTTCACCTCTCACCCACCTTAACACCCTCTCCCCTTCATGAGCCTCGTTCCCGATCAACTTCGTTACCGCGACAGCCACGAATGGGTGGATGCCTCACAGGCCATCTCCCCGGTCGGCATCACCGATCATGCCCAGGCGGAACTCACCGATGTGGTCTTTGTCGATCTGCCGAAACTCGGCGCGGTGAAAGCAGGCCAGCAGGTCTGCGTCATCGAGTCCGTGAAAGCGGCGAGCGACATCTACACTCCCGTCAGCGGCGAGATTGTGGAGGTGAATGCTGACCTCAACGCGAACCCAGGCCTCATCAACACCGACCCATATGGAGCCGGCTGGATCTACAAGATCAAGCTCTCCGATGCCGCCGAAGCCAGCAGCCTCAAGGATGCCGCGGCTTACAAGGCACTGATTGGGTAGGTGCTCAGATCCCACCTGCCTCAGAGGAAAGACTTACGTCTTCCTCTACGACCTTTTGTCCGGCGAAGGCGAAGCAGCTTGATGTAGAGGCAGGCGTGAGCATGCCTTCTTTGAAGTGCGCTGATCCATGTGCCCAAAAAGGAAAACTCACGTTTTCCTCTACGATGATCTGCGATACGCCTGCGCCAGCAAGGTCACAGGCTGCGTGACATTCACACCCTTGCCCTTCAAACCATTAGCCAGCTGGAGATGGCAGCCGGGATTGGAGGTGGCGACGCAGGTCGTCTTGGTGGACTCGATGTGGCCGACTTTGCGTTTCAGCAGCTTCGCGGACTGCTCGGGCTGTGTGATGTTATAGATGCCGGCGCTGCCGCAGCACCAGTTGCTCTCGGGCAGTTCCTTCAAGGTCAAGCCGGGGATAGCCTTGAGCACCTGTCTCGGCTGGCTGGTGACTTTTTGCCCGTGGCAAAGATGGCAGCTTTCATGGTAGGTGACCTCGCTCACATCCACGCCGTGCTCAGGCTTGCGGATGCCGATGTGGGCCAGCCATTCATGAATGTCCTTCACCTTGCGGTCCCACTGGCGGCCCTTCGCGGCATAGAAAGGATCTTCATGCAGGAGATGTCCATACTGCTTCAGATGCGAGCCGCAGCCGCCAGCATTCGTGATGATGGCATCGAGGCCATCGAGATCAAAGCTGTCGATCTGCCGCCGGGCCAGTTCACGAGCCAACTCAAGCTCGCCATTGTGCGCATGCAGGGAGCCGCAGCAGTACTGCGCACGCGGCGTGACGACCTCACAGCTATTCGCCAGCAGCACATCCGCCGTGTCGCGATTGATGTTGGAGAACGCGAGGTCCTGCACGCAGCCAGTCAGCAGGCCGACACGATAGCGAGGCTTTTCCAGGACGTGAGGTGATTCCACCGGAGCAATGAGCGAGTCCGAGAAGGCCTCGGCGACCTTCGGAGTTTGCGGCTCCAGATCGCGCAGGTGTTTTGGCAGCAGCCCAAAGAACTTCACGCGGCGCATGAAGCGGTCCAGGCCCGCCTGCTGCCAGAGACGAAGTCCCCAGCCAGCCAAACGCAGAAGCCTCGGGTGCATGAAAAGAACATTGAGAGTCAGCCAGCGCCAGAAATCGCGCTCGGGTTTTTCCAAAACAGCGCTGCGCTCAATCTCTCCGCGCGCGGTTTCAAAAAGCTCCGCGTAGTTCACCCCGGCCGGGCAGGCCGTCTGGCAGGCCAGGCAGCCGAGGCAGTAGTACATCTCGTCCGCGAACTCACGGGTGACCTCCAGCTCACCATCTGCCACGCTGCGCATGAGGGAGATGCGGCCGCGGGGGCTGTTGCGCTCACGCTTCGTCTCCACGTAGGTCGGGCAGGTCGGGAGGCACATGCCGCAGTGCATGCATTGCTGGAGGACGGAGTAGTCGAGCGACTGGAGGAGATTCATGTAGGAGGCGGAAGAATAGACGGCTGCAAAGAATGTCATCTCTCAGTTCATAAGAGTGCATCCAAGCTTGCGGGCATCACCGGCCCCATCCAAGGTAACCGAATGCGAACGCTGGTGATCGGCGACATACACGGCTGCTCCACGGCCCTGCGCACGTTGCTCGACATCGTGCAGCCAGGGCCGGATGACGTCTTGGTCACGCTCGGCGATTACGTGGATCGCGGCCCGGACTCCAAAGGCGTGCTCGAAACGCTGATCGGCCTGGAGAAGACCACTCAGCTCAAGCCCATCATGGGCAACCATGAGATCCTGTTTCTCGAGGCGCTGAACCAACGCATGGATCCCGAGGGATGGCTGCGCGTGGGTGGCAGGGAGACCATGCACTCTTATGCCGGCAGTCTTGAGAACCTCTGCTGGGATCAGGTGACACCCGCGCATATCGATTTCCTCTCCCAGCGCTGCCTCCGCTACTACGAGGACGAGTCCAACATGTACGTCCACGCGAATGCGAACGCCTATTTCAGCCTCGCAGATCAGAGTGACGACTGGCTCTTCTGGACCCGTTTTGATGATGTGTATCCGCACACTTCAGGAAAGCGCATCATCTGCGGCCACACAGCGCAGAAGAGCGGCCTGCCAAATGTCAAATCCTACGCCGTCTGCCTGGACACCTGGGCCTACGGACAGGGCTGGCTGACCTGCATGGATGTGACTGCGGAGACGTTTGTGCAGGTCAACCAGGCGGGCGCGGTTCGTCGCACGTCGATTCAGGAACTGTCCGAACCGCCGACGGCTAACACCATGCGCATCCCGCTTCCCAAGATCTGAGAAGCGATTCAGGACCGGATGTCGGAAACGACTCGGGAGAGGGAGCATTCCGGAGGTGCTATTTTTCAGGCTTGTCAGGCAGGCGCACGAATCGCTAGCCTCCGCGCGTTCTCGTCAATCTATCCTCAGAACATCCAACCCCATGAAACTGACCCTCAGTCTGCTCACACTCACGGCGCTGCTTTCCGGCGCGACTCTCCGAGCCGAAGACAAAGTCGCCCAGCCAGGCGGCAAGCTCCCTGGCAATGTGGCCATCAGCCTCGTCAAAGTGGCGGATGACCTTGTGGATCCTGTCAGCGTGGCCGCCCCCAATGACGGCAGCGGCCGCCTTTTCATCGTGGAGCGCCCCGGTGTGATCCAAGTCATCAAAGAGGGTAAAAAGAACAAGCGCCCTTTCCTGGACCTGAAGGACAAAACAATCTCCTCCTTCCTGGAACTCGGCATGTTCAGCATGGCCTTCCATCCGGACTTCAAGAGCAATGGCAAGGTCTACATCGCGTATGCCGACCTGTGGTTCAATGGTGCCACCATGATCGCCGAATACACGGTGAGCAAAACCAATCCGGACCAGCTTGATCCTGAGAGCGTGAAGATCCTCATGCAGATCGACTTCCCGTACTGCAATCACCACGGCGGCCAGATCGCTTTCGGTCCGGATGGCTATCTCTACATCGGCGTGGGTGACGGCGGCTGGGAGGGCGATGTGATCAATGCCGGCCAGGACCTGCACACACTGCTCGGCAAGATGCTGCGCATCGACGTGAACAAGTCCTCCGGCGACCGCGCCTACGACATTCCGAAGGACAATCCCTTCATCACCCCGCTGCAGCAGATGACCCTGTTCGGCGTGAGTGAGGAGGCTTTCTCCAAGGTGCATCCCAAAGCCAAGCCCGAGATCTGGGCCTACGGTCTGCGCAATCCATGGACCTTCAGCTTCGACTCGAAGACGGGTGACATGTACATCGCCGACATCGGTCAGAACCACTGGGAGGAGATCGACTTTCAGCCTGCCAGCAGCAAAGGCGGCGAAAACTACGGCTGGAAATTCATGTGCGGCAGCCACCCCTTCCCCATGATGTTGAAGAAAAATCCGGATGGCACGGAGACCGCTTCGGATCCGGAGAACTATCCCAAAGTCGGCGTGCTGCCCATCGGCGAATACAGCCACGTCAACCAAGGCATCTGCGTGATCAATCTCGGTGTCTCCCGCAACAAAGACTACCCTGAGCTCGATGGCGTGTACTTCTGTGCCGACTGGGGCAGCGGCAAGGTCTGGGGCATGAAACAGGCCGACGGCAAATGGCAGATGCAGGAACTGCTCGACCTCGCCGACGGCATCCGCCCGACCGGCAGCGGCATCGGTCCCGATGGCAGCATCTACCTCACCCACGCCACCGCCAACTACGGCGGCCCGGTCGATCCTTACACCAGCGAGCGCGGCGCGGTCTGGAAAGTAGTGCCTGCTGAGAAAGTGCCCGCGGGTGCTGCCACGGCTCCTGTCGCCGGCAAATAAGCCAACCCTCATTCGATTAAAGAGCGGAGCATCCCCAGTGGGTGCTCCGCTTTTTGTTGCCGGTATGGAGCAGACGTCACTACTACCTTTGGATGAGTGCTGACAAGATTTCAGACTGGTTCTCCCTGCCTGACGTAGAGGTACCAGTCCCCGACTACCGAGAACCGGGGGATGTCATTCCATCCAGCGCACCATGAAATCTACTTTCTTCATTCTCAGCACGCTCCTCGCAGCATCTCTTCCCCTCCCCGCCGCTGATGAGCCGGGCACGAAGGACAGCCCGATCGTCAAACGCATCACCGGTTCGGAGATCATCTGGGGAAAGACTGCCAAGTTTGATGAGATGACTCTCGCCTTGGAAAAGATCGAGTTTGATTACAGCACCACGAAATACAAAGACACCAAGACGCAGAAAGTGGAAGGTGAGCGCACCACCTTGTACTACAAACTGCCTGGGGATGTCTCCACACTCGAGGCCGTGAGGCAGTACCAGGAGGATCTTAAACCCGCCGGTTTCGAAACCCTCTTCACCGCCGCCAATGATGAACTGGACGATGGCTACAACCGCTTCGTCACCCAGATCTTCCCAAATGCACTGAAGACTGAGCAGCTCCAGTACCTTCACGAATTCAATCACGACGAGCAGCGCTATGCCGCGCTCAAGGGTAAGAACAAACAGGGCGCTGATGTTTACGTGACGCTGTATGCTTTTATTCTCAAGGACGAGGCCGGCACGGGCTACGAAAAGCTGGTGGAGAATCACGGCCTGAAGAAAGGCATCACCGTGGTGCGTGTGGACGTGCTGGAGACCAAGGCCATGGAAACCCGCATGACCGTGGTGAAGTCCGCCGAGATCGAAGACACGATCAGCAAGACCGGCCGCATCGCCATTTACGGCGTCTACTTTGACACGGACAAAGCGGACATCAAACCGGAGTCCTCCGACTCCCTCGCGGAAATGGCCAAGGCCATCCTCGCGGGCGGCGGCAAGAAATTCCTCATCGTCGGCCACACGGACAACCAGGGCAGCCTGGAGCATAACCAGGCGCTGTCACAAAAACGCGCTGCCGCCGTGACGTCTGCCCTCACGGGAAAATACGATGTCCCCGCCGCCAGCGTGATCCCCGTGGGCGTCGGCATGGCTGCTCCCGTGGCTCCGAACACAGATGACGCCGGCCGCTCCAAAAATCGCCGCGTCGAAATCGTGGCCATGTGAGAGCAAACAGGTGCGACTTCGCCGTTGCGCCTCGCTGTCATTCGATCTCCATCATCCGCTCGAAGCCTACTTCGCCCGACAGGATCACGTTGTCCGGAGCCTTGAGAAGTGAAGGGAGGAGGAAGTGACCATCGCCTATCAAGCCGCTGGCGTCAGTACTCGGCGGTTGGCGCATGATGCCCGTGAAAGGCACGCTGCGTTTTTTACCCGTATCATTCAACTCAAAGCTGCCGACAAAGGCCCCGGTCGTGGGCGTGATGGTGACTTTCCATTTCGTGGCGTTGGCAGACTCTGTGACACTCACCGCATTCGTTTTGGCGTTGAGGGCCAGACTGGCCGGGAGATCGCCAAAGGAGGGGCTGCTAATGGCGCTGTGCTGAACATTGAATGGATTCAGAGGTCCGTTCAATCCCAGGCGTTGAGCCAGGGTGACGGCGGGAACGATCCCTTTGGCCGGGGCAGGCGGCAGCCAAGGATCCAGGGTGAGCCTTGTCGTCAGAGGACCGAATCCATTTCGGTAAGACGCATCCGCTCCCCGCAGCGTTTTCCTCCACGTGAAATCGATAGCGTCCTCGAAAGACACATGGCGCCGGCCCGTCAGATCAGGGTGCGACTTCAAGCTGAAGACACCCGCCAGATAACTGCCCGTGCGTGCAGGTGTGTAAGGCTGGATGAACAAGCGGTAACCAGGATTGCTTCCAATATCCGCTGCCAGCGAGGCCGTGAGGGTTGTGCCATCCGCCAGCTTGCCAGCCAGCTTGAGCAGGCCCTTGGCATCGATCGTCGCCACCGCCCAGCCAGCTCCGGCAGGCACGCCAACACCGCCAGGAACAACGGGTGCCAGCAAAGCACTGTGCGTCCCTGTGTAACTCAATGTCTGACCTGCAACCGGCGTCAGTAGCTTGCGTCCGCTGGTGGTCGTGCCCAGGCTCAGGCCGTTGCGCTTGGCCTCCGCGCTAAAGTCGCCCGTCAGCGGCAGCGTCACCGTCACAAGGTAGGTGTTGGTTCCTTTCTTGACGGTCGCGGTTCCTGTCGTTGTTTCGTCAGCGGCGGGCAGGGACAAGGTGCCAGCCAGGCTCAGAGGAGTCGTCTCCTCAGACGTCGAGAGCTTGGCGCTGAAGGTCTTGCCCGTGGCAGCCACGGTCACTTCCAGCTTGGCCGTAGGACGAATCCCTCCGGGTTCAGTCAGCATGGCCTCATAAGAGGAGGCAAAGGTCTCCACCTTCATCGAGCTTGCCTGATAGACGAACTGGTACTTCGCCGAAACACCACCGCGCGCAGTGATGGGATACAGACCGCCCGGGCTGCTGGCAGTCGCCGTGGTAACGACCTCGGGCGGAACGCTCACCCCGGTGGAGGCATTGTCACCGTCAAAGAAGCCGACATAGTCTAGATCCAGCGGTGGATTCGGCTGCCCCACAAGCTTGCGCTCTTCATGAGGTATCACAAACAGAGGTGCCTTGGTGATGACAAGGTTGGCCGTCCTGCTGGCTCCGCCCGCATAATATCGTATGACATAGGTCCCAGGAAGCACCGGCGCATAGGTGCTGAGGCCATAATTCTTTCCCTCATAAAGGAGGGTCATCGGGCTTTGAGCACCCACCACCGTGGGAGGACACCGAAACCCCGTGTAAACCTGGGTGAGATTGCTCAGCGTCGGTATCGTTGGGTCCTTGGCCACGGTGATCGTGCGCTCCACCGACACAGGCAGATGGTCCTGGTCCCCAGGCTGGCTCGCCCTCACCTTGACCACGCCAGGTCCGGTGGGGACCAGCACGCGCCAGAAAGAGATCTGTGCAGGTCCCGAGATGACGCTGTACTCAATGGGGATTGTCGAACTAGACCGGGCATCGAGTTCAATGCCGCCCTCTGCCATGAAAACCTTCGATGGCGGCGAAAAATAAAGAGTCTGGGAGATGCCCGCAGCAAGACGCCCCATGCCTGAAACGGCAAAGTTGAAAGTGCCCTCATCCTCATCATCACTTTCGATGCACACCTCAGCCACACGCATTCCCGGAGCATGCGGATCAAAGGTGATTTCGAAGCTTGAGTCTGAGCCGGTTTCAATCTGCGGTGCCGGTAGCAGACTCACCCGGAAGTCAGCGGCATGGGTGCCTTGCACGCGGACCCTCGGCGTGCCCGTGAACTGGAGGACACGCGTGCCGGTGTTGTAGATGACGAAGGAAGAACTTCTCGTTGCTGAAACGATCGGCACCGAGCCAAAGAACCTGGAATTCTGTTCAGGCGGGCGGTTATCCCCGTCCAAGATCTGCAGCCCCTGGCCGGTGACACTGATCTCCGGAGCCGAGTCCCTGGTCACCACCACCGTGTAAGTCTTCATCGTTGTGCCATCCTGAGCGGTGACGCGGACATCCACCGTGTTGACCCCTACATTGAGCGGCATCGGGTTGCTGACAGAGTAATAGGAACCGCCATTCACACGCACATGCACCGATGCCAGAGGCTCGGCTTTGACCGCTTGAATCACTACAGTCCCCGGCGTGTTGGGAACTGAGGCGGCATAAGCAAGCACATCAGTCGCAAACGCTGGCTCCAGCGTCCCGCTGCTCAGCGCCAGGCCGGTGAGGTTGGCATTGTCTGAGACCCCCGTGCCCGTAAGAGTGATATCGAACGGGTTCTTGTTCCCGGCCACATTGCTGGCCACATGGATCACGGCTGTGCGCACTCCGATGACCGAAGGAGAAAAGGTGACCGTGAAGGACACGGTGCCATTGCCCACGGGGATGCTCATGCCACTGAGCACACCCATCGTAAATTCGTCGGCATCTGTGCCGTCTTTGCTCACGGCCAGACCACCCAGTTCTGTCGTGCCGCAGTTGGTGATGGTAAAAGTGAGCGTGGTGCTGCTGCCCACGACGGTCGGGCCAAAGCTGGTGCTGCCCGTGCCGTCGATCAAAGGCCCGCCCTGCTCCACGCTGATGTCTGGAGTGCTCGGTGCCAGCCCGTCCCACTGGGAGCCCACACGGACTTTGCCTGAGCCCTCACCAGGGAACGCCGCGAGATAGTTTTTGTTCACCGGGTCTTCAACCGCTGTGAGAGGGTTTCCGCTGCTGGTGACACCCAGGAGGCTATTGCTGCTGCCAGCCACGGTCGCGCCCGCTGCCGCAGTGCCGCGCCCCCACGCCAACACACTCCGGAACGGATTGTCATAGCCCGTGTTCTCGATAGAGCTGCCCACGACATAGCCACCACTGCTCAAAAGAGTGAGGTTTTGGCCCACTTGGCCATAGGGGATCTGGCCAACAAGACTGTTGCTGCTGCCCACCGTCCCCGTGACGCCGCTGGTGCCGCTACCCCACGTGACCGCACCTGCACTCACCACACCCCCATGGTTCCAGTAAGTGCTGCATACCACATAGTTGCCATTCGCCAGTTCCACCACGCCCAGCTTGTCGATGTAGTCGTAGATCACCCCCAGGCGCCCCACCTTGTCATTGGCACTGCTGCCGACGAGGCTGTTGCTGCTGCTCACCACCCCTTTGACGCCCGTGACGCCGTTGCCCCAGGTCACCGCACCGGCGTCTACGGTCTGACCATTGTTCCAGCCGGGACTGGCCACCACGTAGTTGCCATTGCTCAGCGCCTTCACGCCGCCCTCACCCACATAATCCTGGGGGCGCGTGCCTACAAGACTGTTGCTGGCGGACACACTGCCCTTCACGCCGCTCGTTCCGCTGGCCCAGGTCACCGCACCAGACTGACGCTGGCCCGCGTTTCTCCACCACGGACTGACAACCACATAGTTGCCACTGCTCAGTTCTGTCACTCCGCCCTTACCTACACTGTCATCCTCACTCGTGCCGACAAGGCTGTTGCTGCTGCTGACGGCGCCGCTGGTCCCGGTCGCGCCATTGCCCCAGGTCACCGCGCCGACAAGCCGGTTAACGCCGTCCCAGCCAGGTGTGATGACCACATAGTTGCCATTGCGTAGCGCTTTGATTCCGCCACTTCCCACACCAGAACCGAAAAGGCTGTTACTTTGGGAGACCATTCCGCTCCTGCCCACCGTGCCATCGCACCAGGTGACGGCATTGACAGAATTGCTGGCTGGCAGCTGCGTGTGGAGGCTGAACACCAGATAGTGCCCGTTGCTCAGTACCGTAATTCCACCTCCCCCCACCTCGTCCCACGAGTGGGTTCCAACCAGACTGTTGCTGGCGGACACAGTTCCGCTGATGCCAGTCAGGCCATTTCCCCAGGTCACCGCCCCCGCGCTATCCGCGCTCGGGCTGGCCGCCCACTCAGGGCTGCAGACCACATAGTGGCCGTTCGTCAGCGCTGTCACCCCGCCGATCCCCACATGGTCATAATGGCCTGTTCCTACCAAACTGTTGCTGCTGCTGATGAAGCCGCTCACGCCGGCCGCTGCGCTGCCCCAGGTCACCGCTCCGGCATCCATCAACGTTTGACTGTCCCAAGCTGGAGTTGCCACCACATAGTTACCATTTCGCAGCGCTGTCACACTCAGCCTGTCGCTGTATTGGCCATCGATCATCCCCACCTTGTCATCGGCCGTGCTGCCGATCAGGCTGTTATCGCCGCTGATGACACCCGTCACCCCGGTGGTGCCGCTGCCCCATGTCACCGCACCCGCATTCGCCACCCCCGCATGGTCCCAGAGAGGGCTGGCCACCGCATAGTTTCCATCGCCCAGCATCACCAGCCCGCTTTGGGTCTCGGGGGCCATGAGGATGTTGCCGATCCTGTCACCGGCGGTGCTGCCGACCAGACTGTTGCTGCCGCTGATCACACCGCTCACCCCAGTTGTGCCGCTGGCCCAGGTCACAGCGCCAGCATCCGTCACCGTTGAGTTATCCCAGACCGGGCTCATCACGACGTAGTTTCCGTTGCTCAGCGCCACCACACCGGAGGTGTAGATCCCGTTGGAGGAGCTCGCCAGGTAGTTGCCCACCCGGTCGTTCGTCGTGGTGCCAATCAGGCTGTTACTGCTGCTGATCACACCGCTCACCCCGGTCGTGCCGCTGCCCCAGGTCACCGCACCGGCGTCCAAGGCGGTGCCATTGTCCCAGGACGAGCTGCACAGCACATAGTTGCCATTGCTCAAGACCGTGACGGGATGGATGCTATCGATCGCCCCCACTCTGTCGTCCACGCGGCCGACCAGACTGTTGCTGCTGCTGACCACACCACTGATTCCGGTGACTCCATTCACAAAGGTCACGGCACCAACATAGGTGCCGTCACCCCAGTTGGGACTATGGATGAGAAAGTTCCCGTTGGGCAGGGCCGTCACACCGCTGGACCCCACCTGGCTATTGGCCCGGCCTCCCCTCAGGGTGCTGATCAGCGAGCCTGTGGCGCCGTTGAAAAGGTAGACTGCCCCGGCATTCGTGCCTCCCAGGTCATCGCTGGGCGAGGTGATGACCACATTGCCTGTGCTGAGTGCCACCACGGTCTTTCCAAAGCCGTTCCCCACATTTGGGTTCGGGTCGATGAACTCGGCAAACTGCGGTGCCCCATGGATCCACACGGCGGAAAGGAGCAGGCTGAAGGTGACGGACAGGCAGACACTGAAGCGGTGAGGGGCAGAGACGATCATCGAGCGATTAGAGACGGGGTGGTCCGGCACGGCACCAGACCTCTTCCTTAGGCCTTTTTGGAGACTGAGTCAAAAGCTGTCTCCACACGTCCTACCCAGCTTTGCCTTCGGCGACCTTCCTTGCCACCTAGTGCCCCGGTAGGACCCAACCAAAATCCTACCGGGGCTTTAAGTGACCGGGCTGTCCCCAACCATGAAGTGACAGTCCAGCTCGTTGTAGTGAAGCTCGCGCTTCAAGACCTTAATTTAGCAGCTAGCAGGCCAACTCAGGGGGCAAAAATCGCGTCAGGAAAAAAATTGCTGCAGCCTAACAAGTCGCGCCGCCAGCGAGTCCTTTTCTTGCATATTGCAGGGTCAGTCGGAGCATCGGGGCATCTGAACAAGCATGCGGCAGTCCTGCGCGGAGGCAGGCTTCAGCACGCTTCAAGGGAATTTCGCGGCTCACTCATGCCCAGAGTTAAGTCTAACAACTTCCTCCCCAACACGCCAACCTAACAAAAAGCGCGTCATCACTTCGAAGCCGGCACGAGCCAGAGGCCGAGGAGATGCATGAGGTTGTCCTTCACCAGCGTGGTGGCGGTGAGGGTGAGCGTGCCGGTGCCATCCGTGATCTTGAGGGTGCCCAGATTCTTCTCCTGCGGACCTTTGGAGGTGGTGTCGATCTGGCTGGTGAGATGGAACTTGGTTTCCTTCACCTCAAGGAGGCCGCCATCCAGGGCGCCGCACCGATGCTTGATGTAGATCTCGTAGCCACCAGGGGGCAGCGCGGGCAGTTTCCAAGAGGCCGAGGAGCCAGGTCTGCTCCAGCCGGTGAGCTCCCCACCTTCGCGACGCACATCGGCAAGCTGCGCCTGCTCCAGCGACAGGGAGATGCGGTCAGGCAAGGCACTGGCCTTCAGGCTCTGCTCACGGGTTTGCAGGAGCAGCAGTTCCTTGTCCAGACGTTCGAGTTCATCCTCCACCTGGCGGCGTTCATTGCGCACGGCGATAGCACCTGCGTAATCACGCGTCTCGGCGCGCTTTTTCTCCAGCTCACTGAGATCCAGGAGATGCTTCTTCAGCGGGGCCAGGCTGGCCTCGATCATGGAGCGCTGGAAACGCAACCGCGCGAGTTCCACACCATTCTCCTGCGGCGCATCCACGGCAGGCAGTGGTCCACTGGCGATCATGAAAGCCAGGAGAGCGATGCGGCAGATGGAACGAAGTAATTTCAAGAGAAGTGAAGCGCGGATGCTACCCGCCACCACAATTCGGACAAGATTTTCCTGTCCGAAAGAGAAGACTGTCCGACTCGTAAGCTTCAACCAACCTTTTCCCATGCTCCGCCCATTCCTTCTTCTGACGCTTGCGCTCACCCTTTCCGCCTCTGCGGCTGACTGGAAAATCACCACCTTTGCAGGGACCGGAGAAAAAGGCGGCTCAGGTGATGGCGGCCCTGCCACGAAGGCGCAGATCGACAATCCCTTTGGCCTCACACGCGGTCCGGACGGGGCGCTCTACTTCTGTGAATATACCGGACAGCGTATCCGCAAGGTCACCCCGGATGGCATCATTCACACTGTGGCGGGTTCAGGCCAGAAGGGCTACAGCGGCGATGGCGGCCCGGCCCTTCAGGCGACCTTCAATCTCCCCCACGAACTGCGTTTTGATGCCGCCGGCGATCTTTACATCGTGGACATGACCAATCACGCCGTGCGCAAGATCGCCATGAAAACGGGCATCATCACCACCATCGCGGGCAATGGCAAACCTGGCTACGTGGGCGATGGAGGCCCGGCGGCAGCAGCCCAGTTCAAGCAGCCACATAGCATCCAGTTCGGTCCCGATGGCTCCCTCTATGTCTGTGACATCGGCAACAATGTCATCCGCCGAATTGACATGAAGACGGGCAGCATCAGCACCTTTGCAGGTACCGGCAAAGCGGGGCCCACACCGGATGGGGCAGCCATCAGTGGCACGCCCTTGAAGGGGCCACGCTCCCTGGATTTCGACAAAGCGGGCAACCTCTGGCTCTGCCTGCGGGAGGGCAATCAGGTCCTCAAATTCGACCTTAAAGCCAACAAGATCCATCACGTCGCAGGCACGGGTCAAAAAGGTCTCACCGGCAATGACGGCCCGGCCAAGGAAGCGACTCTCAGCGGCCCCAAAGGCATCGCCATCGACGCCGAGGGAAACGTCTGGCTGGCGGATTGCGAAAGCCACACCATCCGCATGGTGGAGGCCAAAACCGGCAAGATTCACCTCATCGCCGGTGATGGCACCAAGGGCAATGGCGGTGACGGTGATCCGCTGAAGTGCCAGATGGCCCGTCCGCATGGCGTGTTCGTGGACACAGATGGTTCCATCTTCATCGGCGACAGCGAATCCCACAAGGTACGCGTGCTGAGGAAATGAGCGCGTTCACGCTTCAAGGAAACGCCGACGTGCATTTGAACTGATTCGGCGGGGAGACAGATTCCTGCCGCAGACGACCGATTGCGCCCGTTCTGACGATTAGCAGGACAGGCGCCCTCTGCCGGTCCTCCATGAATCAAACCTTCCATCGGGCTTTCGTGCCGGTCGACATCTCGTGGCTCGTGTTTTTTCGCATCGTCTTCGGATGCGCGATGCTCGTCGAAGTGATCCGCTACTTCGCTCATGGCTGGATCGAGATCTTCAACGCGTCAGATTTCCGGTTCGGCTATTACGCCTTTGAATGGGTGAAGCCCTGGCCCGATCCGGGCATGCACCTCCATTTCGCCGTCCTTGGCGTCGCGGCTCTGTGCCTGGCGATTGGCTTTTGCTACCGCGCTGCGGCCGTCGTCTTCTTTGTCGGCTTCACCTATGTGTTCCTGCTGGATGAGACTCGCTACCTCAATCACTTCTACCTGATCGGGCTCATCAGCTTTCTTTTGATCTTCCTGCCCGCCCATCGCGCGTGGTCGGTCGATGCCTGGCTCCGTCCCGCGATCCGCTCGCACGTCACCCCAGCATGGACCCTTTGGCTCATGCGGGCCCAGATCGGCATTCCCTACTTGTTCGGCGGCATCGCGAAGCTCTCACCCGACTGGTTGCGCGGAGAGCCGATGCGCATGTGGCTCTCCGAGCGCTCCCACTTTCCCGTCATCGGCCCACACGTTCAGGAAGAATGGCTCGTGTACTTTTTCGTCATCGGCGGCCTGCTGCTGGATCTTTTCATCGTTCCCTGCCTGCTATGGCGCCGCACGCATGTCATGGCTTTCTGCGCCGCCGCGTCGTTCCATTTGCTGAACTCCCAACTCTTTCGCATCGGCATCTTTCCCTGGCTCATGCTGGGCGCCACCTTCATCTTCTTCCCCCCGGGTACTGTTCGGCGCTTGCTGTCAAAGATGGGTGTTTCCCAGGCAAGCGAAGCCACTCCGTGGTGGCGTCCCCGCAGGGCCGTCATCTCAGCGGTCACCGTCTATCTTGTGTTCCAGATCCTGATGCCTTTCCGCCATTTCCTCTATCCCGGAGATGTGCACTGGACGGAGGAGGGGCATCGCTTCTCCTGGCACATGAAGCTGCGCACCAAGTCAGGCGATGTCCTTTTTGACCTCGCTTCGCCTGCCACCGGCCGCACTTGGGTCGTGGACCCTCTGATGCACCTGAGTGATGTGGCCTACGAGAAAATGGCCACCCACCCTGACATGATCCTGCAATACAGCCACTTTCTCGCCGAACAAAAGCGGAGCGAAGGGTACCCGGACATCGAGGTTCGAGCACGGGCGATGGTCTCGCTCAATGGCCGTCCCCCCCGGCCCCTCATCGACCCTCAGGTCAATCTTGCGCAAGAACACCGCACCCTGTCCCGCAGTTCCTGGATCCTTCCACTCAACGAGCCGCTGGCGAGCCCTGCACTACGTCCGCCCGAAGACGCCCGCCACTTTGTGATGGGTGGCACGGATTAGCGACAACTTAGGGGGCCGCCGCAGTGAGTCTTCGCTAAGGGCGGCACCCTAAACATGCATGGTGGTGGGGGTGACTTGGCATCCGGCAAGCGAGAGGCTGCCGAATAGACGGATGCAGTTGTAAACACAAAAACCCACAAACAAACGATGAAAACCCTCCTCCTACTTGCCGCAGCGATCGGCATCCTCAGTGCGTCCACAGCGTCGGCACAAACGGTCACCACCCTCACGGCCCGCGGCACCGTCTCCGCCTATGACCCAGGCAGCCAGTTCGTTGTGACCGAGGCCGGTGCCCCCGTGACCTACCACTACGGCCCTAGCGTCGTCTACAGAACTAGCAGCGGTGTGGTGATCCCCGAAACTGAGTACCGCACCCGCTTCGTGTCTGGTGCCCCGGTCCGTGTGCATTACGTCCAGGAAGGCGACCGCCGCGTGGTCCAGCGTGTCATCCTCCGTGATCGTGGTGACAAGGACGATGACGATGACGACAATTAAGCCGTTTCAGCGAGTCCTCAGGGCAAGGATTGCTTGAGCACATCCAGACCCTAAATGCAGAAGCCATTGGGAACCACCCAATGGCTTTCTGTTTGTGACTTAAAGACCGGACTCAAAGAACCAAACTCTCATGACCTAACCAAAAACAAGGTCAAGGCTTGAACTCGACAGGCTTCTGAATGGTGCCTGACGGAATCAATGAGGCGGGGTCTACTGCGGGAGCGCTGCTACCTCCGCCATTCGCTGCGCCCATGATAGGAAGAGGATTTTTGTCTGCCTTCGACAATGAAAGCGAATGATTGAGGGTGCCGGGGGGGATGACTTCCGTGGAAAAGGGTGAAAGCGCCTGACGGATCTTATCCAGCACGGTTTTCATCTCCGCCACATAGGCGGCATTCGAATCAGGAAGGTCCTTCACCGCCAGATAGGCGGTTGCGACGAATTTCTCGGCCTCCTCGAGCATTCCCAGGTGTCCCAGACAATGCCCAATCCGGTAGCGGGTTTCCTCCAACGTCGTATCTCCTTTTTTGAGGAGTTCCTTTCTCAGCGCGAACACCTCCCTGTAAGTTTTGAGCGCCTCGGTATACCTTGCCAGGGACTGCTGCGTCATCGCCACCCTCTGCATGACGCTCGCTGTGTAGACATCTTTCCTCCCCAGGCTCCGCATGCAGAGGGCAAGCACCTTTTGATGAAGAGCCAAAGCACCCTTCAAATCTCCAGCCACAGCCATGTGAATGGCCAGCCCTTCACGCAAGGTCAGGGCATCCGGATGAACCTCTCCAAGCGTCCGCACCTTCGCTTCAACGATCTCGGTGAATTCACCAATGATCAGGTCCCTTCCTTCCTCGATGGCCAGGAACTCTTTGGAAAGCTGGTCGACCGCCGCTTGCCGGGGATCACCTTCCACCAGGAGGCGCTTGTAGGAGTTGGTGAGAAGGCTGATCTCCGCCCGCGCCGGCTTGATCTTTTTCTGGCGGAGCAAGGCGATGGCCAGTTGATACTGGGTATCGAGGGTGTCGAGGTCATCGGCCGGCAAGACGCTCTTCCGGATCTTGAACACATCCGCGAGCACGGCCTCAGCTTGGTCGTGCTGTTTCAAAGCGTTCAAACAGGTGCCAAGGCCATGCCTGACACGCAACGTCTGCGGATGCTCTTCACCGAACACACGGACGCAGTCAGTCTGTAGGGACTCAAGCTGTGCCAAGGCCTGCTCATGACGTTCCTGGGACAGGATGGCGAGAGCCACGCTGAGGCGCCCGCCCAGAGTCGTGGTCGAATCAGGGCCGTTCGCCTTGCCGCTATGCTCGGTGAGGATGAGCGCCTCGGCCTCAGCTTCGCCGAACTTCTTTTGCTCCAAGAGATTCTTCACGAGCTGCTCACGGCTGCGCAAGGTGCCCGCCGCGCCTCCACCGAGCGTCTCCATCTGCACGGCGATCACCATTCGCCGCAGCGATTCCGCCTCCGCGGCGCGCCCGCCCGCTTCCAGCACCCGCGCGAGGTTCTTGCGCAAGACCAGCGTTTGCTCGTGCTTGGGACCGAGAACCATCTCCGTGATCTTTAACACGGCACGGGTCTCACGCTCCGCATCAGCATCCCGGCCATTTTGATACAGCAGGCCCGCAAACTGGCTGTGATACTTGATGGTCTCAGGATCACGCTCCCCGCGGATGCGCTCGTGCTCGGTGTAGATGAAGCGCACCGTCTGCTCCTCATCCTTGTGCATCTTCATGAGACCATAGCAGCGTGCCGTGGCAGCCTGCAGTTGCGTCCATGTTTTGAGATCACGATCCGCATCCGTCTCGCCAAGAGCGACGCCGAGATACTTCACCGCCTCCTCAAAGCGCGAGAGCTCCATGGCGGCAAAGGCGGCCAGCTGCAGGGATGCGATGATGTCCTGAGGACGACGCGGCGCGGCACGATGAGCTTCATCCCCAGTCTCGAGTGCCAGGTTCCTGGCCTCGTCATAACTACCGTGGATGAAGCTGGCGCGTGCGCGGTCGAGCTTGGCCAAGCCGCTGGTCTTCTTGCGGAGGCTTTCCACCAGAGATTGCAGAACCTTGCCCACAGCCTCAGGCGTCAGGTGCAGTTTGGCGGCGATGATGGCGTGAGTCTGCAAGAGACGCTGATCTCGTTTCTCGCCTTCCGCTCCGGTCAACAGGCTGTAAGCGGCGGGAAACTCCCGGACGCAGTCCATATCCTCCGCGGCTCCGGTCAGAGTCATGAGACAGAGCAGGAACAGCGTGAGGAGGGCGCGAAGATGACCGATGGGAACGAACATGAAGGTGAAAGCGAGCATGATCTCACGAGCGGCGGCGTCAAGCCTTGCGGAATGTTGCGGGTGGTGTTCGTTCTGCTTTCCTCCATGACTCCCCAGCTTCCCGTGACTGTCCGCCATTACCGCCCTGAGGATCTTCCGATCTTGCGAAAGATCACGATCGACTCGTTTGGCAGCGTGGCGCTGGACCAGATGATCGAAGACAGGCTCGGCACATGGAACAACCGGGACTGGAAGGCACGCAAGGCGGACCACATCGATGATGACTGCACCAAGAACCCGGAAGGGTGTTTCGTGGCCGAGAGAGAGGGGGAGATCCTGGGTTACATCACCACGCAGCTGGATCAGTTGAACCTCGTGGGTCGCATTCCCAATTTGGCGGTGGTGGAGAACGCCCGCGGGCTCGGTCTGGGCCGCCGCCTGATCCATCATGTGCTGGACTACTTCCGCGAGAAGGGCATGAAGGTGGCCAAGATCGAGACCATGGCCTCGAATGTGATTGGACAGAATCTGTACCCGTCCTGTGGTTTTGAGGAAATCGGCCGTCAGGTGCACTTCGGCATGCGTTTGTAATGTGTTGAACAAAGCACTCGCGCCGTCGGTCTTTCCATCACCCCCATGAAGCGTTTCCTCCAACTCTGCGCCGGCCTCACGCTGGCCACCCTGGCGATCAGCTGCACCAGCGCCCGCGAGCGCCGGATCGCCAATAACCCACAGATTTACCAGAAGCTCAGCACGAGTGATCAGGTGCTGGTGCAGCAGGGCCGCATCCGTGAAGGCATGACCAAGGAAGGTGTCTTCCTCTCCTATGGCCGGCCTGACTCCGTCGCCACCGGGCGGCAGAAAGGCAGCAGTGTGGAGCAGTGGTCCTACATGGGCACACAGCCGGTCTACACGAACAATTTCGGCATGGGGCTGGGCTATGGTTACGGGCGGGGCTGGGGCTACCGTGGTTACGGCGCGGGCTACTACGGTGCCTGGGATCCCTACTGGGGCATGGGCCCGAATGTGGTCTACGTGCCATATAAGGATGCGTCGGTGACCTTCCGTGGCAATCGCGTGTCAGAGTTTCTGACGGGTCCGCAGTGAAGTGGAACAATCCCGTCCCAACCTACCGTAGCGCACTCGTGACAGCGTCGAGGAAGATGTGAGTCGTCCTTATGGGAGCGTGGTTCATTGAAGGCATGCTGACGCCTGCCTCTAAGTGGCGCGCGCTCATGCGCTTCGACACAAAAACGGCGCAGCTTTGAGGGCTGCGCCGTTTCCACAAAACTAAACTAACAAGGGTTACGCCAAGGCTTCGGTGAGGATGCGGCCACCATTGACGATGTCGATGGGGCGGGCGCCATCAGACATGATGCGCTTCTCGGAATTGATGCCGAGGAGGCGATACATGGTCTTGGCAAGATCTTCTGGTCCCACGGCATCGCGGTCAGGCTCACCACCGAGGGCGTCAGACGCACCGTGGATGTAGCCTTCCTTCACGCCGCCGCCGGCAAGGGCCACCGAGAAGACGCGCGGCCAGTGGTCACGACCATTGGTGCCGTTGATCTTTGGCGTGCGGCCGAACTCGGAACTGACCATGACCAGAGTCTTCTTGAGCATGCCACGGTCGGCCAGATCGGTGATGAGGCGGGCGAAGGCCTGGTCGAAGTTCGGGGCTTGGCCATCAAACGCGCTCTTGATATTGCTGTGGTGGTCCCAGCCACCGAAGTTGACGGACACCATGCGCACACCGGCTTCGACAAGGCGGCGAGCCAGCAGGAAGCGCTGACCGGCAGGGTTGCGGCCGTATTCATCGCGGAGCTTGTCGGTCTCCTTGGCGAGGTCGAAGGCTTCGCGGGCCTGAGTGCTGCTGATCAGGCCGTAGGCGGCCTGATAGAAGCTGTCCATGGCATTGATGGAGTCCGCTTTTTCAACGGTGCGGAAGTGTTCGTCCACGGTGCCAAGGAGGGAGCGACGGCGCTCGAAACGCTTGTCGTCGATATCCTTCGGCGTGAGGAGGTCACGGACCGTGAAGCCCTTGTCGGCTGGATCACTACCCAGAGCGAAGGGACCAAAAGCGCTGCTCATGTAGCCAGTGCCCTGCTCAGGAGCGACGACGCCGGGAACCGCCACGTAAGGAGGCAGGTTGTTACGGCTGCCCATTTCGTGGGAAATGATGGAACCGAAGCTCGGAAACTTGATGGCCGGGCTCGGACGATAGCCGGTGAACATGTTGTGCGTACCGCGCTCATGAGCGGCTTCACCATGAGTCATGCTGCGGATGACCGTCAGCTTGTTCATGATCTTGGCGATGTTCGTGAACTTCTCACCCACATACTCTCCAGGAATGGAGGTCTTGATGGGGGTGTAAGGGCCGCGGTAGTCCGGGCTGGCGAAGGGTTTTGGATCCCAGGACTCATGCTGTGCCATGCCACCAGGAAGGTAGATATGGATGATCGAGTCGGCGATCGGCTTGAAGCTTTCCACTTCAGGCATCACACTGGCAGCCTGCAGGCGCATCAGGTCTGGCAGGGTCAGGCCCAGGCCGCCCAGCATGCCGACATACATAAAATCACGGCGGCTGACGCCGGAGCGGAGATCCAGGTGATTGCCCTGACAATTTTGATGCATCTTCATGGCGTGTGAGCGGGGGGTAATAGTTTCGGGACGGGATGAAATACGGGGGCCAATTTTCTTTCTTGCAGTTCTGGAAAAATTTCCTTCTCCCGAAGCATTTTCCGGTGCTTCCCCAGAGAAACAGCGTGAAAAATAGGCACTGAAACGGGCCGCCACCGGCGCGTTTCATCCTCTCAATATAGGTTATTCACAGCTCAAATCAAGCGTGGCTAGTTGTGCCTGCCGGGATAGGCGACCGCCAAAGGCTCGCTTGTGAATTTTTTCACAAAGCCGCTTGCCGCCCCTTCCCGCAGCGGAATACTGCCGTCAAGCGACCTTCATCCCCTCATGGCGATCCAATACACTTCAGGCAAAGAGCCCCACGCTCGCGAAAAGCGGCTCATCTTCAAGAACATCGACCGTGTCGGCTTCACGCCCTCCATCGACAGCTTTCTCGAGGACGGCGGCTATGAGCAGCTAAAGGTGGCCCTGAAAATGGAGAAAACCGCCATCATCAACGAGGTGAAGGCCAGCGGTCTGCGCGGCCGTGGCGGTGCGGGCTTCCCGACCGGCGTGAAGTGGGGCTTCATCCCGCCCACGAACACCAAGCCCGTGTACATCATCTGCAATGCGGATGAATCCGAGCCTGGAACTTTCAAGGACCGCTACATCCTGCATCAAGATCCCCATCAGCTTCTGGAGGGGATGATCATTGCCTGCTTCGCCGTGAACGCGAAGCTCGGCTACATCTACATCCGCGAGGAGTTCCCCCAGGCCGCCATCATTGTGGAAAAGGCCATCGCTGAAGCACGTGCCAAGGGTTTCCTCGGCAAAGACATCCAGGGCAGCGGCTTTGACTGCGAGCTCTATGTGCACCGTGGTGCGGGCGCTTACATCTGCGGTGAGGAAACGGGCCTGATCGAGTCCCTTGAAGGCAAGCGCCCTTACCCGCGCATCAAGCCTCCGTATTTCCCAGCAGCACTCGGCCTCTACATGAGCCCGACGATCGTGAACAATGTGGAGTCCCTCTGCCACGTGAAGCACATCATCCAGATGGGCGGCGCGGAATACGCGAAGCTCGGCACGCCTAACAACACCGGCACCCGCATCCTGTGCGTGAGCGGTGACGTGCAGAAACCCGGCTACTATGAGGTAGAGGTCGGCAAGGTGACCATGGGCGAGGTGATCGACGTGCTCTGCGGCGGCATGAAACCGGGCCGTAAGCTGAAGGCCATCATCCCTGGCGGCAGTTCCTCCAAGGTGCTGCGCGCCGATGAGAAATTTAAGCTCAAGGACGGCCGCGAGATCGGCATCATGGACATCCCCATGGACTTTGACACCATGGCCGCGTGCGGCTCCATGGCGGGCTCCGGCGGCGTCATCATCATGGATGACTCCCGCAGCATGACCTGGGTCATCAACAACCTGAACAACTTCTACGCCCACGAGTCCTGCGGCCAGTGCACCCCCTGCCGTGAAGGCAGCTTGTGGATGAAGAAGATCAGCGACCGCATCGTCGCCGGCGAAGCCAGCCCTGATGATGTGGACTCCCTGGAAAGCGTGGCCAACCAGATCGAAGGCAAGACCATCTGCGCCTTCGGTGAAGCCTGCTCCTGGCCTACTCAGAGTTTCATCAAAAAGTTCCGCGATGAGATGAAGGCAGGCTGCAAGCCCGAGCTCACCGGCGAGATCGTGTCTGATGAAGGCAAGGTCGCGGCGGCTGGATTGGCGGCCTGATCCTGGCCGCCCCACGATTCGTCGTAGAAGAAGTCGTGAGACTTCCTCTGGGCGATGCGTGATCTTCGTCTCCTTAGAAGGCACGCTCACGCCTGCCTCTACTGGAGTCGCAGCGGCGTCGAGGAGTGCCTTAGCAGAGAGCATCCTTGCAGGCAGGACCGTTGGGCTTTAAAAAATGAGTTCATGAGAACGTTCCTACCTTGGGTGCAACTCGCCATGCTATTGACGACGGCCGCCTGCACGTGGGCGTTGGAGCCCGTTGAGGTTTCTTGGAAGCGGCAGGGAAAAACGCAATTCATGGTGATCAACCGCGTGGAGATTCCTTACATCGATAACGAGGACGCATGGCGCAGATTCGACTCGGACGAGCTCCCCGAGATCGGGACAAATTCAATCAAGGTCATCATCCCGGATATTCCTGGCCAGAAGCCCTTACTGATACCAGGGTTTCCCGGTGTGTTTCGCCAAGTGTTCGACTCGCTCACCAGGCCGGAGCGCGACGTCACCTATGTTTACAAAAACCGTCCGTTGCGGCGCTACTGCATCCGCTGCTCATCCAAGGGGACGGCCAGCAATGCTGATGCGGCCAACTATTGGCTTGATGGTGAATCACTGGGAACCTGGGCAACGGCGCGCGCTCGGCTCATGAGCCTGCCGTGGGAAATAGGTGCGGTGGTGGATGTGTTGTTTGACCACCACAGCCGCCTCACAGACAGCGGCATCGGACTCTACCTCCATCCCGACCTCAAAGACCTTGTGTGGAAACATGAGCTTATCGTGAACGAGCACAATACATACCGAAAGGTCGGAGACGACTGAGATTCCCCCGCACTGTCTGCCTCAATGACCACTGACCACGAAATCGGAGAATTCGGGGAGGACGGTGCCCTCGATGAACGGGATGCCTTGATCCTCTGGCTCGTACAACGCATCCAGAGTTCCCTCAGCCACCCAGGCTTCTGTGGTGTGGACATTTCTGGTGTCCGGGTGGCCATGCTCGCTACCATCATCGGAAAGCATGGCGGCGGGCACTTATCCAGCGCCTCCATGTTCAACAGGGGGCCCAGCGACTGGACGAGCCCTTCACTGACGATCAGACGTGGGGCTTCACGCCCTGGCGGGAAGATTTGAAGAGCAAATGGCGCGCCGGTTGCCGGTAAACGGTCCAAAATCTTCTCAACGTTCTGGAAGACTAGCACGGCATTGCGGCATTTCCCGCGTGCTGCCGAGTCCCTCACCAAGAGGCCACGACCTCATACGCATACCCGGTGAGGTATTCCGTCTCAGGAATGGTGGCGAGGATCGGATGATCGGGGCGCTGGGTGTACATGGCCACCCGGCGGAGAGTCTTGCGGGCGTCCACAGCGGCGTCTTCGATGCTGGCGTGAAACTCGCCGTGGCTGACGTGATGGCTGCAGCTGAAGGTGGCGAAGATACCGCCGGGCTGGAGCATCTTCATGGCGCGCAGGTGGATCTCCTTATAACCGCGCATGGCGTCTTTCACCGTGGCCTTGGACTTGGTGAAGGACGGCGGATCGAGGATGATGAGGTCGTAGGTGGCGCCTGAGGACTCCTGCTGCTTGAGGAAGTCAAAGCAGTTTTCGGCAATGAAGTTTACCTGGGCTCCGGAAATCTCGGTATTGGCCTTTGCCGTGGCAATCGCTGACTCGCTGATGTCCACGGCGGTGACTTCGGCAGCACCGGCTAAGGCGCAGGCCTGGGCAAAGCCGCCTTGGTTGGTGAAGCAGTCGAGCACTCGGCGGCCTTTGGCAAGTTTGGCCACCTGCTGGTAGTTATCGAGCTGGTCCAGATAGAGGCCGGTCTTCTGGCCTTCGATCAGATCCACATGGAAGGCGCTGCCATGATGGCGCATGACAAAGGGGGCAGGCGCATCGCCAAGGACAGGGCCCTTGATCAGCTCGAGCCCCTCGGCCTTGCGGACGTTGCCCTCGTTGCGCTGGACGACGCTGCGGGGGGCGAGCAGACCTTTCAGGGCTTCGATGATCAAATCCTGCCGCTGATCCATGGCCAGCGTGAGTGTTTGCAGCACCAGACAGTCACCGTAGCGGTCGATGATCACCCCGGGCAGGCCATCGGACTCACTCCACACCAGGCGGCAGAGCTGCGTGTCCACGCCAGCGGCCTCACGGGCACGCATCGCGCGCTCGATGCGGCGGGTGAAGAAGTCCAGATCCAGATCCTGGCGCCGATACGAGAACAGGCGGGCGCTGATCTGGGACTTCGGGTTGTAAATGGCACTGCCGATGGTCTTCCCACGAGCATCTTGGAGCTGGACCACATCTCCGGGCTGCGGATCGCCGAAGCGGCCCTTGATCTCGGTCGCGTAGACCCAGACGTGACCATGAAACAAACGGGCGCGAGGCTGGATGGAGAGGGCAGGCATGAACCGGGAGGGTGTAGCGGTGCTTTGGCACTTGGGCAAGTAGACGGTTCGAAGTTGCAGGTGGGGGAAGAGGGGTCGCTTTGGTGCGGAACGCCAATGTAACGCCCAACAAAACAGTGATAACCCTACTTTTATCATAAATGAGAGGCATAAAAGATTAGATCTCCAGAAATTAAGGTTGTCTTAATTATCCAAAATCATTAAAAGCTTCCGCATTCGCTCCCATGACTCTCGCTCCCGACACCCTTCGCCCTGAGACACTGGCCGAGCTGGAAGCCAGTCTCGACCAAATGAAGACGGCTAACTACTTTCTGCGCGTGGCTTTGGACCAAGTGCCAGAAGGGCTGTTAATCATTGAACCTGAGGCTTCTGGGGTGAATGGCCCGCAGATCCTTTTCAGCAATGCGGCAGCAGCCGTGCTGGTCGGGGTAGAGCCTGACAAAGGGCTCAGAGGAATGACCTTGAATGACCTCGCCGTGGGTCACACAGACGCGAACATCCTTTTGCAGAGCCTGAATTTGGCTGTGGAAAATGGTGGCACGCATGAATGCGAATGCAGGCTCCAGAACTTTTACGGTAACGAGCCAAAATTATGTCGTTGGCGGGTGCGGGCGGTCTTTAACAGCCTGCGCAAGCTGCTGAACTTTACCCTTCTGGTCTCCCCTGCCCCGATGGTGTCGGCCGCTGCGGCCAAGACCATGCCTTTGAAGGCTGATGATCTGGATGCCAGCTCTGATCGCCTCAAGAAGGACAACCTCGCCGCGCTGGCGCAGGGGATCGCCCATGATGTGAATAATCTTCTGGGGCCTGTCACGGTGCGCCTCTCTGATCTCGTTCACAAGGTGGGCAACAGCGATGCTGGTCTGCGTGAAGACCTACAGCTCATTTTCAGCGGTTTAAAGCGCGCCAAGCAGTTCACCTCCCAGGTGGTCACGGCCTGCAAGGCCAGACCCCAGGCCAAGAAACCGGTCGAGCTCACCGCCATTGTGCAGGACACGGTGAAGCTGGCGAGCGCAGGAGCGAACGTGCAGGTCAGCATCCGCATGGGCGAACACCTCCGTTGGGCGATCGCTGACGGGACCAAGATCAGCCAGGTGGTGCAAAACCTCATCATGAATGGCATCCAAGCCATGCCGCGCGGCGGGCACATGGATGTGGATGTGGAGAACATCGACATCGCGCTGGGGCAGGACGCGATCCTGAAGCCGGGACTCTACGTGCGTCTGGCCGTGCGGGACCGCGGCTGCGGCATCGCCCCGGAAAATCTTTCCCGTCTGTTCCGTGAGTCCTTCACCACGAAGACCGATGGCAACGGCATCGGCCTCACGACCTGCAAACGCTTCATCAAAGAGCATGAGGGAGACATCCGCGTCGCATCCAGGCTGAACATTGGAACGGAGTTCACGGTGCTGCTGCCAGCGGTGCCTGCCCCTGCGCCAGAGTCTCTTTCCGCCTGTGCTCCGGCCACCAACATTCCCGTGCCGCTGAAGCATGGCCAGGGACGCGTGCTCATCGTCGATGACGAGGACGATCTCCGCAAAGTCGCCCACATGATCCTCAAACGCTGTGGCTACGAGGTGGTGGAGACGGACAACGGACAGGATGCCATCAAAATCTACCAGAGCCTGGCCCGCACGGGCACGGCGCCGGATGTCGTGCTGATGGACCTCACTCTCCGCGGCGGCATGAATGGTGGTGAAACGGCGGCCGAAATCCTGAAATTTGACCCTGATGCGCGGCTGGTGGTCACCAGTGGCAGCGTCAATGAGGAAGTACAGATGCTGTTCCTGGAGAAAGGCTTCGTCGGTGTGCTGCCAAAGCCATACGAGGCGGGTGAACTGACACAGATCGTGCACAAGGTCATCGCCATGATGCGCCGTGCGTGAGGCCATCTAGACATCAAAAAGGGTGGTTCACACGACGGGTGCCGTCCCTGTCTTGATGCTCAGCCCTCGCTTTCAGCATTCCAGCTCCGCCCATCCTTGAAAGGTTTAGAGGGACATCAGGGTCAAGAATCAGTTTAGTCCCCTTTCCTGCCACGACAAAGGGACAAGTCGGGACTGGGGAGACAGCCAAATGGCAGTCTGAGGTTTTTTCTGATTTCGAGAGTTTTCCTCAAATAAGTTAAGCTGTTTTAAATATCAGCCCAAATTATATTGAAATTATAGATAGTATGGCTAACATTATGGGAATTGATGGAACACATGGACTCTACCAGCTCCCGCTCCCTGGGCTGCCTGAACGGAGGCGTTATGCCTGCCCGAAGGAACTCCATGCCTCTGACCAACCCTCGTTTTTCCGATATCGAAGGTTATGCCAGAAGCATGTATCAGCACTTTTTGTTAGGCATGCTCATGCTGCTGGGAGCCTTGATTTTCCAAGGCCCGGCGCACGCACACAATCTGAACCAGCGTGCGGATTACATTGGTTTCGACAATGAAACTCTGACGCGCATGCAGCAGCGTCAAGCGGCCGGACTGCCGCTCATTCAGGTGGGTGATGTGGTGGGTTTGGTGATGAAAGCCACCCCCTCTGTCGGCACCCCCACGGGGGCGGGCGGATACTCCACTTTCTTCATTCCGGTGGGGGCCCAGGTGGTCGGAGCGCACTATGGACGGCTCGATACGACAGGAAAATTTATCCCTATGGCGCTGAAAGGGCAGTCCGTTTTGGCCCTCGGAGATGGTTCAGTGGGTGCCAAAGTGCAAAATGCGCTTAAAGGCTTGGAACTCGGGCCCAACATCATCGGCCAGAAGGCCTATGTGGTGGACAGCACCAGCGGACTCATGCGCGGCACCATGGCAGGCGTGTACTCCGACACGGGGATCTTCTACTCCACCGACCCAAAAACGGCCTGGCAGAGCTGGGTGAGCATGGGCGGCCTCGATGGCAACACGGGCACCTCTGACAACGTCATCCGTAACAATTCAGGCGACAACATCACGCCTTCCACGCGCTGGGATGCGGAGCAGTTGATCGCCTTCGGCATCAGTTCCCCCATCGCCCCCATCGTGGATCCAGATGGCCGTGGCAATACCCCCTGGGGCCTGGGCAGCGGCGTGGCCGGACCGCAGAGCGGCTATGGCTGGCACTTTGACAAGACTTACTGGGATGCGAATCCGAACGATCCTGCGCGCATGCGCAACTCCGTGCGCAACTATGGTCCGTGGAAGCGCATCCGTTACTCTGGCAGCATGATCGCCAAGGACGCCGACGGTCTGCGCAGCACGGCGCTGGGTCTGGTGGGCGTGGATGGAAGCAACACGGGTTGGGACCTGAATATCTCCAATCCCCTGGCTCCCACCACGAGCTGGACAGATGCGACCAGTCCCAAAGCCATCCGCATGGCGTGGGGCAATCTGGAGCTCTTCCGCCCGGAATATGCCCGCGTGCAGATCAAGATCAGCGTCGCACCGGGCCAGGCAGGCTCGCCATTTGATGCTTCGGGCTTCCTCCAGGCCTATGCGGACACCTTCGGCGGTGATGCCGGGGGCGAGTACACGAACAAGGACCACCTGTGGCGCTACTATGAGAACACCACCGTCTCCCTGTCCAGCAAGCCGCTGATCTTCAAGCAGGCCTCCAAGGGCATCGTCGGGCCTAACGAAACATTCACCTACACCCTGTGGTTCACTTCCCATGGCACCAATCCTCTGACGAATGTTGTCATTGAGGATACCCTGCCCTCCGGCATCTCTTACGTGAGCGCCAGCCCTGCTCCGAACAGCACCGGCCCGCTGCGCTGGAATCTCGGCACTGTGCAGCCTAACGTCGTGCGTAACATCACGATCACCGTTCGTGCCACAGGCACTGGCGTGATGACAAACACCGTCTGCGCCACGAGCGACCAGGCTCCCAAGGCATGCAACACCGATACCGTGGAAGTGTCCGCCAGCGCCCTGCTTTACCCGGACAAGACGGTGACCCCCTCCCAGGCCAATCCGGGCGACACCGTCACCTACACGCTGACGATGCTCAATGACGGCCCCTGCCCGAACGCCGTGCCGCTGATCATTCGTGAAAAGCTGCCTCCGGGCTTCACTTATGATGGCATGGTCTCCGCGAAGCTGGCGGGCTCAGTGACTTCCGCCGTCGCGGTGAATGCGCTGAACACTGCGGAACCGGTCTTCACCGTTGCCTCTCCCATCGCTTACAGCAAGAGCCTCGTGCTGGTCTTCAAGTGCAAGATCAGCCCCAGCCAGGCAGGCGGTGTGTACACCAACAGTTTCGTCTATGAAAACAGCGGCAAGATCATGTCCACCGGCGCGCTCGCTCCTGTCACGGTCGGTGGTGGCCGCATCGGTGACACCGTGTTCCGCGACTGGGATGGTGATGGCGTGATGGATGCCGAAGATGAAGGCCTGCCGGGTGTGACCGTGCAGCTCTATGCCAGCAACGGCACGACCCTGCTGAACACCCAGGTCACTGATTCCAAAGGCCGATACGCCATCACAGGCCTCACGGGTGGCACCTTCGTGGTCAAGGTGGTCCCACCATCTGGACACACCCCCACTTACGATCTCGACGGTATTGCCAGCGCGAACCAGGTCACCGTGGCGATCGCCAATAACGAGCAGAAGCTCAACGTGGACTTTGGCTATCGCACCGGCGGCACGGGCAGCATTAGCGGCACCGTCTTCAATGACCTGGGCAAGGATGGCGTGTTCCAGAACAACGACACCGGCATCAGCAGTGTCACCGTCCGTCTTTATCGGGACCAGAACAGCAACGGCATCGTGGATGCCGGCGCTGATTCGCTGGTGGGCACCCAGACCACTGATGTGGACGGGGCATACACCTTCTCCAACCTGCCGCTGGCGCTCGACTATCTTGTGGATGTGGATCAGACGGATTCTGACATCGCTGCCGGAGTGGGAGGCACGCCCTTCTTCCTGACCACGCCCGACCCGCACCGGATCCAGGAACTGACCACCACCTATACCAAGGCCAACTTCGGCTTCTGGCGGGAGTCTCCCTCCAGCATCGGCGGCAAAGCCTTCCAGGACACGAACGTGGACGGCGTGATGAACGTCGGCGAGATCCCGATCGCCAACCTGGCCGTCAGACTCTATGCCGACACCGACAGCGACAACCGTGCTGACGCTAACGAACTGGTGGGCACGATGCGCACTGACACCACAGGTGCCTACCGTTTTGACAATCTCGGCGAAGGCGACTTCATCATCATCTGTGACACCAATGTGCCAGAAATCCCGCCTGGCTACATGATCTACATGGACGAGCTCAGTGTGAGCGTGGCGGCCTCCGAGATCAATCTCACGAATGACTTCCCCTTCTCCCGTCTGCTCACCAAGGCGGCGAACCGCACCAGCGCAACGGCGGGCGATCAGATCGTCTACACCATCACACCGAGCTATGCAGGCTATGACTTCCTCAGCGGCCTAACGGTCACGGACAGCCTGCCCGCAGGCTCTTCCTTTGTCAGCGCCGGCCAGGGTGGCACTCAGAGCGGCGGAGTGGTCACCTGGAACCTCGGCACCACGGTCGCCGCGCAGCCGGGCACCTACATCCAGAACCTGAATCTCTTCACGTTCCGCGGAAACTACACGGCCGACTTCTGGCGGTTCGACTCCAACTCGCTGGCGTGGACCACCCGCACCAGTGCCCCGGACACCATCGGGCCCGGCGGCCAGCTCGCTTCCAACGGGGTCAACATCTATGCGCTGCGTGGCAACGACTCGACGACCTTCTGGCGCTACAACGTCAGCGCCAACAACTGGACGACTCTGGCCAGCGCCCCGGGCACATTCTACAACAGCGGCCATCGCCTGGAATATATCTCCCCCTACCTGTATGCGCTGCGGGGAGACGAGACGACGAGCTTCTACCGCTACAACATCAGTTCAAACGCCTGGAGTTCACTCACCAGCTTCCCCGGCGGCAATGTGGGTTCCGGCGGTGCCATGGTCTCCAACAAGACCAACCTCTATGCCGTCCGCGGCTCCGGCTACAAATACTTCTACCGTTACAACGTCAGCTCCAATACCTGGACGCGTCTGGCGGACACGCCGGACGGCATCGGCTCGGGCGGCTCGCTGACCTATGACGGCACCTACATCTATGCCCTCCGCGGCGGCGACCTGACCAACTTCTACCGTTACAACATCAGCACGAACACGTGGGCACGCATGACTAGCGCACCAAACACCGTGAACGGCGGCGGTGCCCTGGCCTATGGAGGTGTCTCACTCTATGCGCTGCGCGCTGACAGCAGCACGAATTTCTGGCGCTACAGCACGCAGTCCAACACCTGGAGCAGCCTGGCATCCACGCCTGGAAGCGTGAGTTCCGGTGGGTCCATGGTCGAATACGGTGCGCCCATCCCCACCGAAATCACGGTTGAGCTCAGCGCCAACAACTCGCTTGTCACGGATGGCGGCACGACGTCGGTGCAGATGACCATCGGTTCCAGTGAGACGAGCATTAGCAGTGTCACTCCTCCAACATTGAGCGCGACGTTCACCAACGGTGCCACAGCCACACTCCTGAGCGGCCCGACGCCAACCGCAGGCGACGTGCCAGCCGGCGGCTCACTCACCTTCACCTGGACTTATCGTCTGAATGCCAGCACCAGCCCTGGCAGTGTGCGCTTCTCCAATGCGTCGTTCACCAAGGGCAGCACCACCTTCCCGGCCTCCGCCTCGAACAGCGTGCTCGTCACCCGTCCGCTGACCTTCACCGTCAGTGTGAACAGCAACAGCGGCCGTGACAATATTGACAACATCGCCAGCATCCAGACCAACGAATTCCGTGGTGCTTATGTGGTGGCCAACTCGATCAGCGCAGGCACCTCTGACCGCCTCTTGAAGGTGCTCGGCACTACGGTCACGGACGTCGGCAGCACAGGCACCACTTACATGCGCGCCACCACGCTGAACCTGGACAGCAGCCTGCTTTACGGCGTGGACCGAGACAGCACCGTGGCCGCGGGCGCGGACCGTTTTGGCACGGTGAACACTTCCACGGGTGCCTTCACCTTCATCAACCGTGTCGTCGGCGCCAATCCTCTGGCGGGTTCTCTTGGCAGTATCACCGTCGCTGACATCCGCGGCATCACCTTTGATCCGACCAGCGGTGCGCTCTATGCCATCCACCGCCGGGAGGACAGCAACACAGGCAACACGCTACTGGACTGTCTGTTTAAGATCGATCCTGACACCGGCCTGCATATCGACGACGCCTTTGGCGCGGGTGTGGACTACATCACCGTCGCCACCAACACGCTGCCCACCGCCCTGTATGACATTGACGACATGGCCTTCGATCCGAACAGCGGTGTTCTCTTCGCCATCGCCAGTGACTCGACCTCGGGCATCGGCGACTCGGACCGTCTCATCACCATCAATCCGGAAACTGGCGCGGTGACGAACATCGGACGCTTCTTGTTAGGCACCACGACCACCAACATCACGAACGTGCAGGGCATGGACTTCGACGCGAGTGGTGTCCTGCGTGTGACCACCGGCAACACCGGCACTTCCACGATCATCAACCGCGTGTGGACTGTGAACACCACGAACGCCCGTTGTACGCTTCAGGTCTCGCCTACAGCCGTGTTCTCCGCCTACACGGACTTTGAGGCCATGTCCTGCCCCTCCAGCCCGGTGCTGATCCCACCGACGAACTCGAACAGCGTGCAGGTCGGCCTGACCGGCAGCATCGGTGACCTAGTGTATGCCGACACCAACGCGAATGGTGTGCGTGACACGGGCGAGCCCGGCGTGGCTGGCATCAAGATCACCGTCAAAAGCGGTGCCACCAACAAGGAAGCCACCAGTGATGGCGTGGGCGGCTACCGTGTCTTTGGCTTGAACACGAATGGCGGATCGCCCTGGACCGTGGCCGTGGATCTCAACACGCTGCCGACCGACTGGGTGATGACCACCGCGCCGAGCCTGCAGCGCACGCTGGCCTCCAACAGCGCGCAAGTGAATGATGCTGACTTCGGCATTCTGACACCCGCGCCAGCAGCCACTGCCGCCAGGATCAACGGCACGGTCTGGACTGACAGCGATGAAGATGGTGTGATGGATGATGAGGAAGTCCGCCTGCCTGACATCGCCGTGCAGATCTACCGCGACACGAACAGCAACGGCAGCATCGATGCCAGCGATCTGCTGGTGCGCTCTGTCCTGACCAACGCTGACGGCCTCTACAGCTTCACCCGCCTCTATCCAGGAACCTATCTGGTCGACGTGATCGAAAGCACGCTGCCAGCAGGCATGGACTTCGTGAGCGGTGGCGCCGCTGTGCGTGCCATCACCATCGCAGCCACTCAGATCGTCAACGGCGTGGACTATGGATTCAACCATACCGGCAGCATCGGTGACCTCGTCTACTACGACACGGACACAGATGCTGTGAAGGACGCTGGCGAGGCCGGCATTCCAAATGTGCGGGTGAGTGTGTATCTGGACAAGAACAGCAACGGCGCGGTGGATGCAGATGAGGTTGAGATCGGCATCGCCTTCACCAATGCCAGCGGCATCTACACGGTGAACAATCTGCCTGCCGGTGACTATGTAGTGCGTGTGGACGAGCAGCATGTGCCAGCTCCGCCTTCCAGCCCCAATGCCGGTTTGTACAACAGCATGTTGCCGACCAATGGCGAGGAGATCGCCGTCACGCTGGCCGCAGCCCAGGCCGCCACCACGGCTGA
Source organism: Verrucomicrobiota bacterium (assembly GCA_040387935.1). Taxonomy (GTDB): domain Bacteria; phylum Verrucomicrobiota; class Verrucomicrobiia; order Verrucomicrobiales; family Verrucomicrobiaceae; genus Prosthecobacter. Next base: position 567,680 of record JAZKCU010000001.1, on the reverse strand, counting down.
CTTCGGATTCGCTGAACTGGCGGAACTCGGAGGCCGCGTCTACAACGACGCCAACTTCAGCGCCGTGCGTGACACCGCGGAAGCGGGTGTGGCGAACATCAACATCGCTCTCAGCGGCATCAGTTCGTCAGGCGTGGGCGTGAACCGCACGGCGGTCACCGATGTCAACGGTGGCTATGAATTCCTCGTTCCTGCCGGCACTTACACCGTCACCTACGACACCAGTGATGTCGATTTCCCGACGGGCATGACGCAGCCCACCACGGCCACCAGCCATGATGTGAACATCCAGGGCGGCTGGGAACTGATGACACTGGACTTCGGGCGAGCTCACACGGGCGCGCTTGGAGGCGTGGTGTTTGCCGATTCCAACGGCAATGGCACACGTGACAGCGGTGAAGGTGTGGTGGTGGGCGCCGTGGTGGAATTGTTTGATGCCTCTGGCACGACATGGCGTGATGGCCGGGTGGTGGAAGCTGAAGGCACTTATCGTTTCGGCGGCCTTTCGAATGGCACCTATGTTGTCAAAGTGCGTGTGGATTCTTTGACCACCATGAACGGAGCCACCGTCACGGCCGACCCAGTGGCCCCCATGGACGGCATCGCCAGCAGCAGCGTCACAAACGGCTCACAAAATCTCAGTCTGAACTTTGGTTATCTTCCAGCCAATTCGGCACCGTCCGCAGCCGGCTGTCCGCCTCCACGCGGTCAGACCCTCGGCGCCCAGTACATGGTGACGCGCATGGGCAAGGATGTGCTCGGTGGACAGGCCTACCTGCAGTCGCAATCGATCATCGGCATGTCTCCCAACGGCCGCTGGGTCACGGGCGTGCGCTTTGGCGCCATGAGCCGCGCCTTCATCATGCAGGCACCGACGTATGCTTACACGGATGTGCCCAAGGTGACGCCGATCAACAACTACGCGATCGGCACAGATGTGAATGACGACGGGAACGCCGTCGGAAACGAGCGCTTCACCGCCGGCAGAAACATCACTGTTTTCGGCTGGCTGCACACTCGGGCCACAGGGGTGACCCAGCGCCTGCTGACGCCCTATGATTCCAATCTCAACATGACCGCGCTGCCAGTCGGTATCACCAGCAACAACATGTATGCGTTTGGAACCGTGGATCCTGACGGACCTGGAACCGCCGTGAGTCAGGGCGGTTACTGGAATCTCAGCACACGCCAGTGGAGTGCGATCGGCACCCTGCGTGAAGTTTTGGACTCCAGCGCAGACGGCAGCCTGCTTCTGGTCGTCAACGCCAGCGGCCAGGGCCAGCTCCTGCGCGGCACCGTGACCGGCGGCTGGACCACCGTGGTGGCCACCTTCACCGGCAAGCTGAAGGGTGGCAAAATCAGCCCCGGCGGCCGTTATGTCGGCAGCGCGGAAACCACCAGCGGCGTGCCCGTTCCCTTTGTGTATGACACACTCACCCGCACCCGCATGAATCTTCCCCGCGGCGGCAGTGACACGCTGGGCGGCATCGTGGGAGCGATCAGTGACACAGGCCGCGTTCTTGGCAGCATCTACCACAGCACCTCAGGCAGCACTGCCGTGCTCTGGGAGTCTCCCACCACGCCTTACACCACCATCACGAATGTGCTGCGCAATGACGGTCACACGCAGCAGGATCCAGCCTTCTCGGCCTGGAGCATCTACAACGGTGGGGATGGCATGAGCTCTGATGGCAAGACTTGGAGCGTGTATGCCAACAACACGTCGGACATGGAGGACAGCCTGCTCTTCCAGACGCTGCCACCCTTCAGTGAACGCATCTGCTTGGGCAATGCTGTGTGGCTGGACGCCGACGCGGACAGCATCAAGGAAGCTGGTGAACCCGGCATCGCCGGCGTGGTGGTGCGTCTTTACCATACCGGCACCGATGGCTTGATCGGTGGCACGGGGGACGCAGCGGACTGGGAGGCCCAGCCGAGCATCACCACCACAAGCTCAGGCAGCTATGTCTTCAGCCCGCTGGCGTCGGGACGTTACTACATCACCCTCCAGCCGACCGCGCAGTACCCTAGCTCTTCGGGTGCTCCGAACCTGGATGACAGTGACGTGGACAATGACAACAACGCCAGCCAGCCTGCTGGCCCTGGCACGCTGGCCTACAGTCCAGTCATCACCCTGCAGACCGGCACTGAGCCCACGAATGATGGCGACTCAGATTCCAACACGAACTACACGCTCGACTTCGCCTTCAACAATGCGCTGAACATCGGCAACTTCGTCTGGGCTGACCAGGACAACGACGGCATCGCCGAGGCGGCCAGCGGCGAACAGGGAATCGAAGGCCTGACGGTGCAGCTGCTGAATGCCAGCACGAATGCCGTGCTGCTCACCACGACCACGGACAGCAATGGCTACTACAGCTTTAACACCGCCACGGCGACCAACTACCGCGTGCGCATCCCTTACCTTCCGGAAACGGCTCCGCTCGCCAGCAGCAGCGTCGTGACCACGGACAACGGCGTGGACAATGACAACAACGGCTTGCAGCCCGGAGTGAAGCAGTCCGCACTGACATCGATGAGCTTCGCGCTCTCCGCAGGCACGGAACCTGGCAGCAGCGGCGGGACAAACTATGAGAAGACCATCGACTTCGGCCTGCGTCCCTGCCCTGCCTTCAACATCCTTCCAGGCGTGCTGCCTGTGGGTTCTCAGGACGCCACCTATAGCCAGGCATTGAGTGCCACCGGCGGTGTGGCACCCTATGTCTGGAACATGGTGGCAGGTTCGATGCCAGCAGGACTGTCCGTCAGCAGCGCTGGGGTCATCACCGGCACACCGACGGAGATCGGAACCTTCATCTTCACCGTCCAAGCGACGGATTCGAAAGGCTGCTCGACCACGCAGACCTTCAACCTGCTCATGAGCTGCCCCACGGTCGCTCTTTCCCCCACCTCGCTGCCAAACGCCACACGGCTCGCCAGTTACACGCAGACGATGAGCATCTCCGGCGGACGTCCAGACTATGTGCTGGAAATCGCCAGCGGCAACCTGCCCGCCGGTCTGTCCATCAACAACAACTTTGAGATCACCGGCAGCACGAGCGCTTCCCCTGGAACCTACAATTTCACGTTGCGTGTCACCGATGCGCAGGGCTGCGTCGGATCACGTGCCTACAGCCTGATTGTAGTCTGCCCCACCATCACCCTGACACCGACGGCCCTGGTCAACGGTACTGTGGGCTCCGCTTACTCGCAGACCATCACGGCGACCGGAGGCAGCACGCCTTATACGTTCTCCGTGAGCAGCGGCAGTCTTCCGGCTGGTGTGGTGCTCAACAGCAGCAGCGGCCTTCTCAGTGGGACGCCGATCAGCAACACGAGCGCCAGCTTCACGATCCGCGCAGCCGACTCCGCAGGCTGTCAGGGCACCCGCAGTTACAGCGTGACTCCAGCATGTACGACCGTCACCGTGAGTCCGACCTCCGTGAGCAATGGTGTGGTCGGTCAGAGCTACTCACAGACCGTGTCCGCCAGTGGAGGCCTCACCCCCTACAGCTACTCCGTGAGCGTGGGGACCCTGCCGGGAGGACTGAACCTGAATGCGTCCACGGGTGCCATCACAGGCATTCCAACGGGCAACACTGCCACCACCTTCACCGTCCGTGCCATGGACAGCGCAGGCTGCGTGGGCACACGCAGCTTCACTGTGACACCCGTCTGTCCTACAGTGAGCGTGACACAGACGACGCTGCCTGCGGCCTCGGTAGGTTCCGTTTATACTCAGAGCCTCAGCGCCACTGGAGGCACCTCGCCCCACAGTTGGACCGTGACCAGCGGCACACTGCCAGCCGGCCTCAGCCTGAGCACCGCAGGTGTCGTCAGCGGGACACCGACGGTCACCAACGGGTCCGGGGTTTCCATCACTTTCCGTGCCACAGACACCTATGGTTGCGCAGGCTCGCGGTCCATCGTGGTACGTATTTGCTCCGCCATCACGATCAGCCCCACCACTCTGAACAATGGCGTGGTGGGCACCGCTTACTCGCAGACCGTGACCGGCACGGGCGGAACCTCCCCATATGTGCGTGCCGTGAGCAGCGGCTCGCTGCCTGCCTGGGCCAGTTTCAATACTTCCACTGGCGCCATTACTGGCACGCCGAACACCGTTGAGAGCGTCAGCTTCACCATCAGCCTCACGGATGCCAACGGCTGCGTGGCCACCCGCGCCTACACCATCAACTCCGCGTGTCCCGCGATGAGCCTGGCACCCGCTTCACTACCCAACGGAACGGTGAGCAGCGCGTACGGCCAGACGATCTCCGCGAGTGGCGGGAGCGCGCCTTACACTTATCTCGTTTCCTCAGGCGCGCTGCCAGCCGGCCTGGTGCTCAACACCAGCACAGGCTCAGTCATCGGCACACCCACCAGCAACAGCGCGGCCGCCTTCACCATCACGGCCACAGACAATTTTGGCTGCCAGGTCTCCCAGTCCTACACCGTCACGCCCGCGTGCCCCACGCTCGTGATCAGCCCGACCTCACTGCAAGACGGCACAGCAGGTACGGCCTACTCGCAGACCATCAGTTCCACAGGCGGCAGCGCACCTTACGCGTTTACCATCACCAGCGGCACGCTGCCTCCAGGCATGAGCCTGAATGCAGCCAGTGGCATCCTCGGTGGAACACCGTCCGCCGGAAATGGCGCAGGGGCGTCTCTCACCTTCCGCGCCACGGACAACTACGGCTGTCTGACGACGAGGACCATGAGCCTCAAGGTCTGCCCGATCGTTCTCCTGGATCCAGCGACGCTGCCTCCAGGCACGATCGGCATCCCTTACTCACAGACGGTGACCGCCAGCGGTGGTGTGGCACCTTACACCTATGCGATGACCAGCGGCACGCTGCCGCCTGGCCTAACATTTAATACAAGCACGGGTGTCATCAGCGGCACACCCACGACAGGCGGCAATTCCAACATCACCATCACGGCGACGGATGTGAACGGATGTCCTGGCCAGCGCGCCTACACGGTGGCCATCAGCTGTCCTGTGACTGACATCGCGCCTAGCACCATCCCAGCAGGACTGGTGGGCAGTGCCTACTCACAGGCCGTCACCGCCAGCGGCGGCATCGCGCCTTACGGCTGGAACATCAGCGCCGGCACCCTGCCTTCAGGCATCACCTTCAGCAATGGGGGTGCCTTTGGCGGCACACCGACCGCCAGCAACGGCGCGGGCGTGAACATCACCGTGCGTGCCTTGGACAGCTTCAGCTGCGCCACCACCAAGAGCTACCTGCTCAAGATCTGCCCGATCATCACCGTCAACCCGGCTACGATGTCCACAGCGACCGTGGGCCAGAACTACTCCCAGGCGCTGACAGCCTCCGGCGGAGCCACCCCGTACACCTTCAGTGTCTCCACAGGCACCCTGCCCGCAGGCCTCAGCCTGAACACCAGCACGGGAGTCGTGAGCGGCACGCCTACCAGCACCACGGCGGCAAGCTTCACCATCACGGCCACCGATGTGAACGGGTGCCCTGGGCAGCGCGCCTACACACTGACCCCCGTCTGCCCTGCACTCACCGTGCTTCCCACTGTGCCCACCGTCGCGGTCGTGGGTTCGGCCTATTCACAAACACTCACCGGCAGTGGTGGCAGCGCTCCTTACACCTTTGCTGTTACCAGCGGCACACTGCCAGCGGGCCTGAGTCTGAACAGCACGACCGGAGCGATCACAGGGACGCCGAGCACGTCCAATGGCACGGGCACATCCATCACTTTCCAGGCCACGGACAACTTCGGTTGCCAAGGCTCCCGTGCCATCACGCTCAAGGTATGTCCGGTCATCGTCTTCTCTCCGGCCACCCTGCCCAACGGCACCGTCGGTGCAGCGTACTCCCAGACGGCCAGCGCCAGCGGCGGACTGGCCCCTTATACTTTCAACGTGTCCGGAGGAGCTCTGCCAGCCTGGGCCACCCTGAACACCAGCACGGGCACCATCACTGGCACACCCACCACCACGACGAGCGCCAGCTTCACCCTGCGTGCCACGGATGCCAATGGCTGTCAGGCCACGATCAACTACACAGTCACGCCGGCCTGCTCCACCATCACGGTCTCACCCTCCACGCTGCCTGCCCCCACGGTGGGCACGGCCTATAATCAAACCATCACCGGCACGGGAGGCAACACGCCTTACGCCTTTGCCGTCAGCACCGGACTGCTGCCAAACGGACTCACGCTGAACAGCAGCACGGGGACCATCACCGGCACACCGACGAGCACGTCCAACACCACCTTTACCCTCCGCATCACGGACAACTATGGCTGCCAGGGCACGCGCAGCTACAGTGTGACACCGGTCTGCCCCGCCATCTCACTGACCCCCAGCACCCTTCCCGCCGCCACGGTGGGCGTGAGCTACAGCCAGACCTTGAGCGGCAATGGTGGCGCCGCACCTTACACGTATGCGCTGACCAGCGGCGCGCTTCCAGCCGGCCTAACGTTAAACACGACCACAGGCACGGTCAGCGGCACGCCTACCAGCACCTCCAGCGCCAGCTTCATCATTCGTGCGACTGATTCCAATGCCTGCTTTGGCTCACGCGCCTACTCTCTCACCCCTGTCTGTCCGACGATCACCCTGACACCGTCCAGCCTGACCGCAGGCGGCGTGGGCACGACTTACACCCAGACCGTGAGCGCCAGCAGCGGCACGGCGCCTTACACCTACAGCGTCACCTCCGGCACCCTGCCCGCAGGGCTGACCCTCAACAGCAGCACGGGTGAGATCAGCGGCACACCGACCACCAGCAATGGTGCAGGGGCCAACATCTCTGTCACCGCTGTGGATGCTAACTTGTGCTCCGGCACCCGAGCCTACTCACTGAAGATCTGCCCGGTCATCAGCATCGCACCTTCATCCCTGCCAGACGGGGTGGTCGGCACCGGATACTCACAGACCATCACTGCCAGCAATGGCGCGACACCCTACGTGTACTCGATCACCAGCGGCAGCTTGCCTGCGGGTCTCTCACTCAGTTCAGCCACGGGTGTCGTCAGCGGCACACCGACCGTCGCCGCCGCGGCCAGCTTCACCGTGCGTGCCATGGACGCGAATGGTTGTCAGGCCTCGCGCAGCTACACCATGGGTCCTGTCTGTCCGGCCATCACCCTCAGTCCAGCGGCGCTTGATCCCGCCATGGTAGGCAGCGCCTACAGCCAGACCTTCACAGCGAGCGCGGGCAGCGCGCCCTTCACGTTCACGGTGACCAGCGGCACGCTGCCAGCAGGTCTGGCACTGGAAGAGAACACAGGCGTGCTCAGCGGTACTCCCACCAGCAATCTTGCCACCAGCTTCACTGTCCGCGTGACCGATCAATACGGCTGTTCCGGTTCCAGCGCCTATTCACTGAGTCCGGCCTGCCCTGTGGTGACGGTGACTCCTGGCAGCCTGCCCCGCGCGCAGGTGGGCACGGCTTACACGCAGGCCCTGGCTGCGGGTGGCGGCACAGGCCCCTACACCTGGTCTCTCACCTCCGGCACACTGCCGAATGGCCTAACCTTTGATGCCTCCACCGCCACCATCACTGGCACACCCACCTCGGGCAATGGCGCCGGCACGTCCCTCACCTTCCGTGCCACCGATGCCTATGGATGCCAGGGCAGTGTCACCACCACGCTGATCTCCTGCCCGCTGATCACACTGAATCCGGAGACACTGCCGGATGCCACCGTGAGCATTGCCTATTCACAGACCGTCACCGCCAGCAGCGGCACGGCTCCCTACACGTTCACCCTGACCAGTGGCACGCTGCCCATGGGGATCACCCTGGGCAGCACCGGAGCTCTTAGCGGCACACCCACGGCGAGCGAACCCGGAACCTTTGTCATCACGGCCACGGATGCGAACGGATGCTCCGGCTCGCGCACCTACAGCATCACCACGGGCTGCCCCAATATCATCATCACTCCAGCGACACTTCTGAACGCGACAGTCGGTGGCGTCTATAGCCAGACCCTTTCCGCCACACCGCAGAGCGGCCTGGTGGGGCAGTATTTCTCCGGCAACAGCTTCAACACACTGCTGCTCACCCGCTCTGACACTGCCATCGACTTTAACTGGGCCGGGGGCTCACCGGCGGCCAGCGTGCCTGCCGACAACTTCTCTGTGCGCTGGACCGGCACCCTGGTGCCGCAGACCACGGGCAGCTACACCTTCCAGGGCACCACGGATGACGGCTTCCGCCTGTGGGTGAACAACAATCTTGTCATCGACCGCTGGTATGACCAGAGCGCCACCAACTACAGCGCCACACTCTCGCTGACGGCCGGCACTGCGGTGACGGTCCGCGTGGAATTCTACGAAAGCGCTGGTGATGCCGTGGCACGCCTGCAGTGGAGCGGACCTGGCTTTGGCATGCAGCCGGTCACCGGTTGGCAGACTTATCGTTATACCCTGGGCAGCGGCGCGCTGCCTCCCGGCCTGGCCTTGAATGAGGTGACGGGGCAGATCAATGGCACGGTGACAACTCCTGGCACCAGCACCTTCACCATCAGTGTTTCTGATGGCAGTGCCTGCTTCGGCACACGCAGCTACAGTGTCTCCGCCAACTGTCCGGCGATGTCGGTCAACACGACCACGCTTCCGGACGCCTACGCTGGCACCGCTTACAGCCAGACACTCAGTTCCACCGGTGGCGTGGCTCCGCTAACCTGGAGCCTGGTCAGCGGTACGCTGCCCGCCGGGCTCAGCATGAGCAGTGACGGTGTGATCAGCGGCACATCGACGACCTCCACCACGGCGAACATCAATGTTCGTGTCGCTGATGCCAACGGATGCTTTGTCACTCAGGCGCTCACCTTGCAGTCGCACAACCTGGGCATCGGGAACCTGGTCTGGGTGGACACCAACAATGACGGCCTCCGCGGCAACACGGAAGCTGGCGTGCCTGGCCTCCGCATGGAACTGTGGACCGCAGGAGTCAACGGAGTGCGTGACAATGGCGGCGGCGATGACGTGAAGGTGACCGAGATGAACACGGATGCCAACGGCATGTACAACTTCCTCAATCTGGTGCCGGGAGCCTACTACATCCGCATCCCGACTCCCCCGACTTACTACCCGACCATCAGCGCGATGTCCGTCACGACGGACAATGGTGTCAACAATGACAGCAACGGTGTGCAGCCAAACGGCATCGGCACCGCGGTGGTGAGCCACCTCATCACACTCGCCTCAGGCACCGAGCCTGCCGCCGGCGTGGACGGTGACGACAGTGATCGTGACAGCACCATCGATTTCGCCTTTGCGAACCTGGACCTGTGCTACACCCACACCCTGGTGGACAACGCCAGCTTCGAGTTCCAGCAGCTTCCAAACGCCACCGGCACCGCCAGCGTGCTGATGGGCTACAATGGCACGGGAACAGATTTTGGCACCGGCATCAACGGCCTGCAGTGGCTGGGTGGCACGAACGGCACGAGCGGCTTGGGTGAACCCATCCAGCGCGTGCAAGTGCTGGCAGGCAACAGCGGCTCCCGCGTGAGCTGGGTCGAGTCCTCCAAAGCCCGCCATGGCAAGCGTTACATGCTCTTCCAAGGCACCAACTCCTGCGTCAGCCTGCGCGCTGCCGGTGGCGGTGCCTGGAGCAGCGTGCTGCAGCCTGGACGTGAATACCAGGTGTCCATCTGGGCGGCAAACGCGAGCAGCGCGGCCGCCTCCATCGTGCTCGACATGGGCGCGAACGCGCAGATCTGGCAGGTCATCAGCGGTGCCACACCAGGCCTCTACCAATACTACAGTGTCAGCCAGGGTGAGATGAATGGCACGGCGCCGGGCGACCAGCAATGCTGCGGATTCAGCGGCACGGGTGGCAGTTTCCCTGCTTTTGGTTCGGCCGACTACAACAACTGGTCCGAAGCCACCGGCAACAGCGCGCAGCCCATGTGGAGGCAGTTCACCTGGCGCTTCCGCATCGCCAACGGCGCCTCGGCCTCCCAGATCGACACGGCCACGATGATCTTCTCCGCCGGCTCCAACAGCGGGCCGATCTCCATGGACCACCTGACGGTCTGCGAAGTGAGCGCCTCCAACACACTCACCCTCGGCAACCAGATCTGGAACGACATCAACAACAACGGCCTGCGTGAAGGTGCCGAACTGGGTGTCGGCAGCGTGGCCGTGCAGCTCTACACCAGCGGCAACAACACCGCCGGTGACGGGGACGATCTGCTGGTCGCCAGCACGACGACAACGCCTTCCGGCGCTTACAGCTTCAGCGGTCTGGCTGCAGGCAAGTATGTGGTGAAGGTGACACCGCCTGCCGGATTGCCCGCCACGTCCGGCACACCGGTCACGCAGGACAATGGCGTGAACAACGACAACAACGGCTCACAGCCTGGCGGTCCGAGCAGCGGGATTTTTAGCCCTGTGATCACTCTCAGCACGGGCGACGAGTCCGTGAATGACGGCGACACCAACCCCGACACCGAGCTTTCGGTCGACTTCGGCGTGTGGAGCGGCATCACCATCGGCAATCAGGTCTGGGCGGACGCGAACAGTGACGGCGCTTTCCAGGGCGGCACAGAGGCGGGCATCAGCGGACTCACGGTCGAGTTGCTGAACAGCTCCAACACCGTGCTGCAAACCACCACGACCAATCCGAGCGGCGTGTACAATTTTGTCACCTACCAGCCCGGTCAGTACCGCGTCCGCATCCCGACGCCATCGGCATCCTTCCCGCTGATAGCCGCCGTGAATGATCCTGCTGACAACGGTGAGGACAATGACTCCAATGCCCTGCAGGCAGGTGGCACAGGCTCCGCTGTGACGAGTCCGCTCATCACCCTCTCCGCCGGCAGCGAGCCCGGAATCACCGGCGTCACCAACATTGAGAACACCATCGACTTTGGTTTCCGCGTCTGCCCGACCATCGTCATCAGCCCCACCTCCCTGGCCGCAGCCACGCAATACAGCCCGTATACCGTGAACCTAAGCTCCACCGGAGGCACGGGACCTTACACATGGAATGTGAGCAGCGGCACGCTGCCCGCAGGGCTGACCCTTACCAGCGGCGGTGTGCTCAGCGGCACGCCGAACGCTTCCGCGATGCCTGGCTATCATACCTTCACCGTGCGCAGCGTCGATGGTCCGACGGGATGCTCGGCCACACGCACCTACACGCTGACCCTGCTGGCTCCAATCGTCAGCGTCACTCCGACCGCCTTCCCGGCCGGCACTCAGTATGCGAGTTATTCCCAGACGCTCAGCGCCAATGGCGGCACATCGCCGTATACCTGGAGCATCAGCCCGCCAATGCCGTCCGGCATGGTTTCCTGGTGGATCGCTGAAAACGGACCGGCCGATGCGCTGGCTGTGAATCTCTCCGTGGCCTACGGAGGTCTGACTTATCAAGCCGGCGCAGTGGGCCGTGCCTATAACTTCGATGGTGTGGACGATCTCGTGGAAGCGCTGGACAGCAGCACGCTGAAGCCAGCCCAGATCACTCTGGAAGCCTGGGTGAACCCAGCCACCTCCGGTCTTGCCAACAATGCAACGATCATCACCAAGACGACGGGCTCCGCAGGTGTGGATGGGTATGGCCTGGGTTACCTCGGCAGCACGAGCACCTTTGGCTTCTGGCTGAATGACCGTGCAGGCAACAGCATCACCACGACACTCACGGCCGGTACCTGGAGTCATGTGGTGGCCACGTATGACGGTGCCACCATGCGCCTCTATGTGAACGGCGTGCAGGTGGCCACGAAAGCCTACACCACGGCGATCACTCACAGCAGTGATCCGATCGACATCGGCAATCACGGCGGTGGCACCACAGCCTTCAAGGGCGGCGTGGACGAAGTGGCCCTCTACAACCGTGCGCTCAGCGCCGCGGAAGTACTCGGCCGTTATGCATCGACCAACTCCCTTAACAACGGCATGCCTGCGGGGCTGGCCATGAATGGCACCACAGGTCTGCTCAGCGGCACTCCGACCAGCGTCCCTGCCACCTACGACTTCGTGGCCCGAGCCAGCGACATAAATGGATATCCTGGCGTGCGCAGCTTCGCGCTGCTCATCAACTGCCCAGCCATCGCCATCACGCCAACCACGGTGCCAAATGCCACGCAGTATGCGGCCTACACCGCGCAGAGCATCACCGCCAGCGGCGGCACAGCGCCGTATGCTTACAGCGTGTTCTCCGGCACCCTGCCGACGGGCATGACGCTGAGCAGCACCGGATCCCTGAGCGGAACGCCGGGCAGCAACCCAGGCACCTACAACTTCACCGTGCAGGCCCGTGATGCGAACAATTGTACAGCCACCCGTGCCTACACCCTGACCGTGACCTGCCCGCCGGTCACACTTTCCACCACCACCTTTGCCAACGCGCAGCAGTTTGCCGCTTACACACCGCAGACCATTTCCGCCAGCGGTGGCAATGCGCCCTATGCCTTCTCCATCGGCAGCGGTGCGCTGCCGACCGGTATGAGCCTGAGCAATGCGGGCATGGTGAGCGGCACGCCGACCGCTGTTCCGGGCGTGTACAACTTCACAGTGCTGGCCACGGATTCGCAGACCTGCGTGGGCACACGTGCCTACAGCATCACGGTGACCTGCCCGGCCATCACCATCCCTCTCGCCAGCGTGCCCAATGCCACGCAGTATGCGGCTTACAGCCAGACGCTGACAGCTTCCGGCGGCAATGGTGGTTATGTGTGGGACGTCAGTGCGGGCGCGCTGCCGGCAGGCCTGACACTGAGCACATCCGGAGTGATCAGCGGCACGGCCACGGCCGCACCAGCCACCTTCTCCTTCACCGTCCGCGCTGTGGATTCTCAGAGCTGCTCCGTCACCCGCGCCTACACGCTGACCGTGGTCTGCCCGACGATCACCTTAAATCCGACCACGCTGCCCGGAGGCACTGCCAACACGGCCTACACACAGACTCTGACTGCCAGCGGCGGGACCGCCAACTACGCCTGGAGCATGCAGAGCGGCACTCTCCCCACTGGCATCACACTGAGCGCGGCGGGTGTTCTCGCTGGCAGCACTTCGCAGGTCGGCGGCTTCAACTTCGTGGCCCTGGCCACGGATGCTAATGGCTGCACAGGCACGCGCAGCTACACCTTGAGCATCGGCTGCCCGGTGATCACCGTCAATCCGGCCACAGTGCCAGCGGGCACGGTCAGCCAGGGCTATCTACAGACCATCAGCGCCACCGGCGGCACGGGTCCATATTCCTGGTCAGTATCGAGTGGCAACCTTCCAGCCGGCCTCAGCCTGATCCCTGGTCCCGTGAGCCTTGCCGGCCCCGGCACGGCGTATAACGACGTCTTTGCGCCTGCCGGTTCAGTCACAGTCGACCCGCCGAACGGTGGTCTTCTCTCTGTCAACCTGGGTGGAAGCGTGGGTCCAACGGACCTCGGTATCTGGTCGATGAAAGCCACCGGGGGTGCCAGCGTGGGCCTCCTGGGCTTTGGCATCCTGGAAACCGGCTCCAGTGTGCAGCTCGACACGGCGGCGATGTATTTCCGCATGAGCAACAACAACGCCAGCCTGCTGGGCGCGCTGGGTGTGGGCACTTCCGTCTCCTCCACATGGGAAGCCATGGCCACCTTTGACAAGCCCGGCCAGGAAATCGTGCCTCAGGCTAACAAACGTTATGTTGTCAGCTTCTATGTGAACGGCAGCAATGGCCTGCTGGAGTCCGGTCTTGACATCACACCGTCCTTTAGCGTGGAACTGCTGGACGGCGCGGGCAATGTGCTCACCACACAGACATCCTCCACGCTGATCAATCTCCTCGGCGTCTTCGGCACCGGCGTGACCAGCGGCACGGTGACACTGACCTACATGATGCCTTCAACCATGCCGCCGGGAGCCCTCTCCCTGCGCTTCAAAGGCAGCGCGACTCTCAACACGACGGTGCTGGGACTGGGACGTACCTTTGCCACAGTCTCCGGCCTCTCGCTCATCCAGTCTGATCCGGCTGCCAGCAATCAGGCGCGCATCATCGGCTCTCCTCTCTGCTCCATCGGCGCTAACAATTTCACCATCCAGGCCGTGGACACCCGGGGCTGTGTGGCCACCAGGAACTACACCCTGACCGTCAACTGCCCGGCACTCAACATCATCACCTCTTCCCTTTCTGATGGTGTCGCAGGTTCGACCTACACCGCAAACTTGGAAGCAGAAGGCGGCTACACGGGCAACCTGGAAGCCACGGGTGGTATCGCCCCTTATGTCTGGCAGATTGTTTCCGGCTCACTGCCGCCGGGGCTGTCACTCTCCCCCTCGGGCACCATCTCCGGGGTGCCGACAGCTGCCACCACCGCGACCTTCACGGTGCGGGCCAGCGACTCTTGTGTTTGCGGTGCCACGCGCACATTCACGCTCACCACAGTTTGTCCGGCACTCACCCTCGGACCAGCTTCCCTCGGCAGCGGCTACATCGGTGTGGCTTACAGTCAGACGCTGGTGACCACGGATGGAACCTCTCCCTACACCTACACTCTTCTCAGCGGCAGCCTGCCAGCGGGCCTGTCCTTGAGCACAGCGGGTGTCATCAGCGGCACGCCGACCACACTCGGCACCGCCACCTTCGACGTGCGTTCGGTGGATGCCTATGGCTGCCCGGTCACAGCGAGCCGCAGCATCACGATCAAGAGCCTGGGACTGGGCAATCTCGTGTGGAACGATCTGGATCAGGACGGCGCGCTCGATGCTGGTGAAAGTGGCATCAGCGGCGTCACGCTGCAGCTCTTCAAAAGCACCAACACGGTCATCGGCGATGGTGATGACGTCTCCCAGGGCACGACAACGTCCGTGGCCGGTGGAGCCTACTCTTTCTCCAGCCTGGCTCCAGGGAACTACTACGTGCGCATCTCCACGCCACCTGCCGCCACCCCCTTCTCTTCTGGCATCATCGTCACCAGTGACAACGGCGTGGACAATGACAACAACGGTTCCCAGTCAGGCGGATCTGGCACGGCCATCACCAGCCCGATGATCGCGCTGGCGATCGCACGCGAGCCTGGCGACATCGCCGGCGGCGCTGACATCGACAACAGCGTGGACTTTGCCCTGCGCACCGTGCCTTCAGCAACACCGCTGCTTGAGTATGACCTGAATGCTTCCAGCAACGGCCTCCCTGCCCCGCCAAGCTACCAGAACTCCGTGGTCGTCAGCGCCGCGAAGATCCAGGTGGAGGAAGATCTCAATGGTCTCACGGATGTGAGCGAGCCAGCCTACAGCGGCCCGATCAAGGGTGGAGCCCGCAGCCGCCGCGTGCGCGACTGGGACTCGACCTATGACACTGCTTACGATGCCACACGCACCAGCCTCGGCCAGAACCGCGACAGCCTGTGGGTCCGCTTTGACCTGGATCCGACCACGACGGGCAACATCGGCAAACTGCTCTTCGATGTGCAGCGCCTGAACTCCACCTCTCCGGTCAACGGCAAGGCCTTCCTGACGTGGAAAGACGGCAGCGCCTTCCGCACCGCCGCGACCGATACCTTTGTCATCGCCACGCAGCCTGCGTGGTACTCCATGAGCCTGAACTGGACGAACTTCATCGGCGGAGCCACGGCGCTGCCCACAGGCGCTCAGTTGAACGGCAAGTCCTTCCTCCTCGAAATCTATCTCTGGGGTGGTGACAGCACGGGCTACATCGACCTCGACAACATCATCCTGGAAGGCAATGCCACCTGTGACCCTGCCACGCTGAGCATTGGTGATTTTGTCTGGAGCGATCTGAACAGCAATGGCATCAAAAACGCCCGTGAGCCCGGCCTGGCCGGCGTCACGACAGAATTGTGGCGCTCCGGCGCGGACAACATCGTCAACACGAGTGACGACGTGCTGCACGCAACGGTGGTCACCGACGCGAACGGCTACTATCTCTTCAGCGGCCTCGCCGCTGGCAAATATTACGTCAAGATCCCGACGCCGAGCTCTGACTGGCCCACGGCCGCCCCTGCTGTCAATCTGGACAACGGCGTGGACAATGACAGCAACGGCAACCAGCCAGGCGGCCTCGGCACAGCCGTCACCAGCCCGATCATCACCATGGCGCTGAACACGGAACCGGGCAGCACGGGTTCCAGCCACCGTGACATGACGGTGGACTTCGGCTTCACCGCGAACATGAGCATCGGAAACCTCGTGTGGAGCGACCTCGACAACGACGGCATCGTGGATGCCGGTGAAGGCGGGGTCAGCGGTGCCCAGGTGGAGCTCTTCCGCTCCACGGACACGACCGTGAACAACGCGGACGATGTGAAGGTGGGAAGCACCTTCACCACGGACAGCACGGGTGCTTACAGCTTTGCCGGCCTGACCATCGGCAACCATTATATCAAGCTGACTCCGCCGATCTCACATCCACGCCGCAGCAGCACCAGCAGCAGCAGTGACAATGGCGTGGACAATGACAACAACGGCATCACCCAGGCATCCACGGGTGCCGCCATCTACTCCATGATGGTGAACCTGCAGGCCATGACCGAGCCGGGGAACCTGCTGGCACCGTTCGGCAACAACAGTGAAATCACCATCGACTTCGGCCTGCGTCCGGTGTTCGTCACAGTGGGCAACCTGGTCTTCAAGGACGGCAACAACAACAACCGCTATGACAGTGGTGAAGGTGTGGGCGGCGTGCGTGTGGACCTCCTGAATGAAAGCGGCGTGTTCGTGCGCAGCACCACGACCAGCAGCGTCAGCACCACCCTGGGCTCGTATCAGTTCAGCAGCGTCATCCCTGGAAACTACTATGTGCGCATTCCTCCGAGCGAGTTCGCCACGGGCATGCCTTTGGTCAACACGCTCTCCATCACCCCCACCACGCCGATTGACGATGCCCTGGATGACAGCCTGGGCAACGGAGACAGCGGCATCGATGCGGCCACTCCGGCCTCCTCTGGCATCTCCAGCCCGATGCTGGCCCTGTTTGAAGACACCCTGCCGACCAATGCCACGGGTGAGACAGGCTTCCGCAACACCCTGGACGACAGTGATGACGACAACGGCAACATGACCGTGGACTTTGGCTTCCGCAGCACGGGCCCGAGCGAGACTGGGTGCTATCACTTCGTCTTCGGCGATGCCAACCACAGCGGCAGCGTCAACAAGTCCACCGAATTCACGCCGACCCAGCCCTATGACTTTGCCTACTCGGGCAACATCGCCCACGTCGATAACTTCAACCTAACCTATGATGCGGCCACGAAGCGTCTGGCGCTGGATTCCAGCTTCAGCCAGTTCTCGGGCAAGAAGGTGGATGCGATCGGCATGCTGGTGAGCACGGGCCCGAACCCGGCCACCGCCGAACATGCCGTGATCTATGTGAACGGCTTCAACCGCGGCACCCCGGTGCTCAGCATCTATCGTTTCAACACGACACTGGGCATCTCGAGCTGGCAGACAGCCGCCAACCTCATGATCAGCACGGCTCCGGGCGGAGCCAACAGCTCTGACGTGCTTCAGACCAAGGTCACCGAAACAGGTTCCAGCGTGCGCTTCCAGTTTGTGATCGACGTGAACCGCGTGAACACCGCCTCCAACTGGAGCGCGATGGGTGTGAGCGCGCCTAGCTGGGAAGGCTTGCTCATGGGCGGCGCCACCGGACTGGTGCTGCGCACAGCGGACCTCGACAGCGCCCCGACCTATGATGCGTCCGGAGCGATGACAAGCTTCCCCTTCACTCCAAGCAGCACCACGATGGGCAGCTTTGACACGGATCCCTCAGGTGTGGCCACCATCGCCACAGAGCCTTGCTCGGTCTCGCCATGGGTGAGCCTCGGCAATCTGGTATGGAGTGACGTGAACAACAACGGCCTCAAGGACGGCAGCGAGCTCGGCGTCAGCGGCGCCACGCTGCAACTCTTCGACCCTGGCGCTGACAATGCCGTCGGCGGCACCGGATCCAATACCGATGTGCAAGTCGGTGCCTCCCTCGTCACGACCAGCAGTGGTGCTTACAGCTTCACCAACCTCGTCCCCGGCTCCTACTATGTGCGTGTCACACCTCCGGCCACCTTTGCCGCCAGCGGCGGGGTGGCAGTGACCGCCGACAACAACGTGGAAGGTGACAACAACGGCAGCCAGCCCGGCGGACCCGGAACCTCCATCTACAGCCCGGTCATCGACCTCGCTGTCGGAGCGGAGCCTGCTTCCGCGACGGATGGTGACGGGACCAGTGGCAATGCGACCATCGACTTCGGCCTGTGGAGCGGTTTCTCCATCGGTGACCTGGTCTGGAACGACGTGAACAACAACGGTCTGAAGGACACTTCTGAAACAGGTGTCAGCGGTGTCAGCATCGACCTCCTCACTCCAGGTGCTGATGCTGCCATCGGCGGAACCGGCGGCAATGCCGACACCCTCCTGGCCACCACCTCCACCAACAGTTCCGGCGTGTACAGCTTCCGCAGCTATGTGCTCGGCAAGCACTATGTGCGCATCACGCCCACCGCGTCCCTTTCGCTCTCAAGCTCGACCGCAGTGACCACGGACAACGGCGTCAACAATGACAACAACGGCGTGCAGCCAGGCGGTGCGGGCAGTGACATCTTCTCCATGGTCTTCGATCTGGCTCCTGGCATTGAAGCGGGCAGCAGCGGCTCAACCAACAATGAGACAACGATCGACTTCGGTCTGCGCGGATGCCCGACGATCACGATCAGCCCGACCTCACTGCCGGTGGTGACCATCGGCACCGCCTACAGCCAGACGCTGACAGGTTCAGGGGGCAATACGCCTTACACTTGGACGCTGGCCAGCGGCACCTTCCCCGCCGGCATCTCCCTGAGCAGCGCGGGTGTGATCAGTGGCACCACGACTGCCGCCACGGGCAACTATAACGTCACCGTGCGCCTGACCGACCTGTCCGGCTGCCAGGTGACGCGTGCCTATACCCTGACTGTGTCCTGCCCGACGCTGACCATGTCTCCGTCCTCTCTGTCGGGAGCTTCCCAAGGCACAGCCTACAGTCAGACGATGACCGCCACAGGCGGCACCACGCCCTACACATGGTCACTGCCCACGGGTGCACTGCCTCCGGGTCTGACACTCAGCACGGGCGGGGTGCTCAGCGGCACGCCGACGACTCCTGGCAACTTCACCTTCACCATCCGCGCGACCGATGCCCGCGCTTGTCTTGTGGATCGTGGTTTCACCATTGGCATCACCTGTCCGACACTCACGGTGAATCCGACGTCACTTGTGGCAGGCACGCTCGGGGTCGCCTACAGCACCACAAGCTTCAGCGCGACCGGCGGCACCGCTCCTTACACCTGGAGCTACAGCGGCACGCTGCCATCAGGCACCAGCCTCAGTGGCGCCGGCCTGCTCAGCGGCACGCCGAGCGGAGCACCTGGCACCTACAACATCACCGTCACCGTCACTGATGCGAATCTTTGCACAGGCACCCGCGCGCTCAGCCTGCTCATCAATTGCGGCACCTTCATCATCACACCGACTTCGCTGTCAAATGCGACGCAGAATGCCAGCTATGCCGCACAGACCCTTTCCGCGGCGGGCGGCACCGCGCCTTATAACTGGACCCTGAGCGCAGGAGCACTGCCGACGGGCATGAGCTTCAGCAATGCGGGTGTTCTCAGCGGCACTCCCACCTCGGCACCGGGTACCTACAACTTCACCGCGCGTGCCACGGATGCCTACTCCTGCTCGACGACCCGCGCCTACGCGCTGGTGGTGAACTGCCCGCCGGTGAACATCACCACCTCCTCACTCGCTGGTGCCACGCAGTATGCGCCTTATTCAGAGACGCTGGCGGCTACCTCCGGTGTCACGCCTTATGCGTGGACCCTCAGCAGTGGCGCGCTGCCAACAGGCCTCACCCTCTCCAGTGGCGGCGTGATCAGCGGCACCCCCACCCAACTCGGCACTTTCAGCATCACCTTCCAAGCCACGGATGCGAACTCATGCTCTGCCACCCGAGCATTGAGCGTGACGGTGGCCTGCCCGGTGATCGCACTGACACCAGCGGCCCTTGGCGGTGGCCAAAACAATGTCGCCTACAGCCAGCAGCTGACCGCCAGCGGCGGCACCAGCCCGTATGTCTTCACCCGCACCACGGGTGCCCTGCCCACGGGCATGACCCTGAGTTCACAGGGCCTGCTCTCCGGCGCGCCGACATCAGGTCCGGGCAACTACAATTTCACCATCCAGGCAATGGATGCCTCAGGCTCCTGCTCCGGCAGCCTGGCTTACACGCTGACCATCACCTGCCCGACCATCATCCTGTCACCGGCGACTCTGGGCAATGGCACGGTGGGCTCGGCCTACTCTGTCAGCCTCTCATCCTCCGGCGGCACGGCTCCTTATGCTTACACCGTGACCTCTGGCACGCTGCCCTCCGGACTGAGCCTTTCAGGCACTGGCCTGCTCTCTGGCACACCGAACTCTGCCACCACGGCCAGCTTCACCATCCAGACAAGTGATGCCTTCACTTGTATCGCCACACGCTCCTACACATTGACGGTGGTCTGCCCGCTGATTGACATCGATCCGGATGACCTGGACGACGCCTATTATAACCTGAACTACAGCCGCAACTTCATCGCCACCGGCGGCACTGGCCCCTATGCCTGGAGCATCATCGCCGGTGTGCCGCCTCCCGGCATCACTCTGAGCAACGCAGGTGTGCTCAGCGGCAAGAGCACGACCTTCGGCACGGCCAGCTTCACGGTGCGTGTGACGGACAACTTCGGCTGCCAAGCCACGCTCAGCACCTCACTGACGGTGAAGGGTCTGTCCATCGGTGATCTCGTCTGGGATGACCTGGACTACAGCGGCACGCATGATGCCGGTGAAGCTGGCGTGAAGGATGTGGTGGTGCAGCTCTGGGATCCAGGCGCGGACCATGTCATCGGCGGCAGCGGTCCAAACGCGGACGTGCAGATCGGCGCGAGCAAGCAGACCAGTGTCTTTGGCACCTACTCCTTCAACAATCTGCTGCCTGGCTTCTACTATGTGCGTGTCCTTCCGCCATCCAACCTGCCTGTGCCCGGCGGTAATCCGGTGGATGCGGACGACGGCATCGACAATGATAACAACGCTGCGCAGCAGCCGGGTGGCTACGGCACCGTCATCTATGGACCCGTCATTGAACTCACGACCGGGGGTGAACCCATTGATGATGATGGCGACCAGGACACCGACTTCTCTGTCGACTTCGGTCTCTATCGCGGCCTGAACATCGGTGACCCGAACCCGGCCTCGGGCAACTCCAACTTCGTTTGGGAAGACACCAATGACAACGGCATCAAGGACGTTGGCGAGCCGGGCATTGATGGCGTGAGCATCCAGCTCTGGTCAACGGGCGCGGATCAGAGCATCGGCGGAAGTGATGATGTGCTGCGCAAAACGGTGGCGACGACCGATGGCGGCAAATACGGCTTCAATGGTCTGTCTCCAGGCAAATACTACCTGCGCATTCCCACAACGCCGAGCACGCATCCCCTGTCCTCATCCACCACGGTGCTTCTGGACAATGGCACCAACGATGATGATAACGGCCATCAGGTCGGCGCAGGCAGCATCTTCAGCCCGGTGATCCAGCTCACCTCAGGCGCGGAAGTCGGCGGTGGTGGCTACAACGAAAACACCATCGACTTCGGTCTGCTGCCGGTGATTCCGACAGTCTATGTGTCCGCGATGCATGATGACAGCATCCAGACCTATGACTCACAGAGCGGCCGCTTCACCGGAACGCTGCGTGATCCGTTCGGCACGGCTCACAGCCAGGGCGATGGCAACCCGTTTGATGTGCCTTACAACATCGAACTGGGTCCGGACGGCAACTGGTATGTGGCGCACTACGGCAGCGGCAATCTGAACCGCATCAGCAGCAATGGCACGCAGACTGCGAGCATCCTGAACAAGGCTGGCCTGACGATGAGCGAGGTGCAGAACTTCGCCATCGGTCCTGACGGCAACTTCTATGTCGTCGATCATCAGGGAGGCCGCATCGTGCGCTTCCAGGGACCGCTGGGCACCACCCCAGGCGCACCGATGGGTGTGTCTCCCTTCACCTACATCGCACGCACCGGCATCCAGGACATCGCCTTCGGCCCGGATGGCAATATCTACATTGTGGTCCATGATGGCACCACGCGTGACGTGCGCCGCTACAATGCCACCACCGGCCTGGAGATGAACACCATCGTCACGGACGCGCAGATCGCCAGCATGGTGGCAAACGGCCAGCCTGCGCCGATCATCTCCGGCATCGACATCCATGGAAGCACCCTCTATGGCGTGAACCGCAGTGACGGCGAGATTTTCAGGATCAGCCTCGCCAATCCATCCGCGCCGGGCACACCTCAAACGGTGGCCACCATCGGCAGCGCCGGCCTTGGCGAAGTGGAGACGCGCGACCTGGAATACAACCCGCAGAACAACCTGATCTACATCACTGGTTATTCCTGGACGAAGACACTCATCGGCGGCAGCTACACGCACGGCACACTGCTGCGCCTGAATCCAGCGGACGCGCCTAATGCCACGGTCGAATTCTTCGAAGCTCCTATCGCCAGCCCGCCCGGACCTAACAACGAGATGTGGTCCGGCCCGCGTGACCTCGCGCTTGGCAAGCCGCGCTCCACGCTGAGCCAGAGCGTGTCCATCGGCAGCATGGTCTGGAATGACACCAATGGCGACGGCCTGCACAGCGCCGGAGAAAACGGCATCCCCGGAGTTCGTGTGGAACTGTGGCGTGATGCGGACGGCAACAGCGTCAACGGCGCGGAGACGCTCATTGGCTGGGTCATCACGAATTCTCGTGGCATGTACTACTTCTCCGGCCAGGCCCCGGGTGTGTACCAGCTCAGGATCCCGGCCGCTAACTTCGCCACGGGCCAGCCGCTCGCAGGCTCAGGTGTGAGCAGCGCGATCACCGTGACCACGGACAACCGGGTCGATGGTGATGACAACGGCATCCAAGTCGGCGGCACCAAGACCCAGGTGGTGAGCCCGCTCATCACCCTGACCCCTGGCGCCGAACCCACGGGTGATGGTAATACGGGAACTGAATCCAGATCCGGTGGTGATCTCGATGACTATCCGTCCATCACGGCTTACAATACCGACGCCAGCGGTGACATGACCGTTGACTTTGGCTTCGTGGAACCCGGAACGATGGCCATCGGCAACCTGGTGTTTGACGATTCGAACGGCAACCGCCGCTATGACAATGGTGAAGGTCTGAACAACGCGGTGGTGCAGCTTTACTACTGGGGCCAGATCCCGGGTGTGAACGAGCCGGTGGCCAGCACCGTCACCAGCAATGGCGGCAAGTACCTCTTCAATTCGCTGTGGCAGGGCCAATACTTCGTGCATGTCCCGGCTGTTCAGTTCCAGGCCACGGGCGACTTGCGCGGTCTCTTCAGCCTGGAAGGCGTGCAAGCAGGTGACGATGACGTGGGCGAGGACTCCGTGGACACCCTGCAGCCCCATGTTGACGGCATCAGCACGGGCCGCGTCATCCTGACGAAGGATAGCACGCCGACCAATGCCACCGCCGAAACTGGCTTCGACTCCACGAGCGATGACAGCAACGACAACAACACGGACCTCACGGTGGACATCGGCCTCTTCCGTCCGGTGGCGATCGGCAACCTTGTCTTCCTGGACAATAACTCGAACAACCGTGCGGACAGCGGCGAGGGCATCAACAACATCACCGTGGAGCTCTTCACTTCCACGCAGAATCCAAACCTGGACGTCCCGCTGGCGACCACGACCACGGCCAATGGCGGCAGATATCTCTTCAGCTTCATCCGTCCTGGCAACTACCTGGTGCACGTTCCGAAGGAAATGTTCCAGAGCACCGGCCCGCTGTACCGCCGGGTCAGCATCGCCGAAGGTGTGGCAGGGGATGATGACGCTGGCGAAGACGGCCGCAATGACAGCGTGCCTGAGACAGAAGGCGTAACCACTTATGTGATCACCGTCATCCCGGCTCAGTGCCCGACGGACCTCTCCTTTGAAACCGGTGTCGACAACACCACGGACAATGAGAATGACGCATCCGTCGATCTCACCGTGGACTTCGGCTTCCAAAGCCCCGTGGGCATCGGCAACATGGTCTTTGTGGACGGCAGAGGAACCGGCAGCGTCAACGGCAGAGCCGAGGCAAGCGAAGGCATCGACGACGTGAAAGTCGAGATCTATCGTGGAGACCAGAATCCGGGTGTGTCCGAGCCTCTCTTCACCACTCTCACGGCGGATGGCGGCAGATATGCCTTCAATCATCTCTCGTCAGGAAGCTACATTGTCTTCATCCCTTCCTCACAGTTCACGCCGGGGGCGCCGCTGGCGGACGTGGTGTCCATGACCGGAGCCCAGCTGGGTTCCAAGGATGACGATGATGGGGAGGACGGCATCGACAGCGCCACTCCGGCCATCTCCGGCATCCGCACGCGCATCATCGCTCTAAACATCGACAGCGCCCCTGTGGACAGCGGTGATGAAAAGGGTCTCCACAGCACGGATGACGGCTTTGATGACAACAACTTCGACCTGACGATCGACTTCGGCTTCGTGGCCGCGAATCCGAACGCGCTCGGCATCGGCAATCTCGTCTTCACCGATGCGAACGCGAACGGCGTGTATGACCCAGGTGAAGGCCTGGATGGAGTGGCCGTGCACCTGCATGCGGGAGCTGCGGATCCTCTGACGGCGACACCGGTTCGCACCACGGTGACCTCCGGTGGCGGGATCTACATCTTCAGCGGGCTGGAGACCGGCAGCTACAAGGTCCACGTCCCGCCGTCACAGTTCCAAACGGGCGGCATCCTGCACAGCTGGATCTCCTACCCTGGCCAGGGCGCCGACAATGGTCTGGATGACAACATGGATGAAAACGGCAGCGACGCTGACCCGCTGGTGAACGGCGTGACGTCCACCGTCATCACCGTGGCACCCGATGCTGAGCCCGTGAACTTCATCAGCGAACTGGGTCGCGACGCATTCATGGATGACGCGAACGATGACAATACCGATCTCACCGTCGACTTCGGCTTCTACAAGCCGGTCAGCGTGGGCAACTTGGTGTTTATCGACTCGAACTACAATGGCCGTGCGGAAGACGGTGAAGGCCTCGCCGGCGTGGAAGTGCTTCTGTTCCGCCAGGGTGACTCACCGCTCTTTGATCTACCTGTGAGCAGCGCCGTGACAGATGCGCAGGGCCGCTACCTGATCACAGACCTCGCTCCAGGCAGCTACTTCCTGCACATCCCATGGACCACCTTCCTGAATGGGTCTCCCCTGTATCTCCAAGCCAGCATCGTGGGCACCCAGACCTTTGACGACAACCTCGGTGAGGACGGACTGGATGATGCGCGGCCTGACCTCAACGGCATCAGCACAGCGGTCTTCATCCTCAGCAGCACCAACTGCCCTACGGGCTCTGCGGAAGGCGGCTTCGAAGGCAGCTCTGATGATGTCAGGGATGCGTCCACCGATCTCTCGCGTGACTTTGGCTTCGTGCCGCGTGTGCAGATCGGCAACGTGGTCTTCAAAGACTCGAACAGTGATGGCATCTTTGACCCGAATGTGGAGCTCGGGCTTGATGGCATCCCGCTGCAACTGTGGAGCTCAACCTCCGCCTCAGCTCTTGCCACCACCACCACTTCTGGTGGCGGCACCTACAGCTTCAGCGTGGCTCCAGGCACCTATCACATCCGCATCCCTGCCAGTGCCTTTGCCTCGGGTGGTGCGGCCAACAACCTCATCGCCCCGCCGTCCACGCCAAACAGCGCCGGCATGCACGTGGATGATGACCTGGGCCAGGATGGCTATGTGAACGGCTCCAGCATTCTCTCCGGCGGTATCCGCACGGCCAACTTCACTGTGCTGCCAGGCCTGACACCCGATGACACCAATGGTGAAACAGGCTTCCTAAGCTTTGATGACGACAGCTTCGAGCATGACTCTGACCTGACGGTGGACATCGGTCTGGCACCGAAGCCGATCTATGTGGGCAACCTCATCTTTGCAGAGACGGGTGCTGATGGTCACTTCACGCCTGGCATTGACCTGGGTGTCCCGGGTGTGCTCATCGAAATGTATGCGACGGGAGCGCTTCCTGGAGTCGATCTGCCTCTGACCTCCACCTATTCAGGTTCCGATGGCAGCTATCTGATGCGCGCCCCTGGCGCAGGCACTTATTTCCTGCACATCCCCGGCTCACAGTTTGACACCGGAAGGCCGCTCCATGGAGCGCAGCCGATGACGGGCTTTGGCGATGACGACGGCACGGATGACAGCAGCAATGAAGACACTCTGCAGTCTGACAATCCGGCAGTTGACGGTGTGAACAGCATCGTCTTCGAGCTCGCCTATGGCACCGAGCCTTCCGCCACCCAGGAAAATGGTTACCTGGGCAGCAGTGATGACTCCATCGACACAGATTCCGATCTCACCATCGACCTCGGCTTCAATGGTGTGGGCGCGACTACGGACATGGGCATCGGCAACGTGGTCTTTGTGGATGGCAATGGCAACGGCCGCTATGACGGCGGCGAAGGCAGGCCCGGCGTGTGGATGATCCTCTACCGCACGTCAGCAGGCATGAGCACGCCTTTCCGCACGACACATACAGATGCGCAGGGCCGCTACCTGTTCACCAACCTGCCACCAGATGAGTACGTGGTGCATGTGGCTGCGGACAACTTCAAACCCAACATGCCCAATCCCGGCCAGCCTAACCAAACAGGCAATGGCAATGGCCCCCTGTATGGCATGATCTCGGTCACCGGCCGCCAATCCACCGTCACCAGCGGTGATGACAACACGGGTGAGGATGGCATTGACGCGCCTAACCCTGAGTATGTCGGCATCAGCACGACCGTCTTCAATCTCGTGGCAGGTTCGGCACCGGCAGGGGCAGCTGAGGCTGGCTTTGAAGGCTCGTCAGACAATGCCAAGGACACGAACTACAATCTGCTCATCGACTTCGGCTTCAAGGCAGCGCCGGTGGCCAGCAACCTGAGCGTGGGCAACCTCGTGTTCCATGACGAAAACGGCAATGGCATTGCGGATCTCAATGAAGGTGTGCCCGGCGTGACGGTGCAGCTCTTCCCTGCCTCGGCGAACCCGCTGGCCTCCGCGCCGCTGGCCAGCCTGACCACCAGCTCAATCACCAATGAGCGTGGCGCTTATCTCTTCCAGAATGTGGCGCCAGGAGACTACTTCGTCTTCATCCCGCCTTCGAACTTTGCGAACGCTGGCGCGCTGTATCACAAGGCATCTCTCTTCGGCACTCAAGGCAGCCTGGGCGTGGCCGCAGGCGACGACAATGCGGGCGAGGACGGCCTGGACGAGACCGCGCCTGAGGTCAACGGCGTGCGCACCACCACCTTCTCACTGGCTCCCGGCACCATGCCTGCAGGCACTGCGGAAACGGGCTTCCTGGGAGCCACCGATGATGCTGCGGACGGCAATGCCAACCTGACGATCGACCTCGGTTTCATCACGAGGGTCGGCCTGGGGAACCTGGTCTTCAAGGATCTCACGCAGGATGGCTTCTACAACAGCGGTGATGTGGCTGTGGATGGCATCACGGTCGAGGCCGTGCGCATGAATGGCAGCATCGAGGCAGGCATCGCGGCCAGCACGGTTACGGCAAATGGCGGTAAATACCGCCTGAACGTGGCCCCGGGCACCTACAAGTTGCGCATCCCCGCGAACCAGTTCACCACCGGGTCGGCGCTGGAGCTCTTCCAGCCGACGATCATGACCGGCTCCGGCCATGATGACAGCACCAACCAGGATGCACTCTTCACGAGCACGCCTGGCGTGAATGGCGTGAGCACAGCCATCTCCAACTTCACACCCGGCACACAACCGACCACCGCGGACAGCCGCGAGGTGGGTTATGACAAGGACAGTGATCTGGATGAGGACGCCAACGTCAACCTCACGCTCGACTTCGGCTTCCTGCCGAAAGGGCTCGCTGTGGGCAACTTGGTCTTCAGGGATGTGAATGGCAACTCCCGCTATGACGCAGGCACAGACACGGCCCTTGGCGGAGTGACACTGCGCCTCTTCGCCGCAGGTGCCAATGTCCAGACGGCCACCCCGGTGGCCACCACGGCCAGTGCCGCAGACGGCAGCTACCAGCTCATGGCGCCGACACAGGGCAGCTACTTCATCCACGTGCCATCCAGCAACTTCCAGTCAGGTGCTGGTGGCGCTCTGGTGGGCATGAAGGCCTCTGCGAATGCTGGCTCCACCACCGCTGCGCTTGACGACAACTTTGACCAGAACGGCATCGATGTGACCTCGCCGTCCGCGAATGGCATCAGCACAGGAGTCATTGTCCTGAGCGCCTCCACCCAGCCTGTGGACAGCACGGGTAGCACGGGTGAAACGGGCTTCCAAAAGACCGCTGACAACTACGCAGACACATGGGGCAACATGACGATCGATCTCGGTTTCGAGACCGCCCCACAGGGCTTCCCGCTGGCCCAGCGTGAACGCAACAACACCGTCATCGCTGCCCCAAGCACGTCCACTCCGGAGACCAGCGGTGAAGGCGCCCCCGCCAGCAGCGTTGAGCCTGTGAGCATGACCTTTGCCCTCTGGCAGAAGGATCACCCAGGTGCTGCCAATGATGACACGGATGCGGACACTTCGGCAAACCTGCTGGAATACGCTATGGGCACCGATGCTGAAAGCGGCGCTTCTCAGCCGACGGCGCGCTTGATCACTGACAGCAGCACGGGCCGTGTGGATGCGGTGCTCACGCGTCCGACGAACGGCCGTGGTGACATCCGCTACCTGCTGACGGCC
Organism: Verrucomicrobiota bacterium; assembly: GCA_040387935.1. GTDB lineage: Bacteria > Verrucomicrobiota > Verrucomicrobiia > Verrucomicrobiales > Verrucomicrobiaceae > Prosthecobacter. Next base: position 538,897 of record JAZKCU010000001.1, on the reverse strand, counting down.
AAGGCTGATGCGCGCAGCAACACCTGGAGCCGCATCGTGCTGGCACCAGCGATCACGCAGAACAATGACGGCACCGAAACGGTTCGTTATGCCGACATCACCTCTGATGCCGTCTTCAATGGCACGAACTCCGGCCTCGTCCGCGTGGACGTGCAGCTCGATGCGAACCTCGACGGCACTCCCGAAGCGGCCGCTGCTTCCACGCCGCAGGGCTGGCTGCGCCGCACCATCACGGGCCGTATGACACTGGCCATGCCGCTGCTGAAAGACGCGCTCTTCACCGGCAAGGCAAGCTCGGTCGAGGGTGGCACCACTCTTGTGCTGCCTGTCGCGGTGACGCTTCCAACATCGGTGCCATCCTTCGTTGAAGTCCACAGCACGGGCGAGCGCTTTGACATCGACGCACGCGTCTCCAGCGGCAACCGCATCGTGCTCTTGAGCACCACTGCTCCAGCGGCGGGTGCGCAGATCAGCATCCACTCCTATTGGACCGTGGATGAAGTGCTCGGCACGGATCTCTTCACCGCTGGCACCAGCACGGATGACGCGGATCGAGCGATGCTCTTTGACCCGGCGACCAATGCCTTCCGCACGGCCTGGCTCAGCAACACAGGTTGGAAGGGTGACTTCTCGGGCAAGCGTGTCATCTCTCCAGGTGAAGGCATGCTGCTGCACGCTCGTGAGAGCAGCGTGACGGTCACTCTGACGGGTGCTGTCCGCACGCACCGCTTCCAACTGCCGTTGAAGGCTGGGGCGCAGTTGGTGAGCAGCGGCTACCTGCTGGATCACAGTCCATACAGCCTCGGCCTCAGCACAGCGAATGGCTTCACCGCCGCTGCGCGTGCCACCAGTGCTGATCGACTGCGCCTGTGGGAAGGTGACATCACGGAAGGTGCCGCGACCTACCGCAGCTTGTTCTTCCAACAGCGCACAGGCAGCACTACCTGGATCCTGGAAAGCGACAGCGCGCAGGTGGATCAGACACGTGCGGTGCTGGTGCAGCCCGGTCAGGCCTTCTTCATTCTGCCGAAGGTGGCGCTGCCGGAATATCGGGAACCTTGACGAATGACACCCGCTAGCTGCGCACAATATCGCACGCTAGCGGTGCCGGTGAAGGACGTAAATCCCCTGCCTTTCTGCTGCACACTCCGGGACGCTTCGCGACTTTATGATCAGCGCAAGACTTCGTGGATGGCCCTGAGGAGGGAGTGCCTGCCCGGTGCATCCGAGTTCAGAGACCAGATCATGATGCCGGCGAGGTCTTGATCCATCACAAAGCGGCTTTTGGCTTGGATGGTGGGGATGCCATTGAACCAGATCGTCTGACCGACCTGGTCTTGGCTTTCCGCGCCGGGATGAGCACCGATAATGTCGGCGTAGGAGTACTCGTCACTCTTGTAGGCCTTGCCGAAGCCGTAGCCATAGAAGGGCACGCCTAACACGGTTTTGGATTTGGGCAGGCCGCGCTTCAGCCACCAAGCGACGTTTTCTTTGGCAAGGTCCAGAGACGAATGCTGACCTCCGTCATCCCGGTTCCAGGGTCCCTTCGCGTCATAAGCCATGATGTTCACGAAATCGAAGTGCTGAAAGGCTTCGGCGGGCACCTTGTCACCGCCGTAACCTTGGGACAAAGCGGCGGTTAGCAGCTTCCCCTTGGGTTTGAGGCGGACTGCCAGCTCCTGAATGAAAGCTCCATAGCTCGCATTGATGGCGGGGCCCTCGATATCGACGTCCAGGCCGTCAAATCCGTGCTTCACCACATAATCTGCCAGGATGGCGGCGAACGCGGCGCGCTGCTTCTCTTGCAGGAGGTGGTCATAGCGCGAGCGCATTTTTTTGTCGCTCGAGGCGGAGCCTCCGCCGATGGAGACAAGCACCGAGACCCCCTGTTGTCTGGCCTTCGTGATGAGTGTCTCGTTTTGCGGATTGAAGGACATCTCGCCTTCCGCGTTCACAGGGTTTTCGAAGGCGATGTTGAGATGGGTGACCTTGGCGTAATCAATGGTCTTCGCGAAGGATTCGAGATCAATCCAGTTCGGCACATAGGCCACGACCTTCGGCTGTGCCTGTGCCGCGGTCACGGACAGAAGCAGGGCGAGGAGCCAGTGAGGGGGTCGAAGGGGCCGCATGCTTCCAATGCTAGGAAAGGACATCCAGGCAAAGCAAGGCGGTTTTTTACCCCCCATCTGGCCCACGAGGACCCTTTGCCTGGGAGTCTCGAAAGACAAAACCTCAGAAAAGACAGCCAGACGGGACTCAATTCTGCTCTCAGAACAGGTCCGTTTCCCAGGGGAAGAGGTCGGGTGTCAAAACCCTCGTTTGCCAAAACGTGGTTCGCGGGTAGTCTCCGCGCCCTTTTTCCGCCCCCGCCCCCCAAGAACCATGACGCCCCCCTCAAAAATCCGGAACATCGCCATCATCGCGCACGTTGACCACGGCAAGACCACCCTCGTGGACACCCTGCTCCGCGCCAGCGGCAACTTCCGCGAGAACCAGGCCATCGCCGAGCGCGCCATGGACAGCATGGATCTGGAGAAGGAAAAGGGCATCACCATCAAGGCCAAAAACACCTCCGTTCACTGGAACGATTATATCATCAACATCGTCGACACTCCTGGCCATGCCGACTTCGGCGGTGAGGTGGAGCGCGTGATGAAGATGGTGGACGGCGTGATGCTCGTGGTGGACGCCTATGAAGGCCCGCAGGCGCAGACCCGCTTCGTTTTGAAGAAAGCCATGCAGCAGGGCATCAAGCCGATCATCCTGATCAACAAGATGGACCGCCCGCACATCGAACCCGCGAAGGTTCATGACAAGGTGCTGGAACTCCTGATGGAACTTGAGGCCACCGACGAACAGTTCAATGCCCCCTTCATCTACGGCAGCGCCCGCGCCGGCTGGGTCACTGACAAGCCGGATGGCGAGCAGAAGGACATGACCTTCATCCTCGAGCAGATCGTCAAGCATATCCCCGAGCCGAAAGCCCAGCTCGAAGGCAGCTTTGAGATGCTCGTCTCCAACATTGATTGGGATAACTTCGTCGGTCGTGTGTCCATCGGCAAGGTCACCCGCGGCACTGTGAAGCTTGGTGACCGAGTGTTCCTTCTGGGCAAGACGCCTGAAGACAAGCCCCAGGGCTTCAAAGTCACGAAGGTGTTCCAGTACACCACTCTCACCACCAGCGACTCCGTGGAAGGCGGCGCCGGTGACATCGTGGGTATCAGCGGCATTGAGAACGTCGACATCGGTCAAACCATCGCGGGTGCAGCCGACGCGCCGGCCCTGCCATTTGTGGCCATTGATCCTCCGACCATCGTCATGCAGTTCGCTGTGAACGACGGCCCTCTGGCTGGCCGCGAAGGTGATCACGTCACCTCCCGCAAAATCCGCGACCGCCTGGACCGCGAGCAGAAGATGAACGTCACGCTTTCCTTCAAGGATACGGACACCGCCGGTATCTTTGACGTCAGCGCCCGTGGGGCGATGCAGATCGCCGTGCTGGTGGAGCAGATGCGCCGTGAAGGTTTCGAAGTGCTCGTCTCCCGCCCGATGGTCATCACCAAGAGGATCGATGACGTCGTCTGCGAACCGTTCGAGACCCTCTATCTCGACGTGCCAGATGATTACCTTGGCCCTGTGATGAAGAGCATCTCCGAGCGTAAAGGTCGTATCGAGGACATGAACGCTCACAACGGCCGCACGACCGTGCAGGCTTACATCCCGACGCGTGGTTTGATCGGCTTCGAGTTTGAGCTCATGAACTTGACCAGCGGTCACGGTATTCACAGCCATCTCTTCCGCGAATACGCCCCGCACGCGGGTCACATGCAAACGCGCAGCAGCGGCACCCTGGTGAGCACGGAGGCGGGTGAAGCCACTTCCTATGCTCTGGATACCATCCAGATCCGCGGCAAGCTCTTCGTCACCGCCGGTGACCAGGTCTATGACGGCATGATCATCGGTGAAAACCCTCGCACGGACGACCTTCCGGTCAATCCCTGCCGTGCCAAGCAGCTCACCAACTTCCGTGCCGCCGGTGGTGACAAGGGCATCCAGCTTACCCCGCCCATGAAGTTCAGCCTCGAGCGCGCCATCGAGTACATCGCCCCCGATGAGCTCGTGGAGTGCACGCCCAAGAACCTGCGTCTCCGCAAGCGCACCCTGGACTCCAGCCAGCGCCAGCGTGAGAAGAAGAAGATGGAAGCCGTGATCGAATCCGCAGGCTGATTTCGAGTATCGTTCTAACAAGATCATCAACAGCCCGGGAGTTCGCTTCCGGGCTGTTTTTTTGTTGGGGGCCTTCTCAAAGAAGAGGTCGCCCCGGTCAATAAGCATTGAAGTTCCAGGGGGCGCTCGATTGCAAAGCGCCAAAGGCGCGTCTCATCAGAGCCTGGGGTTTCAACCCCAGGAAATGGCGTGTGAAAGATGGGAGCGCTGAAAGCGCGTCTCATGCATTTCGGAGGTCGCGTGAAGTATCCGTCCGCCGTGTCCATGACACGCGCTTTCAGCGCTCCGGTGGTTGGGTGCGTGTGCCCAGGGTTGAAACACCAGGCTATCATGATGCATGCCCCCTGGCGCTGAGAAAAGATACTCGACCCGAGACTTGGCCTTCGCCTAACTTGATTTCATGCCGCAATCGCTGTCGCTTGTGATCGTTCATCTGGTGTTTAGCACCAAAGACCGGGTTCCCTTCGTTCAGAAAGAGATGCGCCCACGTCTTCACGCTTACATGGCGGAGGTCGCACGGAGTCAAGGATGCATGGCCTATCGGGTCGGAGGAGTGGCGGATCATGTGCATCTGGCGCTCACCCTGCCACGCACGATGACTCAAAGTGATCTGGTCAAGGAACTCAAAACTTCCTCCAATCATTGGTTGGAGAAGCAGGATCGAAAGGGCTATGCGGACTTCGCGTGGCAGCGAGGTTACGGCATCTTTTCTATTGGGAAGTCTCAACTCGCCGATCTGGTGCAGTACATTGAGGACCAGGAAGTCCATCACGCCAAACGCACGTTTCAAGATGAGTTCCGAGCACTGCTCAACAAATACGGCCTGGAGTATGATGAGGCATATGTCTGGGACTGACCTCGTCTCAGCGCCGAAGGTGCGTGGGGTGGATGTCGGAAGGGGATACGCCAGCCGCTCGTAGCGTGCATGATACGCGCTTTCAGCGCTTTCCGGTCTCCGCGTCTTGAACCTGGGGTTAAAACCCCAGGCTATAATGGCACGCGCCTTTGGCGCTCTAGAGCTACACCGACGATGCTTGATGAAGGCCGGAGGAGCGATAGTTTGCCCTCCAGGCTTCTTCCCCCAAGATTCCTGCGATAAATTCCCTGCGAACGATGGATTTTGTGGCAAGCCTCTGGGCTTCCATGGCAACCGGTTACGAACTTCTCGACAGCGGCTCTTTTCAGAAACTGGAGCGTTTTGGCTCTGTGGTGCTCTCACGCCCCTGTGCGCAGGCGGTGTGGAAGAAGACGTTGCCTGAGTCTGACTGGCGGCAGGCCACAGCCACCTTCTTCCGCGATGGCGGCAATCAGTGGCGCGGTCGTGACCGTCTGCCTGAGACTTGGGACATGGATGTGGACGGCACGAAGTTTAAGCTGAGCAGCACGGACTTTGGGCATCTGGGGATCTTCCCGGAGCAGCGGGACCAGTGGAAGCGCATTCGCGAGGTGTGTGCAGCCTACCCAATAAAACATCAACGCGCACCTCGGGTGATGAACCTCTTCGCCTACTCCGGTGGCAGCACGCTGGCGGCGGCCCACGGGGGGGCCGAGGTCTGTCATGTAGATGCGAGCAAGGGCATGGTGGACTGGGCGCGGCAGAACGCGGGGCTCAACAAGCTGGATGACAAGCCGATCCGCTGGATCGTGGATGATGTGACGAAGTTCCTGGAACGCGAGCTGCGTCGTGAGCGGAAGTATGATCTCATCATCCTGGATCCGCCAAGCTATGGTCGAGGCGCCAAGGGTGAGGTCTTCAAGATCGAGGATGATCTACCAAAGCTGCTTTCTTTGTTAGGCAAGCTTATGTCTTCCGAGCCTTTGGGAGTGCTGCTTTCGTGCCACACGCCGGAGCTGACACCGATCTCGCTGCATCATCTGCTGCTGCAGGAGTTCGGTGAGCAGGGAAAGCTGGAGCATGGGGAGATGCAGCTCCGTGGTGCGGCAGATGTGCTGCCGGTGCCGAGCGGTGGTTTTTGCTGGTGGCTGGGGTGAGGGGCCGATTGGGAAACTCTAACGAAACAGCCGTCAGATGTTGTAGAATTTCGGCGTCCTGCCATCGCACTTGCCTGAGTTACACTGATAACAGGCCGGTTGAATGTTGGTGATGTGGTCCGTGCCGCCACGGTTAAGTGGGATGATATGGTCCCGCGTCCAGACATAGCTATACCGCTTATCAGGGCGAGCTGGGATAGCACTCCAAGGGCGCTTGCAAATGGGACAATGATCGAAGGTGGCGAGCAATGCTAGCCACTCCGCTCGAGTATGTTTATAACCAGTCGCGGACTTCCGGGCGGAATAAGCTGAAGCACGGAGTCTGCGACACGGCCGACAATAGCGATTGACCCTGCCGGTCGTGGTCGACGTCCAGAAGCCGAAGTCTTCCGAACCGCACTTAGCACAGGATGAGCCGGGGACGGCACTATAGGACATAGTTAGGCTGGTGGCTGTTCCTCGCTTTGAGCTTTGATGATCTTGCGAATGTATTTCGAGCGGGTGCCGGACCATCCACACATGGTACACTTCTTTCCGACGAAGACATGCTCACACAACGGGTAGCCGTATAAGTAGTGAGAGCATTCCGTGCACAGCTTCCACATTTGAGACGAAGCGGTGAAGTACTCGCCACCACACTCATCGCAGTCCTGGATTGGCGAGCGGCCTTCGAGGGGTCGAGATGGCATGGCTTTTGTGAAACAGGGCCTACCAAGTTCAGGGGTAACTACAAGCTTCGCGGCTACGCTTCGCCGTTGATCTGTAGTTCGGAAAATTCAGAGTCCTCAACAGAGTAAAGGATGGTCCAGAACCAGAATCCACCATCGTAGACAATCACCCACTCTTTGGTGTAATCGGAGAACGTATCACGTGAGGGGAATGAGTTGAGGAAGATGTGTCGCCTGCCCTTGATGACCAGACCCACATACTGCCTCCGATACTCGTTGTAGTGTTTCAGGATCTGCTGGGCCTGGGGGAACTCCTTGGCCCCCTTTTCGAGGGCGGCGCGGAGTTTGCTCTCGGCAAGTTCGATGTCCTTGGCTTGGGGAGTCCAAAAGTTCTCGGTTTCGGCTCCGAACAAGCGTTCTTGCTGGGCGACTTCCGCAGGAACGATGGCGCCCTCAATGCCGGCGTTTTTGATGATCGTGAAGTCACCCGCTGATGCCGCGACCAGAGTGATGATGAAGAAGAGAGGGATGAAAAACTTCAGGTGCATGGGAGTAACTCAGGGTGATGACATTCAGGTGGCAAGATCGCCCGCTCATCACACGGAGTGTGATGGCTACTTTAAAACAACTCTGTCTGCCCGCTCACCGGCGGCACGAGGCCTAACTTGCGATACGCGGCGGGCATGGCGACGCGACCACGGGAGGTGCGCTTGACGAAGCCTTGCATGACGAGGTAGGGTTCGTGGACGTCCTCGAGAGTGGAGGCATCTTCACCAACGGCGACGGCGATGCTATTGAGGCCGACGGGACCGCCATCGAACTTGTGGATGAGGGCTTCGAGGAAGCGCTTGTCCATCTCGTCGAGTCCGGTCTCATCAATGTCACGCATGGTGAGGGCGTGACAGGCGACCTCCTGGGTGACAATGCTCTGGGCCTTCACCTGGGCGTAGTCGCGCACCCAGCGGAGGAGGTGATTGGCAATACGCGGGGTGCCGCGGGAACGGCGGGCGATCTCGAGGGCGCCACTTTCTTCGATGGGCACGGCGAGCAAGCGGCCCGAGCGCATGATGATGTGCTGAAGCTCTTCGACGGTGTAGTAGTCCAGCCGGTTCGGGATGCCGAAGCGGCTGCGCATGGGGGCGGTGAGCATGCCGGCCCGTGTGGTGGCTCCTACAAGCGTGAACGGCGGGAGATCAATGCGGATGGTGCGGGCCTTGGGGCCTTGATCAATGATGATGTCCAGCCGGAAGTCCTCGATGGCGGGGTAAAGGTACTCCTCGATGCTGGGGTGGAGGCGATGGATCTCGTCGATGAAGAGGATGTCACGCTCCTGGAGGTTCGTGAGGATGCCGGCGAGATCCCCTGCCCTTTCGATCTGCGGGCCGCTGGTCGTGTGCAGCTTTGAGCCGACGGAGCTGGCGATGAGATTCGCCAAGGTGGTTTTTCCCAAGCCTGGAGGGCCGCAGAGGAGGGCGTGGTCGAGCGGCTCGCCGCGCATTTTGGCAGCCTGCACCATGACGAGGAGCTGCTCCTTGACCTTGGTCTGCCCGTGGAAGTCGTCGAAATTCGCCGGACGCAGGGCGAGATCGAAAGGAGAGTCAGCTTCGTTAAGGGTGGGATTCACAGGCGGATGAGTCTTTTTAAACGACGGGTGGCTGATGGCAAGGCTGGCGTCAGCACTGAACAGTATCATTGCAATCCCCGCAGGCTCTCCCACGTTCATCTTCACCCCAACCATGAAAACCCGTCTTTTCGTTCCTGCCCTCCTTTCCCTCACCTCTTTCGCCGCCCTGGCGGCTGATGCGCCGAAGAAGCTGCCGGAGATCCCGGCCCAAGCGATCTCTGTGAAGAAGGAGCTGCTTTTCTCCGATGACTTTCAGAACAGCCCGCCTGCGAAGCCCTGGCACAAGGTGGTGGACACGTTCACCTTTGAAAATGGTGAGCTGAAGGGCACCCAGACGCGGGAGAAGGACATGCCCTCCAAGGATGGCAAGAGCGTGATCAAGGCGCACGCGGCCGTGCATGGCCTGGAGATCCCGACGAAGGACAGTGTGGTGGAGTGCCGCATCAAGTTTGATGGCGCGACGATGATCGACGTGGAGTTTGACGACCGGAAATACACGGGCTGCCACTACGGCCACATCTGCCGCGCTCAGGTCCGCTTGAACGGCGTGACGATCATCGACGAGAAGGACGGCAACATGCGCAATGACATCTATGCCATGAAAAAGGACCCGGAGAAGAAGGCCGAGGTGGCGAAGCTGCTGGTGGGACGCCAGGTGACCTTCCCGGCAAAGCTGGAGACGGGTAAATGGTACACGCTGGTGGTGGAAACTGTGGGTGACGAGATGCGCGTGATGATCGATGGCCAGCCGATGGGCTTCCTGAAGTCCTCCGGCATCGCCCATGCGACGAAGTCCAAGATCGAGCTCGGCGTGGCCGGCAAGACGGGCAGTTTCGACGACCTCAAGGTCTGGAATGCCGAGCCTGCGCAGGCGAAGTAATGGGCTGAATGGTACGTCGTTCGGTCTGAGGCCCGAAAGCGTGGTGGCAGTCTGCCGCCACGCCGCTTGACCCTCCCCCCCTTCGGGAGTAAGAAGACCACCCCCAAACCGCCGCCCGCCCCCCGGATGCCCATCGAAAACACCCGCAACTTCTCCATCATCGCCCACATCGATCACGGGAAGACCACGCTCTCCGACCGATTGCTGGAATTCACCAAGACCATCACGGTGCGCGATCAGCAGGACCAGCTCCTGGATTCCATGGACCTGGAGCGTGAGCGTGGCATCACCATCAAGGCGCACCCGGTGTGCATGAATTACCGGGCACGCGATGGCAAGGACTACAAGCTCAACCTGCTGGACACGCCTGGGCACGTGGACTTCAGCTATGAGGTGAGCCGCTCCCTGGCTGCGTGTGAAGGCGCGCTGCTGCTGATCGATGCCTCCCAAGGTGTGGAAGCGCAGACGGTGGCGAATTTGAACCTGGCCATGCAGCAGAAACTGCATGTCATCCCCGTCATCAATAAAGTCGACCTGCCGAGCGCCGACATCGAGAAGTGCAAGCGCCAGCTCGAGGACATCCTCCAGCTCCCCGCTGACGAGGCCGTGCCCGCGAGCGCGAAGATGGGCATCGGCATCGAGGACATTCTGGAAGCGATCGTAGCTCACTGCCCGCCTCCGAAAGATCCGGGTGATGGCTATCTGCGCGCCTCGGTGTTTGACTCCATCTTCGATCCCTATCGCGGTGTGGTGAGCTATGTGCGTGTGATGTCCGGCACGATCATCCGTGGTCAAAAGGTGCGCCTGATGGCCTCTGGGAACGATTCTGAAATCAAGGATCTCGGCACTTTCCGCCCGAAGATGGTGCCCTGTGAAAAGCTGGAAGCTGGGGATGTGGGCTACATCATCGCCAACGTCAAAACGACGGCGGATGTAAAGATCGGTGACACGCTGACTGAGTCACGCAAGCCTGCTCCAGAGCCGCTTCCTGGCTTCAAAGAGATCCACCCGCTGGTCTTCAGCGGCATCTACCCGGTCAGCACGGATGACTTCGAGTCGCTGAAGCTGGCCGTGGGCAAGCTGCAGATCAATGACGCGGCCTTTACTTTCATGGCCGAGAGCTCCGCCGCGCTGGGCTTTGGCTTCCGCTGCGGTTTCCTGGGCCTGCTGCACATGGAGATCGTGCAGGAGCGTCTGCGCCGTGAGTTTAACATGGACGTCATCTCGACCTATCCGTCTGTCATTTACGATGTGCGGAAGACCGATGGAACCGAAGTCCAGGTGGACAACCCCACCTTCCTCCCGCCTGCGAACGAGATCGATGAGATCCGCGAACCCATCGTGAAGGTGAACATCATGATCCCGAACGAACACATCGGCGACATGATGCAGCTGGTCATGGACAAGCGTGGTGTGGTGAACAACACCGAGACTCTCGATGACCGCCGCGTGCTGCTGCACACGGTGCTGCCGCTGAACGAGATCCTGGTGGACTTCAATGACAAGCTCAAGTCCATCACCCGAGGTTACGGCAGCATGGATTATGAGCACGCCGGCACGCAGCCTGCGGAACTGGTGAAGATGGACATCCTCATCGCCAGCGAGCCGGTGGATGCCTTCTCCTGCATCGTGCACCGCAGCAAGGCTGAGAGCCGCGGCCGCCAGCTTTGTGCGAAGCTGAAGGAAGTAATTCCACAGCAGCTCTTCGTCGTGGCCATCCAGGCAGCGATCGGTGGCAAGGTCATTGCCCGTGAAAGCATCAGCGCCCTGCGCAAGGACGTGACGGCCAAGTGCTACGGTGGTGACATCAGCCGTAAGCGCAAGCTGCTGGAGAAGCAGAAGGAAGGTAAGAAGCGCATGAAGTCTATCGGCCGCGTGAACATTCCACAAGAAGCGTTCATCGAAGTGCTGAAAAACAACTGATCTGATCTGTTGAGACGCGTCGCGTTTTCCGACCCACGTTTTTTTGCCTGATTTCACGGTATGTCCCAGCCAGCGATCCTTTCTGACATCGGCAACGTCCTGGTGTCCTTTGATTTCAAGATCGCCGCCGGGCGCGCGGCGGCGCTCTGTCCTTACCCGCCGGAGCGGCTTTTCACCCGGCTGGACTCCATCAAGCTCCCGTATGAAAACGGGGACATGGATGATGATGTGTTTGTGACGGAGGCCACGCGTCTGCTGGAGTTCAGCGGTGATGGCACCCTGTTTCGCACCATCTGGTGTGAGATCTTTGCCCAGAATGAGGCGATGGACCGCACGCTCGCGAGTCTCCATGGACGTCTGCCGATGCATCTGCTCTCTAATACCAGCGGGTTGCACAAAGACTATCTGCTGAGCACTTTTAATATTTTCCGTCATTTCCAGAGCGGCGTGTACTCCTACTCAGCGAAGTGCAGCAAACCGCATGCCTCCATTTTCAAGGTGACCGCTCAGGAGCTTTCACTGGATCCTGAGCGGACTTTTTTCATCGATGACCTGGAGGCGAACATCGCCACGGCACGTGAGCTTGGTTTTCACACGCACCTCTATCAGATGGACCGGCATGAGGCGCTGGAAAAGGACTTGGCGATTTGGCTCAAGAAGCAAGGCGTCGCCTAAATCTCTCCAAAGGAACGTCGCAGGCTGGTGAAAGGGCTCCCATAGGCCGCTCAGCAACCGTGTGGCGCGCCGCCTGACAAGAAATAAAGGCAAGGCAGGAGGCCCGAAAACAGGGCTTTCCATCCACCGCGTCTAGCTGAAATCCACGCCTGTTTTTCTCACGAAAGCCTCACAACCGAAGAACGCCGTCAGAAAAATGTGATAATTATGAAATTTGTTGTTGCGAGCATTTTGTGATTTGCTATAAATACCATACTTCGATTGAAGATTCCCTTCTGGAAATTTGAATTCGGAGATTCTCAAATCCAACAGCCAAACTACCAAGATATCATGAAACACACCAAAGTTACCTCCCTTAAGGCTGGCTTCAGCCTTGTTGAAATGCTCGTCGTGATCGCCATCATCGGCATCATCGCCGCTATCGCCATCCCGAACATCGGTTCCATCAACGAAAGCGCTCGTGACGCCACCGCCAAGCGCAATGCCCAGTCCGCCGCCTCCGTGCTGAACGCCGCCGCCGCTGCTGGCGTCGACTTCGAAGATGACCTCGGCTGGACGGCTGCCACCGCCGGCGGAGACATCATCGACTGGGCCGAAGGCACCTCCGAAACCGATACCGGTGCAAACAAAGGCACGGCGCGTGCCGACGTCAAACCTACTGACGGCGCTTTCGAGGGCAAAACCTTCACCACCGGCAACATCGATGAGGATGAAGAAGCCAAAGCTGCTGACTACCTGAGCTACGACCTGCCTAACAACCGCGTGGTCTACAACCCAGGTTCATAGTCAGCTGCGGTTTGAAGCCGCCTGAACCAAATTCAAACCCGCAGGAGGCAACTCCTGCGGGTTTTTTGTGCCTGGAGGTCTGTCTCAAGCATCGGCACAACCAACATTTACCGGCCGGGTTGAAGACACCTTCCTATGAAGCATGCCCTGCAAACCCTGTTTGTCCTTCTCCTAAGTATTCCAGCGCTGCCAGGCGCTCAGCCCGTCGCCGCCCCTGAGGTTGTCCAAAAGTGGCAGGTAGATGGAGCTATTCGTGAGGGCATCCTCCATATCCCTGCCTCTGCGCATAGCTTCCCTGCCCCGGTTGTCTTTGCCTGGCATGGTCACGGCGGGTCCATGAGGCAGGCGGCCAACAGCTTCGGTTATCATCAAATCTGGCCCGAGGCGATCTGCGTCTATCTCCAAGGACTGAACACCCCCGGCCGTCTGACTGATCCGGAAGGCAAGAAACCGGGATGGCAGCACCGCGTCGGAGATCAGGGAGACCGCGATCTGAAGCTCTTCGATGCCGTGCTGGCGAACCTCAAAAAGGACTACAAGATCGATGAAAACCGCATCTACAGCGCCGGTCACTCAAATGGCGGCGGTTTCACCTACCTGCTCTGGCAGGCACGTGGCGAGGTCTTTGCCGCCATGGCCCCCTCCGCCGCCTTCATGGGTATGCGCGAAACCACCTCCCTCCTGCCGAAACCGGTGCTGCATGTGGCAGGAGAGACAGATCCGCTGGTGAAGTATGAGTGGCAGAAAGCTTTGATCGATGCCCTCAAGACTAACAATCAATGTGGCGAAGGCCGTCCGTGGAGTGACTCCAAGCTCTGCACAGAATACAGCTCGAAGACGGGGAATCCGGTGGTCACCTGCATCCATCCGGGTGCCCACGGCTTCCTCAAGGAGGCACCAGCGCTGATCGTGAAGTTCTTCAAGGAGCATCCAAAAGCCACGAAGCCTGCCGTCAAACCGTGATGGGGGCTGCTCAGGCCATCACATCATGCAGCAAATTGCCGTGCACATCGGTGAGACGCAGGTCACGACCACTGAAGCGGTAGGTGAGCTGCTCATGATCGATGCCCATCAGATGCAGCACCGTGGCCCATAGGTCATAGACCGTGCAGGCATTCTCGATGGCATGGTAGCCGAAGTCGTCCGTGGCTCCGTAGATGTGACCAGGCTTGATGCCACCACCGGCCATCCAGATCGTGAACCCATACGGATTGTGGTCACGGCCATCCGTGCCTTGGGCGAACGGTGTGCGGCCAAACTCGCCGGCCCACACGACGATCGTGGAGTCTAACAAACCACGTGACTTCAGATCTTTGACAAGTGCGGTGATGGGCTGGTCCACCTGATACGCCATGTTCGCATGGCCTGTTTTGATCTCCCCGTGCTGGTCCCATGGATTCGCGGCCTGCTTCCCGCCCAACTTCTGCGGAAGGCAGCTCAGTTCCACGAAGCGCACGCCTCGCTCGACGAGACGCCGGGCGAGCAGGCACTGCCGGGCATAGGCACTGCGCGTGTCCTCAGGACCGTCCATGCCATACATCCTTTTGGTTATCTCGGTCTCACCGGAGATGTCACACAGCTCAGGCACCGCGGACTGCATGCGCCAGGCGAGCTCGTAGTTCGCGATGGCCGCCTCCACATGCATGTCATGCTGCGCACTGAGGGCGAAGCGACGGTCCATGGAGCCAATGAAGTCGAGCTGCCTGCGCTGCATGTCCTGCGGCTGCCGCGCGCGGATGTTCTCCACCGCCTCCGCTTCATCCGCCTGAATGATGCTCGCCTGATGCTGTGCAGGCAGGAAGCCATTGCTGAAAAGACCCACACCTCCGTGCGGTGGTGCCGCACCGCCGCTCTGCAGCACCACATACCCCGGCAGATCCCGTGACTCCGTGCCCAGGCCATAGCTCGTCCACGCGCCGACACTCGGATATCCGAGGAACGGAAAGCCTGTGTGCAGGAAGAAGTTCCCCTGTGCATGCTCGCTGAACTTCGCGGTCATGCTGCGGATGACGCAGATCTCATCCGCCAACGTGGCCATGTGGGGAAAGAGCTCGCTCACCGGCATGCCGCTCTGCCCTCGCTGCCTGAATTCCCAATGGGAAGGCTGCACCGTGCCGTTGTTGTTGAACTGCGTTTTCTTCACCTCCACCGGCATCGGCTTGCCGGCATACTTTTCGAGCAGCGGCTTCGGATCAAAGGAGTCAAGGTGGGACACGCCGCCGCTCATGTGGCAGAAGATCACGCTTCGCGCCTTCGGCGCAAAGCGCTTCGCACGGTGTGCTATCGGTGAAGACTCGGCCTGTTGCAATCCCGCCAGCGCTGCCATGCCAAAGCCTGTTGAGGCAGTGGCAAGCATGTGGCGGCGTGTGAGGAGGGGGCTCATCAGGCAATGATATCTCTCAATACGTTTCCATGTACGTCCGTCAGGCGCAGATCTCGCCCGCTGAAGCGATACGTGAGCTGCTCATGGTCCACGCCCAGGAGGTGCAGCACCGTGGCCCACATGTCATACACCGAGCAGACATTCTCGACGGCTTTGTAACCAAAGTCGTCGGTCGCTCCATAGACATGACCGCCTTTCACACCGCCGCCGGCCATCCAGATGGAGAAGCCGTGAGGGTTGTGATCGCGGCCATTGGAACCTTGAGCGAAGGGCGTGCGGCCAAACTCGCCAGCCCAGACGAGCAGTGTGCTGTCCAGCAGGCCACGAGCTTTGAGGTCCTTGATCAGCGCGGCGATGGGCTGATCGATCTGGTTCGCCACCTTGCCGTGACCTTCCTTCACCTGGCTGTGGTGGTCCCATGGATTGGCCGCATTGCCGCCGCCAATGTTGTAGCCCAGGGCACTCAGCTCAATGAAGCGGACACCGCGCTCCACAAGGCGTCGCGCCAGCAGGCACTGACGCGCATAGGCGGCCTTTTTCGGCTCAGGATCATCGAGACCATAGAGCTTCTTCGTCGCCTCCGTCTCACCCGAGATGTCACAGAGATCAGGCACGGCTGACTGCATGCGCCAGGCCATCTCATAGTTTGAGATTGCCGCCTCCACATGCATGTCGCGCTGCGTGCTTTTGGCAAAGCGACGGTCCATCGCGCCGATGAAGTCTAACTGTTTCCGCTGCATCCCGAGTGCCTGACGCGGGCGGATGTTGTCCACCGCCTCAGCCTCATCCGCCTGCACAATGCTGGCCTGATGCTGCGCAGGCAGGAAGCCATTGCTAAACAAACCCACACCGCCATGCGGCGTGCGTGCATCTCCACTCTGCAGGACCATGTAGCCTGGCAGGTCACGTGACTCCGTGCCCAAGCCATAACTGGTCCACGCGCCCGCGCTCGGGAAGCCCAGGAATGGGAAGCCTGTGTGCATGAAATAGTTTCCTTGGGCATGCTCACTAAACTTCGCTGTCATGCTCCTCACCACGCAGAGATCATCCGCAACGCTGCCGATCTGCGGGAACAGATCACTTACGGGCAGGCCCGACTTTCCATAGTTTTTGAAGGCCCAGTGAGAAGGCTGCAAGGTGCCGTTGTTGTTAAACTGCGTCTTGATGGCACCACCGGGCATGGGCTGGCCCGCATGCTTCTCCAGCATCGGCTTCGGATCAAAGGAGTCCACATGCGACACTCCACCGCTCATGTAGAGAAAGATCACGCTGCGTGCCTTCGGCGCGAAACGTTTCGCGCGATGAATGAGCGGTGCTGCAGCATTGGCCTCTTCCTGCATAAGGCCCGCCAAAGCAGCCATGCCAAAGCCTGTCGAGGAGCGTGAAAGAAGAGCGCGGCGTGAGAGATTCGTGGGAATGTTCGGAGGCGTGCTCATCGCAGATAAATAAACTCCTTCAGGTTGATCAGGGACTGCGCGAGACTCGTCCACGCCTGCACCTGCGGTGTGTCAGCGCTGAGGCTGTCACGTGAGGCGGCGAGCCGCTGGCTCAGCCGGTCGCGCTCCGACTGAAGGCGGGCCAGGCTAGCGCGCTGCGCCTCACTCAGTGCAGAGAGAATGTCCGCCTCAGACACCGTCGTGGCCTCGATCTTGGAGGTCTGCGCAATCTCTTCCGCAGTGAGGGCACGGTCATAAAGACGGGCGCGATAAATGCGGCCGCTGAGCCCTTTGTTCCCCGCAGGCTTGCCATGACGGCAGCCTAACAAGATCTGGCTCTTGCCAGCTTCAAAGACCGCTCCAGGAGCCTTGCGATAGGTGCGACCATAGGGCTTGCCATCGCGGTAGCCGCTGATGGTGCCATCCGGCTGATACACGACGGCGATATGCACAGGTCGCGTCGCGGCTTCAAT
Organism: Verrucomicrobiota bacterium; assembly: GCA_040387935.1. GTDB lineage: Bacteria > Verrucomicrobiota > Verrucomicrobiia > Verrucomicrobiales > Verrucomicrobiaceae > Prosthecobacter. The sequence goes on along the minus strand of JAZKCU010000001.1, from coordinate 521,830 downwards.
CTCAGGCGTGCCGTCAAAGAGCTCGCTGCGTTCAAAGAAATTGCTGCCAGCCACCCAATGCTGCGGGGTCTTTTCGGCAAACACAATGGAGTCGAACAAACCGCCATCCCGCTCCTGCACCGTCATCACACCGCCGCCTCGTTGGGTGAGGTTGTCCAGCATAACCCAGGCTTCGAGCGTCTTCGTCGTGAGCTTCTTTGGCAGTGCACCGCTCTCCGCCATGGACTTTCCATCGAGCACCAGCGCACCACCTTCAACGCGCGCAGAACCGCTGAAGGTGAGGTCCAGCTTGCCTTTGATGTCACTGGTGTCCTTGTCAAAGGTCCACTCCGCCAGCGGCGCCGGCGCTGACAAGGCGAATGGAGCCGAAGGTTGACCTGGGAACAGCTTCTCCCGCACGGGATCAAGCAGGGCTGTGATCTGACGATTCACCTCGGAGAGCTTCTGCTCCTGCGCGGCAAGCTCGCGGCTCTGCACGTCACTTTCCCCTCGCAACACTTCCAGGTAGGCCAGGCTCTGTTTCACTTCCTCATCATGGGCGTCACGGGCGAAGGCCTCGCGGAACATCTGGCGGATGCGCTGCTCATCCGGACGGCTCTTGTCATCATTCATGCTGCGCAAGGCCCAGCTCCGCGACCAGTCGATCACTCGCGGATCATTCAGCAGGGCCAGCGACTGCGCCGGCACATTCGTCACGTCACGCTTCCCACGAGTGATAAAGGGCACCGGCGCATCAAAGGTGGTTAGGAACGGCGTGAGCGAGTTGCGGATGACTTTGACATAGATGCTGCGGCGAGGATCGCCATTGCCGACGGATTCACCGTAGAGAGTGGGATCGAATTTGCCTGACAGAGCAATGATCGAGTCACGAATGGCCTCGGCCTCGATCCTGTGAATGCTCCAGTGGCTCAACAGCTTGTTCTCCGGATCTTTCTGCGCGTTGATCGCCGAGGCCTCGGCACTTCTCTGGAAGGCTTTGGAGGTGATCATGAGCTTCAGCAGATCCTTGATGGAGCCTCCGCTTTCGATGAAGCGCTGGGAGAGGAAATCGAGCAACTCAGGATGCGTGGGCAGATCCCCCAGCTTGCCAAAGTTGTCTGTAGTGGCGACGATCCCGCGCCCAAACACGTGATGCCAGAGACGGTTCACGATGACTCGCGCTGCCAGCGGATTGCGCTTCAGGTCGGTCATGTGCTCGGCGAGCTGGAGACGTCCGCTGGCGCTCGTCTTGAAGGGAGTCGGATCCAGCGCATCCAGGAAGCGGCGTGGCACGATCTCCGCCGGCTGCTTGTGATCCCCGCGAACAAAAAGCGCGGCATCCTTGGCATCGGCCTCGATCACTCCTGGCACACGAGTGGGCATGGGCAGCTTGCCTTCGACCTCGCGATAGCGCCTCACCAGGGCACTGGCCGCCGGAATCTGATCCAGCTTGTTCTCGAGCTCGCCTGCTTGAATGAGTCGATTGAGCCCCTCCGCATGCGCATCAGTCAGCGTGCCATCGCGCCAGGCCTTGATGGCGTCGGGCTTGGAGAAGATGAATCGCTCCTCAGTCGCCGGCGGAGTTTTGTCCGGGGTGATGATCACATCCGTCAGGCCAAACCAGGAACGCGAATCAGCACTGTACTCCGCCGGCATGTCCGCAGACGTCATGATCTGGATGAAGATCTCATCTCCCTTCCAGAAGTTGAGGTCCACTGACTTCCAGCCCAGCTTTTCATCCTTGGCATCCTTCAGTTCCACCGCCTTGTGAATGGTGCCGGTGCGTGGATAGTTCTGCACCACATACTTGGCCTTCACCCCACCATTGCCGGCCACGCGGAACCAAAGCGTGCCACCTTCACATTGAAAGCGCTTGGAGAAAAGGACGGCGCGATCCTTCGTGGTCAGCACATTGCTGAAGTAACCCGCCGGATAGATCTGGGAGAGGATGCGATCACCTTCGAGCGCCACGGAGAATTCTCCGGCCGTGGTCAAGCTCACACCATTCGAGATCCATTCATACTTGGACAGGCCTGGAGGCTTGATGTCTGCACTATCCGCCGCGTTGCCCTTCGCCGTTTTGAGCCAATGCTCGGCAACTGCGTTCTTGATCTGCACTTTCAGCTTTGCCAGCTCCTCGCGCTCAGCTTTGCCGGTTCCGGAGGCATTCACATCGATCACCGCTGGATGCGTGCTGCTGAAGATGCCATACATCGCATAGAAATCGGCCTGCGAGATCGCGTCGAACTTGTGGTTATGGCAGCGGGCGCAGCTTACCGTCAGACCTTGGAAGGCCTTCGTGACGGTGTCGATCTGGTTGTCGGTGAAGGTCACCATCTCATCCAGCGAGTCCACCGGTGAGAACCCATGCAGCACCATGCGGAGCTGGCCGATGCCGATCGCGCTTTCATTCAAGCCGTTCTTCAATCTTGGTTGGGCCAGAAGATCGCCCGCGATGGCTTCCTTGACGAGCTGGGGATACGGCACGTCGTCGTTGAAGGCACGAATGAGATAGTCCCTATATTGGTAAGCATAAGGAATCGCGGGATCACCCTCGGAACCATAGCTCTCCGCATAGCGCACCCAGTCCATGAAATGGCGCGCCCACTTCTCTCCAAAGTGAGGAGAAGCCAAAAGCTCCTCCACATAGGCCTCGTGAGACGGTGAAGCATCTTGACTTCCCTTGGGCGGCAGGCCTGTCAGCACATAGGCCGTACGGCGACGCAGCGTCTCGGCATCCGCCTGCTGGGATGCAAGGATACCATTCTTCTGAAGCTCCGCATCAAGGAGGCCATCAATATCTTGATGCGCTTTGGGTTGGGCGATTGGCTGGAAGGCCCACCACTGTTTGCGACGTTCGAGGATGGCATTCCAGTCGGTCTCCTTGGCGACCTGCTCCTTGGAAGGTGGCGTGTCACGAGGATCCACTGCTCCATCACGGATCCACTGCTCAAAGTCCGCGATGACCTTGTCATCCAGCTTCGCGCCGTTCTTCGGCATCTTCATCTCCTCGTCATCGTGCTCATGCTTGATGGACTGGATGAGCAAGGAAGCCGCCGGATTACCGAGCTTGATCAGATCGCCCGAGTCACCCCCAGCCTGCCAGCCGGGACGTGAATCCAGCACAAGACCGCCTTTCTGTTTCGTCGCCGTGCTGTGGCACTCATAGCACTCCTGCGCGAGGATCGGGCGGATCTTCGATTCGAAGAACTCGACCTGCTGCGGCGTGGCCGCGAGCACTGCGCCGCCAAGGAGTGATGAGGCGAAAATGAGAAGCGTCTTGTTCATGCCAAAAGCCTCCGGGTGATGGTTGCGGCAGCTTCCATGCACAGCTGGCCGAGTTGCTCGAACTGGTCACGTTTCAGGCGGAAGCTCGGCGCCATGACGGTGATCGCGGCGACGGGATAACGATACTCATCCAGCACCGCCGCAGCGACACAGTGGATGCCTTCCAGACCCTCCGCGATGTCAGTAGAGAAACCGCGTTTGCGAGTTTTGCTCAAATCAGCCTCCAGCAACTCACGGGTGGCGAGCGTGGTCGGTGTGTATTGCTTGAGCGTCACCTTCTCAAAAAAGCCCTCAAGCTCTGCGGCGGGCAGATGAGCCAGCGAAGCCTTGCCCGGCGCACACGAGTACATCGGCACCTGCAGACCCACGGTGCTGCTAACCTTGATCGGCTGGGAGGAGATGCACTGCTCCAGAACGGTCATCCGATGATTCACACTGGTGAGGAGCTGTGTGGTTTCGCCCGAGGTATCGCGCAGCCATTTCAGCGACTCCAAAGCGCAGACGACGAGACTTTTTTCACGCACTTGCGGCCGCGAGAGGTCAAAGAGCTTGTTCGTCAGGACGAAGCGCTTGTCGTCCTCACGACGCTGGAGGTAGCCGCGATTGTGCAGCGTGTTGCTGATCCGGAACACCGAGTTCACCGGCAGGCCGAGCTCGCGGGCGATCTCCGTGAGGCTGAGTCCGGCGCGGTGGCGACCGAGGAGTTCCAGGATGGCCAGCGTGCGCTCCGTGCCCGGGGCGGACGAGGTATCGTCGAGAGGGATGGTCTGAGGGGCGAGTTCCATTTTTCCAAATCCAGAAACGATTCTGGATTTAGAATCCTTGCATCATTCCTGGAAACTCGCCAAATAAAAACCTGCTCCCTCATGAAATCCGTCATCGCCGTCCATCCTGGTCATCTGGAAATCCTCGATACCCCCGTGCCCAAGCCTGGCCCCTACCAGGCGCTGGTGAAGACGGAGTGCGCGTGTATCTGCAACCGCACGGACAGCGAACTGCTCCACGGTAACTTCCCCGGCATGGAGGACAAATTCCCCTTTGCCCTCGGGCATGAGAGCGTGGGCATCGTCACCGCCGTGGGTGAAAAGGTCCGCAACTTTGCCGTCGGTGATCGCGCCGTGGGCGGGCTGAATTTCAATCTACAGATGGAGAGCGTGGACTCAGGCTGGGGCGGCTTTGGTGAATACACCCTGGCCAATGATCATGCCGCCATGGTCGCCGATGGTGTGGCGAATGAAGCGGGTGGCTGGGTCGAGGTCTATGAGATCCAGACCAAGGTGGACGCGGACATCCCGCCTCAGGAAGCCGTGCTGCTCTGCACTTGGCGCGAGGTGCTCGGCGCCTTCCGCGACTTCCATCTCCAGCCCGGTGATGATGTGCTCATCTACGGCGCAGGCCCCGTGGGACTCAGCTTTGTGAAACTGGGCCGCCTCTTCGGCCTGCGCTGGATTGGCATTGTGGATCGTCATGCGGACAAGCGTGCCAAGGCCATCGCCTTTGGTGCAGACGCAGCCTTCGAGCCCGGTAAAGTCGAAACTCCCGGCAAGCTCGATGCCGTGATCGATGCCGTGGGCCATGCCGACATCCTTCAGCAAGGCCTCCCTCTTCTGCGTCGCGGCGGCTCGCACTGCATCTACGGCGTGCTGTCACAGCCGGTCATCCATCTGGACAAGACCAAGGCTGACTTCAATTTCAACGTGCTGGTGCATCAGTGGCCAACCCGGAAGTACGAGCGCGAAAGCCAGCCGCAGCTCTGCCAGTGGATCCGCGAGGGCAAGCTCACCTCCGCAGATTTCATCACGCACACCTTCCCGCTTGAGGACATCCACCTCGCTTTTGACGAGGTGGCACGCCGTGGAGTCATCAAGGCGCTGATCGAGTATCCGGCATAGCCACAAACTTCCGGACCGCGGACAAACCTCGCTGGCTTTTCCGCGGCATCGGAAGCAGGGATGCGGCGTATTACTGCTGCATTGAACTCCCAGTCCTCTCCCTACTCGCACGCCGCGCTCATCATCGTCGGTCACGGTTCCACCGTGAACCCGGACTCCAGCGCCCCCACGCACCAGCACGCGGACAGCATCCGCAAACAAAAGCTCTTTCGTGAGGTGGTGTGCTGCTTCTGGAAAGAGGAGCCTAACATGCGTGAGGTGTATGAGTCCGTGGACAGCCAGGACATCTACATCGTCCCAAATTTCATCAGCGAGGGTTACTTCTGCCAGCAGGTGCTGCCACGCGAGCTCAGGCTCGATGGACCCGTCACCCAGCGCGATGGGCGCAGCATCCGTTACTGTGATCCCGTGGGCATCCACCCAAACATGACGAAGTTGCTGCTCCAGCGTGCGGATGAAGTCGCCCCCGGTGTGCCACGCGGCCAGACCAGCCTCGTCATTGTGGGTCATGGCACGAACCTCAATGAGAACAGCACCAAGGCCATTCAGGATCAGGTGAAGCTCATCCGCGAAGGTGGCTATGGCTTTGCCGAAGTGGTGGATGCCTACATGGAGGAAGCGCCGCTCGTCTCCGAGTGGGACAAGCTCACCACCTCGCCGAATGTCGTCGTGGTGCCCTTCTTCATCGCGGATGGCCTGCACAGCTTCCAGGACATCCCTGTCTTGTTAGGCATCGAGCAGGAAGTCGGCAAGGCGCTGAGCCAGATGGATGTCTTCCGTCATAATCCGATCCCGCTCCGTGACCGCCAACTTTACTACAGCTCCGCCATCGGCACGGAGGCGCTCATGGCAGAGGTCATTCTCGATCAGGTGCGCGACTTCGATGCGCAGCACGGCAGAAATGACGAAGCTCAAATGCCGAATGACGAATTAAAGAGTGCCTTGAAGCGCTGGTTGGATGAGGGACGTGATGTGATTGGCCAGATCAAGATCATCCAGGAAGGTCAGGGCTTTGTGCTGCACCACCTCGATGACACACAGGAGACCGTGGAGGACTATTTTGGCAATGCCGTGGATGCCCGCGATATCGCCCGCTATGATGCGAGTGGTGAGTTCCGACCCATCAAGACCGCACCGACCTTGATTCGCGGATGGCAGATGGACCTGCGCAATCTGGATGAACTGCTGCTCGCGCTCGAGTTCTTCTATCCTGCGGCGGTCGGCATGGCCATGGCACACGAGAAAGGCACGCTGGAGCCTGTGCCTCTTCGCTCCTTGCTGAAGCGTCAGACAGGGATGTATCGCTTCGCCAATGGCATCAACGATGAACAGGCGGACGCGATCATCGGCGAATGCTGTGACACCTCCACGAAGTGTCTGCGCCGCATCGTCTACTCTCTGGATGGCGACCGGCCCTTCAGCGGTCCTGCATCAGCCAAGATCGGTGACGAAGCCGGACGTGCTCCGGGACAAACTCAGTCCATCACGCTCTTCTGCATGGAATCCTGCAATCACATCGTCTCCGCCGCTCGCGGTGTGTCGAGGCAGAATGCGGAGAAGAAGGCATAGGGGCCGTCATCCAGTAGGATGACCGTGTCTCGCCTCGCCCAAAGGCGAGGCCGGTCGTCCAGTCGCAGCTTGTGCGCATGAAGAGGCCGCGAATGGGCCCGAGGATGAGAATCCTAGGACATTGGAGTTGCTCACCTCGAGAGAGACGAGCGGTCTTCGACACGCTCGTCCTACGATGACCTAACCAATCATCATGCTGCCTTCTTGGCAGCACCCTTCCCCGCGCCTTTGGCAGTCCCCTTCTTCGCCGGTTCGGGCTGGGTGCTGGGGCGGACTTCGATCTTCACTTCGGCGGGCTGGTTAGCCTTGTAGATGTCCTCCTCAAACTGGGCGGCCTTTTGCAGCAGCATGGCTTCCTGCTTCTTGCCTTCGCCATTCCACCAGGTGTCGAACGCAGCCTTGTCACCGGCGCGGAGCTTGCCTTTGCGCTGGCCGTAGAGATTGCGCAGCGGGCGGATGGCTTCGTCATTGCGCTGTTTGTTCAGCATGATGACCTGACGCGCCTGGGAGAGCGTGACGGACTCCGGATCTGCTTGCAGCTCGATCTTCTTGCCGAGCGTGATGTGATCCCAGGTGCCAACAAGCTGGCCGTTTTCCAGCACATCATAGCGTCCAGGCTGCAGGCCATTCACGGTGAGCACCTCGCCGCTCTTACGATGTCCCGCTGCGGTGAGCGTGGCGCCGAGCTTGGCCTCTTCCAGCACCGCCCAGGGCAGACACTTCGGCTGCAGCGTGAAGGACAGGGCCTTCCCTGCCTCGCCTGAGACAGCGTTGACGGTGCTGCCAGGGCTGGCGGTCACTTTCCAACCACCTGCTGCGGGTGTGCTCATGAGACCCCACACGACTCCAGGCTCACCGAAAGCTTCGATGATGGAGTAGGCCATCACAAACTGGCCATCACCCGCTGGATGGATGGCATCCGCAATCAGCGTGAAGTTCGGATCTTTGACACGACCCTCCGTCGTGAGCTTGTTCAGTGGCCCGAAGAGGTCGATGAAGCCATAGCCACGCTTGCGGGCCTGCTCCTGTCCCCACTTGCCGAAGTAGGCGAGCACGGCGTTGTAGTTGTCAGGCTTTTTGTTTTTGCCCTTGGTCGGATCCTTGGCCACCATCTGCTCAAAAGCCTGATGATCGAACATCGTGGGACTCATCAGGAACACACGCACCTTCAGCGCATCCAGCTTGTCCAGCAGCTTGATCATGTCATCGGAGTACGTTTTGAAGAGCTCGGGATTGAAGTCCGTGTACGCGCCATCATTCATGCCGAGTAGGATGGTGGCGACGGTGGGCTTGAAGCTGGCGATGTCATCATCAAAACGGTTCAGCGCATCCGCCGCGCGGTCTCCGCTCACACCCGCGTTGCGGAAGTGCAGGTGCAGCTTCGGATAGCGGGTGTAGAAGAAGTCCTCCACATACTGGGTGTATTGGCACTGGTGCGTGATGGAGTCGCCAATGAAGATGATGCGGTCACCATCCTTCAAGCCGAGGCCGGCAGGTTTCGGCGCGGGCCGGGCGACGGGTTTCGGAGCCTGGGCAAAGCTACTGGCAGCAAGCCCCAGGGTGGCGAGGAGGATGAGAGCGAGGCGTGAGTGCATGATGGAGGTGAGGGGCAGAGCAGAACGAAGCGTGAGGCGCGTGTTATCCTTGAAAATGATGAATGCAGGATGATGCATCTCAATCCGTCTCTTCACGAGCTTTGCGGCCTTCCAGGCTGAGCAGCACGCGGAAGCCGACATCGGCCAACTGGTCCGTGATCAGCACTTTGCGACGGAAGGAGGCCAGCAGCTCGCGAGGCTCATAGGTGGTGAAGGAGCCACCGCGGACGATGCCTTCATTGGCATCCGCCGCCCAGGTGTCGGAGACCCATTCCCAGACGTTGCCGGAGAGGTCGAACATCTGCGTGCGGGGATCTGGCTTGAAGCTGGCCACTGGAGAAGGCCCCGCGTTGCCGTCAGTATAACCAGCGATGGATTTCTTGCCGGAGGCATCGGCCGTTTTGTCCGCAAAGTTCCCCGCTTTCGGCGGCGGGACGGAGGTGAAGCCCCAGGGATAAAAACCGCCGATGGCACCGCTGCGCTGGTCGGTATTGCCGATCTCACGCGGCAGGTTGACGGCCATGCTCCATTCATCATCGGTAGGCAGGCGATACTCCTGATCAGGCTCAAGCAGTCCCTTGGCACGCTCACGATCCGTGAGCCAGCGGCAGAACTGCTCCGCCTCGGCACGCGTGACATTCGTCACCGGCAGATCGGGAGCCTTGTCGAGGTCACGATTCACCACCGGAGCCAGTTTGGAACTGCGGGCAAACTCAGTGAAGTCCTTCCGCTTGGTCTCCGTGGCGGCGAGCATGGCCTTGCCGAGCGGCACCAATCTCATGCCAAGACTGTTATCCCAGGGCTTGCTGAAGACCACCGCACCCGTGGCACGCAACCGCAGATTGAAGCTCATGGCCTGGCCTTCCTTGAGATTGCCACGTACGACTTCGTACTTGTAACCCGGCAGCCGCACTTCGAACTCAAACTTCTCCGCGCGTGTTTTGTCGAGAGTCAGCGGTGTGCGTCCGAGGATGCGTTCACCCTTGACCACCTCGGCACCGCGCGGCGTGCTGTCGATGCTCACCTTTCCATAGTGCACGAGCACGATTTCCGTACGCACGGCCTGCCGTCCGGGCGCTGGCTCCGAGCCCGGAATGTTCACAGGACGCCAGGCGTATTCGCGATCAATGTCCAGCCGTCCGCTTTGACGGTCACGTGTGGTCATCCAGGCACAAAACGCATCCGCATCTTCCGCAGAAACCATGATGTAAGGCCGCTTCTGATTGGCCTGGGGCTGAATCACGGTGAAGGCAGCCGCACGATCGGTGAGGCGGAAGAACTCCTGAAAGGTTCCGATCTCTGCGGGCTCATCCGCCACATGACGGTCCTTCTTGAAGCTGAACCATTGGCTATAGGTGTTCTGCCAGGGTTTGCCGTTCTGGGGCTGGATGGGTGCAGGCGCCGGCTTCACCGGCAGCGGCAGGTCATAGGCCCAGTCATGCTGATACTTCCCTGCATGCAGCGCTGCACCTGCCAGCGCCGAACCAATAAGAGTAAAAACCGCGGCACGAGCAAAGCGGCGCGTGAACCTTTCCGGCCGTTTCTCACCCACCTTTTGCAGGGCTTCGGCAAAGTCTCCCGCCGTCTGAAAGCGCTCTTTCAGATCGGGCGCGCAGGCTCTGCAGATCACCCGATTGAGATCCATCCAGAAGGGCCACTCGCTGTCGCTCAAATTGGAGGGGATCTCCGGGAACTCCATGCGGTCCTTTCCGCTGCTCATTTCATAGAGCACCTTGCCCAGGCTGTAGACGTCTGCCTGAGGCGTTCCTGGACCTTCCGGTGGCACGAAGCCTTCTGTGCCGACAAAGGTGCGCTCGCCTAGCGCGGCCACAAGACCGATGTCCGCCAGCTTGCACACACCCCCGCAGAAGATAATGTTAGACGGCTTGATGTCACGGTGGGTGAGGCCGTGAGTGTGCATGTAGTGCAGCGCATCCGCGAGGTAGACACCGGCATCACGGCAGAACACCAAGTCCAGCCGCCCATGACTCTTCATGTCCGTGCCGAGTGTGCGCGGCACATAGGTCTGCAGATCTTCAAAGTTGGGCCCGGCGTCGGCATCATCTGCCAGTTCCATGACGCAGTAATAAAAACCGCGCTTTTCATTCCAGCCCACGTGCAGGATGTGCACGAGACAGGGATGCCCGCGTGAGATGGGCTCGAACTGCTGGATGCCCAGAAACTCACGCTGGAAGGTGCGGGTAAGCTCAAAGTCCTCACGCCAGACGATCTTCACCGCGCGATAGGCCCCGGTGACGCTCTGCCCCAGCCAGACCTCGCCATAGGCTCCGGATCCAATGCGGCGGATCAGCGTGTAGTCCTGGATGACAATGTCATCGCGATGCGAAGGCGGGCCATTCCTCTGCCTTGCGGCCGGCGTGTGCCGGGGCACCACCGGCGGTGCTGGCAGCTCCAGCATGGTGGGGTTAGGCTCCGCCGCAGGCGCTGGCGCGTCTGGTGCAGGCTGGGCGGAGGGGTTGGGGGGCATTCTGCGTGTAACGATACGCAGTCGCCACGCCGGTGACAACATTCCTCTGTGAAGTCCTGAAAATCTTTGGCGGTCCCGAAGCCTACTCCTTACCGGCCCGCTTCGCCTCAAACTTGAACGCCGCCTGCGGGTCCATGCGCTTGATATCCGCCTCGCTCGGTCCGCCGCCAAACTGCGCCCAGTATTCCTCGGCGAAGGGGTTCAGTTTCGGGCCGATGGCTTTCTCATTCAGGTCAATCTGCCCGGCCAGGGAGGTCCAAAAGGCATCGTAGCTGGCCAGCATGCTCTTCACGACCTCAGGCTTGTCAGCCGCGATGTTCTTGGCCTCCGCCGGGTCGGCTTTCACGTCGAAAAGCTGCCATCCCACAGGTGCCACAGCCGCCTTTTTAGCTTTCCCCTTCCCCTGGCCACCCGCCTCGCTGACCAGATGATATTGCGTGGTGCGGACACTGGCACCACGGCTCTTCGCGAGGTTGTAGTCCGTGCCCTTCGGCCAGCGGCCCACGTGGCTAAAGAGCGTGCGATCTTCCCAGGCAGCGTCAGGCTTTTCCAAAAGCGGCACAAGGCTGCGTCCCTGCACCTGCTTCTCAGCTTCAGGGGTCAGCGTGGCACCCGCGAGCGCCGCCCAGGTGCGGAAGACATCCACATGCGCGGTCAGCGCGCCACAATCCGCCGGAGCCAGCGTGCCCGGCCAGCGCCAGAAGGACATGGCCCGTGTGCCGCCGATCCACGGACTGCCTTTGGAGCCATGCATGCCCGCATTGAAGACCCTCACGCCCGCCGTGCCGCCGTTGTCATTCATGAAGATCACCAGCGTGTTTTTGGCGATGCCCCATTCATCGAGTTTCGCCATCAGCTTGCCGACGTTTTCGTCGATGTTGTGGATCATGCCGAAGAAGTTCTCCGTGTCCGCGCCGAGGCCTTTGCCTTCGTAGATCTTCTTGTCCTCCGGCCTTGCGACATAGGGACCATGCGGCGCATTCGTGGCGATGTGGCAGTAGAAAGGCTGCTTTCCCTTCACTGAATCAATCCACTTCGCGGCCTGCGTGAAGAACACGTCCGTGCAGTAACCCTCGGTCTTCTCAAACCGGTCATTGTGCAGGATCGCCGGATTGAAATACTTGTTATTAGGCGCATCACCACAACTGCCCGGATAGCTCTGACCGATGCCGCCGCCACCGTGGACGAACTGCTCGTCAAAGCCGCGCTGGTTCGGGCGATACGCTTTTTCATCGCCGAGGTGCCATTTGCCAAAGATGCCGTTCGTGTAGCCCGCGCCTTTGAGCACCTGCGCGATCGTGATGGCCTTCGGGTCCATGCGCTCGCGCTCCAAAATGGTATGCGTGATGCCGTTGCGAAACTCATGCCGCCCGGTCTGGATGGCGCTGCGTGTGGGCGCGCAGGTGGGGCTCACCATGAAGTCTATGAAGCGCACGCTCTCGCCGCGCAGCTTGTCCAGGTTCGGTGTCTTCAGCACCGGGTTGCCATGCGCGGAGAGGTCTCCATAGCCCTGATCGTCCGTGAGGATGAAGAGGATGTTAGGTTTCTTCGCCGCGATCTCAGCCGAGGCCAAGGACAGGAAGGACGCAAAGGACAGAAAGGTCAGGGCGCGAAGCATGTGCTGAGAACGAAGGCCGAAGCCTCACATTTCGACCGAAAAGAAGACATTCTGGCCATCTACCTCGCCCTAAGGGATCTCGGCGTAAACGCCCGACGAGAGAATCACACGCCTGAGGATCATGTGCCCGCCCAGCATTTGATTATCAACAATGTTATCCCACACCTCAAAATTGATCATTGCCCCCAATGGTATCACGGAGCTTTGGGTCACGATCCAATCCCAAGAATGAGCCCAGTCCATCCGGCTATTCTGAATCAGGAAACTGACACCTCGGTCTCCAAACATATGGGTCGAACTGCTGAAATCCCATCCATACTGCCACAGGCCTTCAAGCGACTCTATGATCTGGCGCTCAAGGTTTTTCTCGAAATCATTCACCTTATCCGACACTGGATGACTAGCCTGATACAGCTTCAGCACCTCGATGAGCTCTCCTAAAGATAGCTCTTTGGCAATTGTTTCACTCATGCGACGACTTCGGATCCAGCGCATCACGCAAACCATCTCCGATGAGATTCAGAGCTAGCAGTGTGAGGGTAAAGAACACACTCGGTCCGATGAGCATCCAGGGATAGACGGCCATGCTGCCCGCGCCTTCACTGATCAGCACTCCCCAGCTCGCATCCGGTGGCTGGATGCCGAGGCCGAGGAAGCTCAGCGTGGCCTCCAGCAGCATGACTCCGGGAACCGTGAGGCTGGCGTAAATGATGACCGGCCCCATGACATTCGGCAGCATGTGCTTGAAGAGGATATGCCAGAAGCCCGCACCTGCAGCACGCGCCGCCTGCACAAACTCCAGCCTCTTCAGGGACAGCACCTGCCCACGCACCACACGTGACATGGTGAGCCACTCGACCGCACCGATGGCCACAAAAATGAGCTCAAACTTCCGCCCGAAGATGACGACGAGCAGGATTACAAAGGTGATGAAGGGGAAGGCGTACAGCACATCCACCACCCGCATCATGAAGGCATCCAGCCGGCGGCCAGTAAGCCCGGCGATCAATCCATAACTTACCCCGATGACCGTGGCGACCGCCGTGGCGAGGGCGCCCACAAGCAAGGAGATACGACCGCCCACCATGATACGCGTGGCGAGATCACGGCCCAATGGATCCGTGCCCAGCCAATGTTCCGCGTTCGGAGAAACAGCCCGCAGTTCCAGGTTCTGATCGTTCGGGCCATAATGAGAAAACATCGGGCCCATCAGACAAACCAACAGGATCACCCCAAGAAAAATCATGGCCGCCACGGTCACCTTGGATCGAGTGAGCCGCCGCCAGGCCTGCTGCCAGGGAGATTGGGAGGAGGCGCTCATTCTTTAAAACCGATGCGCGGATTCAGCAGCGCCTGCACGACATCCACAAGAAGGTTGAAGGCCACGATCAAGAGCGCGTAGAAAGCGGCAGTGGCCATGGCGAGTTCAAAGTTTTTGTTCAGGGCCGCGCCGACAAAATGCTGCCCGAGCCCCGGCAACTGAAACACGTTTTCTGTCACGATGGAGCCGGTCATCAAGCCCGCCGCTGTGGGTCCGAGAAAATTCAGCACTGGCAGGCAGGCGAGCTTGAACGCGTGACGAAAAACCACCGAGCTCTCCGAAGCCCCTTTGGCGCGAGCCGTGCGGATGAACTCCTGCGCCAAAGTCTCGCGCAAACCACCGCGAGTCAGCCGCGCAATGTAGGCGCTGTAGATGATGCCCAGAGTCACGGACGGCAGCACCCAATCATCCGCATCAAACCAACCGGAGGCATTGAACCAGCGCAGCTTCAGGCCGAAAACCAAGGCGATCAGGGGGCCAAGCACCAAACTCGGCGTGCAAACTCCCACCGTGGCCATGACCATGCTTGCACGGTCCTCCAGCGAATGAGGTCTCAAGGCCGCCAGCGCACCGAGCGGAATACCGATCCCCAGCGCAATCGCCAGTGCCGCCAGGCCTACCTGCGCCGACACCGGGAAACCTTGCGCAATCACCTCTTCCACGCCACGGCCAGGCATCTTGCTGGAAGGCGGAAAGTTGAAGGTGAGAAACCCCGTGACGTGCCGCCAAAGTTGCACAGGCCAGGGCTTGTCATAACCATAGAGCGCATTCTGCTGCTGGCGGATATGCTCCGGCACATTGCGCTCCCCTTGGAAAGGACCCCCAGGTGTCAGCTTCAGCATCAGGAACGTGATGCAGAGCACGCTGACGATGACAGCGAGGCCCTGGATGACGCGACTGAGGAGGAAACGAAGCATGAATGCGGGCGGACCTTAAAGCGAGGACTGCGGCGAGAGCAATCAGAGTCGTGGTACGTGCAGGCCGTCATTGTGGATTTGCACGATGCGCCAGTCCCAGGGCCAGGGGCCCTTTTTATGCCAGTGGAAGAACCAAGGCTCCTCGATGCTGTTCACCTGCGACATCACGATGTCGCTGATCCCCAGCCCCTTGCCCTCGACGCGGATTTTCATCTTCACCATGGAGAGATCCGGCAGGACCTGAAGCTGCACGATCTCCGGCTTGATCGTGAGACTCAAAAAGCTGCCCAGCGCCTGCTGCGCATCACCCACGGCACTCTCGCGGTCATGACCATAATCATCCGCATAGTCATCCGTCAGCATGGCCTTCACCTCGCCCCAGTCACGCTCTTCCAGAGCCAGCAAAAAAGCCTGCTGACGGTCACGAATCTGGTCTTCCGGCGATCGGCCAAAAGCCCACCAACCAAACCAACTGAGGGAGATGAGCAGGATGACACTGCCAAGAACAATGTAGGAGCGGGGGGACATAAATCCGAACATGAAATGACCGCTGGGTGGGTGTCAATCCAACGATCAAAGATGGGACATTCCTTTTTGAGGAAGGTTCGAACTCCACCGAGCATCGGAGATCAACCCATTGGAATGGGGTTGTGCGTCCGGCCCCCTCGTACCACCCCATTCCAATGGGGTGGAGGGAGTCCGGTGGGTCTGGCAACCACCCTTACCGAGGCACAAAAAAGCGGGGACTCACGTCCCCGCTTTCGCGAATTCAATCAGGTGAATGGCGGCCTATTCCTTGGACACACCGTTGTTCCAGGCGGAGAACATCTCTTCCACCGTCGGGATCTCCAACGGGCGGACAATGCGGAAGCCGAGCCAGGTCGCATCCGTCAGATACCAGATGCTCTTCGGAAGCTGCGGATCCTGCTGCTTCCAGCCGGGTTCGGAAGCACGACGAGCACCGCTGCGGAGCATTTCTGGATCGTCATCATAGTGACCCCCACGGGCCACATGTGGATACGGTGTCTTGGACTTGATCCAGGTATTACCAAGCGATCCGGTGGCGGCGTCGGCAGCCCAACTCTTGTAAGTGCCGTCGCTGTATTGGTCGAGCGTCCACTCGCAGACGTTGCCGTAGATGTCGTAGAGACCCCATGGGTTCGGCTTCTTCTTGCCAATGACGCTGTACTGGAAGTTCGGCGCATTCTCGAAGAACCAGGCGTAGTCTTTGAGCTGGGAAGCATCGTCGCCAAAGAAGTACGCGGTCTTGGTGCCAGCACGTGCAGCGTACTCCCACTCAGCTTCCGTCGGCAGGCGATAGAAGTGACCGGTCTGCGCGCTCAGCCATTGGCAATATTTGTTCGCGGCATGCTGCGTCATGCAGATGGCCGGGAAGCCATTGCGGCCCATGCCGAAGTCCATCGGCTGATAAGGCGGTGTGGGCTGGGAGATCAGTGTCTCAGGCTTGTCGGTAGGTGCCCAGACTTTGCGGCTGCCATCCTTGTTACGACCTTCGCTGGTGAGCTGGTAGGGCTCATACTCATCCCAGGTGATTTCATATTTGCCGATCCAGAAAGGCTTGATGTTTTTCTTGAGCTGCGGGCCTTCATCATCGATGCGGCCAGCCTCGCCCTCAGGAGTGCCCATGGTGAACTCACCGCCCTTGATAGCCACCATCGAGTAAGCGGCACCCGTGGAAGGCACCTTGCTGTCATAGCTCTTCATGTCGCCCTCGGCCTTTTCCTTCGAGGTCTGGACGATGAAGTCGTGAATCTTTTTCACGAGTTCCAGCGTGTCTGGATTGTTCGTGGCGACGGCGCCTTTTTCCTTGGCGGTGAGCTTCACCTCATCCGGCCACGCGGCCCCTTGCTCGATCCAGCCTTTCAGGAGGGCGATCTCTTCCTTCTTCAGCGGACCGCCGCTCTTTTTCGGCGGCATGAGATCGTCTTCATCTTCACCCAGCGTGGTCAGGTGGTAGGCGGCGCTTTTCGCCAGATTAAAGGGGACGATGTTCGGGGCGCTTTCACCCGTTTCAAAGGCCTGCTTCTTCGTGCTGAGAATCCACTCACCCTTGTCTTTTTCTGGGTTGTGGCAGCTCACGCAGTTCTGCTCCAGGATCGGCTGGATGTGCTTCACGAAGTCGATGCGCGGCTTCACCGCCAGGGTGACTCCAGCGGGCCAGTCGGCACCCTGCTCGATCCAGCCTTTGATGACCTCGATCTGAGACTTGTCCAGCAGGCCTTCCTTGGAGGGAGGCATGACCATGTCATCGTCGTGGCCGAGGATCAGCGTGGAGTAGATGGCGCTCTTCTTGAGATCTCCAGCGGTGAGTCCTGGGCCGTTCTCATTGCCCTTGATCATGTCTTCCTTCGTGTGGAGGCGGAAGTCACCTTTGTCCTTCTCCGCCCCGTGGCAGTGGGTACAGGCGGCTTCGAGGATGGGCTTCACCTGGGTGTTGAAGTCCACTTTGTCAGCCGCGGCGGCAGGAAGCGCGAGCGCGGCAAGGAGGAACGGTGTGCGTAACAGAATCATGGCAGGGGTGGTTGGAAAGTCTTTAGACGCCTGGAGCGGGCCTGAAAACCGAAAAGTTGAGGGGGCAGGACCCGCCGAAGGGGTCAGGCTCTATCTTGGGATGTCGAAAAAAGGGGGCCACCCGTGCACGAAATGACCACCACTGAGGACGCAGGACTCCCTTGCGAGGCCTTCAGCATTCCGGCTTGATCACAGCACTTCGATCATCCCGCTGCTGTCGCCGAACTTGTCCAGTTTCACGCCGGCTTTGTCTAGCAGTGTCAGATGCAGGTTGGCGAGCGGGACTGTTTGCGCAGTGCGCAGGTGACGGTTGCCCTGCACGCCGGCAGCTTTGCCTCCGGCGACGATGATGGGGAGGTTGGTGTGGTCGTGGACGTTCGGATTGCCCATGCCGCTGCCATAGAGAAGAAGGCTGTGATCGAGCAGGCTGCCATCGGCCTCCGGCGTCGCAGCGAGCTTGGCGAGGTATTCGGCAAACAGGCTCACGTGGAAGGCATTGATCTTCGCCATGCGCTCAATCTTCGCGGGATCATTGCCGTGATGGGAGAGCGGATGATGCGGATCGCTAATGCCGATCTCGGGATAGGTGCGGTTACTGGTTTCGCGGGCAAGCTGGAAGGTGATGACGCGGGTCACATCCCCCTGCATGGCCAGAAGCTGCAGCTCAAACATGAGCCGTGCGTGCTCGGCGTAGCTGGTAGGCACACCATCCGGACGCTCGAGGTTCGGCAGCGGATTTTCAGAGACAGCAATGCTGGCTTTCTCGATGCGGCGCTCGACCTCACGGATGCTGTCCAGATAGTGATCCACACGATCACGGTCCTCATGGCCGAGCTGCTTCGCAAGGCGGGTCATGTCGTCTTTGACGAAGTCGAGCAAGCTGGCACGACGTTTCAGGGCGGCCTCACGATCAGCTTTGCTGCCACCATCGCCGAACAATTGTTCGAACACGAGCCTTGGATGCGCTTCAGCGGGCAGAGGGGTCGTGGGTGATGACCAGGAGAGGTTGTTTTGGTAGACGCAGGCAAAGCCATTGTCGCACTGACCCACGACCTGCATGAGGTCCATGGCAAGTTCGAGGGAGGGAAGCTGAGTCTGCTGACCGATGGCCTTCGCCGCAATCTGGTCGGCCGTGGTGCCATTGTAGTAATCACTGCTCTCCGTGTGCTTCACGCGCGCCGCGCTGAGGAAGGAAGCATTCGAGGTGGCATGCGTGCCAGGGTAGGCAGGCTCGAGTTCGAGATTGGAAATGACCGTGCAGTGGTCTCTGACCGGTTCGAGCGATTTCAGGATGGGGGATAGTTCGCCGAGCCTTTGCCCTTCGGCTGAGCTCGGAGTCCATCGCGACTGGTCGCAGCCCATCGGCACATAAACATAGCCGAGACGCTTGGCGGGACGGGTGGTGCGGCTAGCTGCGGTGAGCGCGGGCACCATGGCGTCCAGAAAAGGCAGCGAAAGCGCGACACCCGCCCCACGCAGCAAGGTGCGGCGGGAGAGAGACTGGCGCGTGGTGAAGGTGCTCACGGCAAAGGAAAACGTGGGGGTCAGCCCGAATCTGACACAACCGCCCTGATCAGCACCAGCTCAATCTCAGGCTGCGGCCAGCTGTGCCTTCACCAGTTCACGCACATATTTGCCGAGCATGTCGAACTCCACGTTGAGTCGCGCTCCGGCTTTCTTCGTGTGCAGATTCGTCACCTGGAAGGTGTGCGGGATGATCCAGCAGGTCACACTGCTGGCCGAAACCTCGGCGGCAGTGAGCGAGATGCCATCCAGGCAGATGGAACCTTTCGGGATCACCAAGCCGCGATGCTCCGCAGGCAGCTCCACCTCCAGGCGATGATCCTGGCCATGCTCGCTCCAGTCGAGAATGCGCACCGTGGCATCCACATGCCCTTGTACAATATGACCGCCGAAGCGCGCGCCCATGGCCATGGCGCGTTCCAGATTGACTAGACCACCGGTTTCGAGATCGCCAAGGCTGGTGACACGCAGGGTCTGCATGAGCAGATCAAAGGAGGCTGTCTGGGTCACGGAGTCTTTGGCCGTGACGGTCAGGCAGCAGCCATTCACGGACACACTTTCCCCATCGGTGAGCTCTGCGGCCATGGGGCCGACATGCAAGGTCAGACGGGCGCTCTCGCCGCGAGGTTCGAGACTGCGGACGGAGCCGGTGGATTCGACGAGGCCGGTAAACATAATGCTGTGTAGAGCGAGGCCGAACCAAAGGCAAGCCAACAGCCCCTGTGAATATGCCCTTGATTCGCAGCGGGATGGTGCCACTCTCCGGGCCAATTTTTCCAGTAACCTAACTAACCAACGACCTGACAAACACATGGGCCAGCAACTCAACAAGATCATCAAGCGCCGCCGCCGTAAAGCTTACGTCGCCCGCAAGAACGCACTCGCCAAATCCGGCGCCGGCCGCAAAGCCTCCGCAGCGAAGAAGCCTGCCGTCAAGAAGGCCACCGCCGCCAAGAAGCCTGCCGCTCCGAAGAAAGCCGCCAAGCCAGCCGCTGCTCCTGTGGCCGCCGCCGCGCCAGTCGTTGAAACTCCTGCCGCTGTTGAAACTCCCGCCGCTGTCGAGACGACTGCTGCTGAATAAATCACCCTCTGGGAGTGCGCTCAAGAAATGCGGCGCTGCCTCTGAGATTCTCAGAAAAGCGGTGCTGGCTGACCTCAAGTCGGGAAAATCCCCAAAATACGGCTTGATTTCAGAGGCTTCGCCCCCAATATCCGCCTCCCTCGAAAAAGTCCCCTTTTATTCACATATCATGGCTGTTGTTCTTCGTCTCCGTCAGGAAGGTGCCCACGGGCGCCACGTTTATCGCGTTGTCGCCGCTGACAAGCGCTTCAAGCGCGATGGTCGCTTCCTGGAAATCCTCGGCAACTACAATCCTGCCCTGGAGAAAGGCAATGCTAACCTTGATCTCGCCAAAGTGGACTCCTGGATCTCCAAGGGTGCCCAGCCCACCCCTACGGTGAAGAGCCTGATCAAGAACGCTCGCATCGCAGCCGCCAAGTAAGCGGTTCGCCCTTTCATCCTTTTCTGAAGCCGCCGGTTGACGTGTCATCCGGCGGCTTTTCTTTTGTCCGCATCGTATCATCATTTCCCACCTCCCCCCATGGACGCCCCTGAAGCCCTTCGCGAGTTCCTGGCCTACATCGTGGCCAATCTGATCGACCACCCCCAGCAGGCCACGATTGCCGTCAGCCACAATAGCGCCGGGGCCATCGTGTATCGCATCCAATTGGCCGCGCAGGATGTGCGGCATGTCATTGGTAAAAACGGCCTGACCGTCAGCTCCATTCGCTCCCTGCTCAATACGGCTGCCGAAAAGCATGGCCTGAAAGTGAGCCTGCGCGTGGGTGCCGCCCGTGACCTGGAGCAGGAAGAAACGCCGGAGCAGGAGCAGGCCCGCGAGGCCGAACTAGCCTCCACTGCTGAAAGTCCGCCTGCCGCCTAAAACAATCCACCTCACCCCAGTTCTCCTTTCCCTCTTTTCAATCATGTCCGCTCTCGAAGATCTCCTCACCTGTCTCCGTTTCGCCAGCGTCTCCACCGACTCCAAACACCGCGGCGATGTCCGCGCCTGCGCCGAATGGCTCATGGGCAAGCTCACCGGCATGGGCCTGACGGCCCAACTGCATGAAACGCCCGGACATCCGATCATCGTCGCCAAGAACAAGCACATCGCCGGACGCCGCACCGTGCTTCTCTACGGTCACTACGACGTGCAGCCGGTCGAGCCGCTGAACGAATGGCTCTCACCACCCTTCGAGCCCACGATCCGCGATGGCCGCATCTACTGCCGTGGCGCAACGGACAACAAAGGCCAGCTCATCGCCCACGTTTCGGGTTTGGCCGAGACCCTGGCCGAGCATGGCGATCTGCCAGTGAACCTCACCATTCTCTTTGAAGGTGAAGAGGAGATCGGCAGCCCGAACCTGAAGCCCTTCCTGGAAGCGCACCGCGAAGAGCTTGCCTGCGATGTCGTGGCCATCTCGGACACCGGCATGGTGGGCGAGGGCATCGGCACCTTCACTTATGGTCTGCGCGGTATCGCCTGCATGGAAGTGAAGGTCCACGGACCGACGATCGACCTGCACTCCGGCATCTTTGGTGGTGCCATTGCGAACCCCGTCACCATGGCGGCGCGCCTTGTGGCCACCTTGCATGATGATGACGGCCGCGTGCAGATCCCCTGCTTCTATGATGATGTGAATGATCTTCAGGACTGGGAGCGCACCTCCTGGGCTTCCTTGGGTGATGGCGATGCCGAAACACTTTCCCTCACGGGTTCCCCCGCCCTCTTTGGTGAGCCCGGCTACACCGAGCGCGAACGCCGCTGGGCACGCCCGACGGCCGAGGTCAATGGCATCGGCGGAGGTTATCAGGGCGAAGGCTCAAAGACTGTCATCGCCCGCGAAGCCTTCTTTAAAATCAGCTTCCGTCTGGTGCCCAGCCAGGATCCTGAACGCATCCTCGACCTCGCCGAGGCCTACCTGCGGGCCAAGGCCCCGGCCGCCGTGCGTCTGGAGATCAAGCGCGGCCACACCGGCATGGCTTATCTCACAGACCCGCATTCACCCCTGGGCCAGGCAGCGCAGCGTGCGCTTCTGGCCACCTTCGGCGGTGATGTGGCACTCATCCGTGAGGGCGGCAGCATCCCGATCGTCCAGGCGTTCAAGGACGTGCTGAATGCCGACACGCTGCTGCTCGGCCTCGCCTTGCCAGACTGCCAGGCCCACGCGCCTAACGAAAACTTCCCCATCGCCAATCTCGAGGCTGGTATCCGCCTGAACAAGGCGCTGCTGCGTGAGCTGGCAGCATGACCGGGAAGGTTGCGGCACCAAAGCCGTGCATGATTGATCAAGAAGCGGGATGCCCTCCAGGCCCCCGCATGGCCTACCATTTAGTTCGACATACCCTTTTCTTTTTCGCCTTGTTTATGCCTGCTCAGATTCGCGCTGTGATTTTTGATTTCGATGGTCTTGTGGTGGATACCGAAAGCACCGGTTACCTCACCTGGAAGGAAATCTTTGATCAGCACGGGCATATCCTGCCGGTGGAGCGCTATGCACAGGCCGTGGGCACAGACTTCCTCACCGGCGGTTATGATCCTCGCCGCGACCTGGAACAGCTCACTGGGCAGACTTTTAATTGGGATGACCTGGAGGCCATCCGCCGTGCGCGTGAGACCGATCTGCGCCAGCTACTGCAGACGCTTCCAGGCGTTCGTGGTCGTCTGGCTGAAGCTCGCTCCCTCGGCCTGAAGACCGCCATCGCCAGCAGCAGCCCGCGCTGGTGGATTGACTCCTGGATGGAGCAGCTCGCGATCCGCGATAAGTTCGACCACATCTCCACCGTCGATGACACCGGCAAGGTGAAGCCTGACCCAAGCTTGTTTTTGCATGCCGCCCAAAACCTTGGCGTGGACGCGACCGAAGCGGTGATCTTTGAGGACTCTCTCAATGGCCTGCGGGCCGCACAAACTGCCGGCATCCGCTGCATCGTGGTTCCAGGCCCGATGACGAAGCACCTAGATTTCACCGGCGCCTGGATGCAGATCGAGGCGCTGAATCAAATCACGTTAGGCGAGATCTCGAACTCTTGGGCAGAAGCGTAGAAGTCGCTTCACTCCTGCATTTTATCTCCGTTCAGGAGACTGTCGGGCGCTTCACTTCTTAACAGAACATTCAGCTCGCTGAAGAAGGGCACAGACGAGTTCGCCATGGAAGGGTTGAAAATGATGCCTAGTTGCACAAGGCCTTCCTCCTTCAACATGTAGTTCCCCAACTCAATCAGCGTTTCCCGATCACGAAAGTGGAAACACAAAGAGTAATCGCTAACAAAAACTTCATCGGGAGCCATGCACTGAATGGTATCCACCAACAGTGAAGAACCACAACTGGCTCGGGTGCCAGCCGCCCTTCGATCTAGGCAAGATTGAAAAAAGGCTTTAGCAGGATAGGGTACATGTCGCGTCGGCGATAGACTGAATTGTTTCAACAGATCATCGAGGGAAGAAAAGACCTCGGCGTGGCTCTCCCGGTTTGCTGAGGGATGCAATCGCAGTTCCCTCGTGCCGGGCATTCCGGTAGTAACCCAGCCCCAATCGCACTTTCCTAAAGTGAGCATCCCCTGCCCAACCCAGGGCAGTGGGATCGGCTCGCAAGGTGCTTGGAGCTTGCTCATTTCACCCTCACCCAACTCAAACGGCCAGAATGCTTTCTTGGAATGCCTGGGCTCAAACAAGGATAAGCGGCCATTCAATTCACCTGCTCCAAAAGCTTGGAGAAGAGCAAGCCAATCTGATGGAATCATCGGTGCACAGGCATCCAGCACAGTCAGATCCTCAGGCAGCAAACCAGCCTTCAGGGAAGTAATCTTGATGATGTCTGGCGCCATGAAAAAATCGAGAAGCCGTAGAGCCGAGGCTAAATCACCGGCCCGGGCACATCGGCCCACTTGGCGTGCCATTCATTGAAGACGATGGGGCTGATTTCGCTGGGCTTGATCTCGCTGCGGCCGCCCCAGAAGACGTTGGTGTACTCGACAGGGATGCCTTCGCTGACAAGGTCTTTGTCGATGGCGGCCTTGTGCGCGAGCACGGTGTCTTTGTCCGTGCCGTGGATCACTCCCATGATGTTCACGTGGGCAAAGCGTGCCCCGCCTTCACGCCAGTAGGCGTGGGTCATGATGGGGTGGCGACCGACTTCGCCGCCGGCACGCTCTTCCATGCCTTTCGGCACTTTCCAATGGAAAAGAGCATTGAAGCGGGTGACGCGAACACCACCAGCGCTCGGCTTCACGTGCTCGAGGAAGGTGGAGAAGCGACCGATGACGCCTTTTTGGTCGAGGCGTTTGGAGACTTCGCAGAACTTTTCGAGCGAGACACCAGCAGCCTTCGCACGGCCCGCCCAGGGCTCGGGGCCGATCTCATCGGCGGTTAGGTCGCCTTTCAGATGCAAAAGCACATTCCATTCCTCGGCGTCGAGGTCGGCGATATTGGTGGTCATCATCACCGCCGGCTCATCCGCGCGCTCGCCAGGCTCCATGGTCTTGCGGCGCACATGGCCGACGCCGAGGGCAAAGATACCGTGCGCCTGCATGGTATAGTAGTCCTCGGCACCGATGAGGCGTTTCAAGACATCGCAGTGGTCGCTGATGGCGCGGTCCTGAGGGACCTTCAGCGTGGTCCACAGTCGGAAGTCACTGCCGCTGACTTCGCGATCCGTGCTGCGCAGCACCACGTGACCACTGAAGGGGTCTTGTTTGAAAAGGAACTCAAAGGCAGCCTCGAGTTTTTCAGCCGGCACCTTCCAGGCGACGAGCGCTCCCTCAGCAAGTTTGTTGGCCAGCAAGGTCTGGCGCACACGACGGATGACCCCGGCGGCAAGCATGGCGCGGATGCGCTCCACCACGGTGTCAAACGGCACGCCGCTCTGCTCGGAAATGAACTGGAAGGGGTACTGATGGAAACCTTTCACACGATCCTCACTGACAGACAGAATGCAGGCGTTGGTTTCTTCGGTGTGCTCGGTGGGAATCGTGACGTCGATGGCGGTCATGGAACGGGTTGGGGGGCAGGAAAGCAGGGACAGACTAGGACGGTCTGCAGGGCGCGACTCTTAGCGCTGCCGGTGAAAATGACAAGGCGGGGCTGGAGATGCACAAAAGTGCTTCATCCAGCCCCGCCGAGACAAGGCAACCAACTCACGGTGACTTGTTTTAGTTCCACCAGTGCAACCACTGGTTCATCCAGCCCAAAGCAGCGGTAAGAACGCCGAAGACGACCAATAGCTCGACCATCTTGCCCATGCGGGCCTTGCGGCGGGCGCGGCGCTGCACCTGGGGCACGCGGCCATGGGTGCGCTTGGCACGGGAGAAGGTGGGCTCCATGGCCGGGAGCGTGTTGCGCGTGGCGAGGCGGCGCTGGCGCATGGCCACCGGCGCCGCAGCGATGCTGCACTCCAGGCGGGTGATCTCGTCATCCAGCTCACGAGAACGGGACTCGAGCTGACGGATGCGGGACTTGGTAGGCTTGGCACTTGGCAGGGGTTCTGCCAGCAGGTCGGACACGGAACGGGAGCGGTAGGTGCGGACTTTTTTGTTCATATCGGGAGAAACTGAACGGTGGGAGTTTGAACTGGCAGCTATCAGAACATCATGCGGGCGAGAATGAGCAGGATCACGAGGGCACCGATGAGAGCGGCATTGAAGGCGAAACCGCGGCGCACCCAGGTCAACAGGTCATCCTGGCTGGAGGCAAAGAGCGGACGGCGGACGGGCTCGGCCTCATTGGCTTCATCTTCCTGCTGCTGGGCCGCAAGAGCGCTGTGGATCGGCGATACTGGCATGGAGGACTCAGCCGGAGAGGAGTTGCGATGCTGCATGAGGCGGCGGGCGCCTTTTTCATAGCTGGTCTCGGCGTCATCCAGGGAGGCGAGGGCGCGGTCCAGCTCATGATCGAGCTGGCTGCGCTGCCAGCGCTCTGGGAGATAGGTCTTCAGCTCTTCCATGCGGTCTTCAAAGTCCCGCTGAGTCAGCGAGAGGTCCTCGACACGACGACGTGCATCTTCCAGTTCGTCCATGATGGAGCGGAGTGCGCGCTCGAGTTTGTCAGTGACCTCTTTTTTGCCGGAGATGAAGCGGTCCTGCTTCTGGCGCAGGGCTTCAAGGATCTGCTTCTGGCGTTCCACCTCCTCCTGCTGGGCGCGGAGAGCGGCGAGGCGGTGCTGGGCTTCCTTCACCTGCTGCTCCATGTCTTCCATGGAGTCGTCGTCATTCTGGCGGAAGGAGAACTCAGGTGCGGTATCGAAACGCATGACATTGTCCTCGGAAGAGTCGAGGACGGCGCTGGTACTGGATGCCGAGGACGGAGCAACGGGAGTGGCAGGTCTGCGAGACATGGTAATCGCTAAAATTTTGATTTAGCGATATGAGTATTACAGCTCTCTTAAATAATCCAGGTTTTTCGTCTTCTTTTTCGCGAGCCACCATGGTATTCCTCCGAACAGTATCGTGAGAAAAAAGACGAACACTAGTGCCGCAATTTCGCCCGTCATGACCTGCTGCGCGGTGAAGGGAGTCTTCTGCACGGTCGCCTTCCAGGCAATCACATCAGGCAGGGCAAGCACCGCCGCGCTGCCAAGAATATAGAGGAAACTGCCAATCAGGCACAGGGTGCCCCCAAAGCCTGAGATCACACGAGCGGGGTTGGGCTCGCGAAAATTCGGTAACATGGCGCCCAGGGAAAGCGAAAGGGCCGTGAGACCATAACTCTGCAAAATGACGGCTCCGCTGAAGAACAGCGCACGACGGAGCGGCAGTTCCAGTGAAACACTGGACATCACAACCAGCAGAGTGGTCAGAAGCGCGAGCACTCCAGCAATGACCCGCAGCTTCAGGCTCATCACACGCTCGAGCGGGATGGGGGACAGGCCGATGATCCAGAGGCGCTGTCCCTCCATGCTGAATTGAGGAAACACGAAGCGGGTGGTCAGCGTGGACAGAGCAAGACAGCAGACCAGCAGGTTCAAATGGCTGATGACGAGGGTCCAAAATGGGTTCTGTAGATCGTAGCCCAGGCGGCGGAGATTCGAGCTGTACATCAGCAGCAGGCCAAAGATGAGCAGGCACTGGCCCCACTGAGTAGGTTCACGCAGAAAGGTGCGCGCATCCTTGGCCAGAAGAGCAAAGGAGGATCGATCCAGGCCAAAAAGCTTCCGCAGCATCTCAGATCTGGCTCGTCTTTGCGGCTGGCGAAACCATGCTTGTTCCCCTGCCCCGGCCTGGGCCTCGGGAGCAGCCGTCATGACCCGATGCCAGGCGGGGTAAAACATGGAGGCTCCCAGCCGCGCCGTGAGCACCAGGGCAAAGAGCGCGTTTGCCAGCAGCGCCATGACATAAAACACCGCTTGGGAATGCAACCCGCGACTGGCCGCGAACAGAGACTCAGCCACCCAGGAACTCGGCAGCAGTGGATGCATGCAGATCTCCGTGTGGCGCAGCACATCATGCAGGCTGGCCATGATATCCGTGGTTTTCACGTTTTCAGGCACCTCTATCCAGAAACGTTGAAACGTCACAGCTAGCAAGACCAGACCGGCCCCGATCACCACCCGCCACCACCAGCGGCGGGCGAATCTCACCAGGATCAGCAGGGCCCAGGTGGAAACATTGGCCGAGATGGTGACCAGACAGACCAGTGAAGGCAGGCCCAGCAGATAAAACATGGGCCCGCTGTGAAAAAGCTGCCCCAAAGCCAGCAGGATGGGCGCGCTTAACACGATGAGCCCCCAACTGGCGAGCGTCATGCCTTCCAGAGTCTTCCAAAGCACCAGGCTGCGCTCCGGCAGAGGCAGGGCCACCTGCCATTCCATGTCTTTCTTCCGGAAGAGGCCCATGCCTGTGATCGTGGCGTTCGAGATGACCAGCATCACAAAGAAGAAAAAGAACAGCAGATATACCAGTCTCTCCGTCAGCAGAGGCCCAAAAAGGGGCGTGCGGTGGATGAAGCCCAGCCCCCGGGAGACCAGCACATAGGCCGCCACCCCATAAAGGATGAGGAAACCGCAAATTGTGACCACCATGAGGCGGTTTTTAGTCAGCAATTCCTCCACGCGGTGCCTGAAAGCCTGCCCATGGGTACGGGCAAGGAGGACAGTAGCTGCGGCAGAAGTCATTCGAGCGGGGGGAACTCTCGCTCTCCATTCTCAAAATCGCGGGATCAAAGGAAAGAAATTTCGTGTGGGAAGAGAAGTTAATCACCCGTCATTTGCAATCCCTGAACAGCCGCGCTAGGTGGCGCGGTTTCTTCCGGCAGGAAGGGACCTCCCACACCCACTTTTGACACACTTGATGAAAGCAATCCTGGCACTTGAAGACGGACGGTATTTTGAAGGCACTTCCTTTGGTGCCACAGGCACAACCAACGGCGAAGCCTGTTTTAACACCTCCATGTCAGGCTATCAGGAAGTGCTCACAGACCCTTCCTACCGCGGCCAGATCGTCACGATGACCTATCCCATGATCGGGAACTACGGCATCAACCTTCTTGATGATGAGAGCGCCGAACCCCATGTGCGCGGTTTCGTCATCGAAGAACTCTGTGACGTGCCGAGCAACTGGCGCAGCACCGAGTCTCTCCACGACTATCTCAAGCGCTACAACATCCCTGGTATCCAAGGCATCGACACACGCGCGCTGACGAAGCATCTACGCACGCTCGGTGCCATGCAGTCCGTCATCACCACCGAGCTCTCCGTGGAGCAGGCCATCGAGGCT
The DNA here is from genome assembly GCA_040387935.1 of Verrucomicrobiota bacterium. Taxonomy (GTDB): domain Bacteria; phylum Verrucomicrobiota; class Verrucomicrobiia; order Verrucomicrobiales; family Verrucomicrobiaceae; genus Prosthecobacter. Next base: position 493,338 of record JAZKCU010000001.1, on the reverse strand, counting down.
GCGAAGAAGAGCCCGCCGATGAGCGGCAGCGACTACGTCAAGGAAGTCACGACCAAGAAAGCCTATCTCTGGGATCCTGAGGACACAGACAGCCGCGAGTGGGACATCCCAAGCCCCAGCCAAAATCGCGAAGGCGGCCCCACGGGTGCTTTCCGTGCACTGCCCGAGGCACGTCACCACATCGTGGCCTACGATTTCGGCATCAAGAAGAACATCCTCCGCAGCCTGCGCCAGGCTGGCTTCCGCGTCGAGGTGGTCCCTGCCACCACCAAGGCCAGCGAAGTGCTCGCGAGAAATCCAGATGGCGTCTTCCTCTCCAACGGCCCTGGAGATCCGGCCGCGCTCGGTTACATCCATGACGAGGTGAAGCAGCTCATCGGCAAGACGCCCATCTTCGGCATCTGCCTTGGCCATCAGCTTCTCGGCCACGCTTATGGAGGCAAGACCTTCAAGCTCAAGTTCGGCCATCGCGGTGGCAACCAGCCTGTGAAGGACCTGCGCAGCGGCAAGGTCAGCATCACCGCCCAGAACCACGGCTTCTCCATCGATCCCGGCAGCCTGCCCTCCCACGTCGAGATCACGCACATCAATCTCAACGATGGCACCGTCGAAGGCATGAAGCACCGCGACGAGCCTGTGATCAGCGTGCAGTATCATCCGGAAGCCGCTCCTGGCCCGAACGACGCGAAGTACTTCTTCGCTGAGTTCGCCAAGCTGATTGATACCGCAGGTTGATCTCCTCCTCGTTTGGGCTGATCCAGCCTGCCATGAGCTTGCCTGAGAGTTTTATCATTTCCCTGGGTGATCCACAGATCACTCCAGAGACCGGCAGGCTTGCAGATCCGCCCAAGGCGCTGCTCAAGCATCTGCGTCCCTTGGGCCATGAGATCACTCTCTGGCAAGCTGCCGCACAGCGCTGGCTGTCACGTCTGGGGAAAGGCAAGTTTGAGGCAGGCCTTCTGGCTTTTCTTCAGCATTGGCAGCCCAAGGTCACGCCTGACAAAGGCACGATGGATGCCTTCAATGTCGTCCTGCGTGGTGATGAGCAAGGCTGGAAGGTCATCGCCAGCTCGCTGAAGTGGGTGAATGATCCTGCGTGGTCAGCGATGCTGCATCTGCCAGCTCTGCACAGTCTCTGGATCACGGAGATCCGCGGCAGCCATCTTGATCACCTGCGCCAGATCCTCTCGCGCGCTTGGTTCATGGATCCATCCCCCCTGCCTCCAGGGAGCGTGATCGCCGGCCTCGACATCCCTGGGTGGCCTAACCTATCGCGTTACCACGACCAAGGCCGCGCGTGGTCGATTCATGGCACGGAGACGGTGCTCGATGATTCGATTTCAGAGGCAGCCTGGCAGTCGGCGGTCGAACAAGCTTTGCAAAATGGCCGCACGCTGCTGGTCGAGGAGCCGCGAAGTGGCTCCACACTTCTCGCCCGCTACAAGAAGGGCGAGAAAGGCATCCAGCTGGATGGCGTCTGGCAGGTGTAGCAGAACTCGTCAGAGTTCCTTCACCGCGCCAACACGCCGGAAGGCGCTACCAGAAGGCAGACTCACGTCTGCCGCTAAACGGGGAGATCACCCCGAAAAGCCGCTTGGACACAGGGCGTAGAGCATGGCATCTTTACTGCTGCCACCCCTAGCCTCCGCTCTGGTTCATGCTGATCTCCTGCCAACTCCACTCACTGCGTGCCCGACGATTGATGCACGGCCGTGTCGCTCCAGCCATGCTCATCGTGCTGGCTTTGGTCATCGCGGCGCTGGTGTTCTTCCTCTTCACCAAACCTGCCATGGAGAAAAAGCAGGCTGAAGCTGCCCAAGCCAAGGTGGAGGCCGCCGAGAAAGAAGCAGCAGTCAGCAAGGCTGCCGAAGCAGCCGAACCCGCCAAACCTGCCACGGCTCCGAATGTGGCCGGGGAGAAGCCCACGGCACCACCGCCGGTAAGCTTCGGCTTTGCCCGCCCCCTGGATCTGGGGAAGGAAATGGTGCGCAGCCTCTCCGCAGGTGACTTCGCCCGTGCTGGCAGCCTCGCGGCTGCCGCCGATCCCACGCAGACAGAGGCCGCCGCAGCCATGCTGGAGAAGATGGTGAAGAACCTTGGGGCCAAGCTCGGCAGCGAGGACCAGGTCGAGATCCTCGGGATGGTGGAAAACAAGACCCGCGTGGCCGTACCCTTCACGCTGCCAGGCGGCACCACCACGCTGCGCCTGCAGCTCGATCTGGAGCGCGATGAGCGCATGGGCTGGAAGATCACCCGCCTCGAACTGCCCAAGGAGATCGCTACGGCTCTCCCAGCGGCTCCTGCTCCGGCCGCACCCATGACAACCACCCCATCGGCACAGACTGCTGTGACGACCACACCGGGAAGCCCGCCCAGCCCTGCCTCTCCTGTCCCGGCAACTGTTGACGCTGCCAAAAAGCCGCTCTTTGCGGTTTCGACCGGTGATGATGCGTTGAGCTTCGGCAGCGACTTCGTGCGTGCCTTGTTGAAGCATGACTTCGCTGAAGCGCGCAAGTTTGTGGATGAGAAGCGTGTGCCTGCCGAGCGCCTCGCCGGTCTCTGCATCGTGTTTGAAGAAGGCCAGTATGAGTTCAAGCCCACGAAGCCGATGATCATCACCGTGGCGAATCCTGAAGTGTCCTGGGTCATCGCACAGGTGCAGTCCCCCAGCTTGCAGCAGAGCACGGAGTTTGGTCTGGAGCTTCAGCGCGCGGGCCTCGACCAGCCCTGGCGTGTTGTGGGCCTGAACCTCTCTGAGATACTCAGCTCCTTCGCCTCCTCTGCTTCGAAGATGGGCGTGCCTTACACCCCCATCGTGAAAAACCCCTCCGGTGGTGAGTCACTGGCCCTCTACTTTGAGTATGATCAGGCGCAGCTTCATCCGCGCGCCCAGAAGCAGCTCGAGATCGTGGCGGGCCTGCTGAAGTCCGACCCCAACAAAAAGCTCCACATCGCCGGTCATACGGACGCGAAAGGCACGGACAGCTATAACATCCGCCTCTCCCGCTCGCGCGCCGACACCGTGAAGGAACAGCTCGTGGGTCTTGGTGTCGCGGAGACGCAGATCATCACCACCGGTCTCGGTAAGGCTCAGCCTCTGAGTCCGAACGAAAAGGCCGATGGGTCCGACGATCCGACAGGTCGTTCGAAGAACCGCCGCGCGGAGATCTATCTCGATTTCTGAGACCCTTCAGTTCCTAGTCACGGAAGTATTTTGAGGAAGAAGATGAGATTTTCATCTTTTCAGTTGAGAACATCCTCAGACTGCGGAAGATCACGGCCCGTTCAGATCCGTGCGCTTGTGGCGGAATTGGTAGACGCGCTAGATTCAGGTTCTAGTGAGTAACATCGTGGAGGTTCGAGTCCTCTCAAGCGCACCATCCCCTAACACGGGATGTTATTGCCCATGCAGGACGCCGGATTTGTCAAACAAGCCTTCGCGGGAATCGCCCGCCGTTACGTGCTGGCCAATCATGTTCTCAGTCTTGGCATCGACGTGCTCTGGCGCAGGAAGACCGCTGGCCTCGTGGCCGCACGAAGGCCCACCCGCATCCTCGATCTCGCCACAGGCAGCGGTGATCTGGCCATGACCGTGCAGCAGGCCTGCCCGAACGCGAAGGTGCTTGGCGGTGACTTCTCCGTCCCGATGATGCGCGAGGCCCAGAAGAGCGGGCTGCACCCCTTAGTGGCCGCGGACGGCATGAACCTTCCCTTCCAAGATGCGAGCTTCGATGTGCTGACGGTGGCTTTCGGTCTGCGCAATATGGCCTCATGGCCAGACGCGCTGCAGGAGATGCGGCGTGTGCTCAAGCCAGACGGCACACTCTTCGTACTGGACTTCTCCATCCCGACACTGCCAGTCATCCGCCCCGCATATCTGTTCTATCTGAAGCGCATCATGCCGCGCATCGCTGGTTGGATCACCGGTCAACGTGCCTCGTATGAGTATCTGTGCAGTTCGATCGAGCGCTTCCCCTCCGGTGGTGAGATGGAGTCACTCATGACCTCCTGCGGCTTCAGTCGTGTGACCACGCATCGCCTCACGATGGGCATCGCCTCCTTGTATGAGGCGGAAAAATAATCAGACGCCAGCTTCCAGCAGGCACGGTCGAATTCGTTCAGAAGGCTTTAAAAAAGCCCCGTCATCCATCCACACCCATCCCCGTCGGGGTGGTGGCAGAGGGGAGATTTGAACTCCCGACCAAAGGCTTATGAGTCCTCTGCTCTACCCCTGAGCTACTCTGCCGTTGCGATGGCTCCTGAGGTAGGGTTCGAACCTACGACCTAGTGGTTAACAGCCACCCGCTCTACCGCTGAGCTACTCAGGAACGTTTTCCCCGTTTGGAAACGGGTCGTGATGGTAGATGAACACCTTGAGCGCGCAAGCGTTTTATTCGTCTTCTGCAAAATCAATTCAGTCCAACGAAGGCCCGTGGATTCGTCAGTGCCATGAAGTCCGGCAAGCACCCCTCCGCGCCGCGTTTCACTGGAACATCTTACGAAACAAAAACATGGAAATCCTCGCCCAAGAATCGTGCCCATCCTTTTGAGCCGGTGAAAAAAGCCATGCTCTCCATCTTCCGGCCGACTCGTGAGATCACTGCATGCAAGCTTGCGTGAGGGGCGAAAGTGGTTTCACAGTCCGCTCATTCATCAATCACTCATGGACGCCCTCGAAACCGCGCGATTTTGCGCCAAGTATGCCGACGACAAGAAAGCCGAAAACATCGTGCTTCTGGATCTGCGCGGACTTTCCCCAGTCACAGATTTCTTTGTCATCTGCACCGCCGGTTCATCACCGCAACTCCGCGCCGTGCGTGATGAGATCGTGGTCCAGATGCGTGAGGAGCAGGGCCTGAAGCCGATGTTCGTCGACGGCGCTTTTGAAAGCCAGTGGATCATCGTGAACTATCCCAACGTGCTCGTGCATGTGCTGTCTCCCGAGAAGCGTGAATACTACGCGCTCGAAGAACTCTGGGGAGACGCGCCCACCGTGTCCTGGCAGCCTGAAGGTGCTGAGCCTGAAGAAGCTCCCGTGAAGAAGAAAAAAGCCTCCGCTAAAAAAGCCGCGGTGAAGAAGACCGCTGCGAAGAAAGCCACCGTGAAAAAGGCGCCTGCCAAAAAAGCGGCGAAGAAGAAGACCTCGAAGTAGGCTGGGCGCACGACATTCAAAAACTTCGGCTCACCCTTCCCCGTTGAAAGGGTGGGCAGAGGATCTCTGGGGTGACACTTCGGGGCTCATTTCGTCTAACAAACTTTGCGTCCACTTGAGCTTTAGGGCAGCTTTCTCCGCCTTCGTGATGCTCTTGGTTGCCTTCTCCAATCCCCTTGATTCCGAGTTGAACGAAGCATCTGGCTGACATCCCCCGAAAGTTAGCCATTCGCCTAAGTGACAACGATTTGGTTTGAGTGTAGGAAGGTTGATGCCCCCCCAGAGCAACTATTCGTTCCGCTTGGTCACTGTCATGGCTCTGAGCCTGATCGCGTTAGCCTGGAACGCCTCCGCAGCCGATCAGATCCTTTATCCGCCCGATGGTGGCGTTGCCATGGGGGATGCGTTTGGCGCCAATCTAGCCATGAGTGGAGAGTGGGCCGTGGCCGGTGCCCCCCAGGACGCAGGCCCGACCATTCAGCAGAAAGGGTCCGCTTATGTCTTTAGAAGGACGCAGGGAACCTGGGCCTTTCACAGCAAGCTCCGGATGCCAGAGAGCGCTCCCAGCAGTCTCAGCCAATTTGGCACCTTGGTGGCCATCCAGGGAAATGTTATCGTGGTCGCTGCCCCGGTGCGCATGTTCGTCTACCGGCTAACCAACAATGTCTGGCAATGGGAGGCCGACTGGCAGCTTCCCACCAGTCTTGGCGCTGACTCCAGCCTCGTGGTGACAGCGGAGGAAGAAATCTTGCTGGGAGGCACGGTTTCCCTGCCCTCACTTTCCGTGGCCTGCTATGGCCGCACGGGCCAGACGTGGAGTCTGCGGCAGTCCATCCCGGCGCCCGCAGGTGTCGTTGCCGCCCACCAGTTTGCTGAAAAGCTGGCCACGAGGGATGGAGTGCTGCTGGTGTCCTGCCAGGGATCAGCGGCTATGGCCGGAAAGGTGTTTGAGTACCAAAAGACAAGCGGCTCCTGGCAGCATGTCCGGACCGTGCAGAGCCCCACCAGCACTGCGGGAGACAACTTTGGCGGGAGCCTGCAGATCGCGGCCGGGCGTGTGCTCACCCACTCCACCAGCGGTAGCACGAGCACTCTTCACGTCTACCAGATCGATTCGTCAGGATGGACTTTGCAGAGATCTTTTCCCAACCAAGTCCTCTCCCGCTACGGCAACTACGACGGGAAAACGACTGCCCTCTCGGCCAGCAGAGCCTTCGCCGCCACTCAGCAAGGCTTGGTGGTGCTGGACATCAGCGCACCACAACCTGCGGACTGGAGCCTGAGCGGCCTCACCTTTTCCGCCACACGTTTTACCGCTCTGGCGTGCGAAGGTGACACAACGCTGGTCTGCAATCGAGACAACCTTTCCAATTTCCAGATAGGCGCCATCTATCCCCTGGCCTGGGAACCACAGCCCGCCTTGGGACCACCCGTCCCAATGCCTCTGTCCTACGAGTTTGGTGGAGCCTCGGACATCCAGGACGACCTCGCCATCATCGGCAATCCCCATGTTCGTGATGCACGCGGACAAATCCAAGGAGTGGCTTATATCCTGGAGCGCGGCCCCACGGGCTGGCAGGTGGTCAAAACCCTTCTGCCTCCAGAAACGGGAGATAACTTTTCTCGTTTCGGCACTCAAGTCACGGTCTCTGGTAATCGCGTGGCCATTGGCGACAGCCATTTTGGAGAAGATGATGTGGCGGCAGGTCATACGGGACGCGTTTACGTCTATGAAAAGCAGGGTTCTACCTGGCCGGATCAGCCTGCGTATGTCATCGAGCCCTCGCAGCCTGACGTGTTTTCGTTCGGCCAGTCACATGCTTTCTCCGGGGAGTATCTGGCGGTGACGGAGTTCGCCCGTTTTCAGTCTGTGCAGTCTTTACTGCGAGTGAAAACCTACCGGCTGCACAACGGACAGGTCACTCCGCTGGGAGTGGTCGAAAGCATAGGCGAGGACTACTTCGGTTTTGAAATGTCCCTGCACGGCAGTGAACTGGCCATCCTCAATGCGCACAACGGCATGCTGCTGCCCCCCACCAAGGGAACTGTTTTTCTCTACAACCTCTCGGGTGGGGCGATGCAGCAGACAGCGGCTTTGCCAGTCCCGATGGCAGAGGGAGACTTTTTCTCCACTCCTAAAGTGAGGCTGGAGGGTGATCGTCTGATGGTCTGGAAGACCACCCCACCGGGTGCTGGGGGAGTCTTCTTCAAGCGCACCACTGCCGGATGGCGTCCCACTTCCGAGCTCAGGCCGCCCCAGGCCTCTGAGCTTTCGGAGTACAGCGTCGATATGGCAGGGAATGCCTTGGTGACCGCCGGCCGTTTCGGGATAGATCTTTATCTCACATCGGAACCGCCTCGGCTCGTGAGGAGGCTGGACACATCCACCAATTTTTACTCACTCTGCAACAGCCGGGACACGGCCCTGCTGATCAAGGCTAACCAAGTTTTGATCAAGTCGCTTCAGTCGCTCCTCGCCTCCGACTCGGTGGTGGTGGATTCATACCAGGCGAGTTCTCCGGGCGGCAACATTTACCTGGGAGCGCTGGTGGCAGGGCACGATTGCAAAGTTGAAGTGGAACTGCAAAACGCTGGCACCGAGCCGCTGGCATTGACAGGCGTCCAGCTCACGCCCGTCCAAGGCGCAAACAGTGTCAAAGCCCATGAATTCACGCCTGTCACACTGGCGCCGCTCGGGCGCACCAAGGTCAAGCTGACGCTGAATCCTCCCTCTCCGGGCATTTACGAGATGTCTCTCCAAGTGCTCCATCCAGATGCCGCCCAAAACCCCTATGTCTTTACCGTGTCGTTCGAGGCCCGAGACGGCGATTTTGCCCCTCAAGTGTCTGAGACTTGGGGAGGCGTGCTGATCGCCAAAGGAGACCCTGTGCTTCTGCAGGCGGATACCACGGGGCCGCGCGGACGCTTTAACTGCCAATGGTACAAAGATGGTCGGGCGCTGGCTGGAAGCACCCAACCCCACCTTTATATTGCTTCAGCACAACCTGCTCATGCCGGACGCTATCGCCTGGATGTGTGGTCTCCAGGTTCCTCGCGGAAGAGCTGCACGATGGCTCTTGGGGTGTTTGAGAGGCAGGCTTCCGCTGTGCTCGCCAAAGCCGGAGAGTCCATCAACTTTACCGCGCGCTTCTGGGGCCCGGGCATCCGGGTGAGATGGGTGAATGCCAACCAAAACTATCAGCCGATCCCGGAAACCTGGGCCATCCAGGGCACCCAATCTGCCACCCTCAGCATTTCCTCTGCCATGGCACTGGCGGGCACCGTGCCCCTGAGGATCGGCGCAGAACTTATCATGGAAGAGTCAGCGAGCGTCATAGCCAACGATCATGTGATCGAGCTTCTTCGCGTTCCAGTCATCGCAGTGACCGGAATCCGAAACGGCCGGGTAGGAGCGCCCCTGAATGCTCTCCTGCTCAGTGATCTCACCGAACACCCTGAAGGTGCTGTCTTCTCGGCCGAAGGTCTGCCGCCAGGGGTACAACTGACGTCAGGTGGTTATCGAATGGAAGGGACACCGACACAGGCCGGCAACTATGCGGTGAAAATCATGGCCGAAAATCGCTATGGGAGCGCGGTGCCGTTCAGGCTGAACCTCAAAATTTACGCTGATACCGACGAACCGACTCTCAAACTCCACTTCGGCACTTCTCACAAGCTCGCAGGTATCGCCATGATCCCTGAATCACGGCAGGGAGTTCCGGAATGGCCCGCTCTTGTTCAAGTCCAGTCCAGCACGGGCACAGGTTTCAGTGGATCACTGGCATTTGGCACGGTGCGCCGGCCATTCTCAGGCCAATGGTCCATCAACAATGCGGAAGCCTCACGATCAGCCACTCTGCGGCTGGCTCCCTTTTTGGGATATCGCTCAGTGGTTCTGACCCTCTCCGAATCGGCCGTGGAAGAAACTTTCCCCACGAGCGGCATCAACGCAGGATTGGTGCTGGAACACATGTCGCCAGAGGCGGGTTCCGCCGCAAGCGAGACATGGCTGGAACCGCTAGTCCCTCTGTTCAAAGAGTGGAGCCACGCCCTCGCAGGCCGTTATTCGTTCTTGATGGGAGGCTTCGCAGGTCAGGGCTTTGGCTCATTCTCCGTCGGATCAGATTTCAGCGCCATCGGCACCGGCACTCTGGCAGATGGGACGACGTTCACATTTTCGATGCCCATGGTCATGGGCCAGAACGGGCCATCGAACGGCACGGTGATGCTGGTGCGGCTGGGAGCCGGGCCCGTGCGGCTTTGGGGACGGATCAGCACGATGGCTTCCGGCGGGGGCGAAGCGGGTCTGGTGAGCGGAACACTGACCATGGTGCGTCCCGAGCAGCCTGGAGCACGGCTTTTGCCCGAGGCGATCAACACTGAGATACCCGTGCGCGGCGCCCGCTACTTCGTGCCCAAAGGTGTGCCACTCTTCACACCATCTGACGCGGCCCCCGAACAAGTCGGAAGAACTCCCCTCACGCTGGTGGCGGATGGTCTGCCGGAGTCCGTCAACACGGCCCTGACCTTTACCAAGGCTGGCAAGGTGATCGTGGACAAGCCGAATCCCTGGGATCTGAGACTCGACGTGTACATGCCCACCGGATTCTTCACGGGCAGCTTCAAGGTCAATGAGCCTGTCCCCGGCACAGAGAACCGGTTTGTCCGCCGGACTGTTCCATTTTCCGGCATGATGGTGCCGCAACTCAGAACGGGTGGAGGTTTCTTCCACTTCTCACCTCTGCCGAACCGCCTGGCCGAGCCGCCAACGACCAGCGCCACGACACCGATCTATGTCGGTGGCGTCACTCTGGAGTAGCGCCAGGTTCCAAGTTCAGGTCATGCCTTGCGCATGCACCAGGAGCGGTAAGACATCTCCCGGGCCTTCAGGTCTTCATAGACCATGGCCCCGGGAACCCCGGCGAAGTCGCGGCCCACAGGCTGCAGGAGCTTGGGCAGGCATTGGCTGACGAGAGCCTCGTTCCGTGCGGCATTGAGTTCCATGCCGAGCAGCACCTCATCACGGATGTCCCGGGTTTGCATGAGGGTCAGTGGCGCAGCCGCGAGGGCGCTCTCCCACTCAGCGAATTGAGGCCGAAAGCGAAAGTCGGCATACAGAAAGTGACCGCCAGGCTTCAGCACGCGCGCCACCTCTGCCAGGAACCCCGGAAAATCAGGGTAGCAGTGGGAGGCTTCCACATTGATCACCACATCCAAAGACTGATCCGCAAAGGGCAGCTTCTGGGCATCGCCCTGTTTGAAATCCAGACCACTCAATGAATGGCGCTGCTGACACAGGCGGATGCCGGCGGGATTGAGATCCAGCCCGGTGTAGGAGGCGGGCTGAAGTGTCCGGGTGATCCACGAGGCACCGCCGCCATGGCCGCAGCTCACCTCCAGCACGGCTTTATCCCGCAGATCCACCTGGGAGGCGACATGATGGTAAAGCTGGAGACAAAACCGATGAGGCTCATCCTCGGGATCGAGCTTTAATCCCAGGGGTGGCACTGTTTCAAAAGCGTAGTTGAGGAACAGCACCTCCTCACCCCGCAGGCGCTGGGTGAGAAAGGGATACCACCATTTCCAGATGGCCTTGCGGACTGGCGAAAGGGCGAACAGACGTTCGAGGACGGACATGGTGAAGATCAGCAGAGACTCTGTTACTTCCCCAGCTGGGCCCAGAAGGCTTCCGGAGGCATGAGGTCCTTGCCGTTTTCATCAAACCGGGTGCCGATCTCCTGCACGGGGAGACTTTTGGCGACATCGAGTCCGGCTTTGATGTTTGCTGGCGTGAAAACGAGGCGGGTGAGCGGCACGCCTTTGAGCGGAGTAAGATCCGTCACCGGTGTCTCACCGATATGCAGGCGCTGAAGGGAGGTGCCGGAGAGAGGCGAGAGATCGGCGACCTTGGTTTTATGCAGCGTCAGGCTGACCAAAGGCACGCTTTTAAGCGCTGAAATGTTTTCCACCGGCGTCCCGGTGAGCCACAGCATCTGAATGGGCGACTTGGCCAGCGGGGTGATATCCGCCACCTTGGTATCGACCACGTTCACCTCCACCAGCGGGGCGCCTTCCAGGGCACTGAGATCACTCACCGGAGTGCGGCTGAGGTAGATCTTCTCCAAAGGCATGCCGCGGAGCGGCGAAAGATCCGTGACTGGGCTGTCTTCCAGATAGAGTTCGACAAGCTTCATCCCCTTGGTGGGGCGGATGTCCTGGATTGGCGTGCCACTCAGGTCGAGCGCCAGAGGGCTGAGACGGAGGAGAAACTCCAGATTGCGGATCTTGGCCCCGCGCAGGCTGATGGCCACGGGCTGTCCCTCCTGCAGGTTGAACTCCCCACTCCCATCATAGTCCGGATTATGGTATTTGATCTCGGTATGCAGCATCTCCGGCGTCCAGTAGACCTTCTTTGGAGTGGCCACAGCCGTCCCCTTTTCAGGTGAAACCGGGGCCGAAGCAGTGCTCGGGGCAGACGGGATCGTGCCGGATGCCACCGGGCCGGGTGTTTTATCCCCACACCCAGTGAGGAGAAGGAGAAAAGGGAGAGTCGGGAGCAGGCACTTCATGCGGGCGAGCATGAACGCAGGTGAAGGACAACTCCATCGGGAAAAGAACGCATCTTTCGGCTGACGGGCCTCTATTTCGAAAATCCGTGATCGGGACCTGTTGAGGGTGCGCTGAACCCTTAGCCCCTCACACTGCCAACACGTAGCACTAGGCACTACAATTTAATTAACTAATTGACCAAGCTAGAAGTAATGGCTGCCACCACCTGATAACAAGGGCTAGAAGGACGTCTATCTCTAGTCACTGATATTTAAAATTCCATAATTAAATTGATTTTTATAATGCATTGAACGTCATTTATATAATTTCCAAAATAACCATGCACACTCCAATCACATTTGTCAGCCCCGACACAGCTTTCGGCAGTTTTGACATGATCAGTTTTGGCACGATCGAGGTGCCACCGCACCCTTTACGCTTTGGTTTTCAGATCGATATTGTCCCCGAAGAGTGCCCTAAGCAGGTGATGTTTGGCTTAGTATCCCGCCATCGCTCAGCTGACGATAAGATATGTTCCGTCGGCTTTGCCATCCAGTTTGACCTTCAGACAGGCGAGGTCTGGGATCTCCTGAATGATAGTGGTCTGCTCGGCATTCTTCCTGACCGCGAAGCCTTCCTGGAACAGTTTTCTGATGAGGAGCCCATGCTTCTGAGCTGGGAAGTGGAACACCTGGGCAGTGCGCTGATTCCCAAGCTCCACATCGGGGGTGAAGAGTGGCTTTATCCCGCGATTGGCTTCCGCGATGGAATGCGAATGGAAACCCTTGCCGGAGGTGCCGGTGATCATGGCAGCACTCTGACGTCCTTCATGCATCCCGCCGTGTGGCGCGAGACGATGATGTGACAGGCCCGCAGAGTTTCTCCCACGCACATTCCGTTGTGTCACAGATCTTTATGATCTCCTCCTCTAGCCCCAAAAAACCAGCCCTGTGAGGCATTTTTCCATAGCCTTGATCTCGATGCCCGAGCCTCTCGCGCTCATGCTCTCAGGACTTCTGGGGTATGCGCTTGTGGCCTGGTTTTTTGTGCGTCATCCCCAGGCGGTGAATGTGCGGATGCTGCTGCTCTTGCTGCCGCTCTTCCTGGGCATCTGCGGCACCATCCAGTTTGCAGCCATGCTGCGGCGGCCGATGAATCATGAGGCCGCAGCCCCGCTGCTGACGAACGCCTGCATTCTGGCGGTGACCATGATGATTTTCTGCGCGGCCTTGATCGCCGTCTTCACCTCCCTGCTCCAGCGCAGCCAGCAGCGCGAGCAGCATATGTCAGCCATGGCGGCCACCCTGCGCTTTGACGAGGCCCAGCTCAGTCTGCTGGTCAGCGCCATCTCAGGCGTGCTCTGGCAGCGCTCTCCGCACATGTGGAACTATCTCAGTCTCAGCCAGCAGGCAGAAGGCTTCCTGGGCTACAAGCAGGAGGAGTGGATGTCCGGCACGAACTTCTTCCGTGAGCGCGTGCATCCGCAGGATTTCCCCAACCTCCTCACGGCTTGGAAGAACTCGCTGTCCAAAGTGAAGCGCTACCAGATCGAGTTCCGTTTTCAGAAGAAGGACGGCAGCTATGCCATGCTGTGCGAAAATGGAGTGGCCCTGCCAGATGCGAACGGTCACCTGACGATGTGCGGCGTGCTGAAGGACGTCTCCCAGCGTCATGCCCAGGAAGACATGCAGATGCGGGCGCACCGCCAGCAGGTGGAAGCGGCGCATGAGGCAGGCAAGGCGGAGATCGCCAAGAGCGTGCTGCACAACATCGGCAACGTGCTGACCAGCCTGAACGTCAGCGCCAAGCTGCATGTGGAAAAGCTGGCCTCCTCCCGCGGCGCGAACCTGGGAAAGGCGGCCCGCCTGCTGCGCGAGAACGAGGCGAACATGGCCAAGTTCATCAAGGAAAGCCCGCAGGGCCGCCGTCTGCCGGCCTATCTTATCTCCGTCAGCGAGCATCTGGCCGAGGAAAGCCGCCAGCTCTACATTGATGCCATCGGCATGGTGCAACACATCGAGCACATGAAGGACGTGATCGCTCTGCAGCAGGTTCATGGTCGAGCTTCCCAGATGGAGGAGGCCGTGGATTTGGCGAGCTTGTTTGAGCAATCACTGGCGCTCGAGGGCGATGTCCTGCGCGATCATGACATCCTGATCACGCGCAGCTTTGCTGACATGCCTCCGGTCATGCTCCCGAAGAACCTCATGCTGCAGATCCTGGTGAACCTCATCAGCAATGCACGTCATGCGGTCTCGGCCACCGGCGTCAAGGACCGACGCATCACTCTCGGCATCAGCCAGCCGCACACCGGCGTGGCCGTGCTGACCGTGCAGGACAGCGGCTGCGGCATCAGCCGCAACAACCTGCAGCGCATCTTCACCCACGGCTTCACCACACGCAAAGAGGGCAATGGTTTCGGCCTGCACCATGCAGCCCTGCTCGTCGACGAGATCGGCGGCAAGCTCCAAGCCTGGAGCGAGGGCGAAGGGCTGGGTGCCAGCTTCACGATGGAGTTCCCTGCCCGCTTCGCTCCGGCCGCACTAGCCGCACTGGCAGCCGCCAAGACCATCACCGGAACCATGCCGCGTCCGCTCAAATACACGACTTCCATTCCCATTTAGTCCCATCGATTTCTCCCGATTTCCCTAACCAAATACACCGTGCCTATGTACTCCAACAAACGCGTGCTTATCGTCGACGATAATCCGACCATCCGGGACGACTACCGTCGAATTCTCTGTCCCTCCACGTCAGGCGTGGAGGAGCTGGAGAGCATCGAAGCCATTCTCTTCGATGAGATGCGGAGCCATCAAGCCAAGGTGCGGCCGAACTTCCAGACAGCGTTTGCTTCCCAGGGCGAGGAAGCGGAAAACCTGGCCAAGGCCGCCATCGAGCAAGGCATGCCCTTTGCCGTGGCCATTGTGGACGTGCGCATGCCTCCGGGCATGGATGGCGTGGAAACCGTGAAACGCCTCTGGCGCGCACAGACAGATTTGCAGATCGTGCTCTGCACCGCCTACTCAGACTATTCCTGGCAGGAGATCGTGGAAGAGCTCGGCACCAGCCACAGGCTGGTCGTCTTAAAGAAGCCTTTCGATCCAATCGAGGTGCTGCAGCTCAGCCAGGCCATGTGCATGAAATGGGTGGCGGAACGGGAGATGGCCTGCCGTCAGCTTGATCTCCAGAGCCGCCTGACACGCACCTCCCTGCGTGCGGAGAAAGTGGCGGGAGAGCTCTATCAGGAAAGGAACTTTCGTGATCAACTGAAGCAGCGGCGCTCAGACGCGGAGGTCATCGATGTCATGTCCGGTCTGGCGGCGAGCATCGCCCATGATTTCAACAACGCCCTTACCGTCATCCAGGGCCATCTCAGTTCAGCCCTGCTCACCCCTGGTGGCGCAGCCTCCACCCTGCCGATGGAACAGATGATGCAGGCGGCCGAGCGCGCCTCATTCCTCAGCCGCCAGATGATGGCGCTCACCTCTGATGTGGAGGTCCCGGCCGAGATGCATGTCTTCAATGCCCTGCCGGTGATCCAGAAACAGGTGGAAATGATGAGCCGTGTGCTGAAGGAGAAACTGCGCATCGAGCTTTACTACAGCGAGACCGAACTTTTTGTTTGCGCCTCGGAGACACAACTGACCCGTCTGCTGAATCTGATGGTCATCCGTGCCCAGGAGCAAGTTCCGCGCGGTGGCAGCCTCAACATCACCCTTTCCAGCCGGGTGGCCCTGGACACCCGTCTCGCCGCAGATGCGCAGAGCCGTCAATTGCTCGTCCATCTCGGTTATGGTCTGGGTGCGGTCGAAGACATCGCCCTGGCTGAAAAACAGGCGTGTGACAAACTAGTCCCAGCCATCCAACTGGCAGAAAGCCTTGGCGGCATGCTGCAGATCCGCGTCGGTTCTGACAGCACCTGCTCCCAGACCCTGGTCCTGCCAGAAGCAGATCCTCAGCAGCCCCAGGCGGCCATGCAGCGCATCATCACCGCACGCAACGTTTCCTCGGCCTCAGGAAGGCAGCTTACCTTCATGGTGGTGGACGATGAGCGCACCGTCTGCGACATCCTTGGTTACATCCTCACGAACCAGGGGCATCAGGTCATGAAGGCCCATAGCGCCCTGGAAGCCTGGACACTGTGGCAGTCCCATCATCAGGACATCGACATGCTGATCACGGATATTTATCTGCCAGAAGGCCTAACCGGTTTTGACTTGGTCGGGCATCTGCGCGCGGGCGCGCCCTCCCTGCCTGTCATCTACATGAGCGGTTATCAGCCCTCCATGATTCACGGAGGAGAAGCGCTGACCGTTGGCGTCAATTATCTTAACAAGCCCTTTGATGTTTTGGACCTGTTGAACGTGATTTCACGGATGCTCGAAGAGTCTTCCTACCCGCGTCATGTAACTAACCCACCTTCGTCAGCACCGCCGACTCAACTGCTTAGCAAAACTGATAGTTTGCCATATCGTGCGCAACCAACTACAGTTTAAATTACTATGAAGTTAGTTAACCACTCCCGGCTTGGCTTAGCCCTAACCATGCTCTTCTCGAGCGGACTTGGGCATGCCGCAGAGTCTTTGTCCCTGATCCCGGACAGCGCTGAAGCACTTGCATTGGCCGGTGCGCGGTATGCCAACCTTCAAGATGCCTCCGTGTCACGTGTGGCACCCGCGGCGATGCTGGACTTTGACCGTCCTGCCGTGCTGCTGAACGCCGCCCTTTGGCGCTCAGACATCGGGCTGAAGTCGACCTCCGGTGTGTCCTTGGACAATGATTCGCCGTGGGTTTATCCCGCGAGCTTCTACGCGGTCGTCCCGCTCTCCAGCAGAAACTTCGCCTTCGGCATCGGCATGACCACGCCTTACGGTCTGGGGTCTGAATATTCCAAGACTGGCCCGCTGCGTTTCCAGGTGCCCTATGAGTCCAGTCTGATCACGACCAGCATCACTCCTTCCATGGCCTTCCGTTTGACGGAAACCGTCAGTGCCGGCCTGGGGCTGGACTTCATGCGTGGCGACCTGCAGTTCAGTCGTCTGGCTCCCTTTGGTGAAATCCGCCTGGATGCGCAAGGTTGGGGCCTTGGTGGCTTCGGCAACATTCTTTGGAAGATCACCCCCAATCAGCGTCTCTCCCTCGTGGGTCGCCTGCCGATCCGAGTGGACATGGACGGGGACTACCAGATCTTCGGCCTCGCCCCCAACACCCTGCGCACGAGCTTCGAGACCAGCATGACCTTTCCAGGTTCCGTGGCGCTGGGTTATGGCATCGATTTGACCGACCGCCTTACCATCGGTTTCGACGCCAAATGGATTAACAACAGTTGCCATGATGACATCCCGATCCGGACGGGAAACCTCCCTGCGCCGGCGAAAAATGTCCCGCTTCAATACAAGGACTCCATCGATCTCGGCACGGCCGTGAGTTACAAGCTGAACAAGTCATGGGTTGTCCGCTCAGGTTATCTGTTCTCGGAGAACTCCATGCCAGACAAGTATTTCACCCCTGCGATTCCAGCTTATGACCGGCATATTTTCAGCCTCGGGCTGGGCTGGCGCGGCAAGAGTAACCGTATTGACGCCACATACGGTTTCATCTTCAGCCCGGACCGTGTTGTTAGTGGAAACGTCGATCCGGCACTTAATGGCACCTACCGCCATCAGTGGCACGTACTACATCTGAGTTTCACTCATCTATTTTAAAGACAGGCATGCTGATCCCCAAGGGTTTGCAGGCCACTCTGCGGCACCAAATTTGTTCAACCGTGCTTCCTGCTTGTCGTGCTGGATGCACTCGGTTGAAATAGCCTTATCATATGGCTCTCGATATTGTTCCTCAGATACCAAGCAGCGCGCTCTCGGGAGACCGGCCGAGTATCATTTATTGCCGCAACAGCCAGGGTGCCGAAGTCCGGGGCACGCTGCTGCGGGTGACCCGTCATGTGGCGGTCTTTGAAGTCTACAATCCGTACAGCATCCTTCAGCTCTCTGAAGTGCTGACGGAATTTCAGATCAATGTGGGGGAGCGCACACTGTACGCGGGACGTGCCGTCATCAGCAATCTCGTGAACGCAGGCATCATGCTCATTCTGGAGGCTGCTCTGGAAGAAGACGGCTGGCGGGATGTCGATACTTTCAATCCGCTGCGTGATGGCAATGAGCTCAAGGCGGAACTGGCTGAGTTCCTCAAGGACAGCACGCGTGTGTTCCGGGTCACTCCTGAGTTCAAGATCGTCGTCGCCGACATCCACACACTCCTCACTGACCTCCGCCACTGGATGGAGCAGGTGGAGTTCGGCATCCGCACGCTCCCCACTGCCGACCGGAACCATCTGGAGGTCAAGATCATCCAAAACTTGGAAGAGCCCGTGGTGCCTGTGATGCTGCCTCTGATGCGCCGGTTTGAGCAGATCGCCGGAGAGATCCCGCAGGAAATCCAGCCGGTGCACCGGAGCTACATCAAGCGCCAGCTTCACCCTCTGGTGCTCTGCGCTCCGTTCGTGTACCGCACCTTTGCCAAGCCGCTAGGCTATGCCGGGGACTATGAAATGGTCAGCATGATGCTGCGCGATCCCTATGAGGGCAGCACGACCTACGCGAAGATGCTGAACAAACTGTATCTCGAGATTCCACCAGTGATCGCGCACCGGAACCGCATCGTCTACCTGGTAGATCAGCTCTGCAAAGAGACCGAGCGCGCCAGGTCCCAGGGACGGCGTTCGAAGGTCTACAACCTCGGCTGCGGCCCGGCTCAAGAGGTACAGCGCTTCATCCAGGACCACGCCATCAGTGATGAGGCCGATCTCACCCTGCTGGACTTCAACGATGAGACCATCGAGAACACCAGCCGGACAAGCGAGGAGAATGCCCAGGCCCATCACCGTAAAACTGGGCTGGCGTTCATCAAAAAATCTGTGCAGCAGGTGCTGAAGGAGGCCGTGCGCTCGGGTGAAAACAACCAGTACGACCTAGTCTACTGTGCCGGTCTTTTCGACTACCTCTCGGACCGCATCTGCAGGCGGTTGCTGGAGATCTTTTACGACATGCTGGCCCCGGGCGGGCTCCTCATCGCCACCAACGTGCACCCGAGCAATACATGGCGAAACTGGATGGAGTACCTGGCCGAATGGCATCTGGTCTACCGGGATGAAGCACAATTTTTGAGCATTGCACCCAGCACGGCTCCGCCCGAAAGTATTCGGGTGGTGCCTGATGCCACTGGTGTGAACATTTTCCTCGAAGTGCGCAAACCCGAGCGTCCTGCCTGATGCCGCAAAGCAAGCCCAGTCTTTACAACGCGAGCACCAGCCTGAAACGCGAGTTCCAGGTCTTCGAGCGCGACGTCCGTACCAAGAACTACCGGATGTGCGCGATCCTGGCGTCGATCTTCATGGTCGGGGGATTTACGCTTGATCTCGTCGTCTACGGTCAGGAGGGGATGTTGCGGTTTTTACACTTCCGCGTCATCTCCGGGATCCTGCTGGTGATCATTTACTTCGCCCTGAACACAGTCACGGGCCGCGACTGGCATCGCGCGCTGGGCCTGTGCATGGCCTTCCCCCTCATGGGTTCCATCGGCTGGATGATCTATGACCGTGAAGGTTATGCCTCCCCCTACTACGCGGGTTTGAACTTGGTGCTGGTGGGTGCCGCCATTCTCATGCGCTGGCCGCTTTTTGAGAGCGTGCTCGTGGTGCTGCTCACGGTGGGCATCTACCTCGCCGCAAGCTTCGGCCATGGGCCGGTGGAGAACATGAGCCTGTTCTTCAACAACTGTTATTTCATCTTCGTCACCGGCGTGTTCACCGTGGCGGGCACTGCCTTTTACAACAATATCCGCTTCTCTGAATTCCTCCTGCGCAAGACGCTGGACACCAAGCATGAGCAGCTTCAGGAGGCCAACGCCCAGCTTGAGGAGGGTAACCAAAAGCTGCGCGAGCTTGATGTGGCAAAAAGCCGCTTCTTCGCCAACATCAGCCATGAACTGCGCACGCCGCTCACGCTGCTGATCGCCCCTGTGGAAACGCTGCTGAACAAGGGCACCTCCGTTTCACCCACGGAGCAGGGGGAGATGCTCATCACCATGCAGGGGAACGCGATGCGGCTGCTCAAGCTCATCAACACCTTGCTCGATCTCGTGCGTCTGGAGTCCCAGACGATGGAACTGCAGAAGACACCTCTCGTCCTCACGGAGTTCATCAGCGGTCTCGGCAGCGCCTGCCAGGCCTTGGCGAAGGACAAGCGCATCACCTTGAAGACTTTCTGTGATCCGGAGATGCGGCCGGTGATGGTGGATGTGGAGAAGGTGGAACGCGTGTGCCTGAACCTGCTCTTCAACGCCCTCAAATTCACGCCTGCGGGCGGCATCATCACCCTCAGCGCCAGCCGTGATGGTGACCAAGTTCTGATCCGTGTGCAGGACACCGGAGTAGGCATCGCCAAAGAGCACATTCCCCAGTTGTTCAGCCGCTTCTTCCAGGCGGATGCCACCTCACAACGCCGCTTCCAGGGCATGGGCATCGGCCTGGCGCTCGTCAAAGAGATCGTCGAACTGCACGGAGGCACCGTGCATGTGGCCAGCAAGCAGGGGAAAGGCAGTACCTTCACGGTCTATCTGCCCTATGAGGTAGCGAAGCCGAAGACTGAGTCCTTGCAGAATGGCGTCAAGGTGAAGGACGACGGGGAACCGAGCACGGGAGAATGGATTGTGGATCTCTACCGCCGCGCAGAGTTTTCCAATTCCCTGGCCGATGCCCCGCGCCGCACTGCCAATCAGACACCGCTGCCCCTTCCTCACAATCACCGGAACAAGGATAGCAAGAAGGTGACCCTGCTCATCGCCGAAGATGAGCCGGACATGATGAATTACCTTCGTTCCCAGCTTTCACCTGAGTTCGAGATCATCGAGGCGAACGACGGCAATGAGGCGGTGACCAAAGCATCCCAGTTCCTGCCTGACATCATCCTTTCCGATCTGATGATGCCATATAAGGACGGTATGCAGGTCTGCCGTGAACTGCGAGGCCGCACCAGCACACGCAACATCCCCGTGGTGCTGCTCACCGCACGTCCTGATGAGCGCACGAAGATCGAGGCGCTCACGGCAGGGGCCACGGACTTCATCGGCAAGCCCTTCTCCCTCACCGAGGTGCGGGTGCGGCTGCTGAATTTGGCGGAGTCACACCGCTACCAGCGTGAACTGAATGAGCAGAAGAAGCGCCTCGAAGCCACACTGGAACAGCTCAAAGAAGCGGAGTCCATGCTGGTGCAGCATGAGAAGCTCTCTGCCCTGGGTCGCATGAGCGCGGGCCTCATTCATGAAATCAACAACCCGCTCAACTTCGCCACGCAGGGTCTGTATTACCTCCGCCTGAACCTCGACAAGGTGCCTGAAGACTCCCGCGCCGATTTCACGGAAACGCTGACGGACATTGAAAATGGTGTGAAGCGGGTGGGGACAATCATCACGGACCTGAGAGACTTCACACGCCCTGATGAGGCAGCCTTCACGGACTTCGGCGTGCAGACGCTGGTCCAGACCGTCATCCGCTTCTTTTCTCATCATCAGCGCGATGGCATCCAGTTCGTCGTGGAAGCTCCTTCTGAACTCAGCCTCCACGGCAACCACGGGCGGCTCACCCAGGTTCTGGTGAACCTCCTGCAGAACTCAGTGGATGCCATGGAGGAGAAGACCTATTCCAACGGTGAGACACCCAAGCTGTACATCCGCGCCCAAGGACGCGGCGATCGTGTGATCCTCTCCGTGAAGGACAACGGCGCCGGCATGAGCCGGGACACCCAGGAGAAAGTCTTTGACCCCTTCTTCACCACCAAGGAAGTGGGCAAGGGCATGGGTCTCGGCCTTTCCATCTGCCACCGCATCATTGCGGACCATCACGGAATCGTTACCATCCTCTCCAAAGAAGGAGTTGGCACTGAATTTATCCTGGATTTACCAGACGCTTCTTCCTATCGTACCCTGAGAGAGGAAGCCTCCGTTCTCTAACCCCTGGCCCTATGCACGACTACAAGCGCTACTGTATCCTCTACGTTGATGACGAGGAGATGTCCCTGAAGTACTTTCAGAAGAGCTTTGGAAACGACTTCCGCATTCTCACGGCCTCCAGCGCTGCCGAAGGCATGCGCCTGATTCAGGAGCGTGGTGAGGAGATCGGCGTGCTGCTGACTGACCAGCGCATGCCAGGGGAAAAGGGTCTTCAATTGATCGAGCGCGCACGGCAGATCCGTCCACGCATGGTGCGTATGATGATCACCGCCTATGCCGACTTCGGTGTGACGGTGGATGCAGTGAACCAGGGAAACATCTTCCGCTACATTTCGAAGCCCATCCAGATCGAGGACATGCGCAACACGCTCAAGCGTGCGCTCGAATACTTCCTGCTCCAGCGTGAGCGAGACGAGCTGCTGCTCGAGAAGCTTTCCGTGGTGCAGAACATGATCGTCACGGACCGCATCATCAGCCTTGGTGTGCTGGCCGCAGGCCTCAGCCAGCATCTGCGCAATCCACTGGATGCCGTGAGCACCTTCCTGCACCAGACACCGGCCAAGCTCCGCTATGAGGAGCTGGACATGAACCGGCTGCGTGATCCGTCCTTCTGGCGCGACTTCCACGCACAGGTGCTGAAGCATGCTCATCATGTCAGCGAGCTTGTCAGTCATCTGGACGGCATCGCCACGGCTGGAGCGAGCGAGACTGCGGCTGATCCGGAGCCGATCATCCAGAGTGTGCTCGCAAAGTTTCAATCACGCCTGACAGAGCGGCGCATCACCGTGCAGACAGATATTGCAGCGGGCCTCCCCGCCCTGCATGTCGAGCCCTCGAAATTCGCGCGTATCTTTGAACTTCTGCTGGAGGACGAGTTGGTGAACCTTCCGGAGGGATCCACCATCCGCTTCCAGGCAGCACCGCTGAATGTCGCCGGCAGTCCGGTGCGCATCCAGTTTACCTTGAGCGATGACGGGCCTGGAATGCCACCCGATTCGTTGCGATCTGTCTTTGATCCTTTTGCTTCACGGGATGCCGCAGGGCAGCAGTTTGGATTGAACCTCCTCGGCGTGTTTTTCCTGACCCATCACTATGGCGGCTCGGTGAAGGCAACTGACAATCAGGGCAAGGGTGTGACCTATATTCTTGAGATCCCCGTCACGTCTGCGCCCGCCGCCAGCGCCTCCGCGAGCAGCGAGGAGTTTATCACCAAAGTGCTGGTCAATGATGCGCTATGGGAAAAACTGCTGGCGGGAGCCTGAATCTTTTTCTTCCATTTCAACACACTCCATGAATCCGCTGAATAGCTAGGCTGTTCAGCGGATTTTGTTTGAATGCATAATAAGAATAAATCTGGAAAGGCCGGAATCGCCCACGACGTTGAGTCCGGCACCCCATCCAGCGTAGAGAGTTCCGTTCTATCAAATTGAAAGCCAACACTTAGGCACGATTTTCAACTTTCAGGGAAAATCATCGCCTCCTAATGGTTAGCCCGCCTTTATTTTCTAAGTTTCGTTAAATCTCGTGTAATGTTGTTACACCCAGAGGGTGTAAGGGATACTATATTTGCTGATCGAACGAAGCGTCGAGGTTGAATTTGGAATCAAATAAGGCCGTCTGACTGCTGTTTTTCGATACTGCATCATTACATTCTCATGACAAAGTATTGACATTTTATCAAAATAATAGTCATTATAAGCGATGCCTCTCTCTCCCAGAACTGCTTCTCTCGAGATTCAGCATAAACCCTTCTTCTTCAGCCAGCGTCTCGCTGCCCTGGCTGAAAAAAGTCCCGAGCACCAATGCCTGCACCGCGGTCAGCTCACGACCGCCGAGAAGGTGTGGGATGATGTCCTTCGCGCAGCCACATGGATGCAGCGCAATGGGGTTGAGCGCGGCACGGTGGTGTTCTTCGGGCTTTCCGCTGATCATCCTGATTCGCAAACTTTGTTAATGGCGGCCTCCCATGTGGGAGCCACGGTGTCGCTCGCTCCTCCTCATGCCTCGCCCACAAGGCTGGCGGAGATCGCCAACCAGGTCAGCCCTGCTTGTCTCTTCCTTGATGCGGGCACGGCTTCCTTCCGTGCACATCTTGAGGGCACGCTCACCGTGTGGATGTCACCCGGTTTATCTGGTGGCGATTGGGATGAGGTCGAACTTGAGGAAGTCTTTTCCACAGCGCCCGCGTGGGGTCTCCCCTTCCCCGGCCAGACAGATGACACCGCGCTGATGCTCTTTGGCGAGCAGGAGAACACACCTGCGGACGTCTGGACACATCGCAGGCTGGGTGAATCCAGCCCTGAGGGCGTGGACTCGCGCCTGCGTGGCGACAGCAGCGCTCTCAGCCTCCCAGCGTGATGCGCAGCGCCCCTGTAGCGGCCACGGACATGCGGGTTGCAAATCACGGTTGTCCTCGCTAACAGCCTGGATGCTCAAGTCTCCAGAAAGTCGCATCCTCGTCACCGGCGGAGCCGGATTCATCGGCAGTGCCCTCGTGTGGGAGCTGAACCGCCGTGGCTACGAGAACGTCATCATCAGTGACAAGCTCTGCTCCGATGAGAAGTGGCGCAATCTGGTGCCGCTGAAGTTCCATGACTACATCGACGGAACCGACCTGGAGCTGCAAACCCGCAGCAATCCCGAGTCCCTGGGCAAGTTCGATGTCATCTTTCATCTCGGCGCCTGCTCCGCGACCACGGAGAAGAATGCCGAGTATCTGATGCGGAATAACTATGAGTTCACCAAAGTGCTGGCCGAATGGTCAATCGCCAAGGGCACGCGCTTTGTCTATGCCTCCTCCGCTGCCACGTATGGTGATGGCTCTCTTGGCATGGATGACGAGCTTGAAGATCTGCATCGTCTGCGTCCGCTGAACATGTATGGCTACTCCAAGCATCTGTTTGACCTGCACGCGAAGCGCACCGGCATGGACCGCCGAATCGTCGGCATGAAGTACTTCAACGTCTATGGCCCGAACGAGGACCACAAGGCGGACATGCGCAGCGTGGTGCACAAGGCCTACGGCCAGATTCTGAACACAGGTAAGGTGCAGCTCTTCAAGTCCGACCGCCCTGACTACAAGGATGGCGAGCAGATGCGCGACTTCCTCTACGTGAAGGATGCCATCAAGATGACCCTGCATCTGGCCACCGAGCCTCTCGCCAGCGGCCTGTACAACCTGGGTTCAGGCGAGGCCCACACCTGGGTGCAACTGGTCACCGGCATCTTCGCCGCGCTGGGCAAGGAGCCGGTGATCGATTTCGTGCCCATGCCAGAGCATCTGAAGGCCAAGTACCAATACTACACCTGCGCAGACATCGCCCGTCTGCGCAAGTCGGGTTACGCAGAGCCTCTCTTCACGCTGAACGAAGCCGTGCGCGATTATGTGCAAGGCTATCTGGTCGGTGACAAACGCCTCGGCGACGAAGCGCTTTAAGGGGTTCTACTCTCGACGCCCTTACCGCAAGGGTGCAGGCAGAAAATCCCAGTCGAGAACCATCTTCTCGGTCAGAGCCCGTTTGAGATCGAACTCGATCTCCCGGTAATTCGGATCACCGGAGAGGTTTTTCAACTCCCCGGGATCAGCATCGAGGTCGTAGAGTTCGAAGGTGGGGCGCGGTGAGGTAAAGTAGGTTTTCACGAACTCAGGCGCGAGTTTGCCAGCCTGATGGGCGGCCTCCATTTCCGTCCAGCTCGGGTCACCCTTGCTGTCCACCGGTGCCACGGCGCCATGAGGTGTGCAGTTGTAGATGAGCTTGAACTTGTCACTGCGGGCACAGCGGGCCAGATCAAAAGCGTTTGCCGTGATGTCCGGCTTCATGCCGCCGTCACCGCCATGCGGGCCACGCTCCGCGAAGATATACTTCCGAGGCTCAAAGGCCTCGCCGCGCAGTTGCTTGACGAAGCTGACACCGCTCATTTCCTTTGGAATCGCCACGCCAGCGGCGTCGAGCATGGTCGGTGTAAAGTCTTCACCCGACAGAAGATTGCGGGCCACCTGGCCGGGCTTGGTCACACGCGGCCAGCGCACGATGCAGGGCGTGTTGAGGCCTGGGTCCGTGAGATAGCCTTTGCCATGAGGCATGGCCATGCCGTTGTCGCCGATGAACACGACGAGCGTGTTTTCCGCGAAGCCGCGCTTGAGCAGCACATCGAGCACGGTCTGCACATCTTCATCGAGATGCTCGATCTCCTGCAGGTACTTCGCGAGATCCTGGCGGACGCCTGGCAGGTCCGGCAGATGCGGAGGCAGGGTGATCTTCGCGGGATCGAGTTTGCCTTTGGATGACACTGTGTCCCAGGGATGATGCGGATCGCTGAAACCCAGCCAGAAGAACCATGGCTCACCTTTGGGAACGAGATCCAGGAAGGTCGACAACTTGCCGCCAAAGTTCTTCATGCCATCGCTCTTCTCTTCCACGTAGTCCGCGCGATTTTTGAAGGTGCGCAGGTTCATGCGGTCCATCACCTCACCCATGACAGGAGCAGCTCTGGGCGCGCCTTTCTTGCCTGTGGCTGGGCCATCGAGATGATAGCTGCGGCCCGCGATGCCGGTGAAGTAGCCGCCTTGGTCGCGGAGCAGATCAGGTAACGCCGGGATATTTTCCGGAAGCGGTGAAGTGAAGCGCACCATGCGCACGGCCACAGGGCTGCGACCGGTCATCAATGCGGCGCGCGAAGGCACGCACTGCGGACAAGAGGTGAAGAAGCGATCAAAGCGGAGGCCGTCCGTGGCGAGTTTGTCCAGTGTCGGCGTACGGACATCGGGATTGCCGTAGCAGCCGAGGTAAGGGACGCTGTGATCGTCTGAGAGAAGGAAGAGGATGTTTGGCTTGTCCGCAGCGGAGCTGATGGCAGTGAACAACGGGCAGAGAGCCAGGAGGAGCAGGGTGCGTAGCATGATCTGCGGAAAACGCGGCCATGAGGCCGAACTTCCAACGAAGTCACTCCGCGAATCGAGGCTCGACTCCAGGGATTCGCGCGGCGACTTCAGTTCCTTTCGCTTTGCCCAGCACGCACATCGCTGTGGCCAGTGCATCACTGGTGGTGCAGTCGGGCGCGATGACGGAACAAGCGACACGCTCCGTGAGACCCAGGCCGGTTTTTGGGGAGACGATGTGCGAGTAACGCACGCCTTCGATTTCTGTGAATTGATAGAGGTCACCAGAGGTGGAAACGCAGCGGTTCGCCAAACGGATGTGCGTCTCGTGCTTCGAATCCGTTCGCAAGGTGACCTCCCAGCCTTCCTCGTTCGGAGGTGGATCACCCGCCGATGTGTCGCCTCCGGCCAGGACGACGGCACGATTGATGCCGTGCTGTTTCAAGACACGCAGGCATTCATCGGCCGCGTAACCTTTGGCGATGCCACCGAGATCAATCAAGGTGCCCCGGGTGAGAGTGATGCTCTGAGTTTCCGGATGCAGCGTGATCCGATGCCAGTCCGTGGCAGCGACGGCTTGGGCGAGGCGATCTGCCGGAGGCAGCTTCTTCAGCCGCTTCGCACGCCGCCAGAGATGCGTTACGTGACCGCAGGTGGGATCAAAGGCACCATCGGTCTTCTCCGCCAGCTCACGTGAACGCTGCAAAAGGTCAAAGAGCTCGTGGCTGACTTTTTTCGGATACACGGCCTCGGGTGAGCAGAGCTTCATGAGCTCGCTGGCCGGATCGTAATCCGTGAAGATGGTATTCAGCAGTGCGACACGCTGCAGGCAGGCATCCACAGCCTTCGCGGCTGCCTCCTTGCTTTCGGCATAACAGGCGATGCGGAAAGTAGTGGACATGCCCGAACCGGCAAAGTCATGGCGGGCAAGGTCTGCCGCCGTTGCCATGGGAACCGTCAGCAGCAGAAGCGCGATGATCTTGCGGAGAGGACTCATGCCGGGACCGGA
The DNA here is from genome assembly GCA_040387935.1 of Verrucomicrobiota bacterium. GTDB lineage: Bacteria > Verrucomicrobiota > Verrucomicrobiia > Verrucomicrobiales > Verrucomicrobiaceae > Prosthecobacter. Next base: position 465,741 of record JAZKCU010000001.1, on the reverse strand, counting down.
ATCGGAATCTCAATGGGCACAGGCGGAGCAACGACCTTCAACCCGATGGCCGCATTATGTCCGCCCATACCGGAAGTGATTTTTAGAATCTCATCTCCCACATGCAGATCCACGACGTCCGGAGAAACACCGGTGAGGCCAGGAAGGTTTCCAGGCAAATTGGGCAGAGCAGAAGCGATGAGCGCAGTGTCCAGCAAACCATTGGCACCCAACGTGTGGCCCGTGAACGGCTTCAGCAGCAGGATGGAAGGGAGAGGATTCACGAAAGCCGTGCGCAGCGCATGCATCTCAGCCTTGGCGTGGTTGGGTGTTCCTGTCGCATGCGGGCAGATGATCACTGGGCGCGGAAACGACGAAAGAAGCTCTGCCAGAATGCCACCATCCTCCGGGATCATCAGCGAGTCATACGCATCGCTGTTGGCGGAATAGCGGGTGACCTCGGCCAGGCCGGTCTCCGATAGCTCCAGGGTGAGGGCCACGCCAGCCTCACCTAAATGCAGGCCTGTGGTGTCTGGAGACAGCGGGTCATTCAGGAAGTCCGCAGCGAGCAAACGAGTCTCACGGAAGGCCCCGATCAACTCCGGAACCAGCGGCAGATCAGCGGCCACCACTAGAACGCGCTGGCAAAGTCCCGCCCGCAGAACCGTCCAGGCCATGCCGAGAGCATCCAGACCGGCGGAGCAGCCGCTGGAAAGCATCTGCCAGGGTCCGCGGATACCGAGCTCAATACTCACGGCCGCAGCGATCTCGCTGTGAATGGTGTTGCTGGCACGGAAGCGCGCTGAAGGACGGCGCCAGACATTGTGGCCGAGCAATTCGTCCGCATTGCCTCGGCTGCTGGCCGCGAAGAGCCATGCATTCTTGGTTTCCTCAGTCGTCCAACCTGCGCGCAAAACCGCTGCCCGCGCGACATGCACGGCGAGATTCGAAACAGCAGCATAGCGCCTGCCTTTCAGCACGGACCTGTCTGCGATGCGGCCCTGCAGCATGCCGTCATGCTCAGCGAGACCTGTCTTCCCTGCACGCCAGGAGGCCAAGCACTCAGACGACGAGCCGCCCAGCGCACAAACCGTCTCAGCGGCGGTGATGGAAATAGAACTCGGGCTCACAGATCAAAAATCTTCCCTGGGTTCAGCAGGCACTCGGGATCAAGAGCACGCTTGATGCTGCGCATGAGCTCATAGCTGGCCTCGCCAAGCTGGCGCTTCACAAAGGCTTTCTTGGCCAAACCAACTCCGTGTTCACCCGTAACGGTGCCACCGAGCCGGATGGTCTCAGTGACGATCTCCTCCAGCGCTTCCTCGACACGATGCATCTCCTCATGATCAAGTTCGTTCGTGAGAAAGGTCGGATGCAGGTTGCCATCACCCAGATGCCCGAAGGTGCCGACCATGAGCTTGTGCCGGTCAGCGACTTCGCGGATGAACTTGACCATGTGCGCCAGCTCCGTGCGCGGCACGGTGACGTCCTCAAGGATGGTCGTGGGACGCTTGCGGGCCAGGGCCGAGAAGGCGCTGCGACGTGCGGTGGCGAGTCGCGTGGCTTCGGCGTCATCGGCGGCGGCACGGACCTCGCGGGCACCGTGCAGACGGGCCAGGGCCATCATCTGCGCGGCTTCTTCTTCCACGACCACAGGATGACCATCCGTTTCCATGAGCACCACGGCCTCCACTTCGGTCGGCAGGCCGATCTTCGCATAGTCTTCCACGCACCCGACGGTCATGCGGTCCAGGAACTCCAGGGTGCAGGGGATGATCTTTGCCGCGATGATGGCGCTGATGGTCTCCGCCGCCGCTTCCATGCTGTCATAGAGAGCCAGCATGGTCTTCCGCGCCTTCGGCTTCGGCACCAGCTTCAGCATGACCTCGGTGATGATGCCGAGCGTGCCTTCACTGCCGATGAAGATGTCCTTCATGGAGTAGCCCGCGACATCCTTGACACACTTGTTGCCCAAGGTCGTGAGCGTGCCATCGGCGAGGACAACCTGCAGGCCCATGATGTAGTCACGGGTGACGCCGTATTTCAGACCGCGCAGACCGCCGCTGTTCTCGGCCACATTGCCGCCGATGGTGCTGATCTTCATGCTGCCGGGATCCGGCGGATAAAACAGACCCACCTTCCCTGCCGCGTCGTCGATGTCCTTCGTGATGGCGCCACTTTGCGCACGCAGCGTGAGGTTCTTCTCATCCACCTCCAGGATCTTGTCCATCTGCGCCAGACAGAGCACCAGGCAGCCTTCCAGAGGCACGCTGCCGCCGCTGAGACCGGTGCCGGAGCCCCGAGTCACCACAGGCACCTTGGCCTCGCGCGCCAGCTTCACGCAGGCGGACACTTCCTCCCCCGTGAGGGGAAAGACCACCGCGCCGGGCTTCACCTTCAGCACTGCGGTGCCATCAAAGCTATACGGAAGGATGTCCTCCAGCTCGGTGAGCACGCGAGAAGAGTCGACGGCGGAGCGGAGGGATGCGACCAGGGTGGGGGTGACGGTTGGCACGGGAGAGAGAGTTTGAGCAGCGCGAGGGACGGTGCAAGAGCGTACACTCTGATGGCGACCTTTCCTCACAGGAATCCTCGCCGCCACGCCGGGTGCACGAGAGTTCATCAAAGCCGACACTCGTCCGCCACGGCATGGAAATGCTCGGGGGGATGGCGGTCCTGCTTTTATGGTGGTGGCAAGGGCAAACACACTTCATCCTGCTCGACAGGAACAAACGTATCCTCAAGGTTCACCACCATGCCCGCCCAGTTTAAAGATTACTACGCCTCCCTCGGTGTCTCCCGTGATGCCAGCGCGGATGACATCAAGAAAGCCTTCCGCAAGCTCGCGCGGAAGTATCATCCCGACACCGCGACGGACAAGAAGGCGGCCGAGGAGAAGTTCAAGGAGATCAACGAGGCCAACGAGGTGCTCAGTGATCCCGAAAAGCGCCAGAAATACGATCGGTTAGGCGCAAACTGGCAGGAGGAGGCCCATGCATCCACTCCGGGTGGAGGTCACGAGCAGGAATTTCATTTCGGCGGCACGGGCTTCAGCGATTTCTTCGAGCAATACTTCAGCGGCGGCAGCCGGTATGGTTTCCAGGAGGACTACGTGCCGCGGTCAGGCGGCCAGGGCCGCGCACGCCGCGGTCATGACGTCGAGGGGGACATCCTCGTCACGCTGGATGAGGCCATGCATGGCACGCAGCGACCGATTTCCATGCAGACCGTCAACCGCCAGACGGGTGGGGTGGAGCGGCAGGAGTTCCAGGTGCGCATTCCGCCCGGAGCCACGGACGGGCGGCGGATTCGTGTGCCGGGGCATGGTGAGGCGGGACATAACGGCGGCGAGGCAGGTGACCTGTATCTGCGGGTGCGACATGCCGCGCATCCGGACTTCACCACGCGTGAGGCAGATGTCTATCATGAACTGGACGCCGCGCCCTGGGAAGCGGTGCTCGGGGGCGAGGTCATCGTGCCGACGCTCGATGGCAGCATCAAGCTGCGCATTCCTGCGGGAACGGAAAATGGCCAGACGCTGCGTGTTCGGGGCAAGGGTCTGCCCAAGGGCAAGACCGGCGAGCGCGGCGACTTCTTTGTGGTCATCCATCTCGTATTGCCGACGCAGGTCGGTGACGCTGAGCGCGAGCTCTGGGAGAAACTGCGAGCCACCTCCACCTTCAACCCACGCGCCTGACATGAACGAAGCCTACACTCTGGAAGTGCTCGCCAAGATCACGGGCATCGAATCCACCACGCTGGTCCAGTATCAGGAGCGTGGCATCATCCGGCCGGAGTTTGATGACGAGACGGTGCGCAGTGTGCGCCGAGCCGAGCATCTGCGTGAAGCCTGCGGGATGAACCTGGAAGGCGTGAAGCTGCTCACGCAGTTGCTCGATGAAGTCGAGAGGTTGCGGGAGCAAGTGAGGGCACGGCGCTAACTAACTATTTAGGAAATTCCAACCAGGCACGAAGCAGGTGTACGGCGCCAGCGAGATCATCCCAGCACCTCGCGGGCCTTCTGGACCTGCTCGGCGCTGCCGATGAGCAGGACAGAGTCACCTACACGGATCTCTTCGGAAACGCTGGGATTGATGATGTTCTCACCGGAGCGCTCGATGCCGACGATGCTGGCACCGGTGCGGGTGCGCAGTTGCAGTTCGGCGATGACTTTTCCCGAGGCTTTGGATTCCTGGGTGATGATGAGGCTCAGCAGTTCCGCGTGACGCAAAAGCGGAGGCAGTGTGGACTCATTAATCTCATGATGCGGCAGGGGAGCCTCATTCAGCGTCTCATAAAGAGCGAACTGCGCCTTGGTATGCACCCGCACAAAGACACGCCATAGCAGGACGGTCAGCAGCACCAGCACGAGCGCCAGCACGATGAGCAGATTTCGCGAAGGCAGGATGGCGGAACTGAGCACCAGGATGATGAGAAACAAGGCCGCACAACCCGCGAGGAAGACAATGCCCGAAACAAGGCCGCGCAGCGCCTTGGTGTTATCCTTGGCCGCCTCACGGGAGACGCTCATCTCGCTGACGAGCATGCCAAAAGCCTGCCATTTGCGCACGATGGCAATGAGGTTGGGCAGGCTCAGGATCATGGCGGCAAGCCAGAGCATGCCTTTGATGCCATCCCGCCCGCCAGGAGCCTCAGGCCACCACGCGTGGACGCGGTCCAGCATGAAGACAGCCCCGATGAAGAAGCCAGCGATGAGCAGGAGATTCAGCAGGATCTGCCAGCCCCACTTGCGCAGAAATGCGGCGGGTGATTTCCTGCCATCGCCACTTCCGAGTTTGCCCACCCAGGTGGTGTAGGTGTCGAGAGTTTTCATCATGCCATCCGGCATCACCCGGGTCATGCCGCGCACCATGCTGTCGGATCCGCGGATGAGGTAAGGGGTCAGCAAGGTGGTGAGCGCAGAAACCGCCACGGCGATGGGATACAGGAAATCACTGGTGACCTTCAGCGAGAGCCCGAGAGCCGCGATGATGAAGGAGAACTCGCCGATCTGAGCCAGGCCCATGCCGACACGCATGGAGGTCTTCATGTCATTCCCCGCGATAAAGGTGCCAAGCCCGCAGGTCAGCACCTTGCCGATCACCACCGCCGCCGTGATGACGAGGATGGGCAGCCACTGGTCGATGAGCACCTGCGGATCAATGAGCAGGCCGATGGACACGAAGAACACCGCACTGAAGAGATCCCGCACCGGATGCATGAGCGTCTCGATGTGAGCGATGTGCCGCGCCTCGGCGATGATGGCGCCAATGATGAAAGCACCGAGCGCCACGCTATAACCGAGATGCACCGCGAGCAGGGAGACGCCGAAGCAAAGACCCACGACGGTGACGAGCAGCATCTCGTTGCTCTTGAACTTGGCGATCCAGTTCAGCAGACGTGGGACGAGGATAAGTCCGAAGACCAGCAGCATGCCAAGGAAGGTGCTGAGCTTGCCCACCGTCAATGCCACGTCTCCGAGAGCCAGCGAGCCCGTGGTGGCAAAGCCGGAGAGCATGGCGATCATGAGGATGGCCAGGATGTCCTCCACGATCAGGATGCCGAAGATCATCTGGGCGAAGCGCTCCTTCGTCTTCCCGATCTCCTCGAGCGCCTTGATGATGATGGTGGTGGACGAGATCGAGAGAATGGCTCCGAGGAAAACGCTGTCCATGGTGCCCCAGCCAAAGGCCTGGCCTAACTGGTAACCCACCCAGATCATCAACACGATCTCCGCTGAAGCGGCAATCAAAGCCGTGGCACCCACCTTGGTCAGCTTCTTCAGGCTGAACTCCAGCCCAAGTGAGAACATGAGGAAGATCACCCCGAGTTCCGACAGCGTCTCGATGGTGTGCTTGTCATGGATCAGCGGAAACGGCGGTGTGTGGGGGCCGATGATGACGCCCGCCAGAATGTAGCCAAGAACGACCGGCTGCTTCAACTGCCGGAACAAGATGGTGACCACGGCTGCGATCATCATCACAACGGCGAGATCCTGAAGGAAGGCGATATGGTGCATGATGTGTGATTTTCTAATTTTTTGTTCGGCCAGTCCGTCACACCGGGCATCCGGGCTGGCATTTTTCCTCTGCACAAAGATAACGCCTGGGTCAACCCTTGAGGACCAACGAGATAAACTTCGTCAAAGCCCGTGTAGCGGTTTCCTGACAATTGATCGGACAAGGCAACCAAAGACGTCGCCTTCTGCGTAGCTAGGACAGTATCTACCATGCCTGCGATCCCGCCTCTTACCTGGCACAGCAAGGAAGCAACCGAAGCAATCTCTGCGTTGCGAACGGACACTGAAAAAGGCCTGAGCAGCAGCGACGCTGGAGAGCGACTCGCCGAATATGGGCCGAACGAACTGCCGGAGGCGCAGCACAAGCCAATGTGGAAGGTTTTTGCCGCGCAGTTTGCCAGCCCGCTCATCTACATCCTTTTTGTTGCCGCGATCATCTCCTTCGCCATGGGCCACGCGAGTGATGCCGTGGTCATCCTGGTGGTCGTGCTGGTGAACTCGGTGATCGGTGCGATTCAGGAAGGTCGTGCCGAACATTCGATGACGGCGCTGCGGAAGCTGTCATCGCTCAGAGTGCGCGTCATGCGCGATGGCGATGAGACAACCATCGAGGCCCGTGATCTCGTGCCTGGAGATATTCTGCTGCTCGCTGCTGGAGACCAAGTGGGAGCAGATGCACGGCTTCTGGAAGCCGCGTCTCTGGAGGCTACTGAGGCGGCGCTGACGGGGGAGTCACTGCCCGTGCAGAAACACCTTCAAATCTTGCCCGAAGACTCCGGATTGGGAGACCGGAAAAACATGATCTACTCCAGCACGCATCTTACCGCAGGTCGCGGACGCGCAGTGGTGGTGGCGACCGGAGTGCAGACGGAAGTGGGCAAGATCGCCCGCATGACGGCGACCGCGTCCGAACCGCGAACACCGCTGGAAATGCGTCTACAGCAGTTCGGCAGGTGGCTGGTGATCGCCTCCATCGTTTTGTTCGTGCTGATTGTCGTGTTCGGTTTGGCACGCGGCATTCCGTTTGATCAAATCTTCATGGTGGCCATCAGCCAGATGGTCTCGATGGTGCCTGAAGGACTCCCCGTGGCGATGACCATCGCGCTGGCGGTAGGCATGCAGCGCATGGCCAGGCGCGGGGCCATCGTGCGACGACTCGCAGCGGTCGAAACGCTGGGCTCCACCAGCATCATCTGCAGTGACAAGACGGGCACGCTCACCAAAAATGAGATGACGGTGACCACGCTCGTCCTGGCGGATGGACGGCTCATCAAGGTCAGCGGCGCGGGTTACTCTCCGGAGGGCAAGCTCAGCCTGGAGGACAAGAACATCTCCACCACTGATGACGAGGCGCTGAAAGCCATGCTGGAAGGTGTGGTGCTGTGCAATGATGCGAAACTTGTGCCTCCCGACAAGGAAGACACGCGCTGGCGGGCCTTGGGTGATCCAACTGAAGCGGCACTGCTCACGGTGGCTGCGAAGGGCTCCGTGGATCTGGATGCGCTCCGCAAGCAGCACCCACGCAAGGGCGAGATTCCTTTTGACTCGGCGACGAAGATGATGGCCACCCAGCACGGCTCCAAGATCATCCTCAAAGGTGCGCCGGAGATGCTCCTGGAGCTTTGTGACACCTCATCACTGGATCTGGCCAAGACCCAGCAGACCGCCGTGGATCTGGCCTCGCAAGCCCTGCGTGTGCTCGCCGTGGCCGAGGTGATGGACCTGCCGCTGGATGAGAAAGCGGGCTTCGAGCCGTTTCGCGGAAAACTGAAGTTCCTGGGCCTGCTGGGGCAGATCGACCCGCCGCGTGATGAGGTGAAGGATGCCGTGGCGGAATGCCGTGCGGCTGGCATCCGGCCTGTGATGGTGACGGGAGATCACAAGGCCACAGGGATGGCCATCGCCACGGCGCTGGGCATTTCCAAGGATGGCGATATCGCCATGGACGGTGCCGAACTTGAGCAGATGGCCGAACAAGATTTGCGGAGCAAACTGGAGCATATTTCCGTTTTCGCACGAGTTCATCCGGCGCAGAAGCTGCGCATTGTCGAGGCTTTCCAGTCGCAGAAGCAAGTCGTGGCGATGACGGGCGATGGCGTGAATGATGCCCCTGCCCTGGCCACGGCGGATGTCGGTGTGGCCATGGGCATCACCGGCACGGAAGTGGCAAAGGGCGCGGCGAAGATCGTCATCACGGACGACAACTTCGCGACAATTGTCAAAGCCGTGGAAGAGGGCCGGCTGGTGTATCAGAACCTCAAGAAGGTGGTGCTTTTCCTCTTCACCACCAGCATCGACGAAGTGGTGGTGCTGCTGCTGGCGCTGCTTTGCGGCTATCCGCTGCCACTGGCAGCCGTGCAGATTCTGTGGATCAACATCGTGACCGAAGGCACCGTGACGGTGAACCTCATCATGGAAGGTCTGGAAGGTGACGAGATGCGCCGCAAGCCGACACCGATGGGAGAGCCATTGATCACCCCGCCGATGTGGCGGCGCATGCTGCTCATGGTGACCACCAGCGTTACGGCCATCTTTGGCTTCTTCATGTGGAGACTGAATAGCGGCGCGCCTTTTGAACTCGTGCAGACAGAGACCTTCACACTCGTGGCCATCAGCCAGTGGTTCAATGTCCTGAACTGCCGCAGCGCTCTCAAGTCCAGCCTCAACCTGGATGTGCTGAAGAACGTCTGGCTTGTCGGCGGACTACTGCTCGGCATCGCCCTGCACATGCTGGTGATCTACACCGAGCCGATGAACCGCATCTTCTACACGGTGCCGATCCCGTTGACGGATTTCTTCCTGCTGTTCCTCATCGGCAGCAGCGTGCTGTGGGCGGAGGAGATCAGGAAGTGGTTTGCGAGGAGGAACCAACGGACCTAACCCGTTGTCGTTCAGAATTGCCACCGCGCCAATCCACGCCATCGTGGCTGCTTCCCCTTTCATGACCGAACTCGTCATCATCATTGTCCTCCTTGTGTTCAACGGCCTGTTTGCCATGGCCGAGATCGCGATCGTCTCGGCGAAGAGGGCACGGCTGCAGGAGCGGGCGGAAAAGGGCAGCAGCGGGGCCAGGATGGCGCTGAAGCTGGCGGAAAATCCGGAGCGCTTTCTCAGCACGGTGCAGATCGGCATCACCTTGGTGGGCGTGCTCGCGGGTGCCTTCGGTGGAGCCAGCCTGTCCGCCTATGTCGAGCCATGGTTGAAGGAGATCCCCTGGGCGTGGATGGCGGGGAAGGAGGACGAGATCGCTTTTGGCATCGTGGTGGCCTTCATCACCTATCTGTCTCTCATCATCGGGGAGCTGGTGCCGAAGAGCCTGGCGCTGCGCAACCCGGAGGGAATCGCCTGCTTCATGGCGGGGCCGATGGACTGGATCTCGCGCATTGGCAGCCCGGTGGTGTGGGTGCTGGAACTGAGCACCCGCAGTGTGCTGGGGCTGTTTGGCAAGTCTGTGCCGCAGAGCGGCCCCACCCTGGCCGAGGTGGAAGTGATGGTGCGTGAGGGGCTGATCACGGGCAATGTGCACCACCAGGAGAGCCAGATGGTGGAGGGCGTCTTTGACCTCCGGGATGTGCGTGCGGAGGAGGTCATGCGGCCAAAGCCCAAGGTAATCTTCCTGCATATCGACGACCAAGCCGCGAGCGCCGCCGAGTATCTGCAGGACGGCCTACGGCAGGTGATCTTCCCCGTTTATGACGAGACCCGTGACCACGTGGTGGGACTCGTCTCCCTGCGCGCGCTGTTTGTGTCCCTGGCGACCGGGAGCAACCAGAAGATCAGCGAGCTCATGCGTGAGCCGGTGTTTGTCTCTGACAACCAGCCTGCGCTGACGCTGCTGGAGGATCTGCGCAAGGCACCCCAGCACGCCGCCGTCGTGACCGACGAGTTTGGCATCGTCCGCGGTCTGGTGACGATCGAAGACTTGGCCGAGGAAGTGGTGGGCGACCTCACCCACCGGCCCGACCTGCCGGGCCAGATGGAGATTCGGCAGAGCGATCCACATACCTGGATGGTGGATGGCATGGCGGAGATCGATGCGGTGAATGCAGCCATCGAAGGATTTGGCACAGTCGTGAGTGCCCAGCAGGAGAGTTTCCAGACGCTGGCAGGTTTTATCATGCATCATCTGGAGCGCCTGCCGAGGGAAGGCGAGAGCTTCACCGTGGCTGAATTTGATCTGGAGATCGTCGACATGGACCGCCAGCGCATCGACAAAGTGTGCATCCGGCAACGTCCGGGGGTCGAAACCTCTGAGGAAGGCAAGGACTGAGCCTTTTCTGGCTCTGGGAGCCGACTACGGAGGAGGCTGCGCTCCTGCGGGCTTTCAGACAGTCCCACCATCGCTTGACCGCGCCCTTATCCCTCTCCATCCATCCTTCTTACCCATGACCCGCCAAGAAAATCTCGAAGCCTTCTTCCGCAACGGACGCACCGTCATTCTTCCCATCGACCACGGCTGTGCCATCCCAGTGCCCGGACTGGAAAACCCCTTCGACATGATGGAGAGCGTCAGCCCCTACGTGGACGGCTACGTGATCAATCTGGGCGTGGCCATGCGCGGTCCTGACTCTCTGGCAGGCAAGGGCATCTGCCTGCGCACGGACGTGTATAATGTCCGCACGGAGGGCGATGGCGCCGGCTCTATCAATGTCTATGGCGTTGAAGAGGCCGAGATGGTCGGCGCGAATGCCGTGATGAACATGCTCTACCCGGGCGGATTCAATGAACGTGTCAATTTCCAAGAAGTGGCGGACCTCATCCGCACCAGCTTTGACCTCGACATCCCGACGATCATCGAGGCGCTGCCGGTCGGTCTGGGCCAAAGCCAGCACTATACTCTGGAGAAGGTGCAGTTTGCCGCCCGTCTGGCCGCCGAACTCGGTGCGGATGTGGTGAAAGTCCCCTACCCTACGGATGCCAAGGCTGGTGATTTCCGCCGCATCACGGATTCCTGCTTCACGCCGGTGATCGTGCTGGGAGGTGCCGCCATGAACGACGACGCCAGCCTGCTGAAGATGGTGGAAGACGCCATGGATGCAGGTGCCGCCGGCATCGCCATCGGACGCAACGTCTGGCAGCATCGCAGCCCTGCCGCCATAGCGCGCAGCCTGGCCGCCATCGTGCACGAGGAAGCCTCCGCGCTGGAAGCGCTGGCCCTGCTGAAAGAGCCGCTGCGCTGATCAACAGTCGAGCGAATCCGACCTAAACACGCTCGACCAAAGAGTGCTTACTGAGCATCCGGCCTGCGGCCAATGGTCACGGACACATTGGTGATCTGCCCTTTGCGAAACACGGTCAGTGAGGCCGTGGAGCCGGGAGCGAGCTGGCGGATGGAATCCAGCAGTTCGCGCGGCGTGCCAAAGGGTTTGTTATTCAGGGCGGTGATGACATCGCCCGGTGCGATGCCAGCCGCGAGCGCAGGTGAGCCGGCATCCAGATCCGTGACGTAGGCTCCCACACGTGAGGTGCCGAGCGAGGGATCGATACTGACCGACTCCGCGCTGAGTTCGAGACCAAGATAGCCGGAGGTGACATTCTTGGACTGCGTGAGCACAGCATCGATCACGGTCTTGGCATCATTGGCCGGCACTGCCAGGCCCACGCCCTGCCAGGCACGCACGTTTTCATCACCCCGGTAAATGGCCACGTTGATGCCAATGATCTCGCCACGGATATTGACCAGCGGTCCGCCCGAGTTGCCTGGATTGATGACCGTGTCTGTTTGCAGATAGTCGAGCTGGCTGTCACTCAGATGCCGGTCACGAGCACTGATGATGCCCTGGGTCACGGTGCCGCTGAGGCCAAAGGGATTGCCGACCGCGAAGACAAGCTGGCCGACCTTGGCCTGGTCACTGTTGGCAAAGCTCAGCGCCGGGAAGTCTTTCTTGGCACCTTCGATCTTCAACAGCGCGATGTCACGCTCCACGCTGGCCCCGAGGATGCTGGCCGTGTATTTTTTATTGTCATTGGTGGTGATCATCACCTCGCTGACATCCGCGATGACATGGTAGTTCGTGACCACGTGGCCTTCCTTGGAGATGATGACCCCGGACCCCAGGCCTGGAATCACCTGCGGTCTGCCGGAAACAAGGCCAAAGAAGGGATGCCAGGCCGTCTGGCCGCGACGTAGAGTGCGGGTCGTGACACTGACCACGCTAGGCAGCACGGCGGCACTGAGCCTGGCAAACTCATCATTCATGGCCGAGAGCACCTTCACGTCTTCCAGATCCAGCTTCGGTTTGGCCTGTGAGGTGAACTTTTCCTCCCCGGGTCTCTCACCCCGCAGAAAGTTGAACAAGCCATAGCCCTCCTGGCCGCTGCGCCAGAAGGAAAAGGCGAGGGTGGCCAGCAGGAAGACGGCGATGGCGAAAATGAGGCGGCGAAGTGTGTCCATGACGGGAGGCAAGGGATACGAATGATCTCCCTATTCTGTCTGCGGGGCGAGGCCAAGATGTTTTCCGCTGAAGGTGGCTTTTCCGCAGCATCTCATGGGCTGTCACCGCAAACGCCGCTTGCCCAGCCGCCTGCCCGCGCTTCCAATCCGCCATTCCAATGTCTTCTCCCGATCCTCAACAAGCCCCGCTCGGCGTCTTTGACTCCGGGGTCGGTGGCCTGACCGTGGTGCGTGCCCTGCGTGAGCTGCTGCCAAACGAGTCGATCGTCTACCTCGGTGACACCGCCCGCGTGCCGTATGGCTCGAAATCGCCCGATACGATCCGCCGCTTCTCCGTGGAGGATTCGCAGTTTCTGGTCAGCCATGGGGTGAAGGCGGTGGTGGTGGCGTGCAATACCGCCACGGCCCATGCGCTGCCGCTGCTGCAAGCCACGTTTCGAGTGCCTGTGATCGGCGTGATCGAGCCCGGTGTGGAGGCCACGCTGGCGGACGGCAAATGTGAACGCGTGGGCATCATCGGCACGGCAGGCACCATCCGCAGCAGCGCCTATCAATACGCGCTGGCCATGCGGCGGCCGGGATTGCAGATCCATGCCACGGCCACGCCGTTGCTGGTGCCATTTGTGGAGGAAGGCTGGGTGGAGCATCCGGCTCTCAAACTAGTGCTGAAGCAGTATCTGGATCCGCTTTTAGAGAAGGGTATCGACACGCTCATGCTGGGCTGCACGCACTATCCTCTGCTCATGCCCGTGCTTCAAAAGATGCTCGGCAAAAAGGTGCATCTCATCGACAGCGCCAGCACCTGCGCGGCGCACACGAAGCGTGTGCTGGAAGAACAAAGACTGCTTCGCCAAGGCAGAGCCAAACCGACCCTCGACATTTATCTGACGGACCTTTCCGAGCAGGCTGAAGCGATGGCCCGGCGATTTTTGGGCACGGAATTTGGCAAGGTGAAGAAGGCAACGCTTTGACTCAAACGGAAAGCCGGGTGGATTTCAGTGAGGTGAAAGTGGAGCCCTGAGCTTGAGAAAGGCACACGGGTTTCGTTCACTGCGTGCGTATCTGGTAAAACTCTTCCCCCGAACTTTATGCCCACCATTGCCGTCCTCGGCACATTTGATTCCAAAGGTCTTGAACACGGCTTCGTGGCCGAGCGCATCCGTGCGCGTGGTTTTGACACCCTGCTCATCAATGCTGGCAGTCTCGCCGAACCAGGAATCACGCCAGATGTCAGCAGTGATGAGGTGGCTGCCGCAGGCGCACCTGATTGGAAGGCTGTGCTGGCGCGGCAGGATCGTGGAGAATGCGTGAGCCTGATGGCTGCAGGTGCGGCGAAGGTGGTGGCGGATCTGGTGGAGACCGGGAAGGTGCAGGGCATCATCTCGCTCGGCGGCGGTGGTGGCACGGCTATTTGCACCGCAGCCATGCGCGCGCTGCCCATCGGTTTTCCGAAGGTGATGGTGAGCACGCTGGCAAGTGGCAACACGGCGCCATATGTCGGCACGAAGGATATCGTGATGATCCCGGCCATCGCGGATGTTGCCGGCATCAACCGGCTCACGCGGGTGATCTTTGAAAATGCCGCAGGAGCCATCTGCGGGATGGTGGAGGCAGCAGAAGCGCGCAAGCAGGCTCCGGCGTATGACCGGCCGCTGATCGTGGCGAGCATGTTTGGCAATACCACGACCTGCGTCACCGAGGCGAAGAAGGTGCTGGAACATGCGGGCTATGAGGTGCTGGTGTTTGCGGCCACAGGCAATGGTGGTCGGGCCATGGAGGCGCTGATTGAAAGCGGCATGGTGGCAGGGGTGCTGGACATCACGACCACGGAATGGGCGGACGAACTGGTGGGCGGTGTGCTGAATGCGGGGCCTGAGAGACTAGATGCAGCAGCGAAGGCTGGTGTGCCAGCCATCGTGGCACCCGGCTGTCTGGACATGGTGAACTTTGGCGAGCCACAGAGCGTGCCGCCGAAGTTCGACGGACGCACTTTCTATCAGCACAACGGCCAGGTCACGCTGATGCGAACAAACCGCGAGGAGTGCGCCAAGCTGGGCAAGATCATCGCGGACAAGGTGAATGACTACACAGCCCCTGTCACGGTGCTGCTGCCGAAGAAGGCGATCAGCGTCATCAGCGCGGAAGGAAAGCCTTTTCATGATGCGGCGGCGGACAAGGCGCTCTTTGAGGCCATCAAGACGAACCTCGATCCGCGCGTGCCGGTGATCGAACTGGATCTGGAGATCAATGACGCGGTCTTTGCCTCCGCCTGCGCGAAGGCGCTGCTGGAGAACATCGCCGCGAAGGCATGATTGTTTGACAGGCGGTGGAGGTTTCCGCTTCACTGATCAAGTCATGCCCAAAGCCCTCGCCGCCGTCCTTTACGAATCAGGAAAGCCTCTCGTCATCGAGGAGGTGGACGTGGCTGAACCGCAAGCCGGCGAGGTCATGGTGCGCATGAAGGCCGCAGGCGTGTGCCACAGTGATCTGCATGTGATGAAGGGTGACCTGCCCATGCCGGCGCCGATCATCCTGGGGCATGAGGGAGCGGGCATCGTGGAAGCGGTGGGTCCAGGGGTGATCAGCGTGAAGCCCGGCGATGCCGTGTGGCCGATCTGGCGATCCTCCTGCGGGCGCTGCGACTACTGCCAGCAAGGTCGTCCGGCGCTCTGTGATCTCGGCACTGCGATGCGCTTCACGGGCCTCATGCCGGACGGCAAGACGCGCTTCCGGAACTCAAAGGGTGACAGCATTCGTCACTACGCGGGGGTCTCGACCTTTAGTTCCATCTCCACCATGCCCGAGGCGGCGGTGGTGAAGATCGAGGGTGATTTCCCTTTGTGGAAGGCCGCGCTGATCAGTTGCGGTGTCATCACGGGCATCGGCGCAGTGACGCATGCGGCGCAGGTGCGGCCGGGCTCGACGGTGGCGGTGTTTGGGTGCGGTGGGATCGGATTAAACATCATCCAGGGCGCCCGCATGGTCAGCGCGAA
The DNA here is from genome assembly GCA_040387935.1 of Verrucomicrobiota bacterium. Lineage (GTDB taxonomy): Bacteria > Verrucomicrobiota > Verrucomicrobiia > Verrucomicrobiales > Verrucomicrobiaceae > Prosthecobacter. Next base: position 450,356 of record JAZKCU010000001.1, on the reverse strand, counting down.
GCAGATCATCGCCGTGGACACGGTGGCGAGCAAAGAGGTGCATGCGCGCACGCTGGGAGCTTCCCATTTCATCGACTCCACGACCTGTGATCCCGTGACGGCGATCAAGGACCTCACGGGCGGGCTGGGGGTTGATTTCTCTTTTGAGGCCATCGGCCTGCCGGGACCGATCGAGCAGGCCTTCGATTCGCTGCGCAAAGGCGGCACCTGCGTGGTGGCGGGCATTTGCCGTGGCGACACACGGGCACAGATCAACGCAAACCAACTGCTCTACGCGGAGAAGACGCTGAAGGGCAGTCTCTATGGGTCCATGAGACCGCGCATTGACCTGCCGAGGCTCATGGATCTGCATCAAACAGGTGCGCTGAAGCTGGATGAGCTGCTCACGCGAACCTGGAGGCTTGATGAGATCAATGAGGCCTATGCCTCACTGGAACGCGGCGAGGTGGCGCGCAGTTTGATTGTGTGGGACTAAGGCAAATTTGAGGGCAAAAAGGGATTCAAAAGCTTCCAAAGCCATTCATAAATGCAGCGATGAACGACTCTGACCTCAATGGCATGCTCCGACGGGCCGCTTCGGCGGCACCGGCGGCGATGCCATCGTCGCTGGAGAAGTCGATCATGGCGCGGGTGAAGGTGGATGATGGCCGGACGAAGCGCTGGCGCTCGTTCGTGCAATGGTTGTTAGTCCTGGCGCTTGTCACGGGAGCGATCACCGCCGGCATGATCTGCTGGACCCTTGCCTCGCGTGACACCACGCATGCCGTGCCGCCGACGATGAAGCTTTTTCGTGAGGGGGTGCAGCCGTGAGTTCACGTCCGAAGTGGCTGATCCTTTCCGTGGTGTGCTCGATGCTGCTGGCAGGAGGCACGGCATGGTTGGTGACAGACTGGGTGTTGCATCGTCATGCGGAAGGACACGCGCACGCGCATCTGGAGCCGGACTTTCACGCGTGGATGCATGAGCATCTCGACATCACCCCCGAGCAGCATGACAAGCTGGAGCCGCTGGAGGAGGCGTTTGACCAGCAGCGTGCGGTTTTGAGAAAAGAGATCCGCGATGCTGGAACGGAACTGGCCTCGGCTCTCAACGAGGCAGACACGAATGACGCAAAGCTCAAGGCGGCGCTGGAACGGCTTAACCAAAAGCAGGGAGAGCTGCAGCGGGTGACTCTGGAACATTTCTTTACCATGAAGCGCTACCTGCGCCCGGCGCAGGCGCAGCGGCTGATCGAATGGACGCATGACAGCCTTACCCGCGAGCATTGAACTCCTCTTCATGGAGACGGAAGCTGCGCCGCATCAGAGTGTGGAGCAGCAGAAGGTGCGTGCCGCGCAGGCGGGGGACATGGCCGCGTTTGAATGGATCGTGCAGCAGCATGAGGAGCGCCTGTTTGGCTTCTGCTGCCGCTGGCTGCGCTGCGTGGAGGATGCGCGCGAGGTGTGCCAGGATAGCTTTGTACGAGCCTGGCAGGCGCTGCCGGAGTTTGAGGGACGGGCGCGGCTTTCGACCTGGCTTTATCAGATCGCGCTGAACCTATGCCGGGATCGCGCCAAGACGCGTGCCACGCGCCAGCGCGATAGCACCGTGGCGCTGGATGAGGTCGTGACTCAGCCTGAGTGCCCGAAACAGTCCCCGGATGCGACCGCCGAGTGGCAGAGCGAGATGCAGAAGCTGGAACGCGGCCTGGCGCTGCTGCCCGAGAAACTGCGTGCCGCGCTGATGCTGACCACCATGGAGCACCTGAGCCACGAGGAATGCGCGCAGGTGCTGAACTGCTCCGTGCGCGGCGTGGAGGGAAGGATTTACCGGGCCCGGCAGATGCTGATGGAGTGGTGGGAAGTGGAGGGGTAATTCCTGATTTTTGATTCCGGACTCCTGATTCTTGTCCCCAAAGTCAGCTCTGGGTGTCGTGATGAGATTCCGATTTTATTTCCGTGGGGTCGGATTCGGGAGGTCGTCTCAGGATGAGACAACTCTCTCCCGAAGATGCTTCCCACCCGACTTTCTCTTTGGCTAGGCCTGGCTTTGTGCCCGGCTCTGGCTGCGCAAACGCCGACTCCCCCACCTTCTGCTGCTCCGACGGCGGGGGAGGTCGAGGAGCTGCCTGAAATGGTGGTCGATGGGAAGGCGGACGATCTGCTGGGGCTGACGGACACGGCGAGCAAGGGGCGGGCGACCCAGAGGGACTTTCTTTCCCGACCGCTGATGCGGCGCGGGGAAATCCTGGAGACGATTCCGGGGATGATGATCACCCAGCATGCAGGCGGTGGTAAGGCGAACCAGTATTTCCTGCGCGGGTTCAATCTGGACCACGGCACGGACTTCAGCATCAGCCTGGAAGGCATGCCGCTGAACCTGCGCACGCATGCCCACGGCCAGGGTTACACGGACCTGAATCCGCTGATCCCGGAGCTGGTACAGTCGCTCGACTATGCCAAGGGCACTTACACCGCCGCCGATGGCGACTTGAGCAGCGCTGGCAGCGCGAATTTCCTGCTTTGGGATGTGATGCCACAGAACCTGATCCGCGTGGAGTTCGGCGAGCATAACTATTATCGTGCGCTCGTGGCTGGCACGCTGCCCTTTGATGCCCAAAAGGAAGAAGGCGTGACGCAGGGGCTGACCTATGCGCTGGAGTACAACTACTACGATGGGCCGTGGCAGCAGGCGGAGGAGTTCAACCGCTGGAACGGGCTGCTGCGCTGGTTCAAGCAGGATGATGACACGAAGCTTTCGGTGACCTTCATGGGTTATCATGGAAGCTGGACGAGCACGGACCAGATCCCATCCAGCCTGGTGGAGAATGGCACGCTGGACCGCTTTGACACACTGGACCGCTCGGCGGGTGGTGAGAGCGAGCGCTACAGCCTGAATGTGGCCTTTGAGCATCGTGATGATGATGTGGTGACGCGCGCGAACCTGTATGCGATCCACTACATGCTGGATCTGTATTCCAACTTCACCTACTTCCTGGATGATCCAGTGAATGGTGACCAGTTCCAGCAGGCAGAGCAGCGCTGGGTGCTGGGCGGCAATCTTTCCCGCACCTGGGAGAAGCGTTCTTTGTTAGGCTTTGAGTCGGATCTGACCTTCGGGCTGCAGACACGCACAGACATCATTGATGGCATCGGTCTTTGGAAGACACGTCAGCGCGACAGGATCTCGCAGGTTCGTCAGGATGACATCCTCGAAAGCAGCGTGGGCCTGTATGGTGAGGCGGTGACACGCTGGACTCCCTGGTTCCGGACCACGCTGGGTGTGCGAGGTGACCTCTTCTATTTCGAGCCGCTGAAAAGCACGGTGAATGGCCAGGATGCGGAGGTGGATGGCATTATTAGCCCGAAGTTCAGCGCCGTTTTTGGCCCCTGGAAAAAGACGGAGCTGTATCTGAATTTCGGCACGGGTTTCCACAGCAACGATGCGCGCGGTATTTCCGCTGGCAACCAAGCAGCGGATGCCCTGGTGCGCACAATGGGCGCGGAGATCGGTCTGCGCACCCAGGTGGTGCCGGACCTGACGACGACGCTGGCTTTCTTCTGGCTGCGCAGTGACAGCGAGCTGATCTATGTGGGGGATGCTGGCACGAATGAGGCCGGTCCCGGAAGTGATCGCTACGGCGTGGAGATCGCGACTTACTGGCGTCCTACGAACTGGTTCACCGCGGATGCGGAACTGGCGCTGACTCATGCTCGTCTGCGTGATCAGCCGAATGGTGCGGATCACATTCCCAACAGTGTTCCGATCATGTTCAGCGGCGGCATCACCCTGGGTGCGCAGGGCAATGACGATGGATTCTTCGCCGGTGCCCGTGTGCGCTGTTTTGCCGACAGCCCGCTGGAAGAGACCGACAGCGTGCGAGGCCGTGACAGCGTCATGGTGAATGCCGTGGTGGGGTATCGCCGGAAGAGCTGGGAGTTTGCCGTGGATGGCCTGAACCTGCTGGATCGTGACGACAACGACATTTCCTACTTCTACGACAGCAATCCGGGCACCGGCGTGATCAGCGACACGCACATTCATCCGATCGAACCGCGTATGTTTCGCTGCCGGGTGACGTATCGGTTTTAGCATGTCCCAACCCCAGCCCAAGCCTGTCGACCCCTCGGAAGTCCGTGAACTTGCACTCGCCACGCTGAAGCGGGCCAAGTTTCCGATGCTGGCGACGGTGGAGGGGGATCAGCCAAGGGTGCGCCCGGTCTCGCCGGTGAAGACGGATGGGTTCACGATCTATGTGGCGAACCTGAAGAGGTATGGGAAGACGGCACAGCTGGCGGCGAATCCGAAGGCGGAGCTGTGCTACACGGATGACGATCACCATCAAGTGCGCATCACGGCCACGGCAGTTGTTGTGACGGATCCGGTGATGCTGAAGGAGATTTGGGAGGGGAATCCTTTGTTGAGAGCTTATCTGCGGACGCCGGACAATCCGGAGCTGATCATTTATGTCTTCACGCCTAACGAAGTGCGTTACATGCGCGAGTGGGCGCTGGAGTATCACCTGGTGCCGATAGAGTGAGGTAGGTGGAGATGTCGAAACGGTTTGAAGATACGGGACCCACGTTGGGGTCCGGTGTTTGAAGGGGTTATGTTCGTCAGTACCAGGGTAGGCTCGCTAAGGCTCGCCAACCCTTCGCTATGATACGGAAGCCCTTTGGGCTTCAAGATGGGAGAGCCGATGCGAGGGGCCAACATCCTGTAGTGCGGCCACTTTGAGCTTGCCGAGGGGCGGGGGTGGATTTCTGCTGGGCAGCTCTCACTCCCTACGCTCCATGGAACTGCTGAAAAAATTGCTCCTCTTCATCCACCCGCTGGGGTTTTCATGGCTGCTGCTGACGATGTGGCTGGGGTGGCGGCTTGGGAAGAGGCAGTGGCGGGGGCTGGTGGTGCCGTTTGTGGCCTGGGCGGTGCTTTCACTCTTCACCTGCACGCCACTGACTGCCTGGCTGCTGCTGGGCCTGGAGGACAAGTATCCATCCATCAAGGTCGCGGATGCACCGACGGCAGACGCGATCATCTGTCTGGGCGGAAGCGCTGCACCATCGCTGACAGAACCAACGAGGGTGAATTTTAACAGCAATGTGGACCGGGTGACGAGCTCGCTGGGATTGCTGGCACAAGGGAAAGCGCCGGTGATGATCGTCACGGGTGGAGCCTACAAGGAGAAGGGAGAGTGGTACTCCGAGGCGGACATGGTGGTTGCTTATCTGAAGGACACCTTAAAACTCACGCTGCCGATTGAGAGCATCGGCCGATGCGCGGACACGCATGACGAGGCGGTGAAAATCGCGGTGATGGCGAAGGAGCGGGGCTGGAACAACGTGCTGCTGGTGACTTCGGCGGCGCATCTGCCACGAGCAGTGGCGGTGTTTACCAAAGCAGGCGTGAAAGTGCAGCCGATTCCCTGTGACTACATCAGCAGCTTCAAGACAATGGGAGATGACTCGTGGGTGCATCTGCCGCAGCTTGGGTCCATCCAGGGGATCACCTCATGGCTGCATGAGATGATCGGGCTGGCGGTGTACAAGTGGCGCGGGTGGATTTGAGGGCCACACGGCATTCGCAGCTTCAAAGCACACGCTGAAGCGTGAACAACGTACGAGTGAGCTCGCTACTGCCTCGCGAGGACGAAGCGCTGGAGGCCCATCTCACCATCGAAGGCGATGAAGTTTGCCTGCACTTTTTGTTCGGCAAAGATGGGATTCTTCACCTTGGTGGTGGTTCCGGCGACCTGGACGGTGAGCTCATCGCCCTTGAAAGTGGCGCGGATGGGGAGCCATTCGTTCGCACGGAACTGCACTCGCGTGTGGGCGAGTGTGAGTGTCTTGTTGGGAGCCTCGCCTTTCTCGGGGTTCTTGGCAATGTCCATGAAGCCATGGGAGAGCACGATGCGAAAGCTGCGGGCACCTCCGGCGGTGTGGATGCGCAGTGAATGGCGGTCGGCCTCGCCGAGGCGGATTTCGAACTCAAAGGAACCGTCTTTCAAGTCCAGCGGGCCGGTGAGGGCGCTGCCTTTCTCCCCTGCCCTGCCGAGCATGGCCTCACCATGAGGCGACCACTCTTTGCCGCGTGAGGATTTAAAGCTCTTCAGATCCACGGGCTGAGCGTTCGGTATCGGTGGGAGTTTGGCGAACAAGGTCTTGGGTTTGACATCGGCCGGTGGCAGCTCGCGGCTGTAGCCACCGTTGCGGTAGCGGTTGAGGAGGGTTTCGAGTTCCTTCACCACTTCCGGATGCTGGGCAGAGACATCGGTGGTTTCAGCGGCATCAGCCTTCAGATCGTAAAGCATGCGCTTCATCTGATTGGCGCGGGCTTTCTTGGCGGCGGGCTTCACATCGTCCGCAGGCACGCCTTCGATCCATTTCCACTGGCCTTTGCGGATGGCGAAGGTGCCGTCTGAACCATGCACGATCACGTCCTGTCGGATGGAGTCTTCGTACTTGGTGCCTAACCAAGCCTTTGACACATCGCGGCTGTCCTCGGCTGCTTCGCTGGCTTTCGGCAGTTTGGCTCCGGTGATGGAGGCGATGCTGGCGAGGGTATCAACGATGCTGACGGTGTCATCGCAGACGGTGCCTGCAGGCACGTGGCCAGGCCAGCGCACAAGATAAGGCACGCGGAAACCGCCTTCCCAGATATCATGCTTGCCGCCGCGGAAGTGGCCCACGGGTTTGAGGCCGGCGTTCTGCGCCACGTTTTGAGGGCTCTCGCCCGTGGGTTTGTTCACACCGCCATTGTCGCTGCTGAAGAGCACCAGCGTGTTCTCCGCGAGCCCTTGCTTGTCGAGGGCTTCCAGCACTCGACCGACGCTGATGTCGAGATCTCCAATGAAGTCGCAGAAGGGACCGCCCTTGCTTTTGCCCGCCGTTTGTTTGGAGGGCGTGATGGGATTATGCACAGCCACCGGGGTGAAGTAGACGAAAAAGGGCTTCTCCTTCGTCTGCTGACCAATCCAGCCCACGAGTTTGTCCGTCAAAGTAGCCATGACCTCGTCATCCACGCGTTTGGGAGCGTTGAGCTCGAGGGAGGTCATTGGGCGGCCTTTCTGCTCGCTCATGGTGACGTAGGGCAGGCTGGGCGAGCTGGGGCTTTTCTTGTCCAAACCGTAGACCCAGTGGTTCTCCACATACACGCCAGCAAGGTCGCCATGATTGCCAGGAACGCCAAAGTGATAGTCAAAACCGATCTCCAGCGGGCCGGGTTTCAGCTCTTTGGTGAAGTCACAGCGCTGGGCGGTGCCATAACCCAGGTGCCATTTGCCCACGGCGGCGCAGCTGTATCCCTGAGCTTTGAGCATGGATGCCACCGTGAGCCGTGTCGTCTCGATATGCAGCGGTGCCAGAGTGCTGAGAACGCCGCTAACTGCGGAAGTGCGCCAGCAGTAGCGGCCAGTCACCAGGGAGTAGCGGGTGGGCGAGCAGACGGAAGAGGTAGTGTTCGCATCCGTGAAGCGGCGGCCTTCCTTGGCCAGACGGTCGATGTTCGGGGTCTGCACCAGATCCGGATTGGCTCCGTAGCAGCCGACACTGCCCCAGCCGAGGTCATCGCTCAAAATGACCACGACGTTCGGTTTCTCGGCGGCGGGCAGGAGGGAACTGAAGGCGAGAAGGAGGACGGCTGGGAGCAAGCGTTTCATGCCTCCAGAAACGATGGAGTGAGGCGTAGTTTTCATCCTGTCGTGGATACGTTTGGCTGTATCCGTCCGGCCCTGTCTTTCATCATGCCGGAAACAGACTGCCCCGTTCGCTGGCGGACGAACGGGGCAGACGTGTGATTTGGTCGATGAGACGGGCAGGCTGGAAGCTTGCACCACCTTCACTTCCCGAGGACTTGCTTCAGGACCTCGATGCAGCGCTCGTTCTGAGGCATGGTGCCGATGCTGATGCGCACCCACTCAGGCAGCTTGTAGGCGGCCATGGCGCGGACGATGATGCCCTTGTCCATCATGCCTTTGAAGACGGCATTGCCATCGCCGACCTTCACGAGCACGAAGTTCGCGTAGCTGGGGATGTATTCGAGGCCGAGCTCGCCGAACTTATTTTGCAAATAGGTGCGGCCCTCATCCGTGATCTGCTTGGTCTTGGCCTGGTGCTCGTCATCGAGCAGACCGGCAAGAGCACCTGCCTGGGCGATGGCATTCAGGTTGAAAGGCTGGCGGGTGCGCTGGAGGACGTCGATCAACTCCTTGTTCGCGATGCCGTAGCCGACACGCGTGCCGGCGAGGCCCTGGATCTTCGAGAAGGTGCGCAGGACGACCACGTTCCGGCCTTCGCGGACGTATTTGAGGGTGTCCGGCGGGTTGTCGAGGAACTCGTAGTAGGCCTCGTCAAACACCACGACGACGTGATCCGGCACCTTGGCCATGAAGCGGTCGATCTGCTCCTGGGTGACGAGTGTCCCGGTGGGGTTGTTCGGGTTGGCGATGAAGACTTCCTTCGTCTGCGGCGTGATGGCAGCGGCCATGGCGTCGAGATCGTGGATATAACCCGGATCCGGCACCTCGATGGTGTCGGCGCCGAAGACCTTGGCCATGAGCTTGTAGACCAGGAAGGCGTGCTCGGCCGTGATGATGTTGTCACCCGGCTTCAGGAAGGCGTGGCCGATGAACTCGATGACCTCATTGCTGCCGCAGCCCATGATGAAGTTCCCCATCTCGAGACCGAACTTCTCCGCAAGGGCATTGCGCAGCTTCCAGGAGGCACCGTCTGGATAGATGTGCACTTCCTCCACGGCCTTGCGCATGGCCTCGATGGCCTTTGGCGAGGGGCCAAGAGGGTTCTCATTGGAAGCCATCTTGATGATGTCTTCCGGACGCAGGCCGCGTTCACGGGCCACATCTTCGATGGGCTTTCCAGGTTCGTAGGCGACGAGGTCTTTGAGCTGCGGGTTGGCGTGGTTCCAGATGGACATGAGGGTTGGCGGGAAAGCGCGGTCTATCAGCCGGAACCGGCGGGCTGGCAAGTGTGAAGCGGAAGCCGGATTTAGCCGCAGATAACGCAGAGGGCACAGGTGGGTTTCACACCGAAGCTCTGGCTGCGCTGTTACGGCTGCTGGGTGAGGAGGGTGTAGGCGGCGGCGTAGCGTCTGCCGAATTCGCGAAAGGAGGGGGAATTGAAGTGGATCTTGTCACCTTTGTGACTCAGGCCCTCGGAGCCGATGTAGAGAGTGTTCTTCACCTTTTTGGGGAGATTGCGATGGGCTTCGTCCACGAGCTTCATCTCGGGGGTCCAGGGGACGTCGTCAAAGGAGCCCATCTGGCCGAGAATGAAGGGCACGTCCGGGGCATCAAGCTCTTTGCGCAGGCGCTGGATGAGGTCTTGAAGCTTGGCCTCGTAGGTGGCGGCGAGCTCGGGTTTGCAATCCGACTCTCCCTGATGCCAGAGGATGCCTTTCAGAGTGCCGTCCTTGAGGGCGATCTTGGCGCGGCGGATCGTGTCATCCCAGGGCTTGCTTTTGGTGGGAGCGTAGATGATGCCGGGCTTCCAGGCATCAATGGGCGAACCGCCGACAGCGCAGGGGATGAGGCCGACGGCGATGCGTGGGTTGGCATTGGCGATCTCGCGGCCAAAAGTGCGGCCAAGGCCCACACCTGCGGCGGGTTTGTCCCAGTGCATGGGGTCAACGGCGTGAGTCCAGGTTTCATCCTTGCCGAGCATGTAGACGCGACCGTGCACCTGCTTGTCCTCAGCCTCCACCGTGCCGCGACCGGCCATGTTCGACTGACCGACGAGGAGGAAGAGGTGCAGTTTGTCCTTCGGCGGCAGGATGATGGGATCTGCGGCGGAAGCGAAAGGCGCGGCGAGGGCAATGAGGAGGGCGAGACGACGGGAAATCATGAGGGTGGGAAAACGGGATGGCAATAGATGATCTTCCTGTTCGGTGAAGCAAACTCAGTCGGGCTCTATCACATAGACTCTCCAGCAGATTCAGGGAGGCCAGCAGATTGGGGTTTTGGTCTTGTTCAGTCAAAAAAGATAATCTGCGGGCCTCCTTGAATCTGCTGGAAACTTCATGCTGAGATGCCGTGAGCGCAAAACATCGTGATGACCAGACAGAGGGGCTGTGCCAGTGGTGGGTAGTCCCCTTCCCTTTCCGTGCCGTGCTTACCTCTGACTTCGACTATCATCTCCCGCCCGAACTCATCGCCAGTGAACCGCTGACGGATCGGGCGGCTTCGCGGATGCTGGTGGTGCATCGGGAGAGCGGGGACATCCAGCATCGCCTGTTTCGCGACCTGCCGGAGTATCTCCGTGCAGATGATCTCCTGGTGCTCAACAACACGCGCGTGGTGCCGGCGCGGTTCTTTTCCAATGACGGAGCTCGTGAGGTCCTGCGGCTGGAGCCGATCTCGCCGCTGCGCTGGCGCTGCATGGTGAAGCCGGGGAAGAAGTTCAAGATCGGTCACACCGTGCAGATCGGCGAGTCCACCGGCGCGGTGTGTGAGATCCTGGAAAATGGCGAGCGCATCATCGAATGGGACTCACTGGTGGACGAGAATGTGCACGGGCATCTGGCGCTTCCGCACTACATGGGCCGGGATGACCAGCCTGCGGATCGCGAGCGCTACCAGACCGTCTTTGCAGCGTCGGCGGGAGCCATCGCCGCACCCACCGCAGGACTTCATTTCACGCCGCAGATGCTGGCCAGCTTGCCGCACACTTTTGTGACCTTGCATGTGGGTGTGGGAACATTTCAACCGGTGAAGGTGGAGAAGCTCAGCGAGCATCAGATGCACTCGGAGATGTATGAAGTCAGTGCGGAGACCGCCGACCGTATCGGCAACGCCAAGCGCGTGATTGCTGTCGGCACCACCTCCATGCGCACGCTGGAGACCGTGGCGCGAGATCATGGTCATGTGGTGCCTGCATCAGGCAGCACGGACATCTTTATTTTTCCTGGATTTCAGTTCCGCGTGGTGGGAGCCCTGCTGACAAACTTCCATCTGCCCAAGTCCACTCTCATGATGCTGGTGAGCGCCTTTGCCGGACGTGATTTGATCATGAAGGCCTACGCCGAAGCCATACGCGAGCGATACCGCTTCTACAGCTATGGTGACTGCATGCTGATCGTCTGAGAGGGACGCACTCAGCCGAGCACCGGATTGCTTTCGACCAAGGCATAGACCTCGACAGGATCAGGCTGGCCCTTCACAGGATGTACTCCCACGTTTTTGTAGTGGTCCAAGCCTGCGGGCCAGCCTTCCACGAAGGTCGCTCCAGCAAGCACCGGGACTTGTAGTTTTCGGGTCAGGCTCTCGATACGGAAGGTGACGTTCACAGCCTCGCCAACCGCCGTATTGACACCACGTCCCATGGCTCCCAGGGCGACATCGCCGATGTTCAGACCGACGTGGCAATGCACTTCGAGATTGCGCACCTCCTTGAGATGCTTGCGCACGGGTGAGTCGCTGGCTTCAGGGCCGCTGAGCAGACGTGCGGCCTCGGTGGCTTTCACACGCACATCCAAACTGTCCCCTGCCCAGTAGGCAAAGACCCCATCGCCGATGAACTTGTCGATGATGGCGCCGCGTGATTTCAGCACCTGCTCACACTGGGCATACCATTCACGCAGCATGGCGGCCACTTCCTCAGCAGTGAGCTGGGCGGACAGGCTGGTGAAATTCCGCAAATCACCGACGAGGAGCGTGGCCCGCACTGACTTCATGGGCAGAGCCACCGTATGCAGCATGCTGGCACCGCTCACCGACTGGCCGGTGTGGTCGCCTTCATCGGTTTCAAAAGTGAAGATGCAGGTTCCGAGCTGGATGCGGTCTCCATGACGCAGCGCACGTGCCGTGGTGACCGCCACGTCATTGACGAAGCTGCCATTCGCGCTGCCGAGGTCAGAGACCCAGTAGAGGGTGCCATCCCGGCGAACGGTGGCGTGCTGGCGGGAAACACCGCCATCCTGAAGGCGGATGGTCGCGTCCGGGCTGCGCCCAAGGAGGTTGAAGTCCGCGAGCGCGTACTCAACTCCTTTGTCATGCTGTCTCAAAAAGGCGGCCATTGTTTGTTTTCTATGTTTTTTCAAGCAACTGCCACGCCGGAAGTCAAGCCTCCCGCAAAGAAGTTTTTTGAAATGAACACTCTGCGATAGAACGCCACCGGATGGATTATGTGTGCAGCAAAGATGCAGCGCCCGTGCTTGCGCAGCAGAGAGTGCTCACGATCATGGAGTCACATGCCTGCCAACGCCTACGAACAGCTCTGCGACCATGTGCGCGAGGTTTCTCTTCTCACATCCACTGAATCCATTCTTTCCTGGGACCAGGAAACCTACATGCCGGCCAAGGCGCTGGCCTTTCGTGCAAGGCAGATGTCATGGCTGAGTGGCAAGGCGCATGCCCTGGCGACCGGCCGGATGATGCAAAAGCTGCTGGTCCAAGCCAGCGAGGCGCCCCTCAGCGATGCCAGGCAGGCCGCAAACGTGCGGGTGATGACGGACGAGTATGAGCGTAATGCGAAGATCCCAAACCGTCTGGTCATTGAGGAAAGTGAGCTCACTGCCCATGCGAAGCACGCATGGGTGGAGGCACGGAAGGGGTCTGACTTTTCTGCCTTTGCGCCACATTTGGAGAGGCTGCTGCGCATCGCCCGGCGCAAGGCCGACCTCTGGGGCTATGCGGATGAGCCGTATGATGCGCTGCTGCATACCTATGAGCGCGGCACGCGCACCCGTGAGGTGGCGGCGCTCTTTGCCAAGCTGAAGCCAGAACTGACCCATATCGCACGCGCGGCGGTGGAGCGTGGCAAGCGTGTGAAGCCAAACCTTTTGCGCGGCAACTATCCTGCGGATAAGCAGCAGCAGCTCAATGCGGAGATCGCCGCGAGCATTGGCTTTGATTTTAATTCGGGCCGCATTGACACCACCGCACATCCTTTCTGCACGACTCTCGGGCCGCGTGATGTGCGCCTCACGACGCGCTATGATTCGAGGGATTTTACTTCCTCGCTCTTCGGGGTGCTGCATGAGACCGGGCATGGCTTGTATGAACTGGGGCTGCCTGAGGAAGATTTCGGGCTGCCTTCCGGGCGGGCGTGCTCACTGGGCATTCATGAATCACAGAGCCGCCTTTGGGAGAATCACGTGGGCCGCTCGCCGAGCTTCTGGCAGAAGTGGCTGCCGCGTGCCGCCGAGATCTTCCCGAACCTCCGCAAGATCAAGCTCGAGGACTTCCTCGCGGCGATCAACCGCGCGGAGTATTCCTTCATCCGTGTGGAGGCAGATGAGGCCACTTATGACCTGCATATTCTCCTGCGTTTTGAGATCGAGCGGCGCATGGTGAATGGTGACCTGGCAGTCAACGACGTGCCGGAGGCCTGGAACGCACTGTTCTCCGAGATGTTTGGCATGGCCCCGCCGGATGCTGCGCATGGCTGCCTGCAGGACATCCACTGGAGCATGGGCGGGCTGGGCTACTTCGCCACCTACACGCTGGGGAATCTGAATGCCGCACAGCTCTTTGCGACCGCACGGAAGCAGCGGCGTATCGCGGCGGGAATCGAGAAAGCGGACTATGCGCCACTCCTGGCGTGGCTGCGGAACGGCGTGCATTCCCAGGGCGGAGCCGCGCTGCCTGGAGACGTCATGAAGCATGCCACAGGCAAGACGACGGATGCACGCCATCATTTGCGGCATTTGACGGAGCGGTTTGTCTCCTGAACTATTGCCCGCCTTCACATCATGCCCAAGCCACCGCCAGTCGCACGTCAGAATCGTCATAGCTCACCCTCCGCGGGAATGCCGCATCTCTATGAGGAGGGGGATCTGCCATCCCTGCTCGCAGACAGGCCTGATCCGCTGATCCTCATCCTGGACTGCATCCAGGATCCGCACAATCTCGGCGCCTGCCTGCGCACGGCGGATGCGGCTGGATGCGCCTGCGTGATCATGCCGAAGGACAAATCTTGCCAGGTCACGGAAACCGTGGTGCGCGTATCCTGCGGAGGTGCCCACAGCGTGCCGCTGGTGCGGGTGACCAATCTTGCCCGTTCCATGGAGCGGCTAAAGGAACTCGGTGTGTGGATCGTCGGCACGGCCGATGAAACCAACCAGTCTCTTTACGACATCGACCTCAAGGGCCCCATCGCCATTGTAGTGGGAGCGGAGGGGGAGGGCATGCGCCGTCTGACGGGCGAGTTGTGTGACTTCCAGGCGCGCATCCCCATGGCCAGCGGCGGCAGGGTGCCGTGCCTGAATGTCTCCGTGGCCACCGGTGTGTGCCTCTTTGAAGCGGTCAGGCAGCGGCAGGCGAAGAAGTCGTGAGGATCACTCTCCCGAAACACGAGCCGAGGCCACGGTGACCCATCCGGGAACGACAACCTCGGCGATCCACACCTGATCATTGCTGGTCGCACTCGAGGGATAAGACAGCTTTACGGTGAGAGGGATGGACTCCGAGCCTCCAGAAGCCAGCCACATGGCGATCTGACGGCCCAGGTCGCTCGTGTTGGGGACGTAGCCATAAACCGGTGCGGAGGCGGGATCCGCGGCTGAGGCGAAGCGGACGCAACTGAGCGTCTTGGAGTCACTGAAGGAGCCGCTGAAGCGATCACCGACGGAGGCGAGCACGCGCATGAGCACGGGCTTGGTGGGACGGGTCTGCCGCATCTGCTCCCACTCAAGATCACCCAGAGCCACAAAGCTGGCCCAGTCGACCCGGGGACCCTCAGGAGTGGCCATGACGGCGGCAAACCTGCGGGTGCCATCCTTCAGCACGACACGATATTCGGCGAAATTACCGGGCACCTTTTGCGGATGAGGCTCAACGTGGCTGTAGGACAGAGGCCCCACCTCATGATTTCGGTAGTAGGCTCGCATAGCGGCCTCCACTTTCACGGAGTCATGTGCCAAGGCCAGCCTTTCATCCACCGTGGATGCCTTCAGGAAAGACTCCAGGGCACTCTGGGACTCGTCGCCGGGCGATTCGGCCAGCTTCAGCGAGGCGTCAGTGGCTGAGCGGAAATTGATGCGCATGGGCGCATCGGGCTTGGCCGCATACTGTGTGCCGACAGGTGGCGGGACGGCAGATGAGACAGGTCGTGATGGCGGCGTCTGAGCTGGCGCAGGGTCGACGATGGCGGAGGCGGAAGCTTGTCCAAGGTCTGCCGCCGGAGGTTTCTCAACGGCGGAGGTGAGGTGCATCACGGCCGCGCCGACGACGATGACCGCCACACCGATGGCGCCGATCATGAACTGCCTGCGCGTCCGGATCAGCTCCGGATCCATGCACATGCGCTCAAACGCATCACCGGGGAAATTGGTGGCCTCGTCACTCACGACGGGCTTGAACGCAGGGCCGTCCGTGGGTGACGTGGGGGCCATGAGCAGCGCCTTGTGCTTCACCGTCGACATGCGCCCTGCCACCTGAAGCATGATCGACCGTCCGCACTTCGGGCAGGGACGGGAACGCGTCACCGCCGTCACCTGAATTTCGACAGGTGTCTCACAATGGGGACAGGTGACTTGGGAAGCGGGCATTCGTCAGGGGGGAAACGAACCGCGAGTATGCCAAAAATGACGCGGCATGGCAAGGGCCAGGTAAAAAGCTTTGTCAGGCTTATCCTGGCAGAGATCTCGCACCCAGCCCTACGTTCTTCCTAAAAAAGAAGCTTCTCAACGAGATTCTCCAAGTGTCGTCAGTTCGCGATCTGTGAGCAGGAGGGTGAAGCCATGCCTCGCCGCACTCTCGAAGGCAGCCAGATGGATCTCGGGTGACTTGGGGTAGTCGATGACCAGCACGGCCTTGCCGGCAGCCTGCAGCTTTTGAAGGAACCGGACCACGTAGCGGGATTGCTTCTCCGCGCGGATCTTTTTGCCAGCGACGAACAAGTCCTCCACGCCGATGGCGCTGATGAGATCGCGGTAATCGGCATGCTCAAGCAGCTGCGAGGCGTTCTGCGGGATGACGAGGAAGCCGGGATGCTTGTCACGAGCACGCTGGGCGATGATCGAGACCCAGGTGATCATGTCCTGGCGATAGGTGCGGCTTGTCTCAGGATTCGGACGGTCATCGAGCCAATCCTTTTTCGTCTCGTCGTATTCGTAGAACTCGAAGGCATCCACAATGTCGAGGTAGATGCCGTCAAAGCCCTGGGTGACGATCTGATCCACCGCGGCCAGCATGATCTGCTGCCACTCAGGATGCCAATAACGGACGCGGTAGTTGCCCTTCCAGTCCGGGTTCTCCGTGTTGAGGAACCGGGGTGCGGCGGCATCTGGCCTGCCATCTTTGTTGGCATCCCACGACTTCTGCCAATAGGGGCGGTACTCTTCGGCCTCACCGATCGAGAGATAGGCGACCACACGCCGGCCCTCCCTGCCCCGGCGGATGGCTTCGAGTTCAGCCAATGTCCAAGCTCCGCCGGGATCCGTGTTGTAAGACGCATCCAGCACGATGAGATCACGGTCACACGCCACGAGCTTCTGCACGACGGCGGCACGATCTGCGGCGAGGCGGTCAGCCTGCAGGACATAAGCGAAAGACTTCGGCGACCATGACTGAGCCATGACCGCCGTCGTGAGAAAAGCCAGCCACAAGGCGGCAACCAACTTTGTGTTCATAAGCGCCTCACTTGGCCTTCTTCTTACCGACGCTGACGGAGGTGAATTTAGGCAGGGTATCCCGTTTCGAGGCCCAGCCCGGTTGTTCGTCGGACTTGATGGACCAAAGGGTCACGTTATCGAGTTCGGCCACGCCATCCTTGGGTCCGGCAATGCCGAGTCCTGAGCCACCTTTCTCTGCGGGCTTGGCGAAGCCGGGATGCTTGGCATAAAGCGTGGGACCGTCCGCGAACTGAATGACAAACTCGTCTCCCTTCATCTCGGCCAGGGCATGATACCACCTTCCCGGCTCGAACTTGAGCTCCTTGGATTCAGCGACCTTGAGAGATTCACCATCAGCGAGCATTTCCGCACCGTCTTTGGTTAGGCGAACGCGGCAGACATGATGGCCGAACTCCATGAAGGGCACGATGGCGGTCTCGCTGCCGCCGCTGAAACGCACGGAGAACTGCGCGATGAATTGCGGGGGTGTGGCCGGAGCGGAAATGCGTGGCTCGTAGCCGAAGTGGTCCTTCTTCTTCGCCTGAAACTCCGGCGTGGAGGGCTTGCCACGCAGGACACCGTCTTCCACGATCCATTGCGTGCCCTGACGCGCGCCCCAATGCTCGCGGTTGATCGGGCCTGGTTTTGAGAAGTCATCCTGCATGACGACTTGGTCCGGCTGCGCGAGCAGGGGTTTGAGATCGGCTGCTTGGGAGAGGCAGGCAGTGGCGGTGAGGATGGAAAGGATGAGGCGCATGAGTGCTCCAGGAACGAAGCGTGAAGAGCGAGATTGCTTCGATTTGTACTTCGTGGAACCCCAAAACGTTCGGGGATGAATCACTTCCTCGCCTTGGTGGCGATGGCTTTGTAGTAGCTTTCGATGGCGGCGCGATACTCAGGGGCGGCTTCGGTGCGGGTGGCTTCGGTGAGATCTTCCGCCATCTTGCTGGGGAGGTGGCCCCAGTCGCCTTTGACGAGGATCATTTCAGTGCCGAGCACACCGTCCTTCAGCATGGCTTGAAGGTCGCCATCAGCGTTCTGGGTTGAGGCCTGCGCTTGGTTCTGCGGCTGCTTTTGATTCTGCTGGTTCTGCGCCATCTGGTCTGAGGGCTTCGGCTGCTGCGTGCCCGGTGTCTGGCCTTGGTTGCGCTGGTCGGCCATCTGCTGTTGCTGGCTCTGCTGAGCCTGGGAGAGACTCTGCTGGGCTCCTGGTTTCTGAGCCTGCTGCTGGCCTGGCTGTCCCTGCTGCTGTTCGCCGCCGGGCTGGGGCTGGCCGTTCTTGGCTTGCATCGGGTGAAGCTGGGCATCCAGTTGATCGAGCGCTTGTGCGAGGAGGGTGGCCTGCACGGCCTCAAGAGGATGAGCTGTCATCGACGGTGGCGTGGCTGCGGCGGTGGCTTCAGCGGCTTTCGCGGCCTGACCTGCAGGAGAGAGGGCCTCCTGGCCAACGGGCTTCGGTGTGGGAGGTGCAGGCTGACCTGGGGCAGAGGGTGTGGCGCGGGCTGCGGAGGCCTGCTGCTCCAATGCCTGGGCTGCCTGCGCGGTTTGTTGGGCAGCTTCCTTCTGGCCAAGGCGTTCCTGGTGACGGGCCACACGCTGCAAATCATTCGCAGCCTGCTCGGTGGCGATGCCAAGGTTGCTGGGCTGCTGAGCTTCGGAAGCGACGGCCTGCTCGCTGGTCTTGGCAGTCTCCTTGCCAAGCTCGGCCAGGGCCTTTTGCATGGCAGCGTTCTTCGGCAGTTCTTTCTCAAGTTCGGCCAGCACCTTGCCGGGATCCTGCTGGGCATCCTGCGCCATCTGGGCCAGAGCCTGGGCACGGGCATACGCTTCATCGAGAGGCTCCTTGACGCCGATGTCCTGCTCCATCTTGCCTGCCTCGGCGAGCTCCTGATCACTGAGTTCCTGACCGGCTTCAGCCTTGGCCATGTTTTGCGCGAGTTGATCCAAAGCCTGCGCTGCTTGTTGTTGGGCCTTGGCGGCTTGGCTCAGGGCCTGAGCCTGCGGCTGGCTCTGCTGCGCCTGGGCAGCCTGCTTCAAGTTCTGCTCCACCTGCGGCTGGGCCTGCTGCATCTGCGCGAGCGCGGCATCCGCCGTTCGGGACATCTGACGCTGGGTCTGATTCTGCAAATCAGCCGCATTCGCTTCCTGACGCAGCGCGGCCTGCAGGGAAGACATCTTCTCCGCGTTCTCCTCAGACTTGGTTTGAAGTTCGGAAGCTTTTTGCGCGACTTCACCCACAGGTTTGCTGGCCTGAGCTTCGGCAGCGGCGGACTGGGTTTCTTTCTGGGTCTGCTTCAGGTCCTGCGCGACGGCCTTCATCATGTCACTGACCTTCGGCGTGAGCTGGGCCAGGGCTTCACGAGCCTCGCCCGTCTGCTCGGCGAGCTGCTGCGCGACCTCCGAAGCCTGCTGGCGGGCCTGCTCGGCGGCCTGCTGCGCAGGTTGCGTGTTGAGGGGTTGGTTAGGCGGCTGGGTGGCGGCCTGACGCTCGAGGTTCTTGAGCTGCTCGGCAGCGTTGTTGTTCTGATCCGCCGCCTGCTGGGCCTTTTGCGCGAGCTGCTGGGCAGCCTGAGCTTTCTGGGAATCCGGCTGCTTCATGCGGCGGATAGCTTCCGGGAGCTGCTTCAAGGCCTCTGTCGCCGCGCGGGCTTGTTTAGCGGCAGGGCTGTCATTGGGCTGCTGTGTAGCACTGAAGGCAGCCTCCTCTGCGGCCTTCATGGCCGTCTGTGCCAAAGCATCGGCCTCGAGGGCCCGGACAGCATCGCGAAGCTGCTCGGCCTTCGCGGCGAGGGGATCAGGGGTGTTGTTGTTTTCCTTGCCGGCGGGCTGGGGCATGGCGCGGGTGCCTTCCGGCGTGGTGGCTTCCTGAACTTCGCGGGCGAGTTTGTCCGCGGCGCGGCTCGCGCGGTTGGCATCCAGCGCGGCCTCATCATTGGTGAGGGCATTCTGCTCGCGAAGGGCGGCCTGCTCCTCGAGCTGCTTCGCGGCATTGGCGAGTTCCTTGGCGGCCTTCTCCTGGGCGGTGTCGCCATTGCGGTCTTCGCGTGGCTTTTGGTTAGGCTTCTTCGCTTCGGCAGCGGCCTGGGCGATGGCATCGCGTGCTTCATTCAGCGCGACGATGGCAGGGTTCTCCTGCTTGGCGATCTGCTCGCGAAGCTGCTGCGCGCGGTTCGCGGCCTGCTCAGCCATGGCACGTGCGGCATCCGAGGTGCGGGCAAGGCGCTGGCGGAGGTTGTCCGCAGCACCGTAGAGATGTTCGGGGCTTTTGGCCTGATCCGGTTTGTCGAGGCTGGCGGCGAGATCGGCACTGGCTTCAGTGAGTTGCTTCTGGAACTCCTTGAGCTGGTTCTGCTGACCACCATCCACCAACGGTTTCAGCTCTTCCATCTGCTCACGCAGAGGCTCGGCGGCGGCGAGGGCGCCGCGCTGCTGCTCCTGCCATTTGGGGCGCTGGGTGGCATCACGGTTGGCAGGCAGGGACTGCTCTGTGAGAAGTGCCTCTTGACGAGCTAATTGCTGGGCCTGCTGGGAGACGAGGCGCGCATTGTCTTCAGCAGCAAAGGCACGTGCTGCGCTGGCGATGCTGTCGATGTCTGCCTGCGCTTCACTGGCGGCATGCTTGATGCTTTCCGTCTGCTCGATGTCACCGGACATCTGCTTCTCCATCTGCTTCAGCGAATCTGAGCGCATGTGGGCGAGGCGCTCACCGAGAAGCTGCACTTCAGAAGCATCAAGGTGAGTCGGAGCTTGGCGGGCGCTTTCCTGCAGTTCCTTCCAGAGATCCTCCGCCTTGGACTGGACCTTCTCCAGGTCAGTCTGCGCACGTGCGAGGGCATCCTGCGCATCGCGTGCAGCCTCGGGCTTCTTGTCGGCCTGCTTCTCGGTCTTGCGGAGCTGCTCCACAGCTTTGCGCATCTCACGGGCATCTTCCGAAAGGGTCTCCGCCTGCTGGGCGAAGCGACGTGTCTGCGCGGCCCACTGACGCTGCTGCGGACTCATGGTCTGCTCCAGGATGACGATGCGCACCGGCTCGGACTCGGTCTTCAGGCCCTTGAGATCGATGGCGATGAGCTTGAGCATCACGGTATCACCCGCTTTCACCTGCAAGGGCACGAGCGGCAGGGTGGCCTGCACCTGGGATTCCTTGCCCGTCTTGCCGGAAAGCTCCTTTTCCGTCCATGCGCCGGCATTGACCTGATGCGCGAGCTTCACGGAGGCGAGGCCCACGTCATCCGTGGCCGCGCCGCTGAAGCGGATGGACTCATCCGGCAGCATCTCCAGCTGCTCCGCAGGCTCCATCACCTGCACAAAAGGAGGCAGGTCTGGAAGAACCGTGACGCTCCAGGGTGAGGACTCTTCATTCGTGAAGCCGGTTTCCTCAGCGGTGAGGGCGACCTGCCAGGACTCGACTTCTGGCTTAACCAACAGTTCGGCATTGATGATGCCGTTCTTGATGCCCTGCACCGGAATGGCGGGAGGATGATCCGCATGATCAGGGTTCAGCACGAGCTCCGCTTGGGTGACCGGCTGGTTGGCTTTCAGGGAGAGCTTGAGCGTGCTGCCTTCGAGAGCTTCGACATCGCCGTGATCCTCGGTCAGCTTGATCTCAGGCAGACCCGAGTAAGCGGGCGGGACGATCGTTTTCACAAACTCGATCACACGCGGCCGGGCACGGGCGCTGAGCGTGTGCCAGGAGCTCATGGCATCTTCCGCGACGACGCGGTAACGCACATCACTCTGACCAATGCTAATGAGAGCCTGATACTGCGTGCCAGCACGCGTCATGTCCTGAAGACGCGGTTTTGACTCTCCGGACACGGTCTCAATCTGCACCCGCGCGGGCTGCGGACCGATGACATCCGCGATGATCTCCAGCTCTGAAGCGATGGGAACGAGCATGCTCGGGGGTTTGGGAGCGACGATGCTGATCTGCACGCTGGAGGGGCGGGCGAAGTTCGCAAACGGGACGGCGGCACGTGCGAGGAAGCCAGCGAGATGCAGGTTGGTGATAAAGCATAGAACGATGATCAGAGCAAAGGCGCCCCCAGCGCCCACGATCCAGGGCTTGAGCGAGCGCGAAGGCAGCGCCGAGTCTAACGAGATGTTCTTCACCTCAGTGGCCACCTCGTCCTGCAGACGGGCGCGGAACTCCTCGGACTCGCCACCATGACCTTCAGACAGTTCCACGGCAGCGACGAGGCGCTCATGCATGTTTGGTGCGGCGACCTCCAGCAGACGAGCAGCGCCGGGTAGGCTGCGGGCCTCACCAATGAAACGCCAGGCCACACGCCAGGCAAAGAAAGCAGCGCCTGCATAGGCGGTGAGCGTGAGCCATGGGCGAAGGAACTCCGGCATCAGGCGTGCGCGGTCCAGCAGCGCGATGACGAGCAGTGCAGCCAGGGCGATGCCGAGCCAGGCGAGACCAGCGCGCCATTGGAGGAGCTTTTGCCGGCGCTGTCGGAAGGCCGCGAGGGCTTCAAGCGTGGCAGGGCGGAGGGAGACGTTCATGAAAAAAGGATAAGCGCAGACAACGTGCCGCTGGAAGAGGTTCTTCCCCAGAGGGGACATTCAACCACGAATGGACACGAATTTGAACGAATGACCAAGCCGTGAGAAGGGGACTTGGCAAGTCCCTCTCCTTGACCTTGAGTTTGCCGTTGACGCCCCTGCCCTGCCGCGTTCATCTCAGGGCGTGCCTGACTCCTCCCCGCCCCAACGCCAGCTTCTCGATGCCGCCGGGGTGAACCGTTGCCTGGATGAGATCGCCGAGGCGATTTTTGCGCGCTGGAAGGACGAGGAAAGGCTGGCGCTTGTGGGCGTTTATCGCCGTGGCGTGCCGTTTGCGGAGGCTCTGGGAGCCCGCCTGATCGCCAAGGGCCTACAGATCGAGCTCGGGAAGATCGACATCACGCAGTATCGCGATGACCTGCAGTCCTTCACGGTGCTGCCGAAGCTGGAAGGATCCGAGATCAATTTCGACCTGGATGAAGCTGTGGTGATCCTCTGCGATGAAGTGGTCTACACAGCGCGCACCTCGCGTGCGGCTTTGGAAGAGCTTCTCGGATTCGGTCGTCCGCGCATGGTGCAGATCGCCGCGCTGGTGGACCGCGCAGGCCGCGAGCTTCCCTTCACCGCAGACTTTGCTGGTCTGAAGGTGGACCTTCCAAAAGAGGACCGCGTGAGAGTGCGCTTCACCGCGATGGATGGCCGTGACGAGGTCTTCGTGACCACCTGGGACCACAAGCCCGCCTGATTTCCTTCCTCATTTTTCTTTTCCTACCTACCCACCATGACACCCCGCAAAGACCTCCTCGATATCGCCTCCCTCACGGATGAAGAGATCGAGTTCGTGCTGGCGAACGCGGGGCCTTTCAAAGACCTCTTCAAGCGCACGGTGAAGAAGGTGCCGACGCTGAAGGGCAAGTCGGTGCTGACCCTGTTTTATGAGCCGAGCACGCGCACGCGATCCTCGTTTGAAGTAGCGGCGAGCCGCTTGTCTGCGGACGTGATCGGCTTTGACATCGAGTCCTCCAGCGTGGTGAAGGGCGAGTCCGTGCTCGACACCGTGGAGACGCTGGAGTCGATGAAGGTGGACTACATCATCGTGCGTCACAAGAAGTCCGGCACGCCGAATCTCATCGCCCAAAACACCCGGGCGAGCGTGATCAATGCCGGTGATGGCTGGCATGCGCATCCCACGCAGGCGCTGCTGGATGCCTTCACCCTGCGTGAGAAGTTCAAGGATCTGCGCGGAGCGCGAGTCTTGATCGTGGGAGACATCCAGCACTCCCGCGTGGCCCGCAGCACCAGCCTGCTTTTGCGCCGCCTGGGCATGAATGTGGCCTACCTGTCTCCCGGCTCCATGATGCCGAGGGAGATCCCGCAGGAGATCTCGCAGTTTGGCAACTGGGACGATGCCCTCGCCTGGCGTCCGGATGTGGTCTACCTCTTGCGCGTGCAGAGCGAACGCATGGACGAGCCATTCTTCCCCAGTGCTGCCGAGTATCACCGCAACTACGGCCTGACCGATGCGCGTGTGGACATCCTCCGCGAGCGCGGCCTCTGGCTCATGCATCCCGGCCCTGTCAATCGCGGCGTCGAGATCACGGACCGTGGCATGAACTATGAGAAGAGCCTGATCAATCAGCAGGTGGAAAACGGCATCGCGGTGAGGATGAGCGTGCTCTACTGGCTGAAGCCGGGAGCGGAGTGAGGTGGACTCAGGGCGTGGAGGAGAACGCACACTGCGCCTAACTAAAGGTTCGTTAACTTAATGCGTGCTTTCCCACGTGCCCCCTACGTGAAATTGTCCGCTTATCAGCGTGGGGAGTGGATGCGAGAAGTTGAGGCCGGACACGGCAATGGTGGCGCATTGATGAGCCGCAGCGATGACAAGATCGGCAAGTTCTGCCGCCGGCTAAAAGAGCGGTTGGGCAAAGCCGAAGCCATGGCGGCCACCGCGCACAAGCTGGCGCGCATCAAAAGCGATCAGGCCTACAACGAAGCACTGAAGCGTTCACGATCACCCTCTCGATACAAGCGAAACACCTCCTCAACGTTCAAAAACAAACCCACAGCTTCGGCCTCCAACCTCGTTCCTGCCGTGTAACTCAATGTCTTGTTACTCAGGAGGCCACATTTTCATTTTGATTATGTGTGTCGCGGTAGAACCGCAAAATTTCGCTTACGTCGCCTCCAGCGGAGGCGGTAAAACCTCCTTTCTTGGTGGGCAGCGTGATGTCTCGAAGGACATCCTCAAATAACAGTAACTCAATGCCGGCTCGCCTAAAACTTTCCAACTCGCGCTCATCCTTGAGGCGGGCGTAAACAAAAATATATCTCCAAGCGATGCCAGGCCAAACACTCTGCCTCAGTGTGTTCTTCGTAGGCGATAGATACTTCTTGTGTATCCAAACTTGCATCTCCTCGTGAACTTGTTCGTCGGTGCGACTGCCTGCTCCTGCATTGCCGTTCGATAGGAAGGCCACGGGTCGGAACGAGGTTTGGACCTCGATATGTAGCCCTTCGACGGCCGTAGACTGGTGGCGAATCGCTAGAATGTCGGTCTCTCCGACGCCTTGCTTCGCGCCTCGGATAGTTAGGAAGCGCCTTCGATTGTAGTATTCTTCGACTAACTGTTCGGAAAAGAGAGACATGACAAGTGGCCTAACATTTCAGATCAGACGACGCCGAGGGGAAAGGGCCGATGACACGACAGATTGCCATTCGAGCCGTTGTCTGCATTCGTTTTGTTCGGCCTCTTCATTGAACATCAGCGCCATTGTGGATTGGATATAGATCCCTCTGCGGTTCGTCTGTGGTCATTTATCTCTCGGGTGTCTTCAGAGTCGTTCATTGAGTGAACATCGCCCTGAGTGGCGACGCGATGTAAAGGCACGTCGGTGTCATGGGTGAGAATGGAGTAGAGTTCTCGACGGAACCATCCAAGGGTGCGTGGCGAGATGGAAAGGCCGTAGTTGGAGTAAAGAATGCTGGATAGCCTGCCATAGCTCACAAGGTAACCAGATGGCGTATTACATATCTCAGTGAAGGCTAGCCGTCTCCAGGATGTGGGGTCTCCAAGAAAATCGGTAAGGGACTGTTGTGAGTCATTCATGTGCTGGTCTTTCAGGAATCTCCCGTTTCTTGGCCAAACATTTCAGATCAGGCGACGGCGAGCGGTAAGAGTCGATGACAAGACAGGTGCCATAACGAGCCGTTGCCTACATCCGATTTGTTCGCCTCGGAGTCATAAGCCGACTGTCTTGATCTCAACATCTTTAATGTCGTTATTTCTTCGGTCGAGTATAATCTTCTGCTGCTCAATACGTGCCTTCTCATTCCGGGCGTGCCATATTGCATAAAGCTTTACAATGTTTGTGTAAAATCCGCTCTTAGCCAAAGGAATAAGTTCGGGAAGCAGTTTCTCAACATTGCGGCAATATGTTCGCCCGATGCAGCTGAATCCAGGAATATCTGCTGCAACGCCCGTCGTGAAGTGAACGGCGAACGCCTCAAGAGCATTCATTGCTATGGTAAATGGCTCCGCAATAGCAATGCATTTATCAGTAATTTCCGCAGGCTGCTTTACCCGCGCATGCAACTTGCCCCCTCTGAACTCTACATGAGCCTCCCCAAACGAAATAATACCTTGAGCCTTCGCTGCGGCATCCAACTCATTCATCAAAGGGATAACTCTTGTGAGATAAAATTCACACTGTTGGGCTGCGATACGGAAGGCCTCACTCTTGGCGTTGGCTTGTGCAGCTCGTTTTGTAAGGACGAGTTGATATAAGCCGACGCTGGCCGCTATTGCGACCACAATCCCAGCAAGGAAGTAGAGGATCTCAATCTCGGCGCGGTATTGCAGGAAAAAAGCGAGCATGGTCAATTGGTCGTCAGTTAGGCGAACTAGGTAATCGAAAACTTAGGTGCCGCATACGTCAATAACGCTGTGAGCGACACGTTGTCGAGCACCAACGGGTGAGGGGGCATAGGTGTTGGCTTTCGCGCGCCGGGGCGTCATAGACAACTGAATGGTCCAATATGACGCACCTACGCGTCAAGAACACCCTCAACGTATGTGCCGGAGGCGGCAAGCCTCGGGGGGCGGATCGGGTTTCAGAGGAGGCGCGGGGGTGACCTTCGGCAGCGTTTCCCAATCTCCGCAGCGACACTCACCGATGAGCGTCTCGACCTGGAAAGGCGCGCTGATTGTCCTTCCACGATGGAAGACTTCCTGCTATACGATGTAATGACGTAGCGTTGCTACAGTTCACGAAGCCGTGCGCAGATCCAGGCGGCTGCCAGCGCATCCACCCGTCCCATGATCTCGCTTCCGATGGCCTCCCCCTTATCTCAGCGACTGCTCCTGCTGCCCATGTTCGTCCTTTTGGGACTGCTCCCCGGCCCCGCGTTCGCCGGCACCTGGACCGTCCAGCCTTGGAACGGTGATGCCTCCTCCGGGATCGTGAGCGGGGAGACGCGGTGGGCTTATCACTTCGGCTCCGCCACGACTGGGACGGTGAATGGCGTCTCAGTGCCAGGTTTTGCCGCCCTGCCGGTAAATGTGGCGAACCAGATGGAACTGACTGGTCCGGAATTTGTCATCACCTCGGACACCAATAACCTGACCAGCCTGGGCGGCAGCGCCAGCGCCGTGATGGGCGGCAGTTTCTTGTATGGCGGCCTGCCTTCCACCAACCTCACGGTGAAAGCGGCTGCCCTTGTGAATGGCGGCCAGTATGTGGTGTCCTTCTTCAGCGTGGGATGGGACGGCCCCACAGATCCGCGTCTGATCAAATTCGTCTCCGGCGCGGATGAAATGGCGATTGATCAAAACCTGTATGGCGAAAACTTCGGCCTGCGCGCGGACTATGCCTTCACAGCGGGCGCAGGGGATCAAGCGCTGCGTGTGGACATGAACAACGCCTTCAACCGCACCTTCCACATCTATGCGGTGGCGCTGAGAAAAGTGGCCATCCACACCAACGTTGCACTCGGCTCCAACAACAACCCTTCCCTACCAGGCTCAGCCGTCACCTTCACCGCCACCGTCACCCCAGTCTCAGGCGGCGGCACACCCACCGGCAGCTTGGTCTTCAAAGACGGCAACACTACGCTGAACAACGCCACGCTCAATGCCAGCGGCGTGGCCACCTTCACCACCAGCGCCCTTTCCGAGGGCAGCCACAGTATCACCGCCACCTACGGCGGCAGTACCAGCTACTTCGACAAGGTCTCCTCCCCCCTTACTCAGGTGGTGAGCAAGATGAACACGACCACCGCACTCATCTCCAGCGCCAACCCCGCCCTGCCTGCCGCATCCGTCGCCTTCACGGCCACGGTTTCGCCGATTTCCGGCGGGGGCATTCCCACGGGGAACGTGGTGTTCAAGGACGGCGCGGCCACTCTCGGCACGGGCACGCTCAATGGCAGCGGCGTGGCCACTTACACCACCAGCGCGCTCAACGCTGGCATTCACAGCATCACGGCCAGCTATGGGGGCAGCAGCTTCTACAACAGCAGCGTTTCTGCCCCCCTCAACCAGGCCATCGCGGGCACCTACACCGTTACCACCACGGCCAGTGCCGGAGGGGGATCGCTGGCGCAAACCATCACCGACGCCACGCCGGGTTCCTTTGTGGTGTTTCAAGCCAGCCTTGCCGGAAAGGTGCTGACCATGCCCGCCGGCGAGATCATCCTGGACAAAGACCTCACTATTGATGCTTCGGCCCTGGCAGGAGGCGTCATCCTCCAGGGCGAGGGTGTGAACCGGCTGCTCTACATCCAGACTGGCAGGACCGTCATCTTCAAAAACCTCACCCTCGCCGGTGGCGGCGGCACGGGTGCGGCCAATACGGACCGCGGCGGCGCGGTGCTAAATGCAGGCACCCTGGTGGCGGAGGACTGCGTTTTCACGGGCAGCAAGGGGGCGTTTGGCGGCGCTATCGCCACGGGTTACTCCAGCGCCAGCACCTCACTGACGCTCCGGCGCTGCTGGATCTTTGACAATGCCGCCACCGGCAGCGGCGGCGGCATCATCCTGACAGCGAACACCGCCAGTCTCACCGCCACTTTGCAGATGGAAGAATGCACTGTGGAAAGCAACCGCGCTGGTAGCGCAGGGGGCGGCCTTTACAGTCAAGGCGCCTCCGCCGACAGCACCATCACCACCAGCCTGCGCCAGTGTACTTTCCGTGGCAACACGGCGGCAGCGGATGGCGGTGGCGGCATTTTCAGCCGCGCCAGCAGCACGGCCGGAACCTCGGCGGCCAGCCTGACCCTTGTGCATTGCACCGTCACGGACAACACCGGGCGCTATGGCGGAGGTGTGGCCACGGCCACTGACTACGGCTGCCCCACGAGCCTGACGCTTACCGGCAACATCATCGCCGGTAACCACAGCCCCTCGGCGGTGGATGTCGGCCGCCAAGGCGGCACCTTCACCACCGGCGGTGGCAACCTGATCGGCTCCACCACCCTCAGCCACATCACCACTTGGGCCGCCAGCGACCTGACCGGCACGGATGCCGCACCGCTGGACGCCGGTGTGGCCCCGCTCGGCTTTTATGGCGGCCCGGTGCCCACCTGCCCGCTGCTGCCTGGCAGCCCGGCCCTGGATGCGGCCACCGCCATCCCCCCCACTGCCACCGACCAGCGCGGTCTGCCGCGTGTGCAGGATGCGGACGGCACGGGCGGTGCCGTGGCGGACATCGGCGCGGTGGAGAGCGTCTTTGCCCGGGTGGATGTGGCGAATGACGAGCTAGACACACCGGCGGGTGCCGATGACGTCTCCATCCGCGAGGCGCTGCGGGACGCTCCCTCAGGTGCCATCATCACCTTCGCCCCCGGCCTCTCCGGCCAGTCCATGACGCTGAATGAGTCTCTGGGACGCCTGAATATCACCAAAGCGGTCTGCCTGGACGCCTCCAGCCTTCCCGCCGCGTTTACTGTGAATTGCGCGGGGACTGTCCATCGACTTTTTGAAGTTTTCTCGGGCACGACTCTCCATTTGCGAAACCTCCGTCTCACGGGCTCGGCAGCCACCTTTCCCGATGGTGCCAGCGCCATCAACAACTCCGCAGGAACGGTAAGCCTGGACAGCTGCACCATCAGCGGTCACAAGACGGACGGCAGTGGCGCCATCTTCATGTTTGGCGGTCGGCTTTACATCTCCCGGTGCACCTTTGCCAGCAACACAACGACCGGGATCGGCGGAGCGATCTGCATGTTTGGCGGCAGCCTGACGATGCGCGACAGCACGCTGACGGGCAACGGCCAGGCGCTCGCCGGTGGCGCTCTGTGCATGCAGGGAGGCTTTGCCAGCCTCAGCCGGTGCACGTTGGAGAACAACACCTCCACGAATGGCGGGGGTGCCATTCTTGCCGCGGAGGGTGCCAGTCTCAACCTCAGCCACTGCACCCTGACCCGCAATCAGTGCCCTAACAACAACGGCGGCGGGCTGTTTGCCTCCGCCGGCGGCCCGCTCAATTTCCTGCGCCTGGATAACACCATCGTCGCCGGCAACAGTGCCGCCACCGGCCCGGACATTTTCAGGGGCAACAGCACGCTGATCGGCATCGGCGGCAACCTGATCGGCAAAAACAACGGCGCCGAAACCGCCTTCCTGGCTGGCACGCCCAATCCCACGGGCCACTACGTCGGCACCACCGACGCCCCTCTGGACGCTCTGCTCGGCCCCCTGGCGAACAATGGCGGCCCCACCCAGACCTGCCTGCCGCTGCCCGGGAGCCCCGCGATTGACCACGCCACGGCCGCCCTTTCCCACCTCACGGATGCGCGTGGTTTCCCCCGCAACAAGGATGGTGATGGCGACTTCACCTTCCTGCCGGACATCGGCGCCACCGAGTTCGGCACGGATCCGGTGCTGGTGGTCAACACCCTGGCGGATGAACTGGACACCCCCACAGCCGGCGCCAGCCTCTCCCTGCGTGAGGCCCTGCGCCAGGCCCCGGCGGGTGCCATCATCACCTTTGCTCCGGCGCTCAATGGGAAGACGCTGGTCATGGACGCCGCCAAGGGCTACTTCACCCTCGACCGCAGCGTCACGGTGGATGCCTCCGGCCTGCCCGCAGGCCTGGTCCTGGATGCAGGCACGGGGGATAACCGTCACATCATCATTCCCACGGGCGCTCACGTGGCCTTCAGCCGCATCACTTTCACCAGTGGTGGCAGCGGCACCGGCACTGCGGAACTTGGCAAGGGGCTCGGGGGCGCCATCTACCTTGTCTACGGCAATCTGGTGCTCACGGACTGCACCCTGCGTGACAACACCGCCACCTTTTCTGGCGGGGCGATCATGCAAGTCACCGACACCTGCCGTCTGGTGATGTCCCGCTGCACGCTGCATCGCAACCAAGTGCTGCCCTCCGGCACGTCTTCTCGCACCGGCGGAGCCCTGACTGCCTTCGCCGGCCTCGTGGACCTGGACCACTGTACCTTCACGGCCAACCAAGCCCCGACTTATGGGGGGGCGGCTTACTTTCTTAACGCCCAGGTGGAGGTGAACCACTGCACCATCACGGGCAATGCGCTCACTGGAACGGCTCTAGGCGGAAGCGGTTTTCTGTTCTTCAACGGTCCTCCAGACCGGGTGCGTGTGAGCAACAGCATCTTCTGCGGTAATTCGGGCCTCCTGGACCTCTATGTTGACGACGGCACCTTCCTCAGCGGTGGCGGTAATGTGGGCGGCATCGTCCAACCTGCCTTCAACCAGCCCACGGACGTCAATAACATCACCGACCCCTTCCAACTCGGCCTGGCGGAACTGGGGCGCTACGGCGGCGTGACGGACACCATGCCGCCCATGCCCGGCAGCCAGGCCCTGGACCGCGCGGCCAGCTCCACCGCCACCGCGGACCAGCGCGGCTTCGCCCGCAACTTCGATGGTGATTTTAATGGCAGCGCCGTCTCTGACAGCGGCGCGGCGGAGTCCTTCATCGTGCGGGCCAACGAGTTCAGCGATCAGTTCCACACACCCTCCGGCAGTGCCGTTTCCCTCCGCGAGGCCATCCGCGACGCCCCTGCCGGAGCCGTGGTCACCACCACCGTCAATGGCAGTTTGGTTTCCCAGGTGGAGGTGGTCCTGGACAAGCCGCTGATCCTGGCCGGCAATGCGGCGACCTGGAGCATTTCCGCCTCTTCCGCACGCGCCTTCTACGTGGCGCCAGGGGCGCAGGTTCATATGCACCGCATCTCCATTCCTGGGAATGGTCCCAGTTCCGGTGGCACCGGCAAGGGTGCTGTGGCGAGCGGCAAAGGGGGTGCGATTCTCAACCAGGGCGTACTTTCCATGACCAACTGCTCCCTGGAATTTGGGAAAGCGGACTACGGCGGCGCGATCGCCAACGGCATGGCCGCCACGCCCAGCACCCTGGTCATGCGCCGCTGCAACCTGGGTGCAAACTCCGCCACCACCTATGGCGGCGCGCTATATAACGCCTCCGCCAGTGGCGGCGCGGCCACTGTGACCCTGGAAAACTGCCGCATTTACAGCAACACCTCCGGTCGGCACGGCGGCGCTTTGGTGAACACCGCCGGCAATGGCCCTGCCGGCATGACCCTGCTGCACTGCACCCTGGTGGGCAACAGCGCGGTCACCAGCGGCGGCGGCCTTTACACCTTCTCCACCGGCACCAGCGCCACCGCGGTGACCACCACCCTCACCTCAAGCATCATCGCCGGCAATACCGCCCCCCAGGGCCCGGATGTGCAGCTGAACTCCGGCGCCGTCGCCAGCCTGACCAATCTCATCGGCGTGGCGGACAGCGGGGGGGGGCGGCCTGCTGACCGGCGGCACCAATCTCACCGGCACCCTGGCCGCGCCGCTGTCTCCCGGCCTTTTGTTCTACCCACCGCGTGTCAACTCTCTGCAGCCTCTTCTCGGCAGCCCCGTCATTGATGCCGCCGACCCCGCTGCCGCCCGCACCCTGCTGGTGGATAACTTCCGGCTGGGGCGCGTGCTGGATGGCGACCTCAACGGCACCGCCCTGCCGGACATTGGCGCGGTGGAGGCGGTAGCGGTCAAGGTCACCACCGCCGCTGACGAACTGGACACTCCCGCCGGGGCCAATGTGTCCCTGCGCGAGGCGATCCGCGACACCACGGCCAGCAGCGCCATCATCCGCCTGGACCCCGCGCTCAGCGGCCAGACCCTGACTCTGGATGCCGCCAAAGGGCAGATCACCGTGGGAAACAATCTTCTCCTGGATGCCAGCGCGTTGCCCGCGGGGTTCACCATTGACGCCGGCTCCGGGGCGAACCGCATCTTTCAAACCAGCGGCACGGTGCGTCTGGCCGGCCTGACTCTCCAGGGGGGCGAAGCCGGCTCTGACGGCGGCGGCGCCATCCTCATGACCCTGGGAAACCTCATCCTGGAGCGCTGTGTGGTGCGTGACAACACCACCACCGGCAGCGGCGGCGCCCTGAACGTGACCGAAGGCCTGTCGCTCACGCTGAACCAGTGCAGCTTTTCCGGCAATTCCTGCACCGGCGGTTCGTCCTTGGGCGGTGCGGTGAACTCGTCGTCCAGCAACATCCGCTTCGTTATTACCGAATCCAGCTTCACCGGCAACACCGCCAACGTGAGCGGCGGAGCCATCCAATTGGGAACCAGTCGTGACCCAGCAAACTTCATACGCCAGTGCACGGTGGCCGGCAACCGGGCCGCCGGCAGCGGGGGCGGGATCCGCATCAGCGACGCCCAGGCGACCCTGCAGCAATGCACGATCACTGGCAATGAGGGTGTCAATGGGAGCGGCGGCGGCCTCCAGGGGACTGGCAGCACCACTGTGACCATGCTGAACTGCGTGGTGGCGGGCAACCGCGCCCCCACGGGTCCGGATGTGGCCGGTTTGGACTCAACCGTGACCAGCCGTTCCGGCGCCAACGTCATCGGCCAGAACAAGGATGTGACCGCGCTCTTCCCTGCCCCTGCCGCCCCCGGTGCCGCCAATGCCAATGGCGACTATGTGGGCACCGCCGCCGCGCCCCTGGATGCCCTGCTGGCCCCCGCCGGCAACTATGGCGGCCCCGCCCTGGTCCAGACCTGCCCGCCCATGCCCGGCAGCCCGGCCCTGGACCGGGCGGCGGCCACCAGCCTGACCACCGATGCCCGCGGCACCGGCTTCTCCCGCGTGGTGGATGGCGACTCCGATGGCACCGCCCGTGCGGACATTGGCGCGGCGGAGTCCGTGATGGTGCGGGTGGATGTGGCCAACGACGAACTGGATGTTCCCGCAGGTACCAACGACCTCTCTCTGCGCGAGGCGGTGCGCGATGCACCCGAGGGTGCCGTCATCAGCTTCGCCTCGGCGCTTTCCGGGCAGACGCTCACCCTGACGGCGGGGGAGCTTTTACCCCCACGTTCCGTCGTCATCACCGGTAGCGGCCTGAATGCACTGCTCAGCCTGACGGCCAGCTCCGGCAGCCGCATCCTCAACCTCCCCTCCGGCAGGTCAGCGGGCCTGTCCCGCCTGCGGCTCAAGGACTGCAATGTCACGTTTGCAGGCGCGGCGGTTCTGAATGAGGGCATGCTCAGCCTGGCTGATTGTGAGTTCATCCACAACACCGCCGTCGCCATGGGCGGGGCCATACGCCATACATCCGGCAGCCCCGGCGGCCGCCTGCAAGTGGAACGCTGCCTGTTTTCCGGCAATGCCTCCACATTCAACTATGGCGGCGCCATCAGCGCCTTCTCCGCCCTCCCAAGGAACGCTATGGCGCTGCTTCTGCAGGACTGCCGTTTTACGGAAAACGTGGCGCAGCAGGGATCCGGGGGCGCGGTGGATTGCTCCACCGGCGGAGGCGCATCCATGACCTTGAAAGTCCTGCGCAGCACCTTCACCAGCAACACCGCATACAGGGGCGGGGGGCTGCATGCCACCACCAGCGACGCTGGCTCTTCCGGTCTGGTGTCCGTGGATTCCAGCACCTTTTTCGACAACAAAGCCCCGGGCTATTCGGGCGGCGGGCTTAAAGTCGGAGCCTTCGGTGGCAGCAGGCTGACCACGGTGGTCAGCCAGTGCACCTTTGCCCAGAACAGCTCCGGGCCGCTGAGTGGCGGCGCCGTGATGAATGATGGATTCGACCCCGGCTCCAGCAGCCTGCTCACCCTGCGGCGGTGCACCCTGGCAGGGAACAGCACCACCCACGCCCAGGGCGGCGGCACCTCCATTGACGGCTACAACTCTGGCAGCGCCACCACCGTTTTGGACGGCTGCATTGTCGCCGGCAACACCTCCGCCAGCACGGCGATGGATGTGGGCCGCTTTAATGGCGCGGTGGTCACCAGCCTGGGGAACAACCTCATCGGCAACATCACCGGCACCTCCAATGTCACCTGGCTGGGCAGCGACCTTACCGGCACCTCCGCCGCACCTTTGAACCCCTTGCTTGCCTCCCTGGGTGACTACGGCGGGTCCACCCAGACCATGCCGCCGCTGCCCGGCAGCCCGGCGCGGAACCCCACGGGCGGCGTCTCCACGGTCATCGTGGGCATGCTCAGAGACCAGCGCGGCGGCGTGCGGCTCCAGGGTGAGTCCATGGACATCGGCTCCGTGGAGGCCACCGCGGAGGATGCGCCGGGGACGATCGCCTTTGGCGCGCCGGTGGTGCGTGTGGAGGAGGGAACCACCGCCCTGGTGCCCGTTTACCGCACTGCGGGGACCATCGGCACAGTCACCGTCAGCTATGCTTCACTCGCTGGCACCGGCATCGGCTTTGCCACCTCACCGGCGGATTATACCGCTGTCAGCGGCACCCTCACCTTCACTCCTGGAGAGACGGTCAAGACCATCTCCATCACCGCCGCCACGGATGCCCCCACGCTGAAGGAACCGCATGAAAGCTTCACCCTCACGCTTTCCAATGTCACCGGCGGCGCCAGCCCGGGCGCGCAAAGCAGCACCACCGTGCGCATCCTGGATTCCGTGGATGCGGCAGTCCCCACCCTGGTGCTGAACACACCCAAGGCCAACGCCATCTTCCTGGAGTCCAGCGGCACCGGCGTCAGCGTCACCGGCAGCGCCAAGGACGACAAGGGCGTGCAGGCCGTGCAGGTGCAGCTCAATGGCGGTGCGTTTGTGGATGCGGTGCTTGCCCCCTCCACCACCAGCACCACGCCCACCTTTGCCCTGACCGTGACGGCCGTGCCGGGTGTGAACACCCTGGTGGTGCGCTCCGTGGATGAAAAGGGCAAGATCTCCGCCCTGCAGAAGCGCAGCTTTACCTATCGCGTCATCCGCCCGCTGATCACATCCGTCTCAGGCGGTGCGGCCGGCGTCGTCGGCACCATCACCCGGCCCGCGGCGGTGGATAAAACGGTGCCGAACAGTTTGTATGTGGGCATGACCTACAAGGTCACCGCCACACCCAAGCCAGGCTATCTGTTTGGTGGCTGGTCGCCTTCATTTCCTCCCCCGACCCCAGGCATCCCCCGGCTCACCCTCGCGGACATCGGCATCACTGCCGCCAGTCTTGAACTGCCCGCGCTGAGCTTCATCATGCAGCCAGGCGTGACGCTGACGGCGAATTTTTACCCCACCGTTCAACCTGACAGCATCGGGATTTACACCGGCCTGATCCTGCCTTCCTCCACCCAGCCCGCGCCGGGCGGCACGGCCGCTAAAAACGACACCACCGGTCTCTTCACGGCCACAATCGCCTCCACCGGCGCCTTCAGCGGCACCCTGAAGATTGACGGGGCCAGCCTGCCCTTCGCCGGCACCACAAACACGGCCGGGGGATTTGGTGGCGCCCGCTTCGGAACCGCCCGCACGCACACGCTAACCCTCCTGCGCAAGAGCAAGCCCGACCTCTTGCTGGACTTGGTGGCCTTCTCCAACGAGGGAGAAACCTCCGCCATCGTGGGCACCGTGACGCAGAAGCAAAACGGCACTGGCAACGTCCTGACGGTGTCCACCTTCACTGCAAGCCGGGCCAAATACAGCGCCAAAGTCAAGGTGCCGGCCACTCTCATGACGGGGGCCAGCCAGCGGTTCAACCTGATCCTTCCCTCCGTGCCGCAGGACGGCCTGCCCGCCGGCAAATATCCGCCGGGGACCGGCATCGGCTCCATGATCCTGGGTTCCGATGGCACCGCCAAGTTCGCTGGCATCCTGGCCGACAGCACCCCCTTCACTGCCAGCGCCCCGCTTTCCCCTGCCAATCAGGCTCCCCTCTTCGTCGCCCTTTACACGAACAAGGGCCACCTGGCCGGCACCGTCAATGTCCTGCCCTCCAACAACCCGGGCTATGACGCCTACGGCGTGAACTACCTCTGGAACCGCCCCGCCCAGCCGCCCCCCGCCAAGGTGCAGTGGTACCCCGATGGCTGGCCCAACGGCATCATCTTGGACATGGTCGGCGCGCAATACAAAGTCCCCGCCGCCACCTTGAACCAGAGCGTCATCCCCGCCCTCGGAGCTGTTGACCTAACCAACACCGTGGGAAATACCACCCTCACCTTCATGGACGGCCTGCTCAGTTCCGTGCGCAACTACCCGGTGAACATCACTACCAAGGATGCCGTCACTCTCCTGCCCCTGAAGACCAAGGACTTCACCCTCACCCTGACCAAAGCCACCGGCGAGATCAGCGGCACCTTCACCCACACCGATGGCAAGAAGCCCGCCTTCAAGGGCACGACCATTCAAAAAGCAGGCGACTACCAGGGCACCTATGGCTTCTTCATGAGCGTGCCGCCGAATGCCACCAGCACCACCGGCCAGGGTGGCTCGGTCATGCTGTTGCCGGGTGCGATGATAGCACCCTAAAAGCGGAGTGGATCAACCTAGACTCACCATGCCCTGCTTGGTTAGGCACGCCGGACATGCGCCACGATCAGCCAGCCAATCCGCTGCTTGAGCCACTGGCGCAGCCCTTCAGGAATGAAGGGGATCATGCGTGAGCTCATGTGGGTGACTCTCACGGCCTCCACCACGAAGCCAGCCTCTTCCATCGCCTTCCTCAGCGTCTCCCGGCTGTAGTGCTTTTGATAGAAGCCGTCCGTGAAATGGCGCTGCACACTCTCAATCGTCTCGCCCTTCAGGAACCGCCCTTTCAACACGAGCCAGAAGAGCCCCTTGAGCCAGAACCGCAGGCTGTGACGATGATAAACCATGATCAGCCCACGTCCACCCGGCTTCAATTTAAGACAAGCCTGCGCAAAGCAGCACTCAGGGTGGGCGCTGTGATGCATCACACCCCAGGAGTAGAGATAGTCAAAGCTGGCATCCGCCAGGGGAGACAGATCCTCGGCATCACATTGCAGGGCCTGCACGCCGCGCATGTCACTCACCTCCGCATGACGCTTCGTCAGTTCGACCGCCTTGGCGGTGATGTCCACCGCCTGGACACTCGCACCCTGGCTGGCGAAGCGGCACGCGGCACTTCCGGCACCGCAGCCGACTTCCAGGACCTTGGCAGCCTGCGTGCCCAGCTCCGGCCAGTAGTCTTGCAGATAAGGATTCGTCCCAAAGTAGTGACGATCAACCCGGTCAAAATCTTCCACGCTCACGGGATCGCGATCTTCCTTTCCCCAGTCCTCATAGGTCATGGGCAGCTTCTCCCACCAGAGGCGGTTCTTTTCATTCACCTCCAGCGACTGAGCCGCGATCTCGTCCCGGACCTGGTTCGTCGCGGTGCTCGTCCAGGCCTCGATGTTGTCGGTTTCGTTGCTCATCCAGAAACCTAAGCGGCTTATGGCTTCAACGCAAATTCACCGCGCCGCCATCGATCGGATACGAGCTGCCGGTGACAAAGCTCGCTTCATCGCTGCACAGGTACAAAGCCAGGGCAGCGATTTCGTCTGGCTTCGCCATGCGGCCAATGGGCTGCGCCTCACTCAGCTTCTGGAACATCTCCGCCTCACGCCCCGGATACGTCGCCGCGAGGTAGCCATCCACAAACGGCGTGTGCACTCGCGCCGGGCTGATGCAGTTGCAGCGGATGCCTTGCTTGATGAAATCCTTCGCCATCGAGTAGGTCATCATCAGCACCGCCCCCTTCGTCATGGAATAGGCGAAGCGGTCCGCGAGCCCCATCTGCGCCGCGATGCTGCACATGTTCAGGATCACGCCGCCGCCCTGCGGCACCATGCGCTCAATCGCAGCCTGGGAGCAGTTGAAGACCCCCTTGATGTTCACGCGGTAGAGCTTGTCCAGATCCTCCTCCTCCGTCGTCAGCACCGTGCCGATGTGCGCAATGCCCGCATTGTTCACCAAAATGTCCAGGCTCGGCACACGCGAGGAAATCTCCGCAAACACACCTTTGACCGCCGCCTGGTCTCCCACATCCACCGCCCCTGCTCTGGCGCTACCCCCTTCCGCGATGATCTGGTCCACCGTCCCCTGCGCCGCCTCCAGCTTCAGGTCCAGCACTTCGACGTGAGCGCCCTGACGGGCAAAGAGCATGGCGATGGCCTGGCCAATGCCAGAACCCGCGCCGGTGATGACGGCTGTCTTTTTGGAGAGGGAAAACATAGAAGGATGAACGGACTCCCATGGAGCAGATTTCCATTTTGGCATCTCACATTCACATCCCCCAGTGACTTTCGCGCCCAAGTCAATGCCACATCAAGCCCCTCCCTTCATTCCCCTTTCATTCCCCTGCCCACGCGCCTAGTCACCTGTCAATTACCGCAAGAAAAGCTCCTCAAAACCAACAATCTGTGTCCATTTTATTGCTGAATGCCTGGCATCTTTTGTGAATCCTCTTATTAGTGCGTTAAGGTCCAATCAAAACCTTTCTGGGCCGGATATCGCCCCA
Organism: Verrucomicrobiota bacterium; assembly: GCA_040387935.1. Taxonomy (GTDB): domain Bacteria; phylum Verrucomicrobiota; class Verrucomicrobiia; order Verrucomicrobiales; family Verrucomicrobiaceae; genus Prosthecobacter. The sequence goes on along the minus strand of JAZKCU010000001.1, from coordinate 411,521 downwards.
GGGTGATTGACCTTATACAAGCATAGGGCAAGGTAGCCAAGCCGCTGTTATGCGTGCCTTCCTGCTTAAGATAGGCATCCTGCTCAATTGACCTCAGCCACGCTCTGACATCTCTATGAAGCTGTTTGTTAATGTTACTTTCTTCCAGGATAGCGGGATGTTGCACCAAAGCAGACACGTTCTAAGTCCCGAAGTTTACAAGGAGATGGCATCGCGCTGGCCCAGCTTCTGCCAAGAGGAACGTCATGGAATTCATGTCCGGGTTGAGGTCGAATCACGCCTTCAAGAGGAAGTCTTCGATTTTCTAGCCGAACACGGCAAGCGGCCTTGGTGGAAGAAATATCCGATGTTAGGCCTAGAGCGCTTTTTTTTGCTGCAGGGAGAAAGGATATTTGATCAACTTGAGATTGCGGGCGCAGAACTGGTGACCCTTGGTAACCGGAAGATGATCTCCAACATGGTGATGTATCACGATGATTGTGATGTATGGGTGGACGGTCAGACGATTGACCCGGGAACACCTTTCGGCGGCGGTGGGGGTAGCAACCTGCCGATTTTGACGGAAGATGCCCGGCTCTTTATACAATCGGGGGGTTGGACTGGGTTTGTCTTTCGCCCAGTGGAAATCAAGGATCCACGCCCGAACCAAGGTAAGCTATGGCTCATGTGGCCGGAATGTGAACTCCCGGCAATGATTAACGAGGTTGTGGACAGTTCTGGCAAGCCCTTTGATCCCGCCACCAGCGATCAATGCATGATCCAGGATCTTTATAGTCCGTGGCTTTATCGCTACTCCAAAGAATCTGTCGAGTCTTCCGGGCAAAACTGCGTGTTTCGAACGCACGAACGCTTTGGTGCAAACAAGACCAACTATGGCTATGCTACACGGAAGCCTGATATCATTGTCCGGCGTGCATTCGCGGAGTGGCTCAAGTCCTATGGTCTGATTGACACAATGGTACCAGTCCTACTTGAGTGAGTAGGATTTGTAAACAGGGTCAAGGTAGGAAGGAGCAATTGGTCGGTATCAATGCCAAGACGGCTCCCTATTCTGCCGCGCGGTCCTGGTCCGGCGGACGGCGGCGTATCGTCGGCTTTAGGGAGAACCGGGGGAAGTTCGGCCCTGAGCGCCGGGACGGAGCCCCGAAGGTGCGACACTCGACTCCTCGCGTCCTTTCGCCGCCACAACATCCGGAGTCGAGTGTCGGCCCTTCAGGCCTCCACCTCTGATGAGCAGCAGTGTTGGGCATGTTCCCGAGGGCGTTGCCCAGGGCTGAGGAGTGCCGCCTCTTTGAGGCTCCCAACCAGAACGTTGCAGCGACATTGACGTTCAGCCCCCCTTTTTCACGGAAGCGAAATTTTCCCGAAACTCCCTGCGTATCCTCCCTGTCATGTCCCCCCGTCTACTCATCACGTCTCTCTTAGCCTCTGCCACGTTGTCGTTCGCCGCGTATCCGGAATTTACCGCCACGATCCCGAACGGCGGCCCTCGCGGTGCTGAATGGCAGCTTACGGTCACCGGCGCCAAGCTGGCGGACTTTGAGAGCCTGATGTTCTTTAGCCCGGGTATCACCCAGAAGAGCGTGGACAAGGTGGAGGCCAACAAGGTGCTCCTCACCATCGCCGTGGCCCCTGACGTGCCGCTGGGAAATCACCTGATCCGCATCCGCACGAAGTCCGGCATCTCGCACGTGCGCCAGTTTTTCGTGGGCCCCTTCCAGAACATCCAGGAAAAGGAACCGAACAGCGAGATGGACGCCGCTCAGACCATCGAGATGAACAAGACCATCGAGGGCGTGGTGCTGAACGAGGACGTGGACTACTACAAGATCACCCTCAAGAAAGGCCAGCGCATCTCCCTGGAAGCAGACGGCCTCCGCCTCGGTTACACGACCTTTGACCCCTACATCGCCATCATCGACAAGGACAAGTTCGAGAAGTCCTTCTCCGATGACACCATCCTGCACCGCCAGGACGGCTACTGCTCCTTCGTCGCCGAATATGATGGCGACTACTACGTGATGATCCGCGAGTCGTCCTACCGCGGCGGTGGCAACAACTACTACCGTCTGCACGTGGGCAGCTTCCGCCGCCCTGAGGTGGTGTATCCCGCCGGTGGCAAGATCGGCTCCACCACGAAGGTGCGCTTCATTGAAAAGGACAGCGCCTTTGAGGAGGACGCCACGCTTCCCGCCGAAGTGGATCCAGGTTACATGCTGCTGTCCAAGACCCAGGAGTCAGCTCCCTCTGGCAATCCTTTCCGCCTCGTGGATTTTGACAACGTGCTGGAAGCCGAGCCCAATGACGAGCAGGCCAAGGGCACCGTGGCTCCCGTGGGTGAGCCCATCGCGCTGAATGGCATCATCGAGAAACCGGGTGACGTGGACTTCTTCAAGGTTCCCTTCAAGAAAGGCCAGCAGGTCGTGCTCCAGGCCTATGCGCAGAGCCTCGGCTCACCGCTGGATTCCGTGGTGAATGTGTATAACGAAAAGGGTGGCAGCCTCGGCGGCAATGACGACGGCGGTGGACGTCGGCGCCTGGACAGCAAGCAGACGCTGAGCATCCCGGCAGACGGCGACTACTACGTCCGCGTGACGGATCATCTGGAGCGTGGCGGACCGACCTTTGTCTATCGCCTGGAGCTCATCGCCAGCCAGCCTTCGCTGACCTTTGCCTCGCCGCACTACACGGTGAACGACTCGCAGTATCGCCAGTTCATGGCCATCCCCCGTGGCGGCCGCATGGTGCTGCTGCAAAACTTCAGCCGCAGCGCCGTGAGCGGTGACTTCAAGTTTGAAGCCACCGGCCTTCCGCAGGGTGTGAAGATGCTGAGCGATCTGGCTCCGAAGGACCAGCCCGCCATGCCGCTGATGTTTGAAGCCGCTCCCGATGCCCCTCTCGGCGGTGCCGTGGTTCCAGTGACCCTGAAGGCCGTGGATCCCGCCCAGAAGATCATCGGCAAGATGCGCCAGGAGTTCGACATCGTGCGCGCTGGCAACGTGGTGTACTACACCGAGTTCGAAGACAAGCTGCCCATCGCCGTTGTCGAAGAAGCTCCCTATTCTCTTGAGATCGTGAAGCCTACCGTGCCGCTCGTGGCCAATGGCGTGATGAACCTCAAGGTCGTCTGCAAACGCAAGGAGGGCTTCAAGAATGCCATCCGCATTTTCATGCCATGGAAGCCACCGGGCATCAGCGGCCTGGGTGAGGCGACCATCCCCGAAGGCCAGAACGAAGTCTCCTTCCAAATCGATGCGAATGCTAATGTGGCCGCAGGCGCGCACAACTTCGTCGTCATGGGTGAGGTCGATGCTGGCAATGGCCGCGTCTACAATGCCTCCCCCTTCTGTGAGGTGAAGACTGACAGCGCTTATCTGAACGCGCCAGCCATCGCGCTGACCGCTGTGGAGCAGGGCAAGGAGACCGTGATGGTGGCCAAGCTCGAAGGCCTGAAGCCCTTCAACGGCGAGGCCAATGCCCAGCTCGTCGGCGTGCCGGACACGATCCAGATCGAGCCAGCGAAGATCAACAAGGACACCAAGGAGGCGGCTTTCAAGGTCATCACCACGGATAAATCCCCCGTCGGCAAGCAGGGCAACCTTTTCGTCCAGGTGGACGTTCCCGTCGAGGGAGGCACCACGCTGCACCGAATCGCCCTCGGTTCCATCCTCCGCATTGATGCGCCACGCAAGGCCCCGGCGGCACCCGCCAAGCCTGCCGTCGTGGCCGAGGCTAAACCAAAAGAGGAAGCCAAGCCAGCCGCGCCAAAACCGCTCTCCCGCCTTGAGCAGCTCCGTCAGGAAGCCTCTGGCGAGAAGAAGTAACTCTAGTTGGGCATTCCAGCCTGCCGTCGTCGGATGAGCGCTCGCCGTTCATCCGACGAACTGTTTTTACCGGTCATGCATCCGGTCGGAAGAAGTTGGCGTTCTTCCGCCGCCGTCATCTCCCCGAGAGGTCCGGTGCCTCCGAAACCTCATCTTCTCTGCCGCCATGATCTCCGCCCTGCCTGCTACTCCAGCCTGGAATCGCTCCGGGCCGGAGGTCATTGATATTTCTGGCCCAGTTTCTCGCCTGACCCAAATAGGTGATCAGCATGTGACACTGACGGCTTGCTCTTCGGCATCACGAGCAGCGGCAGGGGTCAAAGAAGGTGTCTCTTCACGGTCTCAGATGCGTGCCATCCCGGCTGACGATCCGGATCGTCAAATCGATGTCGCGCTGCTGCAGCGCATCGCCATCCGTGATGCTGCTGCCATGGGACTCTTCTATGATCGGCATAGCGCCTGCCTGTATGGGCTGGCGCTTAAAATGCTGCGGGATGAGCAGGACGCGCAGGATGTGCTTCAGGACACCTTGATCACGCTTTGGAACAAAGCCGCCAAATACGATCCAGAACTCAGCAGCCCGCTCTCCTGGACCGTCATGGTGCTGAAGCACAAGGCAATCGACCACATGCGGGCCGGTGAGCGCCGGCAGAAAAAGCTGGAACGCTCCAAGACAGACTTTTGGTTCGCGGCGGATGTGGATGACATGTCCGCCGGAGAGCCCGTGCGCCGTGAGCAGCGGCTGACCGTGCGCAAGGCGCTGGATGATCTCCGACCGAAACAACGCCGCGTGCTGGACCTCGCCTTTTTCAGCGAGCTGAGCCATGCGGAGATCGCGACAAACCTGAACCTGCCCCTCGGCACCGTCAAAACCGTCATCCGCCGCAGCTTGCTGGAACTGCGCAACCGTCTGGAGGCTGCCGCCTAAAATGCAGCACCCGCCCTCCAGCCTCTGGAAGATGCCGCCTTTAGTCTTGTGGTGGACGTTAGCCTTGGCTAAAAGCCATGCTGATGTTCATGACCCCGCGCGCAGCCCTGCCTCAAGACTCCGCCCAGGAGCCAGGAGCTTGCTCGCCGTACTCTGCCTGGCCCTTTTCTCCAGCATGAGCCTGGCTACGGACATCAAGGACGGGTTTCCCGGTCCCACAGACGCAGAATTGCTCCACCAAATGTCGTGTGGTGAAGAATCCGCGTTCGGCACCTTTTATGACCGGCACGCCACGCTGCTCTATTCCATCGCCATCAAGGTGGTGGGAGACCTGCAAGAAGCCGAGGAAGTGCTGCAGGACGGTCTGCGTCAGGTTTGGGAGCGCGCAGGCCTCTATGACGCCTCGCTGGGGCAGCCGCTGAGCTGGGCCGTGGTGATCACTCGAAACAAGGCCATCGACAGGCTGCGTGCCAAGATGCGCCGAAGTGATGGCATGGCGCGCCTGGCAGCAGAAGCCCTGACGGATCTGCCTGCTGATCCGGCGGACGGCGCGGTGAATCACCCCTGTGAGGGAGCGGTAGCTCGTCTTCGGGGTGCCCTGGCCACCCTGCCCCGGGAACAGACAGCCGCCATTGAACTGGCTTTTTTCAACGGTATGTCCCAGACCGAAGTCGCAGCTCATCTGGGGATTCCGCTCGGCACCGTCAAGGCACGGATACGCCGCGGCATGATCACCCTGAGGGATGCATTGGAGGACCAGTTATGATCTGTAAAACGCTCGAACAACTCGCGCTCGGAAATGCGCTCGGCACCCTCACGGCCGAGGAGCAGGCGCAGTTTGAGCGCCTTCTGGCCGCTTATCCCACCCAGAAGGCCGAGGCAGCCGCCTACATCGACACCGCCGCCATGATGGCCCTGGCGGCAAGCCCGCCTGTGGCTCCCCCGGCCCACCTCAAAGCGCGTATGCTCGCCAATCTGCCGAAGCAGGATTGCTCCGACCCTCCTGCGAAGGCTACAGCAAGCCACACCAAAACCCTGAGCGCCTGGCTGAAGTCCCGTTACTTCGGGCTGCTGCGTCCTCTCTTGACCCTGCCAAACGACGTGAAAGCACAGTTGGCAGGAGTGGGCAAGGAGCCTGAATTCGTCGATCCTGAAGATCTGCCCTGGAATCACACCGGAGTTCCGGGCTTGCGCAAAAAGCTGCTCAGGGATGAGGAAACCCTGCGCATCGAGATCCTCCGCCTGGAAGCCGGAGCCAGCATTCCTGCCCATGATCACCCGGGCATGGAGGCCCTCTACATCCTCTCTGGGCACCTCCAGACCCAGGGCCGTTTGCTCGCCCCGGGTGACTTCCTGCACTTCGCCCCCGGCAGCCATCATGACGAGGCCTTTTCCGTGGATGGGTGCCACGCGCTGGCCATCCTCAGCAAGCCGCCGCCATCAAGAGCGTCCAAGCTGCAGATGGCCTGACGTCAGCGGTGACGAATCTCGGGACAACCATTTTTAGATGTGACGCTTTTTGTTAGGTCATCTGCAAAGCCTCATGTCCAATAGAGCTGGTGGCGGGCTGCCATGACCAGAGGCTTCCTCGACATCTCACGTGTGAACCCACCGCCAGTCCCGCACTGACTTGTTCGTGCAAAGCCCGCGCGGTCCGAGGCACCAGCAATGCTGAGAAGAAGGGTTTCACCCCATGGTATGGATGCTTCGAACGAACAGGCGGAGGGTTCTGCAAAATCGAACACTCAATGCCTTGATGAACTCATCTCTCTTTCTGCCTCCTGCTCTCGCTGTCTTTTTCAAAGACCGTTGCACTCGCCATTCGGACCGCTCACCTTCGCATTTGAATAATAGGTGATGTGTTTTGAATCCAATACCTTCGTGACCGCGCAATAGTCGCTACCATGAAGTATTCGAGTATGATTGTCGCCTTCGTTGCGATGGTGGCTGTAAGTCGTCAAGGGAACGCCCACACCCTGCTCCCGGCATCCCTGCCGAAGGATCAGGCTCTCGCGTTAGTCCTCAAATCTGTTGAAGGAGGCAGCCGCCTCGTGCCAGCCATCACGAAGCTGCAAGCAGCAGTTCAGGCCAGGCCTGATGATGTCAAAGCCATGGAGCAATTGGCACAGCTCTTCATCGCCCAGGCGCGGCTAGCCTCAGATGAGACGCTCTATGTGCGCTCAGAACTCTGCGGCCAGCTCCTTGCGGCGCAGAACCCGAATAACCCCACGGCCTTGCTGCTGCGCGGCCACTCACTGCTTGCGATGCACCAGTTCCACGATGCGGAAGAAATCGCGGGCCGGCTGATCAAGGTCCGCCAGGACATGCAGGACTACGCGCTGCTCGGTGATGCGCTCATGGAGCAGGGCCAGCTTGAGGCCGCAGTGCCCATGTATCAGGCCATGATCGATGCCAAGCCCTGCATGCCTAGCTACAGCCGCATCGCCCACATCCGCTGGCTGAAAGGCGATGTGGTGGGCGCGATTGAGATGGAGGAGCAAGCCATCGCCTGCGCCAGCTATCGTGATCCTGAAGCTCTCGCGTGGGTCACCGCGCGGCTCGCCTTTTACCAATGGCAGAACGATGAGCTTGAACTGGCGATGCAGACCGCCAAGCGAGCCACGCAAATCGTCCCCGATTACCCTCATGCATTGTTGGTGATTGGACGCGTATTGCTGGCTCAAGGCAAAGCTGTGGAAGCCGTTGCCCAATTGAAAAAAGCTGCTGCCACACTGCCACTGCCAGAGGTGCAGTGGGCACTCGCCGATGCACTTCATCTCGCGGGGCAGAACGATGAAGCCGCGATTGTCCTGGTGTCATTGAAGCAGCAGGGAGCCAAGGCAGATCCGCGCTCTTTTGCGCTGCATCTCGCCACGCGGGGCGTCGAGCTGGATCAGGCTTTGGACCTGGCAAAAGCGGAAGTCATGACGCGGCGCGATGTTTTTTCCTGGGATGCGCTGGCCTGGGCGCAACATGCCTCTGGAGCATCTGAAGCAGCTCTCATCAGCACGCGGCGAGCGCTCGCCGAGGGCACGCGCGATGCGCGACTTTTCCTCCACGCGGGCATCATCGCGAAAGCTGCCGGAGAGCCATCCCTGGCCCAAGAGCAGCTTGGCAAAGCGCAGCAGATGCGCCGCCAGCTCCTGCCATCTGAGCAGAGGCTGCTCGACGAAAGCACTGCCAACTGAGCCCATTTCCATTGTCCCAAAACTCAAGCAAAACACATGAAAAAACAAACAAATCGATTGTTAGCGGCCATGCTTCTAGCATCCCTCCTGCCACCGAGCAGCCAGGCATCCAGTCACATGGACGCACCGCTGATCACCCTCGATCCGGCGGCAAATACGACGGACGTTTACGCCTTCGTCACCACGAAGAACCTCACCAAATACCTCACGGTGGCCCTTTCGGTCTATCCGCATGAGGAGCCTGGCGTGGGACCCAATCGCTACAACTTTGACGACCGTGTGCTCTACCGCATCCACGTCGCCACCGGAGCCACCCTGCCTACAGCAGCCAAGCCCAAGCCCACGGCTCCGCCCACCGCGACGTATGAGTTCAGCTTCCGTAACACGTTCAAGACACGATCGACGATTGCGGAGTCCTACATCGGGCAGATTGGCAGCGTCAATGATGAGGCGCAAAACCTCACTCAACGTTACACCGTGAAGCGTATCGGCCCAGGTACCACGACCACCACCCTGTTCCTGGACGCCATCGTGCCGCCGAATAACCAGGGCCTTGTGACGCCGCTCTACAATCAGAACGACGACGGTGAAAACCGCGCCAAGGAAGGCGTGGCCAGCCACGCGGCACTCGATGCCTATACGAAGTCCAGCATCTTCACGAGCGCCTTCGGCTACCAGGTCTTCGCGGGTCAGCGCGATGATGGATTCTACGCCGATGTGCAGAGCATCTTCGACCTCGACTTTGGCTTCACGGGCCCCAACAAGCCTTTTGACAGCCAGGGCGGGTTCAATGTCCACACCATCGTGCTCAACATCCCCATCGAAGAACTCGGTGGTGATCAGCAAGTCGCTGGCGTGTGGGCCACCACTTGCCGCCGCTCCACCACCACATTGCGCCCCACAGGTGGCGCCATCACCGGTAGTTGGGTCCAGGTCGGCCGCCAGGGCAATCCATTGTTCTGCGAGGCCATCGTCCCCATTGTGGACAAGGATTTATACAATCGCGGTGCCATCGCCAATGATCCGCTGCGCTTCAACAAATACGCGCTCGCCCCCGAACTTGCCACGCTGCTCGGCGCTCAAGTGGATCGCCGGACCAATCGCACTGATCTCGCGGGCATCTTCATCCCCGACATCATCAAGGTGGATCTCTCTACCTCAGCGGCGCGGCTCGCGGGTGGCACCCAGTCCAATGCTGCTGCTGCTGACGGTGGCTTCCATCGTCTCGGTATCTTTGGCGGAGACACGCTCATCAGCAACATCCAGACTGGCTTTGGGGGTGGCACTGTTCCTGGCGGCTGGCCGAATGGTCGCCGCTTCGGAGACGACGTGGTGGACATCGCCGTCATCGCCCTCCTCAGCGACCTGCGCACCAGCCCGCCGATGATCTTTGGCAGTCCCACCACAGACATCGACCGCGTGACCGAGAATGACATCGGCTACAACAAAGTCTTCCCCTATGCCGCCACGCCGCTGAACGGCCGCAATCATCAGCACGACTAATTGCCCCCCCCTTATCAAATCTTTGTCATGAAAACCACCAAGTCTTTCCGCGTGCTGAGCCTGGCGCTCACCGCACTACTGCCGCTCACCGGCAATGCCTCCAGTCACATGGATGCCCCGCTCATCACACTCGATCCGGCGGCTAATACGACGGATGTTTACGCCTTCGTCTCCACGCAAAATTCGGTCAAATACCTCACCGTCGCGCTCGCAGTTTATCCACATGAGGAGCCCGGCGTAGGCCCGAACAGATACAACTTTGACGACAATGTGCTCTACCGCATCCGCGTCGCCACGGGAGCCAGTCTGCCCACCGCCGCGATCCCCAAGCCGAAGACCGCCCCCACCGCGACGTATGAGTTCAGCTTTAAAACAAGCTACAAGAACAAGAACACCATCGCGCAGTCCTATCTGGGCGTGATCAACACCGTGGACGATGCTTCTCAGAACCTGACGCAGCGCTATTCGGTGAAGAAAATTGGTTCCGATAATAAAGCCACCATGCTCTTCATCAACGCGATCGTGCCGCCCAATAACCAAGGCCTCACCACACCTCTCTATAATCAGGGCAACAACGGTGAAAACCCTGCCAAAGAAGGCGTGGCATCAACTGCCGGTCTCGACACCTACACCGCCGCCAGTGTCTATACGAGCCTTACAGGCTACCAAGTCTTCGCTGGCCAGCGCGATGATGGCTTTTACGCTGACGTGCAGAGCATCTTCGACCTCGACTTCAGCTTCGCCGGCGCCAACAAGCCCTTCGACAGCCAGGCTGGGTTCAACGTCCACACCATCGTCTTGAATATTCCGATCTCCGAACTCGGTGGTGATCAGAAAATCGCCGGTGTTTGGGCAGAGACCAGCAGGCAGACCACGACCGTGCTGAAAGACTCGTCGGTTGACACTCGCTCCGGTGTGTTCGTTCAGGTCGGTCGTCAGGGGAACCCTCTCTTCTGTGAAGCACTGCTCCCCGGACTCGTGAAGGACGCCTATAATCGCTCCCCCGTCGCTGAAGACGTCATGCGCTTTAAACATTACGCGACCGCACCCGAGCTGGCCACCATCCTCGGTGCCCCGCTTGATCGTCGTGTGAACCGCACGGACATTGCAGGCATCTTCATCCCGGACATCATCAAAGTCGATCTGTCCACCGCCCCCGCCAGACTCGCAGGCGGCAGCAGTATCGGGGCCGCCGCATCAGACGCGGGCTTCCACCGGCTCGGCATTTTCGGCGGTGACACCCTGACCAGCACGGTTCAGGCAGGCTTTGGGGGTGGCACCGTTCCTGGTGGCTGGCCGAATGGTCGCCGCTTCGGAGACGACGTGGTGGACATCGCCGTCATCGCCCTCCTCAGCGACCTGCGCACCAGCCCGCCGATGATCTTTGGCGATGCCACGGCAGACGTTGACCGGGTCACTGGCAATGACATCGGCTATAACAAAGTCTTCCCCTATGCCGCCACGCCGCTGAACGGCCGCACCCATCAGCACGACTGAGCAGTCACCCGTGCTCGTTGACAGGTCGGCAGCTTCGATTGCGCCCCCGCATCGGAGCTGCCGATTTAGCATTGATGGGGATGCCGAAATCTGAATAGAGAATTCAAAGGCATCTCCCCCAGCTGGGTGTCAGTGGATTGGCGGAAAGACTTTCTCCGATTTTGTGAAAAACCCCCTCCTGAGAGCGTAGGTTTCGCCAGATCAAATTGTCACCTTCCCCATGACACCCCCCCTCCGTCATACTTTACTGCTTGGCTCAGCCTTCCTTTCCGTGGCTGGCTACGGCTTCGCCCAAAGCCCTGCGGCAGTGCCTGCACAGCCCCCGGCACCCGCCCCTGTCACAGCTGGTCCGGCTCCAGCACCTGCTGCTGCCGCTCCTCAAGTTCCGACTCCAGCCGCACCTGCAGCCGTTGTTCAGGCACCCGCTGCCGCTCATCCCCAGGTTGATTTCGCCAAGGTGCAAGCCGTGCTCGAATCCAAGTGCCTGGAATGTCATAATCCCTCCAAGGTGAAGGGTGACCTGCTCATGCATACGGCGGAAGCCATCCTCAAGGGCGGTGAAGGCGGCGCGGGCCTTGTCCCCGGCAAGCCGGACGAGAGCAGCATCATCAAGCGCGTCGTTCTTGCCGCTGATCACGATGACATCATGCCTCCGAAAGGTGGCCCTCTTGCAGCTGACGAAGTGGCTTTGCTGAAGCAGTGGATCGCGGAAGGGGCCAAGTGGCCCCAGGGCGTGGCCCTCCGCTTCAAGTCCCCTGAAGAACAGAAGGCCGTGGCAGCTTTAAATGAAAAACTGCCTGCTCTGACCAAGGTCGAGATCTTCCCGGACAAATACTCTCTGGAAACGAAGCGCGACTTTCATCGCGTGGTTGTCCTGGCCACCTTCAATGACGCCACCACACGTGACGTCACCCGCTTCTCCAACCTGCATGTGGCCGACAGCAAGGTCGCCGCGCTCGATGGCGATGTCTTGAAGCCTGTGGCAGACAATGGCACCACCGAACTCGTCGCCACCCTCGGCGGACAGACGGTGAAGGCCGCTGTCGCCATCAAGGACGGCAACAAGGACCGCCCTATCTCCTATCACCTGGATGTCGTGCCCGTCTGGCTGCGCGGTGGTTGTAACCAGGGCGGCTGCCATGGCGCTGCCCGCGGCAAGGACGGTTTCCGCCTCAGCCTCTTCGGCATGGACCCGGATGGCGACTATATCCGCATCACCCGTGAGATGGTGGGCCGCCGGGTGAACCTCGCCATTCCTGAGGAAAGCACACTGGTCGAGAAAGCCGTGGGCGCTGTGCCACATTCCGGCAACCAGTGCTACGAGCCTGAGTCCGAATACAACAAGGCTGTCCTCGAATGGATCAGCAATGGCGCGCAGAACGACCAGCCTGGCTATGCCAAGGTCACTGGCATCGAAGTCTTCCCGAAACAGATCGTGCTCGAAGGCACTGGCAACACGCAGCAGATGACCGTACGCGCCACCTACTCCGATGGCACCGACCGTGACGTGACAAAGCTCGCGCTCTACATGTCCAACAATGATCCTTCCGCCAGCGTGGACAAGCAGGCACTGGTGACCAGCGGCGAGCGTGGAGTGGCCTTTGTGCTGGCCCGCTTCGACGTCTACAGCGTGACCTCCCAGGTGCTCGTCATCCCTGCCAAGCTGCAGTATGAACGGCCGAAACTCGCCGAGGCTAACTACATCGACCAGCACGTGGATGAAAACCTCCACAAGCTGCGCATTCTTCCCAGCGGCATCTGCACGGACGAGGAGTATGTCCGCCGCGCCTACATCGACGTCATCGGCATGTATCCGCCGCCTGCGGACATCCGCAGCTTCCTCGCCGACCAGAATCCGAAGAAGCGCGAGGCCCTGATCGACACCCTGACTCAGCGCAAGGAGTTCACCGAACTGTGGGTGATGAAGTGGGCCGAGCTCCTGCAGATCCGCTCTGCCATCAACAACAACCAGCCGCCCTTCTACAAGAACGCGCTGCTTTACTACAACTGGATCGCCGACCGCATCGGCAAGAACATCCCGCTGGATGAGATCGTGAAGGAGCTCGTCGGCTCCACCGGTGGCACCGTTTCCAGCCCGGCCGTGAACTTCTACCAGACAGAAGTCGACCAGCTCAAGCTCACCGAAAACGTGGCCCAGGTCTTCATGGGCATGCGCATCCAGTGCGCCCAGTGCCACAACCATCCCTTCGACCGCTGGACCATGGATGACTACTACAGCTTCAAGGCCTTCTTCAGCCAGATCGGCCGCAAGCAGACTGACGATCCTCAGGAAGTCATCATCTACAACAGCAAGGGCGGCGAATCCCGGCACTTCCTCACGAACGCGGTCATGAAGCCGAAGTTCCTCGGTGGTGACACCCCTGAGATGAAACCAGGCGAGGACCGCCGCAAGGTGCTCGCGGAATGGATTGCCTCCCCCAAGAATCCCTTCTTTGCGCGTAACATCTCCAACATCGTCTGGGCGCACTTCTTCGGTGTCGGAATCGTCGATCCCGTGGATGACGTGCGTGTTTCCAACCCTCCTTCGAACCCTGAGCTGCTGACCGCGCTGGCGCAGAACCTCACGGACTATAAATACGACTTCCGCCGCTTTGTGAAGGACATCTGCACCTCCATGACCTACCAGCGCAGCACCAAGGTCAACGAGACCAACGCCAGCGACAAAAAGAACTTCTCCCACGCCCTCGTCCGTCGTGTGCGCGCTGAGATCCTGCTGGACGCCATCTCCCAGATCACCGACACGCCTAACAAATTCCAGGGTCTGCCCATCGGTGCACGCGCCGTGCAAATCGCTGACGGTGCTGTGAGCAACTACTTCCTCACCACCTTCGGCCGCGCCAAGCGCGAGTCCGTCTGCTCCTGCGAGGTGAAGATGGAACCCACCCTCTCCCAGGCCCTCCACCTCATGAACGGGGATGCCGTCAACGAGCGCATCAAACAGGGCAAGGTCGTGGCCACCATGGTCAAGGACAAGAAGACCGACCGCGAGATTACCGAGGACCTCTACCTCCGCGTCTTCGGCCGCATGCCGAACGACAAGGAATGGACCACCATCCAGCAGACGCTGGCGAATTCCGCTGATCAGCGCCAGCCAGCCCTCGAAGACGTCTTCTGGGCCCTCATGAACTCCAAGGAGTTCTACTTCAATCACTGATCCCACGAGAATCAGTCACCACAAAAAGAGCGGGCCGCAAAGCCCGCTCTTTTTCGTTGGGCGCCAAAGTCGCGGAGCGTCGTAGAACGCGGTGGGAAACGCTCAAGCGCGACACCGCTGTGTGCGCAGAGAACATCTGATCAAACACAAGCACCACGCTCGAACATCACCTTCACGAGGCCGTCCCCTTGGCGCGGCAGCGCCCCCATCCCCTGGTAGGTACGTGCTGTGTCTCGTTCCTGTCTCAAACTCACAACACCCCGCCATCTTCCCGAGGCCCTTCATTTTCCAACCCGCAAAGTCCTCCCCAAATCAGGAATCAAAAATCGTCAATCATAAATCCCCCTCACTCCACCACACTCCGCACCTCGCCCTCATGCAGCCGGGTGATGAGCCGGTCACCCGCCTTCACATCCTTCGCATGCTTCAGGCTGCTGCCATCTTCAGTCATCGTAAAAGAGAACCCACGCGCGAGAATCGAATCCGGTCCCAGATTGCGCAGCACATCCGCACGTGAGGCCAGACGATCACTCATCCTCACCAACCGATGCTCCAACGTCTGCCGCAAACGTGTGACCTGCGTCTCCAGCCGATGTCCGGCCTCGGTGATGAGCACGCGCGGATGATGCTGCATCAGCACCTGCTGACTCTGCACCAGCCAGTCTTCCAAAGCACGCAGTTGCTCCGTGGCACTGCTGGCGAGACGTGATTCCAGTTCGTCCACGCTTTGCTCGGCTCTCTCGAGAAAGCGCTGGGGCTCATGAAGCAGCGGGCCCTTGGCCGTAAGCTCGATCACCTGCTCATGATGATTGAGCAGCGTCATCAAGCGCATCTGCATGCGCGCCGCCGTGTTGTCCAGGAAGGCCCTCAGTTCACTCAAATCAGGCGCGAGCAGCTCCGCCGCAGCACTCGGAGTCGGCGCACGCAGGTCCGCCACGAAGTCCGCGATGGTGAAGTCGATCTCGTGGCCCACGGCCGAGATGATTGGAATCCTTGAAGCAAAGATGGCTCGCGCCAGGGACTCTTCATTGTAGGCCCAAAGATCCTCGATGCTGCCGCCGCCACGACCAATCACAATGGTGTCCGGCTCCGGCAGACCATGGCGCTCAGCCTCATTCAGCACCTGCAGCGCTTCGATCGTCTCGCGCTCCACACCTGCGCCTTGCACACGCACCGGATACACCAGCACATGCAGCCAGGGCGCACGACGTGTGAGGATGTTCAGCATGTCCTGGATGGCCGCGCCTGTGGGCGAAGTCACCAGCGCGACCACTTTTGGAAATTTGGGAATGAGCTGCTTGTGCTCCTCATCAAAAAGACCCTCCTCATAGAGCCTGCGTTTCAGGGCCTCAAAGCGCGCCTGCAGACTCCCCTGCCCCTTCATCTGAACCTGCTTCACCACAAGCTGATACTGCCCGCGTGGCTCATAGACGCTGATCTCGCCGGATACCTGCACCTGCACGCCGTCCGTCAGCCGGACGCTGCTACGCCCGGCCGCACCGCGAAACATCACACAGGATATCTGGGACCCCGCGTCCTTCAGCGTGAAGTACTGATGCCCGCTGGACTGCAGGCGATGATTGCTGACCTCCCCCTCCACCCACACCGCGCCGATACGCGACTCCAGCACCTCGCGGATCTCGCGGGTGAGCTGGGAAACGGTGAGGACTTGTTCAGCAGATTCCATGGGGGGACGTTGTTGCCTTTGTATGTCCTGTCAGCGCGCCGAGTCCACCAGTCTCTTGCCAAAGTTGTCCCGTCGTAACTCCATCGGATGCAAAACAAACCCTTGCATCATGTCGCGTGCGTTCCTTACCCTGCGCCTATGAACTGGATCACAGGCTGCCTGGGCCTAACCACTGCGATGGCAGGGCTTTCGAGCCTTCACGCGGAGACGCGTTCGTGGACGAACAACTCTGGGAAAAGCATCCAGGCAGAATTTGCCGGGACCCAAGGTACTCAGGTCGTGCTGATCATGGCTGATGGCAGTCAGGCACTGGTCGCACTCGTCAATCTTTCCACCGAAGATCAGGCATGGGTCCGTGCGCATCCTGTCACCGCCAAACCTGTGCCAGCCGCCACCGCAGCCCGCATTCCGGCGGAGAAGCGCCGCATGCCGGACCAGGTCAAGGAACCCCTCCTCTATACCACCATCCGCATTGTGCGTGAAGAGCCCGGCAACTGCCTTTATGAGTCCGCTCACTTTCAATTCAGGACGACCGCGAAGCTCGGCGTGGCCTTGATGAAGGATGTCTGCCGGGCCTTTGAGAGCACCTATGAGCTTGTCCGTTCCATGCCCTGGGGCATCCAGCCGAAGCCGGAGGATGGCCGAACCAAATTTCAGGCAGAGCTCTATGAGACGAGAGACCAATACCTCGCCACCAAGGCCCCGCCATGGTCCGCAGGTGTTTACTCGCTGAAAGAAAAGGTCTTCCGCATCCCCTTCCAGGAACTCGGCATCTCGGACCAACCCGGAGCCGGCGGTGCCTACTACCGAAAAGGTGAGATCAACAACGACACGATCACCCATGAGATCACGCATCAGATGATGCATGAGTATGTACCCTTCATGCCCGCCTGGATGGTGGAGGGGCTGGCGGAGTACACCTCGAACCTGCCTTACCGCAGCGGCAGCTTTGAGGTGAAGGAAGACGCCTCCGCGCTTTCGAACAAACAACCCAAATCCCGCCGCCGGGGTTTGTTTTCCATGCCCGTCTACAAACCCACCTGGGTGGGCCTGACCAGTGTGTGGGCGCTCACCACGGACATCACGAGCCCCAATCCGCTCAAGACTTTCATACTACCCGAGAGTGGTCTCCCGCCACCACCGAGCCCCCAGCCCGTGACCTCTTTCTCACCGAGCATGGAGCAGATCGGCAGCCACTACCACTCCAGCCACCTGCTGGCCTTTTTCTTTGTGCGTGACCGCGATGGCTTGCCTCTGAAGAAGTATTTCGATGCTCTGCATGCAGAGAAAGCCAAATGGCCTGCTTTCTGGAAAGCGCTGGATGAATACAGCGCGAAGCTCGATGAGCTGCGACCCGCCTACCAGACCTATGAGGCAGCCATGAAGGAGTTCATGAAGAAGCCGGGCGTCGAGCAGCTCGGAGACGGCAAGATCTCCTACCCCTCGGAACTCACCCTGCCCGCCGCGCCGCCGGAGGCGCCCAAGCCTCCCACGCCCCCAGACCGCACCAATCCCCGGGCTGTCTGCATCAAGCATCTGGACATCCTGCTGGACGGCCGGACGCTGGAGCAGCTCGAGGTCGAGCTACGAGGCATGTTCCAGAAAGTTGGTTATACGCCATGAAGCCGCGTTCGCGAGTCGGTTCGGCGCCTGTTAGACCGGCTCTCAAAAATCCTGTCACTTTGCTCGTGCGGCGGAGCGGCCTCACTGGCTGCGTCAGGCGCTTGTCTGTTATTTCCTAATAGCAGGCTGCGCACCTTCCTTGCCATTGAGGCCGCTGCGCTCGCCGAATCAAAATGACATTCTTTTCGAGAATCAGTCTAGAATGGCAAAACTTGGCGTGCCTGCTTACTTCTGCGCCGGAGCGTATTGCCGGACTTGGCCCCCACGATCTGCTGAAGCAATATTGGGCAGCCATTGGGCGTGACCATCCCTCATCCCCGCCATTTGCGCTAGAACCACGCTCACCAGAAAATCTTCATGGGTGGCACCCTGCACATGGCGGGGTTCCTCAGACTCCGGCGAGATTTGATACGCGGCAGGCACATCACCCATCTCGGGCGGTGTGGAGTGGAATCCTTCGATGATAGCGGAGGACAATGCGGTAACCAGCAGACAGTAGCAGAGGGTAAAGGGTTTCATGACGAGCCGGGGAAAGAGGGGCTTGAAGGGGTATAACTGGATTCTGCTTCGTTGTTACACAGGGGCATTCATCCAGCGTTGCTGGGTGGTCGTCGGACACACCACGTCCTTCACACGCAGGGTCGTCTGCCCCAGTTCGGCCCTGAGGTCGAGCGGGAGCACGGCGGTGCCAAACATCTGCATCAGGCGGGCTTCGGTGATGGACGGAAATGTTTTCATGGGGGGAAGCAGTTGTTGTTGAGCAAATGAAGCTCACTGCCGCACTAACTGGGCAGCGCCCGGTTGTTACAGGTCTCGGCAGGACAGCCCCTCCTCATCTTTTCCGAAAACAGCCGCGCCAATTTGCTTGCCGTCACCTCCCAGCCTTTGCGAAAGTACCGCCGTGTCCTCACGCCCTGCCTCCCCCACTGATCTCGTCCTGACTGCCGCCGAGGCTTCAGCCTCCTCTGAAAGACTCGCCACGCTCACCGACGCCCTTTCGTGCATCATTCTGGGCAAGGAGAAGGCAGTCCGCCTGGCGGTGACCTGCCTGCTGGCACGCGGACATCTGCTCTTTGAAGACCAGCCCGGCGTGGGCAAGACGCTACTCTCCCAGGCCCTGGCGCAGTCTCTCGGCCTGCTCTTCCGCCGCGTGCAGTTCACCAGTGATCTTCTGCCTGCGGACATCCTCGGTGCCTCTATCTATGACCGCGAGGCCGGCAGCTTCACCTTTCATCCAGGTCCTGTCTTCACCCAGGTGCTGCTGGCGGATGAAATCAACCGCGCCACCCCGAAGACGCAGTCAGCTCTGCTTGAGGCCATGGAGGAGGGCAAGGTGACCTGTGATGGCACGCCCCATACGCTGCCTGTGCCGTTCTTCGTCATCGCCACGCAGAACCCTTCGACTCAGATCGGCACCTTCATGCTGCCGGAGTCGCAGCTTGACCGCTTCCTCATGCGTCTCGCGCTCGGCATCCCAGATCGCACGGCCGAACGAGTGATGCTACAAGGCCAGGACCGCCGTGAGCTGCTGCGCGCCATGCCGCCGGTCATGACCTGGAACGAACTCGCGCACATGCAACAGTTGGCACGCCTTGTGCACGTCTCGGATCCATTGCTCGACTATCTACAGGACCTCCTCGCTGCCAGCCGCTCCGCCGGTCATGGCATGTCGCCGCGTGCAGGCCTAGCTCTCCTCGCCGCGGCGCGCGCGTGGGCTTTGATGGAAGGCCGCACCATGGTGCTGCCTGAAGATGTGCAGGCCGTGGCCCTTCCTGTGATGGCTCATCGCCTCGCCAATGGTGTTGAGGAAGCCGAGAGGCTTCTCGAAGAGGTTCCGGTGCCTTGATGACGGATTGAATTGAATCCCGCCCATGAAACGCCGGAAGTCGAACACGACGCTTGTGCGCTGGAACCTGCACACGGTTTCGCTCACCGGCATCGTGCTGGCCATGGGCTACGCCGGCGCCGTGCAGAACAATGGCGTCGCCTACGGGCTCTGTTTTGTGACCTTGGTGTTAGGCCTGATGTCATGGCTGCGGGCACGTGAGAACCTGCGCGGAGTGGAGGTCAGCATGGGCAGGCTCGGTGGTGGCAAGGCAGGCGAGATGGCACGCCTGCCCCTGGAACTGCACGCCGCCACCGGCCAGGGGGCCTGGGGCGTGGAGGTCATCAGCGCGGAGGGTGACGGCAGGTGGACCTTCCTTGAGGAGGTCCCTGCGGGACAGTCCTCCCATGTGTCCGTGCCCGTTAAAATCACCCAGGCAGGTGTGCAGCAGAGTGTGCGCGTGCTTCTGCGCAGCGCCTATCCGCTGGGGTTCTTCAGCGCCGAGCGTGAGATCGAGATCGCCACATCGCGGCGCATTCATCCCAAGGCCGAAGGTAAACTACCTCTGCCGAAACCTGACCGTCCCATCGCAGGACAAAACCTTGCCACCAGCCCCGCAGGCGGCCGCCCAGGAAGAGAGGGCGATGATTTCGCAGGCCTGCGCGAGTACCATGCCGGTGATTCTCTGAAGCATGTCGACTGGCGCGCCGTGGCCCGTGGCAGACCGATGCTGGTGAAGCAGTGGTCCAGTGGCTCCACCCAAGCCGTCACGCTCGACTGGGAAAAATTGGATCTTCCCGACACAGCACGCGCCTCACAGATCGCACGCTGGATCGAGGAAGCCGAGATCAACGGCACGCCTTATGCCATGCGCCTGCCCGGCATGGAGATTGATGCTTCCATCGGTCCCGCCCATGCGCAGCGCTGTCTGGATGCGCTTTCGGAAACCAGCGCTGCCACTCAGGAGACTGCCAAGCGCACCTCACGCCTGCCTGCGGGTCATGAGCACAGCGCTCACCTGCCGCCCTGGCCTCTGCTGGTGCTTTGCATCATCCTTTCGCTCGCTTCGCTGCTCATGCTGGATGTGGTGCCGACATCGGCTGTGGCGCTGTTCTTCGGATGTGTCGGCCTGCGTCTGGGACTCCTGGAGAAGGGCTGGAGGCCAAAAAGCAAAAACGCACCAGCCGCAGGTCCCACCCACCCTCGTAGCGCCACCTTCCTGGGTTTGAGCGTGCTTGTAGCTGGCTTGATCCTGGTGAAAATCAGCACGGGAACCCTGTTCAGCATGGAGAGCGGCATCGCCGTGCTGCTGGTGCTGCTCGGCGGGAAGCTCATCGAGTCACGCACACCTCATGACTTCCAGGTCCTCAGCCTCGTGGGCTGGTTTCTCTGCCTCTGCTGCCTGCTCTCGACGCAGACGTTGAGCCGCTCACTGTGGACGTTTGGCATCTTTGCAGGCATCGCCATCTGCATGGTGCGCTTCCGGCGCGGTGCAGATGGCTGGCTGCCACCGTTGAGGCTCACCAGCGTCATGCTGGCGCAGGCTCTGCCCGTGGCTGCCGTCCTGTTCTTCGTCTTTCCCCGCAGCAGCCTCGGCTTCCTGGAGCGTCTGGGCACAGAGCGCACCCACGTCACCGGCATCTCCAGCATGATGGAACCGGGGAAGATCTCCAAGATCGCCGCCAGTGATGCCGTCTCCTTCCGCGTCGAGTTTCCGGACAGTGAGCCCCCCGAACCAACTTTGCGTTACTGGCGCTGCCTGGTGCTCTGGCAGTGCGATGACGGACTCACCTGGCAAAAGGGCCTTCCCGTGCCCGGTGCCTCCAGCGCCTGGCCGACCCGCCACACGGACTCCAAGCAGATCATCACCCTGGAACCCCATGGCCAGAAATGGCTCCCAGGTCTCGACATTCCCATCCATGCCTCCGATGACGGTGGCACCGTGCTGCCTGATTCAGACGATACCCTGAGCATCAACCGCAATGTCGACAACCTCCGCCGC
Source organism: Verrucomicrobiota bacterium (assembly GCA_040387935.1). Classification (GTDB taxonomy): domain Bacteria; phylum Verrucomicrobiota; class Verrucomicrobiia; order Verrucomicrobiales; family Verrucomicrobiaceae; genus Prosthecobacter. Next base: position 390,269 of record JAZKCU010000001.1, on the reverse strand, counting down.
TTTACGGTCACCTCACGCCTCACCCAGCAGAAGAGTGATCTCAGCGAGAGCCAAAAAAGTGCCGCGCTGAGACTTCCTGCCAACATCTCCCCACGCCTTCAAGCACTCGCCAAAGAAGTTCGCGGCCAGGGACGCACAAACACCCAGATTGCCCAGGAGGCGGTCCTGCATCTTCAAAAGCTGAAGTTTGAATACACCCTCGAGCCCGGCAGCTATGAGGGCCCGAATGCGCTGGATGAGTTTCTCTTTGAGCGGCGCGTAGGTTTCTGTGAGCACTTCAGCGGGGCATTCGCCACGCTCATGCGTGCGGCGGGAGTGCCCGCGCGCATCGTCATCGGCTACATGGGGGGTGAATGGTCGGACCGTGGAGGTTACTTGATCGTCCGTCAGGCGGATGCCCATGCCTGGACGGAGATCTGGCTCGAGAACCAGGGCTGGACACGTGTGGATCCCACTGCGGCTCTCGTTCCCGCGCGCATGACCCTGGACCTCCGCACCCTTCTCGCTGGAGGCGAGGAGGAGCTGGAGCGGCAGCGCGGCAGCTTCCTGTGGCGCAGCCTCACCAGCGCACGCCTGTGGTGGGACAGCGTTGAGTATGACTGGTACAACACTGTCATCAGTTTTGACGAAGAATCCCAGATCGCCTGGATGAACTGGCTTGGCCTCGGCCAGCTTCGTGGGCATTGGATGATCGTGATCAGCCTTGTCGTAATGCTGCTCTCCTTGTTAGGCCTGCTCTTTTGGTTACGCCGCCCGGCCCCCGCCCGTGATCCATGGCTGCGTCTGTGGCTGCAGTTATGCCGCAAACTGGAGCGGCTGGGTGCCCCGGCGCGCAAGCCCAGCGAAGGCCCCCTGAACTACGCTGAGCGTGTGGCAAAGGCAAAACCCGGCCTCGCCAGCCAGGTGCGCAGCCTTGCCCGCGAATATGCGGAGACCCGTTACGGGAGTGGTGCAGCCGCCCAAGATTGGCGGGCGTTCCAAAAGAGCCTGCAGTCCGTCGGCTGAAACTCGTCCGTTAGCCAGCCCCTAAAGGCTGGGGTCGAATGATTGCAAATGATGCAAAGGGCTGGACGTACCCTCACTTCGACCCATGAGCACACGCCGCACCTTCCTCACCACCGCCCTTCAAGCCAGTGCCCTCGCCCTTGGCGGAGCTTCCGTTTCAGCCCAGACTGCAGCCCCCAAGCGCCAGCTTCGCAAGGCCATCATGGGCGGCACGCTGGGCATCAAAGGCACTCTCATTGAAAAGTACACCGCCGCGAAGGTTGCCGGTTATGAAGGCGTGGAACCTTCTGGCGGGATGAATCAGGAGGAAGTCATTGATGCGCTCGGTGCTTCCGGCTTGAAAGCCGCCAGCGTCTGCTGTCACACGCATTGGAAGCAGACTCTGACTCATAACGATGAAAAGACCCGCGAAGAAGGCCTGCAAGGCGTGCTGCAAACCCTGAAGGATGCCAAGGCTTATGGTGCCGACTCCATCCTCGTCGTGCCAGGTGTGTGCAATGAAGAGGTGCCTTACCATCTCGCCTGGGAGCGCTCCATCGCCCAGATGAAAAAAGCTGTGCCATTGGCCAAGGAACTCGGCGTGAAAATCAGCATCGAGAACGTCTGGAACAATTTCATCCTCAGCCCGCTCGAGGCCGTGCGCTATCTTGATGAAGTCGGTGATCCCATCGTCGGCTGGCATTTCGATATCGGCAATGTGCTGCGCTACGGCTGGCCTGAGCAGTGGATCACCGTGCTGGGCAAGCGCATCAACCGCATCCACGTGAAGGAATACAGCACGAAGAAGATGAAGGATGAGGGGGTGTGGAAAGGCTTCGACTGCGATCTCACGGAGGGCGACAACAACTGGCCTGCGATCATGAAGGCCCTCGACGAGGTCGGTTACACAGGCTGGGCCATCAGCGAGCAAAAGGGTGGCGTGAATCCGAACGGCCTCAAAATGCTCACGGATCGCATGGACAGCATCTTCGCGATGTGAGTCAGCTCATGGTCCAGGAAGGAACCCCTGCTTGAATCGCTGGCATGAGGTCCAGGACTCGTTAAGGGAGAGGCATGTCTTCTCCCAGACGTATCCTCATCACCGGCGCCAATGGCGTGCTCGGCCAGGCCACGGCGCGCTATTTCCTCCAGCGTGATCCGGACTGTCACGTCCACCTCGGCGTGCGTGAGCGTCGGGATCAGGCAGAGGCCTTGGTGGCGGAGTTCAGCGGACGGGCCTTGCTTTGCCCGCTGGAAATAACAAGCGCGGAAGCCTGGGCAGATGCGATCTCCCTGATCGAAGCCCAAAGCGGCGCCCTGAATGTGCTTATCAACAATGCCGGCTATCATGATGATGCCCTGCTCGCGACCATGACGGCGCCGCAGTGGCATGGAGTGCTGGATGCAAACCTGAATGCTGTCTTCCTGGGCTGCCAGGCCGTCTTAAAGCCCATGATGCTCCAGCGCTGGGGCCGCATCGTCAACGTGGCCTCCCTGAGCGCCCTGCACTCCCCCGCCGGCCAGACGAACTACGCCGCCGCGAAGGCCGGGGTCCTCGGCCTCACCCAAAGCCTCGCCAAGGAAACCGCCCGCCTCGGCATCACCGTCAATGCCATCTGCCCAGGCCACATCGAAGGCGCCCTGCCCGCAGGCTGGAGCGAGGATCAGATCAAGGCTGTGAAACGCGAGACGCCCATGCGCCGCTTTGCCCGGCCTGAGGAGATCGCTGCGGCGGTTTTCTTCCTTGCCAGTCCCGACGCGAGCTATATCACTGGCGCGGCCCTGAAGCTCGACGGGGCCCTCGTCTGACCCTCCCCCTCTCCCCTTACCCTCTGACTCCGACACACCCCCTGAGAATGAATCTACGCCAGCGAATCAAAGAAGTGATGGCCAGTGAACTGATGCTGGAAGTAAGCGTGGATGAAATCGCCGATGACGCCCCTCTGTTTGGCCCCAACGGCATCGGTCTGGACAGCGTGGACGCGCTGCAGCTCGTGGTCGCCATCGAGAAGCATTTCAAACTCAAGATCACCGACCAGACGAAGGCCCGCGAGATCCTCCACAGTGTGGACAGCATCGCCAAGGCCATCGAGGAGGCTGGCCTTGCCTGAGCCCTTCGGGCCCGCCCTGAGCATGAAAAAGGTCCTGCTCATCCTCCTGAAGCTGGCGGTCACCACCGTGCTGCTCTGGATGATCTTCCGCGAGCACCGGTTCACTGAGTCCATCCTTCCGCATCTCAGCGCCCTGGGAACGAACTGGCCGTGGACACTTGCGGGCCTGCTCTGCTACGGCATCTCCGTCTGGTTCAGCGCCCTGCGCTGGCAGCTCCTGCTGCGTGGTCAGGAGCATCCCGTTCCAGGCCACGAGGTGCTGCGCGTGACCGTGGTCAGCAATTTCTTCAATATCACGTCCCTCGGCCATGTCGGGGGTGATGCCTACCGCATCCTCGCGCTCATGCGCCGTCCCGGTGCGCAGCGTCTGCCTGTCGTTGTCTCCGTCATCCTTGATCACTTGGTTGGCATGGTCGGCATCGCCATTCTCTTCCTGAGCTGCCGGGTGGTCTTTGACGACCGTCTCGCCACCCTCAGCCCTGAGGTGCGCGCCATTCTGAAAGGTTTCGAGATGTTCATGGGCGGCTCGTTGTTCTTCGTCATCCTCTCCGCCATCTCCTTCACCCCGCATCTCTACAATTGGGGGGAAAAACAGTGGCCGCGGATGCTTGGGTATGCGCCGCTGAAAAGCTTTGCCAATGCCTGTGATGCCCTGCGCCGCGACTGGCGCGGATCATTGATCGCCATCGTCCTTTCGGTGCTGCTGTTCGCCGCCCACTTTCTGTCCTTTTACTGCGCCATCTTTGCCGTCGGCGGCAAGGCACCGTTGATGGAAGTGATGGCCGCCATGCCCATCGTCGACACCGCTGCCGGCCTGCCCATCTCAGTCTCCGGACTCGGCGTTCGTGAGAAAACCTTTGAGACACTGATGCATGCACTCACCGGCCTGCCTGAAGCCACCGCCGTTTCCGCCTCCCTCGTCGGCTGGCTCATGAGCGTGGCCTGGGGAGTGCTCGGCGGCCTTCTTTTCCTCAAAGGTGGCGGCAAGGCATCTCTGCCCGCCGAAAACGCTGAACTGAGAACTGAGAACTGAGACCCTGTTTTGTCCTCCCGCATCGCCATCTCTCTCGGAGCCTCCTTTCTGGGCTATGCCACGCACGCCGGCTTCCTCGCCCGTCTGCATGAGCTGGGAGTGCGTCCCGTGGCCGTGGGTGGCTCGTCCGCAGGAGCGGTGGCCGCCGGCTTTTACGCCTCAGGACTGCCTGTCGACCAAGTGAAAGAGGTGGTGACCTCCTGGGCTTTCCGCAGCGCCTTCATCCGCCGGACACCGTGGTTCACCCATTACATCCGCGCCACGTTTTGCGAACCAAATCCGGGTCTCTTCAAAACCGATGCCGCGGTGACCTTTCTCGAATCCATCCTCGGTGATCGTCAGATTGAGAGCCTTACATCGCCGTCGTTCCTCGCGGCTGTCAGCAATCTCGAAACCTGCCGCACGCATTTCTTGCAGAGCGGCTCGCTGGCACGCGCCATGGTGGCTTCCTGCTGTGTACCCACCATCTTCCAGCCGCTGCAGCATGCTGGCATGACCTGCTACGATGGCGGCGTGGCCCATGAGACGCCCATGGATCCTTGGTTCGAAGATGAGCGTGTGGACACGATCATCCTGCATCGCGTGTCTCACACGGGTGGCAAAGCACCGAGGATGGTGCCCTTCAATTTGATCAACATCACCGCCAGTTCGCATGCCGTCGCCAGTGAGCAACTGCTGACGTACCGCCTCAAGCTTGCCGAGATGCATGGCAAGAAGGTGATCGTCATCAACACGTCCCACGAGCGCCCCGCCCTCCTATCCAGCAGGCAGATGTCTTCCTTCTACGAAGCCGGGGCCGCCACGGCAGAGCAGCTCTTTGAAGGCGATTTGAAGGCCTTGTCGAACTAACTGAGAACAGCAAAGTCCATGCTGCCGTAGCCGCATGGACCTTGTTTGACGGGCAAGTCCCGCTATCCAACGAACGTTCAACGGGCCGCCGTCTGCTTCACCGTCGGAGCCACACGCTTCGGCGGAGGCGATATGAACGCATTCGGGCCAACCTCCGTGCCGATCTTCGTGTTGCGATGCAGCACCACACTCAGCGTCTGCGCCTGGATCATCCGCACCACATCCCGGGGTAGATAGGACTCATACCAGAAGCGATCCCCATCACGAACACGCACGAACTGATCCACGAGGATCTTCTGGAAGGTCTCACCCACCATGGAACCCGGGCGATCCGCCTCCGCGAGACCACCGATCCAGAGATCAATGTCCGCCGGGCTGTCATACGCCGCATCCAGTTCCGCCACCACCTGACGGTTCGGATTCACATCCTGGAATTTCTTCACCGGACGCAGCTTCAAGGCAGTGCGCATCTGCGCGAAGTTGGGCAGTCCATGATCACGACCACGCTGGATGTTCAGCGAAGCCAGGTCAAGCCCACCTGCCCCAGGAGGGCCGAACAAAAAGTCACGCACGTCATCGATCACCCATTCATCCAGCTCCTGCGCACGGCCGATGCACAGGCCGCGCAGGATCGGATCCACACCTTCATCCGTGATGTGCTGAGGCTGGAAGAACGATTGAGCGAGCGACAGGTTTCCCGCAGTGATCTCCGCACCTAAGGCATCAAGCCGTAGCAGGGTGGAAGAAAGCAGGCTGTGGCCGATGCGATACGCCGCCGTGGCGAACTCATTCGAGATCGTGGGCTTCACACCACTTTTGTAACCGCGATACGGAGGGATCGCTCCAGGTCCAAGCAGCACCGGCAGGAACTCACGATACGTGATCGCCTGCATCTCCGCGCCCACCACGATGCGGGCAAAGCTGTAGATCTCGTCCTCAGGTGCCGTGGGGTTTGCCGCACGATACAGATCCGCCCAGAAGTTATGCTCGCGGAGGAACAGCGTCTGGATGGCAATCAATCCCACCTGCTCATTCACACGCACATCCCCTGCCACAAAGAAGCCTGGAGCTGGTGGCAATGCTGCCAGCGTGTCTGAATGTGTGGGCAGCAAATCCCCATGCGTGCTTGCCGTCACTCTTAGCCGGCCCGTGCCATCATTCGCACGCAGTGCCGCCGCACGCGCCGCATCGGAACCGTAGACCTGGGAGGCATCGATCCATGCCGTGATGGCGCTCTTCTGCTCACGCACACCATTCACCATCACATGAGCGCTGCGGTTGAGTGACATGGTGGCGGTGCCCGTGCTTGTGGGATCAAAAGAAGGATCGCCAGCGGGCACTGCGACCGGGAAAGCCTCGGCCGGACTCGCTGCCGGAGTTTCATCCAGATCATGATCCAGGAACTGGCCCCACTGCCACAGCATGTCACTGGCCCCACGACGGTTCGGACGATCATTCTGCTGCTTCGACACCGCATTGCTCACCACGCGCGGACTCGGCCGTGTGGCTCCCGCAGGAGTGCTGATGCCATCTCCATAGGCATTCGGTGCCAAGCGCACAAAGGGCTGGTCAGGCGTGCCCCATGCAGGGTTCGCCGCATTGTTCGCGCTGCCATCCACGGTGCGGAACTCCGCCGGAAGGATGAAGGAAGTGGGCATGGCCGGGGGCTGAGGCTTGCCAGCATTCTGCGGTGGCTTGGGTGCCTGGCCGTTCTGTGGAGGTTGGCCTTCAGGAGGCTGTCCCTGGGGAGGCTGCTTGCCAGGGTCCATACGCGGGATGGGAGCCGCGCCGTTGGGCATGGGTGGAGGTCCTTGCTGCGCCAGTGCGGCGCTGCTGAGGGCGAAAAGAGTCGCCGCGGGAAACACGCGGGTGATCATGGGGTGCCTGATCGTTTTCATGGCTTCGTTGGTTTGGTTTTTGGATCGTGGCGGCTGGCAGGAGCCAGCGTTGTCACACCCACAACAGACCAGCCCTGTGTTAAGGACTTGTGTCAGCGAAGCCGGAGATTTGTAACGGGATGGTAAAAATTGATAACCCTCCCAAAGCCCCCAAAACCGGGCACGCGAACTCCCTGTGAGAAAGTTTCCTCGATCAAAACCGCCTAACGATCTTTCAGATCAATCCACGATCACCGTCGCACGTGCCGTCGGCTTCTCTGTGAGTTCGAGCACCGCATGAGCGCCGAAGCCATTGGCAGGCTGCCGTAGCGGCACCAGAGACCAGGTTTGATACCCCTTCGACGTGTTGAGCGTCAGCCGCACGTTCAGCCCCAACTGGCTGTTGCCATTCTCCAGCGCCCATTCATGCAGATACAGATACGTGCGGGGAATCACGAGCTGGATTTGATGCTGCCCGTCCCCAGTGGAGGTCAGTGATGACTGAAACATCTTCGGATCAAACACCGCGCCATACCCCGAGCCAAAAGCCCACGCTGCCACCGGCAGCACCGTTCCCTTGCCTGCTGCCGCACTGCCCGTGACACGCACCGGTGCGGTGCTGCCGGACTCGAGACGCTTGCCGTAGCTGCGTGCGTCCAAATTCACCTCGAGCTGCCACGCCGGACCACCTTCAAGGGTCGGCAGCAGCATCTCCGAGCCACCGATCGCACACACCACCGTCAGCCTGGAGGCATCCGCCTGCGCCATGAACGTCACATTTCCAGCCGACTCCGACGAGGGGGTGAGCGCCACCGGCTGCTTCAATCCCACGTTCCTCGCCACCACAACCGGGCGCGTGCTTGTGAGATCAAGCCCGGGAAGCCTGACCTTCAAAATCAAGCTGGTCCGCCTAACCACTTGTGCATCCACAGGCAGGTTGAAGGCAAGGTCCAGCGGCTGGGCTGCTCCAGGCTTGAGCTGGAATTTGCCGCTGAGCTTGCCGCCAAGGAACTCAGCCTCCCAGGTCCCTGAAACCTCCTCCGTGGCCGTGCTCAGGATCTGGCCGCCCAGCACGGCCTTGCCGTCCTGATTGAACAGCGTGTCCGGATTCCACACGATGGCCACGGGTTGTACAGGCGCACGTTGAGTGACCACTTCGGCCCTCCTGCCGGAAATCACAAGCAAGGGCAGCCGCACCACGCTTTCCTCAAGCGTCACCTCCTCCGTTCCCACGCGCGCGTAGCGGATGACGAGCGTCTTCTTGGCTCCAGCCGCCAGCATGATCTCCGGCTGCGCCTCCCGCGGCTTCCAGCCACTGGCGATCAACGGCAGCACGGTCAGCCGCTGCTCTTCCTTGGTGCCATTCACCACCGTGCAGCGCAGTTCCAGGCCTGCGCCATTGTCGATCCACCCCGCAGCCGTGTTTTCAAACTTGACGAACTGCGCCGGAACTCCATCCAGCATCATCTGAAACAAGGCGCTGCCCAGGCGCTGATGCAGCGAGACCCGCGGCACATGCCGCCCGCTCTTCTCCTCATGAAAAAAGCTCTTCCACGAGTTGGCGAGCCGGTCAAAGCGCTGTGCATCATCACGCGCATCAGACGGAGGCACCTCCATCACGCTTGCCAGATCGCCGAGATCCGCAAACATCCAGCCCTCATCCTCCGTCTGCTCATGCAGTGCGTCTCCGACAGGGCATACGCCGCCCAGGGACTTCTCCAGGCTCTCGCTCGCTGGCAGCCATGGGGCCACCACAAAGACCTCTGCCTTCAGGGCATGCGCCGCACCTACGGCCTGCTCCATCAAACGTGCAAAAGCCGGAGGTGAAACACCCGCCTCAGCCTCAGCCAGCCCGTGGCAGATCAGCACGAGGTCCACCGGCGACTGCTTCGCCACCGATCCTAGGATCGAAGGTGCGTCCACCAGGGCTTGATCCTGGCCCGAGAGCACTCGCACACTCACCCCAGGGGCCAGGGCCGCCGCGTTCGAATCCACGCCCGTCTCACGCACACCGCCCGTATAGAAAAATTGGTTCGCCAACTCACGGGCAAACAACGCTGGGAAAGCCTGCATCACACCCGCCTTGCCATCCTCCGACCAGATCTCCAGTTCACGCTGCCCCGCCAGCACCAGGATGTGCAGCGGCTCCCGCTGCTTGAGCTTCCGCCAAGTGTCCGGCAGCAGCTTGGCCAGACGCTGCTGACGTGCCTCGCTGAGCTCGAAGCTGTCCCGCCCCCGGGGTGGCGTGGGCTTCGGCATCCGTGCCTCCAGCGCCCGTGCGTGCAACACCTCAGCCGAGGCACTGGCCGGTGTCTGGGCAGACAACGGGCACAGGCTTCCACAGGCAAAAAGCCCTGCGGCAAGGAGGTGAGGCAGCTGGAAACGAATCATGACTGTTTCATCGCCGTGGCAGGCGCCTTTTTCCAGTCCAAAGAGATGGCTAGCGCTCCGGGGTGACCACCCGGGGTGCTGACCCGAACTTCGCAGGCAGAGGCACTCCGAACACCGTCGGCTGCTCCTGCTTCCCGCGCTCTGCCTTCGGCGCGAGATGATCAAAAAAGGCCTCAAAACTCAGACTGCACTGCAGACGACGCTGGCTGCGGTCGATCTTTGGATTCACCTCGATCACGGCGGAATCAAAAGGCGCCTGCGATTTGATAACCTGTGCCTGCGCCCGAGTGTCTTCCAGGGAAAGTGATTTGTTTTTGATGACCGCGATCAAGCGTTCCAGATCGGCTTGAGTGATGCCACCCCACAACTTCCTCCACTCCTCCGGCTCCACCCTCACCGCCTGCACATTCACCCAGCGCTTTTCTTTCGGCGTCACCTGCTCCCAGAAGCCAACGATTAGCAAGAAGGGCTCATCGATCTCAAACTGCCGCATGGCATCGCCGAACCCGATGGGCGAGCCCAGCTTCGCCGCCTTCGGATTTACAGGCACGCGGCCGTGATCTGGATTGGCGCTCGCGGGGACGTCCCACTTCTGTGTGTAGCCCTTCGGGTGATAGCCACCAAAGAAGGTATCCCGCAGCCACTTCTCAAACATCAGCCCGTGAGACTGCACCTCGCGAGCCGAGGCCGCAGCGATCAAGAGCAGCCACAAGATGCTGGAAAAGGCTCTCATAGATTCACAGCCCTCTAACCTTCGTCTTCACGCGCAGCAGAAACATGTCTGCCGTGATGTAGAGCGTGCTCTTGTCCTCGCCACCCCAGGCGCAGTTCGCGGTGGCCTGACCGGTGAGGATGGAGCCGAGATGCTTGCCATTCTTGTCGAGGATCAGCACACCGCCAGGGCCGGTGGTCCAGATGTTGCCCAGAGAATCCACCTTCAGACCATCGCACCCACCTTTACGCTCCGGCGACTTCAGCTTCTGCGCATTGAAGAACTCACGGCCATTCGCCGGCTTCGGAATGACCGTGCCATTCACAATGCCCGCGATGCCCTTGCCATGCCCAACCAAATCATAGGCCATGATGCGTGTGTTGTCCTTGTCTGACACCGCGATGTAGAGCGTCTTCTCATCCGGACTCAGCGCGATGCCGTTCGGCCACTTGATGTCATCAATCAACAAGATGGAAGGCACCTTGTGCCCCTCCGCCGGATGCACTGCATAGATCCCATGGTAGGGCGAGTCCGGTGTCTCGCCCTTCTTCATGCCGTACGGCGGATCCGTGAAGAAAATGGTGCCCTTGCTGCTGATCACCAGGTCGTTCGGACTGTTGAAGCGCTTGTCGTTAGACCTGTCCGCCAGCACCGTGAAACTGCCATCCTTCTCCAGCTTGGCAATGCGCCGCTCGCCATGCTGGCAGAGGATCAGGCTGCCCTTGGCATCCACCGCCAGGCCATTGGAACCTTGTCCATCCCCTGACAGACTGCCGCTAGGCTTCAGCACCACGGAGGCGGCCTTCTCACCTTCGTTCCAGCCAAACACGGTGTTCTCCGGCACATCCGAAAAGACCAGCCCTCCCTCCTTCCAAACCGGTCCCTCGGACCAGTTGAAGCCGCTCGCCAGCACCTCGATCTTCGCCTCCGAATCAAGCAACGCGTCCAAAGCTGGGTCCAGTTTCTCAATGCTGCCCTTGAACTCGGGCAGCGGGTCAGCGGCAAAAGCGAGGGATGTGACGACGAGAGCGAGGCTGGAAAAGGCGGTCAGTTTCATGAGCACGCAGAGGCTAGAGAGAAGCCCCGCGTGTGGCAAGCCTGCGAATGCCGCCTTGCCCCCCGATCACCGGGTCGCCACATCGCCATGGAAGGGCGAGTAGTACTCGAGGTAGCCGATCATCATCTCCTCAAAGGTCTGCTGGCCCCAGTGCACCGTCTTGGTGGGATCAGGGTTCGCTGGATTCTTCTCGCTGTTGTCAAACACAGCCGTGATCTTCACCTGGCTGCCACGTGGAAGGAACAGCGGCTTGCTGTAGTCGTAGCGGAGCTGCCAGTTGAAGTCATAGCGCGGGATGTCGAGCAGGACCTCCTGCTTGCCACCAGGACGTGTGACCTCAAATTTGAAGGCCTTTCCACGCACATGCATGTGGGCCACATAAGCCAGCACATGCATGTCAAAAGGGACATCCTGCACTTTGGTCACCACATGATCTGATTCACCCGGAGGAATGTCCAGACGGTTCTGAGTCACTGCGGCCGTATGCACCACGTAGCGGGGTTCAGCCTTGGCAAAATGCAGTCCCATGCGCAGCCGTTCCTGCGTGGCCTTGCCATTCGGCGTGTAGTGAATCTGGAAGCTGACCGTGCATCCGGCAGGCAGCTTCTTGGCATAACCTTCCGGCCAGAAGTGATTCGAATTTCCCGGCACATACGCCGCCCAGTAACCTTCAGAACCTTCACCACGATCACGCAGCTTCGCGCCCTTTTTATGAACCTGCACAATCACGTGATGCACCACACTGGCATCCGTGGGCAGGATCTCATATCCCTGCACCCAGCGATCTTCCGGGAAGTCCGTGGTCACTGTGAGGAACTGGTAAGGCATCGTGCCCTCCGCCTTGATGGCGACTGCGCGCGGAAGCTGCACCACGGCATCAGGCTCGCCGAGCTGCCATTTCTCAGGAAAAACCAGCTTCGCAGGCGCATCCGCAGCATTGCCCATCGGGCGGTCGCTTGCCAGCCAAGTGAGGAGATCGCTCTTGTCCTGCTTCGCGAGAGAGCAGTCATTGCTCCACGGGGTCGGCTGCCCTTCCGGCGGCGCGGCGGCAAACCACGGTGGCATCACTCCACGCTCGACCTGCTTGCGGATCATGCCGGCGTTTTCGATCACGTCCTCATACGTCTCGAGGCTGAACGGACCCACGCTGTCCTTGCGGTGGCACTCGATGCAGTTCGCCTGCATGATGCGTGAGACTTGGTGATGATAGGTGACCTTTGTCTGAGCCACCTGCGTGCCCTTCTTCAGATCCAAAGCACATCCAGGCGCGGTGGTGGCAGCGACCTCCGGCAGCTTGTGAGCGATCAGCGCCGCGACGGCATCGCGCAGGTAAGTCTTCGTGGCCTTCTCCTTCGAGTAACCGAGCCCATACTGGTCATTCACCGCTCCGCGATAGGCCAGCGTGCGCGCTGGATCAATGAGGAAGCACTCCGTCGTCGTCGTGGCTGCGAGCGTGGCGGTCAGTTGCCCGTCCTTGTCATGAATCACCGGAGAGTTCAGCGTGTGACCGGTGACAAACTTTTGGATATCCTCCGCCGTCTCAGCACCGACAGGGCAGACAAGAATCATGCCCACCTTCAGCGCCGTCGCATCCTTCTCCAGCCTTGCCAGTTCAGCGCCGAGCTTGCCGCTGATGGGGCAGGTGGCACCAAAGAAAGCCACGATGAGGCCCTGGCTGCCCGCGAGATGCTCGCTCAGCTTCTTCTCCGTGCCCTTGATGTCTTGCAGCATGAGATCGGGCACCAGATGTCCCACCCCCACCTCGCTCCCCTTGAGGATCTGCGGTGCTTCCGTGAGCTCCTCTGCCTTCGTTTCAGCGGCCGGACTTTCTGCAGCCGGAGATTCAGGTGCTCCCGGAACAGGGGGGATCTTTTCACCCAGCGCCTTCAGCCGCGCCACCGCGACGCTGGCCTCCTCAAAGGTGATGCTGCCATTGCCATCCGTGTCGAGACGGCTGAACCACGGCTTCTTGGGCATCTCTTCGGAGGTGATCACACCGTCCTTGTTCTTGTCCAGGTAGTCAAAGACGCCCCGGTCACCGGAGGCAGGTTCGGACTTGCTGGGGGCTGCTGCCTGCTGGCGCAGTGCCTTGGCGGCCTCGATCAAGGTCAGCTTACCATCGCCATCCAGATCCAGCCTCGGCAGGATGGGGGCGGCGTTCATTTCCTCGCCTGCGATTTCGCCATCCTTGTTCGTGTCATAGGCATCGAACTTCGAGCGCAGGTCGGCCGCGCTCTGAGCACGCAGGAACACCGCGCCGGTGGCGACAATCAGGAGGAAGCTGGCGAGGGTGAGTCTTTTCATGAAGGTGCGATGAGTGCGCCGGGCACGAAGAACGTATGACAACAAAAGATGCCCTTGGCTCCCAAACCCTGGAAGGAGTCTCTGGTTGCCCCGTAGGGAAATAAAGTCTGGTTGCGCACTCGCGTGGCTGTGGCTTGGAGTGCCCCATGACAGACGCCACCACCCAGACGCCCGTTTTCCCCATTTTGTGCCATGTCACGCCCTGGTACTTCAAGCGCATGAGCATGATGGCACTGATGGTGGCGGCCTTTGGTCTGTATTTCCTCTACGATGGCAAGGTCGGCTACCCCAAGGCCAACGTCATCGCGGACAAGAAGACGTGGTTTGAGGAGGTGGTGCTGAAGAGCTTTGACGAGGCCAAGGCCGCCGGAAAGGTGGACGTCTGGGTTGAAAATGCCCGCCAGCAGGGCTGGCCTACCGGCCGGGATGGTGAGCCACCCCGCTGGGTCTCCTACGCGGCCGAGCACGGCTGGCCTGAGAAACCGCACCGCTACACGCAGAAAGAGATCGATGAGCAGTTCTGGTGGGGCGGCGGCACCCTGCTGGTCGGGGCCATCCTCGGCGGGATCATCCTGCTGAATAAAAACAAGGTGCTGCGTGCCGAGCCTGACCACTTCGTCTCCCCCGAGGGCAAAAGGGTCAATTACGCGGATGCCTTCCGCGTCGACAAACGTCTCTGGGACAACAAGGGACTTGCCTACGTCTGGCATCGCCCTGGCGGTGACTCTGGCCAGTCTGCGAAGGTCGTGATCGACGATCTGAAATACGAAGGAGCCGTACGCGTATTGGATGCTCTGCTGGCCCATTTTAAAGGCGAGTTGATCGAGAAAGTGCAGGTCTCAGAAACAGCAGTTGACGAAGCCGGAACTGAGACGGGTAGAGAGGCTTGAAAAGGCCAGTTTTAAACCACTTTCAAAAATCCAAGAATTCGCCCTTGCCAAAGAAAAACGAGCCGCTACCTCTCCGCCGCACATCCCCCACCCTATTATGGCAGACAACATCCAAGACAAAGTCCGTGACATCATCGTCGAACAGCTCGGCGTGAACCCTGAGCAGGTGACGCTGGAAGCCAAGTTCATCGAAGATCTGGGCGCAGACTCCCTGGACACCGTTGAGCTCGTCATGGCCTTCGAAGAAGAATTCGGCATCGACGTTCCTGATGAAGAGGCTGAGAAGCTTCTCTCCGTGGGCGACGTCGTCCGGTACGTGGAAGAAAACGCTGAGTAATCAGCCTTTCCCCCATTAACCCTTTTCAAAAGCAGGCGGGTCCTCCCGCCTGCTTTTTTGTGCTCGTGTGGGGCGCTTTGCGCCGTCAAGACGTGAGATGATCACCCGATCATCTCTCTAAATTCAGGCTCGCTGATGATCTTCACGCCGAGTTTAGTGGCCTTGTCGACCTTGCTGCCCGCATCTTCACCGGCGAGCAGGTAGGTGGTCTTGCCACTGACGCCACTACTGACCTTGCCGCCATGACTGCGGATGGTATCGGCGATCTTCTCCCGATCCTCACTCAAAGTGCCGGTGATGACCCAGGTCGTTCCATTCAGCTTTTCACTCGCGGCCACGATCTCCTGCTGCGTAAACGTCAGGCCGCTTTGTTTCAAGCGGTTGAGCACATCCAGGTTCACCTCGTCGCGGAACCAAGCATACAAGCTTTGGGCCACGACTCCGCCAATGTCAGGACACTGAGTGAGTTCTTCCAAGCTAGCCGCTTGCACGGCATCGATGCTGCCAAAGTGCTCCAGCAACTTCCGTCCACCACCTGCACCCACATGCAGAATGCCGAGGCCAAACACCAGCTTTGCCGGTGACTGAGTCTTGCTCTGCTCGATGGCCTTCAGGTAGTTCTCGATGCTCTTGGTGCCCACTCGCTCGAGAGTGGCGAGCTTGATATGATCCAGGGCATAGAGATCCGCCACATCCTGAACGAGCTTCAGTTCCACCAACTGCGCCACCACAGACTCGCCGAGGCCGCTGATGTCCATGGCACCACGGCTGACAAAGTGCTCGATGCGGCGCTTCACCACTTCCGGGCAATGCGGGTTCGGGCAGCGGATCACCACCTGCTCCTCATCCTTGCGCACACCTGTGCCACAGATCGGGCAATGCGTGGGCACAGGGATGGCCTGCTCAGCACCGCTGCGCTTCTCCGTCTTCACACTCACGACCGCAGGAATGATCTCCCCTGCCTTCTCGATGATCACAAAATCTCCGATGCGGATGTCCTTGCGCTCGATCTCCTCAAAGTTGTGCAGCGTGGCGTTGCTCACCGTGCTGCCGCTCACCAAGACGGGAGTCAGCCTGGCCACTGGCGTGAGTGCTCCGGTGCGCCCCACCTGGATGTCTACGGACAGCAGTTGGGTCTCGGCCTGCTCGGGCTGGTATTTATACGCGATGGCCCAGCGCGGTGCCTTGCTGGTGAAACCCAGCTCACGCTGGTCCACGAAGCTGTTCACCTTGATCACCGCGCCATCCGTCTCATAGGGCAGCGCCTTGCGCTTCTCATCCAGCTCACGAATGGCGGAAATGAGTTCCTCCGCCGTGCTCGCATGCCAGATGTGATCCGCCCGGCGCAGTCCGGCACGGCTCAGCAGATCATGCATGTCCTTCTGGGACTGCACATCCAGCCCCGTGGCATCCGCGAGACCGTAGAAGATCACATCGAGAGGCCGCTTCGCCACGATCTTGGAGTCCAGCAGCTTCAGCGTGCCGGCGGTGGAGTTGCGTGGATTAGCAAAGGTGGCTTCACCGGCTTCCTCACGCTCCTGGTTAAGCTTGGCGAAGTTTGCTTTCGACATGTACACCTCGCCCCGCACCTCGAAATTCTGCGGCCCGTCTTTCGGCAACCTCAGCGGCAACGACTTGATGGTCTTGATGTTCGTCGTCACATCATCACCCGTCTGCCCGTCACCACGGGTCACGGCGTGTTTCAGCAAACCATTTTCATAGCGGATGGAGATGGCCACGCCATCCACCTTCGGCTCCACCACACAATCGATCTTCTCGCGCCCCAGCCCCTTTTGCAGACGGGCGAAGAACTCCGCCAGTTCCGTCTCCGAGTAGGTGTTGTCCAGGCTCATCATCGGCGCGCTGTGCCGGATCTGCGCAAAGCCCTCGATCGGTGCGCTGCCCACACGCTGCGTCGGTGAGTCTGGCGTGATGAGATCCGGGAACTTCGCCTCGATGTCCTGCAGCTCGCGCAGCAGCACGTCGAACTGCTGGTCGGAGATGACGGGCTTACCTTGGTAGTAAAGTTGGTTATTCTTCTCGAGTTCAGTGCAGAGGAACTCGGCGCGGGCGGCGGCTTCAGCGTGGCTCATGATGAAGATTGGTGATGAAAAACTCAGGACAGCTTTCTCTTGAAGTCCTCATAGCCAAAGCGCCGCACCACACGCAGCACGCCGGTGTCAGGATCATAGAGATCGATGTCAGGATGGACCACCCCGTTAAAGGTGGAGGTCTTCACCATGGTGTAGTGGGCCATGTCCGTGAAGACAAGCTTTTGACCGATCTTCAGCGGCTCGGGGAAGCTGTATTCATTCACCACATCTCCGGCAAGGCAGGTCATGCCGCCGAGACGATAGGAGTGAGGCAGCGCGCCTGGCACATCTGTCCCCAGCACATGCGGGCGATACGGCATCTCGAGCGTGTCCGGCATGTGCGCGGTGGCGGAACAGTCCAGGATGGCCGTGGGCAGACCTTCTGTGGGCACGATGTCCATCACGCTGGCGATGAGATACCCTGTGTTCAGGGCCACGGCCTCGCCAGGCTCCAGGTACACTTCCTTCCCATGGCGCTCGATGAAGCTGCGGATGACCCGGATGAGGCGCTCCACATCATAGTCCTTGCGGGTGATGTGGTGTCCGCCGCCCATGTTCACCCACTGCACCTGCGCCAGCAGTTTGGGGAAACGTTTCTCAACGGCGGCGAGCGTGCGCTCCAGCACGTCACTGTCCTGCTCGCAGAGAGCATGGAAATGCAGGCCTTCCAGACCGGTGAGGTCCTCATTCTCCAGCGTGGCCATGCAGGTGCCTAGACGGCAGCTCGGAGAACCAGGATCGTAGAGGCTCACCTCCACCTCGCTGTGCTCCGGGTTCACACGGATGCCCGGGCTCGGCACATGCTTGCCAGCCGCGCGAGTAGCATCAAGCAAAGGCTTCCAATGCTTCCACTGGGTGGGCGAATTGAAGCTGATATGATGGGCGATGGGGATAAGCTGCTCCATCTCCGCCTGCTTGAACGCCGGGGCGTAGACGTGCAGTTCCTTGCGAAACTCCTCATGCCCGAGCATCGCCTCATGGATGCCGCTGGAGCAGCAGCCGTGCAGATACTCGCGCACCAGATCAAAGGTGGCGAACATGGAGAAGCCCTTCAGCGCGAGCAGGATCTTCGCCCCGGACTCACGCTGCACAAACGCCAGCTTCTCCAGGTTCCGCTTCAGGAGACCACGATCGACGACATACGCGGGGGTCTCGACGGCATCGACGTCGAAGGCGGGCGCGGGTTGCTCAAACACATGCGGAGGGGTTGGGGCCATGCGCGCAGGGGGATAGCGAGATGCGCCGCCGATGCCAGCGACAATGCAAGGAAAGTCCGAGATGAGGAGCCTCAGGCAAGCCACAGCCGTTTCCAACATGCCTTTTTTCTCGCATTTGCAGAGCATTTAGCCTCAATCCGACGTACTCCACTCTACCTATGAAAGCCTTGCTGCCATTCGTCCTCCTCGTTGCCACTGCACAGGCCGCAGACTGGCCCACTTTCCGCGGGCCTGACCGCACCGATATTTCCGGTGAAAAAGGCCTGTTAAAAGAGTGGCCTTCCGACGGCCCCAAAAAGATCTGGACCAATGAGGACGCCGGACTTGGCTACTCTGGCTATGCGATCGTTGGCAATGTCATCTACACCATGGGCGCCCGTGATGCCGTGGAGTATCTCATTGCCATCGACACCGCCACCGGCAAGGAAAAGTGGAGCGCTGAGGCAGGTGCGCTGCTGACCAATGGCTGGGGTGACGGGCCGCGCTCCACACCCACCGTGGACGGCGACAAAGTCTACGCCATGAGCGGCAAAGGCACGCTGGGCTGCTTCAGCACGGCAGACGGCAAACAGCTCTGGAGCGCCAGCATGACCGAGCTCGGCGGCAAGGTGCCCGGCTGGGGCTACTGTGAGAGTCCATTGGTCGAGGGTAATCTCGTCATCGCCACCCCAGGCGGTGGTCAGGGCACCATGGCGGCTTTTGACAAGGTCACCGGCAAACTCGCCTGGCAGACCACGGATTGGACGGACGGCGCGCAGTATTCCAGCATCATTGCCGTGAGCCACAATGGCGCCCGCCAGCTCATCCAGCTGACCATGCAGAGCATCGCCGGTGTGGATGCCAAAGATGGCAAAGTGCTGTGGAAGACCGAGTTTCCGGGCAAGACGGCGGTCATTCCGACTCCCATCTTCAAGAATGGAGAGGTGTTCGTGGCCGCAGGTTACGGCGTGGGCTGCAAGGCCATCAAAATCGGTCCGGGGAACAGCGTGGAGACTCTCTACGAAACCACGGACATGGTGAACCATCACGGCGGCGTGGTGCTGGTGGGCGACCACCTTTATGGATACAATGACAAGGGCGGCTGGACCTGCATGGAATTCAAAACCGGACAGGTCGTGTGGACCGAGAAGAAGCTCGGCAAAGGTGCCATCCACTGCGCGGATAACATGCTCTACCTTCTGGAAGAAAATACCGGCACCGTGGTGCTGATCGATGCAAGCCCGAAAGGCTGGAACGAGCGCGGCCGCTTCACTCTCAATCCGCAGACGACTCAACGCAGCCCAAAAGGCAAGATCTGGACCCATCCCGTCGTCAGCGGTGGCAGACTCTATCTGCGTGACCAGGAACTGCTCTTCAGCTTTGACGTCGGCGGTGCCACACCGGCACCCTGAGGCTCAACCTGGGTTCATCCACCTCGAGGGCTCGCTGATTGATGAGGAAGTCCGCAGAGTAGCCAACATCCGATACCATGGTCAAAAGCCATTTTTTATGGCATGCTGAGCTATGAAAAGTCGACTCTTCACCCTCGTCACGCTTGTAGTCCTGGCTGCGAGCCTTCAACCAGCCCACGCTGAGCTGCCGCCCTATGTGTACGAGGAAAGGAAGGCAGGTGCGCCGGAGCATCTGGAACTCAAAGTCATCAGCTCCGAAGTGAGCGAGACGAAGGAGCAGGACACCACTACTGCCCAGGTGAAGGCCACTGCGGAGGTCATCGCCGTAAAACGCACTCGATCCAAACTGGAGCCCGGCCAGAGCATTGTGATCAGCTACGGCACGATCACGAAGCGGCCCGCAGGCTGGGCAGGCCCTTCATCTCCCAGTGTGTTGCAGAAGGACATGAGGGTCATCGCCTGGCTGGCCAGGCATGAAGACGGCACGTATGCACCCGTGGCTGGCGGGCAAAGCTTTGCGAAGCCTTGAAGTACTCGTCACCTATCCAAAAGCATGACCACTTTTCGGGTCAGCTTTCTGGATAGACCACCACCGTCATGACTCCCTCTGCCGGGGCCCAGCCCACCACCTCGACACGGCGGGGTGCAGCCTTTGCGGTGGCATCCGTGCTCATGCCCTGGCGCACCGCATCCACGACCTTCTTCTGAGTGTCGTCATTCACATTGCTACCGAAAAGATCCGCCAGCTTGGCCAGTACATGGGCGGGAGCCGTCATGCCAACTGCCGTGACAGGCTGGCGGCTTTGACCGATGGCGGCGATCTGCTCACGCATGGCCTCCGGGGGCAATCCACCCGGCATCAGGATCAGACGACGCAACCGGGCTGCGGTGGGCACGTTGACGTGTGGCTGCAGCGCGCTCGCCATCGAAGGACTCACAGCGGTCACTGGCGGCTTGATCGACTTCGTGGGCTTCAAGAAGCGGCTGCCCGTGTCTACGGACTCTTCCATCACCGGCAGATCTGGACCCGCCACCGGCAAAGGCAGCAGGCTGTCCTGCGCGCGGAGAGCCGCAGCACAGGTGAGGCTCATCAGGAGCATCCAGGTAACTCGGGGGGGAGGAATTATCACGAAAGGGCCGCGGTTGTATCAAGTGGGTCGGAATCCGACAATCCTAATTTTTGAGCATTTTGAGTCTTGGGGCCAGCCTGAGGTCTTCCAATGATGAAATCACGGCTGGTTCACGCGCCTGCCAGAAGGATCCACGACCTTCACGGAGACGAACATCAGCATGTTCTTCAGTCGGCGCTGCTTCACTTTGCTTTGGAAGGCCTTGCCGATCACGGGGAGTTTGCCGATCACGGGCACGTGGTCGTCGATCATGATTTCCTGATCAGAGATGACACCCCCCAAGACGATCGTGGCACCGTCATAAATCTTCACCGAACTCACGATCTTCTTCGTGGCAAAGATAGGTTGGAGAATAATGTTGGGCGTGAGTTCCACCCTCGTAGGGGCGAGATCCACGAGTCCAGGCGGTGCAAACGCCACCGTGTTAATGGGTGAGCCGTAGTTCACAAACCCAACGAACTCGGTGAACTCAGGAGTCAGGGTCACATCCACCGAACGACCGTCTTCCGAGATCACAGGTTCGACATCCAAGACCACACCGACACGTCGCGTCTCAAACGCCGTTGGCGTTGTCGGAGTGACGGGGATCGGCGGTGGTGGCGGCGAGGGCTGGGGTACTCCGTTGATGAAGGTGACCGTGTTGTTGCCAATGTTGGTTGGGATCTGCGGAGGGTCGAACTCCGTCGGATAGATCAGTTCCCGGATAATCTCCACCGAAGCCTTCTGGCCACTTTTGGTGATGACAGAAGGCTTGGCCACCAAATCCAGGCCATCCTTTTGATCGAGCGCTCTCAGCACCATCTGAAACTGAGGATTCGTAAAGACCCCGGAGAGGGAGAATGCTCCAGGAGATCTGGCGGCATCCGAGCCCAGACCGCCAAACAGGATATTGTCGATCGTCCGATTGGCATCCAGGTCGGCGGAACTCCGCAGCCCGGCGGTCACTGGCCCCATCGCGCCCTTGTTAAGACCGGCCACCACCGGAAACTCGGTGGCTCCAAAAAGACCGCCCTGCTGATTTCCCCCCGTGCCTCCGCCAAGCTGCACATCCGTCCCAAAACCTCCCAACAGCCAGTCAAAGCCCATCTCCTCCAGTTTACCGCTGTTGATCTCCAGGAGCTTCACTTCGATCACTGCCATTTTGGGCGAGGAATTCAGAGATTGCTCGACCAATGACTCCACCATCTCCAGGTTGCTGGCGGTTGTGCGCACGATGAGCATGTTGGCCACCGGGTTGTAGTTGGCACCACCGCCCTCGGGAAACAAAATACCCCGGCTTTCCAGGAACTCCTTGGCTCCCATGCGACGCTGAATGGTCGTCGTCCCGGTTCCCGCCCCTCCTGCGGCAAACGGATCCACCGGCGCCGTGGCAACTGGGGCCACGGCAGCACCCGAGATGAAATCTGGCGGCACCCGGAAGGTGCGGGAAATGAGCGTGGTGCCAGTATCCGTCAAGGACACGATACGCACCGCGAACTCCTCCACGCGATAGGTCACTCCAGACACCTCCGTGGCATAACGCAGGATCTCTTCGACGGGCACATCAATCAGGCTCAACGACACAGGACGAAGCGGCGTCTCAGGTGGCAGCCCTAACACAAAGTCGATCCCTTTCTTCGTGGGATCGGCATCACGTGCACGAACACGGAGGTATTCGATCACCTCTTCCAGAGTCGCTCCGCTGAAGTCCACTTTGGCAATCCGCAGTTCACGCAATTTGTCAGCGATGCTCTCTTTTCCGGTCCTTGTCGTGGCACGTGCACCTAAGGCACCATCCGCCAGACTGCCAACAGGTGGAGCATTCATCCGGGGCTTGTCTTCCCAAAGTTCACTCACCCCGTTCAGCATGCGGCTGCGCTGGTGGTCCCTGGCTGAGTTGAAGTAGCGACTGCGCTCCCGCTCCACCTTCTCCATGCCACGGCGGGCGGCGGAGTTTGTGGGATCAATGCGCAGCACATCTTCATAGGTCACCAGCGCTTTGTCGAACATGCCAGTCTCTTCCTGCGAAGCGGCCAGAACGAGCAGGCGCTTCACCTCAGCCACATTCTCGATGTGCTTCGGAGTCAGAGCCGGAGGAAACCGGTCCGGATCGTTCATGATCAACCGCAGTTGCACAATGCCACGGTCCCCCTTGGCCGCGCCGTCACGGTCCAGCGTGTCTAAAATAAGGTTCACCGCCGCGTAGTCTCCAGCATTCAGCTTTTCGCGGGCAAGGATCAATCCCGAACGCAGATACCCTTCCAGGGCCACAGCCCGCAGAGCCTGGGCCGTGGGGATGTTTGGGATGGTCTGAAACACCTCTTCATAGGCCTTGTAGGCGGCGGCGGACTGGCCGGAGCGCAGCAGATTGTCCGCCGCCTCCAGCTTGGCCACCTGGTCACCCAGGACTTGGCTTCTCCGCATGACCTCGCGTTCCGCGAGCGAAACCGTCGATGACGACTCGCCCGCCGAGATTGTCGAGGCGGCACCGACACTCAGGCCTAAAGCCATGAGGATCCGGAGTTTACCGGGCCAGAATTGGGTCGAAACGTGGGGGGGAATCATCGAAAAAGTGGCATCAAATACCAGGAGAAATGGCAGGACTATCAGTTTTCGTCAGCCAGCCCAAGCATTTTCTTTTGGTGTTTGCGGAGCCCTGGGAGAGCCTCATCGGGTGCTGAAATCCAGGTTGACCCGCCATTGCCTGGCGGTTAGTCTAACTGTGCAACTGACCAGAGCACTATGCTCGGAGGTTCTGCCCACCCACTGACCAGCGGAATGCGCCACGCCAGAACACTGACTGCGCCAACAGCTTCGATTGGACCCGCGAGAAATTCGCGCGGGCGCCTCACTGTGACTGATTTTTGTCACCAGCATAGAGGACCCGCCGCAGGGTCCATCTCTAGTCATTGTTGCGGCACCCGATGGGGCAGCGAGGAACCGCAAGGGCGGTTCCGCACGCGGCCCGTCGTCCGGGACCAGTCGTCCCGGCCACCAGCCCCCAGCCTGCCCCTTGGCGTGGTGCCACGAAACCCACAGCACCCTAGATACCCCACCCCATGTCAGACAATTCATTCCAAGGAAACCGCCGTCGCCGCCGCCGCCCACGTACAGGCCCAGGCCCCAGCACCGGTGGCCAGCGCTCGTCCAACGCACCGCGCAACACCTCCATCCAGCAGACTGGTTTCCAGAAGTTCCTGAGCATCATCAGCTTCGGACTTCTCGGCAAACCTTCCTCCCTGCCCTCCGTCGCCCCTCGCTCGGCCCCAACCGGTCAGCTCTCCGGCGGCAGGTCCTCAGCCTCATCTTCGTCCTCCTCCGCCCCGCGCCCGCCGCGTGAGCCCCGCGAGCCGAAGCCCCGCCGTGAGTCCTCCGCCCCGAATCCCGGCGATGTCTCCACCGAGCGACTCTATGTCGGCAACCTTTCCTACGACGCTTCTGAGAGC
Organism: Verrucomicrobiota bacterium; assembly: GCA_040387935.1. Lineage (GTDB taxonomy): Bacteria > Verrucomicrobiota > Verrucomicrobiia > Verrucomicrobiales > Verrucomicrobiaceae > Prosthecobacter. Next base: position 366,468 of record JAZKCU010000001.1, on the reverse strand, counting down.
GATCTCTTCGAGCTCTTCAATGGCGTCGGCAGCGTCCGCAATGCCGAGGTCGTGGTGAACAGCCGCACTCAGCGCTCCAAGGGTTTTGCCTTCGTCACGATGGCGAGCATGGAGGAAGCCCGCCGCGCGGTCACCGAACTGCACGGCAAGGAATTCATGGGCCGCCCGCTCCAACTCAGCGGCGCCAAGCCGATTGGCAGCGGTGATCGCGACCACAATGACTCGTCTGAAGAGTCTGCTTCCGCTGAACCTGCAGCCGCCTGATTCAATCATTCACCGGGTCGGACCTGACCCGCTCTCAAAGCCTGCCATCCTCACCGGTGGCAGGCTTTTTGTTGGGCGTGCGTCTCACACCTCCACCAGGGGAGCGCAGAAATTCAGCAGTTCGATCTCAAACGCGTGCTTTTTGTCCGGCTGCACCTCCACCACGCTGATGCTGCCGTAGTCGATGTTGAAATGCGCCATGTGCCGCAAAGGCTGGCCGAGCATCAGGGACAAGATGACACGGATGATGCCGCCATGGCAGAAGACCGCCACACGCTTGTGCGGATTGTCATGCAGGATCTTCAGCAGCGCAGGCTGCACCCGGTTCTCGAGTTCTGCGGCGGACTCACCATGCGGGATGCCCTTGGTCTCGATGATCTCAAGCCAGTCAAAAGCGCTCACCCCGAAGTGCTCCTGCACCCCTTCCCAGCGGTAGCCGGTCCAGTCACCAAAATCGACCTCCCGCAGCGCCGGGATGATCACCGGCTTCATCCCTGTGCGCTCCGCCAGCGGGGCCAGAGTCTCCTGCACCCGCTTCAGAGGACTGGCATAGATGGCATCCATGGGCGTGTCACGAAGCCACTCAGAGGCCGCGCGCGCCTGCTTGTGCCCCAAAGGTGAGAGGCCCATGTCAATCCGGCAGCCGCCAAAGACCTTGTGGTAGCGCTCCTCCACCTCGCCGTGACGGATCAGGCAGAGCTGCGTGGGATGATTCGGGAGATGAAGTTTCAAAGCAACCCCGTCATGACACGAAACCCGCCCTTCGGCAAGAAGCAGCCACAGCCCTGAAGAGACCACCACCGCTTGATCCGCTCCACAACGCGCCCTCTTCCTTTACTTCGAACTCCGCCTTCCGACTCCGAACTACCCTACTCCACCTCGATGCAGATGGCCGTGCAGTTATCCCGCCCAGACTCTGCCACGGCATGCTCCACCACCTTGAAAGCCCGCGGCTTTTCGTCCGGCGGTGCGCTCAGATGATCTGCAATCCGGAAGTCCCATAGCGCATCAGTGATGCCGTCTGAGCAAATCAAAAACCGGTCGCCGCTCTGGTAGCGCACAGAGCCGATATGCGGCCGGACGTTCTGCTGGCCTGCCCCGAGCGCCTGGTCCAGACGGTTCTTGGCCGGGTGCATGCGCGCCTCGCGTTCATTCAGCTTTCCTTGCCTCCGCAGCCAGCCCACATGGGAATGATCCTCGGTGATCTGAATCAGCGAGCCACCCGCAGGCAGGTAGTAAATACGGCTGTCTCCCACATGCGCGAAGTGCATGAACTCCGTGGAAAAACACGCCAGGCTCAGCGTGGCGCCCATGCCGGCACATTCGTGGTAGACCCGGCCCATCTTGGAAATCTCCGCATGCACTTGATGGCAGATTTCCTCCAGCACGTCACCAAAGCCTTGGCTGATCCCTTCGACAGCCAGTTTGTAGCTTCGCGGCATCAGCCGCATGACCTGCTGCACCACCATGCGGCTGGCGAACTCGCCAGACTTCGCGCCGCCCATGCCGTCACTCACTGCAAACACGAAGTCGCCCTCAGCCAGAGTCGACTCACCTACCTTTCCCAGATAGCGCACTTCCCGGGCATCATAGGTGAGCGCGAGGAAGGAATCTTCGTTGTTTTGGCGGTAGCGGCCGACATGCGTCATACCGGACCACCGCAGGCGCGGCGTTGGAGAGTCGGGAGGAGGGGTCACGATCAGCTAATCGTGGATAATTCAGGGCCAAAGGTCAACCCCTTGCCTTGGGGAATCACATCCAGCCCTGTACGCCGTTCACGAGCCAGCGTGTGCCTCCTCACACACTGGCTCATGACACAGCGGACACTCACTTCAGCACCACATCCGCGCTGACGCTTTCGCTAAGAATGTCATCGGCCGTCCACATCTTCTTGTCAGGGCCTGCAGACCGGACGGTGGTCTCCCAGGCGCTTTCGGGATGGAATCGGTAGGGCGTGCCCCAGCGGTCGATGAGCTCGCCATCGGAATTGATGGCTGGATGGCTCTTCGGCAGCACGGCGATGCCCTTGGGGTTCTCCCCCTGAAGCCGGCGGACGATCTCGTCATTCAGCTCGCCCGTCGGCATGGCTCCAAAAGCCCGGCGAAACTCCTCCAGCAAGATGCCGACGCTCTGCACATCGTCATAAGCGGTTTCATTCGCGGGCTTCTTGGCGGCTTTCTCGGCAAGGGCTTCGGGCAGGCCGAGATCATGAATGATCTCGAAGGTCCCGCGCATCGGGTACACCACACCGAGCGGCGTGGTGGAAAAGAGATGAACCCCAAAGGGGCTGTCCACCGGCGGTGGCGGGCGCGGCTGGGCCAGAGGGCCGCAGAATGCGGCATCCTGTGGCCCCTTCGCACGCAGCGTGGCCCCCGGTGATGAAAGGCCGGCCACATCTCCATCGCCCGCCAGCCACCATCCTGCGAACAGGATGGCAACCAGCAGGGCGACGAAGGCGGCCTGCCTGATCGATGTCATGCGGCGCGACATAGCATCATACAGAAGGGTTACACCGTGAAGTCCACAAAACCGAGATTGCTCGGGATCGTGCTCACTGTTTGGAAACGGCCCAGGTTCGGGAAGACCGTGGAGACGTCATTGCTCGTTAGGCCGGACACATAACTGGTGCCCTGGCTCATGAACCATTTCGCCGCCACGCTGGCATATTGATCCACGGCGGTGGTTGGAATCCAGCGTCCGCGGTTGCTGTCCACATCCTGGCTCGTGGCTCGGGCAAGGTCGGGGAAATTGCCGTAAATGCGCTGGCCGATGACGGGCCCGCCCATGACGATCTGATGGCCGCCCCAGCCATGGTCCGTGCCGGACGAGGCTTCGCTGCCATTCGGCTGGAGCGTGCGAGTGAAGTCAGAGCTCGTAAAGAGCAGCGTGTCATTCCACAAGGCCGGGTCGATGGCGGCAATGGCGTCCTTGAATCCCTTGAGGCTCTTGTCGAGGTTGCCCATGAGGTTGCCATGGTCCGTGGGCTGGTTTTGATGGGTGTCATAGCCGCCCATGCTCACGAAGAAGATCTGGCGGTTGTTGCTCAGGTCGGTGCGGCCCTGCATCAGGCGCGCCACCATCTTGAGCTGGTTCGCCACATCCGGCAGCGTCACCCCAGCTCCAAAGGCATTCGTGAAAGCCGTGTCGATCGCCGTGGTCGCACCACTCAGCGCAGTGCCCACGATGGCCTCGTTGTCACGAGCACGCTGCATCACATTGTTGTAACCCTCCTCCAGGTGATGCTGGTACACGCTGTCGCCCACGCCGAGTTGCATGCGCGCAAGCTTGGTGATGGTGTCGAAAGCCTTCAACGTGCGGCCCTGGTCGTTGTTGTTGTAGGTCGGCGGCGTGGTCCCGTAGTTCGCACCATTCGCATAGGTGTTGGTGCCGGAGTTATAGCCGCTCAATCCCACCACACCCGTGGTGCCGATGGAATACTGGATGACACTGGAACCCACTTGGAACGAGTTCTGACCCGCGATGGAGATGTTCATCGACACCGAGGAAGTCGGGTTGGCTCCTGCTGCCATCAGCACATCCGCCGCACGTCCGCCCCAGCCGTTCTGGAACGGTCGGTCCGGCAGGCTGCTCTGCCACTGAAGCTGCTGGTCGCTATGGGAGAAGAGCTGTGGAGGAACAGGCGTCGTGCGTGGCACAGCGATGTATTGAGTGCGTGTGATCGGCTGCACCAGCGTGCCCACATTGGCCACGAAGGCCAGGTCTCCGCTGTTGAACATGCCCTGCACGTTCGTCATGCTGGGATGCACCCCGAACGAGGTGGCATTCGTCTGGCCAAAGCCACCGCCCGGCGCTGTCAGCGCCAGCGCCGCACCTGTGCCGGAAACCGGGATGTGGATCGGATGCGGTGTGGCACCGCCGGGTCTGGCAGTCTCATAGTTGGTTCGCGCCACGCCGTTCAGCGGGACGAGCATGTTATTGGAATCATTGCCCCCGTAAAGGAAGAGACAGATGATCGCCTTGTAGTCCGTCGGCGCGGCCTGGGCCATCACCCCCTGCACCAAATTCATGTGCGCGAGGGTATTGACCAGGCTGGTGACGCCGAGACTGGAGCAGGCGGTGCGGCAGAGGAAATTCCGCCGTGTGTCGAAGTGGTCCTGATGCTTTTTGTTTTTCATAATGATCAGTGGTTAGGCGTTTCGATTTCGGTTCGGATTATTTCTGCACAATAAACTCTGGGGAGCTGGTGATGAGATAGACCGCAGCCCTCACACGGTTGCCGCCATTGCCTTTGGAGACTGGAGGCGCATCCGGAGCGATGATGGACAGCTGGTTGATGATGATGCTGCGTGGATCCACCGCGGTGGCGGTGTAGGCAGCGCCATACTTCGCCTTTAGCGAGCCCGAGCAGAGCAGCGCGTCCAGGCGGTCCACCAGATAGGTGCAGGCAGAGACTTCCGTGGCACCCACTGTTTCGCGGTTCGTGATGTAGTCGGTCACGATGCCGCTCAGGTCGGCGAAAACGCCGTCCTGAGCACCGGTGGTGTCACCGATGAGGTTGGTCGTGCCTTGTCCGCCCGGCAGCGCCGCCGCGGGATCCACGATGGAGGAGTAATCAATCTGGCGATGGTAGTTGATGTTCTGCACCACCATGTTCTCCGTCAGGATCTGCAGCTCAGGAGCCACTAGGCCCGCCGCTGCCACACGTCCGCCCGGTGTGTAGTCTGGCAGGTACCAGTTGAACACACTTGGAGCATTGTTCGGCGTCTGGCCCAGAACACCACCGGTGCCGCCGTAACGGAACTGCGTGGCACCACCAGGGAAGTTGTCCGCCTGGGTGTAACCGTAACCCACGAGATCGTTGGTGTTCGGGCTGACTTCATCCATGTCGATCTGGGAGCGGGCACCGAAAGCGCGCAGCACCTGGATGTAGCGAACGATCGGCTCCTTCACCTTGCCATAGCCCACATTGACGGATGTGTTGCCATTGATCGTCTGGGGATCCACGTTCTTCATCGTGCGGGCTTCGTAGTCGAGCAGGATGGCCTTCACGACGGCAGGCAGGCTGCCACGCAGACCACCAGCGGTGGCGCCGTTGCTGTCCTTGAAGGCCTGGGTCACACGGTAGATGTAACCGCGGCTCGGATTGCTCGTGGTCAGGCGCTGGATCAGCCGGCTGCTCAGGAAGGGGGCGATGTTGCTGTGGTTGTACAAGGCGTCCATCGTCGTCTCCAGTTCCGTCTCCGCATAGACCTCGCGCTCAGCCGTGGTGGGCGTGGCGTCGACATAGGCGGGCAGATTTGCGCTGAGGAAGTTCTTCACACCTTCATCGTGGTAGGTGACGAAGTTCTTCATCGGGTTCTCATAGCCTGGATGGAAGTACTCGGCTCCCTCGCTGGCATTGCCAAAGGCTGTCTGGGCGATGGCTGGCACGTAGTTGTTCGCGCTGCTGTTCTGCACCAGGGCAAAGCTGTAACCGGTGAACACCTTGGACAGCTCCTTGATGTCATCATTGTCATAAGTGGCAGTCGGCTGGCCGTTGTTTTGCAGCTTCAACGTGCCGTCATCCCAGAGCTCCAGCAGACCGATCGAGAAGAGCTGCATGATCTCACGGGCATAGTTTTCATCCGGGGAGAGGGTGATCTCATCGGGATCCAGCACACCATTAGCATTGGTGTCCGTGCCCTGGGCCTTCTGGTTCTTCAGATGGCTCAGGTATTTGCCCATGATCGGGTGCTTGCTCACGTCCTCCAGCAGCTGGCGCACGGTGATGTTGCTGCCATTGGCGCTGCTGTAGCTGGTGACGATGGCCGGCGTTGCTCCCGGGCTGCCCGGTGGCTGCAGGTGGCGGACGCCATCCGCAAAGTCGGTCAGCATGTCATAGTAGCGTGAGTGCCCATAAGCGCGGCTGCTGACAGTGCCTTCACGATCCGAAACCACCCAGATCTGCTCCATCGCAAAGCCCACGCGCTGGCGCAGCTGGTCATGAGCATCGTTCGCGATCATCCACCAGGCGTGACGACGGTTTTTGTTATCCGGATCATAGCTCTCCTTGTTGCGTCCAGCCGGGATCGGCGGAGTGCCCACGGTGCTGCTCCACTTCTGCCAGGCTGCTGCGTTGTTCGGCGGGAAACCGACAGGAGTTCCGCCAGCATCCAGAAGTGGCTGCGCGCCGATGAGCGCCCACTCCTGCTGATCGGCAGCATAGTTGTAATCATAGAGCGTGGTCTGGTCCCGTGTGGCACCAAACTGCGTGTCGATCCACGCCGAGAAGGCGGCGATACGGTTCGTGGCCGTGGTCTTTGGCGTAGCGATGGTGTTGTAGAGAGCGAGAACTTCAGCCTCGGTCGGACCAAAGCTGGCCTGCGTGAGGAAGCGGGCGCACTCGCGACGCACCTCTTCATCCGTGGTCAAGTTTTCCAGGGTCGGGTTGGTCGGCACAGGTGGCGGAGTTGGCGAGCCGCTCTGCAGCGTCAGGTCTGCTTTGATTTCACCACTGGCATAACGATTGGTGTGAACATTCACATACAGGTTCACACCCGTGACATTGCGGTAGATCGCATCGATGATCTGCTGCCCCTTCACACCTGCGCTGTCCACAATGGTCCAGGGGAAGTCCACCAGAGGTCCGTTCGGCAGGCCATCGGGATCGCCATAGATGATGGTGCCATGGGCGATGGAGCTGGCAGAGCCGCTGTTTGAATAGTGAATATGGCTACCATCAATGTCCGTCTGAGGTGTCGTCAGACCATTGAAGGTCGTGGAGATGCGGGCCGCGTTATGTGTGCCGTTCACGATGATGGTGCCGTATCCGTAAGCACTCGTCACAGCGGCACCCTGTGCCAGGAAGGGACCGACGAAGAGCCTTTCATTGGCCGGAATATTCTGCGCATCATAGATGATCACCACAGAGGTGGTGGTCGTGCCCACGGTGTAAGTAGCACCATTGGCACCCAGGGTGATGCGCAAACCTTCAGGATACTCTTCCAGGCCATCACCATCAGGCGATCCGGCCGTCACTGTTGGCCGCACATACACGTCCACACTCTGGGCTTCCACGGGAAGCGTGATCGAGGTGGTGAGTTGAGTGCCGCCTGTGTTCGCCGTCCACAGACTGTAGTCCGTGGTGCTAGCTGGTGCACGATTCGTGTCCGTGGTGGCAGTGCCGGCGACCGTGAAGTTGATCGTCAGCGGCGCAAAGGCTCCCGTGCGTGTGAAGCGATAACGCGCGCTGGTGCTGGCGATGGTGGTGGCGGTGCGGTCATTGACTTCATAGGCATTCGTCGCCGCATTGCCCACCGTGATCGTGCCACCCGTGAAGGTGGTGTAGTTAGTCGAGGTGGCGAAATCGAGACGGTTGTGGAACTCCTGCTGGTTGGTGAGTGCATCACCGTCATCATCAGCCGCGCCGTTGATGGTGGTGAGATTGCCCACCGTCGCGGTTTCCCAGGTATCAGGAGCACCATCTTCATCCACATCGGCAGCACCCTGCACGACGAGGAAGGCGGTCGTTTCCGAGCTATGAGTGTTGTTCACGGAACCTTCACCGAACTGCAGCGGATGGTTGTCCTCCTGAGCCACGATGTTCACGCGGTCGGCGAACAAATATTGCCAGCGGATAGTGGCGGGATCGGCATCCACTTTCGTCTGCATGGAGGCGAAGATGAAAGGATCCGCATGCATGCGGCTGAAGGTCACCTTGCGGAAGGCGCTGTCGTTGTTCGTGATCTGGCCGGCCTGGAAGCGCATGCCAGTTGTGAAGAAATTGCTGCTGCCCTGGGTCATGGCGATCCAATGGACCGTCTCGCCCGCATGAGCATCCGCATCGATCTCCGACTCATCAATCTCAATGCCGAAGCTGGTGGCAGTGACAGCGCTGACTCGTGCCTGGCAGGCATCGGCATCGGCGGTGGTCGCCACCTGGGCGAAGACCGCAGGTGCATTGGGGAAAGGCGCTGTAAGCGCCTGCGTGGCAGTCGTCTGTGTCACACTGCTGGTTCGGCCAGCCTGCCACACCACACCGCCGACAGCATGGGTGCCGGACTCCGCCACGATGTAGCTGAGATGTTCGAGATAGTTGTGCGTCTGGCCGCTGTGATGATCCCAGCGGTCCACGATGAACTCAAAGCTGCTCTTGTTCGCGTTCGCGGCATCCACGGCGAGCACGTTGCGCACACGCACGGTCAGTGAGGTGCTGTTTGTGTAGGAGAGAGGCCCCATGACCACGACGGGCGTGGTGTAGGCATTCGCGAGGTTCACCTTCGTCCAGACCGTGGCGCTGGCCTGGGTGACATTAAGATCTCCCACTTCCACTTTCGCAGCCACTTCTCCATTCATGTCGCCCAGCACGATGTAACCAACGGCCTCGGCGGTGTGGGTCACGTCGGCATTGGCAGAGATCTCCTCCTGAAATTGCACCTGCACACTGGTGGTGCTCAGAGACTGCATTCTCAACTCACCGGGATTGGTGTCATTCTTCGTCTGCGCCTGGGCAATGAAGACGGGGTTCGTGCGTGCCGCTGGGAAGGTGATCGTTCCAAAAGCATCTGTGGTCGCCGCAGAGGTCGTCACGGCGCTCAGCACCTTGCCATCAAGGTATCCCGTGCCAGCGGCAACCGCGATATAGCCGATGCTCTCATTCGAGATGGCCGTGGTGTAGGACTCCTGCGTCTCCAGATTTACCTGGAAGCCCGTGGAGGTCACACTGGCGATGCGAGTTTTCAGCGCGCGTGGGTTGTTCGCGGCGATCGTGTTCACGGTGGACTCCACCTGCGCCAGCACCACCGGTGCCGCCGTGAAGCCTGTCAGTGTCACGCTGGAAGCGGTGCGGTTCACCGCAGCCACACGGCCCACCTGCCAGCGCTGCGTGCCAAACACATGCGCGCCTTCGCTCAGGGCTAGGTAATGCACAGTCTCTGCCGCATGGTCACCGGTGAGATAGTCCCACTCATCCACCTGATACTGGAAACTGGTGTTGGTGACACTGCGCACACGCATCACCAAAGGATCTCCGTTGGCCTTCGTCGCCGGCCCCATGACCACCACCGGTGCGGTGGCAAAGGTGCGGGTGAAATTCACCGTTGTCCAAGTGGTCGAGTTTGTCTGGGTGATGCTCACCGAGCCGGATTGGAAATTCGCCGGTGCTGCAACAAGAGCACCGCCGACAAGAGAGACAGCCAGTGCGGCAGAGCGCACCAGTGTGGTGAGGCGCGAACGTGGACGTCCGCAATTTTGGTTGGGTGGTTGGTTTGCCATAACGCTGTTATTTTTGGCGTCAGGCCCGAAACAATAGAAGAGTCTCGTTGTCCCCCGTTCGGGGGATCTGAAGGTTACCAAAAGGCAATGTTGTAATCACCACGCATGTCACCCCACCACATCCTGTCCATCTCACCACGACAAGGCCGCCAAGAACATCAGGGAAACCCCTCTTTGCATAATCCGGCATGAGTACATGGCTTTGCCTACCCGTGGCGAAAGAGAACTTCATTCAACTGCGAATGCTGATATCCTCCTCGATTCGCCTCCATGAGCCTCCTCCGTGATCTTCAGACTGAGCATGCCCGCTACCTCACCCGCCGCTGGTTTTTCCAGGAGTGCGGCGTGGGCATGGCCTCGCTGGCAGCACTCGATATGATGCGCTCATCCGGTCAGGCCGCACCTGCCCCTGTAAGTCCTCTGGCCACTAAAAAGCCGCACTACCCAGCGAAGGCGAAGCGGGTCATTTACCTCTTCATGGGCGGCGCACCGAGCCACCTGGAACTTTTCGATAACAAGCCCGAGCTCGCCAAATGGGACGGCAAGCTGCCGCCTGCGGATCTTCTGAAGGGCTATCGCGCAGCTTTCATCAATCCGAACAGCAAGCTTCTCGGGCCCAAATTCAAGTTCGCCAGGCATGGCCAGAGCGGTGCGGAGATCAGTGAACTGCTGCCGCATACCGCGAAGATCGCCGATCAGCTCACGATCGTGCGCTCGATGAAGACGGACGCCTTCAATCATGCGCCTGCGCAGATCCTGATGAGCACAGGCTCGCAGATTTTCGGCCGTCCGAGCTTCGGCTCATGGACACTCTATGGCCTGGGCACGGAGAACCAGGATCTTCCCGGTTATGTGGTCATGCAGAGCGGGCAGAAAGGCCCCAGCGGCGGCCTTTCGAACTTTGGCTGCGGCTTCCTGCCCACTGTGTATCAGGGCGTTCCTTTCCGCAGCAGCGGCGAGCCCGTGCTCTATCTAAACAATCCGAAAGGCGTGACCGAGACCACGCAGCGCCAGACGCTAGATGCGCTCAAACAGCTGAATGAAGAGCGCCTCGGTGTGGTGGGAGATCCGGAGATCGCCGCACGCATCAACAGCTTTGAGCTCGCCTACCGCATGCAGCACACCGCGCCGGAGGTCATGGACATCTCCAAGGAGCCGCAGCACATCCTCGACATGTATGGCGCGAAGCCCGGCGAGGCTTCCTTTGCCAACAACTGCCTGCTCGCCCGTCGTTTGATCGAAAGCGGTGTGCGCTTCGTCCAGCTCTTCCATGAAGCCTGGGATCATCACGGTGGTCTCACCGGCGGCCTGAAGCAGCAGTGTGGCCTGACGGACCAAGCCTGCGCGGCCCTTGTCCGAGATCTTCAGCAGCGCGGCCTTCTGGAAGACACCCTCGTCATCTGGGGCGGTGAGTTTGGCCGCACCCCGATGGTGCAAGGTGGCAGCGATGGGCGGGATCATCATCCCAATGCTTTCACCATGTGGTTTGCCGGCGGCGGCATGAAGCCGGGGCTTACCCTCGGCGAGAGTGATGAATTTGGCTTTAATGTCACCCAAGACCCCGTGCATGTGCATGACCTTCACGCCACGCTGCTTCATTTGTTAGGCTTTGAGCACACAAAACTGGCGGTGAAGTTTCAGGGCCTGGACATGCGCCTCACCAACGTACACGGCGAGCTCGTCCCAAAGCTGCTCGCCTAACGTACGTTGTTCACGCTTCAGCGTGCTCAATGGACTCCCAATCCCACGCTAAAATAGCGAGAAGACTATCAACCCTCTCCGCCCACCTCATTTGATTTTCGCGTCCATCAGGTCGATGTGCAGTTCGGCCTTCTGGCGCCCCAGAATCTCCGCATTGCTGATCTTCCCGGTGAGTGTGATCTTGCTGCCCGTGCCGATCTTCGCGGCTTTTTCATGCTCGGCCAGATCCAGCACCGCCATGAGATGCACACTGAGCTGCACACCCGACGCACGGGTTGTGTCGACGACGGCCAGGACGCGGTAACGGGTGACATCCGGGGCATCCGGGCGCTGGAACTTCTCCACGGCACGCACATTGAATTTAAAGGTGCCCGTCTTGCCCTCCGCATTCTTGGCAGCTTGCATGCTGGCCTTCGCAGCCGCGTCCATCATCTGCCGGGAACCTGGTCGCAGGTCTCCCATCACATCACGCGGGATGTCCTTCAGCGCATCATCGGGATCCGTGATCACTGTGGCAGAGGATTCTTCCTTTTTGGCATCCTGAGCAGGACTCAGGGAGGTGGTGAGCACAAGGCAGACGAGGGCGAGACCGGATTTGCAGGACAAGTTCATAGGATGACTTGGAGAGAGTCAAAGCCACAACGGCGAGGCTGGAGCTTTATTTGGAAGTCTTTAAATAAAACCGCTGGTATATGTTGATAGCAGACCTCGCGCCATTTCACCCAGCCATCTGCAATTTCCTATCGTTTCAATCCTAGGATACTTAGCCGCCATGCGTCATGATTCGGACCACAGGCTTGTCGTGCCTCCCAGTTTTCGCCGATGTGCTAGCCAACAAGCGCATTGCGTAGCGCAGCCAGTTCTTCATTCACGCTATCCTCTGTGGGCGCGCTCAATGTGCTCGCGACGATCTCCTTCATCACCTCGCGAAAGCGCTTCCGAAGCCGCGAGATGGACTGGCGCACAGCATCATGAGACATGCCGAGCTGGCGGGCAAGTTCAGCATCATTGCCCGAGCCTGGCTGTGACGGATCCAGGCGCGTGCGGAGCAGTTGAAACTGCGGCCCCTTTCCTGCTGCCTCTTGTTCACGAGCCAGCTGCTCCACCGATGCTTCGATGATACGCAAGGCACACAGGCGCTGATAGTTGGCCTCTGGCGTTCGGTGATCCACCGGATGGATGGCGATTTCATCTTCCGCCATGGAGGCCTCAATGGAGAGCACCTCACGACCTCCACCACGCTTGAGCGCATTCGCTTGTCGCTGCCAATGCTTGATGTGGCGACCAAAGGCGGTCAGCAGATAATTACGCATTCGACCCAATCCAGCATCCGCAGCGGAAAAAAGATCTTTCTCCAAGACGAATCCTAAAAAGCTCTGCGTGAGATCCTCAGCATCCGCAGGCGAGATGCTCTGATAGCGCGCATACGAGTAGAGAGGTCTCCAATAAATCCTGCACAGTTCCTCAAGTGCGAGGCGGCCCTGCACAGCGTCACCTCCATCACGCAAGGCCACGACCACGCTCCAACGTGTCATCGGAAAGGCTCCATGTTGTGTGACAGCAGTCATCGGCATTCAGCACCTATTGGGCAGCACATGGCGGACGGCAAGAAACGAGAATGCGAAGGCGCAAAATTTCCCGTGTCACACTCTCCGTCCTTCTGCGTAACCAAGTCAGGCTATTCGCTCCTCCGCTGATTACCTGGCTTGGCAACACACCAGTTGATCACCACACTCTCGATGTCTGATCCCCTCCCGTCCCCTCAATCCAGGAATTCTCCCAGCACGTCCGAGCATCGGATGGCCGGGCTAAATCCGCTTGGCTTGATGGATGGCGTGCTCGGTGGCAGGTCCACAGATTGGGAGCCCCCTTCAGCGGAGTCATTGGAGCCCTATTTCCCAGGCCATACAAATTTCAGCTACATCGATCGTGGTGGCATGGGTGCTGTCTACGCCGCTGTGCAGACCTCGCTTCAGCGCCGGGTCGCCATCAAGATCCTGCCGCCAGAGCTCGTGGATGATGAAGGCTTCATGGAGCGCTTCCAGCAGGAGGCGCAAATGCTGGCCCGCCTCCAGCATCCGCACATCGTCACGGTCTATGATTTCGGCATCACGCTCGCGGGCCATCACTTCATCGTGATGGAGTTCGTCGAAGGTGTCTCCCTGCTGGATATCATTCGCCGTGAAGACCTCAGCGCCTCACGTGCGCTCGTCATTGCCGCGCAGGTGTGCGAGGCGCTCAGCTACGCGCACGAACGCGGCATCATCCATCGCGACATCAAGCCAAGCAACATCCTCATCGACGGACGCGGCTTCGTGCGCGTCGCTGACTTTGGCCTGGCGAAGAACTCATTGCTGAAGGGCTCCACAAGTGCCGACCAGCATACCCGCGGATTTCTCGGCACAGTAGGTTATACTGCGCCTGAGCACCGGCAGAAAGATGTCAGGCCTGATCATCGCTCAGACATCTTCAGTCTGGGAGTGACACTCTATGAGATGCTCACCGGCCAGCTTCCCGTGGGCGTCTTTGACTCGCCCTCAAAGAAATGCGGCACGCCCGCGCATGTGGACAGGATCATCCGCCGGGCGCTCATGCAGACGCCGGCGGACCGCTACCAGACGGCGCAGGAGATGCGCACGGCTTTGGCCACATCGCTCATGCGCATGGGCACCCCGCTCGTGCAGCGGGCCATCATCAGCAAGCCTATCACCTCCATGGTCACCTGCGTGATTGTCGGCATGGGCCTCATCTATCTCCTGGATGCGCTGAACAACAAACTCATCCTCAACCGCCCTCACCCTGTTTCCACCGCCCAGGCGTCCGCTGTGGAGCAACCCATCCTGCAGAAGGCGGCGGAGTCCATCGTGCCGCTCGGTTCTGAATGGGCGATCCTGGACATCAGGACACGCTGGCCGCTCATTCCCATGGCACTGTCCAAGACCTCTGACTGGACCTTTGCCGAGATCCACAATGAGAAGGAACAGGCGGAAGTGATGCGCCTCTTGTCCGAGAAGCAGATCGACACGCCACTCTGGCTTGCTGCTCATGCACCGAAAGATGACGGGCGCACGCCCTTCACGTGGTTGTCAGGACGTCCCATGGACTACCAGGCGTGGGTGGGGCCGCGCTCAGCACAACCGCTGCTGATCACCGAGATCCAGGCTAAGAACAGCGCCACACTCGTTGTCGGAGGTGAAAGTCCGGACTGGATCGAGGTCTCCAATCTTAGTTCGGCTCCCATCGACCTCATTGGCTATCATCTCCGGCAGATCATCCCTCAGGACAATAACAACCGCCGTTTCTATGTGCAGGACTGGCTGCAGCCCGACCGCCTGCCTGAAGGCAAGAGCTCCATCCTCCAGCCTGGCGAGAGACGGGTGCTTATCTGCAGCAGCCGCAGCAACCATGTGCGTAACCAAACGTTTATCGATTTCACCCTCGAGGCGACCGGCGCGCGCCTCCAGTGGTGTGATCCACAGGGCCACGCCTGCCAGAACTTCGACTCACCCTGGCGAGCCTTCCCGGTCGATGCCTCCATCTGCCTCGCGCCGGATGGCAAAAGCTGGGGATGGAGTGAAAAGCCCACACCCGGCGCGCCAAACAGCGCCATCAAAAATCCTTTCGCAGGTCCCAGTGTGGGATCCAAGGATGAACAAGGGCTCACATTCCTGCCCGCTTTCCAGGGGCGCTGGTGTGGCAGCCCTCAGCAGCTCGCCAAGCCGGCCCTGCTGCGCCGCAAAGTCCCCTAAAGTCGTGGAACACCCCAGACTCATCTCTTGATCGGGACTTCATGCCCGTTACGATCCATGGCATGAAATCACTCCTTTCCCGTCTCCTCGGTGGTCCGCGGAGCTACTATGGCGAGCCACAGCAGCGCCGTGGCATCGGCTGTCATCCACGCATCCTCATGGCGCTGCTCATCATCGGCGGCAGCGTGGTCTTCCACTACATGGGAACCACGCAGTATGAGAACGAGTTCACCGGCCGCACGCAGCGGCTGAAGTTTGCATCGCCTCAGGAAGAGGTCGCCCTCGGCCTGCAGTCTGCTCCGGGCATGATCCGCGAAATGGGCGGCCAGTCACGTGATCCTGCCGGACAGGCGCTGGTGGACAAAGTCGGCCAAAAGCTGGTGCAGAGCACCCTCGCGCGGCAGACCCCCTATCAGTTTGACTTTCATCTCCTCGCTGACACTCAGACCATCAATGCCTTTGCCCTTCCTGGTGGTCAGATCTTCATCACTGAGGCCCTGTTTCGACTGCTGAAAACCGAGGACCAGCTCGCAGGTGTGCTTGGCCATGAAATCGGTCATGTGGTCGGTCGTCACTCGAATGAGCAGATGGCTTCTTCCGGTCTTTGGAATGGTGTCGCCCAGGGGGTCGGGGTGCTTCTTTCGGATGGACAGAGCAACGCGGGTGCGCAGATCGGCCAGACCATCGCCCAGATGCGTCTGATGAAATTTGGCCGCGATGACGAGTTGGAGTCCGATGCGCTGGGTGTGCGTTTTCTCATCGAAGCGGGCTATGATCCCGAAGGCATGATTGCGGTCATGGAAGTGCTCGCGAACGCGGCCCGTGGCAACAAGCAGCCGGAAATGCTCAGCACGCATCCGAACCCCGAAAACCGCGCCGGGAAGATCCGCGACCTCATCGCCAAGTACAAGGCTGAGAAGCGCCGCTAAGCAATCACCGGCCCACCTCATGTCTGACGAATCTCATCACGAACGCGAGCTCGGCGGCCAGCTTCTTGCCAGTGTCTCACGCTCCTTTTATCTCACGCTCAAGGCTCTGCCCAAGGAACTGCGAGAGCCCATCTCGCTCGCCTATCTGCTCGCCCGGACGGCCGATACCATCGCCGATACCGCCAGCGTGGCTGCGGCGGTCCGAATCGAATGCCTGAATGACTTCGAAGCGTTGATTCTAGGCGGCTCTGATGACATCAGAGCCCACCTCACGCGCCGCATCACCACGGACTTCGTGTCCCATCAATCCGACGAAGCCGAGCGCCGCCTCATGGAGCGCTTTGCGGATGGCCTCTCCTGGCTCGGCACCATGCAGGGAGCGCCTCTACATGGCATCCAGCAGGTGCTCCAGCGCATCATCCACGGCCAGCGTCTGGACATCCAGCGCTTCCCTTCTGATGGCAGCTTGCGCTGTCTGCAGACTGAGGCTGAGCTGGATGAGTACACCTGGCTCGTCGCCGGCTGCGTGGGTGAGTTCTGGACTGAGATGTGCGCCATCGAGAAACCGTCCTCGCTGGATGCTTCCGTTACTCTCGGGCAGATGAAGAACTGGGGCGCACGCTTTGGCAAAGGTCTCCAGCTCCTCAACATCCTCCGTGACATCGGCGAGGACATCCGGGACGGCCGCTGCTACCTGCCAGGCTTCAACTCAGACGCGGTCCAACGTGAGTCACGCATCCTCCAGCCTACCTGGCAGCACTGGCTCGGCGTCTGCCGCGGTCATCTCGACTGTGGTCTCGAGTACATCAAGCACGTCGCCGATGCCAAGCTCCGCTACGCCACCGCCCTGCCTCTGCTCATCGGAGTCAAAACTCTCTCACGCATGGAGAAGACCTCGTGGGACAAGCTGCTTCAAGGCGTGAAGATCAACCGCCTCGACGTCGCTGTCATCCTTGCCGAGGCAGCCATCGCGTGCCGCAGCGTGGAAAGCATGGGCAAGTTGTATCATAAGTTAGGCCAGCACTAAAACCGCGCCGCTGCTGTACGTTGTTCACGCTTCAGCGTGTTCAATGAACCCCGCCAACTCCCAACACCTGCGCATCACACAGCACCATCACCTCAAGGCGGAGACTCCCAATACGGCGAAGTCGATCCCGCCAGCACATCCGGCTGGTCAGGCGTGGGGGAAATCTCGCTCTGAATCTTGTTCAGGGCCGGAATCAAAGGCAGGTTGCTGATGGCCGTGCTGAGCACTGGCGTGAGCAGGGAGTCCTCCACCAGCGTGGGCTGGCCGTTCCAGGCCTGCGTGCCAAAGCGCTTCACCGCCCAGTGAATGGTCAGCAGTCTGGAGGGGTTCGGGTCTTTGTAGGCTTTGTATTCGCCTTCCATCTGCGTCTTGATGACTTCGGCGAGAATCCAGTCCGCCTTTTCCTTGTCGTAGTACAGCGGCTTTCCATCACGTGACATCCCCGCAGGCACCTTGCGCCGGTTCGCCTCATAGAGCCAGTCGTGGATCATGTAGCCTGGAGCATACGTCCACGGCGAGTATCCCTTCCGGTTCCACAGCGTCCGCGGGATGCTGCCGCCGTCTGTCTTGATCGGATGCGGACAGATGACCTCGCCATTCCAGCGCTGGAAGGCAAAGAGCCGGTCCACATTGTTCTCCAGCTCAAATTTGTTCGGCTGCTCCCACTTCATATACGGGTTGCCGATGATCTTGCCGCTCGAGACCTTGTCATAAAACTGCCGGCTGGCACAGGAGGTGAGCGTGCTGGCGAGTGCGGCTAGGAGGAGGAAGACACGGATCATAGGGGAGCTTTCAGCCTCTTAACCACGCGCCCCGCCGTGGCAAGAAAACAAAAGTTTGTCACAGCCTCCCACACTCCGGCTAACCCCCAGCAGCAAACGGCATCCAAGCCCGGGAGCTACCAAGATACATCTACAACAAACTCACTCCTCCATGAACCCTATCGCAGTCGCAACATTTGGCGCCAACATCCTGCGCTTCACCATGCCTCTGGCTCAGACCGGCACGGAACAAACCCTCGCTGGCAACATGAGCAGCATCGTCAGCATCCTGAACATGGTCGGCCTCGTGCTCGCCTTCGGCGGCCTGCTGTTCGCAGCCGTGATGTTCATGATGGGCCAGACCGAGCGTGTGCTTTACGGCCTGGTCGGCGCTGGCATCGGCGGTCTTTCCTTCGTCATCGTCAAAGTGATGTTCAATGCCGGCAACTCTGGCTCGGACAGCACCGAACAGGTGAACATGGGCGGCGCTGCCACACCCTAGTTGGTTAGTCGCAACTCACTCTCGGGCTTTCAAGACCCTGATGAGCCCCGGCGGCTCATCAGGGCTCCCCACTCCATCCCATCATGGCAGCCGATCAGCACCAAGGCATCCGCCTGCACGAGACGAACGAAGGCCGCGAGACCCAGCAGGGCATCGCCGGCTTTGAGGGCCTGAACGCCCTCTTCTTCATGTTCGCGCTCGGGCTGGCGCTCATGATCTTCCGTCGGTTCGCAGGCGATTCTCCGCCGAACATGCCTGCGGCTGTCATCGGCGCGGCCATCCCGATCGTGCTCGTCTCCCTCTACTGTTTCGGCCTGAAGCAGGGGAAGCCGCCCAGTTATGATGTGGAACTCGGTGAGTGGCTCATCATCAAGGCCTCCGGCGCGTCCTACTTCTCGCCCCGTCAGGTGGAACCCCTCGCGCTCGACTGGGTGCAGGATCCGAAGAACAAGGAATCTCAAGTCTGACCCTCCTCCAGGATGGCACGTTTCATCAACTCCTACCTCGACGAGGATCTCATCATCTACCGCGGTCTCCAGCGCGGCGGCGCCATCGGCAAAGGTTACAATGTCGAGCTGCCGGACACCGAAAACACCGACGCCTCCTGGCTCATGTCTCTCGAAGACAACCTCCGAGTCCTCCTACGCATGGTGCGCCCGGAACTGCGCATGCAGGTGGCCTGGAGCGTGGACAGCGACTACCGCAAGGAACTGGAGCGCTATCGCGAAAAGACCGAGACGCTGCCGCAGGACCGCTGGTCCACCCGCAGCCGCGAGGAGCGCTACAACCGCTACGATCAGAAGATCAAGGACCACAAGCTGCGCCGTGAGCATCTGCAGTTCTATTTCACCTCACGCCTCGCGGGCAAGGCCATGGGTGGAGGCCGCCAGTATTATGAAGAGCTGCTGCAAGCCGCGAAGCGTGAGCAGAATGAGCTGGAGGAAGCGCTGCGCCAGCAGTTCGGCAGCCTCGGCGGACGTGTGGCCCCCATGAGCAACATGGACCACTTCGAGTCCTTCTACCGTTACTTCAATCCCAGCGCCTTTGAGAATGATGCGCTGAAGCTGGACGACATCTACGATCCCAGCAAGACCGTGGCGGAGATGTGCTTCAACAGTGAAGCCTCGCCTGTGCGCATGGGCAGCTCCACCTTTAAGCTGGACGGCTTTTACCAAGGCATCTGCGTCGTGAAGACCCTGCCAAAGTTTACGTACATCGGCATGATGCGCACGCTGACGCAGCTGGACTTCCTGGACTACCAGATCATCTGCAACATCGAGGCGGGCGATGTCGAAAAAGACCGCGTCGCCACGGAAGGTAAAGTGGCCCGTCTGGAGCGTGGCAAGATCACGCCTTCACTCGAAGCCACGCTGCAAAAGCTGCGCACGCGTATCCGCCGTCTCAGCACCAACGAAGTCGTGCCTTACCGCATGCACCTCATCGTACGCGTGTGGGACAAGGATCCGGATGACTGCGCCAGCAAGCTCTCTGCCATCCGCAATTCCATCCTGAAGCTCGGTGGCGCACAGTCTTATGAACCCACGCTGCCCACCAGTGTGAGGAACTACTGGCAGCTCTGCATGCCCGGCTGGACCTGGGCTAACTACAACGACTTCAAGCTCTACGTCGAGGACGTGAACCTAGCGGATCTGCTGCCCATCTCCAGCACACCCACCGGTGACCTCGATGAAGCTGAAGCCATCTATGATGGACCTCGTGGCGCCCTCGTCGGCTGCACCACCTTCGTGGGTAAAGAAGGCTCCATGCGTCCCGAGCACGGCATCATGTTCGGTGCTTCCGGTGCGGGTAAATCCGTCTTCACCATCGACCTGCTCACGCAGACGGCGCCGTACTATGACTACACCGCCATCGTCGAGGAAGGCCTGAGCTACAATCTCTTCACGCGCATGTATGGCTGCAAGCCCATCATCGTGCAGCCGAACGGCAACCTAACCTTTAATTATTTCGACACACGCGGTCTGCCACTCAGTCCTGATCAGCTCAGCGGCGCCACCGCCGTGGCCCACCTCATGGCCGGACCGCCGCCTGATGTGGACAAGGACCGCCTGCGCCAGGCCCTGCTCGCGAAGCAGATCGAGCGCATCTACATCGACCAGTTTGAGACCTGGGCTGGTCGCAATGCCGACCTCCGTGTCGAGGCCGCGCGCCGCGTGGCCATCGCGGATGCGTGGCGGAAAAAGAAGATGCCTCAAGGAACCGTGCTGGCGGATGCCTGGATGGATTTCTGGGCAGACTTCCAGGATGGAGAGCCTCTGGCTTCCGAGCTGAACCGCATGACCGTGGATCAGGCAAACATCGAGGACTACCTGAATGATCCAGGCAACCAGTGGGACCTCATGAGCATGGCCTACACGCTCATGTCACCTGAAGACATGCCCACCCACAGCCAGTTTGTGGAGTTGCTGAATCTCGAAAGCCGTCAGCGCAAAGCGCATCCAGACCTCGGCTTGCTGCGCATGCTCCTGGAACCCTGGTGCCGCACTGGCCGCTACGGCGCCATCATGGATGGCGTGAACAATGTCGATCTCAGCGGCAAGGTGGTTCACTTTGAGCTGAGTTACATCCCGGAGAGCGCCCGCGAGCTGCGCACCGTCGCCGCCTTCATGATCACCAATGACCTCCGCAAGGAGATCATGCGCCGTCCGCGCTCCACGCGCAAGCGCGTCATCCTGGAAGAGCTCTCCGCCTTCCTCGCCATGCCGGATGGTGACCGCATCACCCGTGAGTACTATGAGCGTATGAGAAAGTACTCCTGCTGGGTCTTCTCCATCATCCAGCAGTTCGGGCGTATCAAGGATCACCCGGTCCGCTCGTCGGTCGTCGGCAACTCCCGCATCATGTTCATGCTGAAGCAGCCTGATCAGCGCGATGTCGAAAGCATGAGCGAAGGCTTCCGCATCCCGAGCGTGACGAAGCGCCAGGTCACCGCCTTCCCGGATCCATCTGAGATGAAGACCGATCCTTACGGCTCCTTTGTCTATTACCATGAGGCCACCGGCCGCCCGAAGATCGCCGTGGGCAGGCATCAGGCCTCGAAGGAGATGATCCTCTGCTCCGCGACCTCGGGCGAGGCCTTCGAGCGTCAGAACGACCAGCTCAAAGAATACGGCGGAGACGCCTACAAGATGATCCTCAGCCAAGCCAAGTCGAAGAAATGAAAACGCGCATTCTCATCTCCCTCCTCCTCAGCGCCCCTCTCGTCTCCTGCACGAATTCCGAAGGCGGCATGAACAAAGGCCTGCTTGGGGCTGCCAGCGGCGGTCTCATCGGTGCCCTGCTGGGTGACAACTTGCTGAACAAAAACAAGAACAGCAGCAGCGGCAACAGCTCGTCTGGCAACTCCGGCAACAGCAGCGGCAACAGCAGTGAGGACGAAGGCTTCCTCGAAGAAAACTCCGGCCTCATCACCGGCGCAGTCGCAGGTTATGCGGCGGGCGCGATCAGCGATGGCATCTCCAAAAACGAGATCCGTCAAAAGTATCTCGATGGGTATAACAAAGGCCGCAGTGACTCCATCAAGGAGCTCTACTGGCTGAAGCGTGATGCCGAGCGCCCCGCAGGCAATCCCGATCTTCAGCGCCGCTACTACGAAGTCCCGATCCCCGAGCACGTGACCACGGACGGAGTGCTCGTCGAGCCCCGCAAAGCCGTCATCGAAGTCGTCGAGTAAATCCCAAGCCACCCCAAACCCCATGAAAACATGCTTGTTACTGATCAGTGCCAGCATCGCCATGAGCGCGGTGTCCGCGAATGCCCAGGCAGCCGCCGTTTATGATGCGGCGGTTGAGGCGGCCGTGAACAATGGAACCGCGAAGCTCACCGAGCTGCTGGCAGAAGCCAAGAAGCAGAACGAGAATCTTGAGAAGCAACTGCAGCGTGCCGGAGATCCTGCGGATCTTTATAAAGGCTCGCTGACGATCCTGAAGGATGACGTCAAGACCAACGCCGATCTCTTCAAGACTAACGACGAACGCGCCACCATGCTCACCGAAGCTGATGGCACCGCCGTCTTCGGACGTGCCACCTATGGCATCACCTCTGCCGTGAATGAGACCGTGACCCTGAAGGATGGCACGGTCGTCGACCGTGATCCCACCAAGTATGAGATCGATGGCAAAATGATGACGGATGTGGATGAGTATCGCCGCATCCGCGAAGCTGCGGTCCAGCAGAAGAAGAAGCTGGCCCAGGAGTTGGAAAACACCATGAATGACCTGGAAGGCACCCAGGACTTCGGCAGCATTCAGAAATATGGTCTGCTCATCCAGTTCCTGCAGGGCCAGATCGCCAGCACAGATCGTGCGGCCGAACAGGCACTGAACGACATGGAAGTCCTGGATCGCGAGGTCAAGATCCAGTCCAGCGCCTCACGCAAGGCCAATGCGGAAAAAGCCCAGCTCGAAAGAGAGCACAACGCCGAAGGCCGCAGCAAGAGCACCTTCGCCGACCGCGAGACGCTGATGGATCAAACCAAGGAGACAGCCCTGGAGAAGGTCAATGAGTACATGACCAGCCGCAAAGGCAAGAACTACGGCACCCCCACCAACAAAGGGCCTAACATTCAATGGAAAAAAGGCACGGGCACTCCACCTGCCGAAGAACCTGCGGAATAAACGCCCGCCCCCTGACCCGCGCTCCGTTCCGCACCTGCTCAGGCGCTGCCTTCTCATCCTAGCCTCCCATGAACCTCCCGATCCCCATCCTCCTGGCTGACGGCGTCATGGCGACGCTGCAGGAGCTGATGAATCCGTTCTACGAGGGGCAGCTCACGGACATCTGCGTGCTGGTCTTTGACACACTGATGCCGATCACCCTGGGGCTGGCTTTCGCCGGCCTGATCGCGCAGGTCTACAAGGGCCTGATGAGCGGCTCGCTGGACGGCATGCTCGGCCAGATTATCATGATCGGTCTGGTGGCGACCATCATGCAGTTTTATCCCCAGTGGATGCTCGACTGCCGTGTCTGGCTCAGCGATGACCTGCTGGCTGCGCTCTCGCTCGATCCCACGGGTCTATTGGATTCTTTTGGGGAGAGCTTTGGTGACTTGGACATGTCTGCCGACTCTGACAGCATTTTTGACCTCTTTGGTCTCATCGATCCGATGGCGCTGATCGAGTACATCGCGCAGATCATCGCGAACTTCTGCATGCTGGTGATCGGCTTCATCTGCTACATCTTCTTTTTCCTCGCTTATCAATTGCAGATCTTCGGGCTCATGATTGGAGCCGCGGTCTCGCCGCTCATGTTTGGCATGTTCCTTTTTGAGACGACGCGGACCACGGCCGTGAAGTACTTCACCGGCATGATCGGCATCTGCTTCTGGCCGCTCGGCTGGGGCATCGGCCTGTTGCTGGCGGACTTCTTTCTCACCGTCGGCATTGAGATCTGCACCATCATTTGCATGGCGCTGAACTTCGTCGGCTTCGGCCTGATCGTGGAGGTCATCGCCATCTTCCTCATGGTCCTCCTGGTCTTCATGTGGATCATGTTTGTGCTCTTCAAGGCACCAAAGATCATCCAGTCCATGGTGCTCAATGGCACGCAGATCGGCATGGCTTTTGCCGGTGCGGCGCTGAGCACCGCGACGGGTGCCATCGGCAGCACCATCGGCGCTGTGGGTTCGGCGGCTGGCGCCGTGCCGATCGTCGGTGGCGCGGCCGAGAAAGCCGCCGGTGCTGCCAAGGGTGGTGTGGATGCCATCGGCAGCGTGGGCGGACTGGCTGAGGGAGGAAACGATCAGAGCAACTAAGATGAGAACCGCATTTGCATGAAAGGAGTCACCGACATCTTCATCTCCAAGGAAAAGCTGGCCATTTTCTGGTATCTGGCCTCGCTGGGCTGCCTGGTCTTCACCGGCTGGCATCTCCATGGCCTGGCGGTGGAACGGCGCGGCACCATGCTCTACGTGCCGCTGGAGAACTCAGAGTACTATCTGGACCGCACGCTGAAGCTCGAGACGACGAACGAACTGCTCGACTACCACACGCGATTCGCACTTGAGACTTATCTCAACCGAGGACCTTCAGGCCCCCTGACGGCCAGCCGTCTGCCCTACCTTTTTTATGGCCGCGGCCTGGATCAGGTAATCGCGGATGAGAAGAAACTCCGCTTTGATTTTGCCAACCAGAAGACTCACCAGATGTTAGAGATCGGCAGGGTCACGCTGGAGCTGGAGGAGAACATGAGCGCCACCACGATCGTGCAGGGTCAGTTGCTGCGCATCAGCTCCCATCCCACCACCAAGGAAACAGTCGTCCAATCCTTCAAAGTCCAGGCCAGGATGGGCTGGGAGCGCAATCCGAATGCACTGCTGGCGCGCCGCTTCGCCTGGGTCTGCAATGATGTGGCCTACAGCCTGGACGAGGTCGTCGCTGATCCGGAGAACAAGGAGAAGTAACTCAAGAACTCATGCCCGAAGCCGCTTCCAACGCCAAACGCCGTAGCGCCATCGACACCCTGGTGGTGCGAGACCGCACCGCCGTCTTCTGGTTCCTCGTCGCCATCTTCACCGCCGGAGCGTGCACCTGGTATGTGAATCTGATGTCAGAGGCATTCAAACTCCAGTCCTCCTTCGTGGTCATGGATTCTGCCGGCGCCTACTACGTGCCTCCCGGCTTGCCGTATAACAAACTAGATGCCATGCACCTGCAGCTCACGGAGATGGTCGTGGAGACCGTGCTGGAGCGTAATCGCGATGGTCTGGTCTATCCCGAGCGTCTGCAGAAACTGTTTGAGAAACCCGCCCTTCAGAAGTTCCTCATCTATCTGGAGAAGGAGGCGAGCTACTTCCGGAGCAGCAACGTCACGCAGACCTTCGAGATCGACAGCATCAAGTTTATCGAGCCGCGCGGAAACGCCACGGTCACCACCGTCGCCACGGGCAGGGTGCGTCGTGTGAGCTTCCTGGCCGGACAGCAGCAGGACAAGACCTATGAGTTTCAGATCAACATCGGCTGGTGGATCAATCCGGCCCTCGCACGGGACAAGAACTTCCCTTCCCTCGTCCGTGGTCTGCAGATCAACGACTTCCAAAAATCTGACACACCCGCCGAAGAAGCGCTGCCTGAGTCCGCACCCAAGTCCGACGCCAAATGACTCCGATCTCCCATTCCAGTCTCCTGCTGACCTGCGCCCTGCTCATGCTGGCAGCGCTCAGTCCTGCTCATGCCCAGGTGCAAAGCGGACGAGAGCTGGTGCGGCTGAACGCCAACCAGAACCTGCATGACATCGCCATCAACACGAACGTCTCCACCACGGTCGTGTTCCCGGAAAAGATCACGATGCTGACCGGCTTCGGCCTGGTCAGCGCGCCGCAGTCCGCCGAGCAGATGGGCGCCTCGAAGGTTTGCATTGTTCACTACGAGAACAGCCCTGCGGACACCCTGATCGTCCGTCTGATCAAGCCGGGAGAGCCCTGCTACGCCACCATTCGCACGGCGCGCAGCTTTTACATGATGCGCTTCACACCTTCAGAAGCAGCGAATCTGGCGGTCATCGTTCCACCACCAGCACCACCCACGGCAGCCTTCCAGGTGGAGGCACAAACCATCGCCCAAAAGCGCCTCAAGTACTCCGCCGAGGAGCTGGTGGGCATGCTGGGCAAGGCCCGCAACCGCAAGGCTCTGCAGCCGCTGAACCCCGGACTCTACTCCGGCTGGCAGGAGCGCAATGGCCTGGAGATGACGGCCTCGCAAAACGGCATGGTCTCCACCATCTATGAGATCCAGCGCAATCCGGACAAGGACATCATGGTCTTCCGCTGCAAAGTGACCAACGGCAGCACGAGCCTTTATGATTTCGAGCCTGACGCAGTGAAGATCCGAGTCGGTGAACGCAGCTATGACGTGCAGCTCGCCGACTCCGGCCACACGATCAATGCCGGGCAGAGCATCCTCATGGATCTCGTGACCCAAGGCGGACCGGGAGGTGCCCGCGAGGCGCTCTCCATCAACCAGGACTTCCGCATCGAACTGCCTGAGCCCGGCCGCCGGGACCAGATTGACCCTGCTCTTTTTGGCGATTCTCTCGCCGAAGGCAAATGAATGAACCCAGAAGCGAACTGAGACCTAACCAAGAACGCTTATGATGAAGCACCTTCAGAAACCTGCCGTGCAGATGCTGCTGCTCCTCGGCGTCGTGGGCATCGCGGTCATCGTCTTTTACAGCACGAAAAAGCCCGCCACCGCCGCAGTGAACATTACGAAGAAAGGATCGCAGGGACAGACCTCCAACCTCATTGCCGAGGAGAAGAACGTGAAGACCACGGACAAGCGCACGGCCACCATCGGCAGCGAGCAGGATGTGCAGCCCTTCGTGCCGCAGACGAAGCGTCCGCCGCCCAGCATCATCGGCGGGTCGACTCGCACCAACACCTCCCAGAAACCACCATCGCCGCCGCCGTATCCGAAGCTCGTTCACATCACCAACAACCAGCCCGAGCCGTATCAGCAGAAGGCTCCCACGCTCTTTGCTCCACGCGGCCTTTTGATCAAGGCAGCGCTGGTCATCACGGTGGATTCCTCCTCGCTCGACACGCCAGTGCTCGCGCTGGTCACGGAGGACGTTTACTGGAATCACCGGCTCATCGTCCCCGCCGGCACCCAGGTGATGGCGAAGGCTTCGAAAGGCCGTGAGCGTGACCGTGTGGCGATCAGTGGCTCCTACACCTTCATCTGGGCGGATGGACGGGAGTATAATCTTTCCTGCACCGCACTCGATCATGTGCGTGAAAGCGATGGCAGCTACGGCATCACCGACGGCTCTGCGGGCATCCGCGGGCAGATCATCAAGAATGACCAGTATGCTGAGCTGAAGATCATGGTCGCCGAGGCGCTACAAGGCATCATGAACAACAACCAGAATCAGTTTCAAAGCATCTACGGCCTCGTCCCTGAGAACTCCAGCCGCAACGCCGCGCTCGGTGGAGGCTCGCAGGCCGCCAGCGCCTACTCCCAGCTTCTCACCAAGAAGCTGGATCAGGATCTCGACTTTGTCCGAGTGCCCGCAGGCGCGCAGTTCTACATCTTCACCAATGCTGTCTTTGAACCTGAGATGGCCAGCATCGCCGGGCTGAAGCAAGGCGGCAAGGAAACCACCAGCTGGGAGCTCAGCCAGGAGATGTATTCGCGGGCCGCCGCCCTGTCTGTGGCAGATGGTGCCCAGGCAGCCAGCGTCGCCGACGCCACGCGCAAGGCCGATGAAGAGAAGCGAGCCGCCGAACGTGCCGCTCGTGTCAGCGAACTCATCCAAGGCGGCCCCAGTGAAAGCTCTGCTCCAGCCCCCTCCGCTCCCTAACCTTTCTCCGCGTCTTCCCTCTCCACGTCTCCCCTCTTCTTCTCGTAGGCCATGAATCTCCACTTCCTCATCATCCCAGCCTGCATGCTCCTGCTGGCCGCCTGCTCCTCCAAAGAGGAAGAGGTGCTGACATCGCCGCTGGCTGCGCCGGCTGATGAAGAGGAGCTTGCCTACATCCCCACCTATTCCAAAGGCGTCCTGGCAGGCTGGCCCAAAGGCCGCGCGCTCGACAAGCATGACACCTCCCGCGTGCGGCTGGACGAGCAGGTGCATGCCTACCATGTCGGCCGGTTGCCGAGTCATGACCGCCAGGAGATGCATGAGGCACACACGGTCTATCGTGTGGAGCAGAATGCCCGCTGGGACACACGCCTTCCCGCCACGCCCATGCAGTCACGCGGCGTGTTGTTAGGCATCGTGGAGCCTTCACGGAATGAGGTGCCCAAGACCACGCTCATCGAGCAGGAGCGCCAGTCCCTGCTGGCGAAGAGCCGCCAGCTCGAGATCACGATGACCCGGCTGAATGGCCTCCAGGGCCAGCTCGAGAAGAAGCTCGCCGCTTATGACGAGACCGAGAAAAAGGCCCAAGGGCTTGAGCTCGAGATCGCCCGCACCTTGGCGGAGAAGAACGAGGCCAAGGCACTCCTGAAAGCCGCGGACGAACGCATCAAGGAACTCGAGGCTCAGGAGCGCCTGCGCATCAATTCCTCCAATCAGAGCCTACTCGGACCGAAGAAGTGATTTCAAACTTCTGTCTCTCTGACTCCCCACCGCACTTTCCCACGACTCGACTGCCCCAGCTTCATGCCCGACCTCGCTCACATCCAGGGACTGCGCCCCTACCTCGATGAACGCATCATCGGGCAGGATCACGTGATCCCGAAGGTCGTGCCCATCGTGCAGAATGGTGAGCTGGGCCTCGCGGATCCCAAGCGGCCGAAGGGCACCTTTCTTTTTCTAGGTCCCACCGGTGTCGGCAAGACGGAAACCACACTTTTGGTGACCGAATATGTCTACCAGGATGTGCAGAAGCACTGCATCCGGCTCGACATGTCCGAGTACCAAAATCAGGAGTCCCTCGGCCTTCTGCTCGGCAGGGACGAGAGCTCTCGTGGTAACATGGGCCGCTTTTATGATCGTGCCGAAGGCCGTGGCGTGATCCTTTTTGATGAGATCGAGAAAGCCCACCCGCGTGTGCTGGACATCTTTCTCCAGGTGCTGGATGCCGGACGCATCACCGTGGCGAATGGTGAGACGCTGAACCTCTGCGAGTTCTACATCGTGGCTACTTCCAACATCGGTGCCGATGCACTCATGGAGCTCAAGAACAGCCCCATGGCCACCGTCGAGCGCTTCATTGAGGATCTTGCCGCCGCTGAGCTTCGTCCCGAGGTGCTCGCGCGCTTCAATGTGCGCTGTGTTTTCCAAAAACTGGGCTACTCCGCGCAGAAGCAGATCGCCAGCATCATGCTGAACAAGGAGCTCAAGCTGCTGAAGGGCAAGGGCTACGATCTGCAGCCAGGACCCGGCGTGATCGAGATGCTCATCTCCCAGGGCGTGGAGCCTCGTCTCGGCGTCCGCCGCATGCGCTCCACGGCTGAGACCCTCTGCCGCGCCGCCGTGCGCGAGGCCCTGCTCTCCAGCCAGCCCACCTCCGGAACCCTCGTCCCCAAAAATGGAACCCTGGTCATCCATTCGTAATTACTTGTTAGACAAGTGGGACGCCCTGCGCGTGTTCTACCGTCTGCACCCAGCCTACTTGCGCTACACCTGGGCGGGTCTCTTCCTCATTTCCGCTGCCGCCACGCAGCGCTGGGCTGCCGCCCTTGTCATCCTCGCCGCCATCGGTGTGCTCATGCTGTTTGACCGCTGGGGCGAGTCCTGGCTGCAGAGGGGACGCCAGATGCTCAACTCGAAGCCCGGTCCTAAGCCGTGACACTTTCCATGAAACACTTTTGGTTCACCCTCGCCAGCCTAGCACTTCTGCTCCTAGCCGCGTGCTCGTCCTACCCTCCGTATGTCATGGTGGATTCCGATGTCATTCCCGTCGGCAGCCGCATCAATTTCTGGGTCAATCATGACGATGAAGGCTGGAAGGAGTCCAACATCCACATCGCCTATCTCCCGCGTCCCATGACCGGCGCCGAGGCCCGCCGCTGGGCAGAAGGCGTGGGCACGAGGGATGGCGGCATGCTCTGGACCCACTACTACGTGCTCGTCACGCCGCCCGGATCCGACGGCCGTGTCTGGCGCAGCAACGTCCACGCCCGCGGCAGCACCTGGGATCCTGGCAGCAAGCGGATGTAGACGAAGTCTGAGAAAGATGCCTCCCCCACCGACGTTCGCATCAGTGCCCCCCTATGAAGAACGTCCATTTTAGCTTCGGCTCCCACCTCTCCCGCCGCGCCATGCTGCGTGGAGCCGGCATCTCACTCGGTCTGCCGCTGCTGGAGGCCATGACACCTGCCTTCGCGGCCACGCCGGAGGTGAAGAGCGCCAAACGCTTCGTAGGGGTGAGCTTGGCCCTGGGACTACATAATCCCAATCTTGTGCCCGAAACTGGTGGCAGGGACTACAAGCCCTCCCGCTATCTCGCGGGCATTCAGGATCTGCGAAATGATTTCACGGTGATCTCAGGTTCATCCCACCCTGGAGTGACTGGGGGTCACACAGCCGAAGGCAGCATCTTTTCCGCCTGCCCAAACCAGCGCGGCACCACTTCCCGCAACACCATCTCGATCGACCAGCTCATGGCGAAGCATCTGGGGCATGAGACACGCTTCCCTTCCCTGGTGCTGAACACCAACAACCAGAGCAGCCCGTCCTACACAGAAAACGGGTCCATGATCCCCGCTGAAAACAGCGCCATGGGCCTCTTCACACGCCTCTTCGTGAATGACTCGCCTGCCGAGCAGGAGCGTCAGGCCGAGCTCATCCGTCAGGGCCGCAGCGTGATGGATGTCGTCGGCACGGAAGCCAAAGCGCTGCAACGCGAACTCGGTGCCGGGGATCGTGACAAGCTCGACGCCTGGTTCACCAGCGTGCGTGAACTGGAGCAGCGTCTCGCCGCGAACGAGTCCTGGACTCACAGACCAAAGCCCAAGGTGTCCATGAAACCGCCCACGAACATCCCGCGTGACAATGAAGTGGCTGTGGAGCGCATCTATCTGGACATCATCCAAATGGCGCTCGCGACCGACAGCACGCGCTTCATCACCCTGCACATCACGGGCAATTCCGTGCAAGGCATTGAAGGTGTGGACACGAGTTACCACAATCTGAGCCACCATGGCATGGATGAGGAAAAGCTCGGCCAGCTGGCCCTCGTGGAGCAGGGCGTCATTAACGAATGGGCTTGCTTCCTGCGTAAGCTGAAGGCGGACAAGCTGCTGAGTGACACGATGGTGCTGCTCACCTCAAACCTGGGGAATGCCTCCGCGCACGACAACAAGAACATGCCCGTCCTCTTCGCCGGTGGCGGCTTCAAACATGGCCAGCACTTGGCCTTCGACCAGAAGGACAACTATCCCCTGCCCAACCTCTACCTCAGTGCATTGGAACGCCTCGGCCTGCAGGAGGAAGGTTTCGCCACCAGCACAGGCACGATGACCGGGATGGCCTAGTTTTCCCACAAGGAAGTCGCGAACCAGAAGTATGTTGTTCACGCTTTAGCGTGGGATCGGGAGCTCATTGCACACGCTAAAGCGTGAACAACGTACACCAGCGACTGGCACGGGGCACGATGAGCAGGATGGCATGGCCCTTCCGCCCAGAAAACACGCGAACCAGAAGTATGTTGTTCACGCTTTAGCGTGGGTTTGGAGGTTCATTGAACGCGCTGAAGCGTGACAACGCACATCAGCCGTTCATCCGCCGTCCCACTTCCTCACAGAGGCCCACGAAAGTGCGTTCGGGCAGGTTCAGCACGCGCGCCTTCAAAGTGGAGACCACCCAGCGACGCTTCAGCTTGCCTTTCGGCATTGCCACGGCCAGAAGCTGACCCGCCTCGATCTCCTGCCGAGCGATCCACCGCGCGGCGATGGCCACGCCGATGCCCAGCTTCGCCAGTTCCTTGGTGGCTTCCGAGCTTCCCAGCTCAATGAAATTTCCCAGCCGCACGCCCTGCTTCATGAAGAACTCCTGGATCAGCGTGAAGTTCAGGCTGTTCCGGCTCGCGACAATGAAAGTCTCATTCGCCGCGTCCTTCAGCTTCGGCGGCTTCTGAGCCCAGGGATGCAGGGGTGACACCAGGAACTCCAGCTCATCCTCAAAGATGGCATGGCAGTCGAGACGTGAAACATCGTTAGGCCGCAGGCTCACCGTCAGGTCCACATCACCCTTCATGAGACGCTCGATGGTGTCCGGGGTCTCACCGCAGATGACCTTGATCTCATAGAGGGGAAAGCTTTCCTTAAACTCACGGAACACCGTGGGCAGGATGAACTGCGCCGCCGCCGTGGTGCAGCCGATGCGTAGCTTGCCACGCGGTGTCTGGTCCAGCGTGCCCAGGGCAGAGCGCGCCTGCGTCATCACCTGCAGGATCGTCTCGGCGCTCGGCAGGAGTTCCCGACCCGCATGGGTCAGATGCACGCTTTTCCCCTGGCGATGAAAGAGCTGGCAGCCCAGGTCTGTCTCCAGCGCCTTGATGGCATGACTGATGGCGCTTTGAGTGAGGTGAAGCTCGCGGCCAGCCTGGGTAAAGCTGCCGCTGCGGGCCAGCGAGACGAAGGCGCGAAGCTGTCGGGTATCAAGGGTCTGCATGGATCAATGAATGCAATTCATACATGAAGTGAAAATCTTCGCGCCTGATTTCTGCGGGAATTTGGCCCGATGGCACCTTCGATGCTGAGGGAGAAGGTAAGTCATGCCCAAGTCCGCTCCACTCTCCCAGCCCGCTCTCGGCGGTGTCGTCCAGCCCGTACGCATCGGTTTTAAGCCGCTCGTCGACTGCGCCCCGCTCCTGGTGGCCCGTGAACTGGAGCTGTTCCGCAAGCATGGTGTTCGAGTCGATCTTAGTTGTGAAGTCGGATGGGCCACCATTCGGGAGAAGCTGCTCTACGGCCAAGTGGACGCCGCCCATGCCATCGCGGGACTGGCACTGGCAATGCGCCTTGGCCTCAGCAGCCCGCCCTGCCGGGTGGTGGCACCCTTCGTCTTCAACCTCCACGGGAATGCCATCACCCTCAGCCGTGATCTCTGGAACCGCGGCGTGCGGGATGCTGCCAGCCTAAAGAAACTCATCCGCAGCACGCCAACACGCCGCTTCACCTTCAGCACCGTCTCCCGCTTCTCCTCCCACTACTTCCTGCTCCGCCAGTGGCTCACTGCTGGTGGCATTGATGTCGAAAAGGAAGTGCGCATCGTCGTGCTCCCGCCCACTCAGATGGTCGGAAACATCGAGGCAGGCCTCATTGACGGCGGCTGCGTCGGCGAGCCCTGGAACAGTGATGCCGTCTCACGCGGTGTGGGCTGGATCGCCGCCACCAGCGAGCAGCTTGCTCCTGGCCATCCTGAAAAAGTACTCCTCATTGCCGAGGGGTTCATCGAGAAACATCCGGATCAAGCCGCCGCCATAGTTGCTGCCCTGCGTGAAGCCTGCGCCTTCTGTGAGGCTCCTGAAAATCGCGCTGAAGTGGCCCGCATCCTGGTGCGCAGCGGCTACTTCCACCTGCAGAGCGAGGAGAGCCTGAAGCGCTCGCTGGTCGGTCCGCTGGATCTCGGCACCGGCAAGATGGCAGATGTGAGTGCTTTTCATATCTTCCAGCGCCGGGACGCCAATGAGCCCACCGGCGAGCGTGGCCGCTGGCTGCTCGATCAGTTCATCACCCATGGCCTGATCACCCCCGGAGAGCGCCCCGAAGCCTCCATCGCCCTGGCCGAATGCTGGAACGCCAGCGCCATCCCCCCGATTTCCCTGCCAACAGCCGCCGCCAACGTCACCGCCCCAACGACCAGCAAATCCAACAAACGCCCAAAAGTCACCCAAGCATGAAACCCACTGTCACCCCAGGTGCCCTCTCCCGCCGCACTCTTCTTCAGCGCACAGCCACGGCCAGCCTTGGCACTCTCTTCTCAGGCCTTCCCGCAGGCTGGGTCGGCTCGGCCTATGCCGATGACTCCCCGGAGATGCCGGATGTGAAGCTCGGCATCATCGCCCTCACGGACTGCTCCAGCATCGTGGTCGCCCATGAGAAGGGTCTCTTCAAGAAGTACGGCGTCAACTCCACCGTCAGCAAGGGCGCCAGTTGGGCCGCCATCCGCGACTCCCTTGTCAATGGCGACATCCAGGCAACACACATGCTGTTAGGCATGCCCATCGCTTCCACCATGGGTCTTGGCGGCGCTCCGAAGAAGCCATTGATCGCCCCCTTCATCCTGAACCGCAACGGCCAGGCCATCACGCTGGCGAACACCTTCAAAGGCAAGGTCGCTGATGATCCGAAGGCGCTGAAGCCTTTCGTCGATGCCGCGAAGGCCAGTGGTAATCCGCTCACCTTTGCGATGACCTTCCCCCCAGGCACTCACGCCATGTGGATGCGTTATTACCTCGCCGCCGGCGGCATCAACCCCGGTGATGCCGCAGGTGCCGGCGCTGACATCTCCCTCATCACCGTGCCGCCTCCCCAGATGGTGGCCAACATGAAGGTCGGCAAGATGGACGGCTTCTGCGTGGGTGAACCCTGGGGTGCCAAAACCATCGCCGACGATATTGGTTATACCTCCATCACCACCCAGGCCATCTGGAAGGACCATCCTGAAAAAGTCTGTGCCTTCACCGAAGAGTTCGCCTCCAAGAATCCCAAGACGGTCAAAGCCGTGCTGAAGGCCCTCCACGAAGCCAGCGTGTGGCTGGACAAGATGGAGAACCGCGAGGAGCAGGCAAACATCGTCAGCGCAGCCACCTACATCAACTGCCCGCCTGAGACCATCCTCGGCCGCCTCCAGGGCAAGTACCTCATGGGCGACGGACGCAAGTTCAAGGACCCGAACTACATGATCTTCAGTGACCGCAACTGCAACTACCCACAGGCCAAATACGGCAAGTGGTGGCTCACCCAGCTCCGCCGCTGGGGCTTCACCGAAGGCGCGCCTGACTATGAAGGAGTCGCCAAACAAGTGATGCGTTCCGATATCTATGAGGAAGCCATGAAGGAAATCGGTTATGCCCATGGAGGTGCCAGCGATGCCGCTGAGACACTCTTCGATGGCGTGACTTTTGATCCCAAGAGCGACCTCGAAGCCTACGCCGCATCCTTCGCGGTCAAGACCATGAAAGGTTAACCCCCTTCTCACCCCCGAGACCTCAAAGCCCTGCGCGCTCTGGCTGTGAAACACGCAGCCAGGGCGACTGGGAGTCCCATGCCCAAGAACACCCGCCGCCGCCATGCAACACATCATCCAGAAATACAAACTCGACGCCATCTTCCTGCCTCTTCTGGCGATCTTCGTCACCTGCCTCTTCTGGTATGTGATCGCCGGCAAGTCCGTGACCACCACCACCGTGAAGAAGGACGACTGGGGCGATACCGTGAAGTTGACAGAGACTAAACGCTCTGGGCTCTCCAAGGACCTGCCCACACCGGTAGAAACATGGACGGCCAGCAGGCTCTACATCACAGAGCCCTTCGCGAAACGTGGTGAGCTGGATCAGGGCATCCTGCGGTTCACCTGGACGTCTCTCGTGCTCGTCGCGCAGGGATACGCCATCGCTCTCATCATTGGCACACCGATTGGCTTCTTCCTCGGCCTGTCCAAAAAGTTCACCATCGCCTTTGACCCGATCATCCAAGTGCTGAGACCCGTCTCGCCCCTTGCTTGGCTTCCTCTCGGCATGATCCTCTTCAGCGGTGTCAAGATCGTCAACAGCGAGGGACGCACCGCGTTCGGTGCCTCAGATGCTGCCGCGCTCTTCACCATCGCCATCTGCGCCATGTGGCCCACAGTCATGAATACCGCCGTCGGAGTCCGCGCCGTGCCGCAAGATTACCTGAATGTCGCCAAAGTGCTCAAGCTCTCGAAGTGGAAGACGCTCTGGAAGGTGCTCGTGCCCGCCACGCTGCCTTACATGTTCACCGGTTTTCGCCTGAGCCTCGGCATCGCCTGGCTTGTCATCGTCGCGGTGGAAATGCTCACCGGCATGCCCGGCGTCGGCGGCTTCCTCTGGCAGCAGTACAACGCCAACAGCTACGCCCACATCATCCTCTGCATCCTCACCATTGGTGTCGTCGGCTACGTGCTCGACCGCCTCATGAGTATGATCGAAGGCCGGTTCAAGACTGCCTAACCCTCCACCTGATCCAGATATGCCGCTTATCGAAATCAAAGGAGCCTCCAAAGGCTATGGAATCAAAGGGGCACGCTCCGAAGTGCTCAAAGACATCAACCTGTCTCTCGAAGAAGGAGAGTTTGTTGTCATCGTTGGTTACTCCGGTTCAGGCAAAAGCACGCTGATCAACATGATCTCCGGACTTGTGAAGCCTGATTCTGGTGAAGCCACCATCGAAGGAAAGAAGATCACGGAACCAGGACCTGACCGTGGTCTTGTGTTCCAGAACTACTCCCTGCTTCCCTGGCTGAACGTCACGGAGAACATCGCCCTCGCCGTGGATGAAGTCTTCAAAGACTGGACCAAGGAGCAGCGGAAGGAGCACGTGAAGAAATACATCGACATGGTGAAGCTCACCCCTGCGGCCCACAAGCTGCCGAAGGAGCTCTCCGGGGGCATGCGGCAGCGCGTCTCCGTGGCGCGCACACTCGCCATGATGCCCAAGGTGCTGCTGCTGGATGAGCCGCTCAGCGCACTCGATGCCCTGACGCGTGCCACCATCCAGGACGAGATCAGCGAGATCTGGCGCGAGAACCTCACCACGGTGCTGTGGATCACCAATGATCCTGATGAAGCACTGCTGCTCGCCGACCGAGTGATTCCACTGCTGCCTACTTCTCCAGCCACCCTGGGTGAACCCATCCTGGTGGATCTCGAGCGTCCGCGTGACCGCAAGACGCTGAACCACGATCCCAGGTTCAAGAAGCTGCGCTCGGAGCTCATCAACACGCTTCTCGATGCCAAGGGGAAATCAAAATCCAAGACCAGCGTGAAGCTCACCCTGCCTGACATCCTGCCTGAAGACCTAACGACAGTGAACAGCCTCGAATTCCTGAACCGCCGCGGCCCCAAGCGCCGCTCCGACAACAAGCGTGAAGAAGTGGAGGTGGCCGTATGAGTGCCCCGAATCCCAAGATGCTGGAGCTAGATCGTCTCTGGAAGACTTATGACACTCCCAAAGGCCCGGCCACCATCGTCAAAGACTTCAACTTGAAGCTGAAGGAGGGCGAGTTCGCCACGCTCATCGGCCACTCGGGTTGTGGTAAAAGCACGGTGCTCATGATGGTCGCGGGTTTGAGTGACCTGAGCAAGGGCAACATGATTCTCGCCGGTCGTGAGGCCAGCGGCCCGGGTCCGGATCGTGGCATCGTGTTCCAGTCCCCCTGCCTGCTGCCATGGATGAGCGCCTTTGAGAACGTCATGCTCGGCGTTAACCAAGTTTACTTCACCGCCAGCAAGCAGGAGCGCCGCCAGATGGCTGAGTATTACCTCAGCATCGTCGGCCTGGGGGATGCCATGCACAAGTTTCCAGGTGAGCTCTCCCAAGGCATGCGCCAGCGTGTCGGCATCGCGCGTGCGTTCGCCCTGCAGCCCAAGATGCTGCTGCTGGACGAGCCCTTTGGCATGCTGGACTCCCTCACCCGCTATGAGCTTCAGGAAGTGCTTCTGGAACTCTGGCGCCGCAACCGCATCACCACGCTCATGGTGACGCATGATGTGGATGAGGCCATCTTCCTTTCCGACCGTGTCGTGATGATGACAGACGGACCCGAAGCGGAAGTGGGAGACATCCTGAACATCCCCTTCGAGCGTCCGCGCAATCGCAAGGAGATCATGGAAGACCCGCGCTACTACGAACTGCGCGAGCACCTCATCACCTTCCTCAACGACCGCTCCCACATCCGCCCCAGTCGCGAGCCGTCCTTCAAGCCCTCTGCCGACATGGCAGCGGAGCTCGCCACCCACGCCCTCCCCTTCCCTACAGCCGCCGCGTAGCCGAAACCCAACACCCACAGCACCGCAACGTCATAACACACCACCCGAGATGAAACCCACCGCTCTCTTACTGCTCGCATCGGCATCGCTTGCTTCCGCAGGCGCTCCTGCTGAAAAGCCGGCAGCTCCAGCCCCCCCCCCGCCTCCCGGTTACGCGCCCATCACCTTCTTCGACGGCAAACTCACCGTCGACATCCAGGAGAAGATGCGTTTTGAAGCCCGTGAGAATAACTTTGACTTCAACAGCGCCGTGAACAGCCCGCAGGATGCGACCTGGCTCCTCCAGCGCTTCCGTCTCGGCCTCGGCTATCAGATGACTGACTGGCTCAAACTCTACGTCCAGGGCCAGGACATCCGTGAGCTCGGCGGCAGCCGTAACAACGACATCGGCAGCCCTGGCAGCTTCGGTTCCGAAGGTGATGACAACTTTGACATCCTGAAAGCCTACGTCCAGCTTGGTGACATCAAGAAGGGCATCAGCGCCACCGTCGGCCGCCAGTTCCTCAGCTATGGAGACCAGCGTCTCGTCGGCCCGCTCGAGTGGCTGAACCAAGCGCGCACGTTTGACGCCATCAAACTTCGTTATGCTGGCAAGACCTGGGCGCTCGATCTCTTCACCTCCAGCCCCGTGACCTTCAAGGACCGGCAGTGGAATGTGTCCCAGGTGTTTGATAACCAGAACAACCAGGACTCCATCTTCAGCGGCATCTACCTGGCCACCCAGTGGGTTCCGATCAACACCACCACGGACTTCTACGCCTACCACAAAAGCGACCAGGGTAATGCTGACTTCGGCGCCCGTCTGGGTGACAGCAGCTTCTACACCTTCGGCACCTTGTGGAAAGGTGACCCGAAGAAACTCGGTGGTTTCGACTATGAAGCCGAGATGGCCTACCAGACTGGCAATGTGTCCGGACGCGATCTCAGCGCCTTCGCCGGTCACTGGGGCGTGGGTTACAACATCAAGCACTCCTGGAAGCCCCGCATCGGCCTGCAATACAACTATGCCACCGGTGACGACAATTTAGCGGACGGCGATGTGAACACCTTCCAGAACCTGTATCCGACTAACCACATGTTCTACGGTTACATGGACACCACCGCCTGGTCAAACATGCACAATCCTCAGCTCAACATCAGCTTCATGCCCACCGCCAAGCTGAAGGTCATGCTGGACTACCATGTGTACTGGAATGCAGACAGCGGTGACGCCTGGCGCCGGGTGAACAACCAGACACGTGTGCGTCCGGTGAATGCTGCCGCCCGCAGTGCTGACAAATACCGCGGCCAGGAATTCGACATCACGGCCATCTACAAGTTCAACCCGCATGTGGCCCTCCAGACAGGTTACAGCTTCTTCCTCGCAGGCAATTACCTGGCCCAGACCGGCGCTTCCGACAACGCGCACTTCGGTTACGTCCAGCTGCAGTTCGACTTCTGATCCACTGACCCTCATCGAGAAGGGCGGGATCCGCACAACAGGCGTCAGACGCGACTCAAACAGCGTCAAATGCCCGCGGAGTCCCGCCCTTTTATCATGAGGACTGCTCATGCATATCACAGAAAAGATTCACGGAACTTACGATGAGAGCACCCAGACTTGGCACGCGTGCGGCTATTTGATTGAAGCAGTTCCACACCGCTTCGAATGAAACTCTCCGCTCTCAAATCCTCCGGCCACTGGCCCACGCTGCTCACCTCGTTCCTCTATTTCGATGTCAGCTTCATGGTCTGGACCATCCTCGGCGCCCTCGGTGCGCAGATCGGCCAGACGCTGGGTCTCAATCCCCAGCAGAAAGGTCTCATGGTGGCCGTCCCCTACCTCTCCGGAGCCTTCATCCGCATTCTGCTCGGGATGCTGGTGGACCGCATCGGGGCGAAGAATACCGGCGTCATCGCCCAGCTCATCGTCATCGCGGGCATGACCGTGGCCTGGTTCACCGGGCTGCATCAGTTTTCCCACACCCTCATGCTCGGTGTGGTCCTCGGCGTCGCAGGTGCCAGCTTCGCAGTCGCTCTGCCTCAGGCAGGCCGCTGGTATCCACCGCAGATGCAAGGCGTGGTGATGGGCCTCGCCGGTGCCGGTAATGTCGGGGTCGTTATTGACTCACTTCTCGCCCCCCGCCTCGCCGCAGCCTACGGCTGGCCTTCCGTTTTTGGTTTTGCGCTCATCCCGCTGGTGCTCGTGCTCATCGCTTATGTGGTCTTCTCCAAAGAAGCACCCGTCCAAGTGAAAAAGAAGACCCTCAAAGACTACGTCAACCTGCTCAAGGAGCGTGATGCGCACTGGTTCTGCTTCTTCTACACCATCAGCTTCGGCGGTTTCTCCGGTCTCGCCGCCTCCCTCATCATCTACTTCACCTCGGAGTTCGGTCTTAGCGCCGTGGAAGCTGGCACCTGGGCCGCAGGCTGCACTCTCATTGGGGCTCTTGGTCGCCCTGTTGGCGGGGCCATCGCAGATCGCCTGGGCGGCATCCGCGCCCTGAACATTCTGTATGTGGTGGCAGCGCTTTCACTGGGGCTCGCAGCCTTCGCCCACAGCATAGTTTTC
Source organism: Verrucomicrobiota bacterium (assembly GCA_040387935.1). Taxonomy (GTDB): domain Bacteria; phylum Verrucomicrobiota; class Verrucomicrobiia; order Verrucomicrobiales; family Verrucomicrobiaceae; genus Prosthecobacter. Next base: position 326,354 of record JAZKCU010000001.1, on the reverse strand, counting down.
TGCGCCATCGGTTTCTTCCTCGCCTCAGGTGCCTTCGGCATGGCCAATGGTTCGGTCTTCCAGCTCCTGCCTCAACGCTTCGCCAAGGACATCGGTGTCATGACCGGTCTGGTCGGATGTGGCGGTGGTCTCGGCGGCTTCATGCTCGCCAGTTCGCTGGGTTATTCAAAGGGTCTGACCGGGAGTTATTTCGTCGGCATCCTCGCCTTTGCCGGCCTCTGCATGTTGGCGCTCATCGGCCTTAGCCTCGTGAAGACCCGCTGGCGCACCACCTGGGGTGCCAGCGCCGAGGCCCGCATCTGATCCACCCGTCTCTCCCGATCTTCACCACCTTTCCCAAAGCAATCTCGTGAAAGTCCTCAGCACCAGTTTCGGCCTGCCGCGCAACGAAGGAGATCTCTCCTCCGACGCGTTCGCCGTGCGTGCCTGGGATCAGACGGTTATCGCGGTGCTCTGTGACGGCGCAGGCACAGGACTTCCAGCACGTGAGGCCGCCCAGCGCGCAGTCAGCACGCTGATCGAGAACTACAGCGCCCGTCCTCGTTCCTGGGATCCGCCGCGTGCGCTCATGGAGTTCACCCGGCTCCTGAACCGTTCGTTCTATCAGGAGTCCATCGCCCGTTACGAGCGGCCTGAGATGGTCTCCACTCTCGCTGCCGCCGTCATTGAAGGAAACCGCCTCTACGGTGTGAACCTGGGTGACTCCCGTGTCACACTCTGGCGAAAAGATCGTTTGCTCACACTGTCCGAGGATCATGTCGACGAGTATCAGCACAACATGCTGACGCGTGCTCTCGGCATGACCGAGGAGACAAATCCCAATGTCTTCCACATTGATCTCGAGGATGGTGATGTCGCCATGCTCTGCTCGGATGGCCTTAGCAATCATCTCGATCCGGAGCAGATCGACACAGCTCTGCGCCAGCGCAGCAGCGCCCGCAGCATTGTTCACAGCGCTCTTCTTCGTGCGAAGACAGAAACCATGGACGACATCAGCGCGGTCGTGCTCGACATTCAGAAAACTGGTCAACTCCGTACCATGAGCGAGCGTGCCCTGACGATCCCCGAGACGCTGACCAAAGGCCAGGTCATTGACGGCTATGAACTGGTCCGCAGCTTCCAGGGCACAGATCGCGTGTGGCTTGCGGAGAAGGATCACCAGCGCGTGGTCATCAAATTTGCTCCAGTGGAAGCCAGCAGCAGCGAGCCGCATCTGAATACCTTCGTGCGGGAGGCCTGGAACGCCACCCGCCTGCAGTCTGATCACTTCGTGCGCTCCCACGAGCCTGCCGGACAGACGCTGCGCTACTACATCATGGAGTTTGTGGATGCACCGAGCCTAAGCTCAGTGCTGCGTGAGCGCCAGCTCTCCGTGGACTCCGCGCTCGCTCTCGGTCAGTTCCTCACGGAAGCCTCGCAAACCCTTCTGCGGCTCGACCTCGCCCATGGCGACATCAAGCCCGAGAACATCCTCTGCGCCGGCGACTATGCCCGCCTCACTTTCAAGCTCGTGGACATCGGCAGCGCCGTGGAGCTTTTCTCCATCTCGTCACGTGCCGGCACCGCCAGCTACCTGGCGCCTGAGCGCTTCCACGGTGCGCCGATCAGTGAGCGCACGGAAATCTTCGCCATCGGCGTCACACTTTACCAGTCGCTCACGGGCAAGCTGCCTTATGGCGAGATTGAGCGCTTCCAGACGCCCGTCTTCTCTCCCGCCCGTGCGCTTTCCAAGCTGAATCCGAATGTGCCGCCATGGTTTGAAAATGTCGTCCGGCGCGCCATCACCATCAGTCCTGAGCGGCGTTACCAGCACTACTCCGAGCTTCTGCACGACCTGCGTAATCCTGCCAAGGTCCAGCCCTTCTTTGAACAGGCCACACCTCTCGTGGAGCGCATCTCACCACGGTTCTACAAAGTGGGCTTTTTCCTGCTCCTCATCGTCAACCTGATCCTGCTCCTGAAGCTCATTTCCACTCATTGATTTTTAGTTTCCTCTGCCATGACACACGTCCCGCTCATTCCTGAAAACGCACCCTTCACCGCCGAGCAGCGCTTTTGGCTCAATGGCTTCCTCGCCGGTGTCCTCAGCCGTGGTGGCGCGGCAGCTGCGGCTGCTGCTCCCGCGGAGGCAAAGCGTCCGCTCCTGATCGCCTTCGGCAGCCAGAGCGGCAATGCAGAGAGTTTGGCCAAGCGGCTGGCCAGGGAAGCAACGGGTCGAGGCTTCGCGGCACGAGCCGCCGGTCTCGACTCGTTGCAACCCGCCGATCTCATCAAGGACAAAAATGTCCTCCTCATCACCTCCACCTGGGGTGAGGGCGACATGCCTGACAACGCCATCTCCTTCTGGGATACCATCAACAGCAATGGCAGCAGCCCCAAGCTGGAAGGCGTGCTCTACAGCGTCCTGGCGCTGGGTGACAAAAACTACGGCGACACCTTCTGTCTCGCCGGCAAGAAGCTCGATGAACGTCTCGCCGAACTCGGTGCCACACGCATCGTGGACCGCGTCGATTGCGATGTCGATTTCGATGACCTCGCCAAGAAATGGTCCGCCAATGCCTTCACCCTGCTCAGTGGCAGCGAGTCCGCAGCAGCAGCAGCAATGGCACCGCCAGAAGAAGAGGAAGATTCAGGTTACACCAAGAAGAAGCCCTTCGCCGCACCCTTGCTCGCCAACCTCGAGCTCAACGCGAACAACAGCAGTAAGGACACACGCCACATCGCCTTCAGCCTGAAGGGCAGCGGCCTAACCTATGAAGTGGGTGATGCGCTTGGCGTCTTCGTGCAGAACTGCCCCGAAGTGGTCGATGCTGTCATCGCCAGCCATGGCTTCGATCCTGAAGTTATCATTACACTGGAGAGCGGTGCTACCTGCCCTCTTCGCGAGGCGCTGATCAAGCACTACGAAGTCCGACACCTCGTTGGCAAAGCGGCTGAGACCACGATCTCACTGCCCATTTTCCTTGAGAATCTGCGCAAGCTTCAACCCCGTCTCTACTCCATCGCCTCCAGCGTCAATGCACATCCAGATGAAGTGCATCTCTGCGTGGGTGCCGTGCGCTACAGCGCGGATGGCCTTCAGCACAAGGGCGTGGCCAGCACCTTCCTGTCCGACCGCCTCCCGTTGGGCGAGACGACTGGCATCTACTTCCACGCCGCGAATCACTTCCGCCTCCCCGCCGATCTCAGCAAGCCAGTCATCATGGTCGGCCCCGGCACCGGCATCGCCCCCTTCCGTGCCTTTCTCGAAGAGCGTGAAGTCACCAAGGCTCCTGGCAAAAACTGGCTCTTCTTCGGCGACCAGAAGCGCACCACCGACTTCCTCTACCACGATCAGATCATTGGTTGGGTGCAGAGCGGCCATCTCACCCGCCTCGACACCGCCTTCAGCCGTGACCAGGAAGAGAAGATCTACGTCCAGACCCGCATGATGCAAGCCGCCAGCGAACTCTGGCAGTGGCTGGAGGAAGGCGCTTACTTCTACGTCTGCGGTGATGCCAAGCGCATGGCAAAAGACGTCGACCAAGCCCTGCATGAGATCATCCAGACCGCCGGAGGCAGGACTGCCGAGGAAGCCGCCGCCTACGTGAACGAAATGAAGAAGGCCAAACGGTATGCCCGCGATGTCTACTAACTCACAGCTTCATCTGGAACGGCAAAGTGACAGCTCACAGCGTCCCTCATCATCGCCTCCAGTTCCTGCCAAGTATCGCCTTGGGTCACGATCAAGCCGTCCGGCAGACGGTAACTCGCGGTAAAGCCACCTTCCTCAGCCGCACACACTCGGAACACTAGCTCCAAATCATTCATGTCATGAGTATCGCCGCCGAACATCTCAAATCAAGCCCTGGGATGACCTCCCCTCCAGGCTCTGACTTTTCTGCTGAACAGAAACGCTATCTCGAGGGCTTCTTCGCCGGTGTCTCCGCAGGTGGAGTGACCTTCGGGGACCTCGGCTCGGCTCCAGCCGCCGCACCAGCCCCAACCGGTCCATCGCTCGATGACCTGACCAAGGAAGAGCGCATCAAGCGCGAGCTGCATCCCTTCGATGCGATCGAGCAGCTGGTGATGGATGCGCGCTGGAATGCGAAGCCGGAGCCTGAATCCGTTTTCCGCTTCAAATGGAATGGCCTGTTCTGGCTGAACCCCGTGAAGGACGGTTACATGTGCCGTCTGCGCATTCCCGGCGGTATTGTGAAGAGCTATCAGCTTCGCGAGATCGCTGCCATCGCCCGCGAGTTGACCACGGGCTACATCCAGATCACCACAAGGAACAACTTCCAGATCCGTCTGATCGAGCCGAAGAACTGCCCCGAAGTACTTCGCCGCATCCAGGGCTGCGGTCTTCATTCCAAAGGCGCCGGTGCGGACAACATCCGCAACATCACCATGAATCCCTGCGCGGGCTATGATCCGCATGAGATCATTGATGTCCGTCCCTTCGTGAATGAACTGGCGACCCTGATCATCGCATCCAAGGAGTTCTACGACCTGCCTCGCAAGTTCAACATCGCTTACGACGGCGGTGGTCTCATTTCTTCCGTTGAGGACACCAACGACATCGGCGCGAGCGCGGTGAAGATCGGTGAGAACAGCGAAGGCATCGAGCCAGGCATTTATTTCCGCATCGCCCTCGGTGGTGTTACCGGTCACCAGACTTTCGCCAGCGACTGGGGCGTCCTCGTGAAGCCTGAGCAACTGAACGACGTCATGGTCGCCCTGCTGCGTGTGTTCATCCAATTCGGTGACCGCACGAATCGCAAGAAGGCACGCTTCAAGTATGTCATCGAAGACAAGGGGCTGGATGGTGTGCTGGTCGAGACGGAGAAATATCTCAAGTACAAGCTCACACGCCTTGCTCCGGATTCACCGATTCAGGAGAAGCGCACCTTCTCGCAGCAAGGCCACTCACACGTCGGCACTTACCCGCAGAAGCAGGAAAGCCTCGTCTATGTCGGTGCCAGCGTGCCAGTGGGCCAGATGACCGCCAAGCAACTCGAGCGCGTGGCCGATCTCGCGGACAGCTATGGCAGCGGCGAGGTCCGCCTCACGGTCTGGCAGAACTTCATCATCCCGAACGTCAAGGTCGCCTACGCTGCCACACTCGCGAAGTCGCTTCGGAAGCTCGGCTTCCCTTGCGAGAACTCGCCGCTGCGCAATGGCTTCGTGGCCTGCACGGGTAACAAATATTGCAAATTCGCCGCCACTGACACCAAGGGCCATGCGATTGCCATGATGGACTATCTGGACAAGCGAGTGAAGCTGGACCAGCCCGTGAACATTCACTTCACTGGTTGTGCGCACTCCTGCGCCCAGCATTTCATGGGAGACATCGGTCTGCTCGGCACCAAGGTGAAATCTGAGAGTGGTGAAGGCTATCACGTCACCGTCGGCGGCGGCTTCGGTGAGAACCGCAAGATCGGCCGTCAGGTTTTCAGCGGTGTGACCTATGAATCTCTCGGCCTCACGCTTGAGGCGATGCTGAAAGGCTACCTCGCCAAACGCACTGCGGACGAGTCTTTCCACGCTTTCTGCAACCGTCACACGGTGGGCCAGCTCCAGGAAATCTTCAGCGAAGCATGAGGCAAAAGTCATGGTGGCCGATCTCTCACAATCCCCAACACCCTCGGTAGGGACACGCTGCGCTGTGTCCCAGCCGGGTGGCGGCGGCGGATTGGAGCCACCCGCCTCTCAGACAAGCACCCTCACCCAGGAATCCCTTCTTGAGGAGTTGCTGAAGGAACAGCAGAACCTGCGCACTCCGGTCGCCCTCTTCTCCGAGGAGTATGATTCAAAGCCGGTCCGCGAGCGCTTTTCCCACCTCATCCCGCTGTCCAAGCCCTTGCGTGGAGAGCAGTATGCCTTCGAAGTGCATCTGGATGAATGCACCGGCTGCAAGGCCTGCGTGGCCGCCTGTCACTCGCTGAATGGACTGGATGAAGGTGAGTCCTGGCGTGACATGGGACTGCTCGTCGGCACGAGGAAGCAGCCCTATCTGCAAACAGTCACCACAGCCTGCCACCACTGTGTGGAGCCTGCCTGCGCGGACGGCTGCCCGGTGCTGGCTTATGACAAAAACCCTGTCACAGGCATTGTTAGGCACCTGGATGACCAATGTATCGGCTGTAGTTACTGCATCCTGAAATGCCCGTATGACGTGCCAAAGTTTAACTTCAAGCGTGGCATCGTGCGCAAGTGTGACATGTGCCAGGGCCGTCTGGCTGATGGCGAAGCACCCGCCTGCGTGCAGGCCTGTCCGAATGAGGCCATCCAGATCAAGATCGTGCGTCATGATCTCGTGCCTCAGAACGGCAGCATCATCCCAGGGGCCTTTGATTCCAAATACACGCGTCCCACCACCACTTATATCTCAAGCAAGCCCGTGCCTGGAGCGGCTAAGGCCGCTGATTCTGGCCGCATTGAGCTCGATCACGGACACACACCGCTCTCCTGGATGCTCGTGCTCACCCAGATGAGCGCAGGCACCTTCATCGGTTGTGCCATCGCCATGTGGCTGGATGTCTTGAATCTTCAGCAAGCCGCAATCACCAGTGGTATTGCCCTTTTGATCGGGCTGGTCGGCATCAATCTAAGCGTGCTGCACCTGGGCCAGCCACTGAAAGCGTGGCGAGCCTTCATGGGCTGGAGGAAGTCATGGCTTTCACGCGAGATCCTGGCCTTTGGTGCCCTGCCCGGCGGTGGCGCGGCCATCGCGGCGACGTGGTGGTTTGGAAACCTGGAGTGGATGCGTCTCGCCGTCACTGGCACAGCCGTGGCAGCGCTCGCAGCCGTGTTTTGCTCTGTCATGGTGTATGTCGACACACGGCGGCCGTTTTGGTCCATGTCGATAACCTCGGGCAAGTTCTTCGGGACCATGCTGCTGCTTGGAGGTTGTGTCTGTGCCGCCGTTTGGATCTGGTTTGGCATCGCCGCTGTCTATTGGGCCATGGGCATCAAAGTGGCGCTCCGCTGGATCCTCTCACTCTGGGAGATCTCGCGCTATCGTCTGGCCTTGGAAGATGAAACATCTCCGTGGCACAGGTCAGCGCGTGTGATCCAGAAGCGCCTCTCGCATCACATCGAGCTGCGTGGCCTCAGCCTCATCATGACGGGCCTGGTGATACCTGTCATGATCTTCGCAGGCGCCTCGGCCCACTGGATGCTTCTTATCTCCCTGCTGCTGACCTTCGGCAGCCAGTTGGTTGAGCGCATCTATTTCTTCACCGCCGCAGCAGGCTCAAAAATGCCAGGCAACTGACCATGATCACCGCACCTGCCATGACCTTTCGCGAGTGGGACGGCCCCCTCACCGCTGATCTTGTGCGCGAACCCGCCAGGTTTGGGCTGGGGCAGGTACCATCACGCCTGCTGCCAGATGCGACGACAAAAGCCATCTGCGGTTTCTGTTCCACAGGTTGCGGTCTGAAGCTGCATCTCAAGGACGGTGAGGCCATCAACCTCACACCTGATCCCGACTATCCGGTGAACCTCGGCACTGCCTGCCCCAAAGGCTGGGAGGCGCTCGCCGTGCTGGATGCGCCGGATCGTGCCACCATGCCGCTGCTGCATGGCAAGCCGGTGGAGTGGGATGTGGCGCTGAAGTACTTCTGCGAGAAGATGAAGAGCATCCTCGACACCCATGGCCGCGAGGCCGCCGCGTTTCTGAGCACCGGGCAGATCATGTTTGAGGAGATGGCCTTCCTCGGCGCCTTGGCCAAGTTTGGCATGGGCATGCTGCATGGCGATGGCAACACACGCCAGTGCATGGCCACCGCAGTCGCGGCCTACAAAGAGAGCTTCGGCTTTGATGCGCCACCCTTCACTTATTCGGACTTTGAGGAAAGTGATGTGCTGGTCTTCATCGGCGCGAATCCCTGCATCGCACATCCGATCATGTGGCAGCGGGTGCTGAGCAACAAACGCGGCCCGGAGATCATCGTCATCGATCCACGCAAGACCGAGACCGCGATGGCGGCCACGCAACACTACTCCATCAAACCAAAGAGCGATCTCGTGCTGCTCTATGGCATCGCGCATCTGATCATCCGCGATGGTGGGCTCGACCCGCACTTCATCAGCGAGCACACAAACAACTTCGACGAATTCGCCAAGTTCGTCGCAGACTACACACCAGACCGCGTCGCCACTGAGACTGGCCTGAGCATGGAGCAAATGCTTCACTTTGCCAAAACCATCATCCAGGGCACGCCACGCGTCTCCTTTTGGTGGACCATGGGGGTGAACCAGAGCCATCAAGCCACACGCACCGCCCAGGCCATCATCAATCTGGCGCTGATGACGGGGAACATCGGCAAGCCCGGCACGGGAGCCAACTCCATCACCGGCCAGTGTAATGCCATGGGCTCGCGCTTGTTTTCCAACACCACCAACCTTCTAGGAGGTCACGATTTTCGCAATCTGGCGCATCGTGAGAAGGTGGCCGGGGCCACAGGCATCCCGCTTGAGCGCATCCCAGATCAGCCCAGCCTCGCTTACGATCAGATCATCGACGGCGCGGACAGTGGCAAGATCAAAGCCATCTGGTTTGTCGCCACGAACCCGAGTCACTCGTGGATCGATCAGAGCCGCTTCAACCGCATCCTCGACAAGCTCGACTTCATCGTGGTGCAAGACATGTATTGCAGCACGGAAACCGCGAAGCGCGCACACCTCGTGCTGCCCGCCGCAGGCTGGGGCGAGAAGGAAGGCTGCTTCATCAACAGCGAACGCCGCATCGGCTACAGCCCGAAGGTGCGCCGTGCTCCCGGCCAGGCTCTCGCTGACTTCCACATCTTCCGCCTGATCGCCCACTACTGGGAATGTGATCATCTGTTCCGTGGCTGGACCAGCCCTGAAGCCGTTTTCCGCGTGCTGCAGCGCTGCACGGAAAACCAGCCCTGTGACATCACCGGCATCAACGGTCACGAGATGCTGCGCAAAAACGGCGGTGTGCAGTGGCCGCTCAACCGCGAGCAGGGAGCCAAATTTGAGGCCGCTAGCTTCAAGGAGCGCCGGCTCTTTGCCGATGGTAAATTCTACACTCAGGACAAGAAGGCGAAGTTCATCTTCGACCCGCCCAGCGCAATCCCTGAACAGCGCAGCGACGAGTACCCGCTTGTCTTGATCACCGGCCGCGGAACCAGCGCCCAGTGGCACACGGAGACACGCACCGCAAAGTCCGCCGTGCTCGCCAAGATGATTCCGGAAGAACTGATGCTAGACCTCAACGTCAATGATGCGCAGCGCCTCAAGATCCAGGATGGCATGAGTATCCGCGTCATCTCCCCGCGAGCTGAATTGACCGCCAAAGCCCGCCTCACCACCTGCGTGAACGTTGGTGAGGTCTTCCTGCCCATGCATGACAATCGCGTGAACCAGCTCACTCATGCCTCCTTTGATCCCCATAGCCGCCAGCCGAGTTATAAGCACAGTGCGGTGAGAGTGGAGAAAGTTTGATGGTGTTCACTTTGACATCGAGCTGGCATTCCGATCAATGCCTCTAAAGTAGGGCCATGCATTCCGAGGCCGAAGCCATCCTCTCCAAGCGCTGCACCATCATGAAGCGGCTGATCCTCGCTCATGGCCCTTGCGATCTCAAGGCGGAGGCCAAGCGCTCGCCTTATGAGGCACTGGTCAGCGCCGTGGCCCATCAGCAGTTGCATGCGAATGCCGCCGAGGCCATCCTGCGCCGCTTCCGAGCCCTGTTTACCGGCTCACGGTTCCCGACACCTGCGCAAGTGCTCGCCCTGGACGAGGCCGCGCTTCGCAGTTGCGGCTTCTCCCTGAGCAAGCTGACCTCCATCCGCGATATCGCCGGCAAAACAGCCTCCGGTCAGATTCCCACACGTGCTGTGGCCATGAAGCTGAGCGATGAGGAGTTGATCGAGCGCCTCGTCGAAGTCCGTGGTGTCGGCCGCTGGACCGTGCAGATGTTGTTGATCTTTACGTTAGGCCGGACAGACGTGTTCCCCTCCGATGACTATGGCGTGCGCAACGGCTGGCGGGTCGTGAAGAAGCTGCCGGAGATGCCCAAGCCGAAAGACCTCCAGGCGCACGCCGACAAAAAATGGAAGCCGTATCGCACCCTCGCCGCCTGGTATCTTTGGCGTGCGGCGGATGCCTCCAAGTGAGCGTTCCCAGGTTCCCTGATCAGGGTATCCCCTCTCAGGGGGATGGCAGGAGCACGAAAGCAGCCTCCTTAGCAGAATTTATCGCTTTGATTTTCAATTTGATACAGCGATTGGCAGGCACTCGCACAAGAGGTTGTCCACCTAGATGGGTGTAGCGGGAGGCAGGGCATTTTTCATGATTGATGGTGTCAGAGGTGAGCTGAAAATCCCCTGCTGAGGGTATGGAAATGCATGGGGGTCCTATGGCTTTGTTCACGCCATTAACGCCAATCTTACCCCCATGATTTGGAAACACCTTATGCTCGCCAGCCTGCTGGCCAATGCCGTCCCAAGCAGTTGCCACAAACAGGAGGAGGTCCACGAAGAGCACCAGGAGAAGGAATCCAAGCTCATCGTCACACGGCCGCTGAAGAAGGACACCATCGTCACACGCGACTACGTGTGCCAGATCCGTTCACGAAGCAACATCGAGGTGCGCGCCTTGGAGCGTGGGTATCTGCAGGCCACTTATGTCAAGGAGGGGCAGCTCGTCAAAGAGGGTGATCCCATGTTCAAGATCCAGCCTCTCGTCTACCAGGCAGAACTGAAGAGCGCGGAGGCTGAATCACAGGCAGCAAGGGTGGAGTATGACAACACCAAGCGTCTCGCGGACAGCAACGTGGTGTCCACCACCGAACTGGCGATCTCAAAGGCGAAGCTGGAGAAGACTCTGGCACAGGTGAACCTGGCCCAGACGCATCTCGGCTTTACGGACATCAAAGCACCTTTTTCCGGCCTGCTGGACCGCCTGCAAGTGCGGCAGGGCAGCCTTCTGGACGAAGGCGACTTGCTGATCACGCTCTCTGACAACAGTGAGATGTGGGTCTACTTCAATGTGCCTGAGGCAGAGTATCTCGACTATGCCTCCGAAGAGCAGCCGGATGACCGCAAGGCTGTCAGTCTTGTGATGGCCAACGGCCAGGTCTTTAAAGAAAAGGGCCGGGTCAATGTCATCGAAGCCGAGTTTAACAATGAGACCGGCACCATTCCCTTCCGCGCGGATTTTCCGAATCCAGACAGGCTGCTCAGACATGGCGGCACGGGGAACATCCTGATGAAGAAGCTGGTCAAGGGCGCCGTGCTGATCCCACAGAAGGCGACGTTTGAGGTGCTCGACCACCACTATGTTTTCGTCGTGGGCAAGGATGACGTGCTGACGCAGCAGCGTGTGCACATCAGCGAGGAGATCGAGGACCTTTTCATCATCACCGAAGGCGTGACCGAGAACGACAAGATCGTGCTCGAAGGCCTGCGCCAGGCGAAAAGCGGCAAGAAGGCCGAGTACGAATTTGAGGAGCCCGAGGAGGCATTCAAGCACCTGAAACTGCGCGCTGAATAACACTGGCGAATCCGACCATGTTTACCAAAATCCTCCATAGGCCAGCCCTGGCCATCGTCATCTCGCTGCTCATCCTGTTCCTGGGCGGGCTCTCCATCGTCACGCTGCCCATCTCCCAGTTCCCTGACGTGGCACCGGTGGTGGTGATGGTCACCCTCGACTATCCCGGCGCCAGCGCCAAAGTTCTTGAGGAATCATGCCTCATTCCGCTGGAGCGCTCCATCAACGGCGTGCCTAACATGAAGTACATGACTTCCGATGCCACCAGCGCGGGCGAGGCCACCATCCAGGTGATCTTCAACATGGGCACGGATCCCAACCAGGCGACGGTGAACGTGATGAACCGCGTCAACCAGGTGATGAGCCGTCTTCCTCCGCTGGTGCAGCGCGAAGGCGTGGTCGTGAACAACCTCACGCCGAACATGCTCATGTACGTGAACTTGTACAGCACGGACAAGAACGCGGACATGCAGTTCCTGTTCAACTACGGCTACATCAACCTTATCCCTGAGCTGAGCCGAATCAAAGGCGTGGGTTCCGCGAAGATCCTGGGCACCCGCCAGTATGCCATGCGCATCTGGCTGAAGCCGGACCGCATGCGGGCCTACAGCATCTCCACTGAGAAGGTGATGGAGGCGCTCGCCGAGCAGAGTGTCATCGGATCGCCAGGCCGCCTCGGCCGCGCGGACAGCAAGACGTCCCAGGCGCTGGAGTATGTGCTCACTTACTCAGGCAGGTTCAACACCGTGGAGCAGTATGAGAACGTCATCCTGCGCTCCACGGAAGAGGGTGAGCTGCTGCGGCTGAAGGATGTGGCCACAGTGGAACTGGGCAGTGAATTCTATGACCTCTACTCGGACCTGGATGGCAGCCCTTCTGCCGCCATCGTGATCAAGCAGAGCTTCGGCAGCAATGCGCATGAAGTCATCAAGGAGATCAAGGCGAAGCTGGCAGAGTTTAAGGTGAAGTCCTTCCCGTCCGGCATGGACTACAAGATCAGCTACGACGTCTCCAATTTCCTCGATGCTTCCATTGAAAAGGTGCTGCACACACTGGGGGAGGCATTCGTGCTGGTGGCGCTGGTCGTCTTCATCTTCCTCGGAGACTGGCGCTCCACGCTGATCCCCACACTGGCTGTCCCGGTGTCTCTCGTCGGCGCCTTCTTCCTGATGCAGTGCTTTGGCGTCTCGATCAACCTCATCACCCTCTTCGCGCTGGTGCTGGCCATCGGCATCGTGGTGGATAATGCCATCGTCGTGGTGGAGGCCGTGCATGCGAAGATGCATGGCAAGGAGCAAATGTCACCCTACATGGCCACGAAGATGGTGCTGCACGAAATCGCAGGCGTCATCATTGCCATCACACTCGTGATGACGGCGGTGTTCGTGCCGGTCACGTTCATGCCTGGTCCGGTGGGTGTTTTCTACCGGCAGTTCTCCATCACCATGGCGGTGTCCATCGTGCTCTCCGGCGTCATGGCTCTCACCCTCGCGCCTGTCTTGTGCGCGATGATCTTGAAGAAGCCCGATCATGGTCACAAGAAGAAGTGGCGCGGACCGATCGCGTTGTTCCTAGATCTCTTTAACCGAGTTTTTGACAGGGTCACCAACATGTATGAGGCCCTGCTCAAGAAGATCGCTCACCGGTGGATCGTGACACTCATTGTTTTGGGTGCCGCCGGCGCAGCGACCTATTATCTCAATGCGGAACTGCCCGCCGGTTTCATCCCGGCGGAAGACCAAGGGATGATCTACGCCATCCTGCAGACACCTCCAGGCTCCACGCTGGAACGCACCTACGCGAAGTCCGAAGAGCTGCAGAAGATCGCCAAGAGCATCGAAGGCGTCGAATCCGTCTCGACTCTGGCGGGTTACGAAGTGCTGACGGAAGGCCGTGGTTCCAACGCCGGCACCTGCTTGATCAACCTCAAGAACTGGGATGACCGCAAACTGACCGCGCCGCAGGTCATTGAGGAACTGGAGCACAAGTGCAAAGAGATCTCAGGCGCGCAGTTTGAGTTCTACGAACCCCCGGCGGTGCCTGGATACGGTGCGGCGGGCGGCTTCTCCCTGCGTCTCCTGGACAAGACGAACACCGGTGACTACGACAAGCTGCAGGTGGTGAACAACGACTTCATGGCGGCCCTGCACAAGCGCAAGGAACTGCGCGGCCTGTTCACCTTCTTCAGCGCCAGCTACCCCCAGCAGGAGATCGTCATCGACAACAAGGTGGCCATGCAGAAGGGCGTCTCCATCGGCAAGGCTATGGACAACCTCGGCATCATGATCGGAAGCACGTATGAGCAGGGCTTCATCAAGTTCGGCCAGTTCTTCAAGCTGTATGTCCAGGCCGATCCCAAGTATCGCAAAATGCCCAAGGATCTCGATGACCTGTATGTGGCTAACGAAAAGGGTGAAATGGTCCCCTACTCCGCCTTCATGAAGCTCGTGCCCAAGCAGGGGCTGAATGAGATCACCCGCTACAATGCCTATCCCGCACCGTCCATCCAGGGCGCCCCCGCAGTCGGTTACAGCAGCGGTGATGCCATCAAGGCCATCCAGGAAGTGGCGGCGGCGACTCTGCCGCGCGGCTATGACATCGGCTGGGCGGGTCTGTCTTTTGACGAGGTGGGACGCGGCAATGAAGCGCTTTACATCTTCATCATCGTGCTGGCATTCGTGTACCTCGTCCTCGTGGGCCAATATGAAAGCTTCATGCTGCCCCTGGCGGTGATCCTTTCTCTGCCAGTCGGCGTCATGGGTTCCTTCCTGCTGCTGAAAGCCATGGGCCTGGACAATGACATCTATGCTCAGGTCGGCCTCATCATGCTCGTCGGTCTCCTGGGCAAGAACGCCATCCTCATTGTGGAGTTCGCCGCGCAGCGGCACCACGAAGGTCTCTCCATCTTCGATGCGGCTGTTGAGGGTGCGAAGGTTCGTCTCCGCCCGATCCTGATGACCTCGTTTGCCTTCATCGCCGGCATGGTGCCGCTGCTGCGGGCACAGGGTGCCGGCGCCATCGCCAACCGCACCATTGGAGCCTCCGCCGCCGGCGGCATGCTGCTGGGCACCGTGATGGGCCTGCTGGTGATCCCCGGACTGTATTACATCTTCGCCACGCTCTCAGATCGCGGAAAACTCCTTCCAGACGAGCACGACACGCCGCTGAGCGAACTCCCCGAGTACCATTGATCCTGATCTTAAAGAGCATGAAGAACGTGAAGACCACCTTTCAAATTTTCGGCGCGGCCAGTCTGTTTCTCCTGGTGCAGGGATGCTCGGGGCTCAAGCGTGACCCGCTGCCCTCGAGCGAGCCTCCCCTGCCCGCCAAGTTTCCCGGCGCAGGCAGCTCACCCCGATCATCAGCCCTGCTGGGATGGCGGGAGTATTTCAAGGATCCGAACCTGACCAACCTCATCGGCACGGCTCTGGAGAATAACCAAGAGTTGAACATTTTGATGCAGGAGATCGCCGTGTCGAAGAGCGAGGTGAAAGCACGCAAGGGTGCCATCTTTCCGTTCATCACCCTCGGCACTGATGCGGGGGTGGAGAAGTCCAGCCGTTATACTCGGGACGGAGCCGTGGAGGAGAGTCTTGAGATCAAGAAGGGCAAGGAATTCCCCGAGCCACTGCCAAACTTCGGTGTCGTCGCCGACTTCGACTGGGAAGTGGACATCTGGAGAAAGCTGCGCAATGAGCGCGATGCAGCCATCAAGCACTACCTCGCCACGCAGGAAGGCAGGAACTTCATGGTGACAAACATCGTCTCGGAAATCGCCTCCTCATACTATGAGCTCATGGCCCTGGACAACCAGCTTTCCATCGTCAGGCGCACCATCGGCATTCAGGAAAGCGCGCTTGGAGCCGTGAAGCTTCAAAAGGATGCCGCCAAGGTGACCGAACTCGCGGTTAGGCGATTTGAGGCTGAAGTGCTGAAAAACAAGAGCCATCAGTATGAGATCCAGCAGAAGATCACCGTCGCGGAAAACAAGATCAACTACCTCGTCGGCCGCTACCCGCAGCCTGTGAAGCGGAATTCGGGAGGCTTTGACCATCTCATGCTCACGGGCATCCGTGCCGGTCTGCCTGCGGAGCTTTTGAGAAACCGCCCGGATGTGCGCCAGGCCGAGCTGGTGCTCGCCGCCGCCGGTCTGGATGTGAAGGCCGCAGGCGCACGCTTCTACCCTGCGCTGAGCATCAACGCAGCCCTCGGCTTGCGCTCCTTCAGCCTGGACTCCGTCTTCACCACACCTGAATCCCTGGTCTATGGTGCCGCGGCCAACCTGGTCGCACCTCTGATCAATCGCAGCGCCATCCAGGCGGCTTACAACGGTGCCAGCGCCAAGCAAGTCTCCGCCATCTACACCTACCAGCAGACGGTGCTGAAGGCCTACATCGAGGTGGTGAACCAGCTCGCCGAAATGAGGAACCTGAACCAGGGCTTCGCGCTCAAGAGCCAGCAGGTCCAGGCCTTGTCTGACTCCATCGACATTTCCGGCAAGCTCTTCAACTCCGCTCGCGCCGACTACACCGAAGTCCTGCTCACTCAGCGCGATGCCCTCGAGGCCAGGATCGATCTCATCGAGCTCAAGCAGCAGCAGCTCAACGCCTATGTGAAAGCCTACAAGGCGCTCGGCGGCGGGTATAACCGCGATGAAGAGAGCGGTAACTCCGCCAAAGCGACTCTTGCTCAATCAGCTTCACCAAACCACAGCAGCAGATAGGATGGTGAGGCAAAGACTGCGAAAGTGCACACCTCTAAAACGCTTCGCTCAAAGATGCTGGGTAGATAGATGGTATACATTCAACCTTATTCGTCGAGCTGCCTGCGTACAATCGCTACCTGGTGTTGGATCTGTGGGTCCCAGTGTGAGAATGAGACGGTGGTGCCAATATGATGTCTGGCGTTGGAAATTGACTCCAAAGCGGATTCAATGATCTCATACATTCAGTTTATGAGCCGTCGCCTTGCCCTTTTGTTGCTCTGGCTGCCGATCCCATCAGTGCTCATGGCGAGGATCGGAGAAACCCCAACACAATGTGTTGTCCGCTATGGAGAGCCCATCCAAGTCGATAAGGAGGCGATGAAGACTTTTCACCGAAAGGCCGGACTGATTGTCTGTTGCGAGTTTGTGGAAAGCAAGTGTGCCAAAATAAGTTTCACCAAGGAGGAGAAGGATGCCTTGGGAGTATCTCTGGCCCTCTCACACATTGAACGACAGGCCCTTATGGAGGCCAACGCACCGGGTTCAAAGTGGCAACAGGATCGGAGCCCTCTGATCACCATGGAGTTTTGGACCGCTGGCGAGATGGTGGCGATAGCGGATAAGGTGGATCCCATTTTTAGCATCTCCACGAAGACCTTTATGGCTCGTTTCTTCGCCGAGAAAGAAGAAGAGGAGAAAGCAAAGCTTAAAGGCTTTTAGCGCTTTTTGAAATCGGCCTCAGGCTTGGAAATTGCGCACTCTTTACTTACGCCCGAGCCAACCTTGATTCTTTAATTTCCGAAAGTGGAGGCGAGGGCGGGAATTGAACCCGCGCATACCGGTTTTGCAGACCAGTGCATTACCACTTTGCTACCTCGCCATGCTCCTAGAGCGAAGGGTGAGGCTAGCGAGTCGACGCGGGGTGTCAACTGCGGGAGTCATTCCAACTGCCCGGCTAGGCAAAAATCAGGCGGAAAGATTTTCCAGAGCCTGCTGACAGGTCTGCGGTCGGTCCTCGGGGAGACGGGCCATGAGCTTCTCCACCCAGGCGATGAGGGAGGCGGGGAGGTCAGGGCGCGTCTGCGCCAGCCGCGGGGCCTCAGGGTAGAGATGACTGGTGATCACTTCCGGCGTGGTGTCTCCACCGTGAGCAAAGCGGCCGGTGAGGGCGAAGAAGAGGGTGCAGCCGAGGGCGTAGAGATCCGTGCGCTCATCGAGGTGCCTTTCCTCGAACTGCTCAGGCGCCATGCAGTGGATAGAGCCGACGAGCGGCTGTCGGGAACCCTCGCCGAAGGGCCGCGCCTCCCCAAAGTCGATCAGAGTCCAGATGCCGTCACCGCCCTGCTGGAGATTCGCCGGCTTCACATCACGGTGAAGATAACCTGCCCGGTGGACCGAGTGCAGCGCGCCCAAGGCCTGTGAGGTCAGACGGGCAAATTCGGTGACGGAAAGCGGCTCTCGGCTTGCACGAGCATCCAGGGATTCCCCGTTGAGCCATTCGAGCGCGAGATAGGCGCCTTGTTCGAGATGGCCGCTCTCCATGAGTTTGACCACATACTCTCCACGAATGGCACCGAGGGCGCGGACCTCCCGCTCCCAAGCGAGCAGGCGCGCCGGCTCGTCGAATCTCTTCAGGGCGATAATCCGGCCCTCACGCCGGTCCTGGGCCTGATAGACGGCACCATGATCGCTTTCGGCGATCTTTTGGAGCACTTCGAAGTCATCGATCATGGGCACCAAACTGCACTGGGCATCGGCTGCCTGCAAGTCTGCCTGCCTGCCCTTCGTTCACGGGCATTACCATGCGCCTTTTCTCCTTTATCGCCCTCGGATTTGCCTTCCTGATCCCAGGCATGTCTCTCACAGCCGCGGATGCGAAGCGGCCAAACATCCTCTTCTGCTTCGCGGATGACATGGGGCGCTATGCCAGCATCTACCAGCAGCTCGATGGCAAGGGCACGGTCAATGATCTGATCAAGACGCCAAACATCGACCGCATCGCCAAGGAAGGTGTGCTTTTCAAGAACGCGCATGTTTGCGCGCCGTCCTGCACGCCGTGCCGCAGCTCGCTGCTCTCCGGGCAGTATTTCTGGCGCACAGGCCGTGCAGCGATTCTGCAAGGCGCCAAGTGGGACCCAGCCATTCCGGCCTATCCACTTTTGCTCAAAGACTCAGGCTATCATATCGGCAAAAGCTACAAGGTGTGGTCACCTGGATCACCAGCTGATGCGCCGTATGGCCAGCAGGCCCATGCTTATGAAAAGGCAGGCCGCCGGGTGAATGACTTCTCCGAGCACGTCACGAAGATGGTGGGCGAAGGCAAGACGGTGGAGGCTGCCAAGCAGGAGCTCTATGATGAGGTGGCGGGCAACTTCGATGCCTTCATCGCCGATCGCAAGGAAGGCCAGCCCTTCTGCTTCTGGTATGGGCCGACGAATGTCCATCGCAAATGGGTGAAGGGCAGTGGTGCGGCGCTGTGGCAGCTCGATCCCGAGCAGCTCAAGGGCAAGCTGCCCGCCTTCCTGCCGGACATCCCCGAGGTGCGTGAGGATCTGGCCAGCTACTTTGGCGAGATCATGGCCTTCGATGCCTGCATCGGCGTGCTGCTGAAGAAACTCGAAGCACTCGGTGAGCTGGACAACACACTCGTCGTGGTCAGTGGCGATCACGGCGCCCCGGGTTTCCCGCATGGGAAGTGCAATCTCTACGACTTCGGCACGCATGTGACCCTCGCCGTGCGTGGCGCAGGCACGAAGGGCGGTCGCGTGGTGGATGATTTCGTGAACCTCATGGATCTGGCCCCGACCTTTCTGGAGGCCGGTGGAGTGACGCCGCCTGAGGTCATGACCGGTCGCAGTCTGATAAAGGTGTTGAGCAGTGACAAGAGCGGGCAGGTGGATCCGGAGCGGACCTCAGTGATCACCGGTCGTGAGCGCCATGTGGAGTCAGCCCGCGCAGGCTACCTCCCCTACCCTCAGCGGGCGTTGCGGACACCAGAGTATCTCTACATCCACAACTTCAAACCCGACCGCATGCCCATGGGTGATGCGGGTCAGCTCGATGCGGATGCGGACACCCTAACGAACAATACTCACATCAGCTTCGCCGACATGGACAGCAGCCCCACGAAGGCCTGGATCATTGGCGAGCATGCCAATCCGCAGTGGAAACAGCATTTTGACTGGGCCTTTGCGCAGCGTCCGCGCGAGGAGCTGTATGTGATTGGCAAGGACCCCTTCGAGGTGAAGAACGTGGCCGATGATCCTGACTACGCCACCATCCGTGATCAGATGCGTGAGCGCCTCATGGCTGAGCTGAAGCGCACCAAGGATCCCCGTGTGGAAAATGATGGGGCGTTCTTTGAAACAGCTCCCATGGCAGGTCCGCTGCCTGACGACATTGTGAAGCCTAACCGCGCCAAAGGTGGCAACAAGGGCAAAGGCAAGGGCGCGGCGAAGAAGGAAGAGTGAGTCTGCTTAGAAACAGAATTTTAACCACTAATGGACACTGATTGACACTAATGACCAAGCCATCTGAGACCGCTTATTCCCCAGGCTCTTCGAGCAATCGGTTGGGCAGGTCTCGTGCTCCGTGCATGATGCGTTCGACTCGGAGCACGCTGCCATCCCAGTAAAACAGTAAATGGCGGTCGAAGGGTTTGCGGATCTGAATACTTCGGATGTTGGCAAGCTCAGACGCCTGAAAATGACGGCGAATACCAAGGTCAGGACGACTTGCAACGCTCCGAATCGTCTCGTCCACCGCGAGCAAATAGCGCTCAGCGATATCCAATCCCGCGTTTTCCAGATACCAGCGGTATTGCAGGGTCATGTCCTGCTCAGCGCGACGGGAGATGAAGATCTCAAGCTCATGCCTGCGCACCGGCGTTTTTGCGAACTCGATCAAGGAAGGAAGCATTATATGGGGCATGCTCCGAACGCACGCCCTCAAGGATAGCCGCCTCAAGAGCGGGCGATTCATCGAACTCCTGGTGCTCAAGCACTCGCAAAGCTTCACGCACAACTTCGCCCTCATCGGCATAGCGGCCGGTGTGCATAAAACGCTCCACAAGCTGT
Source organism: Verrucomicrobiota bacterium (assembly GCA_040387935.1). GTDB lineage: Bacteria > Verrucomicrobiota > Verrucomicrobiia > Verrucomicrobiales > Verrucomicrobiaceae > Prosthecobacter. Next base: position 306,065 of record JAZKCU010000001.1, on the reverse strand, counting down.
GAGAGCGCTGGAGGCAGTGCGATGGTCATGCGACAAAGGTATTCATCAGAGTCGGGATGTCGAGAGCGGGATAAAAGCAAAAGGAGACGCAGTGGGCGTCTCCTTTTGAAGATCAGGGAAGCTGGAGCGGACCTCAGTCCATCTTCCGCACCAGCACGGAGCTGTTGTGACCGCCGAAGCCAAAGCTGTTGCTGAGGGAGGAGGTGATCTTGGCAGGACGGGCGGTGTTGGCGACGATGTCCACATCAACTTCAGGGTCGAGGTTTTCGACGTTGATGGTCGGAGGGACGATCTGGTCGCGGATGGCGAGGATGCTGGCAGCGAGTTCAATGCCACCGGCGGCACCGAGAAGGTGACCGGTCATGGATTTGGTGCCGGAGACCAGGAGACCCTTCTGAGCGTATTCGCCGAAGGTGCGCTTGATGGCGCGGAGCTCGCAAAGGTCACCCACGGGAGTGGAGGTGGCATGCGCGTTCACGTAGCTGACCTCGTTGGCATTCATCTTGGCATGGCGGAGACACATCTCCATGCACTTGGTGGCGCCGAGGCCTTCTGGATGCGGGGCGGTGAGGTGATACGCGTCCGCCGTGACGCCGTAACCGGCGAGCTCGGCATAGATGGTGGCACCGCGCTTCTTGGCGTGCTCATACTCTTCCAGGACGACGACGCCTGCGCCTTCCCCCATCACGAAGCCATCGCGGCCGGTATCCCAAGGACGGGAAGCGCGCTCAGGCTCGTCATTGCGCATGGAGAGAGCCTTCATGTTGCCGAAACCGGACAGGCCACAGGGGCGGATGCTGGCTTCAGCACCACCGGCGATCATCACATCGGCATCGCCGAACTTCATGATGCGCCAGGCTTCGCCAATGTTGTTGTTCGAGGTCGCACAGGCCGTGGTGATGCACATGTTCGGGCCCATGAAGCCGTACTCGGTGGCGATCATCCCGGAGGCGATGTTCGTGATCATCATCGGGATCAGGAAGGGGGAGACGCGGTTCGGGCCCTTGTTCAAAAGGATCTCATACTGGGTCTCGATGGTGCTCAGGCCGCCGATGCCGGAGCCGACCATGACGCCGACGCGCCAAGGGTCCAGGCTGTCCTGGTTCAGGCCACTGTCCCTGAAGGCCATCTTGGAGGCGGCCATGCCCAGCTGGAAGAAGCGGTCCGCACGGCGGGCTTCCTTGTGATTGTTGAAGAAGGGAGTGGGATCGAAATCCACCACTTCACCTGCGATTTTGCAGTCATACTTCTCCGTGTCCATGCTCTGGATGCGCCGGATGCCGCTCTTGCCGGCCACGAGGTTTTTCCAGAAGTCATCCTTGTTGTTTCCGAGGGGGGAAACGACTCCGATGCCTGTGATAACGATGCGACGGTCGCTCATGTGTGAGGTGGTAGGTAGGGTGGGATTGAACAGCCAGAGAACACGCTTTACACCCTGCGGCAAGGTGTTTTTCCCCCGCTCAGCCGTGGTCCTGGGCCCACCATTCGCGCAACTGCCTAAGCTGCTGCTTATTAGGCTTGGCTACAGTCTCATGGGCGCGGGGAGTTTCCAATTCCCTCTGGCGGCGCAGTTCCCCGGCCTTGATGATCCACTCCTCCGGGGTCTGGTTTTCACAGAACTCAAGCACCCTCGGAGCACCCAGCCGCTGTGGCGGAAAACCGAGCACTTTTAAACGCAGGCGCAGGTCTCCGCGCTCGACCTCCAGGACGTCGCCGGGGTGCAGGTCGCGGCTGGGTTTGATGACTTGGCTGCCGAGAGTGACATTCCCCTTCGTGCAGGCCTGGGTGGCCAGGCTGCGGGTTTTGAAAACGCGGATGTGGTGCAGCCACTTGTCTGCACGCTGGGTCTCTAGGATCTCGGACATGACTCGTCTCTTGCCTCTCCTCTCGGTTGGATGCGCCGCGCTTGGCGGCTTACTTGAGCGCTTCCTCAAGCACGCGTCCTTCCACCCCAGGAATCGTCACGCCGAGCAGCTTGGCCATGGTCGGGGCAACATCGCGATTGTCAATCTTCTCGATGACACTGCCACCGGTCTTCACACCGGCGCCGCTGATGACGAAGCAGCCCCCCATGTCCGGGTGCGTCTGGAGGTAACCATGGGAGCCTTTCTGCACGTCGACCTTGGTGATGACGGTGCTGTCCGCGAGCGAGTCGGTGAAGTTGTAACCATCCTTGGCGGACAGGAAGAGGTCTGGCTCGCGGGGATCCTCCTCCGCCAGCAGATGCCCCACGGTCTTCGCAAAGTCCTTCCGCTCTACCACAGTCTCCACGCCTTCGATGGCGGCGAGTTTTGGGGTGATGTCAGCCAGGATGCGGTCACGGTTCGCCTGATCAAAGACATAGACGAAGCAGGCTCCGCCCTCGGCCATGGCGAAGACTTTGGAGGACTTGTCCAGCGTCTTGCCGAGCACTGTTTTGGTTAGGCCTTCCTGCTTCAGGACGATGTTGGGATTGATGAGCTTGGTAAAGTTGATGAAGCCGTGGTCAGTGGTGATGACGAAGGTGGTCTTGTCGCGGATGCCGGCCTCCTCCGTGGCGCGGATGAGATCAGCCACGCGGTTGTCGGAATCATTCGCTGCCCAGTAGGCTTCAGGCACCTGGCGGCCATGCGCATGCTCGAAGCTGTCCAGGCTCACGAGGTGCAGGGCGAGGAAGTTTGGCTTCTTCGTGCGGATGATGTGCTGCGCTAGCTGCGAGTACATGTAGTCACGCTGGGCCTTGCCTGGATTTCCTGCCTTGCACCATTCCATCTGTTTTTCGATCGGGATGCCGAGTTTCCTGGCCTCGGCGATGAGCTGCGGAGTGCCGTATTTTTCAAAGAGCTCCTGCTCAAAGACATCCGGCACGGTCCAGTCCAGGGTCTTGGCACCGCGTGAGGCGGGCCAGATGACGCCGGCGGTGGTCATGCCGGCTTGTTTGACCACGTCATAGATCGTGGGTGTCTTGACGATCTCTTCCTTGTTGAAGATCGGGTCCGGGATGAGCGGGATCTTTTTCCACTGCTCTCGGTCCCAGTAGTCATTCGAGAGCACACCGTGTTTCCCAGGATTCACGCCCGTGACGAGGGTGGTGTGGTTGGTCCAGGTGACGGTGGGAAAGCTGCACTGCATGCGTTTCGCGCGCACGCCTTCAGCGGCCAGCTTCTTCACCGTGGGCATGTGGCAGCGAGGATCCTCAAAGTAGTGATGCGCCCAGCCATCGATGCTGACTAGGATCACATGCTCTGCGGGCGCGGCGATGGCACGGACGGCGGTGGACAGCAGAGCGATGGCGACGAGAAGACGGCGGCTGGATTTCATGGAAACGAGAGAACGCTGGGCCACCGGTTTTTTTAACCGCAGATAGCGCAGAGGGCCCAGATGTTCTCTGAATCGCCTAAAGGCTACACTCCAACAGAGCGAAACTGAGTTTGGGGTGAGAAAGGGCATGCTGCGCATGACACGCTCATCCTGCGGAGCTGCCGCGTATGGATGACGCTCCTTTTGCTTGCCGGAGCCCATGCCCGCCACGAAATGGAGGCCGGTTTTCCCACCATGACCAGCGTCCTCGCCACCTACCTCCACGATCTCAGTCCTTATCTGGTCCGTTTCAGCGACAGCTTCGCGCTGCATTGGTATGGGCTCGCCTATGTGCTGGGTTTTTATCTGACCTATCTGGTGATGCGGTTTCTGGCCAAGCGCGGGCTTTCGGAGATCAAGGAGAACCAGGTGGCGGACTTCATCACGCTGGTGGCCATCTTCGGCGTGGTACTGGGGGGACGCATTGGCTACATTTTGCTCTATGACTGGGATCAGTTCGTGCAGACGCCTTGGATGATCTTCATGATTCACAAGGGTGGCATGGCGAGTCATGGAGGCATTGCGGGAGTGGCACTCTTCTGCCTGTGGTATGCGCGGAAGCACAATATCTCATGGACGGGCATCGGCGATACTCTGGTCTGTGGCGCGCCGCTGGGCGTGTTTTGCGGACGCATCGCCAACTTCATCAATGGCGAGCTATTTGGCCGCGTGACCACTAGTTCCCTGGGCATGAAATTCCCGACGGAGCTTCTGCATGAGGACTTCGTGACGCAGGGTGGCACGCCCGTTTCCCTGCCCCCGAACCTCCAGCATAGTCCGGAGATCATCGCGTGGTTTGAGCAAAATGGCGGAGGTCGTGCGGAACTGGAGTCCATCCTGCACACGCGCCATCCTTCCCAGCTTTATGAGGCTCTGGGTGAAGGGCTGCTGCTGAGCGCCGTGCTGCTGGCCGTGCGTATGCGCTGGCCAAGGCTGCCGCATGGTGTACTCACGGGTCTTTTCTTCATCCTCTATGCGGTGGCGCGCATCAGCTTGGAGAACCTGCGTCAGCCAGACTCGGGCTCCGAGGCCATCATGGGCATGACGAAGGGGCAATTTTTCTCCCTCTTCATGGTGCTCACGGGCATCGCTTTCATCATCCATGGCGCGCTGCGCGGCGGCCGTCTGAAGACGCAGGCATAAAGAGAAGAAATTGCGCGGGACGAAAACAAGTCAGTTGCAAACGAGAGGCATCCCGCCATCATCCGCATCCCCAGCCGGACAGCCCACGCTGTCCCGCCAAAAGGTCGGGCCGTAGTTCAGCCTGGTAGAACGCTTGCATGGGGTGCAAGAGGTCGTGAGTTCGAATCTCGCCGGCCCGACCACTATTTCCCGCCACGATGCGGGAAGCTTTCCAGGAACTGCTTGCCCCTTCCGCCCTGCATCAGTTAAGCATGCATGCTCCTACACCGTGCTTTAGTCCATGCCGCTTGCCACTCCTGCTCCCCATCGTGCCTTCATGGCGACGACATCGGTCTTGGCGCTCATCCTGATCCTCTGCCTTGTGCTAGGCTGGCGGCACCATTTCCGAGCGGTGGAACATCGTACGGCTGTCATCCAACTGGCCCAGAAGGCCGACAAGGCTCGGCTGGACATCGCCTCCATTCCTGTGAATACCAGCCCCGACAGTGCGAGGGAACCGGGGTTAGCTCCCCAGCCGCTGAACAGCGAGGAAATATCCCTGAGGTACCATCCCAACGCTCCGAAGGTGCCCGCAACCATCGTTCCGGAGATTTTGCCCATGGCGAATGCCAGCTCCCTGGTGACCGAGGCGGAGCAGATCGTGAACAAATATGCGAGCGCTCCATCCTGGCAGGACAAGCTGCAGTATGTTTTCGAGCCTGAGCGTGTGCGCCCTTTGATGGAAGATTACTACGATGTGCAGCACAACGTCGATCCCGTGAAGGGCGTCCTGAAGAACTACGGCCGCCTGCGCATGAAAAGCGCTGAGATCCTGCAACTGAACTACGCCAGCGCGAGAGAAAGCGGGAAACTGGAACTTCTGCTGCGGCGCACCCGGACAAACCGGCTGGTCATCGACTGGGAAAGCTTCGTGGGCTACTGTGAAAAAAGTTTCCACGAGTTGAAGCGAGCACGCCCGACAACCCCGGTCCTCATCCGCGGTTTTGTCAAACTGGATGACTACTACAACTACGAGTTCGGTGACGACAAGAAGTTCATGTCGCTCAAGGTGACTTCAGCAGATGGTGCCGAGTTCATCAACGTCTTCTGTTCACGAGAGGGCGAGATGGCAGGCTGGCTCTTCAGCGAGCTCGGAGGCCGCCCCCAAGATTCACTGAAAAAGGCATACACGCTGTGGATCAGCTACCCGGAAGGTGCGCAGTCGGAACACTGCACGAACTTGCTCCAAATCCAGGCTGCCTACTGGATCATCTTTCCAGGGAAATAAAAAGGCGCGGCTGCATGAGCCGCGCCGTTGGGAAAAGCCCAGGCCTCGGAGAACTTAATCCGCGCCGTCGCGGCCGATGGCTTCAACAGGGCAGCCAGTGAGAGCTTCCTCGCAAAGCGTGATCTCTTCGTCTGTTTCAGGCTGCTTGAAGACATAGGAATGGCCGCCGTCGTCATCACGCTTAAAGTTGGCCGGAGCCGTCTCACGGCACAGATCGCAGTCGATGCACTGATCGTCCACGTAGTAGGCACCGTTCACGTTCTGGGAATATTTGTTTTCTGCGTCAGCCATTGTCAGGGTATGTCTGGGGTTTGAGGGCAGCTACAGTAGTGCCCGCCCCCTCTCTTTCAATCAATTTTTCCGAGTCAGCCAGGACGAGACAGCGTCTCAAAAAGCCAGGCTCAGACCCGCACAAGGCAGGGTCAAGACTTCTCTCTCCTACGGCTTGATCCCGCTCAAAAGCACGGCAAACAACTGCCAGTCACTTTTTTCATTTCCACCAACCGCCCCCATGTCCCCCATCATCCCCCAAGAAGGCTGGATCGTTCAGCATCTGTTTTACACCCTCGACCACGGTTTCTGGGCTGCCCTGACCCCGGAGGAGAAGGCTGAGCGCACCGACCGCCTGGCGGAGACTCTGCAGCGCATCCGCAGCCATCCGAAGACCCAGCTTTTGAGCTTCAGCATGGTGAGCCCGAAAGCTGACCTGGGTTTCATGCTGCTCACGCCGGATCTCCAGGACGCGAACCGCTTTGAAAAGGAGCTGACCCTGGCCCTGGGGCCGGAAATGCTGACCCCGACCTACTGCTACCTTTCCATGACCGAGTGGACGGAATACAGCGAGAAGGAGGAGGAGGCCTCCGAGCGCATCGCCCGCACGGAAAGCCTGGAGGCCGGCTCCGAAGCCCACGTCAAGCGCATGGCCGAGTGGAAGGGCCACATGGACAAATACTTCAACGACCGCCTCTACCCCAACATGCCTGATTGGCAGGTCATGTGCTTTTACCCCATGAGCAAGCGCCGTAATGTGGGCGCCAACTGGTATGCGAACGACTTCGCCACCCGTCGTGAGCTCATGCAGGGCCATGCCCGCACTGGCCGCAAGTATTCCGGCAAGGTGCGCCAGCTCATCACCGGCTCCACCGGTCTCGACAGTCATGAGTGGGGGGTGACTCTTTTCGCCCATGACGTGTTCCAAATTAAGAGCATCGTCTATGAGATGCGCTGGGATGAAGTGACCACGCAGTACGGCGAGTTCGGTGACTTCTTCATCGGCATCCAGCTGAATGGAGACGAGCTGCTACAGAGGCTGCAACTGGCTTGATCTTGGCAGGTAAGCTGGTTATTCTCCTGCATGAGCGCGATCGCCAGCACCTCCACACCCGTCATTGACGCATTGATGGGTGCCATCTCCTGCCTGAGTCGCGAGGAGAAGGAGGTGCTAGTGGAACGGGTCCAGGAGGAAATCATCGCTGACGAGGATGACATCCCCGAATGGCATCTCGAAATCCTTGAGGAGCGTGAGAAGTTGCGCGCCGCAGGGCTCGACGAGTCCATTCCTGCAGAAGAAGCTTTCCGCCAGATCCGTGAAAGGTTTCAACAGGAACAAATGAAATCATGACGGTGCATGTTCTTCGTTCTGCGCATGAAGACATTCTCAAGGCAGCACGGTTCTACGAGAAACAGGAGAAGGGACTTGGTGAGCGCGTCATTGCCTTTCTCGAAACAGAGGTCATGAAGCTTGGCGAGACGGCGGGGATTCACCCTGTCCACAAGGGCTTTCATCGTGCTGTCGTCCAAGGAGCATTCCCCTACTACCTGATTTATTACACCTTGGATTCCCATGGCGTTCACGTCCAGGCCATTCTAGACCATCGCCGTAACCCTCGTAAAATCCGCCGACGACTTCGCGACGTTTGATTCCCTTTTTCGATTTCATGCAGAACCAGCCCCTCACCATCGCCGGCCGCACCTTTCAATCCCGCCTCATGCTGGGTACGGGCAAGTTTGCCTCGGGTGATCTCATGCGTGATGCCATCGTGGCCTCCGGCACGGAGATCGTCACCGTGGCGCTGCGTCGCGCTGATCTCAGCGGCAAGGGAGATCCCTTTGCGAACATCCTGGACTACATCCCGAAGAACATCCTGCTGCTGCCCAACACCAGTGGCGCGATGAATGCAGAGGAAGCCGTGAGACTCGCGAGACTTGCCGTGGCCGCAGGTCTGCCGAACTGGGTAAAGCTGGAGATCCATCCGGATCCTCGTTATCTCCTGCCTGATCCGATCGAGACGCTGAAGGCGGCGGAAGTGCTGGTGAAGGAAGGCTTCATCGTGCTGCCATACATCAATGCCGACCCCGTGCTGGCACGTCGTCTGCAGGATGTCGGCACGGCCACGGTGATGCCGCTGGGTTCGCCCATCGGATCGCACCAGGGCATCGCAACGCGAAAAATGATCGAGATCATCATCACGCAGGCCACCGTGCCGGTGGTGGTGGATGCAGGCATCGGCGCACCGAGCCATGCGGCAGAAGCTTTTGAGATGGGTGCGGATGCCGTGCTGGTGAATACAGCCATTGCCATCGCGAGTGATCCGGCGCGCATGGGCATCGCCTTCAAGATGGCAGTAGAGGCAGGTCGTGCGGCCTATGAGATGGGCTTGGCGGAGTCCAGCGCGGAAGCCGTGGCCACAAGTCCGCTGACGACTTTCTTGTATCAATCATAAGCCATGCGCCTGAGTCCGGTGCTTTGACAAACATGCCTGCATGTTCTGTTTGCCGCCGCGCTTTGGAACCTCCAGATTTGCCCCATGCGTATCGCCATCTTCGGAGGCAGCTTTAATCCGCCCGGACGGCATCATCGTGCCATCGCGGAGGCTCTGACGCGTGAGTTTGACGAGGTGCGCGTGATCCCCTGCGGACCACGGCCCGACAAGTCCATTACGGACAGCATTCCACCGATCTACCGCGCCGCGCTTGCGGATCTGGCTTTTGCAGGACTGCCGAAGGTGGTGGTAGATCTCTTCGATCTGGAGCAGGCCACGTTTTCCCGAAACTGGGAACTACAGGAACGCTTCGCCCAGGATGGTGAGCTCTGGCATGTGGTGGGCACGGACCTGATCGCCGGTGGAGCACGTGGTGCGGCACCGATCCAGACCTCCTGGGCCAAGGGTAAAGAGCTTTGGAAAACAGCGCGCTTTGCCGTGCTCCAACGGCCCGGGCACGACATCGATCCCAACGATCTGCCACCGCACTCCAAGCTCATCCCGCTGAATGTACCCGGCTCCAGCACGGAGATTCGTGAGCGGCTCGGACGTGGCGAACCGATTGATGACCTGGTTCTGCCGCGTGTGCGTGACTACATCGACCGCTATGGTTTGTATCGTGCGCCGATCCCAGGCACCTGGGCGCGGGACAGTCTGCATGATGCGCCATTCCTGGTGTGCTCAGACACCAAGAACCCCAAGACCGATGCCCTGGCCGAAAAGACCGGCCCAGGGACGTCTGACATAGAAGCCAAGTTCATCAACGTGCTCGGTGGTGATGGTGCGATGCTCCGCTGCATCCGCGAGCATTGGCGCAAGCGCCTGCCCTTCTTCGGCATCAATGCCGGCAATCTCGGCTTCCTCATGAATGCCCCGGAGCAGGTCTTCAGCGAGGCCTTCCCGCCTTCGGATGTCATCCTGCGCCAGCTTCCGATGCTCTATCTTGAGTTTGAAGATGCGAAGGGTGAAACGCGCACCGCGTATGGATTCAATGATGCTTGGCTGGAGCGGAGCACAAGTCAAAGCGCATGGCTGGAAGTCCGCGTGAACAAGGAAGTCCGCATTCCAAAACTGGTCAGCGATGGTGCTCTTGTGGCCACGGCCGCCGGATCCACGGCGTATGCGCGCAGCATGGGTGCCAGCCCGCTGCTGGCAGACACACCGGCGTGGCTGCTGGTGGGGTCAAACGTGCTGCAACCGGCTCACTGGCGCAGCGCGCTGCTGAGCATCGACAGCACGGTGGAGATCCGCAATCTCTCGCCGGACAAGCGACCCGTGGAGGCTTTCGTTGATGGACACAGCATGGGCGAAGTGGTGGCTTTGCGTGCACGCATCAGTTGTGCAGCAGCGGCTGAACTGGCGTTCTGCGCCAGTCATGACATGGCGGACAAGATCGCCGCGATTCAGTTTGAAGCAGGAAATTGAAGATGCCTCACTTCACCTGCACGGGATGCATGAGGTAGGCGATGAGATCGCGAATCTGGTCTGCCTGGAAGGCGAGCAGCAGGCCCTCGGGCATCATGGAAACAGGTGACGTTTCGGTCTTGGTGATTTCAGCACGCTCAAGAGTCATGGTTTCCGTCAAGGTACGCAGGCTCACGGTCTGCTGATTCTGGCCCGTGATCACGCCGCTGAGCACACGACCATCCTTGAGCGTGAGCAGGCTCATGCGGTAGTCTGCGCTGACCACACCGCTGGGATCGGCGATGTTTTCCAAAAGATAATCGATGTTCGCACGACCCGAGCCGGTGAGGTCCGGGCCAATCTTGCCGCCCTGTCCGTACATCTGGTGACAAGCGCCGCAGATCGCCGTGAAGAGCATGCGGCCCTGGCTGAGATTCGCCTTGGCCAGGGTGGCCGCATCGAGCTGCTTCTTGAGCTTCTCGATCAGTTCCTTCTTGTCAGCGGCGGACTCACGCAGCTCACCCCACACTTCCGTGAGCTTTTTGGCTAGGTCGTCGTTCTTGAAATCGCGGATCTGGCGCGCGTGGAAGGCGGTGAGGTCGGTGCGGGCGATCTGGCCCTTGCCGACGCTCTCCAGCATCACCGCCGCCCAGGCTGGGCGCGAGACGAGCGCATCCAGCACGGCGCCACGGTCAGCGCTGTTGAACTTGCGATAGTCCTTCACGAGACGCTGGCCGATGGCTGGATCATCAAACAAAGTTAGACCACGCACCGCGGCGACATTCAGTCCACGCACCTCGATCAGCGATTCACAGAGTGCGCGGAGATCAGCAGGGCGTGCATCGATCAGTGTTTTCAAAGCCGCCTCGCGGGTGGGCATGTCCGCCTTGTCATCCAGCACAATCTTCTTCACGTCATCCAGCGCACGGCCATCGCCGAAGAGGATGGAGAGGTCCCGGATCAAGGTGGCGCCACTATCACCCAGCAAGGACACATCCACCTTCGCCACGGCATCCCAGGCCGCAGGCTTGGGTGCCTTGCGCAACCCCTTGAAAGCCTCTGACATGCCTTCGAGCATCGCTGAAAATTGCGCTGGCTTCGCCTGGCTCAGGAGATGGTTCAGCGCCTCCGGCTGGTTCGTGAGACTGCGTGTGATCCACTTCAAGGTTTTCGGCCAGGAGCAAGCCTGCGCCAGCTTCACCAGCGCTGCCGGATCAGCCTTCGCCAATGGACTGATGCCATACCAGACCATGTAGGGCATGAACGGATCATCCGCATACTTGGCATGCTTCAGCAACTCGACCGCGAGTTCGGGACGATGTTTCAAAGGTAGCCGCTGCAGCGTGCTGGCGAGCGTGAGGTGGACGAGGCTGGAGGTGTCGTTCTTGGCCAGGTCCAGCAGTGTTTCGAGGCCCTGCACTTCCTTCACGGACTGCGGATGGGCTTCGCCTGTGATGAGATCGATAGGCCAGAACTGAGTCATTTCGCGGAGGGCGAGCACGCGCTGGTGCTCATCTCCTTTGAGGTCGGATTGCGGCAAAGGCTTCCGCCATGCCCAAGGGGCACTGGGCAAGCTGGAAGCTTGCCCCACCTTCAGATCTGGCTTCTTCGCCTCGCCATAGCTGATGCGGAAGATGCGGCCCGAGGTGCGGTGCACGCCGGTGGACTCGTGGCATTCGCCGGTGTCGCTCCAGTCTAGAATAAAACCGCTGCCATCAGGGCCGGTGCTGATCTCGATGCCACGGAACCAGGGGTCATCGCTGAAGAAGACATCGGGCTCGTGCTTGCCCACATAGCCGCTGCCGTTGCGTTCCAAACGCTCCACGTTGGCGCGGCGGCCATGCATGTTGAGCGTGAATAGTTTGTTACGGTAATTTTCAGGCCATTGAGTGCCCTGGTAGATCATCATGCCGATGTGCGCATGCCCGCCGCCGAGGCTGTTCGCCTTGCCATCGCGGGACTCAGTCCAGCTTCCGCTGCGGTCGTAGTGGTAGTGATCGGCGATGGTATCGAGCTTCTCATAAACCCATGGATTCATCGTGCTCGAGTCCATGAGATGGGCGCCGGGAATGAGATGCCAGAGGTGGCCGGTGACGGTGTTGATGAAGAACATCTCGCCGACCTTGTCCCAATCATGACCCCAGGGGTTCGTGGTGCCATGGGTGAGCACCTCGACGATCTTCTTATCAGGATGGAAGCGCCAGATGCCGCCCTTCATGGGGATCCGCTGCTCATCAGGCGTGCCGGGAACGCCAAGGTTTCCGGGGCAGGAGTGTCCGCAGCGGCCATAGAGCCAGCCATCCGGACCCCAGCGCAGGCCGTTGGCAAAGTTGTGGTAGTTGTCCTTCGCGACCGTGAACCCATCCAGAACCACCTGCGGCTCGCCATCGGGGATGTCATCGCCATTCGCATCTGGGATGAAGAGCACCTGTGGCGGGCACATGAGCCACACGCCGCCGCGACCCACTTCCACGCTGGTGAGCATCTGCACGTCTTCCGTGAAGACTTTCCGAGTCTCCGCCACACCGTCCCAGTCCTTGTCTTCGAGAATGATGACGCGGTCCTTGAGACCGAGGTCGAAGCGCTTCGCACGCTCGGCATAGGTGTAGTTTTCCGCCACCCACATGCGGCCCTTGCTATCCCAGGCCATGCCGACTGGATTCTGCACATCTGGTTCGGCGGCGAAGAGCGTGGCCTTGAAGCCTTCTGGCACTTTCAAAGCCTTCAGCGCATCCTGAGGAGAGGTAGGCTGGGGATCGCCGGGGTCGGAATTGTAGAGCTTCGGGAAATCAGCCGCCTGGGCGAAAGCGAGGAAGGACAGAAAGGACGCAAAGGACAGAAAGGAGCGCGGCATAACAAAAAGGAGCGAGAGGAACGGAAGGTTCAGGCAGGGGTGGTCAAGGATTGAGACCGAGGGACTTGCGATGACCTGCAATCGTGGGAGCAAGGGTGAGCGAGCCACAAGAGGTGCAAAGCAACCCGTTGGCATCGCGCTCGGGAGTCATGTACGTCTTCCAGCCTCCGTCTGGAAGACGGATCTGAAGCTCCGAACTTCCAAAGCCGGTCAGGATGGCATTGGCGATCTCACGATTCAGCCCGGCTTCGACTTCGACCAGGAGTTCCTGGCAGATGGGGCAGTGGGAGGCGTCTGGCATGATTCAGCGGGAGAGGCTTTCTACGGGGTCAGTGAGAGATTTCGCGCACCTTGGAGGGAGCTGGGCATCCAGCAACTTTCTTTGAGAGCGGTCTAAAGGGTTCAGATAGTTCAGCATCGACAATCGGGTGGAGAGCTTGCTAAGATTCCCTCCACAAGCATTCCATGTCCGCTCCAGTCACGCTCTACAAACTGCTGATCAACACTCTGCGCGGCCTCGGGCTCTTCTTCCTGGTGGTATTCCTCGTCTTTTTCCTCGCACCATTCAGTTTCAAATGGATCGAGCGGAACAGTTGGAGATCCGATGCACTTTCGCGTCTGGCAAAGACGGAAGGGGACGATCCGATGGTCCAGTCCGAACTGCATAACATGAAAGTCCCAACGTCAAAGTCAGAACCAGGGTCATGGTCGGGAAGGAGCGTGATCAGGATGACCAATGGAGAATACTTGATCTACCAGTATTGGCACCGGTCTGCGATGGTGGAGGATTTGCTTCTGGCCCGCGGTTCGAATGGACTTTGGTATTCCGGCCACGATCACTACTGCAATGACATGGCGATGATTCGGTTTGATCCGCCAGCCTCGTCCATTGCCGAGTTCGCCAGTAAATATTGTCTGAGTGAGTTTGACGGCCCGGAACAGAGCAAGGCGGAATGAGCCTGCCGATCAGCGTGCAGATTCGTCGACGAGATCCGTGATCCACTTCCCATCCACATAGGGCTGGAAGCCGCGCATGGCGGTGAGCAGGGTGGCGGGGTCGGTATCGGTGAGGAGGCTGGTGCGGTGCTCGGGCTTGAGGAAGCCGCTGGCGGTCATGTGGTCGAGGAACACGAGCAGGTGATCAAAGAAGCCGTTCACGTTCAGGATGCCGACGGGCTTGTGGTGGAAGCTGAGCTGCAGCCAGGTGAGGGTCTCGAAGAGTTCATCCAGCGTGCCGAAGCCGCCGGGGAGGGCGATGAAGCCATCACTCAGATCCACCATCTTCTGCTTCCGCTGATGCATGGTCTCAGTGATGTGCAGCTCGGTGAGGGTGGCGTGGCCGAGTTCCTTGGCGAGGAGGGACTCGGGGATCACTCCGATGACCTCGCCCCCCGCGGCGAGGGCGGCATCCGCGATGACACCCATGATGCCCACCTTGCCACCGCCATAGACGATGCCAATCCCCTGACGGACGAGGTAGGTGGCCAGGGCAGCAGCGGCTTCCTGGAGCACAGGGTCGTTTCCGCGGCTGGATCCGCAGTAGATGGCGATTCGGCGCATGAGGGGTGACGTTCACGCAGGGGTGGGCAGGCTTCAAGCGCGGGCTGTTTTCGAAAAAAGTGGCGGCAGCTAGCCCTTGCCGCCCGACGTATCTCCCGCTACCTACCCACCCCGAACCCAACACAACCCTTATGGCACACACCCTTCCTGCCCTTCCTTACGACAAGGCCGCTCTCGAGCCGCACATCGACGCGACGACGATGGAAATCCATCATGGCCGTCATCACAACGCCTACGTCACCAACTTGAATGCCGCTCTCAAGGACAACGCCGAGCTTGAAGCGAAGTCCATTGAGGACCTCTGCAAGAACATCAACAGCGTGCCAGAAGGCATCCGCGCGGCCGTGCGCAACAACGGCGGCGGTCACTTCAACCACTCGCTGTTCTGGAACATCATGGGCCCGAACGCCGGTGGCGCTCCGACCGGTGCTCTGGGTGACGAAATCACCTCCACTTTCGGTTCCTTCGACGCTTTCAAGGAAGCCTTCGCCAAGGCTGGTGCGACCCGTTTCGGCTCCGGCTGGGCATGGCTCGTGGTGAAGGATGGCAAGCTGGCCATCACCTCCACGCCTAACCAGGACAATCCGCTCATGGACGGCAGCGGCACGCCGATCCTGGGCTGCGATGTCTGGGAGCACGCCTACTACCTGAAGTATCAGAACAAGCGCCCTGACTACATCACCGCCTGGTGGAATGTGGTGAACTGGACCGCAGTGGCGGATCTCTTCACGAAAGCGAAGTGAGCTGACTCAAACCGATAATCTCGAGGCTGCGGCGCTAAAACGCTGCAGCCTTTTTGTTTTTGGGGGCTTGCCTGCCAAGCAACCGTAGGATGACCGTGTCTCGCCTCGCCAAAAGCGAGGCCGGTCGTCCCTTGGCGGGCCGAGCGCACTCAGACCTCAAGAATGACCTCCAGCGTCAATTCGCAGGGGATTTGAGTTGTCTGCATGGTGGGGGACGAGCGGGCTACGCCACGCTCATCCTACGGTCCAATCCATCAAACTTCCCGAAGTCCTCTGTTGCCGCGAGAGGCGCGACACGGCTAGAATTTGCCTTCGCCATGAAAAAAGTCCCCTTCTCCACTCGCCGCCAGTTTCTCACCACGGGGGTCGCTGCCCTCGGGTTTCCCATGATCGTCCCGCGTTCCGTATTCGGCGCGCCAGGCCGCCCGGCACCCTCGGAGCGCATCACGGTCGGTGCCATCGGCTGGGGCACCATCGCCGGCGACTGGACACCGAGCTTTCTGAACAATGAAAAGTGCCAGGTCATCGCCGTGGCGGATCCGATGAAGGAGTACGGGCACTACGGCTATGATGGCAAAGAAACCGGCGGACGTGAGGCCGGGAAGAAGATCATCGACGAGCATTACTCCAAGTCGGCGAACCGCCCTGCCAAGGCCTGCACAGCCTATGCGGATTTCCGTGAGATGATGGAGAAGGAAGACCTGGATGCCGTGCAGGTCTCCACACCGGACCACTGGCACGCCTACATGGCCATCTATGCTGCCCGCAAAGGCAAGCACGTCTATGGTCAGAAGCCGCTGGCGTTGAACATCGCCGAAGGCCGCCGCATGGCGGATGAAGTGGCGAAGGCAGGCGTGACCTGGCAAACCGGCAGCCAGCAGCGCAGCGACATCTATTTCCGCATGGCCTGTGAGATGGTGCGCAATGAGCGCATCGGCAAACTGAAGCGAGTGCGCGTGGGCCTGCCCGGTGGCCATAGCAACTGGAACGGCATGGCGGACAAGACCGAGGTGGCACCCGTGCCGGCAGACTTTGATTATGAAATGTGGTTAGGCCCTGCGGAGCAGATGGACTACCGCCCGGCGCTGCTGCCCCTGAACTGGAGGCACAATTTTAATTTCTCCGGCGGCATGATCACGGACTTCGGCGCGCACCATATCGATATCGCCCAATGGGGCATCGGAACGGAGCATACCGGCCCGGTTGAACTGAAGAACATCACCGGCACGCTGAACAAGACCGCTCTCTACAACACCGCCACAGCCTTCAGCTTTGACTGCGTGTATGAGAACGGCGTGCTCATGCAGGTGGCCAGCCCGGATCACAAACTGATGCCTGAAGTCGAGGCCGCGATGCAATCAGCCAGTGGCGGAAACAACAAGAAGGCCTTTGACCATGTGGGCGTGCTTTTTGAAGGCGACGCCGGCAAGTGGATTTATGTGAACCGCGGCAAGATCACCGCCAGCGATCCGGCGATCCTGCGCGAGAAGATCGGGCCTAACGAAATCCATCTCTACGAGAGCAAGGACCACACGGACAACTTCCTGAGCTGCATCTACGACGGCAAGCCCACGTCCACACCCGTGGAGGTCAGCCACCGCAGCATCACCATCGCGCATCTGGCAAACATCGCCCTGCGCACGGACAGCGCCGGCTTGAAGTGGAATCCGCAGACCGAGACGATCGATGGTAATGAAGCGGCCTCCAAGCTGCTGTCCAAAGAATGGAGAAAACCCTGGGTCCTGTGATCTACCTGAAACGAATCCTCGCGAGCTCCGCAGCCCCTGTGCTGCGGAGTTTTTGCCTTCTCCTCACGATCACCACGGCTTACGCGCAGACGCTGCAGTCAAATCCAGCGGACATGCTGAAAGGCAGCAGCCTTGGGCGGCCTCAACAGCCCGGGACTCCTGCCACTCCTGAAGCCGCGGCACCGGCAGCTTCAACGGCGACTGCCAGCCAATCACCCGATCCGGCTACCCCAACGGGCCCGCAAAAGGTGGCGCAGGGCTACTTGTATGTGGAGCCCAATCAGGCAAGATTTGAAGCATTGATCGATGCAGAGCGCTTTCTGCACTGGCTGAATCCGCTGAAGGAGCTACCGGCTGAACTGGATGCTGCGGCCCAAAAGGCCGCCTGCGATGCTGCGCACAAGCAGGTGCAGGACTGGTGCCGACTGAGCGCCAATGGCACCCGCGTGGAGGGTGCTTTCCTCGGAGTCTCCGTGATCAAGGGCAAGCCAGGGGCCACGCTGCCTATGACGGAAAATGAATCCCTGCCTCTGAACCAGGCTTTGTTTGGCTTCATGTGGGAGTTTCCCACCCCTCCAGGACCGGACGAAATCATCGTGGAATGGCATGGCTTCATCGAAGAAATCTCCACGCTGCCGATCCGCGTGTTTTTTGGCTCGAAGTCCGAGGTTCTGGAGGTGAGCCAGGTGCTGCCGAAAGCCTCCTGGAAAGCCCAGGGACGTCTACCCCTGCCCACACCGCTGGCGAAGGTGCCGCAAATCATCGTTCTGCCAGGCACCAAGGTGCCGCTGGCGTCCATCATCTGGGGGCTCGGCGGACTTCTCTTCTTCCTGTACGTGCGCATTCATGAGCATCATCTCCCTGGCGGATCCATGCCGTTTCTTTGCGCCTGGGTGCTCGGCGCCGTGCTGAGCTGGCCGCTGCTAAACTTTTCGTTCGGCGGAGGCGCCGAGGTCCCCGTGGTGACGGAGAAGAAGGAGGCGGAGAAGATCCTGACGCCGCTGCTTCGCAACGTCTATCGCGCCTTCGACTACCGCAACGAATCCGACATCTACGACGTGCTCGCACGCAGCGTGGACGGCGAGCTTCTGCGCAAGCTTTATCTGGAAACCATCCAGGCCCTGACGTTGGAGGGCCGTGAAGGCACCCGCGTGACCATCAGCGAATTCAGCGCGGATGTGATGGGCGTTGAGGCTGCGAAGAGTGGTCTAGGCTTCATTACCGACTGCCAGTGGACCGCGATGGGCACGGTCGGCCATTGGGGCCATACCCACACGCGGGTGAACCGGTACAATGCGAAGGTCACCATCAGTCCTGTGGAGAATGCCTGGAAGGTGACCCACCTGGATGTGACCGAGGCGAGAAGGCTTTGAGAAGTGGGACAGTTTTAAACCTGTTGGTTAGGCTGGCTCCGAGATTCGGAGAAACAGTTGACAAACCTCTCCCATTTTAGGGGCGTGTCCGGTGATCCCACACGGCTGCCAGGTTCAGGCCATAATTCAGTTCGGTCTTCCGATGGGTGAAGGTGCGCTTGAACCAATTGGTCGGAAACTCCTTGGGAAGCGTGATGAAGGGGTTTTTGGCATCATAGACAAAAAACGTCCCTTCGTGTGAGAGCAGGCTGGGCTGCCCTATTTCATCCAGGCTCTTCGGCCAGCGCCCGGTTTGGGAACGGAAGGCGATCACGCCTTCACCCAGTTCATGCACTGCGCTCCAGGCGCGCCCGCGCTCGGTGTGCGGAAAAATACCCCAATCCCAGATCAGCCATCCCAGGATGACGACGAACGCCAGCCCCATTTCGAACCGCAAGTAGCGTTTCATGATGGCGGGAATGTAGTAGGGATTGACGTCGTGGGACAAGTGAAATCCGCAGGCTTATACCGATCACCCACCTGCGACGGTCCTCACTACTTCTGGCACTTGGGGCAGAAGAAGGTGGAGCGGTTGCTCAGGACGAGGCGCTTCACCTTGCTGCCGCAGGTGAGGCAGGGATCTCCTTCTCGATCATAGACGCGGAGGGACTGGATGAAGTAGCCTGGCTCGCCCTTTTCGTTCACGAAGTCCCGCAGGGTGGTGCCGCCCATCTCGATGCTGGCGGCCAGCACCTCGCGGATGGCGGACACCAGCTTTACAAGACGTGGCTTGGTGACTTTGCCAGCCTGTTTGTTAGGATGGATGCCCGCCATGAAGAGGGCTTCACAGGCATAAATGTTCCCGACACCGACGACGGTGTGGGAATCCATGATGACAGCCTTGATGGGCGCTGACCTGCCTTTGCAGGCCTGGACCAGTGTCTCGACACTGAACTCGTCTCCGAGAGGTTCAGGGCCGAGTTCGCTGAGGAGGGGATGCTGCGCGGGATCTCCTACAATCCAAAGAGCAGCACCGAAGCGGCGCGGATCGTGCAGGCGGATTTGTTTTCCCTGATCTGTTGTTAGGGCGAGGTGGTCGTGCTTTTTCCAGACAGTGTCTGGATCACTCACGCGCAGGCTGCCTGACATTCCGAGATGCAGCAGCAGCGTGCCGGTCTTGCTGGTGAAGAGCAGATACTTGCCACGTCGCACCCCCTGAGTGATGCGATGCCCCTCAAGCTCATGAATGGTGTCCGGCACGGGCCAGCGCAGGCGCTTGTCACGCACGACCACTTCACGGATCACGCGCCCCACCAAATAGGGTGAGACACCGCGCAGGGTGGTTTCGACTTCAGGAAGCTCAGGCATTGGGGCGTGGCAGCTTGGGAGGATACAGATCCAGACTCAATGACAAACCTGCATCCACCAGCAAACGGAGGGTGGATGGCGCGATGATGTCTCCACCACTCCTTCCAGCTTCACGGCCGAAGCCGCAGAAAAGTTCTCCCTCCACATCAACCCGGCTGCAGAGTTCGCGAACTCGTTCGACTCGGTCGCCCAACTTCTCGAAGAGATATTGAATCTGTTGATCAAACCCACACTCAGGCTGCAAAGGGACTTGGTGAGTCCAAAAGTTCGTGGTGTGGGGCGCCCACTCCCGGCCATCTTTGTCGATACGGGGCTGGCCTTTGATGCCAATCCATTTCGGACACAGGCCTAGCTCTGACTCCACAAGGGCAGGATCGAAGCCGTCTCCGCGCAGACGCAGAGACACGCTAAACCATTGTTTCGGTTCTTCCTCCATGGTTCGCCAGACAGGCTTCTAACCCCCAAGCTTCGGACGTTTGCCGAACTTGCCCATTTTGTTAGGCTTGAGGCCGCCCATGCCGGGGAACATGCCTGGAGGCATGGGGGGCATCTTGCCGCCGCCACCGCCGCCCATCATGCCAGCGAGACCGCCGAGGAGGCCTTTGCCTCCGCCGCCACCAGGAGCACCACCACCGCCGCCCATCATGCCGCCGGCGAGCTGGGAGAGCATGCCTTTGTTCCCCATGAGCTTCTTCATCATCTCAAACTGCTGCACAAGCTGGTTCACCTCCAGCACGGGGCGACCGCTGCCCTGCGCGATGCGCTTGCGGCGGCTGCCGTTGAGGACCTCCGGCTTGGAGCGCTCCTTCGGGGTCATGGAGAGGATGATGGCCTCCGTGTGCTTCAGGCGCTTGTCATCCACACCGGGCATGTTCTTCAGCGCGCCCATGCCCGGAAGCATGCCGAGAATGCCTTCGAGAGGCCCGAGGCGCTTCATGAACTTCAGCTGGTTGAGGAAGTCCGTGAAGTCGAATTTGTTCTCCTCAAAGCGGCGCATCATGCTCATGGCCTGCTTCTCATCGATCTCCTCCGAAGCTTTCTCCACGAGGCTGACAATGTCACCCATGCCGAGGATGCGCTGGGCCATGCGGTCCGGGTGGAAGACTTCCAACTGGTCCACCTTTTCACCGACGCCGATGAACTTCACCGGGCAGCCGGTGACCTGACGCATGGAGAGCAGCGCGCCGCCACGGGCATCACCGTCCAGCTTCGTCAGGACCAGGCCGCTGATGGTCACGGTCTCATGGAACTTGGACGCCACTCCGACGGCCTGCTGACCTGTCGCCGCATCAGCCACGAGCAGCGTCTCGCTCGGCTGCACGAGATCGCGCACCTGCTTCAACTGAGCCAGGAGTTCGTCATCCACCTCCTGACGGCCGGCGGTGTCAAAAATGGCCACTCCCCCGCCCTGCTCATCCAGCCACTTCAGCGCAGCCTTGGTGGCCTTGACGGGATCAGTCTCACCAGCAGGCGGCACGCAAACGGGCACGCCGAGCTGCTGGCCGAGCACCTGGAGCTGGGTGATGGCGGCGGGGCGATAAAGGTCGAGAGCGATGAGGAGCGGGCGCTTGCCCTGCTTCTTCAGCCAGGAGGCGAGCTTCGCCGAAGTGGTGGTCTTGCCGGCACCGTTCAAGCCGACCATCAAAATGCGCTGAGGCGGGCTGAGATCGAGCTCCGTGGCACCACCGCCGAGGAGCTTCACCAGCTCGTCGTGGAAGATCTTCACGATCATCTGGCCCGGGTTCACGGTGCGCAGCACGTCCTCACCCTGCGCGCTTTCGGTGACGGCCTTGACGAGATCCTTCGTGACCGTGAAATCCACATCCGCCTCGAGCAGCGCCATGCGGATGTCCTTCATCGCATCGGCGATGTTGGATTCGCTAATCTTGGCGGTCCCGCGCAGTTTGCGGAACGCATCTTCGAGCTTTTCTTGCAGGAGTGAAAACATGAGACGGAGTGGGGACCGTTTCTGTGGCGCAGAAAAGGCCAGGGGGCAAGGGGGACGCGGGGCGTTGTTCTTCGTTCCAGGTTCCTTGTTCTTGGTTGCGGAGATGTGCCCAAAAGAAAAACTCCCGCGCTGGAGATCCAGGGCGGGAGTTTGGGGGAAGGATTGAGGAAGAATTATGCGCCAGTGTTGTAGGCGCGGATGGCGGTGACCTTCACCTTGCGTGGACCAGGGAGCTCGGCTTCTTCGCCCACAGCCTTGCCGGTGAGGGCCTTGGCAATCTCAGAGAGGTAGGAGACGATGTTTTTCTCCACATCGCTGTCCCAGGCACCAAGGATGGTGAGGGTCTCGGACTGGCCGGAGGCGGTGTCCGTATAATCGATGACGGTGCCGATACCGCCCACGGAAGTGTCCGCATTCGCGAAATCTGTGCCGCGGGCACTGCCGACATCGCGCTCGAGCTCGTCACGCATGCGGTTGAAGATGCCCTGCTGGTCACGGGCGGCCTTGTAACCACCGTTTTCACGAAGGTCACCCTCTTCACGGGCGATCTGGATCTCGCTCTTGTTGTGCGGAATCTTGACGGTGACGAGTTCATGGAGCTCAGCCTTCTTCTTTTCCAGGCTATCCCAGGAGACGCGGAGGGAGGTGTCCTCACGACCGGCATTCTTTTCCGCCATGATGCTTTCAAACTCAGGACGGGCCTTGATGACGCGGGCCATGAGGGAGCGGCGGGTCAGCTCATCCAGCACCGTACTGCCGAGGAGCCGCTTGATGAAGTTCTGAACCATTTCCTCATCCGGATCGACCGCCCATTCACCGATGAGGGTTTTTTCGGAGGAAAGGACGTCCACGAGACGACCTGTGCGCTTCGGACCGCCACTCACGTGGTCGTCCTCGATGGTGTCGAGCACGGCGTGGGCGAGGTCGATGCTGAAAACCGACTTGGCGAGGCCGGAGCGCTCCTTGCAGGTCCAGATCAGGATATCCTGGGTGAGCGTGCGGTTACGGACGGCTTTCTTCAAGTAGTCAGCGAGAGCTTCGATCTCACCATTGGCATCCAGAACGATGGCGATCTCACCCACGGCGCGGCCACCGGTGCGGGCGATGTGGTTCAGCAGCTCAACCACCCAACCACGATCTGGGAAGGCTGCCGGGAAGGCACGGTAAAGACGGCCATAGAGAGAGGCAGGCAGGCCAGCCACGCTTTCCGCGATCTGGCTGCGGGCTTCACAGACGAGGTCGGAAGCCTTGAAGGAACCCAGCGGCAGACTGCCTCCTTCGATGCTATCCACCAGCTCATCGCGTGAGAGGAGCAGCTGGAGGCTTTCCTTCAGATGCAGCTTCCAAGCCTTGCGAACCGTGTCGGAAATGTCCTGGAAGACCGGGATGAGTTCCTGCGTCGGGTTTTCAAAGAGGTCGATGTCCTTCTGAATGAGGGCGAGCACGCCGAGCTTGCCCTTGAGGTCACGCTTGAAAAGGAAATCCTTCACCATGCCGCCACCGGGCTTCTCAGCGGCGTCACGCAGCACCAGAGGGTCCTGACGCTTGGAGGGAACGACGATGTGACGGGCGTTCTTGAGGGTGCGCTTGGCCGCCTCCCACCATTTCTTGTAATCAGCCTCGGCAATGATGCGGGGCTTCAGCAGGCCTTCGAGCTGGTCGAGAGACATTTTTTTGCCGCTGGATTTGAGCGCGAGCTCCACCAGAGCGATCGGGTCGGCCTTGGCCATCTCCTTCAGCGTGTCCAGCTCAGAAAGGCGGCGAGACAGAAGGTGGGTGTCTGGGAGGATCTCCAGGCTGGTGATGGCGAAGCTGATTTTCAGCGCATGACCGGGCTTGCCTTCGAAATCGATGAGCAAACGGTCTCCGATCAGGTCCCATTCCGCGATGCGGCCGACGCCCCAGCTTTTATGCAGGACAAAGGTTCCTGGTTCGAGCTGGGAAAGCTTTTCTGCATCAGCGGAAGACAATTTGCCTGCCGCCACCAAATTTTGCGCCTCGGAATTCATGGGGTGCCGATGCTAGCAGGGTGTTCAGGGCTGGCAAAGGAAACTTCCCGTGCCGTGTTTCTAAAGTGAGCGGCGGACCCGACTCCATTCTGATGCTTTTACTGTGCCTGAAAGCAATACAGCCGCAGATTTGAGTCTGCGGCTGTATGAAAAAGAGCGGCGGTTTTACGCCTCCAAAAATAGATCAGGCGTAGGAGGACTCTACCCGCTTCGCCACATCCCTGTAACCGTAGTCGGCGTTGTAGATCTCCTTGAGAGCCTCCAGGCTGGCGGCTTTGTCGCCCATTTTTTCGCACACGAGGGCCAGCTCATAAAGAATCTCCTTCTTGGTGTTGTCCATGATGGTGAGCTCCTTGTTCGCGTCCGAAAAGGAACTGCGGGCCAGATCGTTCATGTTCTTCTTCTCGAAGCAGCGGCCGAGCAGGAGCATGGCCTTGATGCGAATGTGCGGGTTCGCCTTGGCCTGCTGGAGCTCAGGAAGGGCCTCGGTATACATTTCAGCCGCGAAGAAAGCCTGGCCGAGTTCGAAACGCAGGCCTTTGTCCGTGGGATTGCGATCCACGCGGGCTTTAGCCTCGGAAATCATGGAGGAGGCACGCTGCAGGCGGATGTTCGTCAGATTCTGGCGCTGCTCCTCAGCCTCAGGGGCGTCCGGATAAGCGGCCAGCCACTCCTCGATCTGGGTGATGTAGGCGTCCTGGCTCTTGTCCCGCAGATTTTCAGTCCGGCGCTGGAGGGACACGTCCCCAGCATTCAGCGTGAGGGCGTACTCGAAGAAGGAGAGGGCATTGGTGAGATCTCCGAGTTCCTCGTAAAGCTGGGCGATGGCCTTGACGTGGTTGATGTTGGAAGGCTCGGCATCATACTTCGAGGAGAAGCGGACCAGAAGCTCCTCAGTCTGCTCCTTGGTGCGGCCCTGACGATTGAGCAGCTCGAGCTCGTTCTGCTCATCAGAGTTTTTGACGGCATCCTTGAAGCTGCCGCCCCAGCCCTGGCGCATGATGGAGCCACGTGCCGCGGCGTCCTTCTCCCCTTTCAGGGCGGTCATGTCACGCGGATCGACCTCGACAATGTTCTTGTAGATCTTGGCAGCATTTTCGGGCTGCTCATAGGTCATGTAGTGCGATGCCAGCTGGTGCAGCAATTTGGTGTTCGTCGGCTGCGCCATGCGCAGCGTCTCCAGGGCGAAGGAGGCCAGATCGTGATACAAAACCTTGATGGCCAGGTCATAGAGCTGGCGGTTGCCGCTCTCGCTAAAAGGATCTTTTTGGAAAACACGCTCCTCAAGGTCGGCGATGGCCTCCCAGGGGTCTTTTTTGCCACCACCGCCGCCGAAGCCGAGGCTGAATTTCTTGCCCATGCCGACGTATTCACCTTCGGCGCGGCGCAGCGCCTTGCGCCCGTCCAGGAAGGTGGGGACATCCTTCACCACGGGGAGGATGAGACTGGCGGCATATTCCCAGTTTTTCTGTTCGATGGCGAGCAGACCTTTCTTCCAAAGGTTGAGGTGCTTCGGTTCGAGTTGGGCTTCGTAGACGTTCATGGTTTGAGCTGGGTGGGGGGGACGTGTCCGGATAGTAAGAACTCACTTCTTCGGCTCTGGGGCACCGCCGACCAGGGTGGTCAGGGCACGCCATTCCTCACGCACACCATGGCTGAACCCCTCCATGCTGAATCCGTGCTCAAAGAGCACCATCCAGACAAAAGTGGCGGCAAGGAAGGCTAGGAACCAGAGGATTTTAGAAAGCAGGCGCATGGGCCGGGAAAATGATGTTACTACAAGAAAAAGGGCCGAAGCGTCCAGAACCTTTTCATTTTGCACTCGCCGGGATCATTCCTGGACCCTCTCCAGCTGGGCTCCGAGGGAGGCCAGTTTGTCATCCAGGTGCTCGTATCCACGATCAATGTGGTAGAGACGGTTGACGTCCGTCTTGCCATCTGAGATCAAGCCGGCGAGCACGAGAGCGGCGGAGGCACGGAGATCACTGGCCATGACCGGAGCACCCTTCATCTTGGCGCCCCCACGGATACGGGCCGTGGCTCCCTGGAGGTCGATCTGTGCGCCCATGCGCTTCATCTCCGCCACATGCATGAAGCGCTGCGGAAAGATGGTCTCCGTGATGGTGCTGACGTCATTGATGACACAGGCAAGGGCGCAGAACTGCGCCTGCATGTCCGTCGGGAAGCCTGGGTAGCAAAGGGTGGTGAGGTCAAAACCCTTGGCGTTGGGATTCGGGGTGACACTGATGCTGTCCTTGCCGATCTCGATCGGAAAACCGCACTTTTTCAGCACGTCAGTGACGGCCTTGAGATGCTCAGGGATCACGCGCTTGATGGTGATGCCGTCACCAAACATGGCTCCGGCGCAGAGGAAGGTGCCCGCCTCGATGCGGTCCGGAATGACCGTGTGCTCAGCACCATGGAGTTCCTTCACCCCTTCGATGGTGATACGGTTGCTGCCCGCGCCTTCGATCTTTGCACCCATCTTGATCAGGAAATGCGCGAGATCCTCCACCTCAGGCTCAGCGGCTGCCCCCTCGATGATGGTGATGCCTTTGGCCAGCACGGCGGCCATCATGACATTATCAGTTCCCAGCACGGTGGAGCCATGCTTGCCCATGAGGTTCATGGTAGCGCCTTTGAAGGACTTCTTGGGAGCGTTCACACTGATGTCGCCACCATCCACCAAGATTTCCGCACCGAGGGCCTCGAGACCTTTGAGATGCAGATCGACCGGGCGGTCGCCAATGACGCAGCCACCCGGCAGCGACACGGTGCACTTCCTGAGACGACCGGTCAGCGGGCCGAGCACGCAAATGGAGGCGCGCATTTTCCGAACCAGGTCATAAGGGGCCACGGATTTGATCTTCTCTGCCTTCACCACGACCACGCCACTGGCGCGCTCCACCTCGGCGCCGAGTTCTCCGAGGATGCGGACCATGTAGTTAGTATCGCTCAGGTCCGGCACCCGGCGGATGGTGCAGGTATCCTTGGTCAGCAGGGTGGCGGCCAGGATGGGCAGGGAGGAATTCTTGCTGCCGCTGATGTTGACGCGGCCTTTCAGGGGCGCGCCGCCGTGAACGATGAGTTTTTCCATGATGCGCCGTCATTGACGCGTCGGAGGCAGGTGGCAAGCGGGAAGATGCACACGTTTTCGCCACCCCCCAGTTCAGGAGAGGATGCGCCGCCCCAAAAGGACGAGGCAAAGCACAATGGCCAGAGGGGTGATGACGTAGATCACAAAGTCACCCGCCCCATCCTGCCGAACCCCGCCATCACGCAGCCGTTCGATCTCGTTCTGATGGGAGACATCGATCATCTCCTGGGACATCTGGGCGACCACTGGAAAGATGTCAGGAAGAACCACACGGGAGAGTGACATGAGGCATGTCCTTTTTTGAGGGTTTCAGTGAAACCGCCCACGCACCACTCTCTCCCTCTTCGCGAACACCGTGAAAGTCGCGTCAAGGGAGATGAGTGACACGTGGACGTACTTCAATTACCGGACAGATGCCCAACCGTTACACAGAAAGTAAAAAATAAGTAACTACCCGGAGCGGCCCTGTTAATTCGTCCCTGTAGAAACCTCGGGCAGATAAGGCTCCACACGTTGCTGGAGCAGTTCGATGAGGCTCGGGGACATGAACTCATAGTCATCGCTGATGTCGAGGACTCCGACGTGCAGGTCAGGATAGAGATCCGGGAAGTCCTCACGCAGGCGGCGCTTGTGCGTGTGCTCCATGACAAGAATCAAATCCGCCCAGCGGAGGAGTTTTTCGGTCACACGAATGCGGGCGGAGGCACTGGTGCCCGCGCTGCGCACCTGAACGCGGGCATCCTGACGGTAAACCGCCTCCGCGGTGGGGCTGCGCCAGTGATTGCGTGAGCAGAGAAAAAGGATATTCATGTGCGTATCCAAGATGCCGCGTTCTTTTGCCCGGGAGAAGCGCGAAAAAGCCATCATCTCCTTCGCCATGCCCAATGCCGCTCTTGAACCCCGTGCCAGCCAGCCTCCGCCCCACCGGCCCGTGGTGGCCGAGGGTGTGGTCCTGGATGCGCGACACGCGCTGGTGCATGCGCAGCATGGCTGGATGGCGATCGCCGATGTGCATTTCGGCTACGAGGCGCGCCGCCGCCGTGCGGGAGCCCTGCTGCCGGACTGGGGCATGCCTCAGTGCGAGCGGGTGCTGCATCAACTGGTGCAGGACCATCAACCTCAGCGGCTGATCCTGGTGGGTGACATCATGGATGGCAGCGGCAGCGTGGAGGAGACGCTGGAACTGCTGAAGCGCCTAACTGCAAGTGTGGATGTCATCTGCGTGCTGGGCAATCATGACCGTGCAGGTTTGCGCCGTGGCATGAGCATGACGCCGTCTCACCGCGAAGGTGAGTTTCTTTTTGAGCATGGGCATCTGCCCTTGTCCGACCATGAAGGCGTGATCGTCACGGGTCATGAGCATCCGGCCACCAACATCCGTGACGGCGCAGGCTTGCGCCTGAAGCTGCCGACGATGGTGCAGGAGCAGCTCAGCGCGAAAACACAGCGGTGGATTTTGCCTGCCTTTTCGCCATGGGCCGCGGGAGGCGAGTACAGGTCCGCACACCAGCGCCTGCACACGTGGGTGTGTGCGCCGGGCCGGGTCTGGCGGGTATGAGGATGTGCGCGCCCCCTTGACGGGCCTAATCAACGATTCGCCAGATCAACAAATTTGTCGTTCATCGTGCGGAGGCGGTGGGAGAGGCAGGTGGCGATGCGCGAGAGGAGGCGGTAGGCGACCTTGGGATTCGCGGTATGAAGGCGGTCCAGGCTGTCCCTGGAGATGAGCCACACCTCGGAATTGTTCACCGAGCGCACCGTGGCGCTGGCGGGGCCGGGATCAAAGACGCTGACTTCGCCGAGGGAGTCACCGCTTTCCAGCAAGGCCACACGCCTGAAATCACCATCGACCTCCTGGAGCACCTCGATCTGGCCGCGCAGCACTAGAAAGAGGTGTTCATTTTCATCACCTTGCTTGATGAGGACGTCTCCGGGCTCATGGGCGCGGGAGTCGCCATAGCTGGAGAGGAGTTGCAGTTCATTAGCGCCGAAATTGGCCAGGAGGGGGGTGAGGGATGCCATGGTGGAAAAGTGGTTAGGTTGGGATGGAAGATTGGATCAGCCCTTGATCTTGGCGCCGACAGACTTTGCGGCATCGCGGACGTTGCTGTTGATGACTTGGCCGACTTTGCTGCGGTCGAGCTGTTTGAGTCCTGGGCTCTCTTTCTTCATGTCGTCCATCTTGGCTTTGATCTCAGGCTCGGTCATGCC
The DNA here is from genome assembly GCA_040387935.1 of Verrucomicrobiota bacterium. GTDB lineage: Bacteria > Verrucomicrobiota > Verrucomicrobiia > Verrucomicrobiales > Verrucomicrobiaceae > Prosthecobacter. The sequence goes on along the minus strand of JAZKCU010000001.1, from coordinate 277,260 downwards.
GCCGTCGGGGGAGCCGTTTTTGAAGTCCTTATAGGCTTTGGGATCGGGGCCGAGCACACCAGCAGCCTTGATGGCATCTCCCCCGCCCTTCTTGAGGTCGCCCAGCTGCTTCTGGAGGCCTTTGTATTCAGCCTGTTTCTCGGCACTCACCTCGCTGAGTTTTTGCTCAGAGCCTTTGTCCTCCAGCTTCTGGGCCACGGCGGACTTGGCCGTGCTGGCCAGTCCTTTGATGGAGTCTCGCACGCTGGCGAACTTGGATTTTTTTCCGGGTCCTTCCTGGCCTTGGCCTTGAGCCGCCTCATTGGCAGGCGCAGGAGCCTCCATCGCAGGTTGGTCTTGCTTTTGATTATTCCCTTCGGCCTCGATCCCCCGCTCTTCATCGGACACCTCGTTCATCTCGATGCCAGGCTTCTCATCCTCCACCTGCAACTCACCGGAGGCATCCAGCTCGATCTCGCCGGGACCCTGCTCGAGATCGCCGAACTCATTCTCGATGGCATCGATCTGGCTCTGGGTGAGCGGGATCTCGTTGCTGGCTTCGAGCTTCACCTCTCCGCTCTCTTCCAGCTTGATCTCACCACTGGCCTCCAGCTTCTGATCATTGGCATTCGCCTCAACCGTGACCTCGCCTGGATTGACTTGGTTCTGCGGTTGCTGCACCTGCACTTGATTCGTGGCGAGACGTGCCTGAGCGGCGATCTGGGGCTTCTGCGGCTCCACGGCTTGGTCGAGCGCCGCGCTGACCTTTTGCTGCTCGACCTTCAGCTCCTGAAGCGTCTTCTGACGTGCCTGCTGGGCGTTGTCGAAAATCTCTTCGAGACCGGCGGTGACCTCAGCGTTTCCACTTTCCTTGGCCTTGTTCAGCCTGGCCGCCGCGGCGGTCAGGTTCTGATCATGCGTCTGCAGTTGATCCTGCAGCTTCATGAGCTTCGCCTGGCCATCGGTGATGGTTTTGGCAAGGCCCGCATCCTGAAGCTGGCCGGGATTGGCAGCGACATCAGCGCGAGCATCTTCCACTCCTTTTTGGTAGGCCGCGAACTTGGCATCCACCTGGGGCTTGGGCACATCTGTCTTTTCCAGCACCTTGCGCCGCTGATCTTCCGGCTTCTCCGCATTGATTGCCAACGTCTTTTCTGTGTCCGCGATGGCAGCTCCCAGATAGGACGCAGGAGGCGGCAGTCCGATGGTTTTAGAAAGGTCGTTTCCAGGCGTGACCTTGATCTGCGCTTCTCGCGCGATGCGGAAGGTGTCGTCGTTAAACTTGTCCACCACACGCCCATCTTTGCGCAGGTCCTTGACATGGTCCTGAAGTTCCTTGAGGCGGTTCACTGCACCATCGATGGCCTCAGGCTCCAGCCCGGCCACACCAGCCGGAGTTTCAATGGACTCCAGAGCCTTGCGCAGATCTTCGGGCTTGAGAGCCTCAATCTTGTCCGCGGTATCTGAGTGCATGAACATCGGCTTTGTGGCCACAGCCTTGGCTGCCACAGCATCGTCATGGAGCAGTTGATCACGGCTCACCGTGGGGAAGGCCAGGTCGTTGTCGATGCCGCGAACTTCTTTGTTGTTTGGATCAACGAAGATGTTTCCCGTATGGCGGTCGATCTGCCCCGTGATGTAGTCTTGAGCTTCCAGGTCGAAGAGGCCTTTCTGAATGGCCGGATCCTTGTAGTCCGCCTTGAGGAAGGACTCTTGCGGATTCTCCCGTGTCGGCCGGGTGAGGATGGCGGCCCCTGGAACGGCGACGCTGAGCGTGGAAGCCTGCCCGTTCCCGTCCATGGCAAATTTTTCCTCCGCCACGGCATCCATGCCCAGCGCCTTGTTCACTGTGGAAGTGGCCACGGCACGGGTGAGCAGCGTGGTGGTGTCCGCCCCCAGCGCCGCTTTCTTGGCCGCCGCGTCCTCCACCATGGAGCCGCCCAGAGCGGCGCCAACCTCTGCCTCGCGCCCATAGAGCGGACCCATGGTGCCGAGCACATTGACGTCCTTGGCGGCGCTGTCTTCGACCGCCTGATCTGACTTGTTCAACGCAGCGCGCCGCGCCTTGACGGCGTCCTGATCCGCAGGGTCCGGCGCAGGACCGGCGCGTAGATCCTGATGAGCCTTCTGAAGCTCGGTGGTCTTGTTTCCAAGACCCATCTTGCCAATGGCAAAGGTGGCTCCCCGGTTGTCGAGAGCCTGGGTGGAGTCCACCTTGAAGGTCTCGCTGGCCTGGGACTTCTTCGCCGCCAGGCTCTCGGCTGTCTCGGGGCGCACGCTTAACTCGCCGCCGATGCCATAGGTCGCTTTTTGCTCAAACTCATTTTCCTGTGCCGGGAACTGTGCAGCCACGCCCGCCTGGCTTTGTTGCATCGCTTGTTGGGCCTTCTCAATCTCCTTCTCCAGGTGCTTGCGCTCGCCATCGACACCGCCGTGGCGGAGATTGCGCAGGTTCGCGAGCACACCGCCCTTGTTCTCCAGCTTGGCCATGCGCTCGTTCAGGTCATCCAGCCTCTCGACATGCGGCTTGATGGCCTGGGCTTCGGCGAGGAGGCGCGGCTCGACACCTTTCACACTGCCCAGCCCGTTCGCTCGGCTGAGCGTCTCAGCATCCACCCGCATTTTGGAAAGATCACTTTTGCTCAGATCAAGTCCTCGAATGTTAGTGCCGCTGATGTCGGCATTGACGGCCAGATCAATACGGGAGGCGATGTAGACCTCCGTCTCCACGGCATCCGCATCAAATCCTTGCTGGGCGGCAAACTCCACTCCGGCTTTAGCGGCCTGCTTCATCCCCTCGACCTTGAAGTCGTGAGCTTCCCCCTCAAAAAGTTTCTGCTGCTGCTTGAGACCGGAGATGGTTTGCTCAATGCCAGCATCCTGAAAGTGCTCTCCCGACTGCTGCTGCACTGACTTTTGCAATGCCTCATACTTCTCTTCGAGAGTCTGGATTTTATTACCCAGGTCAATGCCGGGACTGTCACGGAGAGTCATCTCTGCCTGGAGCAGATCACGAGGGTTGTAGGCATTGTTGAGGACATTCATCCATGTCCCCACGGCCTCCTCGAGGTACTCCCGGCTCGCAGGCACATCAGGACCGTCTTTTTTGGACTCCGGACCGCGTGCGGAGGAGATGTTTTTCTCAACCAAGTAGAGGTTGCCAAGCCTGTGGCCGAATTCGACGGAATCCACTTCATTGAGAGCGGAAGCCTTGCGCCCGACATCAAACATGTCCTTGAGTTGCTGATCGCTCAGTTTGCCGAGGTCCAGCGGCTTCCCACGAGTGTCGAAGATCTTGATCACTTCGGCCTGCCGAAACGAGTCCTGGTACTTCCCCACCTCACCGGTGAATTCAGCGGCAAGGTTTGTCAGGGTATCGTGGGCCTTCTGTTGTTCGGCGTCGAGGGGCATGATGTGAAGCGGTGTGGGGGCTTTTTGAAGACAGGGAAGCTCAGAGGCAGTTCATCACTTCCACCAGTCCGGGATTTTCCCGGCGCCATCCATGGCGGGGATGCGGAGGCGGATCTTGTCCTTGCTGGGGTGCACGATCCACGCCGTGGCGTCCGGCATTTTCATGAGCTCGCCGGGCTGGACTTCGTAGTCCCACTCTTTGTTAACCGTGGTGCTGCTGTCCTTGCCCAGGAAGCCATAGCTGCGGGACTTTTTCTTCTTCTCGATCTTGGCGATGAACTCCGCCACGGCCTGCGCGCCTTCAGGGTCCGGCTGGCGGAAGGCGATGCGGGAACGGCAGTTCAGCGTGAGCACCTGAGCGGTCTCCTTGCCGAGCACGGGGAAGAGCGAGGCATCACTCTGCATGCCCAGGATGAGGCAGCAGTTCGCGGCGCGGAGACGATCGATCACGTTGTGGTCAGAGATACCGTCCTCACTGGCTGTCGCCAGGGCCTGGAACTCGTCCATGAGGGCGATGAGGAGGTTCTCGGTCTTGCGCTCGGACTTCGGCTTATCAAACCGCATCATCGCATGCGTGTAGAAGAGCAGCTTGATGTAGGTGTTGATGTAGCGGCGCTCTGTCTGGAAGGTCTGCGGCATGGCGGTGCAGAAGACCCGGCCTTTGTCCACGTCCGTGATGTCGATGGTGTTCGGCAGGTCGGAGCAGAAGATCTCCGAGATGTCCGGATGCGTGAAGAAGCCGAGCATGACCTTCAGGGTGCCGACCAAACCTTCTTTTTGTTCGGCGGCCTGGGCATTGAGGAAGGTCTGGTCAAAGTACTTCGCCAGACGGATGCGGTCCGGAGTGCTCTCGGCGTCCAGCAGCTCATTGAAGAGCTCTTCCATGTTCGACTTGTCCGTCAGGAACTCATAAGCGCGCAGCACATTGACCGGCTTGCCGAGAGTCTCCAGCAGCTCAAAGGCGCAGGTCAGGGCCTGCTGCGCGGCGGGTTTGAAGAAGGAGGACTGCTCACCTTCGGTGAGGGAGGCGCCGGTATCCACCAGGTTCTTGGCGTGCGTAGTGTAAGGCAGGCGGGGATCGGAGACGAGGTTGTAGCGCTCCTTGGGCTGCCAGGAGCGGTCCATGCGGTCCGGGCGCACCATGAGGACGCAGACATCATTCGGCCGCCCGTGACCGGTGAAGTGCTCCATGGCAAAGAAGTGCTCGTCCCCCTTGGCGCCAAGGATCAAGCCGCCCCAGTTCGGCCGGGCCATGCTGATCTGATGCAGCAGCGGATTGAAACCGGAGGTCGTTTTGCCCACGCCGGTGTCTCCCGTGATAAGCCAGTGACGAGTGAACTCACCAGGCTTCCACTTCAGATGCTTGTATTTCACGATGAAGTCCTTCGGACCGAAGTCGGGATCCCATTTCAGCAGCACGAAGGCGGCGAGCACGCAGATGAAGGCCACGCCGCCGGTGACCTCATTGATGCTGTCATACTGGAACATGTACCAGATGCCAAAAGTGGCGACGCCAGCGGCGGTGAGGAATTTGAGAAAGGAGAACATGGGAGAGCGGCTCTGCCCCTCGAACTAGCCCCCCATCCGTCAACTGTGACGGCAAATCCGGGGCTCTGTCACAACCTGAGAGAGACAGGCTATTTCTTATTAAATCCCCTCTGCTCCATATGCCTACCTCCTTTGCACCCTCCTCCGTTCCGTTAGGTCAGCCACCACCCGCGCAGTCCGGCATCGCCAAGATGCGCAATCTACTCAGCAACAAGCAACTGCTGGTGCCCGACACCAACGGTCAATTGATCGCCTCAGGAGTGTCCAGCAAGGACTTCGAGCGACTGGAACAGTCTCAACCCGGGGTGGCCGCCGATCCCAGAGTCCAGGATGCTGCCGATCGGATCTTGGCAGCCACTGGAATTCCCACAGGCCATGTGGCCACGATGCCAGCGGACAAACGATGCACGATGGCGAAGGCAATCGCTTCACAGGAGCCCTGTGCCCCGGGACTGATCGCCATGGAGATAGCGGTGAGCCAGGGCCAGATGAACGCGGCACTCACTGGCCAGGTGCTGGAGTTGAACACGCACAGCCCCAAGCTGGCCGGGAAGCTGGCGAACATAGGAAAGGATGAAGCCAATCATGCCAACAATGTGCGCCCCGGCACAACCGCCTTTGTGGCGGAGCAGGCCATGGGAGACACATATTTCCATGACAAACAGGGCACGGCCGCTCAGAAGACACCGTCGGCAGACCAGCTCGGTTTTGAGCCCAAGCTGCACATCCAGTTCCCGCGAGAACAGCGAGACCAGTATGACGCTCTCAAGACGCAGATTGGGACCTATCAAGCCCAGAACCTGATGACCAAGGCGAACTTCGACGACAAGAACCAACGGGTCGACCTGGGCTATTCCAGCGAGGAACTGGCGCTGCAGAGAACGAGCGCCATGCAGATGCATAGAATCAATCCCCGGGACATGACCGGACCGATCAACAGCCACCCAGACATGAGCAGAGACCTTCTGGATGACAGTAATCTGATGGTTAACACGCGTCTGGGCAACCGGAACTTCCTGGACAAGCTTCAAGACACTAGACTGGACACCACCAAGGACATCTACACCAAGCTAGACAATTTTAACTTCGCTCCGCATGACCAGCGGTTTGATGACGCGACATGTGCAGACATCGAAACCAAGCTCGCAGAACCGGGCGTGAGCAATCAGGAGGTGCTCAACCATCTGCTGACAACGCAGGACATGCCTGGCATCGTCATCGCCGAAAACCACGGCCAGACAGATTCCAAGAACTTCATCACGGACAACATGCCCACCCTGGCGCAGCAAGGGGTCGGCATCATTGGCATCGAGCACTTCTCCAATCCAGAAGTGCAGAAGTCTATCAATGCCTATCTTGACGAGCCTCAAGGGACGCAGATGAGCGCAGAACTCAATGCCAGCCTACGTGGGCTTCGGGGCGGAGAGACCGGGACGTTTGTTGATCTCGTGAATGCGGCCAAGGAGAACAACATGAAGGTGATCGGCATCGATGCGCCCAATTTGAGAACGCCCGAAGGCCATGGGCCAAACCACGCCGCCATCCGTGCCGCCTTCATGAACATCGCCGGCATCAACGAACTCGACAAGGAACTGGCAAACGGCAACGGCCCCGCTCCCAAATTTGTGCTGCTCGCGGGTGCGGCCCACAACTCTTCCCAGGTAGGCTTGCTGCAAAACGGCGTGCCTGGCCTAGGGCAGTACTATCAGGCGCCTAACATTGAGATCGGTGCCAAGACACCTGGCACCGACAACTATGCGGTGAACTTTGTCCGGGATGATCCCACAAGACGCCACGCGGTGGGCCAGCCGGTGCCAGCGAATGCGATCAACGTGGCGCAAAACAACCCGCCAGGCCCCGTCAACGCCCTGCCTCAAGCGCCCGGCCCTCTGGCACCGATCAATCACGGTCCACCCCAGCACCCTGCGCCTCCACCCCCGGGGCAGAACAATGCCGCTCTGCCGATCAACCCGGCGGTGCCTGCTCCAGGACAGTTCAACCATCCTCCAC
>JAZKCU010000001.1:0-270212 GCA_040387935.1 Verrucomicrobiota bacterium | reverse complement strand
CTGCTCCAGGACAGTTCAACCATCCTCCACCCCAGCACCCTGCGCCGCCACCGCCAGGGCAGAACAATGCTGCTCTGCCGATCAACCCGGCGGTGCCTGCTCCAGGACAGTTCAACCATCCTCCACCCCAGCACCCTGCGCCGCCACCGCCGGGGCAGAACAATGCCGCTCTGCCGATCAACCCGGCAGTGCCTGCTCCAGGACAGTTCAACCATCCTCCACCCCTCGACAATGCACCGCCGCCACCTGCTGTGGCCAATCAAAATCCGGCTCCTCCGGCTGTGAACAGCCAGAATGCGAATGGGCCCGTCGAAGTGAAGCAGGAGGGTCTGTCGAAGGAGAAGGTTTCAGAAGGCCTCAAGCGCAGCCGCAGTGAGCCAAACCTGGCCTCGCATCAGCAAGATCTGGGAGGAGAAAAGACGGAGGGCGGCAAGAAGACTCTCCGCGAAGGCGGATGGAAGGGGGCGAAGCCCTCAATACAGCCTAAGCCCGGAGGAAATTCGTTGAGGTCTTCGTCGTCGTAGTGAGTGCTCACTTTCAGGCTTGGCAGGAACGCGCTGGCATCTTGACCAGCGCGCAGAGTCCTGCAGTGCGCGCCCTCGCGACTTCGAAGCTTCACCTAACAACTACTTTGGCAGAAGGATGGGGATGCCTGCGTCGATTTCGAAAAGTCTCGTTCCATCCTCGCGAGCGAGGGCTTTCTCATCCGTCGGTCGACCGTGGCGCTGGAGGTCTTCAGGGGTGGCCCAGCGGAGGGGCTGGTGCGTGTCCGGGCAGCGGAACTGCGGGAGGAATTCGTTGATCCAGTCGAGGTTCATGATGTGGATCAATCAGCGGATCTGGCCGTCGCCATCGATGAGGTATTTGTAGCTGCAGAGCTCGGCGAGACCCATGGGGCCGCGGGCGTGCAGTTTGTCCGTGCTGATACCGATCTCGGCGCCGAAGCCAAATTCGCCACCGTCGTTGAAGCGGGTGCTGGCATTGTGCAGGACCACGGCGCTGTCCACCTCATGCATGAAGCGCTCGGCCTCGGCGCGGTCCTTGGTCACGATGCTGTCGGTATGATGCGAGCCATAACGATTGATGTGACTGACGGCGTCGCTGAAGGACGAAATGGTTTTGAGGGAGAGGATGAGATCGAGATACTCGGTGCTCCAGTCCTCTTCAGTGGCGGGCTTGGCATCGCTGCCGAGGTAGGTCATGGCGGTGGAGTCGCCACGCATCTCGACCTTGGCCTCGCGCAGGGCGGTGGCGAGCTTTGGGTAAAATTCCTTGGCGATGCTCTCGTGCACCAGTACGGTCTCCAGCGCATTGCAGACGCCGGGTTTCTGAGTCTTGGAGTTCAGGATGAGACTCACGGCCATGTCCTGGTCCGCGGAAGGCGCGGCGTAGATGTGGCAGACACCGTCATAGTGCTTGATGACGGGCATGCGGGCGGTGGCGACGACTTTTTCGATGAGCCCCTTCCCGCCGCGCGGGATGATGAGGTCCAGGAACTGGTCCATCTTGGCCATGTGCTCCACGCTGGCGCGGTCCGTGAAGGGGATCAATTGCACGCTGTCCTTCGGCAGGCCGGCACGCTCGCCGCCGGTCTGCAGGGCTTCTGCTAGGGCGACGTTCGAATGAATGGCCTCGCTGCCGCCGCGGAGGAGTGTGGCGTTGCCAGTCTTGAAGCAGAGGCTGGCAGCGTCGGTGGTGACGTTCGGGCGGGACTCGAAGATGATGCCGATGACGCCGATGGGGACGCGCTTTTTGGTGATGTGCAGGCCGTTCGGGCGGGTCCAGGCGCTGAGCACCTCGCCCACCGGGTCAGGCAGGGCGGCGACCTCGCGCACGGCATCGGCCACGGCTTTGAGGCGCTTGGGGTCGAGCGTGAGGCGGTCGATCATGGCCTTGGTGAGGCCTTTCTCATGGGCGGCTTCGAGGTCCTTGGCGTTGGCCTCCAGGATGGCAGGCTGCTGGGCATCGATCTCGTCCGCCATGGCGAGCAGGATGGCATTCTTTTGCTCGGAGCTCAGTTTCACCAGCTCGTGCGCGGCGGCGCGGGCACGTCGGCCCATGTCGAGGATGGCGGTTTGGATGTGGACGTCGGTCATTGTCTGGAAAGGAGATTACGTCATGCCGTCCGATTCCGCCTCTGCAAATGGAAAACTCTGGGGGCGAATGTGGGTCAGCGGTGGTGACAGGCTGGTTTGATAGGACTCACAAGCTTGGAACCTTGGGGGGCATCTGTGAATCCTGTCAAATAGCCCTCAACCGGTCGAGACATCCCCTGCCCTCATCTGTTGGCTTGCAGGAAGGCGGGAGGCTGTGCGTTATGGGAGGGATGCGACTGCTTTTACCCTTTTTGGCTGCCACGGCTTTTTTCGGCGTCCCCCGTTCTGTTTTTTCCGCAGTTCCGGACTTCGAGCAGCAGTCGAGTGTTCAGTATGATGTGGCCTACCTGCCTGAGGGGCGGAAGGAGAAGGCGGACCTCTACAGGCCGGTGGGTGAGGGAAAGCATCCGGCGGTGGTCATCATCCACGGCGGAGGCTGGGTCGGCGGGACCAAGGGGGCGACCCGGGAATCCAATATCGGCACCACGCTCGCCGCGAATGGGTATGTCTGCCTGAGCATTGATTATGCGCTCCACGACCCGGCCTCCCCCACCCTGTGCTGGCCGCAGAACCTCTATGATTGCAAGACGGCGGTGCGCTGGCTGCGGGCAAATGCGGAACTGCTGCATGTGGATGCCGACCACATCGGCGTGATCGGCGGCTCGGCAGGCGGGCATCTGGCCAGCCTGGTGGGCGTGACAGGACCGGAGAGCGGACTGGACCCGACAGGGCCGTATGGGGAGCAGTCCTGCCGCGTGAACTGCGTGGTGGACATGTATGGCCCTGCGGACATGGAAAACTGGAAGGACATCGCCGCCCTGCGCACCACCCGGGCCCTGGCACCGGAACTGTACAAGCAGTTCTCAGTGCTCACCTATCTCGACCCCAAGGATCCCCCCTTCCTCATCCTCCAGGGCGATGCCGACACCACCGTGGACGTGGAGCAGTCCAGGACCCTCGCCCGCGCCCTGACCCAGCAAGGGATCGAACATCATCTGGAAATCATCCCCGGCGCCCCGCACACCTTCCACCTGCAGCCGACGCAGAAGGATCTCCGCCCGCTGGTGCTGGCGTTCTTTGACAAGCATTTGAAGAAGAAATGACCAAGAGTCGCGGAAGGCCCCCGCGAGAGACTGGAAAACCGCAAAGAGTCATGCCTTCGAAACTCTGCGGTGGAAATCTGAGACCGAGTGAGGCGTAATGGAGACATGCGTTTGTTTTTCCCTCTCCTCACGGCCACGGCGGCCTTCTCCCTCGTCTTGGTTTCCGCGGCAGCCCCGGCTGAGCCAGTGCCAGAGGTGAAGGTGGAGAAAAATGTGAGCTATCTGCCGGAAGCGAGGAAGGAGAAGGGCGACCTTTATCTGCCCAAGGAGGATGGGAAGCAGCATCCGGGCGTGCTCATCATCCATGGCGGCGGGTGGAAAAGTGGCAAAAGGGATGCGGCGCGGGAGATCAACATCGGCAGCACGCTGGCCTCGCACGGCTATGTGTGCCTGAGCATCGACTATCTTCTCGATGATCCGAAGTCGCCCACGCTCTGTTGGCCGCAAAATCTGCATGACTGCAAGACAGCGGTCCGCTGGCTACGCGCCAACGCCGCGCGCTTGCACCTGGATGTGGATCACATCGGCGTGATCGGTGGTTCGGCAGGCGGGCATCTGGCGAGCATGGTGGCCGTCACCGGTCCCGAAAGCGGCCTCGACCCCAGCAGCCCTTATGCCGACCAATCCTGCCGCGTGAACTGCGTGGTGGACATGTACGGCCCGGCAACTTTTGAGCATCGCGATCTGTCCATCCTGCGCGCGGTGCGGTCGGAGGCGCCGGAACTGTACAAGCAGTTCACCGTGCTCACGCATCTAGACCCGAAGGACCCTCCCTTCCTCATCCTCCACGGCACGGCGGACACGACGGTGGATGTGTCCCAGTCCGAGGCGCTGGCCAAGGCCCTGGCCGAACAAAAGATCGAACATCACCTCGAAATCATCCCCGGCGCCCCGCACACCTTTCATCTGCAACCAAAGCAGAAGGACCTCCGCCCTCTGGTGCTGGCGTTCTTTGACAAGCATCTGAAGGGGCAGTGAAGTCTTGCTCTGCGGTGCTCTCAGGGGGGATTCGGGCCTGGGTTATTTGTAGAAAAATTAGGGTAGAAAGATTGGTTGAAGGTTTTCTGTCCCGAGCTTTTCGCGGGCGTTCCCTGAGAGGACTGGAGGGACACCGCGAGAGATTGGATAACCGCAGAGAAGGCAGTTCTGAAGGTTTTCTCTGCGGTTATCCCGCCCCTTGCGGTGTTCTCTTTGGCTTCATTCAGAGCTGGTTATTTGTAGAAAGATGGGCTGAAATTTTCCACCCTAATGTTTCTACAATACCTTCATGGCTTCTCCTTCTAACGCATGAATTTTGCTCGGCTGCTGAATGACACGCGAGGTGTCTGCTACTCCATTATTGTGGGGGTGTGGGCGATGGTGGCGGTTTATGCGGTGCTGCATGATCAGTATGTTGTGCGGATCGCTCCAGAGCACTTCACGGAATATCATCCGCAGATCTGGGGCATCCAAGATCCGTATTGGCTCGCGGCGGCGCTGGCTTTCTGTGCGTCGTTTGGGCCGGGGTTGCTGCTCGGGGTCGCCTGCCTGGTGGCGGCGCGGGCTGGGGCCTATCCCAAGGTTTCGATCCGGTCGATTCTGCTCGGGGTGGTGGTCGTCATCGCGGCCACGGAGCTGTTGTCAACCTCACTCGGTTATTGGGTCTATCGCAGCCAACAGCCGCTGTATCCGGTGTCGTGGTATCCCGAAGATTCCCTGCCCTTGCTGGTCACGCAGACGATTCAGATTTCGTGCTATCTGAGCAGTGCGTTGTTTTCGGGGGTGTTGCTGGTGTGGATTATCTTTTGGCGATATCGGATGCGTCAATAAAAATGAGGTAGAGCATCAAATGGAGATCATCCCTGCATCCGCAATCCTTTAATGATCCAGCTAACGTCAACCATAATAAATAGAGGACTGGTTAAATTAAATTATTGCATTAATTTGATAGACTGAAAATGTATATCCATAATAAAAATCAAAACTAGCCCTAAGATAAGCTTTCGCAGACAATGAAAAACAAATCTGTAAATCTCGCGGATAAGCTATTCCCGAAGGATAACACTTTGGATTCGGAGGAATTTGAAATCCTCAACATTCCGCCAGAACAACGTAAACTAAATACAGAGACGTACGACTTCACAGTCTCAACAATCAACGGTTACATCAATGATAAACACATTATCATACCTGATTTCCAGCGAGGTTATGTGTGGAATCGCTCGCAAGCATCTCGCTTAATTGAGTCGCTAATTATCCAGTGTCCGATTCCCGTTGTCTTTCTGAGCCAGAACACTGATGAAACGCTTTCGGTAATTGATGGAAACCAACGGTTAAGTAGCATCAATTTGTTTTTGCAAGATAAGTTCCCGCTCCAGGGATTGACGGCCTATCCAGAACTTGATGGATTCACCTTTTCAGATCTGGACCCTCGCTTCAAAAGGCATATACAAAATCGCACGATTCGCTGCATCGTAATCCTCAAGGATACTCATCCCCAAATTAAGTTCGATGTTTTTGAGCGGCTCAATACAGGCTCGGTTAAACTGAATGCTCAGGAACTCAGGCACGGCATTCATAGTGGACGCCTGATGAGCCTACTGGAAGATATAGCAAAAACTGATAAGTGGAAGGCCGCCTCAGGCATTTCCAAAGACAAGCGAATGAAGTCCGAAGAACTTGTCCTGCGATTTCTCGCTCTATCGGAAAATTGGAGGAACTACGAACAGCCGCTCTCTGGTTTCCTATCCAAATTTTCAGAAAAGTATCGTAATCCAAGCCCGAAGCAAGAAGCTCAGTTCAAAGAAGCATTCGAAAGTGCACTTGATAGATGTTGTCGTTTATTTGGAACTCATGTTTTTCGAACGGTCGGTGCCGATAAGCGAAAACTTCAATTCAATGCCGCGCTTTATGATGCACAGATGATTGCTGCACATGAAATCGATCTACCTCCCGCAGATTTGGCGATCATTAACAAGCAGGCGATACACAAGGCTACTTTAACCCTGCTGAACGACGAGTCTTTTTCGCGCCACATAAGCCAGGCGACAACCAACAAGAATGCACTGCTCGGTAGAATTAAACAGTTTACTAAACATCTTCGTGATTTGATGTGAGATGAGCTATCGAAAGAGTCGTGCAAGAATCGCTTTTGAGGCCAGCACTGATGAGTTGCTGCGCCTTAGCCGGTTTGCCTCCATCAAGAAGAATCAGTTCAGTTACTCTCATCAAAATCTTGTTTACCAATCGGCCATTTTTCGGGCATGTGCTTCGATTGAAGAGTATCTGAAGGCTTTTTGTGAGGATCTAATTTTTTGCTACAAAACCAAGGGAGCAAAACTTTCCGAGCTTCCGTCAAACCTACGCGCTTCGGCTCTACTGAATCGTCAGAAAGAGCTATTTAAATCTTACATTGTGATTGGTGATGAAGTATCTACCTTGAAGAGTTTACAGCCGGGCTATGGGATTTACAAACTCTGCCAAGATGAAGATATCTTGAGCTCACAATTGGGAAAACATGATGTCCTTGGCACCCAGAAATATCCCTCAATAAAAAACCTCAAAGTAGTTTTCAATCGCTTGGGCGTTGGAAACATTATGGATGAGGCGCACAAACGTGGCAAAAAAGACTACAAAACACAATTGGAGTCGTTTCTTAGCGTTAGGGAGGCCATCTCACATCAGTTACCACCGCCGCTCACTTTTGAAGATGTGAAACGGCACTTCCACAACGTGGCGGATTTATTGAATCAGTTTGATAGGATCCTATTCGCGCACGTCGTCAAAGTTTCAGCCATGAAGTACTGGCCGTCATAACACAAAGGTCTTCGCACAATCGTCCGAGCTCGACTCGTTCATCGACGTATGGATACACGGAAGGTCGAGCCGGGGCGGCAGTAGTTTCCTCCCCAGCCGCCGTGGCTGTGGTGGTAGCTGGCGCCGTAGCCGTTGTAGTTGAGGCCGACGCCGTAGCTGCCGTTGTAGGGGTAGCCGGGGTAACCGTAGCCGTTGGGGTAGGCATAACCGGAACCGTTCGTGTAACCGTAGGGGTAGGCGCGGTAGCGGTCGTATCGGCCATAGACGCCGCCGCTGTCGTGGACGGTGCCGAGGGCGGGCAGGACGGGGACGACGGAGGGGCCGTTGTAGGAGACGACCTGGTTTGGGTACATCTGCTGCTGTTGCTGCATGGCGAGGGCCATGGCGGCGCGGGCCTGGGCTTCCTGACCGAGGGCCTGGATGCGGGCGCGGTCGGCGGCAGCGGCGAGGGCGTTATAGCGGGCTTCCTCGTACTTGGCGCGGGCGACTTTTTCAGCGGCGGCTTTGTCGGCGCGCTCCTGCTTATAGGCGGCGGCTTTCGAGGGGCTGTAGCCGAGGCGGTCGCGCCAGTCCTTGGAGAGGTCGGTAAAAAGGATCCTGGCGGCGCCGTTAGCGTGGCGGAAGGAGACGCCGTCGGGGTGCACCTTGACGATGTGGCACTGGCGGTAGGTCTTGCCGGCGAGGGTGGTGATCTTGGCGATGGGCGCGGGCGCGGCCTGGGCGAGGGTGGCGCTGAGGAGGCCGATCAGCAGGGGCAGGACGATGGCTTTCATGGCGTGTGGCGTTGTGTGTCAGCTCAGTCTGACGAGAGTAGCATGGGGGTTGTTCGAATGTCGAGCATGGTTCTTTGGGAGCACACAGGGGCCGTTTGCAGTGGTTTACGGTTGTTGACGGTGGTTTACGGTTGTTTGAAGAGGGACGGAGGGCCGATGAGGGAGCAGGTTTTTAACCGCTAATGGACGCTAATCAGACGCTGATAACACTGAAGGGTTGGAGCCGAGCTGGTGGGGGGCTGGGCTGCTAAGGACTGCTCGGGGATTGGCCAAACTACTGTCAACCACCGTCAACAACGGTAAACCACGGTCAACTTCTGGGCCTCGGTTCTGCCCTCGGGACACGTTTTTGCCGCTGGATCACATCGCCGTCTTTGACTATACGGTTTGTTACTCTTCCTTGTGCGGGGCACGATTCCGGCTATCACCCATGCCTCTTGCGGGCTCCTGGGAATGACCCGGGGATGCCCGCTTGCCAAAACCCCATTAGTTAAGCATACTGAATTAAATCACCCTCATGGACGATCTTACCATTGTACAAGTCATCGGGCGCGAAGTGCTCGATTCCCGCGGCAACCCTACTGTCGAAGTCGACGTGCTTCTGGAAAACGGAGCGATGGGCCGCGCAGCCGTCCCCAGCGGTGCCAGCACCGGCGAACACGAAGCTCTCGAGCTGCGTGACGGCGACAAGAAGCGTTACCTCGGCAAGGGCGTGCTGAAAGCCGTGGACGCGGTGAACAACGAGATCGCCGACGCGATCATCGGCAGCGATGCTTCCGACCAGGTGTCGATCGACAATGCGATGCTGGAAGTGGACGGCACGCCGACGAAGTCCAAGCTGGGTGCGAACGCCATCCTGGGTGCTTCCCTGGCCGTGGCCAAGGCTGCTGCGGTGGCTCTGGGCCAGCCGCTCTACAAGTATGTGGGCGGACCGAACGCCAAGGTGCTGCCAGTGCCGATGATGAACATCATCAACGGTGGTGCGCACTCTGACGCGCCGATCGATTTCCAGGAGTTCATGATCATGCCAAAGGGCGCTCCGACCTTCTCCGAAGCTCTGCGCTATGGCGCGGAAGTCTTCCACGCCCTGAAGAAGATCCTGCATGACCTGGGCCTGAACACGGCCGTGGGTGACGAGGGCGGCTTTGCCCCGACGCTGAAGAGCGCCAGCCACGCGCTGGAAGTGATCGCCCAGGCGATCGAGAAAGCCGGCTACAAAATGGGTGAAGACATCTTCATCGCCCTGGACGTGGCTTCCTCCGAGTTCTTCGACAAGGCGAAGGGCAAGTATGTCTTCAAGAAGAGCGACAAGTCTGAGCGCACGGCTGAAGAGCTGGTGGCCTACTATGCCGAACTGAAGAAGAACTTCCCGATCATCTCCATCGAAGACGGCTGCGCCGAAAACGACTGGGCCGGCTGGAAGCACCTGACCGACGTCATGGGCGCCACCACGCAGCTCGTGGGTGACGATCTCTTCGTGACGAACACGAAGTTCCTCCAGAAGGGCATCGACCAGAAGACCGCGAACTCCATCCTCGTGAAGGTGAACCAGATCGGTTCCCTGACCGAAACACTGGACGCTGTGGACCTGGCCCACCGCCATGGTTACACCGCCGTGATGAGCCATCGCTCCGGTGAGACCGAAGACTACACCATCGCTGACCTCGCCGTCGCCACGAACTGCGGCCAGATCAAGACGGGCTCCCTTTCCCGCAGCGACCGTATCGCTAAATACAACCAACTCCTCCGCATCGAGCAGGAGCTGGGTGAGAACGCGATCTTCGGCGGCCGCATGAAGGTCTAAGTCTAATTAATGATGTAACTAAACTCCGCCGCGACGCGGCACCTCTTTATGAAGTATCAAGAGATCCAGAACGAGTCCCCGACCGCCCCGCAGCCTGTTGACCGCATGCTGGGAGGGCTGGTGAGGCTCGGGAAGATCTGCCTGCTGCTGCTGGTGGTGCCCGTCGTGGTGGAGATTTACAAGAAACCTCTGGCTGAGCAGAACGCGCAGCGGGAGAAGCTGGAGGCGCTGAAGACTCAGCGCGATGCCCTGGCCGGGACCCGCGACAAGCTGGTGCGCCAGATGGACTGGATCAAGAACGACAAGGACCATGACTACCTGGAGATGCGTGCCCGTGACCATGAGCACATGCATAAGAAGGGTGAGTATGTGATCCGCTTTGAGTAGGCGAGGCGCAGCCGAGCGAGGAACCGTTTACAATTGTTGACGGTGGTTGAGGTCCGCTTCGCAGGACGTTTACGATTGTTTGACTGAAGCAGGAGCCATGAGGCAGTTTACTGTGGTTGAGGGCTGAAGCCGTTGACGGTAGTTTGGCGGAAGGCCAAGCCGCAGACTGCTGGTTTAAGGGGTTTTGGGAAACCACCGTCAACTTCTGTCCTGCTCTCATGGTTTGCCAGGGATTGGAAACTATCGTAAACAACCGTCAACGACTGTAAACAACCGTCAACTTCAGCCTCCGCTCCTGCCATGCGCTTCCTTTTGCTCACCCCTGCCCTGTTGCTCGTCTCCTGTGTGGATCCTTATGGAAATCCGATGAGCCCGTTCGGGCCGCAGCAGCCCCCGCCTTACTCGGGGCCGCGTGAGGAGTGGCGTAACCAAAACCGTGACCAGGGTCAGGAGCAGGATCGCTATGCGTATGATCGTGGTGTCTCGGACGGGAGAGCGGATGCGAATGCGAACCTGGGGAAAAACTACCGGAGGCATTACCAGAGCTACACCCCATCCACGCACACGGCGTATCGCCAAGGTTATGACCAGGGGTATGTGCAGCAGCAGGTTCCTACTCCCGGCTATGGCTCGGGTGGTGGTGGCGGCTGGCAGCAACAACCGCCGAGCGGAGGCTATGTGCCGCCTTATCCTGGAAGCAATCCTGGTTATCCCCAGGGCGGAAACAATTATCCAGGTGGCGGCAGTTACAACACGCCGCCACCGCCGCCTGCAGCTTCCAATGATCCGGTGTATCAGCAGGGGTATGATTATGGGCTGAGGGATCGTGTATCAGGCCGCCATAATGATCCCGGGGCTCATACGGGCAAATATGATCCGCGGAACCGCCGGAGTTTTGAGCGCGGCTATTCAGATGCGTATCATTCGCGGTAGGTCGTGATGGAATGGGGTTGTACGACGATCAGCCAGAGGCTCATCACTACTGCACGAAAAAGGGCGGCCTATGCGACCGCCCTTTTAGTTAGACTGAGTCAGGTGAACTGGATCACTTGATGGAGGCGGCGAAGCCGGCCTTGTTCAGGGCGGCGGTGAGCTCGGCCTCGGTGAAGTCGCCTTTGACGGTGAAGGAACTGGCCTTGGAGGCGACGGTGTGCTCGGTCACGCCTGGGACGGACTTCACGGCGTCAGCCATGGCATTGGCGCACTTCTGGCAGCAGAGGTGGACGCTGCTGACGGTGGCTTCAGTGAGCTTCTTTGGAGCGGCAGAGGAACCCGTCGTGGCGGCCTTTTCCTCAGAGTCGCTGGTGCCGTAGTAACCGGCGGCGACGATGGCCTCGACGGCCTTCTTGGCGTTCGCCTTCGACTTGGAGGTGATGGTGACGGTCTTGCCTTCAGCGGTGACGGTGGTGTCTTTCACGTCGGCGGCGGCCTTGATGATGCCATTGGTGCAGCCTTTGCAGCAGTTATGCACGCCGCTGAGGGTGACGACGGTTTCGGCAGCCTGGACGGCCGAGGTGATGAGGGAGAGAGAAGCGAGGAGAATGAGGGAGGATTTCATTTGGCACGCTATAGACGTGCTCACCCCGGGCTTTCTTTGCCAAATCTTGCGATGAAGCGAAGAAGTGCAAAGCCCGTTGCGAGCCGCCAAACACAGCCTACTATCCGCGAGTCATGGCCCTCTACGACCGCGATTACATGCGCGATGATGCACCGACGCTGCAAGAGCGGCTGCGGAGGATCACGGCATTCCAGTGGTTCTTCGGAGCGAACATCGTGGTGTTCATAGCGCAGTTCCTGTTTGGCATCGGCGCATCCATGCATGGGGGCCAGTTCATTCCCGGAGGCGGGGTGAGCATCAGCGAGCTGACGAGCGGCAAGGTGTGGACGCCTTTCACCTACATGTTTGTGCACGGGAGCGTGGGGCACATCCTGTTTAACATGATCATGCTCTGGTTCGCCGGAAAGCGGGTGCAGGACCTGTATGGGCAGAAGCACTTTGTGCTGATCTACATTCTCTCGGGACTCATTGGAGCCGCGCTGCAACTGGTCGCGGGGTCATTCATCGCACGGCAGCCCGATGCTTATTTGCTGGGGGCTTCAGCCTCGATCATGGGACTCATTTTGGCCTACGCGGTGGCGGTGCCAGAGGAGGAGATGACCATGCTCTTCATGTTCGTCATCCCGGTGCGCTTCCGCATGTGGGGGCTGGCAAAGTTTCTGCTGATCATGAACCTGTCTCTGGGTGTGCTGGGCATGGTGCATGCCCTGCCAGAGTGGCTGTCCAGCGGCGGAGCGATGGTGGCGTATCTGGCTCACCTGGGTGGTGCGCTCGCGGGCTGGTACTACGCCCGCACCCTGGGGTATGGCGGGCTGCCGCCCAATCTCGACTCTTTTGGCTCGACCTTTAAAGCGAAGACCAATCGCCAGCCTGCGATGGCTGGGACGAGGCGGAGCCGCCCCGTGGTGGAGCTGGATGAGGAAGCGATCCGGCGGCAGAATGTGCGGCGGGATCCTGTGGTAGACCTCATGCGGGATGAGGTGGACCCGATTCTGGACAAGATCACCGAGCAGGGCATGCACAGCCTCACGGATGATGAACGGCGCATTTTGGACCGGGCGAGCCGGCAGATCTCGAAGAAGGAAAAGGGCTGAGGGGGAGCAGCGGGGAGGTTTTAACCGCAGATAACACAGAGGGCTCAGATGGGCTCTGAGCACCGGGTGTTGGGTGCTATTGGACCTCTTGAGGGACAAGCGGGCTAGGCCACGCTCGTCCTACGGTGAAAAGCCATCGCCTTACTGGCGCTGGTTCCAGTAGATCTTGAGGTTCTTGGTGGCGCGGCCGGCGGCGATGATGTCGACATCGCGGTCGCCATCGAGGTCGGTGCCCACGGCGTCCTCGCAGGCCATGGTGTTGTCATCGAGGAGGTATTGCTGCCAGCCATTGCCGTCTTCCTTGGTGGTGTAAAAGAGCTTCACGCCGACTTTGTCGCCGATCTTATGGTGGGAACGCCAGCCGACGACGATCTGCCGGTTGTTCAGGCCGAGGTAGTCGTAGCAGGCGATGGCGTGGCCATCGATGAGGGTCTCGTCCAGCACATGGCGCTGCCAGGGGCCATCTTTCGGGCCATCAGCAGGCGGGGTGTAAATGACGGCCTGGTTGCCATGCATGGGCTCGATGGTGGCCACGTAGGGTTGACCGCCAGAAAAGGCACCCCAGCGGACTTCGCCCGCGCCTTTGAGGCCGTTTTTGGCATCATGCTGGGTGATCCAGTGGGTGCGCCAGCCTTTCTCGGAGGGGTCGAGGCGCATAACGCCTTCCTTGCCGCAGAGGAGGATGGACTCAGCCTCTGTGGAGGATGCGGCGGGGACGATGTCCAGGTTATGGGTCATGTGCATGGCATCCGTGACCAGGGTAGTGTTCCAGGGCTGGGTCACGTCATCCGGCTTGTGGTAGGCCAGGACGCGGACGCCGGCGCCTTCACCGTTCTTGTTCCCGCGGCCATGAAGGGGGACGACGATGAGATCATAGCGCCCGGCTTGGTTGCGGACCCACTTCATGCGGTGGGTGGTGGGCTCGTGACTGAGCTGGACAGGTTTCCAGGGCTGGGTGCGGTCCGCGGGAGGCACGAGGTAGAAGACCGCGCCGCTGTCCACGGTGTCGGCAGGATTCCACTGGGCACCGGCGGCGATCTCGCACTTGCCATCGCCATCAATGTCACGGGCGGCGATGCAGACGTGGTCCTTTTCCGTCAGCTTCTCGACGATGACGTGCTTCTTCCAGGTCGGGTTTTGATACCAGACGATGGCCGCCTTGTCGCAAAGCAGGATGTCCGATTTGGCATCTCCATCCACGTCTGCCAGGGCTAAGCCGTAGCCGATGCCCACTTGGTTGTCGATCTCCTGGGCTTTGAAGTTCGGCGCGGGTTCTGCTACGGCCGACAGGGAGGTAAGGGTACACAGGACAGGGAGAAGGCGGCGCAGGGGACTCATGAGCAGCGGATTTTGGAGAGAACTTTGACGTTGGGCGAGAAAAGATTTGTCTGCCAAAGAGGGGAATTGACATTGTAATCACAAAATTGGTATTCTTTTCGAGCAAATGACCCTCAACGAACTGTCAGAGAAGGGCATCTCAACATCCCTTCCGTTTATGACGCTCCAGCCCCCCCCTGCCTCCACGCTGCTCAAAGCGTTCCTAACCGTAGGTCTGGCCTTGGTGTTCTCCAGTGGTCTTCAGGCTGTGGCCCCCAAGGCCCCGGTGGTGACCAAGGTGGACTTCTCCCTTGCGGGACAGGACAAGGGTGTCGTCGCGGTGGGGACCCGCCATTCCTACTTGGTCACATGGACAGACAATTCTCTGGATGAGGAAGGTTTCGATGTGCAGGTAAAGGCAGGTACGGACCCCTTTGTCTCCTTTAGCCAGACGAGTGCGAATACCACCCAGGCGGCCTTGATCGGGGTGACGGCTTTGGCAGCTGGAACAGATGTCATCTTCCAGGTGGTGGCCTGGAAATACAATGGTGCCACGATCCAATCGACTCCTTCAAAAACTTTCACCTTCAAGGTGCCGGCGGATACGGCCGAACCTGTGCTTGATCCTCCAAGCCAGCTCGTGGTCACGAACGTGGATGACAGCCGCATGAAATTTGCCTGGAAGGATAATAGTAACTCAGAGCTCTTTTACCAAATCGATCTCAAGGAAGCTAGTGCCGCCTCTTTCGACGCCCTGACGTTTGTGAACCACTCCGGCAACAACTTCATTCCTCTACTGCCCTCCACCGACCACACCTTCCGCCTCAGGCTGGTACCCAATACCGATTACAGCTTCCGTGTCCGCGCCACACGCATCAACAATCTGACGGCCACGGGTTCAAACGCCTCCCTTTATGGCAATACGGTCACACTTCGCTCTCCAGTGCTGAGTGCGCCCACGGATATTGGGGCCACGACCTTGTCTGAAAAAGCTATCCGTCTGCGCTGGAAGGATAACTCGACCAATGAGACAGGCTATAAGGTTGAAGTGAAGGAACTTGGCTCCACAGATGCAGCCACCAGTTACGGACCTTTTGATGAGAACACTACCACCCTCGATGTGCCTGTGGCTCAGGGTTCATCCTTACAATACCGTGCAATCGCGGTTTACACCTACACACCCTCCGGCGCGACAAGCGCGACCACTATCGAGAGCGCCCCTACAGACTGGTTGACTTACAGCACAGCATTCCCGGCGCCCACGAATTTGCAGGCTAGCATGACAGGTCGCGCCAACACGGTGGACCTTACGTGGGAGGACAATTCAGGAACAGAGTTTGGCTATAACATCTACACCCGTCGACAAGGCACGGCGGACTGGTTCTTTGCTCGAGCCACCCGCGAGAACATGACCAAGGTCAGCGTCAGTTCACGCACGGAGGCCACTGGCAGCAATGGCAAGCCTATCTTCATCCCGCTTGAGGCGGGGGTGGTGCATGAGTTCGTCGTGAGAGCGGTATCCCAAGATGAGCAGAACATGTCCGTGGACAGCAATGTGGCCTCGGCGCAGGCAAGGCATGGTTTTACCAGCCGTCTTTATCATCCGGCCCAGGTGGGCTTCCCTCTCAGCCGTATTGATGAAGGATCCATGACCGCTGTTCCAGGCTATCTCGCGTCCACCTCCAATGCGACCAACCGCTCGGAATGGAGTATCACGAATCTGCCGTCCGGACTCTTCTTCAATTCCGGCAATGGCGAGCTGACAGGCACACCCACGCAGGCGGGACTTTTTAACTGCACGATGACGGCCGAATTCACCGACAGCCCCACGGTCACGGAGACCTTAGTGCTGCGCGTGGTGCCTTCCAACACCGCTTTCGCAACCACCCCCTTTGTCGACAGGATTATCCAGCCCACCACCATCGGCATCAATACCCCTTTCCGCGTCACGCTGGCAGACAAGTTCAAGGATCCCGATGCGGAAATTGCCGTGTCTTTGGAAACCTCGCTGCTTCAGGTTGGACAGCCCAGGGTCATCGACATCCATCTCTATCCCAGCCTAGCTCCGCGTGCGGTTGAGAACTTCCTGTCCTATGTTAACGCAGGAGACTACAACAACCTGATCTTTCACCGTCTGGCCTGGAACCGTGACGAACTGACCGGTGCTCGAGTCAGCCCCTTCGTGCTTCAGGCAGGCAGCCTGAGAGCCGTGGCCAATCCGAGAAGTTTTGCCAGCGTGCTGTCCAGACCTGCGCCGCTGAACGAACCTGGCATTGGAAATTTCCGCGGTACGCTCTCGGCGGCGAAGCTGGGCGCCCGCACCTCCACCGCTACCGTGACGGACACCACCGGTTCCAAGACGGTGCTCAAGGACTCTGACTTTGGTTATGTGGGCAATCCTGACAGCGCCACCACGGACTTCTTTGTGAACTTGGCGGACAACACGGGCAACCTGGATAATCAAAACGGCGGCTTCACCGTCTTCGGGCGTGTCAGCATTCCCGGCATGACGGTGATCGACAGCATCAGCGCGATGTCTGAGGGCAGCTATCAGAACAACAACACCACCAGCACTTACGACGCCACGAAGGACAAGCGCATCATTGTGGATGGTGGCCTCACAGCCTTCTCCGGCATCCCCATGACTGAGAGCCCTGCCCCGGCGGACATGAGCATCAGCAAGACGGTGAGAATCACGAAGGCGGGCCTGACCCCCACCATGCGCTATAGCATCAGCAATCCGTCGGCGGCCTTCGTGAACGCTGTGGTCGAAGGTAACGAGCTCAAACTTACCGGCATCAAAGAAACGGCGGTTGGTGTGCCTGCCAGCGTCACGGTGATCGCTGCAGATCTCGATGGCCGGTCCATCAGCCAAACTGTGAATGTGACCGTGAAAAATGGCTATCGGGCACCAGTCATCACGAAGCACCCGGTCTCCCAGGCGGTCGTCGCGGGCACCAAGGCGACCTTTAGCGTCACGGCCACCGGCACAGGGCTGGTCTACCGCTGGCGCCACAAAGTTGGCAGCGGTTTGCCCGTGGATGTTCCGAATGGCAGTGGGCCGACTTACACCATCGCCAACGTGCAGGCAGAGCATGTGGGCCTCTATGACGTCGTGGTCTCCAATGATACCACCATTCTGGCCAGCACACAGGCCAGACTGGACATGCGCACCGCTCCGACCGTGGGCGCCATTCAATCCGCCAAGGTGGTCGAAGTTGGCAAACCGCTCTCTCTGACAGTGAGCAATGTCGTCGGTGCCCCTGCCCCGACCTTTGCCTGGAAAAGAGGTACAACCGCAGTGGCTGGGCAGACAACTGCCACGCTGAACATTCCCTTGGCCAAGCTGACCGATGCCGGCGCCTACACCGCCACGGCCACGAACATTGTGAGCAAGGTTACCACAAACCCCGTGAACGTCATCGTGGTGAACAAGGCCACGACGAGGCAGTTCTTCACCACGGGCCGAACCATCACGCTTACCGCACCGGTGGCAGGGCCCGGCCTGACTTATCACTGGCGCCGAAACACGGCGGAGATCGTGAATGCGCCAACCTTCAGCGGCATTGACACCAACATTCTCAAGATCACCGGCACCGCCACGGCCGATACTGCCAGCTACACCTGCGTCATCACACCGCCCGACAACCTGGGAGCATTCGAAACCGGGGCGATCGAGCTATTCGTCGTCCAGCGTCCTTCACTGCCTGCCCTTTTGAAGGATCTCGACGCGCCACCTACCGCCTTCATCGGGGTGGATTACTCGTGGAAGCTCCCCTACTCCCCTCTGCCCAGCCTCACACCGATGAGCTTCAGTGTGACTGGGCTGCCAGCGGGTCTGAAGTTAAACACGACCACAGGCGTGATCAGCGGTCGCGCCACCCAGGTCGGCATCTTCACGATCCGGGCCACTGCCTACAATGTCGCGGGAACAAGCACCCCAACCTCAGTAGGGGATCTGAGAGTCTCCCCCCTTCCCTACTCCAACATCGGCAGTTTCGTGGGAACCATCTCTCCCGGACAAAACCTGAATAAACAGAAAGGCGGCCGCTTTGAGCTGACTGTGCAAGATACCGCCTCCTACACTGCCAAGGTGATCCTGGGCACTGAGACGATCAACACGGCCGGCGTGCTCGGCATCGGCACCAGCCTCAGTGGCTCAGGTGGCATCACTTATCAGAGCCGTGTTGATTTGAAACGTAAGGACAAGAGCATCGTCACCCTGCTTTTCGAACTCGACCCTGACCTCGGCTACATCAATGGCGTCGTCACCAACGGCACGGAGAGTGGCTACATCAGCGGCTTCCGGCAGTTCTGGGATGCGAAATGGCGTCCATGTGAATACAGCCTCTATCCGGCCAACATGTCCTACAACATGTCCCTGAACCTGAACAACCAGCCGGACGAAGGTGCGGACAATGATGTCGGCAATCAGAACATCCCTCAGGGGAGCGGTTACCTGAACATGATTGTGAGCCCCAAGGGCACCGCTACGATCAGTGGTCGCCTGGCCGATGGAACCACCGTCACGAGTAGTTCGATGATCGGGCCCCAGGGCGAGGCTCTCCTGTTCTTGATGCTCTATACCAATACCGGCTCCGTTTTGGGACAGATCAATATCGGGGATGACCTGCTCGGCACCTCGGGCGCCTTGATGCGGCGCGTGGATGGAACGATGCGCTGGATCAAGGACGTGCAACCTGCCGCTCAGCGAACCTATCAGGCGGGCATTCCAGAGACGGATCTCACTGTCCTCGGAGCCACCTACAACGCGCCGGGCACGAATACGATTGTCATGAATCTGCCCAAAGTGACTACCCCCGCGACGGTGACCAACGTCAAATTGGACTTTAGTGAAGGCGGGCTTGCCAGCGCTTCGCGCAATCCAGACTCGGAAATGCGTGTCTCCACAGCCAATGTTGTCGCTTACCGTGCACCAAATACCGCTAATACCTTCCTTAGCATCGTGCCCTCGACCGGTAGTGTCACCGGGTCCTTCGCTCTGCTTGATGGCACCACACCGGCCGTGCCGCGCAGCGTTCTTTATCAGGGCCTGATCATTCCCCCCATTCCGTATACTCCAGCGGTGACCAATTCCAGTGGCATCCTTACCGCCAATGAGATCGCAGGATCCGGCGGCTTTGCCACGGGCTATTTCCTGCTGCCTGAGCTGACGCCCACCGTCACTAAATCGAAGATCAAGTCTGGGCGCGTGCTGATCCAAGGCCTGCCCATCACCATCACCAGCCAGCCGGCTGACCAGACCGTGAATGAAGGTGCGGACGTCAGTCTGAATGTGTCCATCGCGGCAGGAGCACAAGGGGACCTCATCACTTACCGCTGGAGAAAAGATGGCAATACCTATACGGGGGCTACCACCAGCAACCTCAATCTCAGCGATGTCACCCAAAGCCATGAGGGCAAGTACGACTGCGTGATCAGCAATGGTTCGTATACCGTGATCAGTGACTTCGCCGTGGTCTCCGTGAATGATGCTGTGGTCAATCCCACCATCACCCGCAGTCCTTCCGCCGCTAAAGTGGCGTCAGGTACCAAGATCACCTTCACCGCCGCTGTGGAGAGGGGTACCACCCCGCTGACTTACCAGTGGAAAAAGGGCACCACCCCCATCACCAATGCCACCAACTCCACCTATGAGATCACCAGCGCTACCGTGGGTGACAGCGATAGCTACACGGTGGTTGTCAGCAATGTGGTCTCGACCAATGTCGCCTCGGCGGCCAATGTGCTCGCCGTCCTCGACCCGGCAGTCATTGTGAATCAGGGACGCACGCCGGCAGATGAGGTCGTCCCTCACAACACGGATGTGACCTTCTCCGTCACCGTTTCTGGTACCGGTCCCTTCACCTACCAGTGGAAGAAGGGAACTGTGGACATCACTGGAGCCACGTCTTCCACCTACACCCTCACGTCGGCAAATTCCGCAGATGCTGCCAACTACAGCGTCGTCGTCAAAAATGACGTGACCCCCAACGGCGTAACCAGCGCAGCGATCCCGCTGGCGGTTGCAGCACCCTGATTCTAAGCCGTTTGGAGCATATTGACATTCCTGTTTATTACCGCGATCTCTCCCGCCCCCTTTCCCCAAATTACCTGAGCATGCCCGCCGCCCGAGCGGGCATAGCTCTTTTCTTGTTTCCATGACCGTTATCCTTCGTCGTTTCCTTCTGGCATCCCTTTTCGCCCTTGTTGCGACAAGCTTGAGAGCCACTCCGCCTCTGGCTCCCAGCAATGGCACGTTCACCCACACTCACTATGGCAGTCCCTATCCGAGTGCGAGTGACCCGCAGGTTCCTGCGAATATACGGCATACTTGGCGTCTGAACTGGCAGGACAATGCCAATGACGAAGAGACCTACGTGGTGCTGGTCCGCTACGGCACGGTGGGTCCGTTCACCACGTTTGGCATTTTGCCGGCGAACAGCACCACTCACACGTTCTCCATCGGCAATCTGGAAACACATCTCACCATCCCGGTGCAGTTTAAGATCGAGGCATGGAAGTACAATGGCACCGTCGCCGAGTCCAGTACCCTGAGCATGTCCACCATCATGCCCAAGCCCAAAAAGGCCGCAGGCACGGAGCCTGCGACTGATCCGGACAAACAAGTGTGGGGACCGCTCACTCAACTGACCGCCGCGCCAGAGGATCTTGATCCAGGAACCGCCATCAATTTGAGTGATGGCCGTATCAAGCTCGACTGGACCACCTATGTCCATGAAATTCCTGGCAACACCAGTTCTCCTCTTATTCCCACGGAGCCGACCAATTCCGAGCTGGGATATGAAGTCAGGGTACGCGAGGTCAAGACTGGAATGACGGACGCTGACTGGTTCACCCTGGGGAATGTGCCTTTCAACACCACCACCTTCGTCCTTTCCAACGTCTACAATTGGTCGCCCATCAACTCCCAGAACAGC
Organism: Verrucomicrobiota bacterium; assembly: GCA_040387935.1. GTDB lineage: Bacteria > Verrucomicrobiota > Verrucomicrobiia > Verrucomicrobiales > Verrucomicrobiaceae > Prosthecobacter. Next base: position 249,344 of record JAZKCU010000001.1, on the reverse strand, counting down.
GTCCCCATCCAGCTCATCCCTGCTAAGCGCTACCAGTTTGCTGTCCGCCCAACGAGAGTCGACTTCAACAGCGGCACCGTCCTTACCATCCCGCCGAGTTTTGTGGAGACCTCCGCCCTTACGGACGGAAGCACCACGAATCCCCAGGCGTTTGTGATGCCCAATCTGAAGGCTCCCACGGCTCTGACGGCCTCACCTTACAATGAAACTCAGCTCCGCCTGACCTGGGCGGACAACTCGGACAATGAGACCGGTTATAAGATTGAATATCGGGCCAAAACTGATGCCAGTCCCGTTGATTTTGTGCCGGACCAAAGCTTCCCGGTCGGTAAGAATGTGAACAACGTCCTCGTCCCGTTCATCCAGAATGCCACCGTCGAGTTTCGCGTCCGCGCCTTGTTTCAGTACACGGCCACCACCGGAGGCGCGACGACCACGATCGAGTCCGACCCCGCAGACGTCGCCACCGCCAGCACGGCGACTTTTGGAGCGCCTACCAATCTGACAGCCACTCCCTCAGGTCTGCATGACACGATTGATCTCACCTGGAAGGACAACTCCTCGGTGGAAGGTGGCTATGACATCCTTGTGAGGAAGAAAAAGCTGCCCACGGCTGAAAACCCCACCCCGACTCCTGACCCCTTCAAATTTGCTCGTGCCGTCAGGTCAAATGTGACCTCCGTGAGCCTCGACTCCATGGCAGGCAGCGTCGACTCTGACGACGGCCTGCCGATCGCGCCTAACTTTGTTCAATTCGAACTCGGCGCCGCCTACGAATTTGTGGTGCGGGCGATCGGAGACCTTGAGACGATCCATTCCGTTCTCAGCAACGTGGCAGAGGCCACCCCTCGTCCAGGCTTCACCATGCCGCGTCTGTATCATCCCGCCAAGGTGGGCCAGAGCTTTCAGTATTACCTCACCACCACACCGCAGGCCACACGCTCCGGATGGACGGCCTCTCCACTTCCGCCAGGGTTGATGTTTGATGACTCGACCGGCATCATCTCCGGGATTCCGACGACCTCGGGCGTCTATGAGATTCCTCTCGCCGCCGCTTTTACCAGTTCCCCCACCGCCCATGCCACGCTGACATTGCGTGTCGTCGGACTGCCAGCCCAGCCTCAGGTCACGTCACCCATTGCCAACACAACAGTCGGTCTGAATGCTATCACTTCCATCAACTTGGCCAGCCACTTCACGGATCCAGGAGCCGAGAAGGCCGCCCGTCTGGAGACCAACCGTGGGAACATCGACATCGACCTTTTCGCCACGCTGGCACCTGAAGCCGTGGCCAATTTCCTGGCCTATGTGGATGCCGGGGATTACGATGGTGTCGTCTTTCACCGCCTGGCGTTCAATCTGGATGGCACACCTTTTGTCCTCCAGGGGGGAAGCCTGAAGACCTCCACGGAGCCCAGAAGTTTCACCAGCGTGGGTCGGCGGCCATCGCCGACAAATGAGCCAGGTATCTCGAACCTGCGGGGCACCATCTCTGCCGCCAAAGTCGGAGGCCGCACCTCTGTCTATGACAACAACACCACGGCCACAAACGACGACATCTTTCGTGGTGATACTTATGGTTATGTCGGCCTGCCCAACAGTGCCACCACGGACTTCTTCCTGAACCCCGTGAACAATGCCGGAAATCTGGACAATCAGAACGGAGGTTTCACCGCCTACGGCCGGCTCACTGATGCCAGCCTGCTCATCCTCGACCAGATCACCCTTCTGCCACGCGGCTCCTATGATAATTTCAGTCCCGAAGGCACTTATGATGCCAATCTCGACAAACGAATCTCGATTGACGGCTATGCCTCCTCCTTTGACACCTTCCCCATCAATGCCGGGTCGGCTCCGGCGGACATGGACAACACCAAGGCAGTCAAGATCATCAAGGCCAGATCACTGCCGGTGCTCACCTACACGATCGATGCGGCTTCAACCGACAAGGCTTCCGTCGTGGTAGAGAACAGCCAGCTCAAAATCACCGGTCTGGGGGCAGGTACCCGCACCGTCAATGTCACAGCCCGGGACGTGGATGGCAACACCGTCAGCCAGCCATTCACCATCAATGTCACCCCTGGCTTCCGGCCTCCGGTGATCACCAAGCATCCAGTCTCCACCACCGTCAATGTGAAGGCGAATGTCACCCTTGGGGTCACAGCGACTGGCACGGGCCTCAGCTATCAATGGCGCCGTGGCGGCACCAACATCACCGGCAAGACCGCTGACAAGCTCCTGCTTTCCAATGTCCAGGCAGGCGACTCGGGTGTCTATGATGTCATCGTCACCGCAGGCGGCCAGTCTGTCATCAGTTCTCCGGCCACCCTGGCGATCCGCGTTCCGGCGGACATCACCAGCAGCCTGCCTAACGAACTTCTTGTCGAAGTCGGCCAGCCCCTTCATCTCCCCCTGACCGTGACAGGATCCCCGGCGCCCACGGTCACATGGCGGAGAGGTGCCACCGTGGTCAAAAGTCAGACCAACCAAGACTTGGTCATCCAGTCCGTCACGCTGGCAGATGCGGGGCTCTACACCGCCACAGCGGTGAATGGCAGCACAGACAAATCCAATACCTGCAACGTGCTGGTGGTGAACAAGGGCACCACCATCGTGGCCGCCGCACCTAACAAACCAGTGAAGCTGACTGCACCCGCAGCAGGTCCGTTTGTCAGCTATAGCTGGCGAAAGGGGGGGCTGCCCATCACTCAGGCGGGCTTCACGGGCACTGACAAGGCCATCCTGAGCATCGCCTCCGCTCAATCCGGCACGGACAGCGGTGACTACACCTGTGTCCTGACACCTCCAGGCGTTCTGCCCGTCACGATCTCGGGAATCGTCCATCTCTCCGTGTCCGATGTGCCGCAATTGAGTCCGCTCGCACCGCCTGTTGGCTATGTTGGGGACGGCTATACCTACACCCTCCCTTACTCGCCCACAGATTCTAACAGACCCACCAGCTTCACCGTGACCGGCCTGCCACCGGGCCTCACACTCAATACTGTCACGGGCGTCATCTCCGGCCGTCCAACCAAAGGCGGCATCTACTCCATCGTCGCCAAAGCTACTAATCCTACGGGTACCGGCAGCCCAGTGACAGGCACTCTCCGCATCTTTGCTCCCGAGGTCGCCGGGGCGGGCACTTACGTGGGCGTCATCAACCCGGCTTGGACGATCAACGATGGCAAAGGCGGGCGTCTTGATCTCACGGTCACCGACAACAGTGCCTGGAGCGCCAAGCTTCAACTCGGCAAGGATGTCTACAATCTCAAGGGAACGATTGTCATCACCCCCAGCAGCGTCTCAGGATCTAATTCTCTGATTTACGGCTCAGGTGCCAACTTTACCAGCAAAACAGGCAAGCCTCTCGCTCTCTATTTTGAAGTCAATCCCAATGGGGGAGATGTGCAAGGCGTGGTCTCCTCCAGCACGGAACTCGTCGACATCAATGGTTACCGGCTGAACTGGAGCGCCACCCGTAGTCCCTGCTTTTTCACCGGCACCTACAACATCTCCCTCTTCCACGTGGTGGCCCAGCCAGACGCACCGCAAGGAGACGGCTACATGAGCCTCGCCGTGAACACAGCGGGCATGGGCACCATCTCTGGCCGCCTGCCAGATGGCACCACCATCACCAACAGCGCCTTTGTGGGCAACGGAGGGCAGGGCGCTCTTTTCCAGATGCTGTATAAGAACACTGGCTCCCTCATTGCTCGCATGACCGTGATCACGGCGAGAGATAACAACTCCGTGGCCGCTCTCCTTCGCCCTCGCTACAACAGCTACTTCGGAACCGCGCGCTGGATCAAGGACAAGCAGCCTGCTGCTGAACGTAACTATCAGGCTGGCTTCCCCTCGACAGAAATGGGCTTGCGCGGGTGGGTTTACACTCCCCCAAGGGCCGAGATCACCCCCATCGTCATGAACCTGCCGAACATGGCAGGCAATGCACGGATCGATTTCAGCCAGGGAGGGATCGAAGGCAATGGTCCAGACATCACCTTCCGCCTGACCAATGCCAATCTGGCTGACTTCACGGGTGTGGCGAACCCCAACAAAGTCACCATCAAGGTGACCCCAGCCACGGGCGCCTACACGGGCACCTTTGAACTGAATGATGGCGGCTCCAAGCGGCCCGTGACCTTTCAGGGCCTCATCATCCCTGCCATTGCCAGCATCCCCGCGCTTGACAGCTTCACCATCACTGAAGGCACCGTGTCTGCCCAGACAGGTGTCCCAGGCAGTTCTGCCCGTGGCGCTGGTTACTTCCTCTTGGACAAATTGCCAGTGCCTCCGTCCACCAAGAGCGCGGCGTTGCTCGCCGGCCGTGCACGCGTCGGAGCCCCCGACCCGACCATTGTCACCCAGCCTGTCTCACAGACAGTGAACCCAGGTGCGAACGTGACCTTTACCTGCGTGGTGACAGGCGGCCTCGGTGACACACCCGCCATCACCTATCAGTGGCGGAAGAATGGTGTCGACATTGCCAACGCCACCACTCCCACGCTCAGCCTGACCAACGTTCAGGAATCCAGCGAGGGGTTCTATAACTGTTTGATCCGGAAGAGCACCACCCTGCCCGCCTCCGGCGCCATCCTGGAACAGACCTTTGTCGACACGAGTGTCAGCGTCACCGATTTCGCCGCGCTCACTGTCAATGATCCGGTCTCCAATCTCATCATCCTGCAGAATCCAGCCAAACCAACTGTGCCAACAGGCAGCGTGGTCATCTTCACAGCCGAGCACAAGGGAACAGGACCCTTCACGTATCAGTGGCGCAGAAACGGCACTGATATCCCCGATGCCAACGGCATCTCCTATACGACAGGTCCCGTCAGCAATGACAATGCAGGCAGCTACACCGTCGTAGTGAAGAGCGACATCAACACGGGTGATGGCGTTTTGAGCAGCGCCAAGGTGATAGCACACTCCACTCCAGTCACGGCGGTCTCCATCGCCCGTTCGCCCTCCAGCGCGCTGATCGCCGGCGGCACCAACGTGGTCTTCACCGCAGGCGCCGCCGGGGCCAGCCCCAGCTATCAGTGGATGAAGAATGACATCCCCATCACAGGTGCCAACGGTTCGACCTTTTCCATTCCCTCGGTCGCGCTCACGGACAACGGCTCCTACAAGGTGATCGTCTCAAATGCCGTCACCACGGATGCGGTCACGAGCAATAATTTGGCCCTCAACGTCACCCCCAGCCTGAGCAACATCACCATCACCCCGAGCTTCAGCGGGCAGGCGGCACCGACCAACGCCACCGTCAGCTTGGTGGCTGCCGTGAGCGGGCCAGGCACGCCCTCCTTCCAATGGCGCAAAAACGACGTCGAGATCCCTGGAGCCAACACCAATGTCCTATCCATCACCACAGACAGCTCGATCAATGTGGACAACCCGGACCGGTATGACGTCTTCGTGACAAGCGCCGCAGTGCCGCAGGGTGTGCTCAGTGCGCCCTACCTCTTCCGCGTGGCTGAAACGGTCGGCAGTGTGGTGGCCTCCAGCACGCCTTCTGGCTCGGGCGTAACGAACGGCACCAGCGTGACCTTCTCCGTCACTGCCACGGGGACAAACCTTGCTTACCAGTGGCTCAAAAATGGCAGCAGCATCCCCAATGCTACCCAGTCCAGCTACACGATCAATTCGTTCGCCGCAGAGCATGAGGGAGACTACACGGTTCTCGTCAGCAATCTGGTCAATCTGAACGGCGTGGTCAGCAACACAGTGAACCTTAGTTCCAACGGACCGATCACCGAAGTCAGCATTACTGTCAGCCCCACGACTACGACTGTCCAACCCGGCAGTCCGTTGGTTTTTACCTCGAACGTTGTCGGCGGCCAAGGGTGGACCTACCAATGGCGTCGGGACAACGCAGACATCAGCGGTGCCATCAGTGACAGGCTGGAGATTTCGGCTCCGGACGCTCCGAAGCCGGAAGGCACTCCATATGTCTACGATCTCCGTGTCACGAATACCCTCACTCCCAGTGGCGTGACCAGCAACCAGATCGAGATCACGGTCATGCCGCCACCATGATGGGAGGCGCGAACACGCAAGACCGTTGCTCTGCGTTCCATGCGTGCCACTCACCAGCATTCACCAAGACCTGTCTAACAAGAAATTGAAATGGCATGACATGCCGCTGCGGGCAGCATCGCAGCTTGGCATGCGGGCAGTTTAAGGCAGCCTCAGAATCCCCGCGCCCACCTGTGTGACCGGTGCTCCTGTCTTCACGGCATTTTGAATGAGGATGTTTGGGATCTGCTGGCTCTGATAGTTCCGACTGAGCAGGGCTGAGATGGCTCCGCTGGTGATCGCCGCCGCCTGGGAGGTGCCGCTGCCAATCACTGTCTTGCCATCACTATAAGCGGAGACGATGCCCACGCCGGGAGCAGAGATGAAGAGACCTTGTCCTGAGTTGGAGAAGTAGGCCTGCCTGCCCTGCGCATCCACGGCAGCCACGCTGATCACCCCGTCATAGCTAGCCGGATAAGCCAGCGTATTCGCCTGCTCATTGCCCGCTGCTGCCACGACCATGACGCCACGGCTGACGGCATAGGCCACGGCATCACGCAGCATGCTGGAGTCTCCTGCCGCACCGAGGCTGATATTGATCACCGCCGCACCGCGGTCCACCGCCCACATGATGCCCTCCGCCACCATCGCGGTGTCGCCCACGCCGGTCGCATCCGCCACCCGCACATCCAGAATCTCGCTCCCAGGGGCCACCCCACCGCTGGCCTCATCATGTCCTGCGATCAGGGAGGTCATGGCGGTGCCATGACCATGATAGATCTGCTTGTCATTCACGATGTCATGATGCGTGATCTTGAGTTCCGCGAAGCTGGGATGATTCGTGACGCCAGTGTCCAGCACCGCCACCTTCACACCTGCTCCCCAACGGCTGCGATCCCCGGCCGCATAAATCGCATCCGCGCCGCTGCTCTCAAAGGGCACGGTCCCACCTGCATTGTTGGGATCTGTCTGAGGCTGCTCCGGCATGCCAGGAACCCAGGCCAGATAGTTTCCCGCGATGTTGTCATAGTCCTTGGTGTGATTCCGCAGTTCCTGCGCCATCTTGGCCGCATCGCCATACCTGACGCGCGCCGACTTCAGCCGCGCATCACTGTAAAGGATGTCGATGCCCGACAACCCGGCGCGATTGCGAAAGGCATTCAGCGCCTCGGGCGAATCAAACTTCAGCAGCAGCTCGTTTTTCACCACGGAGGGTGATTGGTTCAGCTCCGCTAGTTTCCTCTGCAGCTCATCATACGCAGCCCCCACGGCCATCATGGCCGCAGCCTGGGCCTCCTCAGCCATCCGCTGCGCTGCCTTGGCATTATCTGCTTGCACGGCCTTCTTGGGAAATGGCTCCACCTTGGCCATGCTCTGCGCAGGTTCGTTCGTCGTTTCAAAGGCCAGCCAGCCCAGCGCTCCGATCGAAATCAGGCACAGTACCGCACTGAGGGTGAGGAAGGTTTTGAGCCAGTCATTCATAGAGGAGAGTCTTCTAGGACTCGCGCATGATACCCGGCGTTTCATCTTTTTAGACGGGGTGTCACATTTTCGGCATAAATGAGCAAGTTCTCCGCAGTCTGTGGCAAGGAAGCTGCATTCATAGAGCATCTCGCCGCGTGGTGTCTGACGGAACCTTCAGGTCTCCGAGTCTTGACACCACGCCAGCCCGCCCTTCCAATGCACCCCGCATGGTTCACATCTCCATCCAAGGCCTCCACAAGCGCTTCGGCTCCCAAACGGTGCTGCATGACGTGAGCCTGGAGATCGCCCAGGGGGAGCTCTTTTTCCTTCTGGGCCCCAGCGGCTGTGGCAAGACCACGCTGCTGCGCCACATCGCCGGTTTCTACCAGCCAGAGTCTGGATCGATCTTCTTTGGCGAGGACAATGTGACCCGCCTCCCCGCGCACAAACGCGGCACGGGCATGATGTTTCAAAGCTATGCGCTCTGGCCGCACCTCAATGTGGCTCAGAACGTCGCCTTCGGTCTTGAGGAGAGGAACCGGCCCAAGGAGGAAATCGAGAATCGTGTGGGGCAGGCGCTCGAACTGGTGAAGCTCGGCGGGCTCGGCGCACGCCGCATTTCCCAACTCTCCGGCGGCCAGCAGCAGCGTGTGGCGCTCGCCCGCGCGCTCGTCATTCGTCCTCGATGCCTGCTGCTGGATGAGCCGCTCTCCAATCTCGATGCAAAGCTTCGCCATGAGATGCGCTCGGAGATCCGCCGCATTTGCAAGGAGTTTGGGCTCACGGGCATCTACGTCACCCATGATCGTGATGAAGCTCTCAGCATGGCAGACAGGCTCGCCATCATGGAAGGCGGCCGCCTCGCCCAGGTGGGCACACCGCAGGAGGTGTATCGTGATCCGGCCTCGCGCATGGTGGCGGAGTTCATTGGGGAGGCCAACTTCATCCCGGCCCGAGTGCTCGGTGCCTCCAGTGAAGCGGCTCTCTTCGAAGTGGACACCAGCTTCGGCCCTCTGCGCGCCCGCACGAATCGCGAGGGATGGCAGCCGGCGCCAGGGACTGATGTCACACTTTCCGTGCGTCCTGAAGCCCTGACCTTTGGACATGTGCTCGAATCCACCAACCGCTTTCCGGGCCATATCACGGACACCACCTACCTGGGCTCCACCGTCCAGTATGAGTTCCAGGTCTCCAACGGCCCGCTCATGAAGATCAGCGAGACCAACCCGCGGCAGATCCGCCAGCCATCTGAAGGCGCCGCACGCCTCATGGCCTCCGCTGCGGATTTGGTGATATTGCCTAACCATTGATTTCGTCAAGCCGTCAGATCATGAAGCGGCATCTTCCATGGCTTCTGCTCCCACTCGCCTTCACCTGGGCGGGAGAGACCTTGCCCGATACCCGGGTCGAAGCCCTGCCGCTCTCCGCAGCCCTTCCTGGAGACACGCCTGCCAAGATCGAGCTGGGTCGACTGCTCTTCTTCGACCCCGTCTTATCCGCCACCCAGGATGTGGCCTGCGCCACCTGCCATCACCCCAATTTTGGTTGGGCCGATGCGCGTCCCACACCGCTGGGAGCTCATGCGCAGGGCCTGGGACTCGAACGAATGCTGATCAAAGGCGCGGACTTCCTGCCATCCAGACGCAACACGCCCACGCTCCTCAACGCAGCCTTCAATGGCATCGAGTCCGGCAAGCCATTTGATCCCGCAAGATCCCCCATGTTCTGGGATAAACGCGTGGAAGGCCTGGAAGCCCAGGCACTGGTTCCCATCCGGACGTCTGAGGAAATGCGAGGCAACGCCTGCGCTGAGGCCGATGCCGTCCCCTGCATGGTCACCAGGCTCAGTGCCATCCCAGAGTATATGCAGCGTTTTGAAGGCCAGATCTCGGCAGAACGTGTGAGTGCCGCCATCGCCGCTTATGAGCGCACGCTCATCACACCGGACGCGCCTTTTGACCGCTTCATGCGCGGGGACAAAGCCGCCATGACCCCTGAGCAGCAGCATGGCATGCAGGTCTTTCACAAGGCAGGATGTTCGCTCTGTCACAACGGCCCCATGTTCTCCGACTACAAGCTGCATGCCATCGGCCTTACCGACAGCAGCACGCTCCGCCATGAGTTCCGCACCCCGACTCTCCGCAATTTGAAACACACCGCTCCCTACATGCACCACGGTGGCGAGCCCACGATCAGCAGCGTGCTCCTCTTTTATGACCGGCTGATGGATCAGTCCGCGGAGACTCTCGAAGGAGGTGATGCCTCCACCCTGCCACCTCTGGATCCGCTGCTGAGCCGAATGAACATGCTGCCGGAGGATCAAGCCCCCATCCAGGCCTTCCTCGAAGCTCTGAACGCTGACACCTACGACATGACGGTGCCTCCTCGGGTGCCGAGCGGCCTTCCTGTGGCAGGTGTTGCCAAGGATTGAGACTGGACTCCTGCGCCTTGGTGCCGTTCAGTTCCGCCTTCTGCATGGCAGGCCCGTTCTTCACCGTCTACACCCCGACTTACAATCGCGCTCACACGCTTCATCGCTGCTATGACAGCCTGAAGGCGCAGACCTGCCGCGACTTTGAGTGGTTGATCGTGGATGATGGCTCCAGTGATGGCACGGCGGAGTTGGTGGCCCAGTGGCAGGCGGAGAATCTGCTGCCCGTCATTCGTTATGAACCCCGACCGCATGGTGGTGCGCACCGCGTGCACAATCACGGCCTGGGCGTGGCACACGGGCAGATGATGATCAAGCTGGACTCGGATGATGGGTGCGTGCCGCAGGCCCTGGAGAGGCTGCGCTTCCATTGGGAGAGCATCCCCGAAAGCGAGCGCGCGGGCTTCTCCGGCGTCACCGCACTCTGCCAGGACCAGGATGGCAAGCTGGTGGGCAGTGAGTTCCCCAGTGATCCGCTCGACTGCACTGCGGCGGAGCTCGACTACATCCACCATGTGCATGGCGAGAAATGGGGCTTTCTGCGCCTGGATGTCCTGCGCCGTTTCCCCTTCCCTGAGGATTGCAGTGGGAACTTCATCCCTGAGTCCTACGTCTGGTCCCAAGTCTCGCAAAACCACAGGACGCGTCATGTGAATGAGCAACTGCGCATCTACTGGATGGATGCGCCGTCCCTGGTTCATGGCCGCCCCGATCCAGCGCGTAATGCCGACGGGCACCGCCGCATGTTTGGCATGGTGCTGAACCTGGAAGCAAAGTATGTTCGCGCAGCGCCACTGCGCCTCTTTCGCGTGGCTGTGCAGTTCTCACGGTTCAGCCTGCTGCATGGCACAGGACTCGCCCAGCAGTGGCAGAGCCTTCGCCCCGGATTGCCTAGGCTGCTCTGGCTGCTGGGCCTGCCTCTCGGCGCGGCCCTTTTCATGAGTGACAAGCTCCGGAAGTGATCAGGGCATCCGCCCTTCCTCGACATCCATGAGGTCAAAGAAAGTGACGATGTCCTCACGATGCGCGAGGCCGGCCTCGGCACGCTGCTGAACAAGTCCTGGAGTCGCCTCATCACGCCAGCCGCGCTTGGACATGAAGCCATTGAAGAGGCGGATGTGCTCATCGTCTGGCTTGCGGCCATGCTGGAAGCACCACTCCAGCACCTCTTCATCCGTTCCGCCCTGCAGGGTGCGTGCGGTGAGATCTGCAAAGCTCACGCCGAGCAGCGTACAGACACGGTCATCAAAGGTGCGGCTGCCTGGGACGAAATCGAGATGATAGCCGTCCGGCAGTTTCCCTTCACGGGCGTTGTAGCGGATCTTGTCCAGGATGCGGCCAAGGACGGTGATGCCACCAACGGTGTCACGGGGAGAGCGGAAGGGAAAGGACATGGCGGGTAGTTGCCGTCAAGAAAGTCGCCGGTCAAGTTCTCACCACACCCCTGCTCCACGAAGCACCGTCTCATGTACCGCGATGTCATGCGCCGCATCCCAGGCGAGCTTCTTCTCTCCGCGCACAATCTTCGCGAGATCCATGAACTCCCCGACATAGCGATCCTTGGGCACGTCCAGTGTGATGGACTGTGAGCCCTTCTTGTAGCCATCCTTGGCCTCCGAAAGGGAGAGGTTCACCTTCCCCGATTCCAGCGGCAGGATCTCAAACGTGCCCTTCGTGCCGGTAACATTGAAGCGCCGGCGCGGCCCGCCAAAAGGGTCCGCGTGGTTGCAGCGGATCACCGCCGTGGCCGTCGCATACTGGAGCACCGCCATCTGGTTGTCCTTCACTCCATCGTCCTTCGTTGGAGTCGAGAAGGCCTGCACGGACATTGGCTTGCCCAGCAGAGTCACCACCGCATCGGTGATATGACCGGCGAGCTCAAAATAGCCGCCACCCTTCAAGGCGCCGATCTCTGCGCGTACACCCTTGTCGCCAAGCTTGCCCATCGCGGCATCGATCTCGGTGATCTCGCCTAACCAACCTTCACGCACGGCTTTGAAGAGCAGCTCAAAGGCGGGATTGTAGCGTAGCATGTAGCCCATCTGCACGGTGAGCCCGCGCTTCTCGGCCTCCAGGCGCATGGCCTTAAATTCGTCATGCGCCAGTGCTCCTGGCTTGTCGAGATGCACATGCTTGCCTGCCTGGATGCAGCGCAAGGCCGTGGGGCACGAGTCTTCAATGCGCGTCTCCACAGCCACGGCTTTCACATCAGGATTCCCCAGCAGTGCTGGCTCACTCAGTTCGGTTAGGCCACGATAGGTCTCCGATTCAGCAGCGCTACGTCGCAGGGCTTCGTCCTTCTCCACAAAGCCCACCAGCTCCCAGAGGTCTGGCAGTCCACGCATGGAGGCCATCTTGCCAGCCGCATGCGCATGCGTGGTGCCGATCTGCCCGATCTTTAAACGAGCATCAGCGGCGTGGACGTGAGCCGCGGCAAAGGCGGCGGAAGCAGTGATAAAATGACGGCGGTTCATGGAGAGAAGTTTTGCTGCCCGAAGTGAGTGATGGAGTATCGTCAGCACATGCTCACGTCTCTCATGCATCGTCGCTTGAACTGGAAACGACTGGCCGGGCTGGGTGTGTTCGGCCTGGCTGGAGCTGGTATCGCCATCTGGGCCTCGGACCGCTGGGTCGAGTCCGTGGCGGCGAAGTATTGCCACGAAACGGTCGATCAAGCGCCCTCGATGCCCGTGGCCCTCGTGCTCGGCTGCTCACCCCTGGTCGGATCTCGAACCAACTATTTCTTCGAGCACCGCATGGACACCGCTGCGCAACTCTACCAAAGCGGCAAGGTCAAAGCGCTCATCGTCAGCGGCGACAACAGCACCAAGGAATACGACGAGCCCACGGCCATGAAGGAGGCCCTGGTAAAGCGCGGTGTGCCCGAGGCGGCCATCTACAGCGACTATGCAGGTTTCCGAACGCTAGATTCCGTGGTCCGCGCGCAAAGCATCTTTGGTCAAAAGCGGTTCATCGTGGTCTCCCAGCGTTTTCACAACGAGCGCGCCGTTTTCCTGGCCCGCCAGCGCGGTCTGGAAGCCGAGGCCGTCAATGCCAAGGATGTCGACACACCGTCCGCCAAGAAGACTTATCTGCGTGAGTACCTCGCCCGGGTGCAGGCGGTGCTGGATGTGACGGTCCTGCAAACGCAGCCCAAGTTTGACGGGCCGCGTGTAGAGATCACGCATCAGTAGATTCAGTCTCATGGGATCTATGTATGACGAGCCTCCGGCTCGCCATATTACCGGCGCCACTGGATGATGTCACAGTCCAGAAACAAAAAGGCCTGAAGGTCGTGAAACCTTCAGGCCTGAAAATATCTTGTCGAATACGTGGTTAGAAGTCCTCGGAACCGACCGTGAAGGTCACGTTGCCGATGCGGGCCTTGGCCATGGCGTTCAGCACGTCGATGACGCGCTCATAGCGGGCCTGCTCCTCAGCCTGGATGGTGACCATGACCTTGGCCTTACGGCTGTCAGCCTCCTGCTTCAGCTTCATCAGCGTGCCGGTGAAGTTCGGCAGAGTCTTGTTCTCCGGGGTGTCAAACTCCTCCTCATTCAGCGTGACCACGCCGGTCTCCTCCACCGTGACGATGATCTCGTCGGGCGGAGTGTCTTCATTGCTCAGGGAAGGCGTGCCAATGCCGGGGAGCTGGGTTTTCAGCTCACGCTCGACTTTGACCGCACCGGCCATAACCATGAAGAAAAGCATGATGACGAAGACGACGTCAATCATGGGCGCGATCTGGAAGCCCATGACGAGGTTGTCACTGTCGATGGTGCGGTTTTTTTTATGTCCGTGAGCCATAGTGATCAGCCGTCCTGGTTGAGTGCTGAGAAGGAGATGTCATCAATGCCCGACTGGGCAATCAAGGCCATCACCTTCTGAACCTCCACCGCTGGTGTGTCGCGATCTCCACGGATCACGCAACGGTAGGTGGGGTTGTTGTTTTTACGCTGGGTAAGAGCCGCCACGATCTCCTCGTTGCTCATCTCACGGTCATCCAGTTTGATCATGGACTCCTGCTTGCCTGACAGCCATCGGATGTTGATGGCCGCCTCGAACATGGCGTTCTTGTCCTCCTTCTTTTTGGCGTCCGCAGCAACAGGGAGCTTGATGTCCTTGTCGATGCGCAGCACCTGCGCCGAGGTGATGCTCATGAAGAAAATGAGCAGCACCAACAGCACGTCAATCATCGGAGCAATCTGGAACTCCGGTTCGCCGTCTCCTCCGCCGCCTCCTCCGCCCATAGTGGTGTCAGGTTAAGGTTAGTTTGTTAATCGTGAAATAGAATAGAGGAGCCTGAATCAGGCAACCGCTGGCACTGGCTCGCCGCCATTGACCCAGTTCGGGATCGCGGCGTAGAACTCCTCCTCGCCGACGTGGGCGTCCTTTAGGTGGCTGTAAGGCATTTTGCGGAACAGCGCGCCGACGACGTCCTGCAGACCGGTCATGGAGGACTGGAGACGATTGCGCAGGAAGTAGAAGAACATGAACGCTGGCACGGCGATGAAGAGACCGGAAGCCGTGGCGATGAGCACCTCACCGATGGCGCCGGAGAGCTTGGACGGGTCACCCACGCCGCTGGTGCCGAGAGTGGCGAACGCGCTCATCATCCCTGTCACCGTTCCGGTCAGACCGATCATCGGCGTGCAAACCCCGATCACGGAAAGGTAGTTGATGCGGGTGGTGATGGTGGAGTTGGTCTTGTTCAGCTCAGTGAAGAGAGCATTGTCCACGGCTTCCTCGCCGTCACCGACGAAGCTCAAGGCCACGCGGGTGATGTCCGCGAAAGGGGAGTTGTTGCTCTTGGCGAACTGATAAGCGCCAACATAGTCACCTGCGCGGAAGAGGTCCTGAAGCTGGGAAACTTGGTTCGGAGGAGCCATCTTCTTCAGTCCTGTGCGCATCCAGAGGTCCACAGTCAGCCAGATCAGCGCGATGGAGCAGGCCGTGATGGGATACATCACCCAGCCGCCTTCATGGAAACGATCCATCAGAGTATGCTCAACCTTCGTCGGCGCCTCAGCACCTGCAGCGGCGGCGGGAGCAGCAGGCTCCTGGCCGTGGATGGGAGCGACGATGGCGAGATTGCCGGCGAGCATCATGGCGCAGGCCGATGCGCGAACGATGATCTGGATCAGGGAGGCTGGTTTGCTGAGGTGCATGGTGGCTTGAGGTGGTGACGATTTAAACGAGGATGGGTTTTGGGAAAGAGGAATGCAATGTTATTTGGCAGCGGGCGCAGCGGCTTCCGCTGGGGCAGCGCCTTCGGCAGGCTTGGCGGCATCGTCCTTGGCTTCACTGCCTTCAGGCTCATTCTTCATGCCGTTGATCTTCGCCAGGTCCTTGCCCGCGAGGTCGGCCACGGCCGACCCTGGATAGGTTTCGACAAGACGCTTGAAGACCGCCTGGGCATCTTCAAAGCGCTTCATGCGGGTCAGCATCTGGCCAGCCTTCAGCTCGGCATCCGGCACGCGCTGAAGCTGCGTTCCGTAGAACACAGGAATGCGGAGATAGGACATGAGGGCTTTTTCCCAGTTCTTCTGACGTGCATAGATGTCAGCGATCATGGCCCAAATGGAGGCGCCTACACTGGAGTCATCGGTCTCGCTGAGGATGCTTTCCGCCTCGGCGATGATCGAGGTGTATTCAGAGGAAGTCTGGCGGTCGATATCCAACTGGATGATGCGGAGCTGCATCTTCTGTGAATCCGTGAGCTTCAAAATTTTGAGCTGAGGAATGAGCTTCACCGTGTCCTCAAACTTGCCGGCCTGACTGAGCAGTTCAACATAGGTGAAGAAGATCTCCGCATAAGGTGAACCTGGAAGCGTCTCGAAAATTTCGAAGCTCGTTTTGGCTTTGGCCAGGATGGCCAGGGCCTCTTCAGCCTTGCCCTGGGACATCAGATTACGGGCTTCGGAGATCTCCGCCACTTCCGGCCAGTCGAGCGAGCCGACGTTTTGTTTCGGCAGTTCCGTCTTGGCGGTCTTGTTGTCACCTAGAAGGATGGTGCGGATGATCTTGCCGTTCTCGACTTGGAACTCGGAAGAGGGGATGCGGCTGCCGTCCTTCAAGATGAGGAACTGGGCGTGCACGGAGCCAGCCAGGAGGCCGGACAGAGCCAGGAGCAGGAAAAAGACGCGAGGCATGAGCTGGGAGAGCGAGCGGAAATTAGAGTGTGGCGAGGAGCTTCTGGGCTTCCTTCAGTTCTGGAAGGGTCTGCATGTCCTGACGCTTGGTCATTTCGATGAGCATCAGCTTCGCAGCTTCCTTGTCTGAGTTTGGACGATCCGGCGGCTCCTGCGGACGGTTGAGCTTGATGAAGGCCTTCGCGCCCTGGACATAAGCCTTGGCGAGGATGGGCTTCCACTTCTGGTGGGCGATGACCACACGCTGGTAGAAGGAGATGGCTTCACCAGCCTTGTTCTGATCCATCAGCATCTCACCCTGCATGAAGAGCGCCTCGGCATGGGCCTCACCGCGCCACTCCTTGGTGTTCAGGATGTTCTCATAGATCTTCTTGGCCTCAGGATACTTCTTCAGCTTGTAGAGTGCCTTGGCCTCACCGCGGGTGGCATCCAGCAGACGGGAGCTGCCAGCGTAGTCCACCATGGACTTGCGGAAGAGCTCAAGGGCCTTGTCATACTCGTTCTTCTCAAAGGCAATCTCGGCCAGGCCCACTGCGGCGCCATCAGCATACTCGGTGTCCTTGAAGAACTCGTTCAGACGGTTGTAGCAGGCCATCGCCTTGTCCAGATCACCCTTCTTGCGGGCATTGTCACCCACCGTGGCGAGGAGCATGGGGCTCAGGTCTTCCGCCTTGGCAACCTCAATGATGATGGTGAAGAACTTCTCAGCCTTCTCAGGCTCGCGCATGGTCTTGGCCAGCCAAGCTTTGGCGAAAAGGATGCGCATCTGCGCGGTGCCGTTCATGGCGGCTTCAGCCGGCGTGAGCAGAGCTTCCAACTGCTTCTCCACCTCTTCAAAGGTGGCGACTGGGGGTGGGGCCGGGGCCGCAGGAGCGGCCGCCGCAGCAGGAGCCGCAGGGGCTGTGGCACCCTTGGCAGCATCTGCGCCCTTGGCGGCACCAGCAGCAGGGGCAGGAGCCGCCGGGCGTGCAGCGCGGCGCTTCGGAGCCACGAGGGTCACGAGTTGCTGGATCAGGCCTTCGACCTGCTCATTGGCCGGATTGGGAATCTTGGGCTTGATGGCGTCCGAAAGCAGCTTCCTGGCCTCGTCCATCTTGTTTTCCTTCACACGGGCGCGGGAAATCCACAGCACTGCCTTCAGTTCCTGCTCTTCGTTGTCCTTATGGGTCTTCAGGTACTTGTCCCACATGTCGCCCAGTTCCTTCCACTTGCCGACGGAAGCGTAGAGGTCCGTGGCCTGGTCCATGGCATAGGTCAGCACGTCGTCCGACTTGGCCTTGTCCACCGCCTGGGCGAAGTTCTCCAGAGCCTTCTCATAATCCTGCTTCTGGTTATACCCGTCACCCAGCAGAGCAAAGACCTGGCCGATATTCGGGTCGTTCGGAGCATCCTTGGCGATGCCTTCCAGATCCTTCATCGCATCATCCACCTCACGGGCCTGGAACTTGATGAAGGCCAGACGATAGCGGGCATCGATCACATACTGCCCCTTCGGATTTTCCTTCATGTAGTTTTTCAGCGCCTTCGTCGTGTTGATCGAGTCGTTCTGATAGAAGTAGATCAAGGCCACGCGGTAGAGCGCATCATCCTTATAGGCGGTCTCGGGGAACTCGTTCACGAGCAGCTCGAAGGTGGTGCGGGCATCATCAAAGCGCTGCATCTCAAAAAGCACGTTGCCACGCAGGAAGCGCAGGCGCTCCTTGTCTGCCTTCGGGAAGCCTTCAGCCTTGTGGAAGGCCTGCACGGCCTGATCCATCTGGCCGTTTTCATAGGCGAGCATGCCGAACATCTCAGAAACGGTGCCCAGGTCAGCGCCATCCGGGAAGTCGTTGATGTACTTCTCACAGAGGGTGCGGGCGGCGGTCACACGCTTGAGCTGCGCATTGGCAATGATCATGCCGAACATGCAGCGGTCACGCTGGGGGAACTCCTTGAAGTCCTTCACGATCACATCAAAGGCCAGGATGGCCTCCCATAGACGTGCCATCTCAAAGTAGCAGCGGCCCAGGCGATAGTACAACGAGGCATCGTAGTCAGAACGCTTCTCGATCTCCTCGAGAAGGGAGTTGTTCACCTTCAGCTTTTCCGCCAGCTCTTCAGGGGTGCCGCGGATCGGTCCTTTGCCCGGGCTCTTCAGGCTCAGCTCGATCTTCGCGATCAGATCCTTCTGCACGCGGGTGATCTCACTCTGACGGCGGACGAGCTGATAGGCACCCAGCGCCTCGCGGAAGCTCTTCTTCTCCAGCATCTGGTCACCCAGCTTCAGGTAGATGTTGTTCATCTGGGCGACGTTGTCGCCGCCGGTAGCAAAGCCCTTCACCTTGTCCATCAACTCGGCAGCCTTGTCGAGCTCGCCCTTGGCCACATAGAGGTCGGCGGCCATCATGGCTGCCTGGATGCCCTCGGCACTGCGGGTGCCTTCCGTGAGCACGGAAACCAAGATGGCGATGGCATCGTCATTCTTGCCCTGCTTCTTCAAAGCCTCGGCCACAAAGAGGCCGGCTTCCGCTTTCATCGCAGGAGCGGTGCCCACCAGGGCCTTTAGAATCTCGATGCCCTTGTCCGGCTCACCTTTGTTGATGTAGCTGCGGCCCAGGGCCATGCGCACCGGGTTGATGTATTCACCATCAGCAAAGCCAGCCTGATAGGCCTCGAGCGCGGTGATCGCGTTCGGATAATCGTTCAGATTGAAGTAGGAAGCCCCCTTCACGAACAGCACCTGCGGGAAAGGCTTGCCGCTCACGTTTTTCTCCACCTCGGCGATCTTCGCCAGTGCTTCCTGATACTTGCCTTCCTGGAAAAGACCCAGGGCGGCATTCATGAGCGCCTCGGTCTCCGCCTGAATGCTGAGAGCACCGCCATTGATGCCAGCAGGGGCAGCAGGAGCGCCCGGCGTGGCGGGTTTGGCGGGAGGCGGTGCCTGCCCCAGCACCATGGTGGCTCCAGAGGCCAGGATCAAAGCTGCACAGAAAGAATGACGCATGACGAACATAAAAAGAGAGAAAACTACGCCCCGAGAAGAGTCACAAGCAATCCACCTCGCTCGCGCACGGCAATGGACAATATTTGATCGTCATAACTGGCATCAGGGACAAAAAGAGGTCGGTTTTTTCTGAAAAGGGAAGGCGAGCGTAGCAGGAGCGGTTTTTTTGTCACCAACGGATTCCTCCTCCTCAGGAAAATTTTCCTGGGCGTGCCCAGGGAAGCTTTCACCAGCCAAAGAGAGCAAATTTCACGATAGTTTTTAGAAACAACCGAGATGCATCGGCCCCATCAAGGAGGCTGGGCGAGTCAACGAGCACCCCCTCCCATTCCAAGAAGATGAAGGGAGAGGCCCGGACTTGGGAGAGCCCATCAGGGGCCTGGAAATCAGCCGTTTAGGCTCACATCCGGCAGATCAAAAGCTCACGCTCATAGATCAGCTCTTTCGGGAGATGGGTCTTCAGATCGAGGAAGAGCTCCTCATGGGAAAGGATCTCCGCACGCCAGGCATCGCGGTCGAACTTCTGCAGTTCCTCAAACTTCTCCTTCGGGAAGTGCATGCCTGTCCAGTCTATGTCCTTGTAGCGCGGCACCCAGCCGATCGGCGTTTCCGTGGACATACCGTGGCCGGTGGCGCGATCCACGATCCACTTCAGCACGCGCATGTTCTCACTGAAACCCGGCCAGAGGAACTTCCCGTCCGCGCCTTTGCGGAACCAGTTCACGTGGAAGATGCGCGGCGTCTCCGTCAGCCTGCGCTGCATGGAGATCCAGTGACGGAAGTAGTCCCCCATGTTGTAGCCGCAGAAGGGCAGCATGGCCATCGGGTCACGGCGGACCTTGCCGATGGTCCCGGCGGCGGCGGCGGTCATCTCACTGCCCATGGTGGCTCCGGCATACACACCGCAGCTCCAGTTAAAGGCCTGGAAGATGAGCGGCATGGTGGTGGCACGACGTCCGCCAAAGATGATGGCACTGATCGGCACGCCCTCCGGATTCTCCCAGTCTGGATCGATCGTGGGGCACTGCGAGGCTGGTGCGGTGAAGCGTGAGTTCGGGTGCGCTGCCTTGGTCCCCTTCTCTTTCGCGATCTCCGGAGTCCATTCGTTGCCCTGCCAGTCGGTGCACTTCTCCGGCGGGGTCTCGGTCATGCCCTCCCACCACACGCCGCCATCCGGCGTGAGCGCCACATTGGTGAAGATGGTGTTCTTGCGTAACGATGCCATCGCATTCGGATTCGTCTGATCGCTGGTGCCAGGGGCCACGCCAAAGAAACCTGCCTCAGGATTGATGGCATGCAGGCGGCCATCTGGCCCGGGCTTCAGCCAGGCGATGTCATCTCCCACGGTCCAGACCTTCCAGCCCTTCTCGGAGAAATGCTTTGGCGGGATGAGCATGGCAAAGTTGGTTTTACCACAGGCGCTTGGGAAGGCGGCGGCCACGTAGGTCTTCTCGCCCTTGGGGTTCTCCACACCGAGGATGAGCATGTGCTCCGCCATCCAGCCTTCATCGCGGGCCATGGCGGAGGCGATGCGCAAGGCGAAGCATTTTTTGCCTAACAAGGCATTGCCACCATAACCAGAGCCATAGCTCCAGATCTCGCGGGTCTCGGGGAAGTGGACGATGTACTTCTCCTTGTTGCACGGCCAGGACACGTCCTTCTGCCCCTTTTTCAAAGGCGCGCCCACCGTGTGCATGCAGGGCACCACACGCTTCTCGGCCTTGTCGATGATCTGGAACACCTTCTTCCCGATGCGTGCCATGATGCGCATGTTCACCACCGCATAGGCGGAGTCCGTGATCTGCACGCCGATCTGGGACATGGGGGAGTCCAGCGGCCCCATGCTGTAGGGCAGCACGTACATGGTGCGCCCGGCCATGCAGCCATTGAAGAGGCCGCGCAGCTTCTTCTTCATCTCAAAAGGGTCCATCCAGTTGTTCGTGGGACCGGCGCCATCCTTGGAGTGACTGCAGATGTAGGTGCGCTCCTCCACACGGGCCACATCGCTCGGGTCGGACTTGGCGTAGAAGCATCCCGGCCACTTCTTCTGGTTCAGGCGGATGAAGGTCCCGGCCTGCACCATCTCCTCGCAGAGCTTGTCATACTCGGCCTTGGATCCATCCACCCAGTGGATGCGGTCCGGCTTGGTGAGGGCGGCCATCTTCTTGACCCATTTGATCAGGTGCGGGTTCTTCGTCAGCGGTTTCGAGGATGAAAGATTGGGCATTTTCGTCGTGCACGGGTTGGTGGCCCCGCATACACGCGGATTCCGTGCCAAATGTCCACCACAGAAGCCTCGCCATTCTTGGCTGGTTACAAATCCTTCATCAGCGACGGCGGCGACTGATCAGAGTGTAAACCCCTGCCATCAACATCAGCAGGCGTGACGGCTCGGGGACAATGGAGGTCGAGATGGAGATGGTGCCACTGCTGAGGAACTGGCTGAGATTCCATGACCAGGAGGGATCGAATCCTGCGGTGGGCAGCACGCCGAGAAGAGAATCGCTGAGGCCGGCGACCGCTGGACCCGAGAGAGCGGACCAGTCGATGAGATCAAACGAGTGTCCCAGTGCAGGGGTGTAACCGCTGGCAAAACTCACGCCCAGGCTTCCGGCAAGCATGGCGGAGAAATCGATGAGGCCTGAACCCGTGGCATTGAAGACGATCTGATCATTGATGCCATTGCCGCCCAGTTCAAAGGCAATGCTGCTGGTGCTTTGGAAGGTCACATTGCCGTTGGCCGGGGTGAACGTGATGGCGCCGATGCCATTGTTCACGCCCGCCAACCCGGGAGCCACGCTGCCACCGACGGAGACGGCATTCGCGCCCGTGGGGACGATGGTGCCCGTGCCGGCGAGAGTCGTCCCTGCAGCAGTGGTGAGGCTGCCCGTGCCAGTGGCGGAGCCGCTGGTATTCGTGACGATCAACGTGCCCCCGGTGAGTGTTGTGCCTCCGCTGTAGGTGTTCGCACCGCCGAGAATGAGTCCACCTGCCTGCGTTTTTTCGAGCGCGCCGCTGCCCAGGCCGTTGTTGGCAATGATGCCGCCATAAGTCAGGTTCACACCCGTATCGACATTGAACACGCCTGTGCCTGAACCCGTGTCCGGCCCGAGCGCGATGCCGCGATTGCTGTTCAGCGTGACATCATTTTGCGTGAGGCGCAGCCCCCCGCCGTTCAGAATGATGCTCCCAGCCGTGGGCGAGCCCGGCACCGCGCCGAGGCGGTTCTCCAAGCTGAAGCTCAACAGGCCACCACTCACCGTGAGGCCGCCCGTGAAGGTATTGGCATTGCTGATGAGGCGCAGCGTCCCTGTGCCGCTTTTGACCAGCCTGCCGCTGCCGCCGGGATTGTCCGCGATGATGCCGCCATAGGTTAAGGTGTCCGACGAGGTAACGTTGATGGCACCCGTGCCGCTGCCGGATGACGGACCGATGGCGATGCCGCGATTCGAACTGAGCGTCATGTCCGCCGTGATGGTGAGCGCGCCGCCACTGAGCACGATGCTGCCCGCTGTGGCGCTGAGAGGCTCCAGTCCCAGGCGATTATCCACGCCCACGCTGAGATCGCCACCGAGGATGGTAACCCCGCCGGAAAAAGTGTTGGGTGAGTTTTGCAGCCGCAGCGTGCCATCGCCAGTCTTGATCAAGCGCCCGGCACCGGAGCTGTTGTTGGCGATGATGCCCTCATAAGTCATCGTGCCGCTGCTCACGCTGAGCGTGCCACTGCCGCTGCCCGTGTCCGGGCCGAGCGCGATGCCGCGGTTCGCATGCAGCGTATAGGTGTCCGTGGCCAGCAACGTGCCGCCGTTGACAAGGATGCTGCCAGGTGTGGGAGAGGCTGGCACCGCGCCTATGCGGTCATCCACGGAAAGGCTCACCGTACCCTCAAGGATGCTGAGGCCGCCTGTGTAGGTCTTGGCATTGGTCTGCAGCCGCAGGATGCCCGTGCCCGTTTTGATGATCCGCCCGCTGCCGCCGGGCGTGTCCGCGATGTTGCCGCGCACGATGAAGCTGTTCGTTCCCTCCACCTGGATCGTCACCGAGCCGGCCCCACTCGTGGGGCCGACCTCAAAGCCGCGATTGGTGGTGGAGTCGAGATCTCCCGCAGTGGTGTCCATCGCTAGCGTGCCGCCACGCACGAAAACGGACGTGGCGGGACTCGCAGGCGCCGCCCCGAGCGCCGCCACGGAGCCGGCGGCACGCAGGAGGCCGCTATTGATGTAAAGCCCGCCGGTGAAGGCCTTGCTGCCGGAGAGCGTCTGCGTGCCGCTGCCGTTTTTGACGACCGTGATGTTGTTGTTCGGTGCAGTAAGGTTCGTCGTCGTGGTGGGAATGCCGATCTGCGAGGTCAGCGTGTAGCTGCCGCTGCCACCGAGTGTCAAAGTGGCTGCGGCGCCCGTGTTCACGATGCCGCGCCCCGCGCCATCGACACCTGCCAGATTTTGATTGAAGCCCGCGAGGTCCAGGGTGCCGCCTGTGCTCACCGTGCCTGCACCCGCGCTTTGCTGGAGAAAGAGCGTCGTGGTCGTCGGCAGAGCGTCGGTGATGCCGAGCCGCGTGACGCCGGTGGATGTCTGGTTGAAATAAGTGTCGCCCGTGTAGGTGCTGTTGTTCGTGAGCACAACGATTCCCGCACCGCCGTCCTGCCCGCCGGAAATCTGCAGCCTTGCCGTGCCGCTGACCACGCCGCCGTAGATGAGTGTGTTGCTGTTGTTCGCGCCGAGCATCGTGGCGGAGGTGGCGCTGTTATTGAGGATGTTCGTGTTCAGCGTCACCTGGATGGGTGATCCTGATGGTGCGGTCGAGACAAAGCCCGTCGGCCCTACCCCCGTGCCGGCCAGTGTGATGCTGCCGCCCGTGATCGTGCTGCCGTTCGCCGTGAGATCAACGCGGTTGCTATTGTTCGCCGTCGCAGTGCCCTGAACGGTCAAAGCGGAACCTGATCCGAATGAAATCGTCCCAAAACTCCAAGTGTGGCCGGCGGTGGAGGACAAATTGAGCGTCAGCGAGACGCTGCTCGCCAGCGTAAGCGAGCCAGAAACGACGAGCGGCCTCGACTGCGCGGCAGAGGTGATCGTGTAGCCCGTGGAATTGACATTCAGCGCCGCCATCGTGGCACCTGTGAGCAACAGGCTGGCGCTGCCGACGGTGATCGTGCCGCCGGTGCCCCCGAGCACGGCCGTGGCCGCGCCGCCGTTGTCCCAGCTTTGCAGCGTGCCCGTGTCGCTGCTGAGCCTCCAGGTGCTGGCCGTGCCCCAGTTGCCCGTGCCTCCGGTGCCGGCGGTCGCGCCATTCTGATCCCAATAAAGCGTCTGCCCTATTCCGGAGGCTACGGCGAACAGCCAGACGAGCGCGACGAGCTGCCACGAACGGAGAAAAAGAGATGTGAAAATGAAATGACGGGGGTTAGCAAACGACGAGTATTTCTTCATGTTCCGCAATCGGCATCAGCCTGGCCGGGTTGGGGCGGAGGAAACTGATTGGGTGGGGGTTTCGGGCTTTCATGGCGCAGATCGGCTGCGTGGGGGAAATCAGACACAAGGCGGATCACCGTCCGCTTCACAGCCTCACCGCAGTTTCTGTGCCGGAAAGGAATCGTTAGCTCCCTCATTTAGGACAGGCGGCACGGTCACCCTCTTGAAGCCATCGATCCGTCGAGGTCAGGCGTGGGCGGAGGAGAGCGGTGAACATGAAAGTATCAGCATTCATGCCATGACTTCTGCAATGGAAGCGGCACAAACGGCGTGAGACTAAGGTGATGTTCACGCGCTCCATTTGGATTCTCCTGGCGATGCCGTTTCTGCTCTCCTCGGCAGAGCCACTGGCCTTTCCCACCACGCCGCCGACGGAGGCCAAAGAAGCCGAGAAGACCTTTCACGTGCTGAACGGGTTCGAGATGCAGCTCATCGCCGCGGAGCCGCTGGTCACCGATCCCGTGGCCATCACCTATGATGAAAACGGTCGCGCCTATGTGTGCGAGATGAACGACTATCCCTACACGGACAAGAGCACGCACAAGCCGAGTCAGGAGAACCCCACGGACCTGAACATCGGCAAGGTGCGCCTGCTGACCGATACGAATGGTGATGGTGTCTTTGATCAAGCCAGCGTCTTCGCCGAAGGCCTCTCCTGGCCTACCGGTGCCGCATGCTGGAAGGGCGGCATCTTTGTCACTGCGACTCCGGATGTGTGGTATCTCAAGGACACGAATGACGATGGCGTGGCGGATGTGAAACAGAAGGTCTTCACCGGCTTCAAGAAGCTCAACGTGCAGGCCGTGATGAACAATCCCATCTGGGGTCTCGATCATCGCATCTATGTCGCTGGCGGATCGAATGGCGGTGAACTCCAGCGC
This sequence comes from Verrucomicrobiota bacterium, assembly GCA_040387935.1. Taxonomy (GTDB): domain Bacteria; phylum Verrucomicrobiota; class Verrucomicrobiia; order Verrucomicrobiales; family Verrucomicrobiaceae; genus Prosthecobacter. The sequence goes on along the minus strand of JAZKCU010000001.1, from coordinate 223,941 downwards.
GTGCCCGGCAGTGAAAGCGTGATGCCCTTGCCGAAGGATTTCAAACCGCTGCCCATCAAGCGTCACGATTTCAGCTTTGATCCCAGCACGGGTGATGTGCGGCTGGAAAGCGGCGGCGCGCGCTTTGGCAATACCTTTGATGATTGGGGCAACCGCTTCCTCTGCAACATCCGCAATCCCTGCCAGCATGTGGTGCTGCCATATCGCTATCTGGAACGCAATCCCTACTTGGTCATTCCCAGCGCGCTCAATGACTGCGCTGAAGCTGGCGACCAGCTTCCCGTCTATCGCACCAGCCCACCGGAGCCGTGGCGTGAGTTCCGCGCCAAGCGCTGGGTGCAGGAAGGCAGCCATATGCCGAAGAGCGAACTCGTCGGTGCCGGTGTGGTCACCTCCTCCGCCGGCATCACCGTCTATCGTGGGGATGCCTATCCAAAAGCGTATCGCGATTTCGCCTTCGTCGCGGATGTGGCAGGCAATCTCTTCTACCGCATGAAGCTCGTGCCCGATGGCGTGACCTTCAAAGCCGTGCAGGTGGATGGCACGAAGAACTTCTGCACCAGTGACGATGTCTGGTTCCGCCCCGTGAACTTCGTCAATGCGCCCGATGGCTGCCTGCATGTGTGTGACATGTATCGCGAGGTCATCGAGCACCCCTGGAGCATTCCGGATGACATTCATGCGGGGATTGATCTGCTGAAAGGTAAGGACAAGGGTCGAATTTGGCGATTAGCGCCCAAAGTAGTTCCGAGCTTTAGCTCGAACCCAGGTGGTGACGGGCTAAAGCCCCGCACTACTTTGTTGGGCCGTGCAAGCACGGCTGAACTTGTTTCATTGCTAGATCATCCGAATGCGTGGCATCGTGAAACCGCCCAGCGGTTGTTGTTTGAGAGACAGGACAAAGGTGCTGTGGAGCCGCTGCGGGAGATGGTTACAGCTGGGAAGACGGCGCAGGGAAGGATTACCGCCGCATGGTCACTGACAGCGCTGGCATCATTTCAAGGATCTGACTTGAAAGCCATGCTCCAAGACTCGGATTCCGTGAAGGAGCATGCAATGCAGTTGCTCACTCCCCTCCCTATCGATCATCCAGTGCTGGCAGATGCTGCAAACACAGCCGATTCGGCTTCCGCGCGAGTGCGCTTCCAGGCAGCATTCTATTTTGCGCATTTTCGGGGCCCGGTCGGAAGGGACATACACTCAGCGTACATAAAGCTAGCCGAGCAAGCCAACAGCGATCCCTGGATGCTCGCGGCAGTTCAAAGCTCGAGTGCAAATACATTAAACCTGTTCTTTGCCTTGTCGTCGAGCAGACACCCTTCCGAACAAATCCTTCCAATTTTTACCTTGGCGGCCAGGAGCCTGACACTTCAAAGCAACCAACTCGGCGGCACAGGTTTCATACCCTTGGTTACCCTGCTTTCAAAATCCAGGCTTGATGATGAGCAAAAGAAGCAGGTGTGCCGAGCAATAGGTGCGGAATCGCTAAAGAAGGATGTACGTCTTCTGGAGATCATTCCGCCCAAAAATGACCTGACAGTTTCGCTGAGACAATGGCTGGCTGACTGGCGGAATGAAGCCGCACAATATTTGCACAACCACTCAGACACAAAGCATCAAATCCAGGCAATTCAGGACGTTGCATTTCTTGCCACCTACTCCGAATTCTCGGATAAATTACTTCCATTTTTGGCACCCTCCCAGCCTCCAGAACTCCAGTTCGCCGCCCTCGAGGCCATCGGCACCTACCGCGAGCCCGCCGTCGCCGACCTGCTCATTGAAGCCTGGCCCAAGCTCACCCCTGCCCTGCGTGACAAGGCCTCGACACTCCTGCTCTCCCGCACGGACCGCATCGCCAAGCTGCTGGATGCCATCGAGGCCAAGAAGATCCAGCCTAGCCAACTGAGTGCTGCGGCGAAGGCCACGCTGGGACGACAGAAGTCACCCGTGTTGGCGGAGCGCATCACCCAGCTCATCGGTGATGGTTCGTCCTTCAACCGCAAGGATGTGGTGGACAAATACTTGAGCGCTCTTGGACTCAAGGAGCGGGACTTGCCAAGTCCCGGCGGGGGTAGGCTACCCCCGCTCCTTGGTGACACCACCCGGGGCGCGAGGGTCTATGAAACCGCCTGCATGGTCTGCCATAAGCACAAGGACCTCGGCAATGACGTGGGGCCGCATCTCGGCACCATCCAGGGCTGGACCGCCGAACAAATATTGACGAATGTCCTGGATCCGAACCGCGAGGTGTCACCGAACTTCGCGCTGTACATCATCGAGACGAATGACGGTCGCTTCCTCAGCGGCCTGATCTCCAGCGAGACCGCAGGAAACCTCACCCTCAAACGCGCTGACGGCGGCACGGACAGCGTCTTGCGCAGCGAGATCAAGTCTCAGACCAGCCCGGGCATCTCGCTGATGCCCGAAGGTCTTGAGGCCGCGATCACACCCCAGCAGATGGCCGACCTGATTGAGTTTTTGAGGAAAGCCTAGCCTAGCCAACACCAGGTTTGATCAATTCATGATCAGCTCTTTCATGGTCGCGCGAAGCTGCTCATGAGTGCGGGCCACCATGCCCTGTGTCGGCGCGCCTGCGGCCCTGTCTCCCCAGGTCTTTTCCAGTTCAGTCAGGACAAGAATCAGCGGCTGCAGCAAGGCCGAGCGGCGGGTGTCTTCCCCCAGAGTGGCAAAGCGCTGGCGCAGCTCCGCCAGCAGAGCCGGCGAGCCGATGCAGAGGTGGCGCTTGTCCACGTCCGGGATCTCGATCACGAGCTTGGAAACGATCTCCAGGGAGCGCATCCAGGCGCCCATGTCCACCAGCACGGCCAGGTCTTCATCCATCTGATCCCGCAGCAGGCGCAGAAGCTCCTGGTGACCGTCCACGATCTCCTGGCGGAGGTCCTTCCACTCATCCATCTCGGCCATCTTTGCCTGGGCCATGAGGCGGGGCATCATCTTCTCTCCCAGTCCCAGGGTGCGGCAATAGGAGACGATGTCCTGGTTGTTGTTCCGGAACTGCTGCGAGTCTCCCGCTTCCCAGATCAGATAGCTTTCCCCCATCAGGCTGCCGAGGGCAAAGCTAGTGCGCATGCGGTCCGTGCTGGGAACGGGAGGCTGGGGACGGTAGAGGGTGCGCCAGCGAGCCTTAGTGTGGCGGCCAGCCATCTCCAGAAAGTCCGCCGGGTTTTGCTCCTTGGTCCAGAAAACCGGTCGGGATACGAAATCACCCGCGCTGGCGGCAATGCTGTCCTGGCCCGGGCTGCTTGTGGTCGTTTTGGCCTCCTGAGCGGATACAATCCCTGCCGCCGCGATCATCAGGATCACGGGGATGGACAGGAGAAGGCGGGGGAAATTCACGATTGGTCAGCACTCCGGGGGGTAATCTCTGATGACTTAACTCCCGCTGATGTTCAACTAGCCTTCCTGAGACGGTGTTGCAACCCTGGATGCTGCCCAAACCCAGCCTAGCCCACCCCTGACTTGTGCCTTGCACCCCCCGCCCATCCCCCGCATACACTGCGCCGTGCGCTTGGATGTCATCACCCTTTTCCCCGAACTCGTCACCGTCCCCATGGGCATCAGCATCATGCGTCGTGCCCATGAAAAGGGGGCGATCTCTCTCGGCGTGCATGATTTGCGCACCCACGGCACAGGCAGGCACCGGCAGGTGGATGACACTCCCTGCGGCGGCGGCCAGGGCATGGTCCTGAGACCAGAGCCGCTCTTCGCGGCTCTGGAGGCGGTGCACACGGAAAAAAGCCGTGTCATCCTCACCTCCCCCGCCGGGAAGCGCTTTGACCAGGCCACCGCGCAAAGATTATGTTCGGAAGAACATATCATCTTCATCTCTGGCCACTATGAAGGCGTGGATCAGCGGGTGATCGACCACTGGGTGGATGAGGAACTCAGCCTGGGCGACTACGTGCTCACGAACGGTGCCATCGCTGCCGTGGTGATGATGGACGCCATCGTGCGTTTGCTGCCGGGAGTGCTGGGAGATGAGATGAGCGCGGTGGAAGAATCCTTTGGCCCCACCGGCCTGCTCGAAGCCCCGCAATACACAAAGCCCGCTGAATTTCAGGGCATGGCCGTGCCAGAGGTGCTGATGAGCGGCAACCACGCCAAAATCGCCCAATGGCGCGCTCAGCAGTCTCTGGAGCGCACCCGCCGCATGCGCCCTGATCTGCTGCCTGGCGCCTGATGATTCTCCACACACCGCCGACCTCCCGAAACATCTCGACATCCAAGCCCGTTTTCGACTTCTTACCGCTCACTCCATGAAACCCTGCTCACTCCTCATCGCCATCACGCTCGCAGCATCCTTTGCCCAGGCTGAAAACTGGCCAAACTGGCGTGGACCGAACATGGACGGCTCCAGCTCGGAGAAAAATCTGCCGGTGAAGTTCAGCAAAACAGAAGGCGTGAAGTGGGCGACGGATCTGCCTTCCATCTCCGCCTCCGTGCCTGTCGTTTGGGGTGACAAGCTTTTCATCACGGCCTTGCTGAGAGAGGAGCAAAAGCTCATCGGCCTCTGCTATGACACCAAAACCGGCAAGGAACTCTGGCGCAAGACCGTCTCCGAAGGCGGCTACCAGTGGGACAACAAGAGCAACCTCGCCAGCCCCTCTCCTGTCACGGATGGCGAGCGTGTGATCTTCCTTTTCGCCGATGCTGTGGCCGCTTCCTATGACCTCGCTGGCAACCAGCAGTGGAAGCGTGATTTCAAAGAGACCCACGGTGCTTTTGCCACCCAGTGGACCTATGGCAGCAGCCCCATGCTGGACGGCGGCAAGCTGTACATCCAGGTGCTGCAGCGCAATGAAACCTTCGAGTTCCAGGGCTTCGCCAAAGGCACGCCCGGCAAGGACATGAGCAGCTACATCCTGGCTCTCGATCCCGCGACCGGTAAGGACATCTGGAAGCACATCCGCCCCACGCATTCACAGGTCGAGTCCCTGGAGTCCTTCAGTTCACCAGTGTTCGCTGATCACGCCGGCAAGCGCGTGATGCTCATCTCCGGCGGTGACACGCTGAGCCTGCATGATGCCGGCACCGGCGCTGAATACGCCCGCCTCGTCACCTGGAATCCGCTGGGTGATGGGTATAACAAATTTTTCCGTCTTGTCCCCTCCCCTGTGGTGGGAGATGGAGTCGCCATCGTTTGCGCACCGAAGAACTCCCCGGTCTTCGGCATGGGTCTCGACAGCAAGGGCAAGGACGTGCAGCCCCTCTGGACCAGCGATCCCAAAGTGGTGACCAGCGATGTCTCCACGCCCGCTTTCTATGAAGGCAGCTTCTATGTGCTCGACAGCGGCCGCAAGACCGTCAGCCGCGTGGAACCGAAGACCGGCAAGGTCCTCTGGACCGGCGAGACCGGCAGCAAGTCCAAGTTCGAAAGCAGCCCCACCGCGGCTGATGGCAAAATCTACGCCACCAACTTCTGGGGCGATGTGTACGTCGTCAGAGCCGGCGGTGACAGCTTCGAACTGCTGAGCGTGAATGCGATGGGCGATGGCACCAAGCCCAATGGCGACGCCGCCAGCTGCCGCAGCAGCATCGCCGTCGCCAACGGCAGCCTCTTCATCCGCACGCAGGACAAGCTGTACTGCGTCGGGAAGTGAGGCGAGGCTTTCGAAATCGCGAAGCGTCCCACCGTAGGATGACCGTGGCGTAGCCCGGTCGTCCCGCAGCGCACCGCATGCTCCCAGAGCCCGCGAATCACCCGAGGACGCCAGCTTATAAGTCTTTGAAGCGTTCCACCTCTTGGAGGACGAGCGGTCTCCGACACGCTCATCCTACGACTGGCGCCGTAGCATCAGCATCCTTGGTTCATCACACGGAGTGTGATGGCTACTTTAATACAGCAGCATCCGGATCTCACTGTCCGTGAGTTCCGAGGTGTCCTGCACGGCCACCAGATCACCCATCTGCGTCAGGTTCTCCCACTGGGTCTCAAACTCCGGCACCAGGAAATCCCCTTCCGTCACCGGCGACTCCTGCACCACGACAGGCAAAGCAGGCGCGGGTTTCACGACCACCTGGGGCTGTTTATCATCCGAGGGCAATGTGAGCGCCAGCCCAGCCATGATGACCACGGCCACCGCCGCCCAGGCCGCGGTTACCCGACCGTGCTCCTGATCCTGCCACCAGCCTTTGAAGGAGGCCAGCCAGCCACGGTCCTGCGGTGTCTGACGGGCAGCGCGGACGACGTTCTGGACGAAGTTGGGGCGCGCCTCGGCCTTCTTGGTCTTACCAAGCAGGTTCCAGAGCGGGTCGTTGGGCGAGAGCGGTTCCATGACAGTCCTTGTAACCAAGTAAAAGGGGCAAAGTTGCATCCATCCGTCAGATTTTCAGCCCGGCGGCCAGTCCAGGGCCCGTCCGGCCAGCAGATGCACATGCATGTGCGGCACGCTTTCCCCAGCATCTTTGCCGTGGTTGATCACTAAACGGAAGCCCTTGGAGCGGTCCTTGATGCCCAGGTTGTCCGCAATCTTCCCAGCCGCCAGCAGCAGCGCGCCCAGCGTGGCCTGATCCTCCGCCGTGGCCTCACCAACGCGGGGGATGAGCTTTTTCGGCACGATCAGCACGTGTGTGGGTGCCTGGGGATTGACGTCATTGAAGGCGGCCACGAGGTCGTCCTCATACACCAACGGTGCCGGAATTTCCCGGTCGATGATCTTTTGGAAAATAGTCTTCTCGGACATGATGGATCAGTTGAAGAGCTCTTCCTGATCATCATCATCCACCGTGCGACGTCGGTCGAGTGATTTGATCTCGTTGATGAACTCACCCACGTCTTCAAACTGACGGTAGACCGAGGCGTAGCGGACATAGGCCACGTGGTCGATTTTCTCCAGGCCCCTCATGACCTTGGCCCCGATGACCGTGGAGGGGATTTCGCGGTAGCCTTCCTCTTCCAGCTCGTTGGCAATGTCGTCCGCCAACTGCTCGAGCTGCTCCATCTTCACCGGGCGCTTTTCACAGGCCTTGCGCAGGCCGGACATCAGCTTCTCACGGTCAAAATTCTGTCTGGCACCATTGCGCTTCACCACCCGCAGTTCCTCCCGCTCCACGATCTCATAGGTCGTGAAACGGAAATTGCACTTCATGCATTCGCGACGGCGGCGGATGGCATGACCCTCCCGCGCCTCGCGGGAGTCGATCACTTTATCCTGGGAGCTTCCGCATTTGGGGCAGCGCATGGTCGGGGGGTGGGTCTATAAGATGCCATTGCCAAGAGAGGGTTCAACCTTTCTTCGAACAAGATATACGCACTCCCTAATATTACGTTACCCAGAAATAAAGCCAACCCGGCTATCCACGGCTCACCATCTCATCCAAATTCAGCAGAAGGTTCGTCACCATGGTCCAGGCGGCGAGTTCGGCGGGATCGAGTTTTTCATCGGGTTTGGATTCGCCGAAGGTGATGGCCTGCTTGGCGGAGTCGGGCTTGGCGCGATAGGCGGCGAGATGCTGGTCGAGGGTGGCGCGGACGATCTCGGCCTCCTGGGCGTTGGGAAAGCGGCTGGTGACGGAACGGAAGGCGGCGGTGATGCGCGCATCCATGCCGGTGTGCTTTTGCAGCAGCTGCTGGGCAAAATTCCGCGCGGCTTCGAAGTACTGCACGTCGTTCATGAGGTTCAGCGCCTGCAGCGGTGTGTTGCTGCGCTCGCGGCGGAGGCAGTAAGACTCGCGGTTAGGCGCGTCGAAGGTGGTCATGGAGGGCGGAGGGGCTGTGCGCTTCCAGAAGGTGTAGAGGCTGCGGCGGTAGAGGGACTCGCCCTTGTCCTGGATGTAATTGCGCGTGTTGCTGCCGCCGAAGGCCACGGGCTCCCAGATGTTCTCCGGCTGATAGGGGCGCACGCCCTTGCCGCCGATTTTTGGGCTGAGCAGACCGCTAACAAACAATGCTGAATCACGCACGACCTCGGCATCCAGACGGAAGCGCGGACCGCGTGCGAGCAGACGATTTTCTGGATCCAACTGAGAACTGGAAGCCACGAACTGAGAACTCTGCCGATAGGCATGGGAAGTGACGAGCATCTTCACGAAGCTCTTCATGTCCCAGCCGCTCTCGCGGAAGGTCACGGCGAGCCAGTCGAGCAGTTCAGGATGGGTCGGTGGCTCGCCCTGGGAGCCGAAGTCGTTGCTGGTCTTCACCAGGCCGGTGCCGAAGAACTGCTGCCAGAAGCGGTTCACCTGCACGCGGGCGGTGAGCGGATGCTCGGGTGAAAGCAGCCAGTCCGCGAGATCGAGACGCGATGGGAGTTCTTTCTTCGGCAAAGGCGGGAAGATGGCGGGTGTGCCGCGGGTGACTTTCTCACCGGGCTGGTCATACAGACCGCGTGACATGACGAAGCTCTCACGTGGCTGGGGCAGGTCTGCCATGATGTAGCTGGCAGGGATCACGTCCTCGAAGGTCTTGCGTTTGGCCTCCAGAGCCAGCTTCTCCGCGCGTGTTCCATGCACGATCTCACGGGCACCCTGGTATTCGTTTTCATACCACCAGTCCTTGACCTTCTTCGCCTCGGCCTCGGTCCACTCGCCGGCTTTCTTGCCACGCACCAGCGTCTGCAAATCATAGGGGAGTTCGGCGACACGCTTGCCCTGATTCTTCTCCGACCAGACCTTCCATGACCACTGCGGATCCTTCGATGGATCAACGCGAGAACTCACGGACAGCCGGTCCCAGGTGACCGTGCCATTGAACTGTGTGAAAGCGAAACCGGTGACCTTCATGCCGGGCTTCAAGCCGAGCTTCTCCACGGGAATCTCCAGTTTGGTCCAGGCGCCAAGCTCCGGCAGTTTGCCCATCAGCACACGCTCCGGTGTGCGCACTTTGCCAAAGGGAATGGCGCCTTCCTCACCCCAGACGGCACGGTGGTTCCAGCCGCCGACGTGGAACTGCAGCATCACGGCCTTCGGCGGATCCTGCGGGTCCAGGAAGCACTGCACACTCAGTTTGCCATTGGCGGGGATGTCATAGGTCGCCCCCTTGGTGAAGTAGTCCTGGGCCACGCCTTTGGCTTTGCGACGAAGCGCGGCGTTGCCGCTGAAGACCTGGCCTTTGTCTTTGCTGACGAGCTCGGTCGGTGCCCCGGAGGCTTTGACATCGGACTTCGTCGGGAATGAGTCTTCAAACCAGACCACCTCGCTCGTCTGCACGGGTGGTGGTGGCGTGAGCGTGGCAGGGTCGGTGTATTCGAGCTTGGAGATGGCCTCGCGGATCTTCGTCTGCGCGGCCGTGATCTGCTGATCATAGCTGGCGATCTGCTTCTTTTGCTCCGCGTTGGTGAGACGCAGGATCGGCGGAGTTAAGAGGATGTTGCCATCCATGGCCGGATCGGCCGTGCTGTTGAAGAAGGCATAGAGCGAGTAGAACTCCTTCTGGGTGATGGGATCAAACTTGTGGTCATGACACACCGCGCAGCCGGCGGTGAGGCCCATCCACACGGCCACGGTGGTGTCCGTGCGATCCACGGCATAACGAAAAATGAATTCTTCATTGATGGAGCCGCCCTCGCTGGTGGTCACGTTGCAGCGGTTGAAGCCGGAGGCGATCTGCTGGTCCAGCGTGGCATTCGGCAAAAGATCTCCAGCAAGCTGCCAACGGCTGAACTGGTCATAAGGCAGGTTGTCATTGAAGGCCCGCACGACCCAGTCGCGATACGGCCACATGCTGCGCTCATTGTCCAGATGCAGGCCATGGGTGTCCGCATAGCGCGCCACGTCTAACCAATAACGTCCCATGTGCTCGCCGTAGCGTTCGGACTTCATCAGGCGCTCCACCAGCTTCTCATAGGCATCGGGATTTGCATCCGCGAGGAAGGCATCCACCTCGGCTGCGGTCGGTGGCAGGCCGGTGAGATCCAGGGTCACACGACGGATCAGTGTTTCCTTGGAAGCTTCGGCCGCAGGGGTGAGTCCCTCCGCTTTCAGACGGGCCTGGATGAAGCTGTCGACCGGATTGCGTACCTGCGTGGCGGGCACTTTGGGCACCACGGCCTTCACTGGTTTTTCGAAGGCCCAGTGCTTCTTGTATTGGGCGCCCTGGCTGATCCACTGCTTCAGGGTCTCGAGCTGCTTTGGCGTGATCTTCTTGTGCGACTCTGGCGGCGGCATCAGTTCGTCGGGATCCGTGGTCAGCATGCGCTCGATGATGCTGCTAGCCTTCACATCGCCCGGCTTGATGGCCTGGAAGCCGTCTTTGATCTCAAAGGCACCCTCGGGGGTGTCCAGCCGCAGATCGGCCTTCCGCTTTTTGGCATCGAAGCCATGGCAGGCGAAGCAGTTGTCACTGAGGATGGGGCGGATGTCCCGGTTGAAATCAAGCCGCGTTTCCGCGCTGACGGTCAGCGCGGTAAGGAAGGGCAGAAGAAGGAGACGACGACGGAGCATGTGCCGGGTGGATACGACCCAGACCGGGGCTTCTTGCCAGCATCCGCCTCCTGACCATGGGGGAAGGATTCCCGCGAGATGGTCTATTCCGCCGGATTTCTGGACTTCGGCCGGATGCGGCTGGCGATCTTGTGCAGCACGCCGTTCACAAAGGCGCCGGATTCGGTGCCGCCGAGGTTCTTCGCCACCTCGATGGCCTCGTTCATGATGACTGGCGCTGGCACGTCCGGCACATGCAGGAGCTCATGCACGGCCACGCGCAGGATATTGCGGTCCACGTTCGCGAGACGTTCGATGCGGAAGTTCTCAACGATCGGCGCGATGATGGCATCAATCTCGGTCAGATGGGCCAGCACGCCGCGGATCAGCTCCTCAGCGTAGGCGCGCACATTGGGCTTGGCACTGTGGATCTCCCAGAAACCCGCCTGCTCCTCCGTGCTGTGCTCGCTATGGAGCTCATGAGCAAAGAGGAACTGTACGGCGGCTTCGCGCCCATCACGTCGTTTTCCCATAAGATCAGGCGTTCTCCAGGTCGGGGGTTCCGGCGAAGCTCGCGCGCATTTTGCGGAAGAGGCTGAGCATGTTCACCGCCGTCTGCGCAGCTTCAGTGCCACGATTGATGGTGACTCCCAGGCAGCGCTCCTCGGCCTGCTCCTCGCTGTTCACGAGCAGCACTTCATGAATGACCGGTGTCACATGGCGCACGGCCATCTGCTGCAGCGCATCCGTCACGGAGGCACCGACGAGGTCTGCGTGCTCCGTGGAGCCACGGATGATCACGCCAAAGGCGATGAGCACATCCGGCTTTGTGCTTTTCAGCACCAACTCCGCGCACACCGGAATCTCAAACGCACCTGGCACACGGTAAACGGTCAGCGCGGCATTCGGCGCCAGTGTTTCAAGCTCCTCACGAGCGGCATCCAGCAAGCCCTGGACAAACTGATTGTTATAAAGGCTCGCCACAATGGCGATGGACACCTGGTCCTGGATGGGCCGGGGGCGGGTGGGGGAGTGTTGGGACATTGGGGGGTGGTTCTCGGTTCAGTGTTCTCGGTTCCCGGTGGGTTCAACTGCAAACTGTAAACCGGGAACAGCGAGCGGATCAGAGCTTGTGGCCGAGTTTCTTTTTCTTGGTTTCGAGATACTTTTTGTTATGCGGATTCGGTTCGGAGATGATGGGGACCTGCTCCACGATCTCCAGCTTGTGGCCGTCGAGGCCCACAATCTTGCGCGGGTTGTTGGTGATGAGGCGGATCTTCCGCACGCCGAGGTCGTAGATGATCTGCGCGCCGATGCCGTAGTCCCGCAGGTCCATGCCGAAGCCGAGCTTCAGGTTGGCCTCCACGGTATCAAGCCCCTCTTCCTGGAGCTTGTAAGCCTGGATCTTCGCATGCAGGCCGATGCCACGGCCCTCATGCCCGCGCATGTAGACGATGATGCCGCAACCATCTTCGGACACCTTGCGCATGGCCGCGTGGAGCTGGCTGCCACAGTCACAGCGGCGGGAGGTGAAGATATCACCGGTGAGGCACTCGCTATGCACACGGACCAGGGTGGGCTTCTTCGGATCGATCTCACCCATGACGAGGGCCACGTGATGCACGCCGTCCAGGCTGCTGCGGTAGAGGTGCAGTTTGAACTCGCCAAAATCCGTCGGCATGTCCACGACCTCGAGCTTTTCCACCAGCCTTTCACTGCGGCGTCGATACTCGATGAGATCGGCGATGGAGCCGATCTTGAGGTTGTGCTTTTTGGCGAACTTTTTGAGATCGGGCATCCGGGCCATGGTGCCGTCCGGATTCATGATCTCAATCAGCACGCCGGCCTCGCGCAATCCAGCCAGACGGCAGAGATCCACCGAGGCCTCCGTGTGACCGGCACGACGCAGCACGCCGCCGGGCTTGGCCACCAGGGGATTGATGTGGCCCGGCTGCACAAAGTCGGCCGAGGTGCTTTGGGGATCTGCGAGCAGGTTGATGGTGCGGGCACGATCTGCGGCGCTGATGCCGGTGGTGATGCCTTCTTTGGCATCCACGGTGACCGTGAAATCCGTGCGGAAGGCCTCACGATTCTCTGGCACCATGCTCTCCAGATTGAGCTGCTGGGCGATCTGCAGGCTCACGGGCACGCAGAGCATGCCGCCGCCTTCGCGCACCATGAAGTTCACCATCTCAGGCGTGGCCTTCTCCGCAGCGCAGATGAGGTCGCCCTCGTTCTCGCGGTCCTCGTCATCCGTGACGATCACCATTTTTCCGGCGCCAATGTCCGCGATGATCGCTTCCGCAGGATGGCAAACGTGGGGTTTCTTGGCTGGCATGGGGAGGCTGGGAAAGAACCGTGCCCAGGCGTGATTACGACACGCCCGGACCTTCGGGGATTACGAGGTTAGAGCCTGATTCGGGTATTTCCAGGGAGATTTGAGGGCAAAAACCCTCTTTGGCCGCCTTATTTCAGCTTCTCCACGCCTGCGCTGTCGTGCAGAGCCTTCAGTTCGGCATCGCTAAGCGCCCGGTTGAAGATCGCGAGACCGCCGAATTTGCCGATGGTGGCCTCGCCGAGCATGGAGCCGACCGCGTAACGCGCGCCAATGGTGAAGTCCGCGCCGCCGATCTTGTGGGTGTGCTTGGAGGGGTCGAGCTCGAAGATGCCGCGGCCATGGTAGTAGGGGTTCATGCCACGACCTTTGCCATCCGGACCTTCCTGGGTGAAATAGGGGTCGTTACGCTTGTCCTTCACTGCGTCGAGTTTGCGCTCATCCAGGACGCCATTGATGTAGGCGCGGATGTATTTGGAATCATAGGTGAAGGCCAGCGTGCACCACTGCTCCTGCGGCACTTCCTGCTTGGTGGCGGCGTAATCGGCGCACCAGGGGAATTTGGTGCCATCCGCGCGCTGGGTCACACCCCCCTCGCTGGAGATGTGGGGGACGAGCTGACGCGTGCCGCCATAGGTCGGCATGTTCATCAGCATGGCGTATTGGCGGGTGCCGGTGTCGTCATTGGCCCCCTTCCCTTCACTCCACATACCCGCGATGGTGCGGCTCTGCTTGAGGTTCACTATGCGCACGACGGCAAACATGCTGACCTGCGCGTCCGGTCCGGCGATGTTCAGGTCTCCTGTCTCGGCGTAGGGGATGGAGAAGTACTGCCTGCCATTCAGGTCCGCGCAGAAGCCCGAGTAAGGTCCACCCTCGGCGCGTGGGATGGGGCCGCCGACTTCCTTCAGCGGATGGGTTTCCTTCGTGCCGGTGGAGACACGCGTCTTCCCGGTGTCCTCGCCGAAGGTCCAGAAGGCGGCCAGGTTTGGCGTCCGCGTCACGACCTCCGACTTGCCCGTGGGCTCAGCGGCATTCAGGGCGAGGGGCAGAAGCAAACAGGCGACGGTAAGGACTTTCATGGGATTGGTTCCCATTAAGCCATGACGCCTCATGCTTTGGACATGAAAAAGCGTCAGGCCTTGATTTGCCCCCTCACAGGTCACGCTTGCCCCAGGGATAGGGTGGAACGCCATTCTTGCCATAAAGACGAGGCAGTTCATCTTGTTTACGACGTGGCAACGTGAGGTTCACAGCCATGCGCCTACCCTCCACTTCCAAGGCGACCTGGCATGAGATTTCGGTGCCGTAATTGAAAAGTTGGACCTTTCCTGCTTCAACGCCGGTACGTTTATGCGGAGGAGCCTCAACGACTTGTCCCTTGAAGGGCAGGCTGCCCATGGGAACCAACAATTGATGATAGGTCACCGCATACGCCGTGCTGTCGAAGTTCCAAAGATAAAGGGTCGCCTTCCCCTCCGCCACTGAGTCCCCAGGGCCCAGCGCTCCCAGAGACTGGGCCGCGCCGTGGACCACGGGAGGGACCTGCTTACCATGATCAATGGCGAGGACGAAACCCAGCTTGTCAGGAATCAGCCACACTCCTTCATCATAGAATTTGGAATAAGTGCTGGGTGTGGTCATGCCATCTTTCGTCTTGGTGACGACCATGCCATCCTGCTGACAACCGCTGGTCAGCATTGCGGTTAGAATAACGGCGACTCTTTTGAAGAAGATCATAGGCCACGTCTTACGGCCCATGACCTTCCATCACAAGCATTCCAAACTTTTTGAGTTCGATTACAGCGCCGGCACATCCAGCCAGCGGCGCTCGGCCCAGCTTTGCAGGCCAAGCTCGGCAAGCTGCACGCCTTTGGCGCCTTCACGCAGGGTCCAGCGGAAGGGAGTGCCGAGAGCGACGTGCTTGATGAACATCTCCCACTGCACTTTGAAGGCATTGTCATACTCTGCCGTGTCCGGCACTTCCTGCCAGTGCGCGTAGTGATTGATCGGGGAATCGATGTCCGGATTCCACACGGGCTTCGGCGTGCCGGCGCTCGACTGGAACCAGCATTTGCGCAGGCCGACCATGGCGGAGCCATGCGTGCCATCCACCTGCATGGTGAAGAGGTCGTCACGACGCACGCGCACGGTCCAGGAGCTGTTGAACTGGCAGATCACATTGTCCTTCGTTTCAAACGTGGCGTAGCAGGAGTCGTCCGTGTCGCAGTTATAGGTCTGGCCTTTTTCATCCACACGCTGCGGGATGTGCGTGGCGCCCAGGCAGCTCACGCCGGTGACTTCTCCGAACAAATTATCAATCACGTAGCGCCAGTGGCAGAGCATGTCGACGATGATGCCGCCGCCGTCCTGCTTGCGGTAGTTCCAGGAAGGACGCTGCGCAGGCTGGCCCTCATGCTCACCAGTGAAGACCCAGTAACCGAACTCACCGCGCACACTGAGGATGCGGCCAAAGAAGCCCTGGGATTTGAGCAGCGAAAACTTGCGGATGCCAGGCAGCCAGAGCTTGTCCTGCACCACGCCATTCTTCACGCCGGCCTTTTCGCAGACATCGGCGAGGCGCAGCGCCTCGACGGTCTCCACGGCGGTGGGCTTCTCACAGTAGATCGCCTTCCCTGCGGCGGCGGCCATCTCCACAAACTTCGCGCGATACAACGTGCCGGAGGCATCAAAGAAGATCGGATAATTTGGATCCTTCAGCACGGCCTCAAGGTCCGTGCTGGTCTTCAGCGAACCGGTTTTCGCGCAGCTATGCTTGGCGGCCAGTTCCTGCAACTTGCTGGCACTGCGGCCCGTCAAGATCGGGTCCGGCATGAGCGTCAGATCATCGGAGATGCGAATACCGCCCTGACGGATGATCGCCAAAATGGAGCGGACAAGATGCTGGTTCGTGCCCATGCGTCCTGTGACGCCGTTGAGGATGATGCCGATGCGCTGGATGGTCATGTTGTTGAGAAAGGTGGAGGCTCAAATCTGGCCAAAAGGCCAACGAGCGCAAGTCATAGATCATATATGATCATGAGCAAGGTTTTTCTTGTCCGCCATTTATCTGAGCATACGCGAATCAGGAACACGCCACTTGATCCCACCCTTCCCTTCCGGCAAAGACGCCCTCCCCTTCACGTGTTTACCATCCGCTATCCTGCCGACCTGCCCATCACCGCCCGCCGTGAAGACATCATTGCGGCCATCCGCGGTCATCAGGTGGTGGTGCTCGCGGGTGAAACGGGTTCTGGAAAAACAACGCAGTTGCCGAAGATGTGCCTGGAGGTGCTGCAGGAGATCTCCTCATCCACCTCCTCCCGCACCGGCCAGATCGGCTGCACGCAGCCGCGACGAGTGGCGGCGATGTCTGTGTCCAGACGCGTCGCTGAAGAGCTGAACGTGCGCTGGGGTGGGCTGGTGGGCTGCAAGATGCGCTTTGCGGATGACACCAGCGCCGAAACGAAGGTGAAGTTCATGACGGACGGCATCCTGCTGGCGGAGATCCAGAGTGATCCGCTGCTGCGGAACTACTCGATGCTTATCCTCGATGAAGCGCATGAGCGTTCGCTGAACATCGACTTTTTGTTAGGCTACCTGAAGACGCTTTTGCCGAAGCGACCGGACCTTAAACTGGTGGTGACCTCGGCCACCATCGATACCGAGCTTTTCAGCCGTCATTTTGATGGAGCACCGATCATTGAGGTCTCAGGCCGTCTTTATCCAGTGGAGATCCGTTATCGTACGGTCGGCGAGGATGATGAAGATCCCACTCATCTCGATGCTGCCATCCGTGCCACGGAGGATGCACTGATCGAAACCCCGGATGGCGATGTGCTCGTCTTCATGCCCACGGAGCGTGACATCCGCGAGTGTCGAGATGCCCTGCAAGGCCGCCTCGGCAACAGCTTCGAGGTGTTGGCGCTCTTTGGCCGCATGGCCTCGAATGAGCAGCAGCGCATTTTTTCACCGGGACCAAAGCGGCGGGTGATCATCGCCACGAACGTCGCGGAAACCTCCATCACCGTGCCGCGTATCGCGGCGGTGGTGGACACAGGACTGGCCCGTCTCAGCCGCTACAATCCACGAACCCGCACCAAGCGCCTGCCGGTGGAGGACATCTCCCAGAGCAGCGCCAACCAGCGCGCGGGCCGTGCCGGCCGTGTGCGTGATGGATTGTGCATCCGTCTCTTCGCCGAGGACGACTTTCTCAAGCGCCCCAAGTTCACCCAGCCCGAAATCCAACGCAGCAACCTCGCCGAGGTCATCCTGCGCATGAAAGCCTTTAAGTTAGGCGAGATCGAGGACTTCCCCTTCCTCCAACCGCCGAGCAGCAGCTCTGTTCGTGCTGGTTATGATCTGCTGCATGAGCTCGGTGCGCTCACGGACACGCATCAGATGACCGATCGCGGGCATGAGCTCGCTGCGCTGCCGCTGGATCCCACACTGGGCCGCATGCTGCTGCAGGCGCGCCATGAAGGCTGCCTGGATGACATGCTCATCCTCGCCGCCGGTCTCAGCATTCCCGATCCGCGTGACCGGCCCGAGGACAAGAAAGAGCTCGCCAACGCCGCGCATAAAAGGTTCGCCAGTCCGGAGAGCGACTTCATGACGCTGCTGAAGATCTGGAACGCGTCGCCCGAACCTCAAGGCAACGGCAAGAACGCGCTGAGGAAATTCTGCCGTGAGAACTTCATGTCCTTCACGCGCATGACGGAATGGCGTGATGTGTGGGGGCAGCTCAGGGACACGTTCAGTGAAACGCGACGCGGCCCGAGGGTCAATAACCAAGGTCCAGGCAGGCCCATGACCAAGGAAGAACCAAAGCCCAATGACCAAGGTCCAAATACATCCAAGGCTCCCAATGCGATTCGCGGCCTGGCTGACTTGAATGCCTCCATGGTCATCGAGGCCAAGTCTGCGGCTGCGGCCAAGCCTGAGAGATCGAACTTTTCTGACTTGTTGCACAAGTCCATTCTCGCCGGGCATCTTGGGCAGATCGCGCTGCGTCAGGAGCGCAACATGTACAAGGCTGCGGGTAATCGTGAGGTCACGATCTTTCCAGGCTCGCAGCTTTACGAACGCCGGGACAAGAATGCCAAGCCTGGACAGGAGAAGACGCGCCAACCGCTTTGGATTGTGGCGGCGGAGATCGTGCAGACTTCGCAGCTCTTTGCGCGCACCGTCGCGGGCATCAATCCGGAATGGGCGGTGGAGCTGGGTGAGCACCTGATGGAGCGCAAGTATGCCGAGCCGCACTGGAGCGCCAAGGCGGGCCGTGTGCTGGTGAATGAGCGCCTCATCCTGCATGGGCTGGAGATCATGAGGAGGAAGATCGACTTCGGGAAGATCGATCCGCTCGGGGCCACGCATATCTTCATTCGTGGAGCTCTATTGGAAGAGGGTGCCTATGTGCCGCAGCGCTTCTTTGAGCTTAACCAAAAGCTTCGCACGCGACTCGAGGCCGCCCTCACCCGTGTGCGCAGCTCGCGTGTGTATGCGATCGAAGAAAAGCTCTTTGAGTTTTATCGCGTGAAGCTTCACGGGCTCTCACTCTCTTCGGTTCACGACCTGAACAAGCTGGTGAACGAGCGTGTGAAGAGTGAGCCGAACTTTCTCATCGCTCAAGAGGAAGACCTCACCGGAGGTGATGATCTCAGCGCTGATCTTCAGCAGTTCCCGGATCAGGCGCAGGTGAACAACAGCGTGCTGCCGATCGCCTATGCCTACAAGCCCGGCCAGGAGGATGATGGCGTGACCGTGCAGGTTCCCCTGCCCGTGGCCAGCCAGATCACGGATGCGGAGGTCTTGTGGCTTGTGCCCGGGCTGCGCGAGGAGTTGATCACCACGCTGCTGCGTGCTTTGCCGAAACAGAAACGCGGTGTCTTCATGCCGCTGGAAAACTCAGCGAAGAGGATCATCCGCGAGTTCAAACCCAAGCGCGGCAATTTCCTCGACGCTCTGGCCGAGCACCTTCAGTTCATCTTCCGCGCCGACATCAAGGTCAGCGACTGGCCTGCCGATTGCATCCCGCCGCATCTTCGGCCACGATTGGAAGTCATGGCCAAGGACAACAAGGCCATGCTCTCCAGCCGCGACCTGAACGAGGTGCAGAGCAAGATCAAAAAGGAGGCGCCCAAGTCCAACGCCTGGGCCAAGGCCGTGCAGCAGCATGAGAGATATGGTGTCGCCGGCTGGACCTTTGGTGACCTGCCGCAGACACTCATCGTCGAGGAGATCGCCGGAGCAGCTGTTTTGGCCTACCCAGGTTTGAGTTTGCGTGAAGGGCGTGAGGTGGATGTGCGTCTCTTCCGCACGGCTGATGAAGCCCTGCGTGCCTCACCGGCTGCGATCCGCAAGCTCGGTGAGATGGCGCTGGGCAAGGATATCGCGTGGCTGGAGAAGGAACTGCGTAGCATGGACAACGGCCGCGTGATCCCCGCGATCAAAGGTTTCTCGGCACTGGATGCCATCGCCACGAAGCCAGCGCCTGCGGGGACAGTCCCACCGCTCTCCCAGCAGGCGCATGAGCACATCCTGGCCCACGCCTTGCGCCTGGATCCAGTGCTGCCGCTGAGCCAAAAGCGTTTCACGACGATGTGTGAGAATGCGAAGCGTGATTTCCCGCTGCTGGCTCATCGTGTGCGCGATCTGCTGAAGAGCTGCGAGGAGCTGAAAACGAAGATTCTGGCCGCCAAGCATCGTTATCCGGGATTGGATCAGGATCTCGCACGGTTGTTGCCGCCGGATGTGTTGATCGTGACGCCGCATACGCAGCTTCAGCATCTGCCGCGTTATTTGAAGAGCATCATGTTGCGTGCGGAGCGTGCCGCCAACAACCCCACCAAGGACAAGGACAAGGCGCTGGCTGTCTCCGACTTCGCCGACTGGCAGCGCGAGGTGAGCGAGGCCAATCGCGAGGCCTTCAGGTGGCTGTATGAGGAGTATCGGGTGTCGATCTTCGCCCAGGAGCTGGGGACCGCACAGCCTGTGAGCATCAAGAGGCTTGAGGCTTTGCTCGGGTAATCAGCGTCGAAGTCGCGGAGCACTCCCGGAGTGCGGGTGGCAAGCGCTCAAGCGCGACACCGCTGTGTGCGCAGAGAGAATCTTCGTTGTTAGGTGGCGTAGCGTGCGCACGAGAGCGGTGTCGACGATGCACGGTGGCCCTTGCCTCTCTGCCACGGCACTCCGGGACGCTCCGCGACTTCAGCGCTCTTCAAGACAGCATCAGGCCGCCTTCTTCGCTTTCTTGGCGGGCTTCTTGGCTTTCACGGGCTTGTCGAGTTCCTTGAGCTCCTTCTGGAGGACTTTCGCGCGTGCTTCGAGTTCGGCGATCTTCTTCACTTTCTCCTTCCGCTTCTCGAGGATGCGGCCGAGCTTCTTCCAGTACTTGCGGTCGACGATATAGCCGACGCAGTTGGAGTTCCCGCAGCGGCAGGGATGGTCTTCCCAGGTCTCGAGTTCGAAGCCGTAGTTGTAGGTCAGCTCCTCGCCCTTCTTGATCTCGCGCAGGGAGTAGATCCAGATCTCGCCCTTGATGATGTAGGCCTCGCAGTTGGCATTGCAGGAGTGATTGATGAGACGCGCTGGGTTGCCGGGGAAGCCGCCATCGATGTCATGACGGCTGTTCAGGGTGAAGATGTAGACGGCAGCGCCGCCGGTCTTCCTGGCCTTCTCCTCCAGGGCCAAGCCACGGCGAGTGCTCTCGGCCTTGGTGATCTTTTCGCCGATGTACTGAATGATGGGCACATCGTTCGGGACGTCCACACGAGCGAAGATGCCGCGGTTGTGAATGGCGGAGCCGCGGACGACCCAGTATTTTTTCTCAGGAACTTTAGGCATGGGGGAGATCAGAGCGGATGTCATGCCGCCGCCAGCCATAAAGTCAAAGACAGCCTCTGAATTTCACATGCGCCGAGCCGCCTTCAGCCCTTGACCCGCCCGCCCCTCCTGCGCCAGAATCCCGGCCCTCACAACCCTGAACCGAGAACTTAGAACCAAGAACAACCTCTTTATATGAGCCGGAAAATTCGTTATGGCATGGTCGGCGGCGGACGTGGCGCTTTCATCGGCGCTGTGCATCGCATCGCTGCCGCGATTGATCAGCAGATCGAACTCGTCTGCGGCGCCTTCTCCTCCGACCCCGAGAAGTCGAGAGCCAGCGGCGCGGATTTCTTCCTGCCTCCGGACCGCTGCTACGGCAGCTATGAGGAGATGATCAAGGCTGAGGCGGCGCTTCCGGCCGACCAGCGCATGGATTTCATCGCCATCGTCACGCCGAACCACATGCACTTCCCGCCGGCTAAGATGGCCCTGGAGCATGGCTTCCATGTGCTGAGCGACAAGCCAGCGACCTTTGACCTGAAGGAGTCCAAGGAACTGGCCGCGATCGTGAAGAAGAGCGGCCTGATCTACGGCCTGACGCATAACTACACCGGCTATCCGCTGGTCAAGCAGGCGCGCGACATGATCAAGGAAGGCAAGCTGGGCAAGATCCGCAAGGTGGTGGTGGAATACCCGCAGGGCTGGCTGGCCACACGTGTGGAAGAGAGCGGCCAAAAGCAGGCCTCCTGGCGCACGGATCCGAAGAAGAGCGGCGCAGGTGGCTGCGTGGGTGACATTGGAACGCATGCCGAGAACCTCGCCGAGTACATCACCGGCCTGAAGATCAAGGAACTGGCCGCGGACATCACCTCCTTTGTGAAGGGCCGCAAGCTGGACGACGATGCCAACGTGCTGCTGCGCTTCCAAGGCGGCGCCAAGGGCGTGCTGCACAGTTCCCAGATCAGCGTGGGTGAGGAGAACAACCTCAACATCCGCGTCTACGGCGAACTCGGCGGCATCGAGTGGCACCAGAACGAGCCTAACACAATGCTCGTGAAATGGCTGGACCAGCCGATGCAGGTCTACCGCACCGCGAACGGCTACCTCAGCAAGAGCGCCCTGGCCGCAGGCCGCACGCCACCGGCGCATCCGGAAGGCTACCTCGAAGCCTTCGCGAACGTTTACAAGAACTTCGCCAACGCCATCCGTGCCCGCATCAGCAAGACCAAACTGGCCAAGGAAGATCCGGCGAACGACTTCCCGAAGATCGAAGACGGCGTGCGTGGCATGGCCTTCATCGAGGCGGTGGTGGCTTCCTCCAAGAAGAACGCGGCCTGGACCAAGCTGGATGCTTGATCGGAAATCGGATTAGCTCATTCAACAAGACCGGCGGACTCGTGAGGGTTCGCCGGTTTTGTGTTTGCTTGTGTAGAGGCAGGCGTCAGCATGCCTTCTGGGGCTCGGCAGACATGGGAGTTCGGGATACTTTAAGGAAGACTCACGTCTTCCTCTACGACGGATCGCATGAGCGAATGAAGCTGATTGGGATGCGAGAAGCTCGTCGGTAGACCGTTTGTTTTAGCACCATGCGACGCTTTGCTTTTCTGCTTTCCCTTCTTGCCGCGACTTTGACTTTATCTGCGGAGGATCTGCATCCGGCGGCGGATGCGGAGGGGTTTGTGCCGCTTTTCAATGGCAAGGACCTCACGGGCTGGCAAACGACGGGGAACTGGGTGGTGGATACCGATGGCAGCATCACGCTGCACCCGCGTGAAGGTGAAAAGGGCTGGCAGCGCTACAGCGCCTATCTTTCCACCGTGAAGAAGTATGGCGACTTCGTGCTCGATCTGGAATTCAAGATCAATGCCAAGGGCAACTCGGGTGTCTTCATGCGCGTGGGTGATCTGAAGGACCATGTGAAGAGCGGCTTTGAGGTGCAGGTGCTGGACACCTACGGTCTCGAAAAACCCGGGCATCATGATTGCGGCGGGATTGTGCATGGCACTGGCCCCTCCAAAAACATGGTGAAGCCTGCGGGCGAATGGAACCGCTACACCATCACCGTCAAAGGCCGTCAGGTCACGGTGGTCTTCAATGGCGAAAAGGTCATCGATACCTCGCTGGACAGCATCAAGATGGCTGACCGGCCTAACGAAGGATACATCGCCTTCCAGGATGAGGCGCTGCCGATCTGGTATCGCAACGTGCGGATCAAGGAACTGAAGTAGTAGCATCTGCGCCTTGCCATGCTTTGGATGCGTCGATAGCCTCGGGCTCGTGACTGCTCCCGCCTCCACCCCGGTCCCGACGCTTGATGACATCCGCGCCGCAGCGGCTCGCATTGCTCCTCTGGTTCATCGCACACCCGTGCTTACCAGCACCAGTTTGGATGCGCTCTGCGGTGCGAGGATCTTCTTCAAGTGCGAGAATTTCCAGCGCACAGGCTCCTTCAAGATTCGCGGGGCCAGCAATGCCATCATGAGCCTGACGAACGAGGAGGCAGCCTGCGGTGTGGTCACGCATTCCTCGGGCAATCACGCCTCCGCCGTGGCCTGCGCGGCCCGGCATCGTGGCCTGCCTTCCTTCATTGTGGTGCCTGAAAACGCACCGCAGGCCAAGATCGATACGGCGGCTGGATTTGGCGGTGTGATCAGCCTATGCGAGCCGACCCTGGAAGCGCGGCAAGTCATGGTGGATGACATCCAGCGGCGCACCGGTGCGGCCATGGTGCATCCCTATGACAATGACGATGTCATCGCGGGTCAGGGAACGGCGGCCCTGGAGCTGATGGAAGAGATCACGGGACTCGAGATCATCTCCGCTCCGGTCAGCGGCGGAGGATTGCTCTCCGGCACGGCCATCGCCGCGACCTCGCTGCGGCCAGGCATCCGGGTGGTCGGCGCGGAGCCGGTGAATGCGGATGATGCTTACCGCTCCATCCGCGCGGGGAGCATCCAGCCGCTGCTGCGCTCAGACACTGTCGCGGATGGGCTGCGCGCGACCTTGTGTGCCCGGACTTTCGACATCATTCGTTCCCGGGTGACGAACATCCTCACGGTGGATGAAGCGACGATCATCGAGGCCATGAAGCTCATCTGGCGCTACTTGAAGATCGTGGTGGAGCCTTCGGGGGCTGTGCCTTTGGCCATGATCATGGCGCATCGCGAGCGCTTCGCCGGACGCCGGGTCGGCCTCATTCTCACGGGCGGGAATCTGGACCTCGACAGACTGCCATGGCAACACTGAACCTTGATGGAGCCACCTTCAAATCCGTCCACGTCCCGACGGAGAGAACGAATATTTTGTTCGTCAAAGCGGCAGGCGGCTTTGTCGGCTGCGGCTACTTTGACATCGCGGTGGCAAATCGTGTGGGTGATGCCGTGGCCATTGTCACAGGGGTGAAGACGATTGATGATCTACTCGCGGCGCCGATTGTTCGTCTCAGTGATCGTGCCAGAGAGGCAGGCGTGACAGAAGGCATGAGTGGACGCGAGGCGCTGCTGCTCTTGCAGACGGCGGGCCAGTGAGGCCTCACGGCGTGTCCTTCAGTTCCATCAGCAGGGCCATCATCTCCTGAGCGGCACCTGCGGCCACGAGCTTCAGGGTGGCGCGGTCGGTGTTGTCGCCAATCTCATAGGTGATGGCTGGGATGCCGAAGGTTTTATGCGCCCAGTAGGCTGAAGTGACGGTCTTGGGAGTGCGCGATGCTTCACGGTTCACCTTGTAGGTCGGCACACGCTTTTGCAGGCGATCGAGCCAGGTCGCGGCAAACAGGGCGGGGTTGGCTGGCGCATCATCGGGCGGGGTGTAAAACACATCACTGAAGGTGGAGTGGAAATCCAGATGCAGAAAGATGCGGCCGCTGTTTTTCAGCGCGCGGATTTGCTCTGAGGCAGCCTTGGTCTCTGGCTGCACAAAGGGGCCCCAGTCGCGGTTCAAGTCCACGTGGCCCAGGTTATGCCGCCAGTGGCCTGCATCCACGCCATCAGGGTTCATCAGCGGAATGACGAGCACATGAAACTCATCACGAAACTTGCGCGCCATCTCTGAATCACCGGCAATCTCTTCAATGAAACGCATGAGCGCCAGTGAGCCCGTGGTTTCGGGGGGATGCTGACGACCAATGATGGAGACGTGCCGCTTCGCGTCCGGTTTGCCGATGTCCAGCCGCCACAAAGGGGTGCCACGGATGGACGCGCCGAACTCGCTCATGGTCACAAAGGGCAGGCGCTCCAGCGTGCGTGCCCAGGCCTTCATCTCAGCCGTGGAGACGGGTTCCTGGGCTGCGACCCAGACTGGCTGCGGGCCGACTTCTAATTTTAAAGTACATTCATGCTCCTGCGGCCCTTCGGTAAAGACCTCCTCGGGGAGCATGACCCACTGGCTGCCGTCCGTGCTGATTTTCGGACGATAACGCAGAGTGCCGCCGATGCAGCGCAGATGCGCCACGATGGAGGTTTCCTTGGCCGCTGTGACCTTGAAGGCAAACCAGGGGCTGTTGTTCACCGGCAGATCCTCCGGGCGCACGGCCAGGTCGTATTCACCTTTGCCCAGGGATTTGCATTCGGTGAGGCGTGCCCTGGGAAAGTCTGCGCTGAAGGTCACGCCCTCCTCACTGAAGGACCACTGCTGCGGCTTTTCGGCTTCGTGACGGCGGCAGGAGACTGCCAGAACCAGGCAGATGAAGGTGAGCACAGCGGAGCGTGTGGCTGGGGGGAGCATCCGGACATTCCATCCTATGAGCCGGTGGTCGGCAAGGGCATTGTCGACTCCCATTCCGCTTCCCGCTGAAACTTGTGGCTGCGTGCTTCGTTTAGCAGCCCGCCATGCGCTGGACTCTCCTTCCCTGCCTCTCGTCATTCGTCATTGTGGTTTCGTCATTCGCGGCGGAGCCACGGCCCAATGTCATCTTCATTGCGAGTGATGACATGCGCCCGCAGCTCGGCTGCTATGGAGACACCACGGTGAAGACACCGAACATCGATGCGCTGGCGAAGCGCGGCATGGTCTTCCAGCGCAGCTATGTGCAGCAGGCGCTGTGCTCGCCCTCACGCATCTCCATGCTCAGCGGCCGCTACCCGGCCACGACAGGCATCTTTGAAATCGGGCGCACGCTGCGTACCACCATGCCGGACATCACCACGATGCCCCAGCATTTCAAAAACAACGGCTACCACACCCGCAGCCTCGGCAAGATCTACCATGTGGGCATCGATGATGAGGCCTCGTGGACCATCCCCGCCTGGCATAGCAGCAAGCCGCGCATCAGCCCTGCGACGCAGGCCGCCGTGCAGAAGTATCTCGGCGATGCCAAGGCCAAGGGGATCACCCTGCCGCAGAAGGGCAAAGGCAGCCGCAATGCCGCGGTGCCCGCCTTTGAGTCGGTGGACTGCGGTGATGATGACCTGCTGGATGGCGACACCGCCGCGAATGCCATCCTCCAGCTTCGCGAGCATGCCAAGACTCCCGCGCAGCCTTTCTTCCTCGCGGTGGGCTTTGCCAATCCGCATGTGCCCTGGATCTCCCCGAAGAAGTATTGGGATCTCTACGATCGCTCGAAGTTCACGCTCGCGCCTAACAACTTTTTGCCCAAGGATGCGCCCGATTTTGCCGCGACGTCTGGCGCGGACTTCCGCTGGTATGCCGGTGTGCCTGAAGGTGAGCTGCCAGAGCCTTTTGCCCGCGAGTGCCTGCACGGTTACTATGCGGCGATCAGCTATGTCGATGCGCAGGTCGGCCGCCTTGTCGCAGCCTTGGATGAAACCGGCCTAGCCAAAAACACCATCATCGTCTTCTGGAGCGATCACGGCTACTACATGGGCGAGCACACATGGTGGGGCGCCAAGCACAACAACTACGAGGGTGCCACGCGGAACTGCCTCATCATCTCCCAGCCCGGCATGAAGCATGCGGGCGAGAAGACCGATGCGCTGGCACAGTCCGTGGACTTGGCGCCCACACTCACCGAGCTTTGCGGCCTGCCTGCGCACGACGGCTTCCAAGGCCGCAGCCTGAAGCCGGTGCTCGAAGAACCCACTGCGCATGTGAACGATGCGGCCTTTAGCTGGTATCCCAAAGGCCAGGGCTACCTTGGCGTGGCCATGCGCACGGACAAATGGCGCTATGTCGAGTGGACGAAAACCGGCGAGGAAACTCAACGTGAACTCTACAATATGGTTCACGATCCGCAGAACAACCAGAACGTAGCGTCGAAGCCTGAGCATGCGCAGGTGATCGAGGCGCTGAGCAAGCGCCTGCGTGAAAAGTTCCCGGTGCAGGAGTTCAAGCAGCCTGCGGAGGTTGGTGTGAAGAAAAGGAAGAAGGGCAAGAAAAAGTAGCCACACGCCCCCACGATGAGCATGAATTTTCAAAGCCTTGTGCTGAGCTGCATCCTGGGTGTTTCGTGGTCAGCCGCAGCCAGGACACCCAGCCTTGAGACCGCCATCGGGCGCGGTCTTTCCCTTGTGACCACGGCTGCGGGCAACTGGCCGAAGCACAAGAGCTGCTTCTCCTGCCACCACCAGACACTGCCCATGCTCAGTGTGGTCGAAAGTGCCCGCGCCACCGGTGATCCCATTGATTTTGCCTGGATCAAGACACAGTCAGACATCACGCATGCGTATTTTAGCGATCGCACGGATGACATGAGTGCCGGGGATCATGTCCCGGGTGGTGCCACGACCGTGGGCTATGGATTCTGGGCCTTGCATCTGGCAGACCGGCCTGCCGATGACACCACGACCGCCATGGTGGCCTATCTGCTGAAGGTGCAGGGCAAGGCGCGCCTCAAGGGAGGCGAACCCGCTGATCTCAGCCGGGTCGACAATGGCCGCTGGACCACTTCCTGCCGCCGCCCGCCCATGCAAGGCTCTGACGTCGCCGACACGGTGCTTTCCTTGCTCGGCATGGAAAAGTATGCCAGTGCCGCGCAGCGCCCCGCGCTTGAGAAATCCAAGGCTGCCGCGCTGAGATGGCTTGCACAAGCCAGGCTCGAAAGTCAGGAAGACCGCGTCTGGCGGCTCTGGGGCCTGTACCACCTCGGCAGCGATGAGCTGGTGACGCAAGCCATCCGCGACGAGATCTTCAAAGTCCAGCAGGCTGACGGCGGCTGGTCGCAAGCGAATGACCTGCCCAGCGATGCTTTCTCCACCGGGCAGACCTTGTTCATGCTCTGCAAGACCGGCACCATGCCCGATCATCCGGCGCTTCAGAAGGCACGAGACCATCTGCTCCATACCCAGCTTGCCGATGGTTCCTGGCTTTTAAAATCCCGTGTCAAAAATAAAGTGCAGCCCTACTTTGAAAACGGTGACCCGCATGGCGAACATCAGTTTCTCTCCACCGCCGCCACGGCATGGGCCGTCGCCGGCCTGGCACAGCTTCTTCCACCCCAACCATGAAAGCCCTCCTCTTCATCCTTCTGTGTCTTCCGTGGTCAGCTTTTTCTGCTGAGACCAAGCGGCCGAACGTCCTGCTCATGATGGCGGATGATCTGGCGGCGACTTTGAGCTGCTATGGATTTCCGCAGGCGAAGACGCCAAATCTGGATGCGCTGGCGAAGCGTGGTGTGCTCTTCAGCCGGGCTTATTGCCAGTTCCCGCACTGCAATCCTTCACGCTCGTCGATGATGAGCGGTCTGCGGCCTGGGACGACGAAGGTGACGAACAATGAGGACAACCTTTATAAAAACATGCCGGATGTGCTGACGCTGCCGCATCATTTCCGCAACAATGGCTATGCCACGGCACGCTGCGGGAAGATTTTTCATCTCGGTGTTCCCAGCGGCCTGGAGAGCATGGATGATCCGAAGGCGTGGGATTTTGGCACGGAGTTCAAGAGCGAGCTGCCTTATCCGCCGAAGCAGGAGAGCGTCGTGAAGGTGAAGACGGGCAAGAAGCAGGGACTGACGTGGCAAGAGATTCCAGGAAGCGATGACCAGCTGGTGGATGGCAACTTTGCCAAGACGGCCATCGAATGGCTCGGCAAGCGGGACAAGGAGAAGCCCTTCTTCCTCGCGGTTGGGTTTCATCGCCCGCACATGCCACTGGTGGCTCCGGCGAAGTATTTTGATCTGCATCCATTTGAGAGCATCACGCTGCCGGAGGCGCCGGAGAATGATGAGGCGGATATTCCGGAGGCTGCGAGGAATGGTGCTGTTCCTGGATATGCGATGTCTTCGACTCCCGAGCAGCGTCGCGCGGCGATCCGTGCGTATCTAGCCTGTGTCAGTTATGTGGACGCGCAGGTGGGACGTCTGCTGGCTTCGATCAAGGAGATGGGGCTCGATGACAACACGATCATCATCTTCACGGCGGATCATGGCTGGCATCTCGGCGAGCATGGGTTGTGGCATAAGCGCAGCCTGTTTGAGGAGAGTGCGCGCGTGCCGTTCATCATGTCCATGCCGGGCCTGAAAACCGGTGGCCAGCAGAGTGGCGGGCTGATTGAGTTGATCGATGTGTTTCCGACGCTGTGTGATCTTTGCGAGGTGCCCATGCCCGGGCAGTTGCAGGGAAAGAGTCTTCGTCCGCAACTCGATGACACGGCTGCTTCTGTTCACGATGCCGCTTTTACTCAGGCTCGCCGTGGTAAGAACGCTGAGTTCTGGGGGCGCACGATCCGCACCGCGCGCTGGCGCTGCACGGAGTGGGATGCGGGGAAGAACGGGATCGAGCTGTATGATCACGAGGCGGATCCGCGGGAGTACACAAACCTGGCGAATGATCCGAAGCATGCGGAGGTACTGAAGGAGCTGCGGGGGAGGCTGGCGGAGTTGAAGTGATGGTTGATTGACGCAAAGCGTCGTGGGAAGCGCTCGGACGCGACACTCCGGTGTGCGCATGGGGATGTCTTGTTGGTGGGATGACGCTGGGTTCGCACGAGAGCGGTGTCGACGAAGCAAGGGTGCCCCTTGCTTCTCTGCCACACGCACTCCGGGACGCTCCGCGACTTCCAAAGACTTTGGCTTGCACCACGACCTGACTCGTATTGGAGTCAGTCATGAGCGACACCCATTTTGATTTCATTGTCATCGGCGGCGGTAGTGCTGGATACGCCGCCGCACGCACGGCCCACAGCGAAGGTTTGCGCGTGGCGGTGATTGATGGCGCGGCGGAGCTGGGCGGGCTGTGTATTCTGCGCGGGTGCATGCCGAGCAAGACGCTGATTGAGTCTGCGGACCGCTACATCAGTGTGCGGCGGGCGGCGGAGTTTGGACTGAAGGCGCAGCCGCTGGGGGTGGATGTGCGGGCGATTCGGGATCGCAAGCGTGTGCTCATCGCTGACTTTGCGGGGTATCGGCAGGGGCAGCTCGAGGACGGACGCTTTGTGCTGTATCACGGACATGCGCACTTTACGGATGCGAACACGGTGGAAGTCACTCCTCGGGATGGCAGCGCGAGTTTCAGTGTGACCTCACGGTACTTCTGCATTGCCACGGGTTCGGTGGCGCAGGTGCCGCCGATTCCTGGACTGGCGGAGGCGGGCTGCTGGACGAGCGATGACATTTTGGATGCAGACGAACTGCCGGAAAGCTTTGCGGTGCTCGGAGGCGGGGCGATCGCGCTGGAGATGGCGCATTATCTGGAGGGGATCGGCAGGAAGGTCACACTGATCCAGCGGAGCGCGCAGTTTCTCACGGGGATGGAACCGGAGTGCAGCAAGGTGATTGAGCAGGCTTACACGCATCGCGGGATCACCTGTCATCTGGACACGAAGATCCATCGCGTGACGGTGGTGAACGGGCGCAAGCATCTGGAATACACGCACGCGGGCAAGGAGACGAGTGTGACGGTGGACCAGATCCTCGTCGCGATGGGCAGAAGCGCTGCCACGGAGGGTCTCGATCTGCCAAGCGCGCATGTCGGGTTGAGCGGGAAGAAGATCAGCGTGACACCGACCATGCAGTCCAACCACCCGCACATCTTTGCGGCAGGGGATGTGTGCAGTCCGCTGGATGTGGTGCATGTGGCCATCCAGCAGGCGGAGATCGCGGCGCGCAATGCGGCCCGGCTTTCACGTGGCGAGGCTGCGAGTGAGGAGATGGACTACCGGCTGCTGCTTTTCGGGGTGTTTTCGCATCCTCAGGTGGCGGCGGTGGGGGCCGGGGAGAAGGAGCTGGAGGAAAAGGGCGTGCCCTTTGTCTCGGCCAGCTATCCCTTCAATGACCATGGCAAGAGCATGGTCATGGGTGAGACGGAGGGTTTTGTGAAGATGCTGGCCCACCGTGAGACAGGCGAGATTCTGGGCGCCACCTGCGTCGGACCGCACGCCACGGAGCTGATTCATGAGGTCGTCATCGCCATGCATTACCGATCCAAGGTGCAGGATTTCATGCTGATTCCGCACTACCACCCGACGCTGAGCGAGATCTGGACCTACCCAGCCGAGGAGTGTTCCGACCAGCTGGAGTCGGCGTGAGGGGTATTTTAACCGCAGATAACGCGGATGGGCGCAGATGGCCTTGAACGGGGGCGTTCGTCATTCGGATTTCGTGATTCGTCATTCCCAGCCCCATCTTCCCCTTGCCGCCCGGGGTCTCCCGTCCATTCTCGCGACCCCATGCGCGTCCTGCTCACCACCACCTCCTACCAAGACACCCCCGGCGATCATCATGCCCTCCTGGAGGCCCAGGGCTTCGAGATCCACCGCGAGCGCGGTCCCCTGCCCGAAAGCCGCATGCTGGAGCTTGCTGGTGACTTTGACGCCTTCCTCTGTGGTGATGACGAGATCACCAAGGCGGTGCTGGACAAGGCCCTGCCCCGCCTCCGCGTGATCAGCAAGTACGGGATCGGCCTGGACAAGATCAACGTGGAAGAGTGCACCGCGCGCAAGCTGCCGGTGCTTTTCACCCCCGGTGTGAATCACACGACCGTGGCCGAGCACACTTTCTGCCTGCTGCTCGCCCTGGTGCGCAACCTGGTGGATAGCGCGAATGCCGTCCGTGAGGGCAAATGGAAGCGCGTGACTGGTAACGAAATTTGGAACAAGAAGATCGGCATCGTCGGCCTCGGCCGCATCGGCCAGGAAGTGGCGAAGCGTGCGCTGGCCTTCGGCATGGAAGTGCATGGCATGGACATCTACTGGCCGGAAAAGTTCGCCGCTGACCATGGTGTGACCCGTCATAGCAACATTGAGAGCCTCATCGCCGCGGTGGATGTGCTGAGCCTGCATGCGAACCTCAGCGAGAGCACGAAGCACCTCGTCCGCGCGGACCGCATCGCTTTGGCGAAGAAGGGCCTGCTGGTCATCAACACCTCCCGTGCGGAACTGGTGCACATGCCTGACATGATCGAGGCGCTGAACTCGGGTGCTGTCGGTGGTTATGGAACCGACGTGCTCGATGAAGAGCCGCCACCGGCTGATCATCCGCTGCTGAAGCATCCGAAGGCACTCATCACCCCGCACATCGGCAGCCGCACCTATGAAAGCGTGCCACGCCAGGCCATGCGCTCCACCCTGAACCTCGTGAACTACCTCAAAGGCGAGGCGGATGTGATCCAGGCTAACAAGTTTTAATCTGTTCTTGGTTCCTTGTTCTTAGTTCTTCGTTTCTGATTCTCAGCTTCAATGTCCAAACACCTTCACTTCATCGGCATCTGCGGCACCGCCATGGGCTCCACGGCGGTGGCCATGCGCCAGCTTGGTTACACCATCTCCGGTTCGGATGAAAAAGTGTATCCACCGATGTCCGATGTGCTGCGTGACGCCGGGATCACGGTGACGGAAGGCTACAAGGCGGCGAACCTGCCCGCAGAGGCAGAGGTCTTCGTGGTCGGCAATGCCATCAGCCGTGGCAATGAGGAACTGGAGAGCATGCTGGAGCGCCGCCTGCCCTACATCAGCATGGCGGAGATGCTTCGACGCGAGGTCATCCAGGGCAAGCGCAGCTTTGTGGTCAGCGGCACGCATGGCAAGACCACGACGACGACGATGCTGGCGTGGATCTTCGAGAACGCAGGTCGCAACCCTGGCTACATGATCGGTGGTGTGCCGGAAAACCTCAGCAGCGGCGCGCGCTTCAACCACAGCGACCTCTTCGTCATCGAGGGTGATGAGTATGACACCGCTTACTTCGACAAGCGCAGCAAGTTCCTGCACTACCTGCCGGAGTGCGCGATCGTGAACAACATCGAGTTCGATCACGCGGACATCTTCCCCACGCTGGATGACATCAAGCTCACCTTCCAGCGGCTGCTGAACAGCGTGCCGCGCAATGGTGTGGTACTGCTCAATGGTGATGACAAAAACTGCCTCTCCCTGAAGAGCTATGCTCCAGTGAAGACCGTGGGTCTGGGTGAAAGCTGCAGCGAGCGCATCGTCATCACCTCCGCGGATCCGGAGAGCACGACTTTCACGATCAATGGCGAGTCCTTCACCGTGCCAATGATCGGTGAGTTCAATGCGCGCAATGCCGCCATGTGCGTGTGTGCCGCCCGTCATGCCGGCCTAACGGATGATGAGATTCGTGCGGGACTGGAAAGCTTCCTCGGTGTGCGACGCCGCCAGACCATTCGTGGCGAGGTGAATGGCGTCACGATCATCGATGACTTCGGTCATCATCCCACTGCCATTCGCGAGACGCTGCGCGGTTTCCGCCAGAAGTATCCAGGTCGCCGTCTCTGGGCGGTGTTTGAGCCACGCTCCAACACCAGCCGTCGCAATGTGCTGCAGAACGAGCTTATCGAGGCCTTGAAGGAGGCCGATGGCAGCGTGATCGCCGCCGTCGCGAATCCTGAGAAAGTCGCCGCGGATCAAAGGCTGGACGTGGGCGTGGTGGCGGCGGCTGTGGCTGCCAGCGGTCACCCTTGTTTCCATGAAGCGGACACGGATGCGATCATCTCACGCCTGAAGTCCGAGACCAAGCCCACCAATGTCATCATCATCTTCAGCAACGGCGGCTTCGATGGCATTCATGGAAAGCTCATCACCGCCCTGAGCTGACACAGATCAGCGTGCCGCCTTGCTGAAGCAGGCACGCTCCTCTGGCAACATGCGGGCGCGGGGATCGATGTCCTTGAGCACCAGTTTCGCCACCTCGGAGGCGTTCTCTGCGGCGCTGTCACGGGCGATGGCGGCATACACGGCCTGCTGGCCTGGGGTCAGGTGATTATTGCTCAGGTCCATTTCATTCAGGAAGAGCGTGGCGGTGTTCATGTCCCTCAGCCGCCAGCAGGCGAGCGCCACCAGCAAGCGGCGCTGATAGTCCTTCGGCTGCATTTCATACAGCTTGTGCACCTGGCTCAGCGAGACCTCCACATCACGACCAGTGAGCAGATTGACATACAGGTAGTCTTCCTGATAGCGGCTGTCGTCAGGCCAGCGGCGTGCGGCTTCGGCAGCAGCCGTGATGAGACCTTGGGTGTTGCCATTGGACCTCGTCATGCGGATGAGCCCATCAAAGCCCACACGCTCCTGCTTGGGATCACGTGAGACAGAACGGAAGGCCTCCTCGGCAATGTCATAATGCCCGCGCTCCTCGGCATAACGAGCGATGCGCTGCAGGAGGTCCGCACGGTGCTCCACGTCACAGGCATTCTTGGCAATGATCAAGGTGCTGCGGGTTTGCTCCGGCGGTTTCTCGGTCACATAGGCAAGATGAGCCCGGTAGAAGGACAGCTCCGTGTGACTGAGGATGCCGCTCACGGCCGGAGACTCCACCAGGCGCTCCAGGTCTGCATGACGGCGCAGGACACTGAGAGCTGTGAGGTAGTTGTCCAGCAGCGGTTTATAGGCCACGGCCTCCGCCTCCGTCACCAGGGCCAAAACTTTGAGTGATTCATTCTGCGGCGGCTCCACCAGCCAGCGGACGATGGGCACAAGGTCCTCACGCTTGCGCCCTCTCGCGGTTTGCACCACTTCCAGGATGAGTTCATCCCGGCGCAGCGGCTCCAGCTTCACCTGACGACGCAAAGCGGCGACGAGATGCCAGCCGTCCCCCTTGGGATGAGCGCGGAGTTTCTCGATGAGCTTCTTCGTCTCATCCGGCGGCATGTCTGGGGCTGAGTCGAGCAGTTCCAGCGCACGCAGGCTGAGATCGTCATCATGGCCATCCGCCACGGCCCAGGCTCGCCGCAGTCCGCTGGAGAGCTCGAGAGCCTTGCCGGAAAGGATCTCCACACGCGCCAGACGCAGCGCATGCTCACGATCATCCGGATGGCTCGCCGCATAGTTGCGCATGGACTTGGAGAGCATCTCGTCCTTCTGGCTCTTGCCCCAGACATGCTCGGCCAGCTTCATCATCATGTCCGTGGGCATCTGCTTGTTCAGCATCTCTTCCAGCAATTGTGAAGCTTCTTTTGGACGCTCCAGATTCATGAGCGCACGCACACGCAGGACTTTGTCATCCTCCTTGGTGGCGCCGAGGCGATCAAGCTGATCCAGGTAATGCAGCGCCTCCGGCCGTTTCGCCAGCGTCAGGATCTCGGCATTCATGCGCACGACCTTGGCGTTCTCAGGAGACAGCTTCACCGCCTGCTGCACCTTCTGAAAGGCCTGCACCCCCTGGCCGTCATTCACTAGATCGCGGGCCTCGTCATAAAGCCGGTTTGCCTGCCAGTCCTGATACTTGTCATGCATCGGCCGTGCATAGATGAAGCCCAGGAGGATGGCCGTGCCGCAAATGCCAATGATCAGGCTAAAGGCCACCACACGTGCTGTGGTGGACTGACGGTCACGATGCGCCTGCGTGGGCGGCACCATCCACTGCCAGGCCGCGATGAATGGACGCAGCAGCACGAAGGGCTTCGGTTTGCCGGCCTGGGTGGGATCAATGTTCTGACTGGTAAGCAAGGCGCGCTGGCAGCGGGGGGTTGGGGATTCGCATTTTACACCGCCGCCCAGGATATGGGAACAGCTTTGCGAGGTTTTCACAGACCTCCCGGAACCCCGACCAACTCAAAAAAGAGAATGCGAACCTTCAATGCCCCTTCGCGGGAGCCCTGCTCAGTTTTTCACCAGCACCTCACCATTCGCGAAATGCAGGAGACGGTTCTTCAGGCCCCGGCGGCTCTGTTTGTGAATAAAGACGGGCGTCTCGCCGATATCGAACTTCTGGTCCGCAGGCACTGAAAACAGGGCGACCCACTCCAGATTCCACCAGGAACTGCCAGCCATCTCCCCATCCGAGCAGTGGGTGTATTCCAGGGACAGCAGCTCACCCGGATGGCGCTCACCTTCACTCTCCTGCTTGGTGCGCAGGAAGTCGGCGAACTGACGGGTGTAAATAATGCCACAGGGGTGGCGCTGCATTTCCAAAGGCATAACTCAGCAAACGAACAGTGTTCGGCCTATAAATGGCTTTTGTGACCCAAAGTGCAAGGGGGTTTTTCACAACGCTGCCCTCAAATTCACACTCTTGGATAGGGCGCTGAAAGGCCGCTAAATATCGAAGCTCACGGTCTCCCGGCGCTCCCGCTCCAGCACCTGGGCCAGGGTGGTGGCATTCAGCCAGCCGTCGACCTGCTGCTTCAGCAGGGAAAAAGTCTGCCCTAGGCCGCAGGCCCCGCTCACGCCACATTCACAGCTTCCTCCATGCTTTTCGGGAGAGGCACAGGCGATAGGCTCAAAAGGGCCATCGATCAGGGTCACGACCTCCCCGAGGGTGATGCGGGAAGGAACTCTCTGAAACTGGTAGCCGCCGCCGACGCCGCGCTTGCTACGCAGGAGCCCGCCATTCTTCAGCGCCAGGAGAATCTGCTCCAGAAACTTCAGCGGAATGCGCTCCCGCGTGGAGATGTCCTGGATGGCAAAGGTCGACGTCTCCGTGTCACGCGCCATGCAGAGCAGGGCGCGCATCGCGTATTCGGCCTTTTTGGAGAGTTTCACGTAGACTGCCTTAGTCGGTGATACGTTCGGATCAAGAGAGAGTCTTGTCTGTCATTTCTCTTTCCTTCCTTGCACCGCCGCCACGCTCTCTAAAGTCTTACCCATGCCGCCTCCCCCGGGCATCCAGCCACCTGCATCGGACATCGTCACACTCAGTCTCATCTCGCACACCAATGCGGGGAAGACCACGCTGGCACGCACGCTCCTGCGTCAGGACGTGGGAGAGGTGCGGGATGCCGCGCACGTGACGCTCTACAACCAGTCCTACACGCTGCTGGAACATGACGCCCGCCTGCTGCGGCTTTGGGACACGCCAGGGTTTGGTGACAGCGCACGCTTGCTGAAGCGCCTGAAGCGCGAGCGCAACCCCATCTTCTGGCTCATCTCCCAAACCTGGGACCGGCTGACGGACAAGCCGCTCTGGTGCAGCCAGCAGGCGCTGAAAAACGTGCGCGAAGAGGCGGACGTGGTCCTTTACCTCGTCAATGCCACAGAGCCGCCTGAGGTGGCAGCCTACATCGGCCCGGAGATGGAAATCCTGGGTTGGGTGGGCAAGCCCGTGCTGGTGCTGCTGAACCAGACCGGTCCCGCCCAGGAGACCAGTGTGGAGGAGGCTGAGGTCCAGGCCTGGCGGGATCATTTAAAGACCTGGCCCATCGTGAGCGATGTCATCTGCCTGGACGCCTTTGCCCGCTGCTGGGTGCAGGAAGACCGGCTCATGCATGCCATGAGCCCGCTGATGACCGAGACGAAGGCGGACGCCTTTAAACAGCTCAAGCGCGCCTGGCATCAGCGGAACCAGGATGTCTTTCATCACTCCAGCCGCGTCCTTTCCGAGCTGCTCACCGCCGCCGTGGTGGATGGCATCGAAGTCCGCAGCGAGACCCTGTGGGAACGCATCGGCATCGGCCGCAGCGAGCTCAACAAGGAGTATGGAGATGCCCGCGAGCAACTGGCCACCCGTCTCGCGGACCGCCTTCTGAGCGCCACGAACCGCCTCATTGAACTGCATGACCTGGAAGGCGAGGCCGCCCGGCGCCTCGGCCAGCTCACGCATGAGCAGTTTCATGTTCCCATCAAAGTCTCCGAGACCGTCTGGAGCGTCGTCGGCAGCGTGGCCGGAGGTGCCATGGGTGGACTCATCGCCGACCTCAAAATGGGCGGCATGACTTTTGGGGGGGGCGCGCTGTTTGGCGGTCTGGCCGCAGGCATCGGCGCCTACGCCCTGATCAAAAGCTACAACCTCGTGCGCGGCAGCGATTCCCGGCTGCATTGGTCCTGCGAGCATTTTCGTGAGCAGGTCCGGCTCGCCATGCTGACCTATCTGGCGATCTCCCATTTCGGCCGTGGCCGCGGTGAGTGGCAGGAGAGCGCCGAACCCGCGCACTGGAACAGCATTTGCGGCCAGATCATCGACGAGCATGCTGAGGGCATCACCCAACTGTGGAAATCCGGCGTCGAGGCGAA
Organism: Verrucomicrobiota bacterium; assembly: GCA_040387935.1. Classification (GTDB taxonomy): domain Bacteria; phylum Verrucomicrobiota; class Verrucomicrobiia; order Verrucomicrobiales; family Verrucomicrobiaceae; genus Prosthecobacter. The sequence goes on along the minus strand of JAZKCU010000001.1, from coordinate 186,110 downwards.
TGCCATGCCGGACGCAGTTTCAAAGGCCGCCCATGCGCTCACCTACGATTGCCTTAGCTGTGTACTCCTGCGCCTCTATCCGGGTGCTCAGATCGACAGTTGACACCCTTTCCCCCTTCCATGCTTCCCAGTCATTCCCAGCTGTCTGCTCTGCTGCGCCACCGTCGTTCCATCAAGCCGGTGGATCTGGACCGGTCGCGTGACGTGGATCGCAGCCTGCTCTCCCACATTCTGGAAGATGCCACCTGGGCCCCCAGCCACGGCATGACGGAGCCGTGGAAGTTTCATGTCTTCACGGGCGAATCTCGCCAACTCCTGGCCGCACAGATGCAGGAGGCCTATCGTGAGAGCACCCCGGCGGCGGAATTCCGTGAGGACAAGCTGCGGAAAATGGGAGAGAACCCGCTGCTCGCGCCGGTGGTCATCGCTTGTGTGATGGAGAGGAACGGTGGCACCAAGATCCCCGAGATCGAGGAGATCGAAGCCGTGGCCTGCGCCTTGCAGAATCTCCAGCTCAGCGCCACGGCCGCAGGTCTCGGCGGGTATTGGTCATCTCCGCCGGTGCTGGATGCACCCGGCTTCCGCACCTGGCTCGGCATCCGCCCGGAGGATCGCTGCATCGGCCTCGTCTACCTTGGCTGGCCGAGACCTGACCTCCACTGGCCGCGCAGCGTCCGCAAGCCTGTGGACACAAAGATGGTTTGGCATTGATGGTGTCAATCTGCGGCGGGGCTCAGTTGTCTCCCGGCGTGTCCACGGCTTCGGTGACCTTGGCCTTGCCATCCGCACCCACCTGGACGCTGATGTATTTGGAGTAGCCATCTGCGTCTTCACCGTTGGCCCAGCTGCTGAAATACTTCACCACCAGGGTGCTCGCATCGTGCCAATGATCCGCGTCAATAAGGCTGTCAGTCTCACGAAAGCCGTTTCCGGTCATGGTCTTCTTCTCCTCGGCATAAAACACCGGCATCTCGACCTTCTGCCATTTGTTCTCAACCAGACGGAAGATCAACGTGCGCGTGAATCGAGGGCTGTCACCCAGGCGGACTGCCAGCAGGTCACTGTTGGCACTCCATAGGACCCAGCTTGGAACCCCGCCTGCGGGGCTCGACTCGCCGCCGAACAAAAGGTGCGGATTGCCAGACTTGTCCGCGGCCTGGATGGAGATGTTGGAGATCACCTCTCCATCCCTCTGAAAGGTCACATGCCATTTTTCATCCGGTGAATCATGGTCCTCACGTGCCTGCCAGCCTCCAGGAAGACGACCGCGGAGAGAGTCCGCAGACTTGAAGGCCCACTCGCCACCCATGCGGATGTCATCCAGCAGCCATTTCTCTCCGCGCTGCTTGAAGACGAGCGTGTCCGTCCACTTCGTCGGCGGCTGCGAGCCTTCCGTGTAGGTCAGGTTCACCTTCACGGTGCCATCCACGCCAGGAGCAAAAAAAACACTGCCGAGCTCCCACTGGGTCACCCCTTCAAAAAGGCTGCCGAAGAGGTCTCCCTCGATCCAATTAGGTTTGTCATCAGGATACTTTTTGATCTGCTCCTGCTGCTCAGCACGAGCCTTGACCATGGCCGCATGGAGACCGGGGGTAATGATCGGGGCCAGCTTCTGCAATTGAGGCTCAGAAGGCAGTCCCTGGATCGGCTCAGCGCGGATTGTGGTGCAGAAATGCTCCGCCGCCTCACGGAGGGGTGCAAGGCGGTCGTCCGGGCTGCGGCCTTTGGTGAAAGCAGCATAGGCCAGTGAGATGACCAGAAGGGGCGCGAGAGATTTCATGGCTCGTAACATAGTGGGGGTCGGATTCGCCATCATCATGCCATAGGTTCGAAAAACCGGGTATCAGACAAAGGGCTTACCTCTTTTGTGTTAGGCCGTTGTTCAAAGAAAGTTAGACGCCGCAGTCCATTTCGAGCACCTTGACCAGGCGGTCTCCGCGGAGCTGCCACACCTCCATGCCTCCGCCCTCATAGTAACCCGTGCGCACCAGCACCTCGAGCTTGCCATCGCCATCCAGGTCCAGGACTCCCGCGACCTCGTAAGTGCTGGGGGAGTTCTCTTGATCTGTTTTTGGGTAGGCCGCTCCACTGAGCACCTGCGTGCGCACCTGGCCCTTGACCATCCGGCGCATGAAAACGAGGCAGTAATCACCTGCCTTCACCGAGAGCCGCTCGATCTCATCGTCAAAATGCCGTCCCGTGAGCAATGTTTCCAGCTGGCCGTCTCCATCCAGGTCCACACGCAGCGTCTGTGTGAGCTTCACCTTGGGATGGGTGATGCCTTTGCCATTCAGCAGCTCACGCAGCGCCTTTTCCAGGGTCTCCTGGGCAATGTCCAAGGGCACAGGCTGGCGGGGCTGCGGATTCCAGGCGGCATTCACGCCGATGGCCGGCGCGGACTGCGGATCAAGCTCCGGCGTGAAGGTGTGCATCCATACATCTGGACACACATCCGCCTCAGGCGCGGGCTTGGCGCCAGTGACCTTCGCCTTTTCTCCTTCAAGCGTGAACACACGATAGGAAGTCTTGGGTGCGGTCAGCCGCTTCCCGGCAGCCTCACTGCTCAGCCATTTGCCGCCAGCGCTGCCGCCGATCACGTAGCGCCAGGGCAGCTCAATGAAGGAGGCAAACGGCTTGGCCTCTTGCGCGACAGCGCTCTCAGCCATGAACAGCGCCGAGGACATAAAGATGAGAGATGTCTTGGAAATCATGACGGTGAGGAGCGGCGGGCTACTTGTGCTTCAGGAGACTTTAAGCAACCTGAGCCGAACGGCTAGCGATTGAAGCATGGGGAAAATTGAAGGCTCCTCAGCGACCGTGTCTGGAAGCAGGCTCTCGACCTGAGTCTGCAGCCTCCGTTCGGCACAGGCATCCGGACTGAGACAAGCCCAGACAAACAAAACCCGGCCCCGGCAGAGCATCTCCACATAGTCTCCCTGCAGGCTGCGCCTGGCCTTCCAGCCCTGCACCTCATCACCGGTGATGTTCTGAAGCATGAAGGTCCGCTGATAAGCAGCCACGGCTTTCCTGGCTTCTTTCGATCCGTGGAACTGGGCCACCAGCACGCTCTCCACATGAATGGTGACGCCAGACTCCGCCACTTCAGCTTCGTCGAGAACGCCAGGCATTCCAGGCTTGGCATTGCGGATGAGAAAGGCTGGCACGTCCGTGCCAAAGACACGCTCACGATCCGAGAACTGGCCCAGATGAGTGCCCAGGCCGACACCGGGCTCCTCGTGACGGATCTGCAAGCGAGCGCGAACCCACCGCGCGACAAAGAGAGCGATGACCGCAATGATCGAGGACGCTGCAACGCCCACCACAAAGACGTCCGGCTTCAGTGAAGCTCCACAGGCCCGCATGATCATACCGACCACGGCAAGCGTGAAGGGCAGGCCGGCCAGCAAGGCCAGAGCGACAATCAGGCGCTCATTCGCACGCAGCGCATTCACCACGACCGGCAGGGCGGGCTGTGAAGATGGGTTCAGGGCATAGGACGCTTTCATGGGGCGATAGTGACACCCCTCGCCGAACCTGCCTATCCGACGAAAGGCGGATACGGAGTCCTTTCCGTCACCTCAGAACTCCGACCTAAGGCGTAGGACTGAGGTCCAATACCCAGGTTCGAGAAATGAGTGAAGGCTAGCTCATCCAGAACGGCTGCTGCGCTGCTGGCCCAAACCTAACCAACACCATCGAACCCATGAAAAACAAGACCAAGAACACCCTCCTCGGCCTGCTGGCCCTCACGCTGGCAGCCACTCCTCAAGCCCGTGCCATCTCCAACAGCTTTGCCGGAGCCACGGTCATCACCGATAGCAACGGCAATACGGGGGGTGAGGTCAATCTCATGGCCTTCACGGTCGAGAATGGCGAACCCGGCCACAGACAGGGCGGTGACAACGGCGCGCAAAAGAGTGCGTGGTGGCGCTGGACAGCGCCCACCAGCGGCTTCTGCACGGTGGACACCATCGAGGCCACCGATGACCTGTTCATCCGCGACACCCTTGTCTCCGTTTACACAGGCGCCTCCGTGAATGCATTGACCCGAGTGGCGTCCAATGATGATCACGAGCTCAGTCCCACCTATGGCGCCAGCAATGCTGCCAGTGCCACGTTTTATGCAGCGCAGGGAACTACCTATCACATCGCTGTGGATGGATATACTCCTAGTTCGATCAATGCCGACAACAACAAGGTCCGTCTCCGCCTGCGCCATATGGCCTCAGTTCCCGAGAACCGCATTGGCAACTTCGGCTCGGATGACGAAGAAAGCATTCATGGTTCCATTCAACTGAGCAAAACGGCCGGTCATGCATTCACGGCCAAGCTCATGCTGGCGGGCAAGGCCTACCCCTTCAACGGAGTCTTCAGTCTGGACGGCTACTATATCGTGTCCGTCGAGCGCAAGGTTGCTACGGGAGCAACTCCTCTGCCACCGCTCACACTCATGCTGGATGGCGCACGTGGCGGCAGATTTAACATCGTGTCGAGCATCAGCGGTTCCACGGGCGCTCTTTTCTGCACGGTGCAGCGTTTCACCACGATTGCGCCATCATCCATGAAAGGTCTCTACACGGCCAGTGTCGGGGGTGCCGGCACGCTGACCCTTAATGTCTCCAATCTCGGCGTGACCACAGGCGCCACCACCCTGTCTGACGGAACCAAGACTACCTTCGGTTCGTCCCTGTGCTTCGGGTCTGATTCGGCAAACGCTTACCTGCCAACGTACGTGTCTCTTCACTCCAACGCGGGCTATTTCAAGAGCTACCTGAAGATCACTGAAGCAGGTGCAGTGGACGTGCTGGGGGCACAAGCTACCAAATACATCCGCCCCGCCAAGGTCGGCGCCGTCTTTTATCCTGCCGGACTGGAAATCAGCCCCTCCATCATCGGGGCTACCTACACACCTCCGATGGTGGGAACGCGAGCACTAGGTTTCCTGGATGCCATGATGGGAGCCGGCAAGCTGAACATCACGATGCAGGGCATGGAAATCAATCCTGCCATCACCGAGAACCTCACCCTGGCCACCACCAATCTCATCAAGTTCACCAGCCCGCTGCAGCGCAAGCCCGCGCTGTCCCTGAACAAGGCCAACGGCCTCGTCACTGGCAGCATCTATGATCAGGTGGGCAAAAGGCGCACCATGACCGGAGTGCTCTACCGCGACGGCATGACAGTGAAGCTCAAGGGCCAGCTCAGCGGCACCACATTCAACCCTGTGTTTGATGTGACCGTTCCGTAGTTAAACCTGTTCGTCCTCAAACGAAAATCCCGTGTGGCGAGAGCCGCACGGGATTTTTCTTTTTCAATCAAGGTTTGTTAGGCAAACAAAGCCGCCACGGCCTTGCCACCATCAGTGATCGGCACCGGGCGTGTGCTGTCCATGAGTTCCTTCGAGGGATCGATTCCCAGCGCCGCATAGATGGTGGCGTGGAAATCCACCAGCGGCACCGGATTCTCGACGGGCTTCTTCGCCAGTTCGTCCGTGACGCCATAGGCGCCGCAGTGCTTCAGGCCACCACCGGCCAGCACCATGGAGAAGGCTGTGCCCTGGTGACCACGGCCCCCACGGCCATCAAACTCCGGCGGACGACCGAATTCGGTGCCGACAACGATGAGGGTCTTGTCGAGCAGCTTCTTGTCCTTCAGGTCACGGATCAGCGCAGCGAGCGCGGTATCGAGCTCCTGAATGAGCAGATGCTGGTTCTGGTAGCCTTCATTGTGAATGTCCCAGCCGGTGCCGTTCATGAAGTTGAGATTGTGGGACACCTCAATGAACCGGACTCCAGCCTGCACGAGACGGCGGGAGAGGAGGCACCGCTGGCCAAACTCACCACCGTATTCATTACGCAAGGATTGAGGCTCCTGCTTGAGATCAAAGTGACGCATGAACTGCGGGCCTGACAGACTGAGCGCCTGTTCCTGGGCTGTACGATAGTCGGCCATGGACGAGCCCTTCTCAGCACGGGCCATCAAGGGTTGCAAAAGTTGTTCGCGGGTCAGGGCGCGCTTTTCATCCACAAAATCAGGACGGGTGAAGCCGGCTGGGCCCGTGTCGGTATCCGTGAGATACACGTAGCCTGCCTTGGCACCGAGGAAGCCCGGGCCGCGGCTCACATTTGGATAGCCAATGAGGATGTAGGGAGGCACTTCCTTGTCCGCCGCACCGAGCTCATGGGAGATAATGGAACCAATGCTCGGGTAGATGGTGTTTCCCGAGATCATGCGACCGGTGTGCACCATGTTCGTGGCGAAGGCGTGCTCATCAATGACCTGATGGTTCACCGTGCGCATTGCCGTCACATGCTCCATGACCTTCGCGGTCTGGCTGAGATGCTCTACCACCTGCACGCCGGGCACCGTGGTGTCGATGGCCTTGTAGAGGGAGCCCGCCACCTTCTGCTTGTCCTTGTTATTACCCAGCTTCTTCGGGTCAAAGGTATCGATCTGGCCCATGCCACCGCCGAGCCAGATGAAGATGCAGTGCTCTGCCTTGCCCTTGGGGGTGTGGACGGGCGTGTTGTTCGCGAAAAGCGGCGCAGCGCCGAGGGCGGCGGTGTGGGCGAGGAAGGAGCGGCGGTTCATGGCTGATGCTACAAACGCAGGATCCCACCCTTTTTCACGTCTTCCAGCCCCTCACTTTCGTGGGGGGAGTGGAAGGAATGACGAAACCCGAATGACGAATGTCGAACTCAAGCCTCAGGGGCTTTGATCTCGGGATCGATTTTTTGCAGCGCTGACCAGAGGCCTGGATCCTGCGGGTGACCATTGTAGAGCACCTTCCCATCCGGACCGATGAGGATCATCCGGGGGATGCTGTCGATCTCCAGCATCTTCGTGAAGGGCCGGTCCGCAGGCTCGATCAGCCAGGGAAACTCGATCCCCTGCTCTCCCCTGACCTTTTCCGCCACCATCTCCGCCTTCTCGTCATCCTTGTTCATGCCTGCGACGACGATGCCGTGTTTCTTGAGGTGCTCAGCCTTCTTCTTGAGCTCAGGCATGAGCTGCATGCACGGTCCGCACCAGGAGGCCCAGAAGTCGATCAGCACGGCCTTCTTGCCAGCCATCTGGTCTTGCAGCGTGGTGGTCTCACCATTCGAGGTGGCCAGCACGAGTTGCAGGTCGACCTTCATCGTGGCCATCTTTGATTCACGGCGGAGCTTGTCGATGGTCTGCGCATAGAGCTGCGCCTGTGCCGGAGCCAGCCAGAAGGCCTCCTGCATGTGCTTCTTGAAGGCGGCATCATCCTTTTTTTCGCTGGCCTGCAGTCCTTTGATGTATTCGATGAAGGAGCGGATGTCGTCAGACGACTTGATGCCCGCAGACTGCGCCGAGTCGAAGTTACCGGCCAGCACTTCGAGTTCGGGCAGGATCTTCCCGAGCCAGGCGGTGTTTTGCGAGCGCAGTCCCCAGATGAGCTTGGCCTCGATGATCTGCTGGCGCGGCACGCCTGCCTTGTTGGCCTCCTTGATCGCCTCGGCCAGTTCCTGCTCGCTGGAGGCCGGATTGAAAAGGCGCTGCATCAGTTCCTGGGGAACCTGCCCGGGTGCCGCCTGTTTGGGCTCCTGGGCGTGAAGACCGGTCAGGAAGGCCAGGGTGGCGAAGAAAATGGGGAGACGTTTCATGATGAGTTGATCCAAACGTGCCTGATCAGGCAAAACTGTCCAACGGCAAGATGCAGGCCATCTGCCATCTAAAAAAGGAACGGCGCTGGCAGACTGCCAAGCGCAGGAGAATTTGATTTTCACCCCACCCGGCCCGAGTTCTCCGCTCCAACCCGATTTTTCCATCATCATGCGCCTCGTTCTCACCTCGCTCTTCCTGATCGCCACGGCCGCCCAGGCGGTCACCCCGGACGGCAAACACAAGCTGGTCCTCATTGCCGGCAAACCTTCCCATCCTTCAGGCATGCATGAGTTCCGTGCAGGATCGATGCTTCTGGAGAAGTGTCTGCTCTCCGTGCCGAACCTCGTAGTGGATCGCCATGAGATGGGCTGGGTGAAGGATGAGGCCACCTTTGCGGATGCGGATGCCGTGGTGATCTATGCGGATGGTGGCAAAGGCCATCCCGCAGTGCAGGCCAACCATCTCGAGACGCTCGGCAAGCTCATGGAAAAGGGCGTGGGCTTCGGCTGCATGCACTATGGCGTGGAGGTGGTGCCGGAACTCGGCGGCAAGGAGTTTCAATCCTGGCTTGGAGGTCACTACGAGAACGCCTTCTCCTGCAATCCCCTCTGGGAGCCGAACTTCACCAGCTTTCCCGAGCATCCGATCACCCGCGGCGTGAAGCCCTTCCAAATCAATGACGAATGGTATTTCAACATGCGCTTCCGCCCGGCCTTCAACGACGGCATCGCCGCCGCAGAAGATGCAGGCACCAAGTTCGTGCCCATCCTGGTCGCCACCCCCTCCGACGCGACTCGCGGCGGACCCTATGTCTACCCCAAGGGGCCCTATCCCCACATCCAGGCAGAGAAAGGCGCTCCGGAAGCCACCATGTGGAGCGTGGAACGCTCGGACGGTGGCCGCGGCTTCGGTTTCACCGGAGGTCACTTTCACAAAAACTGGGGCAATGCCGACTTCCGCAAGACCGTCCTGAATGCCCTGCTCTGGGTCACGAAATTGGAAGTGCCTGCTGGCGGCGTGGAGTCCACAGTGACCGATGCACAGCTCGGTGAAAACCTGGATCCCAAAGCCGCGCCGAAGCCCAAGAAAACGGCGATGGCCACGCCAGGCATCTTTCGTCGCGACTCATAATCGGTCGCATGAGCAGGGCGCGGCTTTGCCTGACGGAGCGCGCCCTGCTTGAATGACATCAGAGCCGTCCGCGGGTTACTTGCCTTTGAGCAGACCGCGGTTCATGGCGGTGATGACGGCCTGAGTGCGGTCTTCCACACCAAGCTTCTCCAGGATGCGTGCCACGAAAGTCTTCACGGTTTCGGCTGACACGCCAAGCTCGCCGGCGATGAGTTTGTTCGAGAGGCCACGCGCCATGCCGCTGACGACCTCGACTTCCCGGTCGGAGAGACTGGCGTGGGAGCGGCGCTGTTGGATTTTTTCGCGAATCGGTTCAGGAAAGAAGCGCCTGCCGGCGGCAAGGGCACGCACACCGGACAGCACCTGCGGACGTGGTGCCGACTTGGGAAGGTAGCCGCTCACTCCGGCACTGACGGCACGGTGGATGTCCTCCTCCGTCTCATCGACGGAAAAGAGGAGCAGGCGGGCATGCTCAAAACGCTTGAGGATATGACGTGCCACTTCGGTGCCGTGCATGTCAGGAAGATGGCCATCCAGGATGGCCACGTCCGGCTGCATCTGGTCGAAGAGGTCGATGGCCTCGCGACCGCAGGTGGCCTCGGCCACGACGCCGATGTCAGCTTCCAGATTGAGGGCGGCGCTCAGGCCGATGCGGGTGAAAAAATGATCGTCCACGACAAGGACACGGATCAAGCAGTCATGTGATGAGTGCATGGTTGGGCTTGGGGGTGGGCAGGCATAAAATCATGCGCGTGCCTTTGTCGGGGGGGCTGGTAAAGTGGAGCTGCGCACCTATCTTGTGCGCCCGCTCCCGCTGGCCGTTCAGTCCGAAGCGGCCGCGATGAGATTGGGTGGCATCGAATCCCTTGCCATCATCCTCCACCAGGAGGGAAAAACGTTCAGGCGTGCCTTCGAGAATCACCGTCACGCGGCGTGCATTCGCATGGGCCAGCGCATTGTTCACGGCCTCCTGGGCGACCCGCAGGATCTGAAAGCAGGTGTCCTCGTCCAGAGGCGGCATTTCGCCACGCTGCTCGAAGTAGAGGTCAGGGCCTCCTTTGCCCGGTTGGCTGGCGCGCATGTGCAGCCATTCCTTCAGAGTCTCGGCCAGGTTCTCACGACCGCCGGTCTCACTGCGCAGATCCCAGATGCAGTGACGGGCCTCGATCTGGCAGTGGCGGATCATCGCGGCCGTGTCATCGATCAGACTAGGCATCATGTCCGGCGCGGCGTCGATGGCACCTCTCAGTGTCTCCAGGTGCAAGGCCGCGCTGGCCAGTTGCTGCTGCAACGAATCATGGAAATCTCGTGAGATGCGCTTCCGCTCCTCCTCGGCGATGGTCCGGGACTCGATGGTGCGAATATGCTTTCTCTGACGTCTCACCTGCCAGCGTGAGACAAGCGTCGTGCTGATGCCCAGGAAGGCGATCAATGACATCCAGGCCATCGCTCCCTTCAGTCGTGAAGTTGTCCACCAAGACGGACCTTTGAGGAGCTTCATGTCAGCCAGACTACGGGGCTGGATGGCGTGGATGGTGCCAAAATCCTGCAACGCGGGATCCCGTGGCGCAGACAGGATGCCGGTCACAGACATCGTGCTGTTATCCAGGATCTCACCCGCCTGCTGGGAGGTCAGAAAGGTGGGCCATTGAACCAGGCAGGTCTCACCGCCAGCCAGCCGCAACATGATCCGCGGCGCGCCACCGGAGATCTGCTGCACCTTGATCACTCCCGTGGCTTTTACGAGATCCATGGGATGATACAGCGCGGGCATGAAGCCGGAAACGACCTCCATCGGTTCCGGCGCAGCCGCGCGCGAATGCTTGCGGCACACACCATCCAGCATCACCATGCGCCCGCCGCTGTTTTGCGGCCAGCAGGCGACTGAGAGAATATCTCCGGGCTCGAAGCTCTCCACCTGGCGGGTCATCACCTGCACGCTGCCTGTGCTCGTTCGAAGGGTCACCCATTGGCGTGAACGCGCGGCGGTGACCATGCCAAGAAGATGCAAACGCTTGTCCTGGGTGCTGCGGTTGGCCACCAGCAATTCGGGCGAGAGTGTGGCGGGCGGACGCTGAAACACTTCAACCAAAGAAGATGGCTGCAGAGTCCAGGCTCCTTTCCCGGGCACAAACAGCATCGCGTCCGCATCACGTGGCAAAAGCGGCGGCTGCCCCTGGCAGACCAGCACCGCGTTGATCAGCACGGGACAGTTGGTCCAGGTGTCGATCTCAGCCTGCGCCACACGCCATGGCAGGCGGGCCAGGACATACCCGCTGGGCGTGCTCACCTCGGCGATCATCGGAACGTTATCCACCTTTGGCACGATCACCCGGCGGACGATGCCCGTGGTCTGCGTGAGCAGCCCATCGATCCGCATTTGCGCGGCCGACTCCAGCTCAAACGTCACTGGCCGCACACGCATCTGCGCACTCTCCTGCCTGGCAACCCTCGGCGGCCCAAAAAGTTCCTTGTCCCGCAGGATCATCACCATGCCCTGGCGTCGCGTCAGCACGCCGGACACCTCCACCACATCCCCCGCGATCGGATACGGCTTCTGCGAGGTGCGCGGATCGTAGGCGATGCCGCCGGTGTCATCCTGCACGAAGGCAATGCCCAGCCGCATGTTGCTAAAAGTCACTCGACCGGACACACATACCCGGGCATTCTCACCACGCGCAAGCCGTGCTCTCGCGTCTGCGATCGAATCATGTGCATTCTCCGCCCAGAGGGTGGCCGAAAAGGCCATCAGCACTGAAAGGGCGAAACATGAATTTTTCATGGAAAGCGCATAGAGTGCCAAGACACTCAATTTTTAGGCAAGAAATACTTTCGAAGTAATCAAATGACCCGAAAGGAGTATGACTTGCTCTACTTCAACGAACTGAGGAAGCTCAGGAGGTCTGCCACCTCGCTGCTGGTGAGGGATTGGAGCAGCCCCTCGGGCATTAAAGAAGCAGGCAGTTGCTTCAAGGATTTTAGCTCCTTGGCAGGCACCGCCAGGGACTGCCCGGTGGCCAGCTTCAGCACCGTCTCCGCCTTGGTTTTCCTGAGCAAGAAGCCCATTTGCAGGGTGCCATCCGCCAGCTCGGCCACCTGGGCCTCAAACCCCTTGGCGACCACCTTCGAGGGGTGGACCAAGCTCTCCAAAAGCTGCTGCCTGTTCATCCGAGAACCCACTTTCGAAAGGTCCGGACCGAAGTCCCGCCCGGTCCCGTTCACGAAGTGGCAGGCCAGACAGCTGGCCAACACACCTGATGGCGAAATCAGGGCCGCGCCCCGCTTCGCATCACCCTTCAAACCGAGCAGTTGCGGCAGGTCCGGGGCGAGTCCGATGGTTTTCCGCCTTTTTTCCGGGGGCAAAAAGCGCTCCAAAAGCCCGGCGATGTTTGAATCTGGGGAGAGACAAACCTCTGGTTCCGGGACCGCGCCCGTCTTGGAGTGGTTATGCAGGGCCGCCAGCACCTCCGGCACCGTTTTCATCGCCTTCGAGAAGCCCACTCCAACCGCCAGCTTCTCATCCACCGCCTTCGCAGCCGGTGTGGCCGGAACCTTTTCAACCACCGCAGGTGTGCGTTTGCCGAGATCCTCCACCCACTTCCAGAGCAGCTCGAAGGCATGCTCATCCACCTCATGGGATCCGATCACTGGCATGCGACCGGAACCCGTGCGGCCGATGCGCGCCAGCAGCACGCTGCGCCAAGGCGCGCCCGGAGCCATGATGCGCGCCTCCTCGATGCCCAAATCTCCACGCAACGGCTTTTCTCCGATCATCTCGGTTTCGAGAAGAGAGAGCTCCATGTTCACCTTCAGCGCTACGGAGCCACCGCCGTTCAGGCGATGACAATGCGCGCAATTCGCATGCAGCCAGGAGCGCGCCCGCATTTCGAGATCAGCTTTGTCATCATGGCTGGCCACGAGCCGCGCCGTGCTCATTTCAAAGAAGGCCTCATTCACCAACCCCAGCTTGATGGCCATCTCACGGGCCGAGGCTTCCCCATCAATGCCTGAGAGCTGCTGCGGCTGGAAGCCTAACGAAAAGCCCGTCCATGGTGTATGGCAGCGTATGCACTCTGCGCGCGCATGGAAGCGATGCTGAAGCGGGGCTCCGCCCGAGATGGCAATTTCCTGCTCGGCTCCATTCGCCGTCACCAGTTCGGCATCGGTCTGCCCTTCGTTCCATCGGTAGCTGTAGCCGTTCCAGGTTTCGCCATCGAAATGCAGCACCTGGGTCTCCACCAGCCGCGCCTCAGCTCCCGGAGTGCTCAGTGTCTTCGCCAGCACAGCGTCCTTCGGCCACACGACGGCGCTGGACTCGACCGTGCCATCCGGCTTCTTTTTGACGCTGGCCTCGACTTTTGACTCTCCGGGAAGACCGATGAAGCGCCTGCCCACCAACCGGTCCTGCCACATCGGCTCGCTGACGGTGAACTCATGGATCCCGACAGACGGCGTTTGCTTTTTCACATCGGCAAAGAGCCCCGTGTCACTCAGCTTGCGCGGAAAAGAGGACGGCTTGTTCACCGCAGGATTGCGCACTAGATGATGCACACTCCCCGGCCTGCCCCAGTGGGCATAGACGATCTCACCATCATCCAGTCGGCCAAAGGTGGAGATTTTGTGGGGCGTGTCAGCGATCTCCTCGTGCCGCGTGATCTTCGTCCCATCATGCCAGAGCGCCCAGATCTTGCCCGTCTCGTAGTCACCGTAGATGTAGGCTCCATCAAGTTCGGAATAGGCTTTTCCATGATACACATACCCGCCGGTGATGCTCGCGGCTTCCGTGTGCGGATGCGCCACCACGGGCGGCGTGATGGGTGCCAGCGGGCTCAGCCGCTCCGGCCGGATGGGCTGGCTGGCCTCCATGGCGCTCCAGCCATGGTTCGTGCCTCGGCCCACCAGATGGATCATCTCCCACATCTCCCAGCCCACATCACCACACCAGAGACGGCCCGTGTCATCAAAGCTCATCTTCCACGGATTACGGAAGCCAAAGGCCCAGATCTCCGGTCGGGCGTCCTTTTTGCCAATGAACGGATTGTCCGGCGGCACCGCGTAGTTCTTGCCCTTGTCACGCTTGTCCACGTCGATGCGCAGGATGCTGCTCAAGAAGTCACGATTATCCTGGCCCGTGCTCAGTTGATCCGGAGGTGCCGGTGATTCCGCATCCCCCATGGAAACATAGAGCATGCCATCCGGCCCGAACTGGACGTGCGCGCCGTTGTGACCGCCGGAAAGCCAGGTTAGCAGCACCCGCTCGCTGTAGGGATCGATCGTCGGCGGATTGACGGAACTGAGCTTGAAGCGGGAGAGCTTGGTGCCGTCCTCGATCTTCTGGCCCGTGGTGTAGGTGACGTAGACCTCCCGGTTGGTCTGCCAGTTGGGGTGAAAAGCCATCCCGTAAAGGTGATCCAGGTCCGGGTGGATCGTCTTCATCGCCACTACCAGATGGCGCTTCTCCGTGGACTTAAAATCACGCGGCAGGCACCACACCTCGCCCCGCCTTTCCACCATGAGGGCCCGGCCCGGCAGTCCCACGATCTCCAGCACGTCATCGACTTCATACTGCTTCCAGATCTCCTCAGACACAAAGGGCTTGGCGTTCTCCGGAGCCCCCTGGATGCGCGATGTCGTCCAGGGCTCACGAGCGTGGAGGGTCGCAGCGGTCAGCAGAGTCAGGAGGATTTTCGCAGTCATCGGGTGGTGGGTTCTAACGAAAGGCCACGGCTCTGGCAATCACGGAAGCCGCCGTTCCCCGCCGGCTGGGACCGACACCGGGCTGGCGAGGCGCCAAAAGTAAGGCATGTTAACCTGCCCAGGATCATGCAATCCGCTGCGCTGCCGCGAAATCTTGCCACCCCTTCCTGCGTAACTCTCTTCCCCCACATGACCGCCCCTCGACTGCTCCTTCCGCTAGCCTTTCTGTCTTCGCTGCCTGCCCTGGCGGCGGAGAACCTCGCCACACGCGGTCAGGCGGTCTACGAGCAGAAGATCAAGCCCCTGCTGGAACAGTACTGCTACGACTGCCACTCCGATGGCGTGGACAAGGGCAACTTCACCATGGACGAGCACAAGGACTACGCGGCCATGCGTGCAGACTTCAAGTTGTGGGACCATGTGCGCCAGCAGCTCATCACCCACGTGATGCCGCCGGAGAAGAAGGACAAGCCCAGCCTCGTGCAGCGTGACGAGCTGGTGGCCTGGATTGATGACGCCATCTTCTGGTTTGACCCTTCCAAGCCTGATCCTGGCCACATCACCGCCCGCCGCCTGAACCGCACGGAGTACAACAACACCGTCCGTGACCTGCTTTTTGTGGACACCCGTCCGGCCAAGGAGTTCCCGCCGGACGACACGGGCTATGGCTTCGACAACATCGGCGATGTGCTCAGCCTCTCTCCAATGCTGATGGAAAAGTATCTCCGCGCCTCCCGCGCCGTGGCTGAAGATGCGTTTGATGTGTCCATCCCCGACCACACCGATGTGGAGATCGGCGCCAGCAAGATGTGGAACAGCAAGGGCAAGACGGAGGAGCACAGCGGCATCCGCTGGTTTTACGGTCCCTCCGAAGCCTCCGGCAAGGTCAAGGCGTTCTCGGGTGGCAGCTATCTGGTCACCCTCCATATCGCCGCCACCGAGTCAGGCGGAGAGCCGGCCAAGATCGTCCTCCGCGTGAATGGCAAGGATGTGTCCACCTTTGATGTCACCACCCGCTGGAAAGATGACAAAGGCCCCTGGCAGAAGATCACCAAGACCGTGCAGCTCAATGGCGGCGACTCGACGATCTCCGTGGCCTTCCTGAATGATCACTCCGATCCCGCGAATCCGGATCCCGCCAAGCGCGACCGTAATGTGGCCCTCGACAAGATCGATGTGCAGGGCCCCACCGGCCTGCTCTCGCCACGTGGCAGCAAATTCCTCCGCTGGCTGCTCAATGACAAACCAGTCGGACTGCCCACGATGCTGCTCAGTGGTGAAGATTTCGACAAGGGCGAGGGCGACGCGGCTCCGGACACTGGCGGCATCGTGCTGGCGAGCGGCGGCTACGTGAAGCGTGCCGTTCAGATCACGGAAGCTGGCAAATACAAGTTCACCCTCAAGGCCGGAGCCCAGCAGGCGGGTGATGAACCTGCAAAGACCGAATTGCGCATCGCTGGCAAGACCATCGGCGCCTTCTCCGTCACCGCCAAGAACCAGGCTCCGCAGTGGTTCAATGTCGAGGCAGATCTGCCCGTGGGTGCCCATGAGCTGCAGGTCTGGTTCACGAACGACTTCTACGATGAAGCCAGCAAGCAGGACCGCAACCTTTGGGTGCATCAGGTGAAGATAGAAGGCCCGGTCGGCAGGGCAGCAGGCATTCAGGTCGCAGACATTCCCGCCCTGGTGGAGAAGCTCGGCACACGCCTCTTCCGCCGCCCTATCCGCGAAGATGAAAAGGCCAAGTGGCAGGCCTTCACCGAACTGGCCATGAAGGAGGGTGAAGCCCCGCTCGGAGCACTGCGCTATGTGCTGGAAGGCATGCTGGTTTCGCCTGCGTATCTCTTCCGCATCTCCCCGCAACCCGCGGCTGCCGCGCAGGATGGCATCGCGGAGATCGATGAGTTCAGCCTGGCCAGCCGCCTTTCCTACTTCCTCTGGTCCTCACCTCCGGACGAGCGTCTGCTTCAGCTCGCCGCGAACAAAGAGTTGCGTAAAAATCTTCCCGCCGAGATGAAGCGCATGATTGGTGACTGGCGTGCCTACGCCATCACGGATGACTTCGCCGGACAGTGGCTGCAGTTGCGTGACATGGACATCGTCTCGCCGGACACCAAGCGCTTCCCTGAATGGAAGGGCGGCCTTGGCTACTCCATGAAGCGCGAGAGCCAGGCCTTCTTTGATCACATTTTGCGGGAGAACCGCTCCGTGATCGACTTCCTGAATGCGGACTACACCTTCCTGGACTCCAAGCTCGCCAATTACTACGGCATCGAAGGTGTGAAGGGCGACAAGTTCCAGAAGGTCTCCCTGCAAGGCACACCGCGCGGCGGCATCCTGACCCAGGGCAGCATCCTGACACTCACCTCAGAGCAGACCCGCACCTCTCCGGTGAAGCGCGGCAAATATCTCCTGGAAAACATCCTCGGCACTCCACCGCCGCCAGCTCCGGGCGGCGTGCCACCGCTGGATGAAAAGAAGGCCCGCTTTGGCAATGTCACGCTGCGGGAGCAACTGGCCGAGCATCGCAGCAATGCCTCCTGCGCTGGCTGTCACGCCTTCCTTGACCCCATGGGCTTTGCCTTTGAAAACTTCGATGCCATCGGCCGCTACCGCACCGAGGAGAAGAAGCACCCCATCGATGCCTCCGGTCAGCTTGTGCGCGGGCAGACCTTCAAGGACCTCACCGAACTGCGGGTCATCCTGGCCCGCGACATGGCGGACGACTTCACCCGCAGCCTCGCGGAAAACCTGCTCACCTATGCGCTCGGGCGTGGTCTCAACTACAGTGACAAACCTGCCTTGCATGAGATCGTCCGCCGCACCAAGGCCGCCGACTACAAGTTCCAGGAGATGTTCCTCGCCATCATCGAGAGCGTGCCCTTCCAGAAGATGCATGTGGGCGAGGCGGAGTGATCCGCTTCACCCTAACCCAGGCTGAAAACGAGCTGCTCGCTGCGTGCCGCCAGCACATCCGCAGCTTGCTTCACCTTTCTGCGCGCCACTTCCACGGTCACTGTGGAGCAATGACGCTCGGCACAGAGCACCCGTGTTTCGCGCACGCCCACGCGGTGCAGTGACTCCTGCATGCGCTTCACCACGCGGTCAGGATCATTGCAGTCATCACTCAAATGCCCCAGCACCACATGGTGCAGATCCGCATGCGCAATCTCCTCCAAAAGCTCTGCCGCCTGATCATTCGAAAGATGCCCGTGACGTGAGCTGATGCGCTGCTTCGTGGCCCAAGGGCGCTTGGTGTCCGCATCTAAAAGCTGCGTGTCATAATTGGCCTCAATGAAAAGGCTGTCGCTCGTACGCAGACGGTCTTTGATCAGATTCGTCACATGCCCCACATCACTCAGCACACCGAGCCGCGACTCATCATCCGCAATGACAAAGCCCACCGGATCCACCGCATCATGTGGCACAGGAAAGCACTCGATCCGCAGATCCTGAAGCTCAAAGACACTGCCCGTTGTCATCACCCGCCAACCGGGTTTACCGCGGAACTTCAGCGATGAGAGCAGCGTCTCCTGCGTCAGCGGGGTGGCGTAGAGACGGAGGTCCCGCTTGCCGCTGAGCACCTCCAGACCGCCCGTGTGATCCTGGTGCTCATGCGTCAGCAGGATGCCATCGATCTGGTTCAGCGAGAAACCGGCAGCCTCCAGCCGCAGGCAGATCTGCTTCGCGCTCAGGCCGGCATCGATCAACAGCGTGGTCACACCCGTGGACACGACGGCGCAATTGCCTGAACTGCCGCTGCCGAGAACTGTGAGTCGCACCATATGCCCTGGATTTAACTCCACCCCGGCGGCGGGCAAGGGGGGATTTGCAATCTGTATCTCCCTACCTGAGCCGAAACCTCTTTCCGAGACGTTTTGACTATGGCGATTCCCCTCGCCTGCTCTCGAACTTGGTGGCGCAGCCATCTTGACCTTCTGCCCACGACTCGCCACCCTCGCCGACGAATGTCCAAACGCCTTTTCCTTCTCGATGGCATGGCGCTGCTTTACCGCGCGCACTTTGCCTTCATCAAGAATCCCATCCGCACGAGCGACGGGGTCAACACCTCCGCGCTCTACGGGTTCACGAACACGCTGCTGGACATCATCGGCAATCAACAGCCCACGCACCTCGCGGTGGTGCTGGACACCTCCGCGCCGACGCCGCGGCATGACATATTTCCAGAGTACAAAGCCCAGCGTGAAGAGATGCCTGAAGACATCTCCTCAGCCATTCCACTGATTCATCGCCTCTGCCTCGCGATGAACATTCCTCTCATCAAGAAGGATGGCCTGGAGGCGGATGACATCATCGGCATCCTGGCGAAGCGCGCGGAGAAGGAAGGCGGCTATGAGACCTTCATGGTCACGCCGGACAAGGACTTCGGCCAGCTCGTGTCCGACTCCGTGAAGATCTACAAGCCAGGCCGCCAGGGCAGTGATGTGGAAATCCTCGGCGTGGCAGAGATCTGCGCGCGCTGGGGCATCGAACGCCCGGAGCAGGTCATCGACATCCTCGGCCTCATGGGTGATGCGGTGGATAACATCCCCGGCATTCCTGGGTTCGGTGAAAAGACCGCCACCAGCCTCATCCAGCAGTTCGGCAGTGTGGAGAATCTCATCGCAGGTGTCGGCCAGCTTAAAGGCAAGCAGAAGGAGAAGGTGGAGCAGCACGCCAGCAAGGCCATGCTCTCCAAGCAGCTCGCCACCATCATCGTGGATGCGCCCGTCGAGGTCACCCTGGATGAGCTGGAACAGAAGGGCCACGCAACTCCGGAACTCAAAGCACTCTTCACCGAGTTCGAATTCAATGCGCTGGGCCGTCGCGTGTTTGGTGACGAGTTCAAAGCAGGCCGGGGCCGCATGCTCGCGAAGGAGGACAAGGCCGTCTCCGATGCAACTGCGCCTGCATCAGCAGGCTCGGAGGATCTGTTTTCATCTTCGGAGGCGGCGCAGCAAAGCTCGCACAACCTGCGCACGATCGCTGACACGGAGCACCACTATCACCTCATCCAGACCTGGGATGAGCGTAAGCAGCTCATCGCCGCGCTGGCGGAACAAAAGACCTTCTGCTTTGACCTTGAGACGACCTCGCTCGATCCGCGTGACACGAACATCGTCGGCATCGCGCTATCCTGGAAAGCTGGCGAGGGATACTTCGTGTTCTTCCCGCGTGGCAAGGTGGAAGGCCAGAAAGTGCTGGAGGAGTTCCGTGAGGTTTTCACGCGTGAGGGCATCGAGAAGATCGGGCATAACCTCAAGTTTGACCTCAGTGTCATGCTTGCGCATGGCCTGGAAGTCACCGGGCCGTTCTTTGATACCATGCTCGCGCACTCGCTGATCGAGCCTGACCAGCGCCACGGCATGGACTATTTGTCGGAGACCTACCTGAGCTACACGCCGATCCCCATCTCGGCCCTGATCAACACGGAGAAGGAGAAGGATCTCTTCACCACGCAGAGCATGGCGGATGTGGCCGAGGCCGACCCACAGAAGATCACCGACTACGCCGCCGAAGATGCGGATGTGACCTGGCAGCTCGCCGAGAAGCTGCGCCCCCTGCTGCCCCAGCATGGTGCCGAGCGCGTGTTTTATGAGATCGAGTGTCCGCTGCTGCCTGTGCTGACACGGATGGAGAATGACGGCGTGAGCATCGACGTGCCTGCCCTTTATGAATTCGGTCTGCAGCTCGAGAAGCGTGCCGCCGAACTGCACAAGCGCATCCAGGACTATGCGGGCATGCCTTTCAACCTGAACAGCCCGAAGCAGCTCGGTGAGATCCTCTTTGAAAAGCTGCGTCTTCTGGAAAAGCCGAAGAAGACCGCCACCGGCCAATACCAAACCAACGAGCAGGTGCTTCAGTCGCTCATGGGCCTGCATCCCATCATCAGCGAAATTCTGGAGTATCGAGAAGTAACGAAACTCAAAAGCACCTATGTCGATGCGCTGCCCGGCACGGTGTCCAAAGTTACGGGAAGAGTGCACACCACCTTCCACCAGCTCATGGCGGCCACCGGGCGCATGGCGTCCAGCAATCCGAACCTGCAGAACATTCCCATCCGCAGTGATTCTGGCAAAGAGATTCGCAAGGCCTTCGTGCCAGGCAAGCCCGGCTGGGTGCTGCTGAGCGCCGACTACAGCCAGGTCGAGCTGCGCGTGATGGCCGCGATCAGCGAGGATCCGGCGATGATCGAGGCCTTCCAGCAAGGGCATGACATCCACCAGGCCACCGCCGCCCGTGTCTACGGAGTGCCGCTGGACGGTGTGCTGCCGGAGATGAGGCGCACGGCGAAGATGGTGAACTTCGGCATCATCTATGGCATCAGTGCTTTTGGTTTGTCCCAAAGGCTCGGCATTCCGCGTGGGGAGGCTGCCACGATCATCGACAACTACTTCAAGCAGTTCCCCGGCGTCTACAGCTACATGGGACAGATCGTGAAGGATGCGAAGAAACACGGCTATGTGGAGACCATCACCGGCCGCCGTCGTGTGATCCGTGACATCGGCAGCGCCAATGCCACCATCCGTGGCGGTGCCGAGCGCATGGCCATGAACACGCCGATCCAGGGCACCGCCGCGGACATGATCAAGCTGGCGATGATCAACGTGGATCGTGAGCTGCAACGCTCAGGATTAAAGACACGCATGCTCCTGCAGGTGCATGACGAACTGCTCTTCGAAGTTCCGGAGAATGAGGTCGAACAAGCCAAACAAATGATTCTTCAACAGATGCGGGACGCGCTGCCTCTCGGTGATGTGCCGGTGGAAGTGGAAGCAGGAACTGGCATCAACTGGCTGCAAGCACACTGATATGAATGCTATCCTGATCCACGCCGATGGCACCGCCGAAGTGGTTTTTGGAGACTTCTCCGGAGATCTCACCCCCGTCGCCGTGCTCACGCAGGCAGCGGTCGCCGCTCTGGAAGAGAGCGCGGGGCCAAGCCGCATCATTCAATGCCATCAGAGTGAGCAGTGCATCTCCTTTGTGCGGCGTGATGATGGCTCGCTGCTACGAGTGACGCATGAGTTAGGTGTGCCTGCGGAGCAGGTGCTTGAATGGGCGCTCAAGCTACAGCCCGCGAAAACTGAGAAGCAAGCGCCAGCATCAGGACCCCTGCGCGTTCCGACTCTGGCTGACGCATTGAACATCGGCATGCCTTGAGCCTCGTTTGAACGGGAGCTATTTAGACAGCTGGCACGACCGAGGGTTCAAAGGAGGGAAGGCTGATTTGGAGTGGCGTTTTCAGAGTTTAAAAAGCCGCGAAACTTCATCGAACAAACGCGGGAGACCTTGCATCAAAGGTGACATGAGAGCTTTGGCATGACCCATGCTAGAGTGATCAGAGAAACAACTCCCAAACCCATGATTGCTCGATTCCCCCGCCCCGGTTGCTGGTATCGGTTTTCTAACACCGACTGGAATTTCATCCGCGACTCCCTAGCGCTGACCCAGCGAGATCGAGACGGTTTGATTGCCCTCCTGGATGATCCTGAAGCTGTACGCATGATCCTGGATCATCCGCGACTCTTCGAGGCCATGGTCATGCCGCAGAAGGCGGCCATCCTCTCTCCGGAGCTTTATTTCTTTGTCATGGTGCGCCACACCCTGAAACGTGCCGGCGTGGATGACCTGGAGGTGGCGGACTACATCGCGGCAGTATGCGCGGACTTTGGCCTTCCCGCCACCGCACGGCAGCAGCTTCCAGAGAGCCGCCTGCAGAGCCTTTACAGCGTGGACTACATCCAGGCGCTGGAGAACGCCGGAGCGCATGACCGCTTCTTCATCCATGTGCACTGCGCTAACCAATTTCTCGTTCTGACCTGTCTGTATCCGGACTTCCTGCATCGCCGTGCCGAACGGCGTGGTGCGCCGGATGTGGACTTCTATGAGAAGGTGGTGATCAGTCATCTGGAGGCAGCGGGAAAGCATGCGCTCGCGGAAGAGTTCGCCCTGGATGACACTCTGGCCCATGTGGCCAGCGTCTTCCCACCCGCGCGCCGTGCCATGAATCATACGGTGCGCGAATATCTGAGTCTCGGTGCGTGAGGATCATGGCCCTCGCAACATCCGTCCAAACTCAACCTGCCCGCACGTCACCGATCCATAGCCGGCCAGCTTTGCGCCGGAGGTGGCGATCGCCGGGCAGGTTGATCTTGGCGGGGCCTCCTGGCTGAAGCATGGAGAGTGCCCTTTCGATCTCGGCATGACCGATGTCTTTGAGATGGTGAATGCTCACCAGCCACTGCCGCAGCACACGTGAAAGCACCGCAGGATGCGCCTGCTTCACCTCACGTGTGATTCGCAAACTGCCATCCGGGTTAATTGAAGCTTCCGCAAGGCTTCGCGCCTGAGTATTCAAGGCATCTTCATCTCTCTCTGCCATGACACCGAGACGAACGATGAGTGGTGACACATCGCGCTCAAAGATCTGGCTCAGCAGCGGCAGCACATCGAGCCGAAGCTGATTGCGGCGAGGTCCGCGAGTCTTGTTGCTGGAGTCCTCGCGAAAGCTCAGGCGATGCTCACGCACATAGTCATCAATGTCCGCCCGTCTCCAGCCGAGCAGCGGCCGCAGCAGCGGCAAGCGATGCCCTTGATAACGCAGCCCCCCCTCGTCCTTCATGCCGGCGAGTCCACCCACACTCGTGCCCCGGCAGATGTTGGCGAGGATCGTCTCCGCCTGATCATCCGCATGATGCGCCAGATAGATGTGCAGTGCGCCATGCTTCACCGCCATCTCGCCGAGGAAGTCGTGCCGCAGCACACGCCCCGCCGTCTCGACGGACATCCGATGCTCCTTCCCATAAGCCGCCGCATCCGCCTTCCAGATCTCGCAAACGAGTCCATGCTTCTTGGCCAGCCGCCGCACAAAGGCCGCATCCTGCCCTGACTCTCGCCCTCTCAGTCCATGATTCAGATGGCAGACGATGAGCTTCTCATGCCCCTGGTCTAGCAGCCAATGCAGCAACACCACCGAATCCCGCCCGCCCGAAACGGCGACGAGGGCGGGAGCAGTGGAACGCGAGAGCATGAATCGAAAAAATATAGCGAGTCCCGCAGCAACTGTCAGCGCCGAAGTCGCGGAGCGTCCCGGAGTGCGGTGGCAGAGAGGCACGGAGCAGCCGTGCCTCGTCGACACCGCTCGCGTGCGCACACAATGTTTTCGTATTTCGAGACATCCTCTGCGCACACAGCGGTGTCGCGCATGAGCGCTTCCCACCGCACTCCACGACGCTCCGCGCTATTCAAGACCCAAAAAACAAAACCGCCCTCAACTTTCGTCGAGGGCGGTTCAAGTGGTTTGATCTGTTTCGAGCGAGGCCCGATCAAGCAAACACGCCGGTCACTGGCTGACCGCGGTCGGCGATGGTGAAGGGGCGCTTGCTTGGGCTGTAGATCACCTGGTCCAGAGGCAGGCCGAGGGCATAGGCGATCGTGGCGTTCATGTCCATGATCTGCATCTTGTCCTTCACGACCTCGCGGCCTTCGGCATCCGTTGCACCGTAGGTGTAGCCACCCTTGACGCCACCACCGAACATGGCGGCGGAGAAGGCTTTCGGGTAATGGTCACGACCGACGTTCTGGTTGATGTCCGGTGTGCGACCGAACTCCGTGGTGACGACCACCAGCGTGTCCTGCAGAAGGCCACGATTGTGGAGATCCGTCAGAAGGGTGGAGAGACCCTTGTCGAGGGTTTCGCAGCGCTCAGGCACAGCCACAAAGTTGGCGTTATGAGTGTCCCAGCCGCCGAGGGAGACCTCAACGAAGCGGACACCGCGCTCAACCAGGCGGCGGGCAAGCAGGCAGCCCTGGCCGAAGGCTTCCTTGCCATAGGAGGCGCGGAGATCGGCAGGCTCGTCGCTGAGATCGAAGGCCTTCAAGTCTTCGGATCTCATCATGGCGATCGCGTCATCATACATGTCAGCATAGGCCTTCACGTTGCGATGCTTGAAGGTGCTGCGGAAGTCAGAGTCCAGCTCATCAGCCAGCTTCAGGCGGGCATTAAACTTGTCCTCGGTGAGACCGGGCTGGATCTTCACGTTCTTCAGACCGCTCTCAGGATTGTTCACGAAGAGAGGAGCCTGAGCGGCGGGGAAGAAGCCGGCGCCAGGATGACGGCTGTCATTGCCGACATACACATAGTTAGGCAGGGTGCTGTTGCCACCGCCCTGGAAGACGTTCAGCCAGGCGCCCATGCCCGGGTGACGGATGGTGCCGCGCAGCTCATAGCTGGTGTGCATCATGTAGTTCCCCTGCTCATGCGCTCCCTGCGTGGACGTCAGGGAGTTGATCACCGTGCCGTGGTGCATCTGCTTCGCGGTGAGCGGCAGGTTTTCAGCAAGGCGGACACCGTCAGCGCTGGTCTTGATGGCCTTGGTCGGGCCGCCGGTTGCGGTGCCGGGCTTTGGATCCCAAGTGTCCAGGTGCGTCTGGCCACCGCTCATGTAAAGATAGATCACGTTCTTCGCCGTGGCGACCTGCTTCAGCTTCGAGGAATGCTCGAAAGCCGCGAAGGAACGGCCGGTCATGGAACTGCCGAGGAGGCCGACGCCCAGAAGGGACGAGGCCGTCTTGGCAGCAAAGTCACGGCGAGTAATTTCGCCGGATTGGAGGAGCTTGGAGGCGAGTTCTTGTTTCATCGGAGGGTGGTGTGTTGAGGGACGTTGCTTTGCTGGTTAACTAAAAGGAGTGAGGAACGCGGTTTACTGGATGAAGATGAACTGCTGGGTGTTCAGCAGCGCGTAGATAAGGTCTTCCGTGGTGGTCAGACCGTTGTCCTGAGCCTTGAGCCAGGTCTCCTTTTCCTTGGCCGTGGGCTTGCGGGAAAGGATGGCGGTGTAGGCGGCCTCGAGCTTGTCATCAGGATACTGGGCCTTGCTGATGGCGAGCATGAGCTGGCTGTATTTGCTGAGGATGTTGGGCATCAGGTTACCGTTCATCATGAAGAGGCTCTGTGGCACGCTGGCGTCATAGCTGGCGTTCTCAATGGTCTCGCGGTCGCTCTGGCCGAAGTCACGCAGCGGATGGCCGCGAGGCGCGGGGCTCTCCAGTTCAGCGGCACGGACATAGTCGCGGGCCTGCTGGGAACGGGCGCGGAAGTAGTCGCGCTGCTGCTTCTCAGGGATGCCGTAATACACGGCCTCTTCTTTGTAGGCTTCCTGGCGCTCCAGTTCGTCCGCCTTACGCTGTTCAGGGGTCAGTTCCTTGCGGTCATAACCGGGGATGCTGACACGCTCGGCGCGGATGCCATTGCCCATCATCATCATGCTTTCACCGGTCATCATGGAGGGGATCTCGCCAGCGGCTTCACCAGGCTTGCCGGGCTTGTTCAGAGCCACGTTTTGGTATGGCTTGCCGGTCACTTTTTCATAGAGCTTCTTATGGCCGGGAACGATGACCTGGGCAGCCGTCATGCGTCGGCCTTCACCCTGGATGGTGTTCACTTCGGTGCGGAAGGCCTGAACCTTCTTCTGCGCCTCAGCCACCTGCTTCTCCATGGCTTCACGCTCTGGTCCTGGCTTCATGGCATCCAGCTTCTCCTGAAGCTCCTTCTGGGCGGCGCGGGCATCGAGATAGCCCTTCTGCTTCTCATCCGTGCGGTCCTTGTTACGGGCATACACGTCAGCGGCCATCTTGAGACCCTTGTAGGCTTCCTCGACATTCAGCGCCTCGATGCCTTCGGCGTTCTTCTTGGCCTGCAGGATGCGCTGCTCCATCGCCTCGCGGGCGGAAGCATTGATCATGTCCGGATTCGGATTCACCAGGGTCACAAAGCTGTCCCACATCTGCTCAGCGGTCATGCGGCGAAGCACAGGGCCCGTGAAGTGATAGGCGATGCCAGGAGCGATCTCCTCCCGCGTGGCCTGACGCTGATAGGTGCTGGTATTGTAAAGAACACGGAGGTAGGCCTTCATGTCATACTTCAGGTCCTTGATCAACCCATCCAGGTGGGTCTGCAGTTCAGGGACCATCGGGATGGTGCCGTCCATGAGTTCATCCAGCGGCTCGATGAGGGCGAGGCCGAAAGCCTTCTTCCACAGACGGTTCGCGATCACCGTCGTGAAACGGGGATTTTCCTTAGCGGTCATCCAGCGGGCATAAGCCTGCAGCGGGGTCTCGCCGGGCTGGGTCACGCACTCGTGGCCCATCATGGTGCCAGCGGTCACCACGGACTTGGGCTTGGCATCCGTGTATTGATAGTCGTGCGGCAGGGTCACCTTGCGGTCACGCTCGCTGACGCTGGTGTAGCGCATCGTGTCGCTGATGTCGTTCATCGGCTGCTGGAAATTCCGGTGCTCCTTGCGGATCGCCGAACGGGCTTCCTCCTGCTTCTTGCGCGTGTCCTTCAGGGCCACCTGGTAGGCTTTGTCTTCCTCGTTGTACTTCTGCAGCTTGGCGGCGAATTCTTTCTCAAGCTTCTGCCGCTCCTCCATCTCGCTCTTCTCGAGTTTCTGGCGGTCTTCCTTGCTCAGCTTCTGGCGGTCTTCTTTACTGACCTTGCCGTTGAATTGCACCTTGTTAGGCCGCTGCGGACGTGTGGGCTCGGCGATGGCCTTGGCGGCGGCATCTTCCTTCTCCTTCAAAAGGTCACGCACTTCGCCGATGGTACCGCCGTAATAGTCCTGGGTCTGCACGCCATAGGTGAAGGCCGCCATCTTGAAAAACTGCATCTGGCTCCATTTGTCGAACGGATGGTTATGGCACTGCGCGCACTCGATGCGGGTGCCGAGGAAGACGCGCACGGTATTTGCCATGTTGTCCAGCGGCATGCCGCGGTCTCTCATGTAATAGCCGATGGCGCCATTCTCCCAGGCCTTGCCTTGGGCGGAAACCATGTCACGGACGAACTGGTCGAAGGGCTTGTTCTGGCGCAGGCTGTCCTTCACGAAATTCACGTAGGCCGCACCCGTGATAGCGCCGGTCTGGTTGCCCGTGGAGGTCAGGCGCAGCACGTCCGCCCAGTAATTGTACATGTGCTGCACATAGGCCTCGGAGCCGAGCAGTTTGTCGATCAACTTGGAGCGCTTGTCCGCATCCTTGGAGGCCAGGAAGTCCTCAGCCTCGCGTGTGGTCGGGATGCGACCGATGATGTCCAGATAAAGACGGCGGACAAAGGTGTTGTCATCCGCGGCAGGGTTGCCCTGGAGCTTTGCCTTCTGCCAGTCTGCCTGGAGGATGGCATCGATTTTCTTGGCAGCGTCCTGAGGGCTTGGCGCAGCATGCGCTGCCAAAGCGAGAACGAAGAGGGGGAGGATGGCGAGGGGGCGCATGGCGTGTTTCGGTTCAGCATAACCAACGGCGCGACTGAAAACACTTTTTCACAATCCGAATAAAATATATCGTCAATGCACTTAATGATGAGCATTCATTGTTCATCCCATCATCCATGCGAAAGCTTGAAAGACCTTTCGATCTATGAGCGCTGCCCGTGCGTCGCGAAAGGCTGAAACAGCAAGGACAAGGTCGTTGCCCCACTTTCCCCGCAAGCTTGCCTAGCACTCCCTATCCATCATCAAAACTCAAGCGGATGCTCCGCGATGAAGAGCCTGCTGACGTGTGTTTTCCGATGCCTCAACCAGCACAGGAACTGACCTCGGTAGATCCATTCTGGTTCCCAGTCATTGTGATATCTAGTCCCTCCATGACCACTCCTTCCTGGGCCAATCCAGCCGCCGTTCCCCTCCCCTGGCCGATCGGTCCCATTTTTCGACCTTGAAAGCCCCCTTTGGACCGCTAAAGAACACGCCCCCTGCGCCAGGCCGCCTCCGGCGCTTCTTTGCCCCCTTGAACCTGTCTCCCCAGACCTCTCCTCTCTCATGAACAAAGCCCTCCTCGCTCAAGCTGCCAATGAAGCCCGTGGCCTCGCCATGGACGCCGTCCATAAATGTTCCTCCGGCCACCTCGGCCTGCCTCTCGGCGCCGCAGACGTCGGCGCCGTGCTTTTTGGTGAAACCCTCCAGTGCGATCCTGCGGATCCCACCTGGCTGAACCGCGACCGCTTCATCCTTTCCGCCGGCCATGGCTCCATGTTCATCTACAGCTGGCTGCACCTCAGCGGCTATGATCTCTCCCTGGACGAGCTGACCAAGTTCCGCGTCCTCGGCAGCCATACCCCTGGCCACCCGGAATCCTTTGAAACCGTCGGCGTCGAGTGCACCACGGGCCCCCTCGGCCAGGGCATCGGCAATGCTGTCGGCTTCGCGCTCAGCGGCAAGATGGCTGCGGCGAAGTACAACACCGCCGAGCACAAGATCCTGGACAACCACATCTTCGCCCTCGCTGGCGACGGCTGCCTTCAGGAAGGTGTCGCCCGTGAAGCCGTGGCCTTCGCCGCGCACAACCACCTCGACAACCTCATCGTCATCTTTGACTCCAATGATGTGACGCTGGATGCCATGGCCAAGGTCACGCAGAGTGAGGACACCCAGGCTCTCTACACCGCCCTCGGCTGGGACGCTGTGACCATCGACGGTCATGATCTCGACGCCATCAAGGCCGCCATCGAGAACGCCAAGTCCAGCGACAACGGCAAGCCCAAGATCATCATCGCCAGGACCACCATCGCCAAAGGCATTCCAGAAGTCGCCGGCACGGCCAAGGGCCACGGTGAGGGCGGCGCCAAGTTTGTCGACGCGGCGAAGAAAGGCCTCGGCATCCCCGAAGGCACACACTTCTATGTCAGCCCGGAAGTCACCAGCTACTTCGCCGATCTCAAGGCTAGGCGCGCCGCCGCTCATGGTGAATGGAATAAGACCTTCAGCGGCTGGACCGCTGCCAATGCGGACAAGGCCGCTGAACTCAAGGCCGCCCGTGAAGGCAAGCTGAAGGCCGAAGACCTGCTCAAGGCCATCCCTGAATATCCCGCTGAAGGCAAGGCCGCCACGCGTAACAGCGGTGGTGAAATCCTGAACAAGATCGCCGCCGTGGTGCCAAACCTGATCACCGGCAGCGCCGACCTTTTCGGCTCCACCAAGAACTACATCACCGGCGGTGGTGACTTCAGCGCCACGAACCCGACCGGACGTAACATTTGGTTTGGCATTCGCGAGCACGCCATGGGCGCCATCTGCAATGGCATCGCTTATGACGGCCTCTTTTACGCCAGCGGCGCCACCTTCCTGGTGTTTGCCGACTACTGCCGTCCGAGCATCCGTCTCGCCGCTCTCTCCAAGCTGCCTGTGGTCTACATCTTCACGCACGACTCCGTCGGCGTCGGTGAAGACGGCCCGACTCATCAGCCGGTGGAAACCGTCAGCGGTCTGCGTGTCATCCCGAACCTCGACGTCATCCGCCCGGGCGATGCCGAAGAAGCCGCCGCTGCCTTTGCCGCTGCCATCAGCCGTCCAGACGGTCCTACCCTTCTGGCCCTCAGCCGCCAGGACCTGCCTCACCAGGGCAGCGCCAGCGCCGCCACGCGCCGCGAAGGCACACTCAAAGGTGGTTATGTCCTCGTGAAGGAAACCGCTCCTCTGGAAGCCATCGTCATCGCCACCGGTTCCGAAGTTCAGTGGGCCGTCGAAGGCGCCAAGGGCAAGCCCGGCGTCCGCGTCGTCAGCCTTCCCTGCTTCGAGATCTTCGACCGCCAGAGCGCCGAGTATCGCGAAAGCGTGCTCCCCGCCGCCTGCACGAAGCGCATCGCCATCGAAGCCGGCGTCTCCGGCCTCTGGTGGAAATACGTCGGCACCCAGGGCCAGATCATCGGCATCGACCGCTTCGGCCTCAGCGCCCCAGGCAACACCGTCTTCAAGCAGCTCGGCATCACCGCCGAAGCCGTGGCGAAGGCTCTGGCTTGATCATGATGTAAAACGAATTTCCAAATTCGTTTCCCCAAGAATCCGAAAACCTCCCGTTGCCCTGCAGCGGGAGGTTTTTTATTGAGCCCAGCTCGCCGACAGATGATTCAACAATGCCTCAGAAGCATCTTGTACATCTCCATCAGGGATGATTGAATCAGCGAATGAAATTCTGGATGGCACTTCCGCTTTTGCTGATTCTCACAGTTCGGCTGGCCGCTCAACCGGCGGACGGACAACAGGCACTGACTCAGGACTGGCATTACGCGGCGACAGCCGCCGGCCTGAATTTAAAAGCCATCCAGCACCTGGAGAAAGAGAAAGTGCTGATGACCAAGGATGACTTCTTCCAATGCTTCCAGGCCTATCTTCCAAGTTATGGTGATCGCAAAACTGCGGACACAACCGAACTGCCCTACTTCATCACTTCAGATGCCTTGTTTCAGGCCTACTGCTGGTGCCTGCAAAAGGCCGTCGCAAACCTCGAGCAGATGCATGCCGAGCAGACGGCAGAGTATCTGGATGTGGTGATGAAGTCACTCAGCCAGGTGGATGCCACGATCACGGGCGATCCCGCGACCATTCTCGTCGCCAAGGAGCGAGCGATGTTTGTGATCGGAGTGGCGGCAGCTTTGATGGACCTGAAGACAGACCTGCCAGAATCCCTCAAAGGGGATGTCGATTATGAGGTGACCAAGATCCGGCTCGCCATGGGCTCCGGTATCCCCCGAAGGTTGAAACTTCCATCGTCTGTGTTCAGTGAACTGGACTACACAATCTTCAAACCCGCGAGTTTCTATGCCACCGACGCCACACTGTCGGGCTACTTCCGGGCCATTCGCTGGCTGCAGCTCATCCCCTTCCGCCTTTCATCGGATGAGGACATGCTCGCCGTGGCCATGATCAACATCGCGCAGGAGTTTCAAACGCTGAGTGCGCTCAAGTTGAACGACAAGGTCACCGAACTGTGGAAGGACCGCCAGAACAGGATGGAGCGGCTGGCGGGCCCGACGGCTCGTCTCGTGCTCATTGGTGGCTACTACCTGGAGCCAAAGGACCGGGGAAAGCCTCAGCCCATGGTGGCATCCATCAAATCGGCGCGAGACTGGTATGGTCTTGTGCTGACACCCAGGGATGGCCGCGAAAGGGACGATGAGGCCATCAGTTCCACACTGCAAACTGCCATCAAAGACGAAGTCTGCGTCTACATCGCCCCTGCTTCCAAATTGGTCGATGCGGTGCTGATCGAGAAGCTCTCGAAGTCAAAAGGCGAGACCTACTTCCCCAATGCCCTGAGTGTGGCTTCCTGGCTTGGCTCCAGCTATGCCGCCGACTGCGAAGGTGCGGATGAAAAGAGTCTGCAGATTCGTGCCGAGGCGCAGAAGTTGATCGATGGCTCAGAAAAGTATCCGAACCTCCACGCGCAATCACTGCGTGTCCTCCAGCGTCTGTTTGAGCCCCTGCCGGATGATGCTCCAGCCTTTATGAAAGGCAGGGCGTGGCAGGCCAAGACCTGCCAGACCGCGCTCGCAGGATGGGCCCAGGCACGTCACGTCTGGGCACTGCAGGCTCAGCCCCAGTACTCCGTCGGCTCGGCCATGGAGGAATGGCCGGCCTTCATCGAACCGCATCCAGATTTTTTCAGCGGTCTGGCAGGCCTGTGTCATGAGGCCGAGTGGGAATTCAGAAGAGCCCGGGAAGACTATGACCCGAGTCACCGCATCGCAAAGCAGTTGAGGAAGATGGCGGACGACTACAAAGCCGGACCTGGAAAGGACCCCGCTCACAACGAACAACGAATGACCATTGGGGAGATGCTCTTTAACGCAGGGGCACCTCAAGA
Source organism: Verrucomicrobiota bacterium (assembly GCA_040387935.1). GTDB lineage: Bacteria > Verrucomicrobiota > Verrucomicrobiia > Verrucomicrobiales > Verrucomicrobiaceae > Prosthecobacter. The sequence goes on along the minus strand of JAZKCU010000001.1, from coordinate 154,010 downwards.
TCTTGATGACGTCGACCAGATCCTTCGCGAGAGCGCCGAACTGATCGAAAAAGGTCGTGCTGGCGACACTCAATCCATCGCTTCACAGTTAAAGGCCCATCTGTCGAAAGAGATGACCGCTCCCTTCAAGTCTCTTGAGGAAACCTGCCTCCGGTTGGCCTCCCTGGCTCACAAGCAGATGCGTGGCCTGTCACCACGTGAAGAAGAATATGATTGGCTCCAATACTTCGGCGTCACCCTTTCGGGCTTCACCGACTGCCATTTCTCCTCTGCCCGCGACAACGTTCCGAAATCCGTGCGAGTGTTCACCAATCCAATGCTGCAGAGAGCTCTGACGGTGGGCATCGGCCGTCCGACCTTTCTGTATGTGCTCTATCCCTGGAAAGGAAAGGAAATCCTCTGCCGTGGCGCCGTGCTTCCCTACCTGGAGCATCATGAAATGAAAACCTTCACGGATGCCGAATGGCAGGCCAAGCTGGGGCACCCTGAGCAGTCACCCATCCAGCCGGAATGGCTGAAACCCTTGATGGCTGAGTGATCAAAGCCTATGTGTAGGCAGCTATGAATGCCACGGAAACACACGCAGACATCTCAGCGGGGGAATGGTGGGAAGCACGCCGCTGGCGCTATAACAAGGGCCTCGTCATCGCCGGTCTACTCGCCTTTGTTGGTTATGCCGTGGTGGGCTTCAGTTTGCTCACGGACGATCAAGAGTTTGAGATCACCGGCTTGACGACGCTTGTCCAAGGCATCGGCTATCTGTTCATGATGGGCGTGGCGAATGTCTGCTACTGCCTCGGCGCGCTTTCAGAGCGTGGAGTCGAGGCCGCGGAACTGGAGAAGCATCGCCAACACTACTTCCGTTTTGGCTTCTGGTTTTCCGTGCTGCTGCCGTTTTCAATCCCGCTGTTGCTGACTCGTTTGTGATCCTCCCGGAAGATAGGCAGAGGCAGCGAGACAGGGGTCATTTGATCATCAGTGCGCACCTCGAGGAACCAGCGATACACAGGCTTCGTTGAGGCACTGCTTTCATACGGGCTGCGCGGATGCGCTGGCAGCAGGACATTCACCTTGGCCGTTCCATCCTCTCCCGGCATCGCCTCCCAGGATTGATCCCACAGCACCTTCACCCACGGGGCGGTGCTGCGTCGCTGCGGAATCTCATGCTGGCAATGGACTCTCAGCATGAGCTTGGTGCCTGGAGGAAGCGGCTTCGAGAACTTCAACTGCCCTAGAAACCTTCCTTTAGGCTTGGCGGGCCATTTTTCAGGAATGAGGGACACCTTTCCCATGACTTGTCGGGCCCTCCAACGGCGCCGTGCCAGGACCAGGGGCCAAGCGATCGCCGCCAAGAGCAGAAAGACGACCAGGGCCTCTGGCTCTGCGGACAAAACACCGCTGCACAGCACCGTGACCGCCAAGGGCACAGTGACGACCACTAACCAAATGCATGCTACCGCCCTCGGCCAGAAGCCATCCGGACTGGCTGTGATCTCAGCATCCGCCCACTCCGGCTGCCATTTCCAGGGTTGTCCGGGATGACGCAGGCTGAGCCTCCTAAGACACCGGCTTCTCAAAAGACTTGTCATGCTCACCCAACACACCTGCAAACCGAGCCATGTGAACAATGCCACGGGGATTGACTCGCTCGCGAGCAATCCCCAGCGCAGATCCCTGAAGAGGATCGCGTCCTCCGGGTCGGCTGGATTCACCAAACAGCGGAAAGGCTCATGGCTGATCTCATAGGGTCGCAGCCTGACGTGGGTGACGGCTTCATAGCCTCCACCCCATCCAGAGATCAAACTTACCCGCTGTCCCCTCCGCTGCTGACCACCTGCCTCATAGGTGTAAAGCGCCTGATTCATCAGGCGCCGCTGCCCCTTGGATGTGGTCGTTTCCTTGAGGCGCGTGTACACGATCTTGCACGGCACTTCCTTCCAAGTCCGTGACTGCCACCAATCGACGATCCCTGTTTCTCCATGACTCCAGGCGACGGACAAACCCATACACGCGACCGCAATCCCTCCGGCCATGGCAAGCAACGCTTTGCACAGGCTCACCTGTTGACCAGGTGGGTCGTGCGGCGCATCGCTCATGAGTTCGTCAGTCATAAGTCCGTTGATGTTGACGGAGCTCCCAATCTTGACCCGTAACGGTTGTCCCTCGTCCAGGCCAACAGCCCCAAAAGCCCAAAGCCAAAGGCATTCAGACTCCCGTGAATCGCCCACATCTGCGGCATGGTGAGGGCGAGGGATGGGATGAAGTAGCGCACGCCAAAACCCAGCGCGAGCAGCATGGCGATCAAGAGAGACAGACCCGAGAACATGAACGCAGTCCTCGTCCAAACCGGATGCCTCTTTTGAAAACCTAACATCATTTGCGATAAAGCCACCCCCACGGCACCGAGCACGAGCACCATCACTCCCAGCGGCTCCACCCACGGCAGCATGCCGAAATGCGTGAACGTGATGCCTGCGGCCACCAGCGGCACACCTGCCAGCACGGCGATGCATGACCATGAGGTCCAGCGGCCAGGCCGCGCCCGACCGAGCAGCCCAGCGATGAGCGGCAGGGTGAATCCGGCATGATGAAAATGCGCTGCCGTGAGCAGCACGATCAAGGCGTCAAACCCAAACGGCATCCAGCCTGCGCAGAAGGCCACCAGCCACATGGCACCGATGGCAGGAAACACAGCAGCCGCGAGCAGACAAAGATCTGCCGGATGCGTGGAGGGCGACTTCCGCCACTGCCACAGAGCTCTCACGGCACGGTCCGCACGCACCATCAGCCAACATGAAGCAAACAGTGCTCCCGCGGCATTGCCAGCACCCACCAGGCCCTTCACCAAAAAGAGATAGTAGAAGAAGCGCACTGGATCACGCTTTGGCAAAATGCCTGCGGCCATGAGCAGGGGCTCGCCGAGAGGCATCAGAATCACCGCCGAAAAGAGCAGCAAGGCAGACACCCATGCGTGGGCAGGATGCATGGCCAGCGCCAGCACAAGGTAGCCTAACCACAGTCCCAAATGGCCAAGCACGCGGAAGGTGCGCGAAAGCTCCTCCGGTGAATCCGTACGCAGGGTCTGCATCAACATGTCCCGCAAACTTCCCGCATGCGCTGCTGTGAGTCACGCACAAACCGGCACTGCCACCAGCGTGCCAGCGGAAAGCCCATCCAGGCCAGCCAATGTTGCGGCCGGGAAAAGGCGCGGATGACATACCAGACGCGGCCATCCTCATCCATCTCCACGGCAAACATCTCCTCACCACATTCACTGTGCTCAGGTAAGGTGCCGTAGACAAATCCATGCGCATGTGAAGCATCCACGCGACGCAGGACACGGCAGGGGTTGATCCACCAAAGGCCGAAGATACTCACCACCATGGCCACGATGTCTCCTGGGACCTGTCCTCGATCACGCTCACGGCTCACCTCAGCCCACTTGGGAAACATTTTCCAGCCATCCAGCGCCTGGCAGGCATCCTCAAAAACCTCCCTCCCCTGCCCCAGGCACACCCGATGCTCCTCCACGATGAACTTCTCCTCCGGAGGTGACTCCACCCCGTCTGGATGCGCGTAGCTCAGCGGCTCATCATGCCATGAAGCCAGTCGAGCAGCAATGTCTGCGGTTTCAGGTCTCTGAATGCGGATCATGTCCATGCATCGGCCTTTCCCGCCACGAAGGAAACATCAAACCATCACAAACATGCGCGGGAAGTAAGTGTGACGGCTACTTTTACCCGCCAAAGTCCAGCGGCTTGGCCGCCTCGTTGATGGTCGGACGGATGACGACGAACTCGCCCAGGATTTGTTCCTGTTCGACCTGGAGATGATTCAGCTTCATGAGTTCCAGCACCGCCAGGAAGGTCACGATGACCTCCACGCGGCTGGCAGCATCACTGAAAAGCGTCTCGAAACGCACACGTCCGCCGATCGGGATGGCTTCAAGCAGGTGCTCGATCTTGTCCGCCACCGTGAAGCGGTCGCCGACGATCTCGCGGATGTCTGTGGTGTTCTCGAAGCGCTTCAGCACCTTCTGGAAGGCGCGGATGAGATCAAAGATGCCCACGCCGGCCACCGTCATGATCGGAGCCTCAAGATCGATCGGCTCAGGACTGGTGGCGAAGAACTCGTCACCCTTCACTTCCTGATGGCCGAGGAACTGGGCGGCGTCCTTGAACTTCTTGTATTCCACGAGCTGACGGATCAGCTCCCAGCGCGGATCTTCCTCATCCACATCTTCCTCAGGCGGCTGCTGGCTCTGCGGCAGCAGTTCACGGCTCTTCAGATACATGAGGTTTGCCGCCATGACGATGAACTCGCTGGCCAGCTCCACATTGAGCATCTTGAAGGTGTTGATGTACTCCAGATACTGCTTCGTGATGCGTCCGATGGACACATCATAGATGTCGATCTCATCCTTCTTGATGAGATACAAAAGCAGATCGAGGGGGCCCTCGAAAATCTCCAGCTTAACCTTGTATTCCTTGTCTTCCACAAGGCCAGCTAGAACGGAAAAGGGAGGGAAGCGAGAGAAAGTTACTTCACTGTCGGCGGTTCGATGCCGAGGTCCTTCAGGATCTTCTGCACATCGGAAAGCTGCTCAGGCTGGACAAACATCATCTGGTAGTAGTTGCGCTCCAAGACGACAAAGGCCGGCTCCGTGCCGCGGGATTTGTTCAGTGAGACCTGGTCCTCCATATCCTTCTCCCCGTGGAGGGTGTTCCAGGACCAGCCTCGGAGGTCGATCGCCTTGGAGTGGATGGCTCGGTATTGATCCTTGCCCTCGTGATACTCGAAGTAGATCATCTGCTCGCCGCTCTTATTCTTTTCATCATTGAGCCTGACCAGGGTATTCTGGGGCATCCACTCGGTAAAAAGCTTTTCACGCTCCCTGCCCTTTGCCGCACTGACTTTGGAGGGCTTGACCTTGACGGTCTTGGCGGCGGCAGGCTTGGCGGACGAGCCCGGTTTTTCCTGCCCAGAAAGCTGGGTTAGCAATCCGAAAACACAGACCAGCGGGAGAAGAAGTCGGGAGATCATAATATTCCTTTGGAATTTCTCAGAAACGCTAGGTATTTACCCGAACCAAGTCAATCGTTCTCCAAGGTGACCACAGCTTTCACCACGCCGCTTCCAGGTTTTACCCACAGCGGCATGCGCTCAGGGAGGTCAGCCAAGGCGCAGCGATGCGTGATCCAGGGGCAAGTATCGATCTGACCATTCTCGATCAAGCCCAGGATGCGCGGGAAGTCGGAGGCGACTGCATTACGACTGGCCAGCAACGTCAGCTCACGGCGGTGGAACAATGGGTCATCCAGCGGCACCGGCTCCTTCGTGATGCCCACATAGATGATGCGCCCGGTGAATCGAGCGAGCCGCAGGGTGCGCGCCATGGAACCCGGGTGGCCTGTGGCATCAAACACGACCTGCGCGCAGGGCTCGTCCGGCAGTGCTTCCACGACTTGGACGTCCGCATAGTGCTGCTGCACAAAAGCGCGGCGGGTTTCATTCAGCTCCAGGACCGTGATGGCGGCTCCTGTCAGTCGGGCAAACTCCAGCACCGTGAGACCGATGGGTCCCGCACCGATGATAAGCACATCATCGCCAGACTGGATGGCCGCGCGATTCACCGCATGACAGCCGATCGCCAGCGTCTCCACAAGCGCGAGCTGCTCAAAGCTCAGCGCATTGCCCGCATGCAGCTTGTGCGCGGGAAGGATCATGCGCTCACGCATGGCACCATCACAATGCACACCGAGCACCTGCAAGCTCTCGCAACAATTGGTTTTTCCCTGACGGCAGGAGTGGCAGGTGCCGCAGTTCAGATACGGCTCCACGGAGCAGCGATCACCCGCTTTCACATTAGTCACACCTTCGCCGACCGCCAGCACTTCGACGCCCAGCTCATGCCCAAGAATGCGCGGGCACTCGATGAAGGGCATCTTGCCCAGATACCCGCTGATGTCAGTCCCGCAGATGCCAATGGCATGGATCGCCACCAGCACCTCTCCTGCCGCCGGAGCCGCAGCTTCAGGCAATTCGATGAACTCAAATCGTTCCGTGGCGGCCAGGCAGAGGGCTTTCATGACACAACAAATCGTTAGGACTCACGCCACGCCGCCAAATCGGCGGTGCCGGTTCTCATAGGAGCGGATGGCTTTGACGAGATCGGCCCTGCCGAAGTCCGGCCAGAGGGTGTCCGTGATGTAGAACTCGGTGTAGCTGAGCTGCCAGAGGAGGAAGTTTGAGAGGCGCATCTCACCGCTGGTGCGGATGAGCAGATCAGGGTCCGGATAGTAGCGCGTGTAGAGATGCTTCGAGAAGACCTCCGTGTCGATCATGCCTTTGTCGAGATGGCCTTTCTCCACGCTGTCGATCAGGCTTTTCACACCATCCACGATCTCTTCACGGCCCCCATAACTCAGCGCGAGGATGAGGGTGAGGCCGCTGTTTGAGGAAGTCTGCTCGATGCTGCGGTGGAGCTGCTGCTGGCAGGACTGCGGCAGGTCATGCAGACGGCCGATGGCTTGCAGCCGCACGTTTTGCTCCATCATCTCGGGAGTCTTGGTGCGCAGGAACTGCTCCAGCAGCTTCATGAGCGCCTCGACCTCGCGCTTCGGGCGCTTCCAGTTCTCCGAGGAGAAGGCGTAGAGGGTGAGATACTCCACGCCAAGCTCGCCACAAGCCTCCGTGATGATACGGACGCTGTCGGCTCCCCGGCGATGCCCCTCCGTGCGCGGCAGGCTGCGCTCCTTCGCCCAGCGGCCGTTGCCATCCATGATGATGGCAATATGGCGCGGGATGTTTTTCAGGTCGTCAGTCGCGGGGGCAGGCATGGAGGGAAAGTCTACGGAATCACGTTCACGCCAGCGAGTCCAAACAAAGGCGCTGCGGCGAGGAGATGACGGTCATTGGAATAGATCTCACTGAATTGATTCTCGGCCGCGCAGGCAAGATGGAGAGCGTCTGCGGCACGCAGATACGTGTTGGCGGGAGCCTGACGGTAAACTGCCTCCACACGCTGGATCACAGACTCTGTCAATGGCAGCCAGCAGAGGCCGCCCGCCAAGGTATCAGCCTCAAGTTGCGCCAGAAAAGCCTGCAACTGCCTCAAATCGGCCGCCCCTTCACGAACTTTACGATGACAGGCGGACACGAACTCTGCGCGACCGTGCATGCAGCAGTGGATCACATCCACGGTGCGGGCATGCAGCTCCACTTCAGTGCTGCCATGCTCGGCGCACTGTAGTTTCATCAGATAACTCACATCGTAGTAGGCGCGGATCATCGGTCATCACGCTCCCCGGAGATAATGGCGGTGGAATCCAGACCAGCACGAAACGCTCCCAGACGTAGAGCCTGCTCATATTCAGGCAGCAGTGGACGCCGTGACCAGTAAGAACCGTCCGCTGCCGGAGTGCTCGGGGCGGCTACCTGCTCCACCTCAAGCGCAGTTTCGATCAGGTGAATCGTCTCCTGTGCTACGGACCGGTGATGGGCAGCCGCCACCTGCCGCAGACGAAGGTGCAGAGTCTCAGGGAAAGAGTCGATGATGAGGGCTGGCATGGTATCGACCAAAAAATAGCCGCCCAAAGCAGGCAAGCAAGACAGGACATCGCCAACTGGACTCAAATTGCCTCCCCAAGACCGGGTCCCCTCGTCATGTCTTGCAGATTGGGACATCAGCCGCCAGAATCGTCACCATGAAACCGCTGCCCCGAACGCTGGTCATCTCTGCTCTCGCCCTGCTGGCCTTGACGCTCCTTTCGCCAGCAGTCCTGGCGGCGGACGATGACAAGGACTTTAAGCCGCTGTTCAACGGCAAGGATCTCACCGGATGGCAGATCGTCCACCCGGACAAAAGCCGCTGGAAGGTCACCCCTGACAAGCTGCTGGTGAATCCCTGGAGCAAGCGCCAGCCGAGCTCGGATCTGATCAGCGAAAAGAAGTTCAAGAACTTCACCCTGCGCTTTGACTACCTCATCCATGAAGGCGGAAACTCCGGGGTCTATCTGCGCGGCAGACATGAGATCCAGCTTTTGGATGACGACGGAGCGCAGGATCGCAGCACTGTCTCCAATGGCGCCATCTTCAACCAGGTGGCTCCGGCCGTCTTCGCCTCCAGACCCGGCGGCGCCTGGCAGACGATGGAGGCCACCATCATCGGCAACGAGATCACGGTGGTCCTGAACGGCAAAAAGATTCACGATCGCGTCCAGTGCACCAAGCCCACGGGCCAGGCGCTGGACAGCAGCATGGATGCTCCCGGCCCCATCCTGCTTCAGGGCCGTCTGGGTGACGTGAAATTCCGCGACATCCAGATCAAGGAGCTTCCCGAGTAAGCGATGCCCACACGGCAGAATGCAGACGAGATGCAACTTTCCCCTGCCTTGCTGTGTTCAAGGCCATCTCCATGAACAAGCCGCTCCTCCTTCTCGCTCTCAGCCTGCCTGTCACCTTGGTCCTGGCCCAGCAGGCTCCCCCGGCACCGGCGGAGCGCGCCGCACGCATGTTTGAGGCGCTGGATACGAACAAGGACGGCAAGATGAGCCGTGAGGAGATGCCCGAACGCTTCCGCGACAACTTCTCCCGGGTGGATGCGAATAGCGATGGAAGCATATCCAAGGAGGAGCATATAGCCGTTCTTACCCGCAGCCAGCAGCGGCAGGACAAGGCAAGTAAGGGTGGCCCGCAGCCACGTCCCGTGCCAGAGGGCATCGAGGCACTGCGAGATCTGGCCTATGCAGGCACGGACAATCCACGCCAGAAGTTGGACCTTTATCTTCCAAAGGCACGCAAAGGAGACAAGCCCCTCCCCGTGATCGTCTTCATCCACGGCGGCGGATGGAAGGCTGGGGACAAAAGCAGCGGCCTGAACAATGTCGCGCGCTTTGTGCAGAGTGGTGAATACGCAGGGGTCAGTGTCGGCTATCGTCTCACCGATGAAGCGAAGTGGCCCGCGCAGATCCATGATTGCAAAGCCGCCATCCGCTGGATCAAGGCGAATGCGAAAGAGCACAATCTGGATGCCAGCAAAATCGGCGTTTGGGGCACCTCCGCAGGTGGACACCTCGTCTCCCACCTCGGCACCAGTGGTGATGTGAAGGAGCTCGAAGGCACGCTAGGCAAGCACCTGGATCAAAACAGCAGCGTCACCTGTGTGGTGAACTTTTTCGGCCCTGAGGACTTCCTTACCATGATCCGCCAGCCCAGCACCGTGGACCGCACCAAAGGCAAGGACTACCCCGAAGCTCTCTTGCTCGGTGGAGCCGTGCCAGACCGCGAAGCCGTGGCCAAGGAAGCCTCGCCCGTGACCCACGCGAGCAAGGGTGACGCCGCCTTCTTCACCGCTCATGGCACGAAGGATCCACTGGTGCCCTATGCCCAGGGCGAGGAGATCCACGCCACGCTGCAAAAGGCCGGTGTGCCTTCCCTGCTCCAGGAAATGACGAATGGCGGCCATGGCTTCCGCAGCCCGATTTTGGACCAGCGTGTGAAGCAGTTTTTCGACCTGCATCTGCGCGGCATCCCGGCGGAGATCGTCACCTCGCCCATCACAGTCGAGGGCAAATGAGGGATTCTGTCCGCGAGGCACGTTTAAGGGCGCATGAGATTTCTCCTCTGCGCCCTGCTCGTCGCTGCCTCGTCCGCACACTCCGCGGAGATTTTTGACATCGTGCTCACCAACGGGCGCATCGTGGATGGCACGGGCGCTCCTTGGTATGTCGCTGATGTGGGCATCCGCGCCGGACGCATCGCGAAGATCGGCAGGCTCGCCGATGCCGAGGCTCCGAAGAAGATCGATGTCAAAGGGCTCATCGTCGCGCCGGGCTTTATCGACATGATGGGCCAGACAGTCACGCCGATGATCGACAAACCGGAAGTGGGTTTGAATCTGATCACCCAGGGCATCACCACCATTCTCGCGGGTGAAGGCAGTTCTGGCGCCCCGCTTTCAGAGGCAGCTTCCAAGCAGATGGGCTGGCGCACGATGGCGGAGTATTTCCACATCATTGAGCTCAGCGGTCTGCCCGTGAATGTGGCACAAACGGTGGGTCACACACAGGTGCGCCGCCTTGCCATGGGCGAGGAAGGTCGCAAGCCCACGGAAGCCGAGCTCAACAGCATGAAGGCCATGGTGCGCGAGGCCATGGAAGCCGGTGCCATCGGCGTCTCCACCTCGCTCATCTATCCACCAGCCGTGTATGCAGACACGGATGAGATCGGCGCGCTTGCTGCCGTGGCCGGTGAGTTTGGCGGACGCTATTTCACTCACATGCGCAATGAAGGCGACCGCCTTCTTGAGGCCATTGATGAAGCCATCGAGATCGGTCGCAAAGGCCGCACGCCCGTGCACATCTTCCATCTGAAAACCGCAGGTCGTGGCAACTGGTCCAAGATGGATGGCGCCGTGAAGAAGATCCGTGAAGCTCGCGCCGCAGGCATGGAGGTGACGGCGGACATCTATCCTTATATCAACAATGGGTTAGGGATCGAGGCACTCGTGCACCCACGCCATTTCGAAAAAGGCCGCGAAGCCTTCGTCAGCAAGCTCAGCGAGCCCGAGCTGCGCAAGACCATCCGCGACGAGATGGAATCTGATCAAGGTGAATGGGAAAACTGGTTCAAACACATCGGCCGTGACTGGAACAAGCTCATCATCGGCAAGAGCAACAGCCTGCGTCACAAGGTGGAGCCAGGCTCCAGTCTCGCCGGTGCGGCGAAGGCGCTGAATCTGGATCCCTGGGAGCTCTTTTACCATCTCGTCAGCACCGGCGCCTTTGTGATGCCCGAGACGATGAGTGAGGATAACAAGCGCCGTCTCATCGGTGAAGATTTTATTTCCTTCTGCACGGATGTCGGCCCCGCCAGTGGCAGCGGCATCGCCTCGCATCCACGGGCCTATGGTTCCTTCCCTCGTCTGCTCTCCCGCTATGTGCGTGAGGGCAAGGCGGCCACGCTGGAACGCTTCATTGCGCAAGCCTCGGCGCTCGGAGCCAATGAGGTCATGGCGCGGGACCGCGGCCGCATTGCGGAAGGACTCGCAGCCGATGTGATCATCTTTGATGAAGCCAAGGTCACAGATCACGCAGACTTTGCCAATCCCGCCAAGCTCTCAGAGGGTATGAAGCACGTCATCGTGAACGGCCAGCTCGTGCTTGAAGACGGCAAGCAAACCAAGTCGCGCCCTGGCCGTGTGCTGCGGGGTCCCGGTTGGCGCAAGGATCTTGCCGCCGCCTCCATCATCACGGGCGAAAGCGTGCCTGAACTGCGGGCCCTGGACATTTTCATGTCCGGCTTCATAACGAAGCACAGCATTCCCGGCGCCTCGCTGTCCGTCACCGATGGCGATCGACTGGTCTATGCTCGCGGATTTGGCTATGCCGATGTGGCCGCGCGTGAAAAAGTGCAGCCCGAAAGTCTCTTCCGCATCGCTTCCATCTCCAAACCGCTCACGGCGGTAGCCGTCATGAGATTGGTGGAGGAGGGCAAGCTCTCGCTCGATGACAAGATCTTCGATGTGCTCGATCACTACGATCCACCGAAGCCGGACATGAAGATGGATCCAAGGCTCAAACAGATCACCATCCGCCAGTGCCTCCAGCACACAGGCGGCTGGGACCGCGACAAGTCCTTTGATGCGATGTTCCGCTACCTGGACTTCGCGAAGGCTCTGGACCTGCCGCCGCCTGCTGACCAGAAAGCCATCATCCGGAACATGATGGCCCAACCGCTGGACTTTGATCCCGGCAGCCGCCAGCTCTACTCGAACTACGGCTTCTGCCTGTTAGGCCGCGCCATCGAGAAACGCACAGGGCTCGCCTATGATGCGTATGTGCGCCAGAGCGTGCTGGAGCCCGTCGGTGCGCGCACCCTCGTACAAGGACACACCTTGCTCGAACAACGCCAGCCTAACGAAGTGCACTACTACACGCCTCTTCGAGGTCAGTCCGTGTTTGCCGACTCCCTCGGCACGGTGGTTCCATCCACCTATGGCTGCTGGAATCTAGAAGCCATGGACTCTCACGGAGCCTGGATCGCCTCCTGCGTGGATCTGGCGAGGTTCGCCACGGGCTTTGAATCGCTGCTCAAACCCGCCACCGTAGAAGTCATGAAGGCCAAGCCTGCGGGTGGGGCCGCCCTGGATGACAAGGGCAAGCCCAAGGAGGTCGTCTATGTGTGTGGGCTCGCGCGCCGCGAAACACCGGCAGGAACCGCCTTCTCCCATGGTGGCTCCCTGCCCGGCACCTCGACACTGATGATGAAACGTCCCGACGGCCGCACCTGGACCGTTCTCTTCAACACCCGCTCCAGCCCGCAGTCCGATGCCCTGGCCCGCACCTTGCAGATCGACCTTGATAAGGTGCTCGACAGCGTCCGCACCTGGCCGAAGCATGATTTGTTCGGCAAGTTTCCGAAGCATGTGCCGTCGAAGTCGCGGTAGCGTCGTGGAGTGAGGGGTGAAGCGCTCAAGCGCGACACCGCTGTGTGCGCAGAGAACGTCTTCGTTACACGCAAATGTAGCGTGCCCACGAGAGCGGTGTCGACGATGCAAGGGTGCCCTTGCATCTCTGCCACCGCACTCCGGGACGCTATCGCGACTTCAGCGCTTCATAAACTCAAGAATCGCCACGCGAGCCGGATCACCTTTGTCAGCGATCTTATTCCCCACGCTGCTATGGTCACGATCAGCGATGACCTTGCTGGTCACGTTCTTGTTCTTTGCTCCTGCGAGCACGGCCACAAGGAAAGCATTCTCCTCCGCACGCGCTGGCATGTCCTTATCCGCCCAGAGCACCAGCATGGGGGCGATGCCCTTGGCCTCGGCCCAGCACACGGGCGCGGCCTCATCCGCGATCACACTGAATTTGCCGATGCCACGCTCTTCACGCACGGTGTAGTGCGTCATGGTCTGACCGCTCACCGGGATCAAGCCCGCGAGGTCGCTGTGCTTCACGCCGACCTTGGCGAGGTGACGTGCATCCATGCCGAGCAAGAGCGTGAGATAACCACCGGCGGAATGACCGCCGACAAACACGCGTTTAGCATCGCCGCCATGCTGCGGGATGTTTTTCAAGGTCCAGGCAACGGCGGCGCAGGCATCCGCAACATAGGCGGGATACTTGGCCTTCGGGCTGAGGCGATAGTTAGGCACCACGACGGCGATGCCCTCCTCGGCGAGGCTTGTTCCGAGCCGCTTCATCACCTCGGACTCCTTGCTGCCGCCCGTCAGACCACCGCCATGAAACCAAACGAGGGTGGTGAACCCTTCGCCCTTGGTCGGGAGATAGAGATCCAGCTTGCAGCGCTCCTTCTCATAGGCGCTCAATGCATCGCCGGATTTGTAAGCAATGTTGGTTTGCACGCGATCATCTGCCGCATGAGCGAGGCAGGCCAGGACAAAGAGGAAGGATGCAACGAGTCGGGACATGCTTCAGTCTTGCTTCACGAGGCGCACGTAGTCGAGTCCGACGTAACGCTTTTGCACGGCATTGGGGTTGGTGCCCGTCAGGCGAATGGTGAGCTTGTGGTTTCCTGCACTTAGCTCTCCCAGCTTGTGCTCCAGCACGCCCGTCGTGCTGACTTTGCCAGACTGATACAGGTCGATGGGTGCTCCGACATCCTTCTCATCCATTGCAACCTGTACGATGGCAAAGTCAGGCGCCTTGGTGAAGACCGCTTCGAGCATGTACGAGCCCGCCGCAGGTGCGGGGACTTCGATATCCAGCGTGGCGCCCACGGTGCCGCCGGTCCAGAAGAGCTGCGAGCCTCCGCTCCAGCGACTGCCGGTGAAGTTCTTCATGTTCTGCACCTTCGCCGTGCCTGCACTGGCCTTGGCATGTGCCGCCAGCGCCTCGCCCTCGAGAGCATCGGGAACACCACCAGAGGTTGCATCGAGAGGCGCTGCCTTGCCATCTGGAGAAGGAGCTTCATCCGTGACCTTCACGGGCTGTGGTTGGGCGGCCTGCCACTCGGCCTCGCTCACTTTCTTCACATGATGCAGCAGCACATGCGCGCCTTTCATGCCGCCGGTGAGGATGTCAGGCAGTTTGTCGCCATTCACATCCTTCACGATGACCTGCCGTCCGATGCCCGCTTCACCATCCGCCTTCATGGGCAGCCAATCCACGCCGTCTTTGCCACGCACGAGTTTGAACCAGTAGACCACCGCGCCATCATCCCAGCCTTGGGACTGCTTGTGATGCGACCAGTAGGTCTTGCCGGTGACAATGTCCTTCAAGCCATCGCCATCCATATCGGCGAGCTGAACGCTGTGAAGCTCGCTGAAATGGACGCCGTATTTGTTCAGCCCAGGACGGTCACCCATGATGAGATGCTCCTTGAAACCTTCTGGCGTTTGCTCATGCCAGGCGAGGCCATACTCATGCGCGGCGAGACTGGTGATGACGTCATTGTCACCATCGCCATCCACATCATAGGCATACATCTCCGCGCCACCGCTGGGAGCGAACCTGACTTTGTGCAGGTCCCAAAAGCCTTGCGTGAGGTCTTCCGGCTGCTCGAGCCAGCCATCCTTCATCAGGATGTCCAGACGGCCATCCTTGTTGATGTCTCCCACACCGAGTCCATGACCGAATTTGGTTGGAGCAATCTTCTCCGACAGCGGATAGAAGTTCCAGGGCTCGAGACCATTGGCAGGATTCACCTCCACATAGACAAACTGTCCGTCGCGGGTGCAGACCAGCTCCGGCGGATCATCGCCGACAAGATTCACAAAGTGCGGCGACTCGTTCGAAACCCAGTCGTAGACCTGATGCTTTGGCCAGGGCTTGTCGAGACCCTCGGGCCCCGGATTCTCATAGACGTAGGCCGGTGTGCCGGGAAACCCGGCGGTCAGCACATCCACGCGGCCGTCTTTGTTGAAGTCGTGAGGCCAGGAGAAGAAGTTGTTCGCATAGCCCTCGCGATTTTGCGGCGGAGTCTGGTAGATGATGTTCTCCTTCTTAAAATCCGATCCCGCAAACCAAAACGGGCCGTGGATCACGTCCACGTGCCCATCGCCATTGATGTCCGCCGCATGGATCCCCTCCGAGTAGTAGCGGTCCATGAGCTGCACACGCTCAAAGGTGTGCAATTGAGGCTCCGCCGCGCGTGCGAACCCTGTGACGACCAGAAAACCCAGGAGGATGGAACCCGTGCTCATTCCGCCAGACTACGTGGCAGGCAGGCCGGGATGAAGCCAAAAATGCTTTCCGGGGCTCAATTGCCCTCTCTGAACCTCTCTGGCAGCTTGCAAACCGCCCGCTCGAAGGCAGCATCAAGACCCAATGCCCACCCCCATCCTTCAGACCGATACCGGACCCCATATGCACCAAGCCGTGGAGGAGGCCGTGCGGCTTTTGAAAGCGGGCGAGGTGGTGGCCCTGCCCACGGAAACCGTCTATGGACTGGCTGCGGATGCCCTGAATCCGGAAGCCGTGGCCAAAATCTTCGAAGCCAAGGAGCGCCCCAGCTTTGACCCGCTCATCGTCCACCTGCCGAACAAGAAAATGCTGAACGAGGTGGCGGATGTCCCTGCCGAGATCCAAGCCGTGGTGCAAAAACTGGTTGAGCAGATGTGGCCCGGCCCGCTGACCCTGGTCCTGCCGAAAAAAACCTGCATCCCGGACATTGTGACCGCAGGCCTGCCAACCGTGGCTGTGCGAGTGAGCAAAAACGCCATCTTCCGCCGAGTGGCAGATGGCCTGGGGCGCCCGATTGCAGCCCCGAGCGCGAACCGTTTCGGCTCCATCAGCCCCACCTCCTCAGGTGCCGTCGCAGCCGAGTTGGATGACCGTATCCCGCTCATCGTGGACGGCGGCGCCTGCCTCTGCGGCATCGAGTCCACCATCATCAAGATTGAGCCCGGCTCGCCAAAGCCCATCATCACCATCCTCCGCCCCGGCCCCATCACGCCGGATGATCTGAAGCCCTTTGGCAAGGTGAAGCATGCCAACCGCACCGTGGTGGATGAAGCTGCCGAGGCCCCCGGCCAGCTCGCCAGCCACTATGCCCCCCGCACGCCGCTGCGCCTGCTGAGCAAGCCCGAGGACTTCACACCGGAGCCCGGCAAACGCTACGCGCTCATGAGCTACCGTGGCGATGTCGATGACGGCTACACCGGCCTGACCGAGTGGGTACACGTGCAGATCCTCAGCCCCGGCAAAGGCAAGCTCCCCGAGGCCGCGGTGCGCTTCTTCTATGTCTTGCGTGAGCTCGATGGCCTGGGCGTGGACGAGATCATCGCCGAGCCCATGTTTGAGCACGGCATGGGCATCGCCATGATGGACAAGCTTCGGCGGGCAGCGGTGAAGCATTGAGACCTCATGAGCTCCCCCAAGAAAGAAAACAACTCCCAGGCTAAAAGCACCAGCATCGTCTCCATCGCGATCCTGTGCAGCCGTGTCCTGGGGCTGGTGCGGGACCAGCTGCTGAACGGCCTCTTCGGCACCCACTTCACAGGCATCTTCACGGCGGCATTTCGCACGCCGAACATGCTGCGCGATCTCTTCGCGGAAGGCGCGCTGTCCACGGCCTTCGTCACCACCTTCACCAAGAAGATCAAGACCGAAGGCGATGAAGCCGCGTGGCAGCTCGGACGCAAGATGCTGGCGCTTTCCATGTGCTTCATGAGCATGGTGGCCATGGCAGGCGTGGCCGTGGCTCCCTGGCTGGTGCGATGGCTGAATCCCGGCTGGGACAATGAGGCCAGCATCCAGCTCTGCACCCAGCTGGTCCGCATCATGTATCCCTTCATCACGCTCGTCTCAGTGACGGCGCTGGTCATGGGAATGCTGAACTCGAAGAGAGTTTTCTTCATCCCTGCTGTCGCCTCGGCCTTCTTTAACCTCGGCTGCATCGTCGGCGGCATGGGCATGGCCTGGGTCATGGACCCAGGCTTCCGTGAGGGTCATATCACTGAAAAAGGCCTGACTGGCTTTGCTATTGGAACCTTGATTGGCGGCTTGATGCAGCTCGGCATCCAGATCCCGGCCTTAAAGAAAGTGGGCTTCAAGTTCGGACTCGATTTCGACTGGAAAGACAAGGGTGTGAGCGATGTGCTGCATCTCATGTGGCCTTCACTCCTCGCGGCTGGCGGCACACAGATCGGCGTGTTTTTGAACTCCATCTTCGCCTCCCTGACACCGGGCAAGGAATCCGCCGGAGCCTGGCTGGCGAACGCGCAACGTTTGCAGCAATTGCCGTTAGGCCTTTTCGGGGTTGCCGTTGCCACGGTGACCCTGCCCATGCTTTCGCGCCTTGCTCTGGAGGGCATCACACCTGCTTTCCGCGGGGCCTTGGCCAAAGGCTTGCGCCTTGTTTTGTTCCTCACCCTGCCCTGCGCGGTGGGTCTTTCACTCCTTGCGCATGAGATCGTCTCCATCCTCTTTGAGCATGGCAAGTTCACCGCAGTCGATGTGGCCGCCACCGCAGCGCCGCTGCAGGCTTATTCTTTCGGGCTCGTTTTCTACTCCGCCATCAAAGTGCTGCAGCCCGCCTTCTACACCATCGGCAAGCGCTTCATCCCCATGCTGGTCAGCCTCGGCGTGATCGCCCTCACAGCCTCGATGAACACCATCACCGTCTTCATCCTGCATTGGGATCACACCGCCCTCGCCTGGGCCACGGCCATCGGCCTCGCCGTGAACTTCGCCACGCTCTATCTCTGCATGCGCAAGTTCGCCAGCGGACTGGAGACCACCTCGCTCGTGCAAAGCCTCATCCGACTGCTCATCGGCATCGCTGCCATGGGAGGCGTGTGCTGGGCCGCCAAGCTGACTTTGCTGGCCGGATGGGCCAAGATGAGCTTCCTCCTGCAGGCGGCCTCGCTCAGCGGTACCGTCGGAGTCGCCGCCATCGTCTACTTCTTTGTCACTCAGAAGCTGCGTGTCGAGGAGGCGGGAGAGTTCATCGGCATCGTCTCCAAGCGCTTCAAACGCTGATTTTGGCCTAACCAATACCCTACCATGCCACGTCAACGCATCTGGATCACCGCTGCTGTCCTCCTCGCGGCCATCTGGGGAACCGTGGTCCTGGTCATGTACCAGACGGATGACCTCGTCTCCTGGCCTGGCAAGGTGCAGGGCCTGGTGGAAGAAGCCCCTTGGCTGGCCGGCGAGAAATGGAGTGATGAGAAGCGTCGCGGCTATCTGGCAAAGGTCATCACAAACTACCAGCGCCTGGATGCCGGCCAGCGCAAGACCCTGCGCGAAGACGCGCATGACTCCCTGGACAAGTTCTTCAACTCCCTCACGGAAGCCGAACAAAAAGAATATGTCGACCGCACCATCGAGCCGCTTTTTGAAGTGATCGACAAAGGCCTGAAGATCCTGCCGCTGGAAGAGCGCAAGCGCATCGTCACCCGCATGCGGGGCGATGTGAAAGGCATGCGCGGCAACAATGCCGAAGGCGACCGCCTGGCCGAGCAGGATCGGAAATTCATGGAGGATCTCATGGCCGAAGACCCCATGCTTTTCCTGCGGGAGGCCTCCGTGAAGCAGAAGCTGGAGCTGGCCCCCGTCCTGGAGGACATGCAGGGCCGCGTGCAGGGAGTGCGCAGGTAGCCTTAGCCCTGGGTATTTCTGGGGTGGACATCGTGTCCTCTTGCATGATGGCGCGCGAATTTGCGTATGCTTTCCGAAGCCTCTTCCCCTGCGAAAAGGCCGCCGAAACGCCGCCGCGGCCCGTTTTTGTATATGGAATAGTTTTCAACAATGGCGCAACGTTTTCGTCATAACCGCCTGCGTATTTAAACCGCACTAGAAGAACTACCCCCACCCCCAATGAAAAACCTCCCCCGTATCACTCTTGCCTGTGCATCGGCCAGCCTGCTCGGCCTCTCGCTTTTGCAGGCGGATATCAAGGCCCCTGCCGTCAAGATCAGTTCCCAAGAGTTCCACGACCGCCTGATCAGGGATGACGCCGGTCTGCCCGCTGGCGGACAGCTCCAGATGAGCTACGCCGATGTCGTGGATAAAATCCTCCCCAGCGTGGTCACTGTCTTCTCCTATGGTGAGAAGGCCGGCAAAGGCCAGGGCGGCCTGCCCGACCTCGATCGCCTCCCCCCCGGCTTCCGCGAGCAGTTCGAGGAATGGTTCCGCCAACAGCAGGAGGAACAAGGCGAAGAAGAGGAGCAGCCCCGCCAGGCTCCCCGCCGCCGTGGCCAGGGCCAAGGCCAGCCTCAACAGCAGCAGCAACGCCAGAGTCCTCAGCAGAAGAATCTCCAGCCCAACGGCGTCGGCTCCGGAGTCATTATCTCCCCGGATGGTTACATCATGACCAACAATCACGTCGTCGGCGAGGCGGACAAGATTGAGGCCGTCGTCACCATCAATGGCAGCACCCGCCGCTATGAGGCGAAGATCATCGGTGCGGATCCGCAGACCGATGTGGCTCTCATCAAGATCGAAGCGGCCGGCCTGCCTGCCGCCACCATTGCTGACAGCTCGAAGCTCCGCGTCGGAGACGTGGTGCTCGCTCTCGGCGCCCCCATGGAGCTCAGCCGCTCTGTCACCCAGGGCATCGTCAGCGCCTTGGGCCGCAGCGGCATGGGCATCATCGGTCGTCGTGACATGCAGGGCTATGAGGACTTCATTCAGACGGATGCCGCCATCAATCCCGGCAACTCCGGCGGTCCGCTCGTCGATGCCCTCGGCCGTGTCGTCGGTATCAACACCGCCATCTACTCACGCTCAGGCATGAACGCCGGCATCGGCTTCTCCATCCCCATTAATCTCGCCCTCCGCATCGCTGAGGACCTGACGGACGATGGCGCGGTGTCCCGTGGTTACCTGGGCATCCTGCCTGCGGACATCGACGCGGAAACGGCCAAGCTGTGGAATCTCACGGACGAGACCGGTGCCATCATCAAGACCGTGAAGAAGAACTCACCTGCCGCCAAGGCCGGTCTCCAGGTCGGTGACGTCATCATCTCGGTCTCCGGTCAGCGCATCGAAAGCGCCTCCAAGCTGCCCGTCATCGTCAGCAACTACAAACCCGGCTCCGAGATCAATCTCGACATCATCCGCGAAGGCAAATCCATGACCAAGACGGCCACGCTCGCCACCCTGACGCCAGAGATCCTGGCCGGCGGCGAACCTAGCCAGGAAGATGACAATGCCGCCAAGGCTCCGGCGAGTGCCAGCGTGGGAGACATCCTCCCCGGTGTCACCATCCAGAACCTCACCCCCGGCACCCGCGAGCGCTATGAAATCCCTGCTGAGATCACCGGCGTCGTCGTTACTCAGATCGACGCTGAAAGCCGTGCCGCCGCCATGGGAGTCGAGGAAGGTGACGTCATCACCGAGGTCGGTCGCAAGGCCGTCCGCGCCGTCGGCGAAGCCCGCCAGATGGCCAAGGACGGATCCCCCACCACCCTGCTCAAAGTCTGGCGCAAAGGCGACACCATGCTCTTCATGGTGGGCAACAAATAATCCAACAACGCAGTCTTCTCTTCACCGGCCATCCCTTCTCACGAGGGGATGGCCTCTTTATGTAGGAGTCCCGCACGCGGAACCAGAATGCGGGCTTGGACTTGCACCGCCCCAATCACTCCACCGTCACGCTCTTCGCCAGATTGCGCGGCTTGTCCACATCACAGCCACGGGCGACCGCGGTGTAATACGAGAACAACTGCAGCGGGATCACCGTGAGAAGCGGGCTCAGATAAGACGGGCAGTCCGGCACATAGATCACATCCTTGGTTAGGCGTTCGAGTTCTGTGCGACCTTCCGTGGTCACCGCGATCACCGGCCCCTTGCGTGCCAGCACCTCCTCGATGTTGCTCACGTTCTTGTCGAAGACCGCATCATCCGGCGCGATGAACACGCTCGGCATGTCCGGCTTCACCAGCGCGATGATGCCGTGCTTCAGCTCCGCGCTCGGATGACCGCTCGCGTAGATGTAGCTGATTTCCTTCATCTTCAGCGCGCCTTCCATAGCCACCGGATAATTGGCTTGGCGACCCATGAAGAGCATCCCTTCCGCATGCGCATGCTTCTCGGCGATGGCCTTGATCTTGTCTGCCTGCTTCAGGATGGAGGCGATCTTGTCTGGGATTGCCTCAAGCTCGTCGATCATCTCCAGACCATCCGCGCTGCTCAGATGATGGATGCGCCCGAAGAGCATCCCCAGCAGCGTCACCATCATCACAGTCGAAGTAAAAGTCTTCGTCGCTGCCACGCCGATCTCAGGCCCCGCGTGGATGTAGCAGCCGCCATCGCTCTCACGGGCGATCGTGCTGCCCACGCTGTTCACGATGCCCAGGCAGCGGATGCCCTTGCGCCGCGCCTCGCGCAGTGCTGCCAGCGTGTCGATCGTCTCGCCGCTCTGGCTCAGCACAAACTGCAGCGTGTCCTTGTCAGCCGGCACATTGCGGTAACGGAACTCAGAAGCGATCTCCACCTCCGTAGGAATGCGCGCCAGCGTCTCGATCACATACTCACCCACCATCGCCGCATGGAAGGCCGTGCCACAGCCGCTGAGGATGATGCGGTCGATGCCGCGCAGTTCCTGCGGCGTCATGTTCAGACCACCCAGGATCGCCGTCCCGTCATCGCGGGAAAGCCTTCCGCGCATCGCATTACGCAGGGACTGCGGCTGCTCATAAATTTCCTTCAGCATGTAGTGCGGGTATTCGCCCTTCTCCGCATCATCGGCCGTGAACTCCACGCGGCTCACCTTCACCTGCGCCGCACCACCGGCCATGCTCGCCACATCAAAGCGGTCCTTGGACAGGCTCACGATGTCGTGGTCATTCAGATAAATCACGTCCCGGGTGTGCGCCACGATGGCGGACACATCCGAGGCCAGGTAATGCTCCTCCTCACCCAGGCCCACCACCAGAGGGCTGCCCAGGCGAGCCCCCACGATGACTCCCGGCACATCCGCATGCAGCACAGCAATGCCATACGTGCCCTTCACCTTGCCCAGCGCTGCCTGCACCGCAGAGCGCAGACGCACAGGGCCATCAGTCTCATCACTCGCGTCAAAGTACGTGCCCACCAGATGCGCCAGCACCTCCGTGTCCGTTTGAGATTCAAAGGCATGGCCCTTGGCGATCAACTGCTCACGCAGCGTCTGGTAGTTCTCGATCACCCCATTGTGCACCAGCACCAGCTTCCCGCTCTGGTCACGATGCGGATGCGCGTTCTCATCCGTCGGCGCACCATGCGTGGCCCAGCGTGTGTGGGCGATACCCGTGGCGCCCTGATGGCTCACCTCCGCCACCGCCGCACGCAGGTTGTCGATCCGCCCCGCCCGCTTGATGATGTTCACCGTCGCGGTGCCATTCAGCAGGGCAATGCCCGCCGAGTCATAGCCGCGATATTCCAGCCGGCTCAGCCCATCCAGAAGGATCGGGCTTGCCTGCCGCTTGCCAATGTAACCAACAATGCCGCACATAAATGATTTTGTGACCGCTTCAGGGAAGGAAGCGGGCCGGACTCTAAACCCCAGAATCCGCGCAAGACAAAGCAAAACGCGGGCCTCCGGGGTATTTCGTTTTGGAAAAAAGCGCCCTCTCCTCCCCGCATTCTCTCCTCTCCTATGGGCCTCAAAAAGGAATAACCTTGCCAATCCTCGGCCACTTCGCCTAAAAAAGAGCTGCTCGAGGTGCCTCGGCAACAATGCACACGGAGCCTCCGGATCGACTCCGCCTCAAGAATACCCACGATTCGGGCTGTAGCGCAGTCTGGTACGCGCTTCGTTCGGGACGAAGAGGTCGTGGGTTCGAATCCCGCCAGCCCGACCACCTTCCCAGGTGGTCTGAATCAGGGAATGGGAGAGGCTTTTATTGCCATCCTCCACTCGGACTGTTTGCTCATGGATCACCCCATGCGGGGATGCCCCGCCCACAACGGCGACCAGCACGGCGGATCTGCCGCCTGGGAGGTGGACCCCGTCAAGCACCACGGCGGCCTCATCAGCTATCTGGCTTCCTACATCGCCAAGAAGGACCAGACCAGGCCCGGTGACTTCACCGGCAGATACTGGGGCGTCTTCAACCGCCAGTGCCTCCCTGTCGGTGAACTGCACACGATGGAACTCACCCCGCAGCAGTGGGTCAGGGTCCGCCGACTCGCCCGCAAGAAGATCGAGAACGACATCAACCGCAAGCGCTGGTCCCTCTTCTTCAAGAACGTCAACCCGCGCAAGCCCGCTCCAGGCCCCGAGTACGGCATCATTGCCAAGCACCCCGCCATCTTCGGCAACCGGCTCTTCTGGGGCCAGCTCAAGAGCGCCTTCCACGGCGGCTGCCGCAGGCTCCGCTCCTGGCACTGGATGCCCGGGGAGGAGGTCCAGGTCGATGGCTCCTTCTACTGGACCATCCCAGGCTACTCCTTCGGCGTCACGTCCACCGCTATCGTGAACCGCTTCCGCCCGCCCTCACGCTACAAGGCCAGGAACCTGAACAGGATCAGGCTGATATGTGATGTGAGGGGGTTTGTCGAGGCGGTCAGACGGGGGGTGAGCAGCGGTTGTATTTGATTATTTGTTAGGCGAGGCAGAGATGCTGCCAGCCAGTTGCACAATGTCTCCGTTCCACGAAGCTCTAATCAATATATATTCGAGGTGAACCAAGCTTCTAAAGCATCGGGCGGATCAGTGAGCTTTTCATCAGGCACCGAAAAATCATCAATCCACCAGTCTGGCACAAGGCATGAAGAGTGATAGTGGCGTCCGCAATGGCTACACCAAATCCAGAGCCCCCCTCTTCGCTCTGCAGCACGTCGAAAAAACGTGCTCAGAACAGATGCGCACGAAGGGCACTCGATCTGACGAGCAGTAGGCGCAGATACAAAGGCGGACGCCATGTCAACCCAGTAATCGATTTCATCACCATCTATAGTTTTCCATTTCATCTTTGTCCTTGAATGTAGCCCCGAAGAGCATCTTCCGAAGCAGTTGCAGCAGCTTCACTGTTAGATCCAGACCCCATATAAGCTCTACTGTGTCTTAGTTCGTGTGCAATAGTCGAAGCGAGTTCGGTTTCGGAGGACATAACACCTTCACCAACTCGCAATCTCATTGGATTCGCTTTGGCTGTCATACCTAGCTGTCCGGTGCCGAGCTTAGGATCGAACACAACCTGACGGCCCTTTAAATTAATTCCGTACTTCTCAACAACCGTGGCTATACGCTGCTCATATGACATCATGGCCCACTCCATCGGAGCAACAGAAGTCACGGGTGATCCAAGCCGATACGATACTCCACCCATTGCGGGAGATGCGCGTCCAGCGGCCGCCAAGGCCTTACCAGCTCCAGCAAAGGCCAACGCGATCAAAGTCTCTTTTGCCAACTCTTTGCCAGCGGCCCCATACTCACCATGATTCACATGTTCTCCGAATTTCATCGGCAACGCGGTTCCGAGTGCCGAAACCCGATTGAACATCACATAGGTATCGTCCTCGTCGTCTAGGAACTCATCATCAATGCTGCCAGTCTGAGACCGTGTTATAGCCTCCATTGCTCTTGCCGTCTTGGTGATGCTGTTGATCCCCTGCTGAGCTGCCCACATCTTGTTCTTGTACCGATTCTCAATTCCAAACTTGGCTCTGTCCGAGGCGTTCGCTGGGAGGTTCTTGTACTCGGCCGCGCGTTCGGCTGCCGCTTGCCCCATGTCATTGCGGTAGTCCCGTTTCGACTTCAGCCCATCTGGATCAAAGGTACTCCAGGGATTCTGCTTCACATAGGCATAGAGGTTGGGGCCGTCAACGAAGCCCGCTGGGTCGCGGCTGAGGAAGACGCCGGTTTCGATGTCGCGATAGCGGAAGCCTTCATTCAGGAGGCCCGTCGGATCTTCGTCTTTCGTGTTGGCGCGTTGTTTGTCCGCGTTCGTGCCGGTCTCCTTCGTGCGTTTGCCGAAGGCTTCGTAGCTGGCGGTCCAGGTTAGGGCTCCGCTGCTGTCACTCTGCGCCACGATGTCTCCGCGTCCGTTGCTCAGGTTGTACTTCCGTGTCGTGCCTCTCAGGGTGTGCAGCAGGCCACCCACACCTCCCCCCATGTCTGGTCCGCGCGCATACGTCACCTCCGGCCCGGTGGTTGAGTTTGCATCCACAACCCTGTCCGAGGTGGAGGTGGCAAACTCACCCACGCTCAAACCTCCACTGAAGAGCACGGACACCATGGTGGGAGTCGCCGGCGTCGTGGCTACCGTTGAATAAGTGCCGATGTCCGTGCGCCTGGACCGGTAGTCGTAGGTGTAGGTCTGCGTACTGAAGTCCGTGTCCGAGACCGGCCGCTTCACCATCGCCAGCTTGTCCCAGCCCGTCCACTGGTACGTCGTGGTCCGGTTCGTCCCGTCCACCGCCTTCGAAGTGCGGTTGCCCCGCACATCATACGTATAACTGCTGCCGCCGGTAATGGCTCCCGTCGGTGTGACCCGCTTGTCCACCCGCAGCAGCTCGTTGTGGTGGCTGTAGGTGTAGGTCCAATGGCCAGTGTCCACGCCAGCAGGCGCTGCCCCGCTTCCCAGCGTCACATGTTTGGTGGTGCGGTTGCTTGCAGCATCATAGCCGTAGTCCGTGGTCACCGTGGCTGTACCGCTGTCCGTGATTGTCTCCACGTCCAACCGCCCGGCATGATCATAGGTCATGGTCGTCAGACGTTCCCTGGCTGTGGGCAGGCCAGGGTTCAAAGACGAGCCGGGGTTCCAGGACTCCTGGGAGGTGAGCACATTCCCCAGGGCATCATGCGTCCAGTTAAACTCAGCCAGTTTTTCCCCTCCATCAGAGACGTAGAGTGTGCGCTTTTTCAGCCGGCCGAGCAGGTCGTATTGATTGAGAGTGATCTGGCCGTTGGCACTCACCTGACGGATGGCCCTGCCTGCGCGGTCATACCCATACTGGGTGGGCAGGTCATCCTCAGTAGTCGGCGTGGCATTGTCATCCGTCACAGTTTGCGGGCGGTTCAGGGCATCGTAGACCGTGGTAATATTGCGCACACTGGTGCTCAGCTGGCCCGTGGCAAGCTGGGACTGCGTCCGGTTGCCCGCCGCATCATAAACATAAGTGTGTTTTCGGCCATTGTTCGTCTCCGTGAGCACCTGTCCCAGTTTGTCATAGCTGTAGCTCGTAGCCAGAGACTGCCACGCTGGGGCCTCGGCAGACGTTCCGTTGGCCCCCCAGGTATTTTCCGCGACCTGGGACAGTCGGCCCGTGTCAGGATGATAGGTCATGGATTTCGATTCCGTGCCGGCTCCCAGGGTTCCCTGCCTGCTGACCAGCAACCGATGCCGCAGATCATATTCATAAGTGGTCACCAAGCTCCCAGGCGCGGTCTCGGTGGCCTTGTCCACATAGTTGGCCGGCTTGCCACCACCGGCAGGTGTGTGATAGGTAAAACTGCGTATCGTGATGCTTGACTGGGAAGTCAGACGGTTGAAGGCGTCATAGGTGAAATTAGTGACCTTTCCGCGCTGATCGACAAGCATCGTCCGGTTGCCCGCCAGATCATGAAGAAAGTAGACGAACTCATTCATCTCGTTGGAGGTCTCACTCAAAAAGCCCAGTTCGGTGTAGGAGTTTGTGATGACCTGGTTGAGGGCGTTCTTGGTCTTCAGCACATTGCCAGACCCATCATAGGTGTAACGGGTCGGCTGCTCCATCGCATCGATGCTCATGAGTAAGCGCCCGGCACCATCATAGATGGACCGGGTGGTGGCGCCTGCTGGATCACTCACAGCGATCGGACGGCCCATGGCGTCATATTTGGTTACCGTCATGAGCTTGCCGTTCGAGACACTGCCGTTGGGAGAGGTCACGTCCACAGGATGCGTGATCACCTGCGCCAGACGGTTCCGCGAATCGTAGATCTGGCGTGTCTCATGACCGCGCGGGTTGATGACATGGGAGACGTTTCCTGCGAGGTCATAAGCCGTGCTCGTCTCGGGGGCTAAAGGCAGTGCGTCCGGCTTCGGCAGGATGGTCTTCACGGGCAACCCGGCGCTGTTGTAGCGAACGAAGGTGTTTTGACCAGTCTCGTCTGTCACCTTCCACGGCTTGCCATGCGGTGTGCTGATGGTCGTGGTCGACTTAAGATCCGTGTAAGTGACTTTTCTGGGCAGGCCCAAGGCATCATAACTGGTCCACGTCACCGGAGCATGCGTTGAAAGATGCTGCAATACCAGGCTGCCGTCTGGAGCCTTGACGGCGTCTGCCACCAAGACTGGAGTCCAGGTGGGCACTGACGGATCACTGACTGAAGTCACCTGCCCCGAGAGGTCATAGGTGCGATGGACGACACTGTCGTCTGGCCGAATCTCGCGCACAGGCCGGTACCGAGTGTCATACTCAAACGAAGTCTTGAACCCGCGCACATCCGTCAGTCTGACGGGCTTGAAGCCATTGACGTCGAACACGGTGCCGCCGGCTTCGATTCCGCCATTCAGGCCGGGAACCTTGTATTCAATCACGGAGATTTGCTGCTGGGCGGTGGGCTGCTCTGCGGGTGGCAATTCAGGCTTCCAGTTTACGATGGTTTTGACCAACCGCCCGATCAGGTCATACTCGAACTTGGTGACGATGCCGCGTGTATCCTTCTGCGTGGCGGGAAGATTGAAGAGGTTATAGGTCGTCTCAGTGACGAGGTCACCTTCATACGGCGTCTCGACATCCAGGTTGCTGAGATCGAAGTCGATGTCGATCCACATGGGGTTGAAGGCAGCATCTGGAACACCATTGCGGTTCAGATCCAGGGTGGTTTTAGTCCGGCGATTCAGACTATCATAGACATGGAAGGTCTGGACTCCAGCCTCGTCGATCTCACGAACAACGTTCCCGTGGGCGTCATAGTCGAGGGACTTGAAGGTGCCATCTGGATGCGTGACACGCACCAGCCGCAACCGGTTGTCATAGTCAAAGCGGGTCACGTGGCCTCTCGGATCCTTGATCATGCGCTTGTTACCCGCATAGTCATACCAGGTGGTGGTTGAGCTTTGGTTGGTAGAGTTTTGGCCGTTGAGCACTACCGTTTCAGAGATGGTGCGCCACCAATTCTTAGGATTCTCGGTCTTGGAAGCCATCGCACGTGTCAGGACCTGAACCGGAACCTCAGCCAGCGTGGGATCACCAGAACCTCGGGCCTGCGGTGTGTCCGTGCTTTCTGAAGCAATGAATCCAGGGAAGTCCGCAGCATTGGATTGGGAAACGGTCGGGCCAAAGGTGAAGGTCTTCTTATACCCGCCAGGAACAGCCGCAGCATTGTCTGACTTCAGGGCCTCAGAGGTCCGGCGCCCCAGCGTGTCTATGGCATAGGATGTAATGATCTTCGCACTGGCGCTGCGTGGAGCGGTAGTGCTCTGCAGCAGTCGCGTTTGGGGGTGATAGGCCATCACCTTCGTCGTGCCGTCAGGCGCGGTCTCCTTGGTCGGATCGTCATAGGGGAACCGTAACCTGTAGCCGTTGACCAACGGGAAGTCCGTGTAGGCGAACGTGGTGCTCCGGTTGTTCCGGTCCAGCACCTTCGTGAGCAGCATGGAGTTCATGGAGGAGAACGGGGCTGCATCGTCGTAATTGTCATAGTAGTATGACTCGACGCCGCCATCCGGTGCGGTGATCGTCATTTTTCGATAACCAAAGGACATGGTGCTGTCGCTCGACCAGCCCAATTTCGCAAGCATTTGCGGAGCACTGAACCTGTAAGTGGTCTGACGGTCGGCCAGTGGCTGGCCTGAATAGGAGACAGGCCTGGTGAAGGTCACGCGGACCAGCCTGTCCGCAAGAAAACCATTACCCGTGGATTGAACATAGCGCGGACCGGTGGTCACTGTTTCAGGGCCACCTGCCGTATCGATGTCCTCTACGCCTACATTGACGACCCCGATCTCGGGGGATTCCACTGAAGTTAGGAACATTGGCATGCCATGCTGTTGATCACGGGCGCCCGAGAGCGTGAGATTGTACGAGTTCAGGAACGAGTTGTTCGGAGCGTAGGTGAACTTGAAAAGCCCGCCGCGCTCGTCCTTGATGCTTTTCATCTCCAGGTAGTAATGCGTGGTCGGCATGATGTCGCCGTTGTTCGCAGCAGGGGCGACCCGGGAGTCCGCGA
This sequence comes from Verrucomicrobiota bacterium, assembly GCA_040387935.1. Classification (GTDB taxonomy): domain Bacteria; phylum Verrucomicrobiota; class Verrucomicrobiia; order Verrucomicrobiales; family Verrucomicrobiaceae; genus Prosthecobacter. Next base: position 124,955 of record JAZKCU010000001.1, on the reverse strand, counting down.
CATAGTTGTGATGAATGAAATAATCATACTCCACATGTGCGGCGCCCTGGGCCTGGGAGGTGGAGGTAAAGCCTTTGTCCACCCGGGTCAGCAGGGAGACTGGAGCGGTGTCTGTGCCGCCAGGAACCACAGACTCATACGAGTATTTGGTGTAGTCTCCCGCCGGGCCGAGCAGCCCGGTGATCCTTCCGCCTTCCTGCTGGATCAGGATGCGGTGGCCCGGTCGGGTAGAATCCGAAATCTCGTCAGGGATCAGGGTGTTCTTGGAGGGGTAATGGTATTTCAGGACATTGCCCAGACGATCTTTGACCTCCTTGAGGCGTGCGTAGAGATGAATGGTATAACCACCCCGCTTGTCCAACCTGTCTCCGCAATGGACCTGGACCAGATCGGCAGCAGATATCATCTCATAGGTGCAGACGGTTCCAAACTTTTTGTTCAGCACGATGTCCTTGTAACCCGTGAGAGGAAGGACGCCGCCACCGTCAAACGGCACATTTGTAACAGTATCGGAGTCCACAGTGGCAGTGAACTGATTTTGGAACGACTTGATGTCCTGAGCCTCCTGCCCGTCGTGAATCCATGGGAGATAACCGGGGCCGCTCTTGACATATCTCTGGTTGGTACCCCCCTCATCAGCCACACTAGCAGACACGTTGCCATCACCGATCGTAAAGTGCACATGGCTGCACAGGTTGCTCGTCCAGCCAGGCCCGAAGGGCTGGCCGGGACGCTCGGTATGATGCAGGCCGTTACGCGTGCTCCAATAATCAGATGTCCTGTCACGACGTGCCATCAGAGGAATCAGGGACGTTTCATCCGTGGCATAGACGTCCGTCACCGCATGCCGAAGCTGAGCAGTGAACGCATCAATGTAAGTCTCCTCTTCCTGCTCGCCATTTTCATTCTGGACCTGCGGCTTGGAATCAGGCATCGGCATGCCATTCAAACCCACCTTGCGATAGCGTGGGCCTGCGGAGTCCCGTGCTGGCACAACTGACGCCTGGCCATCTTCGGGAGATTCAGAGTCCAAGCTGATGTCGACACTCCCTTCAAATATTTCCGGGTCGTCGGAAAACCAGTCCTCGGCCATGAGAGTCTCACTGAGACGGGATGCCAGATATGGCTGTCCATCAGGAAGGAGCCTCGCCGTCGTCATTTCTGTTTCATCGGCTGCGATAGTGAGCTCGTATTGTTTCGTAGTCGTCACGTTGTACCGATCTACCTTGACAACTGTAGCTGTTCGCTTCCGCTCATGTGCACGTGCATACGGCCGCCGAATGGTGAGTTCGGCCGTCAAAACCTCAATCCGCGCCAAAACCTGGGGACAGTTCCCATGCAGGTCTGGATAACGTTGCCACCAATCTAGGCCCTCAGTCGGCCCCGGGCTATTTCCGTGTTTCCCGATGTATCGGGCAGTGCCGTGCTGACAACTGCCTATTTCGTTCGCATTTGCTGGCTTGACTCCCGGAAATTGGCAATCATCCACGCGTCCCCTGATCTCCACGGAAATCTCGTCACGTCTTTCCCAATCACTGAGGCTCCACAAGGTGTCTCCAGCTTTATTCGAGCCCCTGCGTTTGACATAGCCGATCCCGACCTCGTCAGCGTCTTCGTTTTCATTGTCAGGATTCTCCGCTTCGGTGAAGGAGAAGCTGCTGGTTGATCCTGGATGCAAGGTGCCTGGAGCACCAGGTGTCCACTGGACATTGGAGGTGGTCTGGTAAGGATCCGCCTCGCCTGGAAGTGCCACTTGCTGTCCCGGACGGCGATCTGCCACCAACGGGTGTCTGAAAGCTTGGAACTCCTGGACATTGGTGTAAAGGTCCCCGTCTGGATCCAGCTGATAATCAAAATACTTGTGAAGGTCCAGCCCCAGAGAACGGTTGATGGACCGTGCGCGGTATTTGTGTTCCCACACATCTGGCAAACCGTCATTGTCCGAATCTCCGTCCCCGGTGTTCTTGGCCGAGAAGGCAAGAGGCACACGCTGTAGGAAGACCGTGAAATCATCGCTTCCGGAGTAGGTGTGTGCGTTCAATGGATTCAGCCCGCTACGGATTTCGTCGTGGTTGTTCAGGCCATCACCATCAGCATCCTCCACAGCGTCATGGAAACACCATTTGCTCATGGACCCAGGGGATACGGCGGCATAGTAGTCCTCCATGGCATTGGTGATGCCGTCATCATCCGCATCCAGGGCTCTGATCGCGGCGAGGAGGTTCTGCCCCATGTTATAGGCGGCCAGATTGGTCACTCCGTCACCATCCAGGTCACCACGGGCATCTGCCGGATCCGCAGGGCTCAGTCCGAAATGCTGCTCAATCCTGTTTGGAATGCCATCGCCATCAGTGTCCGCAAATACCGCAGGCACGGCAAACCAGTCCAGACGGCGACCATCCACGGAATGGGCGTTTAGCGGATCCGTGTGGTAGGTCAGCAACTCCTCTTCATCCGTCAAGTAGTCACCGTCCGTGTCTTTATTCACGGGATCCGTGTGATGCAGACTTGTTTCCTGTTCGTTGCTCAGACCGTCCAAGTCCGTGTCAAGGACGGAGTCATTGAGGTTGTCCCGGTCCCAATCATCCCAAAGCTGAGGGTTTGCAGGGTGACTGTCGTCACTTGCGTTATAGCCATCGTTGTCGGTATCCGTCCACAAATTTGGGTCTTTCGGGTGCGAGTCCTGAGCATTGGCCGCGCCATCCTCATCCCAGTCATGATTAATGTCTGTACCGTTGAAGTTCCAGTCTGACCAGTGCAACGGGTTAGTCGGGTGACTATCGAACTGGTCCAGATAGATGTCCTCGTCACCATTCAAGTCATTGTCGTCACCATCATAGTTCCAATCACTCTTCAAAGTATTGGACCGTGGGTGGCTATCATTATTGTCAGACCGGCCATCTTCGTCCCCATCATTGTCATTATTGGTGTTGTTGTAGTTCCAGTCCGACCAAAGTAACTTCTCAAAAGGATGTGAATCGTCCTCATTCACAAATCCATCTTCGTCCCCATCCACCTCGTTGTTAACCTCATTTTTATCCCAATCAGACCAATAGAGCAGTTCGCGGGGATGGCTGTCTTCCGAATCCGGTCTGCCATCCTCGTCACCATCGGTTTCATTGTTGTCGCCGTCCTCGTTCCAGTCACTCCACCGATCAATGTCCTCGCTGTGGCTGTCGTTGATATCCACGTGGCCGTCCAGATCCGTGTCCAGCACATCTGGGTCATTGATGCCGTTACGATCCCAGTCACACCACAAGGATGAAATATGCGGATCGGAGTCTGACTCGTTGGCATAACCATCTTCGTCGCCATCAGTGTCATCATTGCTGCTGTCCTGGTTCCAGTCGCTCCACAGACTGTTATCGTAGATGTGACTGTCGTTGGCGTTGTTCCAACCGTCCCCGTCATCATCGAGACCGGCGGGATCGTTGATGCCATCGCGATCCCAATCACACCACAAGCCGCTGTGTCTGGGGTCGGTATCGATGGCGTTGAGGAAGCCGTCTTCATCCCAGTCTTCCGCATTTTCGTCGCCATCTCCATTCCAGTCATACCACCACTGATTGTTCGTCGGATGGCTGTCATCTGCATTGACGACACCATCCTCGTCACTGTCGGTATCATGATTGATGCCGTTACCATCCCAATCACTCCAGAAAGCCGCATCATAGGGATGGCTGTCTCCAACGGGCATGTTACTGCCCCAACCATCGTCGTCCCAATCGTCCCAAACAGATGCATTGTGGGGATGGGAGTCGCTGCCATTGTCGATGCCATCCTCGTCACCATCCCCATCGCTGTTGTCTCCATCGAGATTCCAATCGCTCCACAGGCCCGGATCTGCGCCGTGAGAGTCATCGTCCAGGTTATGGTTGTCACTGTCCCAATCAGAATGTAAATTGGGATCGTTGCGATGGCTGTCTTGTCCATTGACATGTCCATCGGCGTCATCATCTCCCGAGTAATTGCTCGGATCATCCGGCCAAGAATCTTCGTGATCCATCATGCCGTCGTTGTCCCGGTCCAACGGATAACTATCGGTGGGATTGGGGATTCCATCTCCATCAGCATCATAGTAGCTGATGAAAGTGAAGCCGGCGGGCATGCTGGAATAATTGACCTCCAGAGGAGTCGCCTGAAGCCAATTGTAAAACTCATCATAGTCTGAATAGCCGTCTGAATCGGTATCCCAGAGCCAGGGATCGGTGGATGCCACTCCATTGATCATTGGCGGGGTCAGATCTCGTTCATCGCGATCTGTTAGGCCGTCGAAGTCCGAGTCAACGCGGTAGGGATCGGAGCCAAAGAGCGCCTCCTCCGTATTGGTCATCTGGTCGCCATCACTGTCCTCGTCCCACCAAATGTTAGGAATCATTACCACGTTGTCTGACCCGTAGTCGATCTCCCATGCTGTTGGTGGATCCTCCACCCAGTCTTTGTCCCCGTCATTATCGATATCAGACCAATAGGAGTTCACCGTCAGCGGCTGGAGCACCACGCAAAGCATGGCCGCCGTTTGAAGAGCCGCCGTCCAGCGATTGCGAAAGCGAGAAAGAATCGGGCGATAAGGCATAATCGGCAAGTTCAGGGCACAGAGAAGCCTGAGCCCCTGAAAAAGAGGGTGAAAATCTTAACCAAGCGATAGTTGACGCTAGGTTCAGGGGTTGGGGACTCTCTGAGAGGAGGCAAGCGCTGGCACGGCCTCACCCCCGGAGATATGATTTTCACGGTGTAAATTATTGTGTAGCGAAAAAGCGGGTAAAATGGCAAGGACAATTACCAAGTCTCACGCGAATGGCACAGACTCCTTAGTCACTTGTTCCGCAAGAACCTCTTGGAATGCTCACTGCATTTGAAACAGATGCATACCCGCGCACGCCCCCATGCTCGTGCGATTGCTGTTGGGATCATGAGCGTGGCAGATGCTTCCGCATAGGTTCCTTCCCATACCTCTCAGGCGGAGCTTCCCGACGAAGCTAAGCATAGACTTGGGGCATCAACTTGCCATTTCCGCCCCCCCTTCGGGCCTTCGGAAAGTGTGCATAGGTTAACACAGGTTCGCGCTCGGCAAGAGGCTGCGTCAGGGCACTCTTTTGAACTTTTTGAAGTTGGGCTTCCGCTTCTCGACGAAGGCGGTTTTGCCTTCCTTGGCTTCCTCGCTCATATAGTAAAGCAGGGTCGCGTTGCCAGCGAGATCCAGGAGACCCATCTGGCCATCGCAATCGGCGTTGAGGGCTGCTTTGAGGCAGCGCAGGGCGAGGGGGCTGTGCTGGAGCATCTCGCGGCACCATTGAAGTGTTTCAGTCTCGAGGTCGGCCAGAGGGACAACTTTGTTCACGAGGCCCATGGTGAGAGCTTCCTGGGCATCATACTGGCGGCAGAGATACCAGATCTCACGCGCCTTTTTCTGACCCACGATGCGGGCGAGGTAGCTGCTTCCTAGCCCCCCATCAAAGCTACCGACTTTGGGGCCGGTCTGGCCAAAGCGGGCGTTGTCCGCCGCGATGGTGAGGTCACAGACGACGTGGAGCACGTGACCACCACCGATGGCGAAACCGGCGACCATGGCCACCACGGGCTTGGGAAGGGTGCGGAGCTTGCGCTGCACATCCAGGATGTTCAGACGTGGCACGCCATCATCACCGATATAGCCGGCATCCCCACGCACCTTCTGGTCGCCGCCCGAGCAAAAAGCTTTGTCGCCTTCCCCGCAGAGGATGATCACGCCCACGTCCGGATCTTCATGCAGAATGTCGAGCGCGATGAGCATCTCCTTCACCGTCTGCGGACGAAACGCATTGCGCACCTCCGGCCGGTTGATCGTGAGCTTGCCGACGCCGTCCTCGGTTTTCTCAAGCTTGATGTCTTTGAAGGTTTTGATCGAAGTCCACATAGCGATGGGGGAAGTTGACGATTGTTTACGGTGGTTGACGATTGTTTACGGTGGTTGACGATTGTTTACGGTGGTTTGATCCAAGCTGATGAAAGCGCCGCTACATGAAGGGCTTGGGAGCGGTTTGGCAAACAACTGTCAACCACCGTCAACAATCGTAAACCACTGTAAACGGCTCCCGCTCTGCTTAGAAGCTGGTATACTTCTGCAGCTCAGCGAGACGACCAGCCACATCGTCCTTCGTCACTTTCTGCAGCTTGTGCGTGCTGAAGGCCTCGCAGGTGTAGCTGGCGGTCACGCTGCCGTGCACCACGGCGGAGCGCAGGTCCTCAAAGGTGGGCTTGGTCTTGCCATTGGCGGAGAGCCAGCCGGCCATTCCGCCGAGGAAGCTGTCGCCAGCGCCGGTCGGGTCAAAGACGGAGTCCAGCGGATAGGCAGCGCAGGAGAAGAAGTCCTCGGGCTTTTCACCGAAGAGATAGCTGCCGTGCTCACCACGCTTCACCACGACGAAGCGGGGACCTTTGGCCTGGAGCTTGCGACCGGCCTCGATGAGGTTGGTGGTGCTGGCAAATTCCTTGGCCTCGCCGTCATTGATCACCAGCAGGTCAATCTTCTTCAGCACGTCGTGCAGGCGCTCATTCGCGATGCTGATCCACAGGTCCATCGTGTCAGCGATCACGAAATCCGCGCCCGTGCACTGCTCCAGCGTCTGGAGCTGGTTGTCCGGGCTCATGTTTGCCAGCACGGCGATCTTCGCGCCAGCGCCATCCGCAGACACCTTGGGCGCCCAGCTCTCCAGCACGTTGATGCCCACGGCGTGGGTGGTGCGATTGTTCATGTCCTGATGGTATTCACCGGTCCAGGTGAAGGACGCGCCGCTGCTGCGCTCCACGCCTTCCAGCGTGATGCCCTTGCTGCTGAGCAGACTCAGATGAGCCTCAGGAAAGTCATGCCCGATGATGCCCACGAGATGGATAGGCTGGGTGAAGATGCTGGCGGCCAGTGCGGCATAGGAAGCGGAGCCGCCGAGCAGGTTGTCCTGCGCGTCCTGCGGGGTTTTGACGTTGTCCAGGGCGACGGTTCCGGCGATGACGACTGACATGGTGCGTGGGAGAGGGGCTGAGCGTTTAGTTTAGAGATGTGAAGGAAGGATTCCTTGCTTGCCTCCACCGGGCACCATGGAAAGAGTACCCAGCGGAGGGGCGCGGAGTATCCGTGGTCGCTCCTGTGTGTCAATCGCTCTTCCCTCCCCCCTGTCATGCGCTTCACCGTCGTCCTTTTCTTCATCGCGCTACTGCCGGTGATGATGCTGGTCCACTGGTGGGACTTTGAGGAGCGCCAGCAACCCAAGCTCCGGGATCATGTGGAGAGGATCCTGAAAAAAGCCCGCATCCGCGGAGCCACGGTGGATCTGCGCTATCTGGACCTCAGCATCACGGGTGACGCGCCGGATGAAAACGCCATCACGACAGCCCGGCAGGCCATTCACGAAATCGGTGCCGCACGTCTCGTGAATGACCGCCTCAGCATCCTCGCCCGACTGAAGGCGACGCTCCATGGGGATCAGCAAAGGCTCACCCTGGAAGGCTGGATGCCGGATGCCAAAATAACGGAAGGGCTGCGGGAGTTTCTACAGACCATCCGCCCCGACCTGCAGATTAGTGTCGAGAGCGTCCAAGTGTCGTCCCTCGTCCGCCTTCCAGAGGGTGAAAAACTGCCCCTGCGTGCAGACAGCGCCATGCTCCAGCCCATCGTCAGTGCCATGCATGTGCCCTCGGCGCTGGACATCACCCGCAAGGACGGGCGGCTCACCGTCACGGGCATGGTGCCCTCAGAGGCCCTGCGGAAATCCATCCTTGAGGCCATCCGCTCCGGCCCCCATGGCTTGCCTGTGGAGGCTGAGAAGCTGCGTGCCACCACCTTTGCCCTGGCCGCGCCTTTCACCTCGGAGGAGGTGATCGCCCCCTTCCTGCGCAGCTTTTATGGCACCCTGGCTCCGGGAGACTTTAGCGTCCATGCGGATGAAAACCCGCGCCTGTCCGCCGATGCCACCCGCACCCTGGAGAGCGCTTGGCTCACCCATCTGCGCCCCATGACCAAGGGCCGGCGCGCGGAAATGGACCTCACCTATTTCCCTTCTCGCTTCCACTTCCCCGGCCGCCGTATCGAGACTGCCCTGCCTGAGGACTCCCTGCAAACTGTCCGCGATGCACTGACCGGCCAGTTTTTTGTCTTCTCTCCCGGCAGTGCTGCCCTGCATGCCGAGGAGCAGGCCCGTCTCGCCAGTCTGGTGCCCGCGCTGCTCTCCGCCGGACCGGCGCTGAAGCTCATCGTCGGCGGTCATCCAGATCCCGCTGGCGATTTGAAAACAGAGACTGCCCTGGCTCGCCGCCGGGCCGAGCAGGTCGTCTCATTCTTGATCGAACAAGGCACCCCGGCCACCGAAATTCAGGCCATCGCCTTTGATCCCGTGCCTCTCGGCACCAAACATGCACCCACTCAGATCCGCAGCGTCGAAATCCTCATCCAGTAAGAGCATCAGTCCCGAACCAATAGCAGCGAGCAGAGATCCGGAAACCGCGAACAACAAACTAGGAACCAGGAACAAAGAACCAGGAATAGCGAACGCCCCATGAAGATCGAGTTTCCCGTCCTCGAATCCGAGCCGCTCATTTACTTTCTGCTGCACAGCGGTGTCTTCGTGCTGGCCTTGGCCTGCGTGTTCTTCATCCTCGGCCTCTGGATGGGTGCCGCCATCTGGGGACGCTATAAAAAGCAGCTCCGCGACACCCGCACGGAGATCGCCGGACAGTTCCAGGAGATCGCCGTGCTGAAGCGCAAGCTCGCCGAACAAACGATGCGACCTTCCTCCGGTCCGCTGCAGCCTCCACCCGCCCTGCTCACGGAGATCCTGCCCTCGGTGAACGAGGTGTTCCCGGAGCGCAGCAAGTCAGAAGGCCAGACTCGTCCCCCCACTCTCTCATCACGCTCCATGCCGTCGGCGGCCTCCGCGCCCGCATCAGCAAGACCTGTGTTTGAATCATCCGTGGCACCGGCACTCGCACCATTTGCCTCGGCTGCGGACTTGCCTCTGGCATCTGCATCTCTTTTGCTGGCACCGGAGCCCGCCAAATCCATTCCCGCAGTTCCCGCCTTCGCTCCAGCGCCTACAGCGGCCCCCATCATCACCATCACCCCGACGCCCGCTCCTTTGGTGCCCGTGGCAGATGCCGAAGCCCACGCCGACCCCGCCCTGCCCGCGCCCATGGCTGGCTCCGCGCTGGCTGGATCGGCAAATGTGGCCGCCCCTCCAGCCAAACGCAAGGCTGCTGCCATTCGCGGTCCCACCGTGCGTGTGAAGCTCAAAAAGGAAGCCAGCGAAACGGTGGCCCAACCTGCTGCCCCCGCTTCCTCGGAACCAGAGGCCTCCCGCGAATCTACTGAGCCCATCGAAGCCTCTGAAATCCAGGAGGACGCGGCCGAATCCTTTCTCATCACCGACTCACCTGCACCTCTCCCCGCAGCACTTTCCTCGACAGCCACGTCTGATTTACCAGGCCAGGACGCACCTGAAGATCCGGATGATGACGATGACATGACACCCTTTGGCTTCCTTCTCGGCGACCCGCCGGAGCCTGCCGCACCCTCCATATCTACCCTTGGGGAAATCCTGAAAAATGCCGCCCATGAGGTAAAATCTATTTCCCGGCCGGCCCCCGCATCCCCACCTCCCGCGCGAGTTTTCACACCACCGCCTCCTATCCCGGAGATTCCTAGCGTGCTACCAGAGATCGATCCCGCTCTAGGGATGATTTACAAGATCGCTCCCGGTGAGACAGACGACCTGACCCGCATCAAAGGCATCGCCAGCGTGCTGGAGAAGCGCCTGCATGAACTGGGCGTCTACACCTGGCGCCAGATCGCCTCGTGGGATGATGGAAACATCCGCGAGTTCTCCACCCGGCTGTCGTTTAAAGATCGCATCGTCCGTGAAAAATGGGTCGAGCAAGCCCGCAGCCTGAATGAGGCTCGTCACATCGCATGAGCACCTTGAATCTCTCCCACATCGGCCAGCGTCTTGCCGGACCCAGCGGCATCCAGGAACTCATGGATGACTGTGGCGAGGCGCTCACGCTCTACCCGGACATGCGCATGCTCGGCGGCGGCCAGCCTGCGGCCATCCCTGAAGTGCAGGCACTCTGGCGTCAGCGCATGAGCGAGATGCTGGGCGAGGGATCCACGCTGGATAAAACGCTGCTCAACTACGATCCGCCCGGCGGGAATCCCGTCTTCCGCGAGGCCATGGCCACCTTCTTGAAGCGCGAATGCGGCTGGGATGTGATGCGTGAAAACATCGCCGTCGTGCCCAGCAGCCAGACAGGCTTCTTCCTGCTCTTCAACATGCTCGCGGGCGACTCTGCCACAGGCAAGAAGCGCATCCTTTTCCCATTGCTTCCCGAGTACATTGGGTATGCCAACCAGGCGCTGTGCGAGGGGCAGTTCAAGGCTGTGCTGCCACGCATCGCGGAGCGCGGCGAACATGAGATCAAATACCACATCGACTTCGAGAAACTCAAGGTCACGCCGGACATCGCCGCGATGTGTGTCTCATGCCCCACGAACCCCACGGGCAACGTGCTGACCACGGATGAGTTTAACCAATTACGTGACCTCGCTCGCGAGCATGGCATCCCGCTGATGATCGACAACGCGTATGGTCATCCATTCCCCGGTGTGCTGCATGGCTCGTGGCGCCCGCAGTGGGAGCCCGGCATGATCTTCAGCATCAGCCTGAGCAAGGTCGGCCTGCCCGGCGTGCGCACCGCCGTCATCGTGGCGGACGCGCCCATCGTGAAGGCGCTCTCCAACATGAACGCCATCGTCTCCCTCGCGAACGGCAATGTGGGTCAGGCCCTCATCACTCCCTTCCTCAAGGATGATCGCCTCATGAAGCTGGGGCGGGATGTGATCCGTCCCTTCTACAAGGAACGTTCCGACTTCGCCAAAGGTGTCCTCGCTCAAGCTCTTGGCAATGATGTGCCATGGGCCTTGCATGCGCAGGAAGGCGCCTTCTTCCTCTGGCTCTGGTTGAAGAACCTCCCCATGCCGGCTGCCGAGCTGTACCGCCGATTAAAAGCGCGTAAGGTGCTCGTCATCCCCGGCCACTATTTTGCTTACGGCCTCGACGAGGAGTGGCGTCACCCGCATGAGTGCCTTCGCCTCACCTATTCTCAGCCACAGAACATCGTTCAGGAAGGGCTGGAGATTTTGGCGGAAGAGGTTAAGGCGGCAGCAAAGTAGTCCTTTCGCGGAGCGAGAGGGCCACTTTAGCTATTTCACTTTCCCGCTCTTCACAAACTCCTCGCGGCTCAGCGTGCCGCTCTTGTCGGCATCAAAGATCGGAAACCGCTTCGGGGCCTCCTTGGGATCTGGCTGCTTCAGCAAAAACTCCTCCATCGTCAACTGGCCGTCCTTGTTCGTGTCGCGCGAATCAAACGCCGCCCCGCGATCCTGCTTCGACTTCGCTTTCTTCTTTTTCGTTCCGCCTTCTTTCTTCGCGTCAGGCTTGTTGCTGATCTGGGGCCTGGCCTCGGGATGTTTTGCGAGCAGTGCTTTCAGCTCAGCGACCACCGCAGGCTGTTCCGCCGCGAGGTTCTTCGACTCCAAAGGATCCGCCTGATAGTCGTAAAGCTCATACACCGCCTGCTCAGCCGGTCCACCCGCAGGCTTCCACTCCACCAAGCGGTGCCGCTGTGTGCGGATGGCACGCCCCAGATTCTCACCACGCGGATAGACATGGATCACATGATCACGGTTGCTCGCCGAACCCTCTTTGAGCACGGAGGCAAAGCTGCGGCCATCGAGCTTGCCCTCGGTTTTTAGCCCGGCCAGCTCGGCGAGTGTGGGATAGATATCGACCGTCTCCGTGAGTGACTGCGTGCGTGATCCTGCCTGCGTGACGCCTGGAGCACTGACCAGCAGAGGAATGTGCGCTGCCTGCTCGTAGTTGGTGTGCTTGCACCACATGCCATGATCCCCCAGATGCCAGCCATGGTCACCCCAGAAAACGATGATCGTGTTTTTGGCCAGGCCGCTGGCATCCAGCGCATCGAGCACCTTGCCAAGCTGCGCATCCATGTAGCTCATCGCCGCATAGTAGCCGTGGATCAGGTTCCGCTGCTGCTCGGGCGTGACAGGTCCTTTGTTAGGCATGTCCTTGTAGTTGCGCAGCTCACCCCAGGTCGTGACCGCAAAATCCGGCGCGCCTTCCGGCCCTTTGCTCAACTCCGGCTGCGGCAGCTTCGTCGGATCATAGAGATCCCAGTACTTCGTCGGCGCCACGAACGGCAAATGCGGCTTCACAAAGCCCACGGCGAGGAAGAAAGGCTCATCGGGCTTCTGCTTCGCGGCTTCCAGGCGCTTCACCGCTTCCTCGGCGACCATGCCATCGCCATAGCGATCGTCCGGCACATCCGCGCTTTCCGTGGGAGCGCCGCGCGGCAGCTTCCACGATTCCACCTTGGGATTGTCCTTCTTCTTGGCCTGCGCTTCAAGAGGCGCGCCATTCTCCGGCAGCACATAACCGCCGCCCTTCGGTGTGAAATACGGCACGCTCCAGGAGGCCTCGTCGTTCACATTCCCATGCCCCACATGGAAGATCTTCCCCATGCCCTCAGTTCGATAACCATTGTTTTTAAAGAGCTGGGGCAGCGTGATGGCATCCGGCGCTCCTTTACGGAAGTTTGTGCTTAGCTCATAAATGCCCAGCGTCTGCGGACGCAGGCTGGTCAGCAGGGCATTGCGTGAGGGCGAGCACACCGCCTGGTTGCAATAAGCCTTCTCAAACAGCATCCCGCGTGCCGCGAGGCGGTCGATGTTCGGCGTCTTCGCCTGAGCATCGCCAAAGCAGCCGATGGTGGGCTTCAGGTCATCCACACAGACAAGCAACACGTTCGGCTTGTCGGCGGCAGAGAGCAGTGAGCTGAAGGCAAAAAGAAGAAGCAAGGCACGCATGAGACCGCTGGGAACGACCCAACGATCACGATCTTGCAGGCCGCCACACACCCTCTGTCATGACGATCTTCGGATACGGTGGAATACCCCGCTCATTCTGCTGATACTGCGCCACCAGCAGGTCCACCGCCGCCGCACCGAGAACCGCCGCCTGCTGGTCAATGCCCGGCACCTGAAGATGATCCGCACGCCAGCCCAGCGTCACATGCTTCACCTTCCCATCTAGAGGAAACCAACTCCTCAGTTGATGTCCGCCCTCGATCACCACCTCCGGCTTCGCGGACTTCAGCCAGCTTTGAAAATCACCACGCGATGTCTCCCGCTTCAAACACATCAGTTCCGCAGCCTGCGCCAGCGGCAGCGGATGATGCGCCAGAAAGCTCGCCGACCATGCGCGATACATCCGCTCGTCGATCGTGCTGGCATTGTAGAATCCGATGCGCCGGAAACCTTGCTTCTTCAGCATGCGCAGCGCCGTCATCATGCCGAAAAAGTGATGATGATGCACCCGGCTCAGCGCCGGCCGCGCATAACCAAGCCCGATCAGCACGCTGCTAAACTTCTCCCACAACATCGAGACATGCCCGCGACTCCGTGAGATCAACGGTGAGAGAATGAAGCCCGGAATCCCGCGTGCATCAAGGATCTCTGAAAGCCTGCGAGCCGTCATGCCGCGTGCCTTCAGATGAAACTCCTCCAGCCGATAGCCGAGAAGCTCCGCACGCTGGTGCGCACCCCGCACAAGCTCCTGGGACCACGAGGAAGTCTTGATCTGCTCGTCATCACGCTCCGCCCACACAAACGCCAGCGTGATCGGAGATGCCACCCGCTTGGATCGACGCATGTGCGTCATCAGCTTCGCGATCTCCGGATCAGGCCGGTAGCCAATCTCCGAGACCGCCTGCATCACCCGGTCACGCAGATCCACGCTCACATGCCGCTCCCCACGCAAAGCACGCGACACCGACATCTTTGAGATGCCTAGCCGTGCGGCGATGTCGGCAAGCGTGGGGCGTGGCATGTCAGGAAGGCTGCTACCTCGTCACTTCCAGCATCAAAGGCTCCTGCTTCTCACCGATCTCGATGACCCAGTCACCTGCACCAGGCTTCTGTTCCTTCGTGGTAGCCGTGCCATCTGGAGTTTCGAGACCTGAAACATCGGCGGCACTGTAGCTCACGGTGAGTTTGACCTTGCCGACCACCGGACCGGTCTTTTCATCGAGCTTGAAGTTGCCGTGCATCACACGGGCGCAGGCCACAGGTGCGTTGGTATCTTCGGAAGTAAAGATCACGCTGCCCCAGCTCACGGGTGTGCCATCGATCATCATCTTGCCGCTCACGGGTGCACGCTTCGAGGGCTTGAAGAATCCTTGGTTACGCAGCCAGTCGCGCAGGTGACCGCTCCAGGAACCAATCACGGGATCACCAAGGAACAGGCCGACACCGTGAGGTCCTGGACGGTAGATGTGCAGCTCCGCAGGCACCTTGTGTTTCCGGCAGGCAAGGTAGAGACCCACCGGATTTTCCGCAGGCACTACGGTGTCTTCATCCGTGTGAAAAATGAAGATCGGTGGCGTGTTCGCCGTGACACGAGTCTCGGTGCTCACATGCTTCGCCAGTTCATTTGTATTGTTAGGCCCGAGCAGGTTCTTCCGTGAGCCATCGTGGCGATAGTCCTCGATCATCGAGATCACCGGATAAGTCGGCGCGGCCACATCCGGACGCGCGCTCACCTGGTCCACGGCGTCATTCGTCATGCCTTCCGGCTTCTCGTCAAACATGGTCGCTGCCATGGAGGTCAGGTGACCACCCGCAGAGAAGCCCACGATGCCGATGCGGTTGGGATCGATACCATATTTGTCCGCATTGGCCCGCACATGGCGGATCGCGCGCTGCACATCAATGAGCTGAGTGGGGAAGTGGTAGCCCTTGCTGCCGAGGCGGTAGTGCAGCACAAAGGCCGTGACCCCGAGGCCATTGAACCACTTTGCCACTTGGGTTCCCTCATGGTCTGCGGCCAGACCACCGTAGCCACCGCCCGGACACACCACAAAGGCCGCGCCATTGGCTTTCTCCTTCGCCGCCGGCAAAACATAGACGAAGGGCTGGTCGATGTCCTCCTTGCCCTTGGCCCCTGGGGCACCGTCCGGCCAGAGGCGGACTTTGGCAGGTTCGGCCTGGGCGCTGCCGAGCAGGAGGGAGGTCAGGAGGAGAAGAGAAATCTTGTTCATGGGTTGGGAAAGCTGTTAATCCTGGCAGAATCCACCCGTTCTTTCACCTTCCATGATCAGCCGCCGTCATTTTCTTGCCACCAGCCTCGGAGCCCTCACCGCCTCCACCCTTCCGGCCATCGAGCCGATCAACCGCGCCGGCAAAAGCCGCATGCAGCTCGGCGTGGCCGCCTACAGCTTCCGCGAATACTTCCAGTGGATGCGCGGCAAGGAGAACAAGCCCAAGGAAGGTCACAAACCGTGGAGCATCCTCGATTTCATCGACTGGTGCGCAGACAACAATGTCCCCGGCGCCGAGGTGACGAGCTACTTCTTCCCGCCGGATGTGGATGAAAAATTCCTCCTTGAGGTCAAGCGCCAAGCCTATCTGCGCGGTGTGCAGCTCGCCGGAACGGCAGTGGGTAACAACTTTGCCCTGCCGAAGGGCGAGAAGCTCGACAAGGAGATCGCCGACGTGAAGCGCTGGATCGATTTCTCCGCGCTCATGAATGCCCCGCACATCCGCGTCTTCGCTGGGGCCAAGCCGAAAGACTTGAGCGAGGAGGAAGCTGTCGCCAATTGCCTCGAAGCTTATCAGGAGTGCCTCGACTACGCGGCGAAGAAAGGCATCTTCCTCGGTCTCGAAAACCACGGCGGCATCGTCGCCGAACCGGACAACCTCATCAAGATGGTCCAGGCCGCCAAGAGCCCCTGGGCAGGCATCAACTGGGACAGCGGCAACTTCCACACTAAAGATCCGTATGCCGATCTCGCCAAGATCGCGCCTTACGCCATCAATGTGCAGCTCAAGATGGAGATGAGCCCCGAAGGCAGCAAGAAGGGCGAAGGCCAGCCCGCCGACGTCCCCCGCCTCCTGAAAATCCTCCGCGATGCCAACTACCAAGGCTGGTTCACCATCGAGTATGAAGAGGCCAAGGATCCCTTCGTCGAAGTCCCGAAGGTGATCGAGATGCTGCGCCCTCTGTTGGGGTAACCGTCGGAGCAAGCCGTTTGCAGTTGTTTACGGTGGTTGACGATTGTTTACGGTTGTTGCCAAACCGTTTAGAGGCAGCGCTGCTGCCTAACCATCGTCAATTATCATCAATTCCCGTCAACCTCATGAGAAAGCAGTTCCCATTTGAAAAGCTGGATGTCTGGCAGGACGCCAGGAAGCTCGTCATCAATGTGTATGAGTGTTCCAGAGGCTTCCCAAAAGATGAGCGTTTCGGCCTAACGAGCCAGCTGACACGTGCGGCGGTTTCGGTGGCAAATAATCTCGCAGAAGGTTGCGGCCGTGCCAGTCTCAAGGACCAGGCGAACTACTCCAGCCAAGCTCATGGCTCCCTGATGGAAACTGCATCGGATCTCATCATCGCCACGGATCTAGGTTACACTTCCGAAACCATCTCCGACCCCATCAATCAAGCCTACGATCTGGGCATTCGCGTCCACAACCTCCGCGACTCCCAACTACGTCGAGCGGAAGAACTCTAAAAAACAACTGTCAACCACTGTAAACCACCGTCAACAACGGTAAACTTCCCCCTCTCCGCTCCCGCCCATGTCTACCAGTCCCAAATTCACCACCACCACTTGGCTGATCATCGTCATCGCCAGCATCGGGTTTCTCTTCGACACTTATGAGTTGCTGATGACCCCGCTGGTGGCCGCACCAGCTATCGCTGAGTTGCTCAAAGTGCCATTGAACAATCCGATGGTTACAGACTGGGTGGGTAAGCTACTTTGGATTGCAGCACTTTGTGGCGGTGTCTTCGGTCTCCTCGGCGGTTGGCTGGTGGACCGGTTCGGACGCAAGAAGATCATGGCCGCGAGTATCTTCCTGTATTCGTTCTCTCCCTTCTGTGCGGCCTTTGCGACTTCGCTGCCCATGTTTGTGTTCTTCCGCAGCACGACCTTTATTGGTGTCTGCGTGGAGTTCGTCGCGGCCATCACCTGGCTGGCGGAAGTGTTCCCGGACAAGAAGGATAAGGAAAAATGGTTAGGCATCACCCAGGCCTTTGCGTCTCTCGGTGGCCTGCTGGTCACGGGTGTCAGCGTGTGGATCAACAAGCATGGCGCTGAGCTGCCGCATTGGGGCCTGCCTCTTGGCCTTGGGGCCACGGACCCCGGCTCCTGGCGCTACCTCCTGATGACCGGCATCCTGCCTGCCATCCCGATCGCGCTGCTGCTGCCCTTCGTGCCTGAGAGCCAGGTTTGGAGAGATCGCCGCGCGGCAGGATCACTGAAGCGTCCAAGCTTCGGCGCGCTCTTCTCGCCCGAGCTTCGTCGTGTCACACTCGTCACCGCAGCACTGTCCGCCTGTGCCTATGGCATCGCCTTCGGCGCGCTGCAGGTCACGGTGGCTCGCGTCACTCCCGGTCTGCCGGAGTTGAAGGAAACGTCCAAGACACTCGCCCCTCTGCGCAAAGAAGCTGAAGGCCTGAACCTCGAGCTCAACAAGCTGGCTCCCACCGATCCCGCCCGCAAAGATCTCATCGCGAAGATCAAGGAGAACGTCGGCAAGTCCAAGCCGCACAACGACAAGATCAAGGAGATGGCGGACAAGGTGCAGCTTCGTCAGGAGCTCGGCGGCCTCATCGGTCGTATCATCCTCGCCGTGCTGTTGATCTGGGGCATCAGCCGTGTGGCCTTGTTGAAGATCTTCCAGATCCCAGCGCTTGTTCTGCTGCCCCTGACTTACTTCAAGCTCTTCGAGGAAGGCGGCCCCGCCTTCCTCTGGGCCTATGGCATCTGCGGCCTGCTCACCGTGGCGCAGTTCAGCTACTTCGGCGAATACCTGCCCAAAGTCTTCCCGCTGCACCTGCGCGGCACGGGTGGCAGCTTCGCCACGAATGTCGGCGGCCGCATGATCGGCACCAGCATGGCCTTCGTCACCACCAGCTTCGTCGCCCCCATGATCGCCGGCAACGGCCCGATGCTTCCCATGCATGTTGCCATGGCCGCCGGTTACGTCGGCACAGGCATCGCCATCATCAGCTTCATTGTCGGCTTCCTGCTGCCTGAGCCAAAGGCCGAGGACTGATCAAATCCCATGCATGCATTGGGCGATGACACAGATTTGTCTGCGTCATCGCCAATGGCTAGCTGCCGGGCAGTTCGAAACTAGGTCTCACACGAGTTATGCATCCCGATTGGCCTGAACTGATTCAATCTGTCCAAACTCAGACAGCTTCAGCATTGGTCGACGGCACAAGCACTGAGTTCATTCCGACACTCACTCGCATCACAAAAGATGAGGTCAAAATCTCACTGTTGTTACGCAACTGTAGCACTAGCGACCAAATGTTGGAAGCCATTGAGAGCCTTGGATTCAAAAGTGGCAGGAGAAATCAAACTCCTGACTTTGTATTCTTCGCTGCAGAGGTGCTCGAAGAAGACGGGAACCGACTCATCATGTTGAGTGGCTGCTCGAAGGAGTTGGAAGCCATGCTCTGCTATCTCTCACTCGAAAGTGATGCAGATCGGAGAATTCGACCCCGCGATTGGAGCGCCGCTGGGCCTGTAGCAAAGGATAAGCTAGCGCGAGTGCCTGCATACCGAGCCTTGTGTGGTGCAAAGGCGAAAGCAGAGTCGAATCCACCCTGGTGGCGATTTTGGTAAAACGTCCGAGGAAATCAAATTCGACTACATCAGCCTCGTCCCCACCACCAGCGCATGCCCGCGCAGGAAATCGGCGGCAGGCAGGCGTTTGCCACCTTCTCCCTGCACTTCATCGAGCCGCAGCAAGCCCGTGCCGCAGCTCACGACCAAGCCGCTCTTCGGGTCCGCTGAAACCAGTGTGCCGGGCAGAGGGCAGGCATCACCCTCGATCACGGTGGCGCGATGCACTTTCAAAACAGCGGGCTTCTCTCCAGAGATGAAACAGCTCGTGCCCGGCCAGGGATTGTAAGCGCGGATCAGCAGTTCGAGTGCGGCGGCACTACCTTTCCAATCCAGACGGCCATCCTCGCGCTTCAGCTTGCCGCAATGCGTGGAAAGCGAGTTGTCCTGCGGTGCGCGTGGAGGATTTCCTGCGCCGATCAGATCCAGCGCGCGTTCCAGGCTCGCAGGAGCCGCGACAGCGAGTTTGTCATGCAGCACGCCGCCTGTGTCCGTGGGCAGGATGGGCATGGCATCCATGATGAGGATGTCACCCGTATCCAGGCCCTCATCCATGAACATGATCGTCACGCCCGTTTCGGCATCGCCTTCGCGAATGCAGGCCTGAATCGGAGATGCGCCGCGATGCCGTGGCAGCAATGAAGCGTGAATGTTCAGGCAGGCTAGGCGCGGCACATCCAGCACGCTCTTCGGCAGGAGCTGCCCATAGGCCACGACCACGGCCACATCGGCCTCGAAGGCTTTTAGCTCATCCACAATGTGCCGGATCTTCGGCGGCTGCACCACGGTGAGTCCTGCGGCCAGCGCACGCACCTTTACCTCAGGCGGCGTGAGCACCAGCTTGCGTCCCGCCGGCTTGTCCGGCTGCGTGACGACACCCACCACCTCATGCTTGGGCGTGCTGAGAAGCCACTCCAAAGAAGGAAGTCCGATGTCTCCGGTGCCGATGAAAAGGATGCGCATAAGGAGCGAAGAGCTAAGGGCATAGCGCGAAGAGTCAAACCGATGAAGCTCTGCTTTGATCGGGACTCTCATCTCTTATCTCTCGCCTGCTAGACCTTCATCGCCTCGATGTCGCGCCAAGCATCCAGCGTCATGACGCCTGCGATGATGTCATAGAGCACCTTGGCGGGCGGCTGGCTGGCATCGATCTGGCAGATGCGGTCGCCGGCGTAGTAGTCGAGGATGGGCTTGGTCTCCGCTTCATAGGTCGCGAAGCGCTGCTGGATCACCGCCTCGTTCGCATCATCGAAGCGATTGTCCTTCAGCGCACGCTTACGCAGACGGCGGGCCAGTTCGGTGCGGTCCGGGCAGCTCAGGTGAAACACTTTCAGCACCTCGATGTCCTTCTCCATGTACTTCGCCTGCTCCACATTGCGAGGAATGCCGTCCAGCACGAGGAAGTCGATCTCCGGCTTGAACATATGGCCGTCCACACGCTGATTGATGTTCGCGCGCCAGAGCTGCACCGTCACGTCATCCGGCACCAGTTCACCACGGCTGGAGTATTCCACAAACTTGTGCCCCAACGGCGTGCGGGTGTCCAGGGAGCGAAACACATCCCCGCAGGCCAGATGATGAAAGCGCGGGATGGCCCCCAGGACCTTGCCTTGAGTGCCCTTGCCACTGCCTGGAGCGCCAAGGATGAGAAGCGTGCGAAAACGAGCTGGTTGCGACATGAGTACAAATTTTGTAGCACGTCACGGGATCGTCACAAGCCTGCGTTGGCACCACTTTGCATCCAAATCCGGCTTCCTGCGGCCGCCGCCGCAGGCCGTCTAGGCATAGGTGGACCGCACCACCTCGATGATCGTGGCAGGCTCCGGAAAGGTGTACTCGCGACTGTACTTGGTGATCAGCTCGATCTCACATTCATGATCCCTGGCCTGCTGGGTGACGCGTCTCGCCGAGTTTTGAAGGCATCGCGTCGGGTCATTGGCGAAGCATCGATATTCAATCTCGAAGTCGTGTTCGCCGAGAACGCTTAACAATTCCTCACGAAACGAAGCTCGTATCAGGCAGATGTCCGAGAGCACGACGTCACGCCCTGAGGCCAGATGGTTCCGGATCTTTTCCAGGTGCCTGCAGTTCACAAAACCCGCCGGAGATCCCTTCATGAAGTCATCAAACACCGGCACCCCATCATGAATAAACGGCTCCAGGTAAGAGGATTTGCCTGAAGCCGACAGACCGATCAAGAGGGTGAGTTTGGGCATGATGAGTGGCTGGGATGGGGCTTACTCAACCATGCGCCAGCCTGATGCTCAAGCCGCCTTCTTCTTGGCAGCATTGGCTTTCGCGGCCTCACGCTGCTTCTGCACCTCGGCGCGCTTCTGCTGCGTGGCCTTGATCTCCTCGGCACGCTTTGCCGCCCGACCTTCGAGGCCGTTCGGGTTCGCAGGATCCGTGATCATCGGGAAATGATCCGTGCGGAAAGGGGTGACCGGCAGGCCTTCCGCGGAGTAGACATTGCAGACCGGATTATCAGCCCAGGCATAACGGACGGCCACGGGCTGCGGCACTTGCGGGCTGCTGACCTCGATCTGGTTCGTTCCTTTCTTGGAACCGCCGATGATGCTGGCCGTGGCCCACACCCATTTCTTGTCCGCACCACAGATGGCGAAGCCTTTGACGTCGTCCACATCCACCGTGCGCAGGCCCTGGGGCGCATGATCAAACGTGAGCAGAGCCTTGCCGCCTTCGATCTTCACATCCTTGAACTCAGGGCTGCGATACACCACCTTCACACCATAGTCCTTCGCCAGAGCCCAGCGGGCGAGGCGCTCAGCCACGTCACGCTTGTTTTTCGGGTGGATGTCATTGGCCTCACCGAGATCGGTGATGATGCACTGGCCACCGTTCGGGATCCTGCTCATCGTCTTCGTCTGGCTTTCGCGTAGCTCAGCCCAGTCACTATCACCGGGTTCAGCCTGCTCAGGTTTGAAGTCAGCGAGCTGCACCCAGTAGAAAGGAAAGTCACCCTGCTTCCACTCGCTGCGCCAGTGGGTGATCATCATTTGGAAGAGATAGCTGTACTCATGCGCCTGCGAGGCATTGCTCTCACCTTGATACCAAACGGCCCCTTTGATGCCATAACCAATGATGGGGTTAAGGCAGCCCGCATAGAGATTGCCCGGGCGCTTCTGGCCCTTGAGCGGATTCTGCGGTGCGCGTGGAGGATTGGCAGTGAAGAGCTTGCCAGCCTTCGCAGCTTCACGGCGTTGCGCGTTCCAGGCATCCAGCTTTTTCTGATGGTCCGCCGTCTGCTTGGCAAAAGCCTCATCAGAGAAACTTCCCTCGATGCCCTTCCACTGGCTGATCATCCTCTTGAAACGCTCATCCTTCTCCAGCAGATCACGGCGCACCCAGGCCTCGCAGGCGGAGCCGCCCCACGCATTGTCGATCAGTCCCACCGGCACGCCCAGCATCTCATGCAGCACACGGCCGAAGTGATACCCCACTGCCGTGAAGGGTCCCACGCTGGTCGGCGAGCATTCCTCCCACTGGCCTTTGAAATCGTCCTGAAGCTCCTGTGTCCCCACATTCGGCACGGCGATCAGGCGGATCTGCGGGTGCTTCGCCGTGGCGACATCGAGATCTCCATCCCAGCCACGATCCACCGTGAAACCCATGTTTGACTGGCCGGAGCAGAGCCAGACTTCACCCACGAGGATGTTCTTCAGCTCACGCGAGGTCGTGCCCGCGATGGTCATCGTCGCAGGCTTGGCGTTCGCCGGCACCGGGGAGAGCTTCACGGTCCACTTGCCCTTCGCATCCGCCGTGGCGGTTTGGGTGTCACCCCCAAAGGTCACCTTCACCGCGGTCCCAGGCGTGTCCCAGCCCCAGATCGGGTTCGCCTGCTTTTGCTGGAGGACCATGTTATCGCCAATGATGGCCGGGAGCCGCAGCTCAGCCTGAGCGGCGAGAGCAGTGGAAAGCAGGAGGAGGGCAAGAGTGCGCATGGTTGGAAAAATGAGCGGTCTAAACGTCGGCAGAAAGCCCGGCATTGCACAGGAAGTCGCCATGCCTCAACATCCCCGCATGCACCGCCTCCTCATCGCCCTGCTGCTGCTCGCCGCTCCCCTGCCCTCCATGGCCGCTGATCCCGTGCGCGAAGTGACCTACAAAGAGCTCAAGTGGCAGGACGATGTCTATTTCCTCGAAGGCAAGCCCTACAACGGAGTCGCCCGTGACAAGCACAAGAACGGTCAGGCCAAAGGCGAGTACACCTTTAAAGAGGGCCGCCTGCACGGCGTGGTGAAGGAGTGGTGGGACAACGGCCAGCTCTCCACCGAGACCCATTTTGAAAACGGCCAGCGCGACGGCTTGAACCGCTACTGGTCCAAGAAGGGCAACCTCATGAAGGAACAGGTCTACGACCACGACAAATCCGTGAGCGAGAAACACTACGACGTGGAGTGATTTATAGAATCACTCCCTGTTAGGCTAGGTCACAAAACCAGCAGTGCCTATTCCAAGAACTTCCCGGGATTCAAGATGCCTTTCGGATCCAGCGCGGCCTTGAGGCGGAGATGGGTTTCATGCGCGGTGGTGGACACCGCCTCACGCCACCAGCGCTTTTTGGCAATGCCCACGCCATGCTCGCCGGTGATGGCGCCGTTCCAGGCGATGATCTGGCGGAAGAGCTGATCCAGCGCGGTCTCGGCGCGCTCGCGGATCACGGGATCGTCCATCGTCGGGACCATGATGTTCACGTGGATGTTACCATCTCCCGCATGGCCAAAGCTGGCGACGGGGAAGTCGTGCTCCACCTGCAGACGTGCGGTGAATTCGACGAGATCCACGAGCCGGCTGCGCGGGACCACGATGTCCTCGTTCAGCTTGACGAGGCCGGTGTTCCGCAGGCTGTAGCTGAACTCGCGGCGCAGCTTCCAAAAGCGCTCGCAGGCCTCCTCACCCAGCGCTTCCTGAAGCTCGAGGCAGCCGAGATCCCGCACTAGCTGCGCCAGCAGCGCGAGCTCACCCTTCACACTCGGCTCATGGCCGTCGATCTCCACCAGCAGGTGCGCATCGCCCTGCGGTGTCACGGATTCACCGAGATAGTCACGCGCGGCACGCAGAGTGAACTTGTCCGCGATCTCCAGCGCGCTCGGCAGGAAGCCGGAGTTCAAGATGCGCTGCACGGCGTTCGCCGCTTCCGCAAACGAGCGGAAGCCAGCGGAGAGCATGGCACGCGTGGGCGGATGCGGGATGAGACGCAGTGTGGCCTGGGTCACCACACCGAGCATGCCCTCGCTGCCCACCATGAGTCCCACGAGATCAAAGCCGGTCTTGTTCTTGTGACAGCGACCGCCCGCCTTCACGATGCTGCCATCCGCCAGCACCGCTTCCAGGCCTAACACATAATGCCGAGTCACGCCGTATTTCAGACAGCGCGGACCACCGGCATTCGTGGCGATATTTCCGCCGAGGCTGCATTCCTTCAGCGAGGCAGGGTCAGGCGGATAAAACCAGCCCAGCTCGCGCACCGCCTTCTGCAGATCTCCCGTGATGACTCCCGGCTCGACCACCGCGACACCATCCGCCGTGTTGATCTCGAGGATGCGGTTCATGCCAAACACAGAAAGCGCGATGCCGCCTTTGGATGGCACTGCCCCGCCGACATAACCCACTCTGGCACCTTGCGGCGTGACAGGGATGCCGTGCTCGTTCGCATAGCGCAATGTCTTGGAAACATCTTCCGTGGACTTCGCATGTACCACGACCTGCGGCGGATTCGAGGCAAACCATTTGTCCGTGCTGTGCGTGGCCAAATCCGCGTCCGAGATGGACACGCGGTCAGGACCGAGAAGGGCGATGAGGTCGTCTGCGAGCGAAGGCATGCCTGCCCTTTAGCCGTGTTGCACGGCCGGGCAAGATGTCTCGCTATGCCGAAGTTGCGGTCCGATCTGGAGACCAGATCAGCGGAAGAACTTCTTGGCCTTCTCGAAGAAACTCTCCTCCATGGTGCTGGTGGGGTTCTCCCCCACAGCCTTGGCGAAAGCTTCCAGATGGCCTCTCTGCTCGGCGGTCATCCTGGTCGGCACGGCGATCTGAACATGGACATAGAGATCGCCATGGCGGTCCTCGCCCAGCGCCTTCATGCCCTTGCTGCGCAGACGGAAGGTGGTGTCGTTCTGGGTGCCAGCGGGCACTTTGAGCTGCGCCCTGCCTTCAAGTGTCGGCACGGTGGCCTCGCCACCCAGGGCTGCGGTGGTGAAGCTCAGCGGCATGCGACAGTGCAGGTCATCCCCTTCACGCTCGAAGATCTCATGCGCCTTCACGTTCACGACGATGTATAGATCACCCGCTGGGCCGCCGAGCGTGCCGTAGTCCCCATTGCTGCTGGAGCGGAGACGTGAGCCGTCTTCGATGCCTGCCGGGATTTTCACCCGCAGTTTGGTGTGCTCGCGGCTGCGGCCGGTGCCTGAGCAGCCCTTGCAGGGATCGCTGATGACCTCGCCGCTGCCCTGGCAGTCTGGACAGGTCTGCTGGATCTGGAAAAAGCCACGTGAGGAGATGACCTGGCCATGACCACCACAGGTGCGGCAGGCTTTTTTACCACTGCCGCTGGCAGAGCCGCTGCCCGTGCAGTTCTTGCAGACATTCAGGCGGTCGTATTCTATCTCGCGCTCAGTGCCGCGTGCGGCGTCCTCCAGGCTGATCTCCACGCCATAGCGCAGGTCATTGCCACGCTGCGGACCATCACGACGGCGCCCACGGCCTCCGCCGCTGCCAGCACCGCCGCCAAAGAAGCTCTCAAAGATCCCGCCGCCACCACCACCACCGCCGCCGAAGACCTCGCGGAAGATGTCAAACGGATCATGGAAGCCGCCGCCACCCGCGCTGGGGCCGCCCATGCCGCCGGCAAAGGCGCTGTGACCGTAGCGATCATAGGCTGCGCGTTTCTGATCGTCACTCAGCACATCATAAGCCTCGCTGACCTCCTTGAACTTTTCTTCAGCGCTTTTGTCACCGGGGTTTTTGTCCGGGTGAAACTTCACCGCCAGCTTGCGGTAGGCCTTCTTGAGTTCATCCGCCGGGACGTCACGCGAGACGCCCAGGACTTCGTAATAGTCACGTTTTTCAGCCATGGGAAGTCAGAAAAGAGAGGGGGAGTTTGGCGGAAAAATCAGACGATGTCAGCCGCGGGAGGAACCTCCGCCGCAGGCGCGGCGGAAACAATGACGCTGGCCGCGCGCAGAAGACGGTCCTTCAAGCGGTAACCACGGCGCGTGACGCGGAGGACGGTGCCCTCGGCCACGTCCGTGCGCACTTCCTGGGACACGGCATCATGCAGATTCGGGTCAAAGGGTTTGTTCAGCGACTCCACCTCGGTCACACCCGTGTCCCGGAGGAACTCGGCGATCTGGCGGTGCACCATGCTCATGCCGATGAAGATCATGGACTTCTCGGACTCGACACGCGCGGACTCCAGACCCATCTCGAAATTATCCAAGATCGGGAAAAGACCACGCAGGAGGTCCGCATTGGCATAGGCCCGGGCTTCCTGAGCTTCACGCGCCGCACGCTTGCGGAAATTATCCAGCTCAGCGGCGTTGCGGTAGGCCATGTCTTTCCACTGGGCAGCCTCGGCCAGCGCGAGTTCCAGGGGGTCTGGTGCGGGGGCAGGAGGCGCGGATTCAGCGGCGGCAGCTTCAACACTGGCGGCATCGATCTCGGGCTGGGTCTCGGGGTTGGGACTCGGCTCGGTCATGGTTTTAGAGGGGGCTTTTTTGAAAAACAAGGGTTTGAGGGGGCGGAGAGTATGGGGCACTCCCGTCCGCAATCAAGCGGGGAGAAGTGTCTACGTGGCGACGTGAAATCTAGACACCTAAGATGAGTCATTCCGCCTTTCCTGCCTCGAGGGCGGCGAGACGCTTTTCCAGGGTCCGGATGCGGTCGATCAAATCTGGGATCTTGGCCTGCGAGGCCACCAGACGCTTGCCTTCCATCAACGGTTTCGCCGGGAAACCCATGTAGGCCCCAGGCTCCGTGATGTTCTTGGTGACGCCGCTTTTGGCCAGGATGGTGACCTGATTGCAGATCTCCAGATGCCCGCCGATGGCGGCCTGTCCTGCCACCGTGACATAGTCCCCCATGCGCACACTGCCAGCGAGGGCCACATGAGCCACGATGATGCAGTGCTTTCCGACGATCGCGTTATGCGCGATCTGGACCTGGTTGTCGATCTTGGTGCCCGCGCCGATCCAGGTGCGGCCAAAGCGCGCGCGATCCACCGTGGTCGAAGCACCGATCTCCACATCGTCATCAATCTGCACAATGCCGACCTGGTCGATCTTCACGTGACGTCCTTTGACGAACTCATAACCGAAGCCATCTGAGCCAATCACGCTGGCACTGTGCAGAATGACCCGGTTGCCCAGAACGCATCGGTCCGCGACCGTGCAGTTCGCATGCAGAAGGCAGTCCTCACCGATACGGGCTCCCTGACCAATGACGACTCCAGCCCCGATGGTGGTACCTTCGCCGATGACCACATCATCACCGATCACCGCCATCGGCCCGATCGATACCTTCTGGGGGTCAAAGGAAGCCCTGGAGGAAACACAGGCGGTGGAATGCACTCCAGGTTCGAAATCCCGCGGCGGAGGTCCAAAATGACGAATGACCGAGGAGAAGGCGAAGGTGGGATTCGCCACCTTGATCAGCGCCACAGCCTCCATCGGCTCAGTAAAATCTGCCCCGACGATGATGACGGTCGCCTTGGTGGTTTTCAGAGCTGGCAGATACCGGGCATTGCCAAGAAAGGTCACCTCTCCAGCCACTGCCTCATTGATGGAATTCAGCCCGGTGACAACACCCTCCGGATCTCCTTGGACGAGTTCACCGCCGACGAGTTCGGCGAGGTGCTGGTGGGTGATCTTATGGCTCATGAAAAAGGTGCGTGGAGAAAATAAAAAGGGCACGCCACCTGGATGGATGTGCGTGCCCGGAATTGAGGGAAATCAGGCGTGAAGGCGACTTATTTCTTCTTCGCGTCCTTGGCTTCCGGCGCCGTCGCAGGTGCAGCGGAGGCAGGAGGAGCGTTCTTGTTAAGCTCGACGATGATCTGGTCGGTGATGTCCACGGCGTCCTTGTAGTAGATCAGGATCGGCACGGTGGAGAGGCTCATGCCGGACTTGTCGAAGACGAAGTCATAAGCGTCAGCCTTGCCCTTGTCCCGCACGACCACCAGGATCTCATCATAGATGCCCTTGCGGATCTGCATGTCTTCCTGCTTCAACTGGCCGCTGCGGCGGTTCTGCGCCTCACCGATCTCCTGCTCCAGAGCGCGCAGTTCCTTGGCCTTTTCATCAAACTCCGCCGCGCGCTTCGCACGTGCATCGGGCGTCATGATGGGGTCGCTGGCCTCCTTCTTGAGCTTCTGCATGTCGTTCATCAGATTCTTGTACACGGCCCAGCGGTCATTCATCTCCTTCTGGGCCTTGTCGATGTTCAGCTTGAACTTGTCTGCAGCGTCCTTGGTCTTGTGGAACTCGGAAAAGGCCTTGGACATGTCCACCACGCCGAACTTGATGTCGGCGGCATGAGCAGAGGCGGCTGCAAGGGCAAGGAAAAGGAGGGAACGAATCATAGATGGCTGGTAATGGGGGATCAGGCGGGCAACGTTAGACTAGAAACGGTAGCCCATGTTGAATTGAAAACGCGGGCTGTTGCCGACAAAGTCATCTTTCACGAGCGGAATACCAAGGTCGACACGGATGGGACCGACCGGAAGGAACATGCGGACCCCGATGCCCACGTTGGAGTACACCTCTCCGTCACCAATGATCGGTCCACCGTTGCGCACGGTGCCAGTGCTGCCCGCTGGCGCATCCAGATCGGATTCAATCATGCCCACGTCCCAGAAGATGGCACCACGCACTTTTTCGATGATCGGGAAGGAGTATTCCACCGATCCAAAGAGGGACATGTTACCGCCCAGAGGCTCACCACGGGAGTCCTTCGGACCGGCATCGCGGTAATCATAACCGCGCAGGTTGTAGGCGCCACCGAGGAAGAGGCGGTCAAAGATCGGCACGCGGTCATTGCCCCAGTTGTCCACATAGCGGGCCATGCCTTCAAAGCTCAGAATGGTGTCACCAGGGAGATGGAAAAACTGCTGGCCACCGATGTTGGCGCCATAAGTCTCCACATCACCACCGAGACCGGAAACCATCAGGCCAGCCTCAAATTTGTGGCCCTTGCGGGTGACGAAGACGCTGTCACGCGTGTCATGCACGAAGTTAAAGTCGAACTTGCTCTGGACGTAGTCGCCGTCTTCCTCACGCAGCAGCATGGTGGAGTCGTCACCGCTGCCCATGTCCACGTCGATCTGCACGTTCTGAAGGGTGTAAACACCCTCAAAGTAAGCGTATTTGCCCACGGGCTTGCGAAGGCCCAGAGACATGCCCACGTTGACCTGGTCGAAGCGGTTCGAGAGGTAGTAGAGGTTCTGATAGAAGAGGCTAACGGTAAAGGCCAGCTTCTGACCGAGGAACCAGGGCTCTGTCCAGCTCGTGTTGAAGGAGGAGGTGCGGATACCGTAGCGGAGGTTCAGGTTGAAACGCTGGCCCGCGCCGCGGAAGTCTTTCCAGTCACTGATGTCGAAATTCGTCTGGGTCACGTCCACGAAACCGACGAGGCTGTCCACAGAGCTGAAGCCCGCGCCGAAGTTCACGGAGCCTGTGGGCTTCTCGGTCACGTTCACTTCCACATCCTTGAAGCCTTCAACTTCCGTGGCCACAGGGCGGACGGTCAGCGGGCTTGCCTCACCTTTGCCTTCGAAGTAGTTCATGTTCTCCAGCGTGGTCTGGGCGGTTTCAAGCTGGACGGTGTTCAGCTCGTCACCAGGGGCGAAGGGAAGCTCACGGCGGATGACTTCATCCTTGGTCTTCATGTTGCCGCTGATGTTCACCTTGCGGATGAAGGACTTGGATCCTTCGGTGATGGCAAAGGTCACGTTCAGCTTGCCGGGACCTGCGTCGGTGAGCTGGGTGTCCACGTTGGCGTCGGCATAACCACGGGAACCGTAGTAGTCGCGCAGCATTTTTTCGTCACCACGCACATCGCTGCCGGAATAAGGGAAGCCAGCCTCGCTGCGGATGGCTGGAGTCAGCTCATCCTTGCTGAAGACCGTGATGCCAGTGACGTTCACGCTGGCCACGTCATACTTGCCACCTTCATTGATCTCGAAAACGAGCGCCGTGCTCTTCGCGTCGATCGGCTCGCGGCGGTAACCAACTTTGACGTAAACATAACCTTCGTCCTGATAGGCCTGCTCGATGGCCTTCACGTCATCGATGACCGTTTGGTTGTCCAGCTTGCCAGCCTTGCCCCAGAGACGGTAGAAGGTTTTTTCCTTGCTCTTGATCTTGGTCTTCAGCTTGCGGGCGCCGATGACGTTGTTGCCTTCGAAGCGGATGTCACCAATGAGGCCGCGAGCCCCTTCCTCAATCTTGAAGGTCACGGCGGAGAAGCCTTCCTTGGCTGAGGGAGTCACATCATAAGTGACCAGGACATCCGAGAAACCCTTCTTCTCATACAGCTCACGAATCTTCTGCTGCGCGGTGGTCAGCTTGGCGTCATCCACCGGATCACCCACCTTCACTTCGATCTCAGCGCGAAGCTTGTCATTGTCGAAAGCGCCATTGCCCAGGAAACTGATCTCACCGATACCGCCACGACCGGAGATGGTCACAACCACACGCACGCCACCGTCCACATTCACGGATTGGATGTCCACATTGTCCACCGCGCCGGTGCCATACAAGGTGCGGATGTCACGCTCCACGGTCTCGTCCGTGTAGGGCTCTCCCACGCGGGTGGCCATCTGAGCCTTCACACGGTTGGCATCCATCGTCACGGAACCTTTGAAAACGACCTGCACGTCACGCACGATGCGCTTGCCTGTGGCAGCTGGTGCATCAAGGGCGACCTGGGCATGGAGGGAAGCGGGGGCACCGCTCAACAGGGCCAGCGCAAGCACGGGCACACAGAGGTTTCGGAGATGGCGGGAGATACCTATCATGGTCGTGTGGGAGTGGGTGTCAGAAGGGTGGCGAGAGAGAAGCCTTGGCAGGCGGGCGTGAGGCGCGCCAGTAATGCTGGTCTGAAGATGGGGCGTCAAGGTGTAAAACACGGCTTGATCGGGCTTTCTGTAAGCAAAAAGCCCGCCAACAAGGTCCGTGTGGCCTTGACGAAGAGACGGGTCGGGGGGACGAAATGCATCAGCGGAACAGTTCACGGAAGAAGTTTCGGGTCTCGGAGCGCGCCTTGTCCGTCCAGTTCCAGGCCTTGCGCACACCCTTCTTCACGGTCTTGGCCGCCTGCTCGCCTTCACTCGGAGGTGTGGCTGGCGCGGTGGCGAAGCGGGGAGTCCAGTCTTGAAAGGACAGCGCCCCAGTTTCTGCCGAGACCACGCAAAAGCCCACCTCATAGCCGGTGTCATCCTTCAGAGCCATTCCCCACTCGGGCACACCCGTCTCGGTATTCGCGGCCAGTTGATAGTCCACCGTCACAAAGGTCGTCTGGGCCAGCGCGGCGGCTTTGGCGGCCACCACGCGCGCCTCGGCACTGCGGACACGCAGGCGCTTGGCATTGATCGTTTTTGCAGGTTGGGCGGTGAGGATCTTTGTCCCAGCTCCGGCTGGCACGGCCTTCCACAGGGTGGCTTCCATCTTCACGCTGATGCGCAGAATCTCCTCGGGACGAAAGGCATCACGAGCATAGGCCGTCCATTCCACCGGCTCGGACGTTGTCGATGTGCCCTTCACCAGCACAAGGTTGTCCGCCACATTTTCCCCGAAGCTCTGTGCCACGGCCAGCGGGATCTCAGGATTGGCCTTCAGAGTGGCAGCAGACGTCGCGAGCAGGATTAAAGAGGCGTGGAGAAAAGATTTCATGAACTCCAGATATGAAAGGCACTCTTGGGATCAAGGACCCAATTGCCAAATTTTGTCCCGCGAAAGCTTTTTTGGCCGTGGGAAGCGGCATCCACCTCAAAAGAAGGCGGAGGATGTAATCTCGGCGGTGCCAGGTTAGGTTGAAACCCAGCACCGCCGAGAGTTACGACTGGCGTCCACCAGCCCCCCCCGGAGCGATGGATCTTCCAGAAATTTTTTCGGAACTCGAAATCGTCGTCTTGCCGTTCGGTCCAGCAGCACTCTTGACCTCGTCCCCGTGCTGGCCGAATCCTGCCAAGCGCAACGAAGCGCCGCAGGCTGCGGTCAGGATGAGGATGGTAAAGATGGTGTAGCGCCGTGGCATGTCAGTGATTCGGAAAACGAATTTCTTGAATTACAAAAACGCTATCAAGTTGCGGGCAAAACATCACCTTACCATTTGGTAATGATAAAGAGCCTAAGAAGCTGCGAAGCCGCTTGGAACCAGCGTGCCAACCTCACATAAAAAATGCGCGGACCATCTGTCCGCTTAGTTTCATCATCTCCCAAAGGCTTGAATGAAAGCGACTTCCAACGCGAGCCCTTCGTTGACGTTTGTGTGCAGATGCTGCTCCAACTGGCGCAGCGCGCGCAGGCGCTTGGAAGTCTCCTCAGGCTGCCATTGCTCCGCTAACTTTGCCGTGGCGTGACGATATTGCGGCAAATCGAGATTATTTGCCCCCACCTGCTGCCGCGCCACATCACCCATCCAGGCCAATAAAAGGTCCATCATGGCGTCGCGACGCTGCAAATAACGCGCCTCGATCTGCGCCGTCACCTCTTCTTCACGCTGTTTTAGCCACGTTCCGTCCGTCGTCTGCGCGTAATGGTCCTGCTCTTTTTCAAATTCACCTTCCTGCTCCTCCTTGATCTCATCATAGAGTTCATCGAGCACCGCCTGAAAATCGGTCTTCAATCCAAGCGCCGAACCAATATTGCCACCAGCGCGTGTGGACAGTTGCTGCAGCACGGCGAGCAGTTTTTCCTCATGCTCGTCAAAGAGCCTCACGCCGGCCGGCGGCAGCAGCGGGATCTGGATGACACGTGAAAGGATGGTCGTGAGCAACTGCTCCGGATGCGTGCTCAACAGCAGCAGGAGCGTGCGCGCCGGCGGCTCCTCCAGCGTCTTCAAAAACGCGTTCTGTGCCTGCGGAGTCATGCGCTCCGCATCCACAATGATGCCGAGCTTGTGGCCGCCAGGCGCGGTGGTGCGGTGGATCATGCGCTCCAGATAGCGGATGGTGCCGACCTCGCTGCCATCATCCCCCACGGAGATGCGGCGGGACTTGCTCTGCGGCCGCAGGATGACCGCGCCTTCCTGTGCCCAGGCGTCCAGATCATGATGCCCCGCCGGGCTCACCAAGCCTAGCACGCGCGCAGAAAAAGCCTCCAGCCCGGCCTCGCGAGGTCCGCTGATGAGATAGGCATGGGCCATGCGCCCGAGCTGCTGGGCACGGGTCAGAAGGGAGAGCGCGTGATCGGCTTTATACGGCATGGCTGCGGGATTCCACGAGCTTCAAAACATCTGCATGCACCGCCTCGGGGCTGCGGCCCGCATTCACGATCGAGATGCGCTGCGGTTCGGCGCGGGCAAGGTCGAGATAGCCCTGGCGCACCTTTTCATAAAACTCACGCGGCTGGCTTTCCATGCGGTCCAGCTCCCGGCCCGTCGCGTGGATGCGTTCCCACGCTGTCGTGGTGTCCAGATCCAGCAGCACTGTCAGCCGGGGCAGCGTGCTTCCGACGGCAAAGGCATTGATCGCGCGCACCTCATCCACTGGCAGGCCACGGGCCATGCCCTGGTAAACCGTCGTGGAGTCCAAAAAGCGGTCCATGATCACGAAGGCCCCTCTCTCAAGGAGCGGACGCACTTTTTCCCGCACGATCTGCGCCCGGCTGGCGGCGAAAAGCAACAATTCAGCTTCACGGGTCATCCCGTCGCCAGCCTTCGCATGCTGGAGCAGATGGCGGATCTCTTCACCGATCTGGGTGCCTCCGGGCTCACGCAGCACGATCACCTCCCGCCCGGCAGCCTCGAGATGCTGCTGCAGCAGGCGGATTTGCGTGGACTTGCCGCAACCTTCAGAGCCTTCGAAGGAGAGCAGGAAGCCGGGCATGGTCGGGACGTCGGACACGGAGGGGAAAAACAAACCCGGCGAACCGGGGAGCGGCCTTTTTAGCGCTCTGTTCCGGGATGTCGAACAAAAGCATTTTCGTTTTGGCAAAGGAGCCTGCCGGGGTTATCTCCGCCGTCCCATGATTGACTCGAAATCTCTCCAGTTCGGCCCCCGCGACTCGAAAGCCACGATCGAGGAAGGCCTCGCCTTCGCTCCGAAGTTCGACGAGCACGGCCTGATCAGTGCCATGGCCGTGGACGCGGACACGAACGAGCCGCTCATGCTGGCCTACATGAACGCCGACACGCTGCGCGAGACCCTGGCCCTCGGCCAGGCTGTCTACTACAGCCGTAGCCGCAAGGAGCGCTGGCACAAAGGTGCCACCAGCGGAGAATTTCAGGACGTCATCGAGATCCGCACGGACTGTGACCAGGACGCGCTCATCCTCCGGGTGAAGCAACGCGGCGGTGGCTGCTGCCACACGAAGCGCGCCTCATGCTTCTACCGCAAGGTCACCACGCCTGCTGAAGGTGGCACGGTGATGCTGGAGAAGGTCATCTAACCCCCTTCCCCTTCCATGGCCGCGCTCGACTATCCTCCGCCGCTGCGCCGCCTCATCGCGCAGCTCAAGACGCTGCCCGGCCTCGGTCCGCGCAGCGCGGAGCGGATGATGCTCTGGCTCATGCATGATGCCGGCCGCGTCGAACCGCTGGTGGATGCCCTCGCCGATGTCACCACGCGCGTCCATGCCTGTGACGACTGCGGCTTCTTCATTGAAAACGGTGAGGAGTGCTCTCTCTGCCATAATCCGAAGCGCCAGCAAAAGATCCTCTGCGTCGTCGAACAGCCCTCCGATGTCCTCCGCCTGGAGCGCTCGGGTGCCTTTCATGGCCTCTATCATGTGCTCGGCGGCAAGCTTTCACCTCTGGACAATGTCACACCTGACGATCTGCGCATCGAGCCTCTTCTGAAACGGGTCAAAAACCTGTACGCCGAGGAAGTCATCCTCGCCGTCGGTTCCGATGTCGAAGGCGAAGCCACTGCAGGCTACCTGCACGACCTTCTGCGAGCCGAAGGCCTTTCCGTCACCCGTCTGGCGCAGGGCCTTCCCGCCGGTGGAGCCCTCGACCACGCCGACGAGCTCACGCTTTACCAGGCCCTTCAAGGCCGCCGGAAGCTGTAGACGCGAAACATGCTGTGGCGAAGGGCGCCCAAGCGGTCCGCGTAGCCCCCGTGCGGAACGAGCGTCCACTAAGCCCATGAGCACTCAGGAGGCTGCGCAGACCAAACTGTCCGCTCACTCAACCAACAATGCCAAAACCCTCACAACGAGGGCTTCGGCATCTGTGTGCGGAGGATGTTCATGGCTCCGTTCAGCTCGCCGCCGGGCTCGATGTTGATCGACCGCGTCGTGACATCACCATTCACCGAACCTTCTCTGCCGATGGTCAGCGGACCGTTGCACATGATGGTGCCGGTGATCTTCGCCTGCACGTCCGCCTCATCGGCATAGATCATGTTCAGGAAGGTCACGTCCGCGCCCTTTTCCACAATGAACCGCTTGCAGCGGATCTCGCCGATGATGTTCCCCACGGTGCGGAAGACCGCATCACCGGAGGCCTGGATGTTCGCCTCCACAATGCCCTGGCAACGCAGGTCACGGCAGATCACCAAGTCGGTGGAAAGATGACCGCGTTTGCGGATCAGTACATCTCCACGCGTCTTGATGGGCTGGTTGGAGGCCATGTTGATCTCCACATCCTCCAGGGAGATCAAAGAGCCGCAGTGCGGGCAGTTGGCCGAGCGCGAGGAGCGGCTGACCTTGAACTTGTGACCGCAGTCAAAGCAGTCCGCGTCCTTGAAATAGGCATTCTTGTACACTCCCTGCTCACGCATCTTCTGCAGCGTGCTGGCAGACATCGGCTCTGGCGCGGCGGTGGGCGGCGGCGAGTTTGACTGTGGTCGCCGTGGGGCAGGTGCCTCGTAGACGCCGGGCTGGGTCACCGGCGGAGGTATCTCTGCGGGTGGGGCAGACTCAGAGTATGATTCAGCTTCCGGTGGCTCTGCAGCAGGCGAAACCTGCTGTTTGAGAAAGACGCCAAAGCCACCTTCCTCTTCTTCCTCCTTGGAGACTGGCTTCACAAACCCATCCTGCTCTTCCGGGGCGGATGCAGGCGGCTGGGCAGAAGCCACAATGGACTTCAGCACCCCGCTTCGGGTCGGCGGATTGGCGGGCTGGGCAGCCGGGAGTGGCTGGGTTACTGGCTTGGCACCCGAAGGCGCGGGAGCCGGGGCTGAACTGGGCGTTGGAGCGTCCCAAGCACTGTTATCCACCTTGCCACCTGCCCGGCTTACGCCGGATGCGGCGACCTTCCCGCGAGTGACGGAAAGATGAACACCACATTTTTTACAAAAGGTAGAAACGACAAGGCGCGGCTCATACTGAGCCGCGCCACAGGCGGGACAAACCACCTCGATTTGTCCCTTAGGTGGTGCTGGACGATCACTTTTCGGGCCGAAAAGTCCTCGAAACACGTAAGTTGTGGGTCGCTAATTAGGGTTGAGGGCGGGGGCCGCCGGCTGCTGGCTTGGCAGATTCCGGCTTCTTGCCCACGGAGGATTGACCCATGAAGGTGGCGCCTTCTTCGATGGAAAGCGTGCCTGCGGCGATGTCACCCACAAGGATGGCATTGCTCTTCAGCTCACAGCGCTCGGCGACGACGATGTTCCCCTCGACCTTGCCGAAGATGATCACGGAGCGGGTCTTCACCTCGCCTTTGATCAGGGCGTTCTCACCGATGGTCAGGCTGCCGTCGGAGATGACTTCACCTTCGATCTTGCCGTCGATGATGAGGTCATGGGAGAATTTGATCGAGCCTTTGATCTCGACGTCGTTAGCGAGCACGTTTTTGCTGGAGGTCATGGAGAAAGAGTTGGTGGAAGCGCGTTGGGGTTGTGCAGCAGGAGCCGCAGTGGAGAGGAGTGGGGCGCGTTCAGCCGCAGGAGCTGGCGCGGGTGTCTCTGCACGCGTGTCCTTGTGCCCTTCATTGGGTTGTCCGATAATTTGCCTGAGCATGGGAATGAACTATATGAGGATGGCGACTTGAGTGTCAATGTTGTGCTGGCTTTTTTTCCGTCACGCTCAAAAGGCGTCCAGGAAGCGCGGATCATGCATTTCCCATGCCAGCTGGGAAAGGAATAACCCTTCGCGTTACAGCTTCCTTACACCATCATGATGCCACTTGGAGTGGCTCTAAAAAGAGCGTCCTTTCAGATCGTCCGGCGTGGCTGGGCGCTTCAGGGCGGATGGTGAGAAGCGGTGAAACACGGCCTCTGCCCTTCCCTTCCTTGACGCGCCGCGCCACCGCATCAAACCTCCATCTCCATGTCAGAATCTTCCGCCACGCCTCCCTCCCTTGATTTCATCCGTGAAATGATCGCCGACGACGTCGCGGCCGGTCGCAACGGCGGACAGGTGGTGACACGCTTTCCTCCAGAGCCGAACGGCTACCTCCACATCGGCCACGCCAAGAGCATCTGCCTGAATTTCGGCCTCAGCCAGGAATACGCCCCGAACTCCCGCTGCCATCTGCGTTTTGATGACACGAATCCCACCAAGGAAGAGGTCGAATATGTCGACAGCATCCAGGAAGACGTGAAATGGCTTGGCTTCGACTGGGGCAGCAATCTCTACTATGCCAGCGACTACTTCGAGAAGCTCTACGCCTTCGCGGTCCAGCTCATCGAAAAAGGTCTCGCCTATGTCGATGATCAGACACCTGAGCAGATCCGCGAGACACGCGGCACCCTGACCGCTCCGGGCACCCACAGCCCCTTCCGTGATCGCTCCGCGGAGGAGAACAAAGATCTCTTCGCCCGGATGCGTGCCGGTGAGTTTAAAAACGGCGAGAAAGTGCTGCGTGCGAAGATCGACATGGCATCGCCTAACATGAACATGCGCGATCCCATCATCTATCGCATCATGCATGCTCATCATCACCGCACGGGTGATGCCTGGTGCATCTACCCGATGTATGACTACGCGCATCCGCTGAGTGATGCCATCGAGAGCATCACGCACAGCCTCTGCACGCTGGAGTTCGAGCACCATCGCCCGCTCTATGAGTGGCTCATTAACAATGTCGATGGTCTGCCCGGCCAGCCTTATCAGCGCGAGTTCGCCCGTCTGAACCTCACCTACACGGTGATGAGCAAGCGCAAGCTCCTCCGCCTCGTCAAGGACGGCCTCATGAACGGCTGGGATGACCCCCGCATGCCCACCATCAGCGGCATCCGTCGCCGTGGTTATACTCCCACCGCCATCCGCACCTTCAGCAAGGCCATCGGCTTAACCAAATATCCGTCATTGACCGAGTTGAACCTGCTCGAGCACTACGTCCGCGAAGATCTGAACAAGATCGCCCGCCGCGTCTATGCTGTGCTGAAGCCGATCAAGGTCGTGCTGACCAACTACCCCGAAGGCCAGAGCGAGAACCTCGAGGTGCCTAACAATCCGGAGAACCCTGAGGACGGCTCCCGCCAAGTCCCGCTGAGCCGCGAGCTCTACATCGATGCCGATGACTTCATGGAGACCCCCATCCAGGGCTTCCATCGCCTCATCCCAGGTGGCGAAGTACGCCTCAAGTATGCCTTCTGCATCGTCTGCCAGGAAGTGATTAAAGACGACGCTGGCAACATTACCGAGCTTCGCTGTACCTACGACGATGCCACGCGCCACGGCGCCAAGGCCGTCGGCCGTCCCAAGGTCAAAGGCACCATCCACTGGGTCAGCGCCGCTCACGCCGCCGATGTCGAAGTGCGTCTCTACGACAAGCTCTTCACCGTCGAGCAGCCCGATGAAGAAGCCGGCGAGGACGGTGACTTCACGAAGTTCCTGAACCCAGGTTCCCTGGAAGTCATCACCGCCAAGATCGAGCCCTCCATTCTCGAAGCCAAGCCCGGCAGCCACTACCAGTTCGAGCGCGTCGCCTACTTCTTCGCCGATCCCAAAGACAGCCAGCCCGGCAAACCCGTCTTCAACCGCACTGTGCAATTGAAAGATGGCTTCGTGGTGAAGAAGTGAGGCATGCGCTACGCATTCATGCTTCGGACTCGCCGTTGTCCATCAAAGGACTCGGCGTGACTGAAAGCACCTTGCCTCGTCTTGCATAAAAGATTCCCGCAAACTCGCTGCCGCCGGCTGACTCGATGACAACTTCAAAAGTGGAGTCAGTCAATTCGGCAAACATCAGCGCGCTCAGAATGTTCGTGCCAAACTCCTCATCACACCTTCTTAAGCCATCGAGTTCGTCTGCATAGACGCCCTCAAAGTGGAAAACGACCCGATGGTGCTTTTCAGTGGTGAAATAGCCGCGCTCATCCACCACCAAACTCAGGTTCCAGCCTTCGACTTCAAGCTCAATGGCATCTCCCAGCATCTCCCATCGCAACAAATAGCCATCGTGGAAGCTTGGCCACCGGCCAAAGGCCGTCACAACCTGGTCGTGATTGTGGAGATAGTCGGGAATAGCAATGCTCATGGATGATGCTGCCTGAAGATTGGCAAAGTTCGCCTCGGCTGCCATCGCCTATTTCACACGCCTTCAAATCCTGCGAGAACACCCCTCAAATTTCTGTTCTCAACCCGCCCGATTTTGTCTTGAATCGGCTTTTCGCCCCGACCTCCGACTTTCCCCATGATCCCTCGTCTCCCCATCGCTCCAAACGGCCCTTCGTTTTCGCAACTCGTCTATGGCACCTGGCGCATCCTGGATGATGCGGACACCGCGAACTCCGCCGACCTTCTGAAACGCTTCCACAAGTGCCTCGAGCTCGGCATCACCACGCTGGACACCGCGGAGATCTACGGCCTCTACAAGGTCGAGGAGTTCATCGGCGAAACCTTGAAGAAGGAACCGGGCTTGCGGGACAAGTTCGAAATCGTCACCAAGTGCGGCATCTACGTGCCCTGTGATTATCACCCAGACCGCAAGACCGCCTTCTACAATGCGGATGCAGCTCGCATCGTGAAGAGCACGGAGAAGTCCCTGCGCCTCATGGGCATTGATCACATCGACCTCCTGCTTGTGCATCGTCCAGACTGGCTCGCAAGCGCGGATGAAACCGCCGCAGGCCTGAACAAGCTTCTCAAGGAAGGCAAGATCCGCGCCGCTGGTGTCTCGAACTACAACGTGCATCAGTTTGAGCTGCTAAACTCCCGCATGGACCAGCCGCTGGTCACCAACCAGATCGAGTTCAGCCTCCTGCACATGGACCCGATTTACGACGGCACGGGTGATCAATGCCAGCGCCTCGGCATCAAGCCCATGGCCTGGTCACCGCTCGGCAAGGGCATGCTCATGGACAAGACACAGTCCGCCTCTTCGCGCATCCATGCCAAGTGCGCCGAGCTCAGCGCCAAATATGGTGATGCCACGGTGGACCAGCTCGCCTACGCCTGGATCATGACGCATCCGAGCCAGCCCCTGCCCATCATCGGCACGAACAGGATTGACCGCCTCATTGCCACCGCGAAATCCGCCGACATCAAGCTCGAGCGTGAAGACTGGTATGCCCTGTGGACCGCTGCTAAAGGCCACGGCATCCCGTGATGATCCTGCCGGACAGTTGGTTATGCCCTGTCCGGCACTCGCCATGCTATGAAGCCGCTGCATGCCACCACCCGCGAGCTGCTGGACTTCCTCACCGCCCAGCCCCAGGAGGTCTTTGACCTCGCCGGTCGCATTGACACGCGGCGCTACCTCCCGCGCACCTTTCCTGAGCCGCTGCCGCTCATCATCAGCCACCAGCGCTATCCAGGTTACCGCCGCATGGTCGGGGAAAACTGGATGCACTGGCATGACTACTATGAGTGCTTCATCGCCCTTTCGGGTCGCGGTGATTTCCGCGTCGGGCATGATCGCTTTCAATTCGAGCCGGGTGATGTCGTCCTGGTGGATCCTTTGAAAA
The DNA here is from genome assembly GCA_040387935.1 of Verrucomicrobiota bacterium. GTDB lineage: Bacteria > Verrucomicrobiota > Verrucomicrobiia > Verrucomicrobiales > Verrucomicrobiaceae > Prosthecobacter. Next base: position 84,181 of record JAZKCU010000001.1, on the reverse strand, counting down.
TCCATGGCGTCATGCAGATGGAGGCTGCGCACACCGCCCTGGTCATCCTCTTCCCTGCCCCGCTCATCACCGCCACGGGCGCGCAGCTCGATCAAGGTTTCCTCTCGGCCTGGGATCATCGCGATTCCAACCTCATGCCAGTCTTGCGCAGCAGCGATGCTGGAGCCTCCGAGGTTCACACCGCCCTGCTGGACATGACACGACTTTGGTTCGGCCAAAAGAAGGGCCAAGAACCCTGGCTGGAGATCAAGCTGCACCTCCTCCGCGTCCTCTTCCAGCTCAGCCAGATCATGAGCACCGGCCAGCAGGCCTCGGCAGTTCCGCTGGACCGGCCCGAGCGTGAGCAGCGCCTGCGCCGAGCGCTGGATCACATTTCCCTGCATGCTCATGAGCCGCTCACCCAGCCTGCCGTGGCCAAGGCCGCCGGCATGAGCACCAGCCGCTTCCGGGCTTTCTTCAAAGAAACCACCGGCTGGGGGTTTGCCCAGTATGTTCGTGATCTGCGCGTCGAGCGCGCCGCCAAGCTCCTGCGTGAAACTCACGACAGCGTCGCCACCATCGCCCACATGACCGGCTTCGCCGACCAGAGCCACCTCATGCGCTGCTTCAAAGCCAAATACGCCACTGCACCTCTCGGCTACCGCAGGAAGCATCAAGAGCAGTGATTTGGTTGTTTATTGGGTTCTTTCATCGGGGGTGCCTTGCCTACTTATAACAACAAGTTAGTTAAATGGCCGGCGAGTGAGGACACTCGCGCTCCACAGTGCGCATCACACGCCCCCCTGAGGAGCGCGGATGTCCTCATCCGCAGGCCTTTCATAAGCGAAACAAGCGTCAGCGACATTCGCGGATAGAGCAGGTTGCTCCAGCTCTGCGGCTCATCACACGGAGTGTGATGGCTACCTTGCGACCGCTTACAAATTCATGACAGCTCACGACGTTTGAAGGCTCACCACGAGCGAAATATTCTAATTTTCAGGCGAAACATCCAAGCCGCCTCAGAGCCACACCTCTAGTTTCATCCGCATCAACCACCCAACCAAGGTGCCCGAATGAAACCATTGTGTCTTCTCATCGCCGCGGCAGCGCTATGCCCCGCCATCACCGCCCTCAGTCAGCAAGCCATCCCGGACTCCCCCGCCATCTGGCGTGAAGTCACCGGGGTGATCAAAAACTACTCGGGTGCCACCTACCTCAACAGCAGCTTCACCCGCCCCCACGTGCCCGGCTACCGCACCACGCTGGACGGTCGTGTCGGCATCTGTGTCGAAGGCGGAGGGCCTGATGCCAGCACACCGCGTTACACGCTTTTCATGCCGGAAAAGATGACGGTGCCCTTCCTGCAAAATGCCGCAGGCTCTTACACCATGACCAACACCACCGTGAAGTGGATGGACGGCTATGCGAATGCCGGTGCGAGCCGCTTTCAGTACACCGATGGCGTGAAAGGCGTCTCTCACGCCAGCATCTGGGATGAGACACCTGCCACCGTCGATGCCAGCGGCAATGACGTCTACAATGTGAAGGTCGTGGTCACCAGCAACAGCGGCACCGGCAGCACGGCACGCACGCAGTTCTTCTCCACACCGATCCGCATCGTGGTCAGCAATCCGAAGACCACCGCCGCCGCCATCACCTCCATCACCAAGACCGGCACCACCACGGCCAGCATTGAGTTCCCTTTCCAGGCCGGCGCGTTCGAGCCCATGGTCGTGGGAGATGGACGCCTGCTCGTCGTGCGTGTCGGCTGCCCCTCCATGACCTGGACAGATCCGGTGACGGGAAACCCCGGCATCACCTCCGGCCAGGGCTGTGACATCATCTACTGCTACTACACCTCCGGTGCCACGGCTGATGCCTCGCAGTGGAACAACTGCGTGCCCATCTCCCATGCGCCGTACGACACGCGAATCAATAATTTGTTCGGCTTTGCCCGTGCGCCTTTCCGCGATACCGAGGGCAATCTCATCCCGGATGGTGAGGACATCGGCGGCTCCTATCCCTGGATGGACCGCCACGCCAAGATCCTCTTCCTCGAGGCGGGCTTTGATCGTCTGCATTATTTGGTAGGCACGAACTGGAACAACAGCCGCTACCCCCAAGCTGGAGTGCCCGAAGAAACCCCCATCTACGACGCCGAAGACGGTGGCAAGCACCAGTGCGTCTCTGTGATCGGCCTCTGGACCCACGGCAAGCTGGTGCAGCTGGATAACTTCCTGAACGACATGGACTACGCGGTCGGCGCTGGTGACACCACCATGGGCCCGCAGTCCCGCATGGTCACGCTTTTCAATATGAACAGCGGTCCTCTCGGCAACGAAAACGGCAAGCTGCGCCTCGGCTTTGGCCGCGCCACCAAGCAGATGCCTGCGGGCGAAAATGACAACGGCAACATCATCGACTCCATCGAGAATCTCTTCAACTACCGCAAGTGGGCCAAGCCCATGAACCTGCGCGATGTCGCCTGGCTCATGACTGATGGCAAGCAGGCCGACGAAGTGGCCTTCGATGACTACCTGGATCCCGATGCCTTCATCATCTCTCCCATGACCGGAGCACTCACCTTCGTGAACAGCGGCACCGGACAAAACTACTACACGCATCACAGCGGCTGGGTCGGCGGCACCACGAATGCCTTCACGAATCCGATCAAACTCGCGAATGCCGCGACTCCTGTGAGCACACGCTGGATCGCACCGAAGAGCGGTCTCGTCATCGGCGGTGGACGTCTCGAGCCTGCCGCCACCGGCGGTGTGCATGGCAAGGGTTTCTGGATGAATGGCAACATCGGCCTCGAGTTCGATGTGCTCGCCCAACCCGCCGGCGTGGATGTGCGCCAGAAGAGCTGGTACATCGGCATGTTCGCCGATTGCCGCTTCACGGATGACACCACTGAGCGCCGCCTTATGACTTTCCCGGATGGCAGCAGCATCCGCCTCTATGGCCGCCGTCAGGTCCTGTATGCCAACACTGCCGGTGTCATCGTCAACCGCATCACCCTGCCAACCGCGCTTGCCACGGTGCCAGCGAATGATCTGGATGATCTGCTGCCGCAGAAAGGCTGGGCGCATCTGGCCTTCCAGACCCGCAACAACGGCACCGAGGTCGACTTCCATCTCAATGGCATTCTCTTCCATCGCTGGCGTGATATCTACACCTCCCTCTTCATGCCCACCGTCGGCAAGCTGACGCTCGGCAAACCTATCGCGGGCACGGGCATCACCGGTTTCAATGGCTGGGTGGATGAGTTCAAAATGATCGCTCATGCGGTCGATTTCGAAACCTGCTGCAATCACGCGGGTGGCACGCTGGTCGGTCTACCCACCGCCTACACGGGTTCATGGAAGACTCACTTCGCGGATCGCTTCCCCACCTGGGCTCATGACGTGATCTCCAATCATCTCAAAGACTACGGCGAGACCAGCCATCCGAAGTATGCCTGCTACTACAACTACAAACAGGACTTCGCCGTGCATGTGCAGAACATCCCCGCAGGCGCTGTGAGCCTTCGCCAAAGCATCCACTTCCCTGAAGGACCGCTGTTTCATAATGCGCCACGTCCGCACAGTGTGCAGAACCAATTTTGCATTAGCTGCCATCATACCGCTGGCGCGCCCGGCCTGGATCTCGATGCCATCAGCCTCGACACAGATTTCCTCGCGAAGGATGACCTCCGCCGCCAGCCGCTGCAGCCACCGCGCCGTATCTATGGCAAGATCCCCGCAGGCCTGATCGACACCACCAACCAGCCCACTGTCGCCACCACGCTCGGCGCTGGCGGCAAGCTGATTGATGAATGGATGCTAGGTGCCTGGACCGGCCCTGCCACGGTGCAGAGCTGGACGGTTGTCGATGCGACTGGAGAGGAACTCATGCCACTGACCGCAGGCGCGGTGATTGATCCTGCGAAGATCGGCACCACCAGCTTCAGCATTCGCGCCAACCTCAACAGCGCCCAGGGTTCCGTCGTGCTTCAGCTTGATACCGCCGCTACCAACACACGCGCCGAGCCACCTTATTCACTCTATGGCACTTCGGGTAATCCCAACGCCACGCAGGTCATGAGCACTGGTGCGCACACGATCAAGACCACGCCGGCTGGGGGCACACAGGTGTCGCTCGCCTTCACCGTCGCCAGCGGCACGCGGGTCATCGCGGATTATCGGGATGACTTCAAGCCCACCGCTCCCCTGCCCTCCTGGAGCTACTGGTGGAATGCCTCTGGACCTGTGACGAATCCGGACAACTTCCGCGCGCTGAATTGGAGCATCGTCTCACCCGGCTACATGCTGAACGGCCTTGCCTATCCAGCCACCGGAACGGACTGCAATTACGGCAAGCTGCACAGCACCGGCGGTCATCCTGGCAAAGGCTCCACGCAGCAGGTCGCAGGCTCGCCAGACCGCTTCGTGCTCGCGGCTTATACCGTGAAGCTCGCAGGCTACTACGGCGTCAACAGCAGCTTCGTCACCGTCGGCGCCGCGGTCGGCAATGGCTTGGCGCTTCAAGTCTACAAAGACACTGCGGGCGGCACCACGTTTACCAACACCTTCACCGGGACCTGCGCCCCCGCCGCCACGCTGAACTTCAACCACAACGTCGGCCAGCTCCAGGTCGGTGACATCATCTACATCGGCGTCGGTCCCAACACGACGGATGGTAGCGATGGCTTCTCCCTCGACTACAGCATCGTCTTCAATCCCACCGCCAATCCAGTTCCGTAGTCCTCACTAAAGTTTGTTAATCCCCAAGGCGGCTGGCTCATCCCAGCCGCCTTTTTCTAGCCTTCACACCGCCTCCATCACCTTCAGCGAATACCGTCCATCCTTCAGCCCCAGCTTCACCTTCGCTCCATAGAGCGTGCTCAGCGCCGCACTTGTCAGCACATCCGCCTTCTCCCCTTGATGCAGCACCTCTCCATCCCGCAGCAGAAACACATGCGTGATGCATGGCAGGATCTCCTCCACATGATGCGTCACCATCACCAAGGACGGCGCTTCCGGCCATGTGCTGATCTCGCTCATCCACGCCAGGAAATGCTCTCGCGCCACAGGGTCCAGCCCCGCGCAAGGCTCGTCCAAGATCAGCACCTCAAACCGCGCCATCAGCGCACGGCAGATGAGGATCTTCTGCTTCTCACCCTGCGACAGCGTGGCCCAGAGCGACTTCTTCAAATGCGCGCATCCTGCGGCTTCAATCAAACCCGAGGCCTGCTTCTTCAGCGATGCTGAAGGCGGAGTCCACAGGTTCAGCTTCGCATCACGACCGCTCGCCACCACATGCATCACCGGTTCACCCGGCTCGATGTAGGTCGTCAGCGTGTTCGTCACCAAGCCCACGCGCTTTCTCACCTCGCGCCAGTCGCTGTTGCCAAAAACATCTGCACCGATCTGGATCTCGCCATCCGTCGCTGGTTCATAGCCCGTGATCAAATTGATGAGCGATGTCTTTCCACACCCATTCGGCCCCAGGATGCACCAGTGCTCCCCGCGCTCCACCTCCCAGTCGATGCCTTTGAGGATACGGCGTCCCCCACGGACAAACGTGGCGGCTTGAGTGCGGAGCAGAGAATCAGCAGACATGGTCAGGGCGAAATCAGATCAAGCCCGTTTCGTAGCCCATCCTGATCCCGAGTCCACCGGAGATGAGGATTCAATGCCTGGCCCCAACGTACCACCCCATTCCAATGGGGTGGATGGGAGTCCAAGGGATCAGGAAAACACTCTCGCCTTGGGCACCGGTCTCAGATCGCCCTCACTTCAGCGTCACCTTTCGCGTGAACACAAAATCTGTCTCCTTCGTCTTCGCATGGCACCCGGCGCAGTTCGCCAGCTTCCCCTGCGAGAAGCCGACCTTGTCATCATAGTAAAAATACTCCCAATCACCATTCACCGGATCAAAACCCGGCGCGCGCTTGATCATGCCGCCAATGCCCGTCACGGCCTTCTGTTCATCCAGCTTCTCTTTGACGATTACCGATCCCACCGGCAGCACCTTCTTCGCCTCCTTGTAAACCGGCGCGGCCACGGCATTCGCATACAGATGAATGCTATTCGTGTAGTGCGGGCCATGCGCATCCTTGAGCTTCTCGATCATTTCCGGACTCGGCTCCGTGCACAGCAGCGCCAATTGCGCATTTACCCCATACGGCCTCGGCGTCAGCTTGCTGTAGCCCTGGTAAAAGCTCTTCACCGTCTCCTGCGTGACCTGGGATGAGGAATCTGAGGTTGCTCCAAAAATCACACCGACGACTCCGATCATCACACCAAAAATGCTGAGGCCTGTTTTCATGGTGGGCTTGCTCTTTGAAGGTGGTGCCTGAGACAGGACTCGAACCTGCACTGATTACTCAACCAGATCCTAAGTCTGGCGCGTCTACCAATTCCGCCACTCAGGCATTGAGGGCTGCTGCGCGCCCATGATTCCAGACCACGGCCAGCCTGCAAATGAATTGTCAGCCTGAATGGCCCCCTGAAGACATTTCTTGTCCTGGCGGCCCGTCAGGCGTATTTCCGGCAGATGAACCTCGAATTCGGCTCCCTTCATGCCCTGCTCAAGCGCAGGATCCAGCTCATCAGCGACCATGAGTTCCGCGATGCCGACGCCACCGGGCATCTCGCCGCCCTCCAGCAGATTTCGGAGCTCATCACCTCGGAGCACCATCGCCTGAAGCCCATCCTCCCCGGCCGCCTGAACCACTTCCTCCAGCAGGCCAGCTTCTCCAAAGCCCTCGAATACATCGAGACCGAAACCCGCCCCTCTGGGACCTATCCGCTGGAGAGTTAAGCTGTAGCACAGGCGTCTCGCCTGTCCTCGTGCCACAGGCGTCCCGCCTGCAAGTAGCTTTCAGGGGACGTCCACCCTCTCCAAACACGGCCTTGAGCATGGGCGAGTCTTTTTTCGTCCGGTTTTCCTCCCCAATACGGGTATCATGAAAGCCCATGACCTCCCACGAGACACGTGCCGCCCAGATCTTCCTCTCCCATCACGACTTCGTGAAGGGCGTGGCTTTGAAGTATGCGCCCTGGCCCGGGCTGATGGAGGACATCTCCCAGCAGGTGTTTTTGGAGTTCATCCGCAAGGAAGACCGGTGGGAGCTGGAGAAGGATCTGCGTCCGCTGCTCGCCACCATGACCCGTCATGTGGCCATGCGCCTCTGGCGTGAGCGCACCCGCGAGAAACCGGAGGTTGTTCAGAAACTCGCGGAGCACATCCGCCAGCTCGCTGAGGAGCAGGATGTGCAGCCGCGTTATGAAACCGAGGTCGTCATCCTGCGTGACTGCCTGCAAAAGCTGCCGGAGAAGAGCCGCGAGCTCGTGCAGCTCTACTACTACCACGATGTCGGCACCCCGGAGATCGCCGGACAGATGGAGATGAAGGCGGACACCGTCTGCCGCGCGCTCTCTCGTGTGCGCGATAAACTGCGCGAGTGCATCCAGCGCCAGATTCAGAAAGGAGGAGACGCTGCGTATGCGTGAGGAAGCCCATGACCCCGAGGTGCTCCTCCAGCACTATCTCGAAGACTCCCTGACCGAGGCGGAAGCTTCCGCTCTCCTGGAGCTGCTCCAGCGTGATCCATCACTTTCAGCACGGTTGATGGATCAGCTGCACCTCGATGCCATGCTGCGCTCCGAAGGCGCCAGCCCCATGCAGCAGACGGCTCCCGTTTCCTTATCCGACGAAACCCGCATCCTCAGTCCAGTCACCTCCAAAAAGACACGCTGGCTGCCCATGACCACCGTGGCAGCCCTGGCAGCCTGCGTCACCCTGGCCGGAACCTGGCTTTTCAACCTAACGAATGATGCCGAGGAAACCACCAGCGCCGTGGCCGTGCTCATGCGTGGCGTGGATGCGCAGTGGGAAGGCCGCGCTCCACAGGTGGGCACGCCGCTGACACCCGGCATGTTGCGCCTGAAAAGCGGGCTGGCACAGATCGAATTCTACCAGGGCGCACGTGTGACGCTGGAAGGTCCGGCGAGTTTTGAACTCATCTCCGTCAGTGAAGCCCGCTGCACCTCCGGCAAGCTCAGCGCGCATGTGCCACCCCAGGCGAAGGGTTTCCGCATCCAGACTCCGAAAGGCACCGTGGTGGATCTCGGCACTGATTTCGGCCTCGACATGAACTCTCCTGAAGCCCAGGTCCATGTCTTCAAAGGTGAGGTGGAGCTGCACCCCGATGGCGCGAAAATGCAGCCGCTGAAGGAAGGCGAGGCCGCGCTGTTCTCAGACACGGTGCAGCGTCGCGAAGCCGATCAAAGCGCCTTTGCCTCGCTGGGTGACATGGATGAGCGCACCGCCGAGTCCCAACGCGTGTCTTTTGAGCAATGGCTGCAAAGCAGCACCCAGTGGGATGCCGATCCCGCGCTGCTGCTGAGGCTGAATTTCCAGGACCCGAGCCACACACGCGTGCTGCGCAACCATGCCCTGAAGGCCGAGAAGGTGCCTGCAGGCAGCATCGTGGGCTGTCAATGGACGGAAGGCCGCTGGGCCGGCAAGCGCGCGCTGGAGTTTCGCAACATCAGCGATCGCGTGCGTCTGAGCATTCCGGGCGATCATGAGGCCCTCACCCTCAGCACCTGGGTGCGCATCCATGGGCTGGACCGCGCTTATAACTCTCTCTTCATGGTGGAAGGATACAAAGACGGTGCCGTGCACTGGCAGATCACCCGTACTGGCGAGCTGCGTCTCGGCATTGCAGGAAGAAATGGTCATGGGTCAAAAGACCACGACACACCCGCCATCTTCACCCCGGAGCGCTTTGGCCAATGGCTGCATCTCGCCACCTGCCTGGACCCTGTGGCCAATGAAGTGCGCCATTATGTGAATGGCGAGCTCATGGCCCGCGTGCCGCGGAACGCCAAGTTCCCCGTGCACATGCCCGTGGCTGAACTCGGCAACTGGAACGATGGGCGCCGGGGCGGCAGCGTGGCCATCCGCCATCTCAGCGGTGTGATGGACGAGTTCATGCTCTTCAACCGCGTGCTCAGCGAGGCGGAGATCGCGAAGCTGGCGCATTGAGCATCTGGCCTTGGAAGGAGTCTCACCGTCGTCCATCATTCGACGGCACCATGAAGACAGCCTTTCTCGCCAGCCTCACCTTTGCCGTGCTTTCCACGGCGGGGGCAGACTGGCGTGACGAGGCAGGCCTTCCCCAGCTCCAGGCAGAGCTCGGCGCCGCCATGCCGACGGGTGCAGGCATCCCCCTGATGATGTCCGAAGCCAGCACCGTCCTGGCAGACCCGCCTTCCGTGCCCGCCATCTACCTTCCACAGGGGACTGCAGGAACCACGCCCTTCTCAGGCACTGGCAACCTGGCTGGAAAAACCATCATTCCTCATTCAGGTGCCAGCGAAGCCTCAGGTCATGCCTCAGGCGTGGCCAACCTCTTCTGCGGCACTCAAAGCATGAGCCAGGGTGTGACAAATCTGCACGCCTGGTGGGCGGACGACTTCGCCGCGCAGGTGTATTTCTCCAATCCCATCCCCACCTTCACCGGCAGCATTCAGAATCATAGTTGGGTAGGCGGAGATGAGGATGACAATGTGAACCTCGAGTTCATCCGGCGCTTCGACTTCATGGTAAACCGTGACGCCGTGGTGGCACTCACGCCTCTCAACAATGGGCCGGACATGGCCAAGTTCCTCGCCAATGCCTACCACGGCATCACGGCAGGCCGTATGGACGGAGGTCACCCGCAGACGCATAGTAATCTGGACACCAGCGGCCGCATGAAGCCGGACATCGTGGTGAATGCCTCCTTCACCAGCACGGCCTCACCCTGCGTGGGCTCGGTGGCCGCTCTGCTGCTCGATGCCATCCGCCCCGCCTTCCCTGACGCCGATGATCCACGCGTGGTGAAATCCATCATCCTCAGCGGCGCTTCCAAAGACAATCTCCTCGGCTGGAAGCGCGCGAACATGAGCCGTCCCTATGATGAGGTCTATGGCGCAGGTTTGCTCCATGTGCTGAATGCCTATCACATCCTCGCCGCAGGTCGCCAGACCGCGAGCGAAGGTGCCTCGCATGGACTCCGTGGCTGGGATCGTGGCACAAGCAGCACATCCACTCCAAGGCACTACTTTTTCACCCTTCTGCCTAACCAGTGGGGCGCCACCGTTTCTGCCACGATCACTTGGCACCGCGACATCAGCAGCGACTACAGCGTCTCCACACTTGCCAATCTGAACCTGCATCTCCGTCACGCCAGCGGATTCACGATCGGCGCGGTCGTGGATGAGAGCATCAGCAGCATCGACAACGTGGAGCATCTGTTTCTTCGTAATCTGCCTCCCGGCGACTACGTGCTCGAAGTCAGCGCCAGCAGCAACAGCATCACTTATGGACTTTCCTGGGAAGTGCAAGCTGGCACCGGTCCTCAGCTCAACGTCACACGTGATGGATCGCAGGTCACCCTTTTGCTTTCACAGCTTGATCCACTGAAAACCTACACCATCGAGCACAGCGGCAATCTCACCTCCTGGCACACTCTGACCACGCTTCGCACCGCGGACACCACACCTGCGACCACGGCGACTCAGCAGGACAGCGTCAGCACAGGTCCGAAGTTCTACCGCTTGGCATGGACGCCGTGATTCACGCCTTTAGGCGAGCAGCTTGTTGATGACCTTCGCTCCTTGGTTATCCGTCAGAGAAGCCGCCAGGCCATTGCGCTTGTAGGTCAGCTTCGTGTGATCAAGGCCGAAAAGATGCAGCAGCGTGGCGTGGTAGTCATAGTGCTTCACCTCGTCGATGACGGCCTTATGGCCAAACTCGTCCGTCTCGCCATGGACATAACCTTTTTTGAAACCACCCCCGGCCAGCCATGAGCTGAAGCCATAGGTATTGTGGTCGCGGCCCCACTTCTCCGGCCCCGCATCATTCTGCAGCACCGGCAGACGCCCCATCTCACCGCCCCAGTGCACGACGGTGCTGTCCAGCAGCCCGCGCTGCTTGAGATCGACGAGCAGCGCCGCGCTCGGCTGGTCCATCGCCCCGCAGAGCTTCGGCAGAGAGGAAGCGAGCGCGCTGTGCTGGTCCCAGGACTGCCCGGCATTCAGCACCTGCACATAGCGCACACCACGCTCCACCAGACGACGTGCGATGAGGCAACGCGTGGCGTAGTCCTTCGTGATCGGATTATCCACGCCGTAGAGTTTCTTGATGTGGTCCGGCTCGCTGGAGATATCGAGAGCCTCCTTCGCCGCCGTCTGCATCTTCGCAGCCAGTTCATAACTCGAGATGCGGGCTTGCAGATCCAGTTCCCCCGGATGAGCGCTGAGATGCTCTTCATTGAAAACACGCAGGAGATCAAGCTGACGCTGCTGCGGCGTTCCAGCGAGGGATGCCGGCGGATCCAGATTTAAAATGCGTGGTTCGGTAGGCCTAACCAACGTGCCCTGATACAGCGAAGGCAGCCAGCCATTGGTAAAGTGCTCACCCTGAAACGTCGGCAACCCACCGGGATGCGAGAGCACCATGTAGGCGGGCAGTTCATCCGTCTCACTGCCAAGTCCATAGGTGAGCCATGAGCCAAGCGCCGGACGTCCCGCCACACTGCGGCCTGCATTCACGGCATACAATCCCTGCGCATGATTGCTCACGCCGGAGGTCATGGAGCGCACCATCGTGATCTCGTCCACCACCTTGCCCAGGTTTGGCAGCAGCTCGCTGAGTTCCATGCCGCATTCACCATGTTTGCTGAACTTCCACGGCGAGCCAAAGCACTTCGATGAAGCCTGAGCGAGGTTGTCGTATTTGATCTCACCCGGAAACTTCTGACCGTGATACTTGGTCAGCATCGGTTTCGGATCGAAAAGATCCATCTGCGAGGGGCCGCCCATCATGAAGAGGGAGATCATCGCCTTCGCCCTGGCCTCAAAGTGCGGCTTCTTCGGCGTCAGATCATACCGCACGTTCGTGTCGATCACCGGCTTCACCGGAGCGGCGAGCAGCCCCTGCTTCTCGAGCAACGAGGCAAGCGCCAGCGTGCCGAGGCTGTAGCCATTGGCATGGAGGAAGTGACGACGTGAGCAGAGCTGAGAACGGTTCATTACGAGGGAAACAGTCATACGGCGGCTCCAGGTCGCATCGTACAGCAGCCATCATACTCCGTGTGATGAGCGACCAGGCTCCGAAATCTCGCCGACGGCTACTTTTCCAGCCACACAGGCTGCGTGTAGGCCCCGTTCCCGGCGATATCCCAGACTTCCAATCTGACCCAGGTGCGGTCCTTCAGGTAGTCGACCGGCATTTTCATCCCATGGGAGCCAAATTGCTCCGTGTCATTCATATTGACGATATGCCGGTAGATCTTCTGCCCGTCTCCCGACACAATGACAGCAAAGGCCAGGGGAAAGGTCCACTCAAGATGACCTCCCAGCACTGGATCTGCGTCTGCCTTGATCTTTACCGTCTCGCCACTGGCCTTGCCATCGATCGTGAAATCCGAGATCAGCACCTCACCAGTCGTGGTAAAGAAAGCCCCGCTGCGCACGGCATCCAGCACCGGCTGCCAGCCATCTTTGAAGTTAGGCCGCTTGTCCAAGCGCAGGTAGTTGATGTTCATGTGCGCGTAAGTTTCGAAGTCCGTCTCCATGCGGAACAGATCCGCCTCGCCATGGGCCTGCTTGCGCGCACCCCAGTTGGACATCTCATCCAGCAGATCCAGCACACGCCAGCCAAGGGTGGGACGCGACAGATCCGCCGGCATGGCCTTCCACGCAGCGCCGAGGAAATGCTTGGATCGAAAGAAGTCACTGTCCTTGTATTTGTCCGGGTATCCGATGGAGGACTTGATGCGCGCATGCGCCGTCCACATGAGGCCGTTCTCCTTCTCCATCAGCTCCAGCACATCGCCAGGATCACCGACGTGATAGACCGTGCCAAAGCCTTCCACCTGCTCCGCGAAAGGCTTCCCTTCCTCACGATTCAGCACCCAATAAACCGGCTTGGGAAAGAAGCTCAGCCAATGCCCGCCGAGATGTACGTTCGCCTCCTCACCCGGCAGAATCAGCAACTCCTCATCTGACAACCGCTCGCATTCACGATGCATCGTGCCGAGCTCCAGCAGCCGCTCATCACGCTTCATCTTCGGCGTCTGGCCGTTATGAAATTCGGCCAGATGCACGATGTTCACGCCACGTGCCTTAAAGGTCTTCACAAAGCCCGGCACCTCCAGTCCTGCGGGCACGCCCGTGGTGTTCTGCTCCTTCTGTTTGCGCAGATACTCCTTCGTATGCTCGATGTGGTAATGGCTCGTGAAGGTCGAGTGCCCCGGCAGTTTTGGATAGCGATCCGCATGCGTGTACTTCGCCACCTCATCCAGCGCCTTCTGCCCATCACCATCGGTCATCAGGCAGAACATTCCAAGATGTTGTTTCGTGTTCGGCGGCGCATTGAACCAGGGCACATAGCGCTTGTCTCCGTCATTCGACTGACGGATGCCGATGCCATAGTCCGGCAGCAGCTTTCCATAGTTCCGGCCATGCCAAACAAACTTTAAGTTGAAGGCTTCATCCAAGGGATAAAAGAACCGGTGAGGCGCCGGGAACACCGCCAGCGCTCCATTCTCGCATTCTGCAACGATCGCCCGTCCTGCGACGGCGAGGTTGGAAGCCTCTGGACCTGCATCCAAGGCCGCACGTTGAACCTGGCCCTGCGTGTCACGCCACACCGTGGCCTTCCAATCTGGTGCGGAACTGGCGAGACCTGTGTCATACACAATCGCGCGTCCGTCTTCCTCAGTATAAACCACTGTCTCCATCAGGATCAGCGGACTATTGCGATAAAGAGTAAACTGCACATGACCTTTGAAAGGACCGGCGGAAACCTCCGCCACCTGGACCACCACACGGTTCCCATCCTTCAGATTAGTGATAAAACGCCTGCCGAGCTTGACCGGATAGGTGTCGTAATGTCGGAGCCTAGGGTTGTCGAAAAAGGCCACCCAACCTGCGGCATTCTTCAGATCACGGCTTCCAACAGTGAGCAGCGTCACCGGATTCAAACCCTTCACGATGGGCTTGTCTCCCACGCTGATGGATTCGATCAAAGGCCGGTCTTCCTTCAGGCTGAAGACGATCTTGCCATGCTCCTTCTCGGAGATGGGCCAAGTCACCTCCGCACTACCTTCTTTCGGCTCAATAACCGCGCCAGAATCGGCGGCAGAGACCGTGCCGATAAGCGCCACAGCTAGCAACAAGCGCAGAAGAAGGTGTTTCATGGCTTGGGAAAGTTGCCTTTGAGCATCTCATCCGCCGAGGCGGCCTTGTATTCTCCACTGCTCTCAAAGCCTTCGCCAGCCTTGCCATTGGCAAAAGTGATGCGTTGGCCGATGTCACCCCCAAAGCCGATGTTCGTGAGCTTCAGCTGCTCCATCTTGTCCTCGGCGCGGATGCCTGTTTGCGTATCAAAGATGCCGCAGTCCTTCACCGTCACATGCGCCCCGCCCCGGCTGCCTGGACCGCGCACGCGAAAAGCGATCTCATTGTTCTGAAACACGCAGCGAGTGACCTCCGCATCCACATTCTCCTTGAGGTTGAGCGCGGCGACATTGTCAATCTGCGCCGGCTGGTTCCAGCCATGCAGGTGGCAATTGCGGATGATGAGCTGGCAGCGTGGGCCATCGAGCTTCACTTTCGTGTCGAGGGCATTCTCACCAGGACGCTGCCCCGCTTTGAAGCCTGCGAGATCGGCAGCCAGCGGCCCTGTCCAGAGTGTGCAGTTCTCGACCACCACCTTGCCGCTCGACTGCCGGTCCGGATCAAACTGAATACAATCGCCCGAAGGATACGAAATGTCGCAATTGCGGATGACCAGATCACCCCAGCGACCCGAGATGCCATGCGCGTCCTGCTGATCTTCAAAGGTGCCATTGAGCAAATGATGGATGCGGCAGTTCTCGATGACTACCCTGCTGCCAAACACACCGATGCCATTCCCCGCGCTATGCCGGATCTCGCAGTTCCGCAGCGTCACGTCATCTGCGGTGATCTTCACGAGGTTCCCGCGCTTCCACTCGCCATCGATGATGAGATTTTCATACACACCTGGCTTGGTGATCTCCAGGCGGTTCACGATCTTGGCATTGGTGGGAGCGCCAACGGTTCCCTGCACTCCGACAGGTTTCTGGGCATGGAGGATGCACGGGACGAGCAGTAGAAAGAGAGCGGGCTTCATGGCGCTGATAACGCTCACGAAGCCCTTGGTCTTCAAACCTTTGTCATCTTCCTCACTTCACCTTGTAAGCCTCGACCTCGGAGGTGAAGGCAAAAGAGTTCGGAAAGTTGCCTGCCATCTTCTCGTGGTGGTCCAGGTAGGTCAGCCGGATATAGCGCGCCTCAGCGTCCGGAAAGGTGAGTCCGGCACGAGCCGCCTTGCCCAGCTCAAAGACATGCTTGCCGACCTCGCGGAAGTCCTTGCCATCTGTGCTGATCGACACTGCCACGGTTTTGGTTGAGCCAATTTCAGGCGCGCCGAGGCTGATGAGATTGATCGTGCGCGCCTGATTCAGGTCGATGGTCACATGCTTCGGAAACTTCTCGGTGTTGCTCGTCGCATAGCAGTTCGGCGAGAAGGAAGCCCAGGAGCCGTCCGTCAGACCCGTGTCCCATCCATAGTTATTCTTGTCACTGCTCGTCCAGGTGCAGTCACGGGCGAAGTTTTCGCCCTGGTCAGGATCGACAGGCCAATGCGTGTTAAAGGCCGTGGCAGGCAGACCGTCTTTGTCCATGAGATTGGCGATTGCCAGCTTGCTCCAGGCAAAGCGCGCACGGCGCGGCTCCGGAACCTTCGCGGAAGTGAGGATCACGCTATCGCCATCGATCTTAGCCTCGGCGGCTTGGTAGATGCCATCGCGACCCGCCACTTCAAAATGCGAGAGTGGCTTGCCATCACGCGAAGCAAGGCCGCTCGCTGCATGATCAAACTTCACACGGATGGTGCCGCCTTCGACCGCGTGGCTGGCATAGAGCGGGCCATTCGGATCAATCTCACTTTTGCCATAGGTCTTTGACATGGCCCAGAGCGAGAGACGGCGCGCGACTTCCTTCTTCTTAGCCGGATGGATGTCCGGCACCTCGCCGATATCCGTGATCACGGCCATGCCGGTGTTCGGAATCTCCATGCACTTGCGCTGCGCCTGCCAGAACTGCGGCAAGATCTCCACATTCTCCTCACCATACTGATAAGTCGCGATCTGCACGAAGTAGAACGGCAGGTCAGCCTGCTGGAAAACACTGCGCCAAGAGGCGAGCAGCGCCTTCTTCTTGTCCGTGTAGACAAAGCCTTCACCGTGGTTCGACTCGCCCTGATACCAGATGGCTCCACGAAGGGCGAAGGGCACCAGCGGATGAATCATCGCATTATACAGCGAGGTCGGAGTGCCGGATCCGGCATTGAGCGTGGCTGGCTGCGCAGGCATCGCCGGCACGGACTGCTTCTTCTCCAAAGCAGCGCGCACAGTCTGCGACCACTGCTCAACGGCCGTGAGATGCTTTTCGTTAGCTGCACGATAGGCTTCATCGCCCGGACTCTGGGCATGCACACTGGCCGCGAAGTCCTTCAGTTCAGGCACGGCATCGAAGCCCGCAGTGCTTGTCCAGGGCTCGATCCGCGTGCCACCCCAGGCGCTCTGGATGATGCCCACGGGCACCTTCAGCTCCTCATGCAGCTTCAATCCAAAGTAGTAACCCACGGCGGAGAAACTGGCCGCGCTCTCCGGAGCACTGCGTGCCCAGGCTGCGGGCACATCATCCTGTGGCGTAAGCGCCACCGTCTTCGGGATCTCGATCAGACGCAGGTTCGCATGAGTCGTGTTTGGAATGTCCGCCTGCGAGTCCGGCTTCATCTGCATTTCCCACTCCATGTTAGACTGACCGGAGGCCAGCCACACCTCGCCGACCAGCACGTCCTGCACACTCACGGCGCCTGCCTTGAGCACCTGCGGCTCGGCATTGGCAGGCATCGGGTCCAGCTTCACCATCCACTTGCCGCTCGCATCGGCCTTCGCGGTCTTCTTTTGACCGGCGAACTCGACCACCACTTCCTCACCCGGCTCCGCCTTGCCCCAGACCGGCACCGCTTTGTCGCGCTGCAAGACCATGTGGTCGGTGAAAATGGACGGCAGCTTCACCGCGGCATGCGCGGATGACAGTGAGATGAGACAGGCAACGAAAAAGCAGGGCTTCATGGCAGGGCAGCCTTCTACGGAACCACCACTCAAGTTTCCAGGCTTTTTCCTGCACGCGCTAAAATCCCCACCTCAACCCGCCGCGCTTCCGTCTTGGGCTTCCGCCTCCCAGGCCCGCAGGCGGGCATCCAGCCAGAAAGGCAGGAGCGGCACCAGCGAAGCCAGAAACAACCCCGCACCACGCAGCATCGACCACCGGCCAGTTTTCATCGCCAGCGCTAAAGTCAGGCAAAACAGCACAAACAGCGCGCCATGCAGGCTGCCGATGATCTTCACTCCCAGCGGCTGATGCCAGATATACTTCAGCGGCATCGCGATGCCGAGCAGCACAAGGTAAGAGACAGCCTCGGCAAGGGCCGTGAACCGAAACCAACGAATGGAGGAAATGGCAGACATGGGAGAGCCATGATTTAGCTCATGGTGGTGAGCTTTCACACGATAACACATTTGAAAATCTGATGCCCATAACTGCGGTCTTGCCGGGAGGCGGAGTTTCTGATTTCGTGGGCCACCACCCATGATTCACAGATTCCTGCCTCTCGTCCTGCTCGCCACAGGGTTCCTCGATGCCCAAGAAGCCGCCACACCGGTGGAGAAGATCAAACTCGCCAAGGGCTTCAAGGCTGAGCTGCTCTACTCCGTGCCGAAAGAACAGCAGGGCTCCTGGGTGGCGATGACCCAGGATGACAAAGGCCGCATGATCTGCAGTGACCAGTATGGAGCGCTGTATCGCATCACCCCTCCGGCACTCGGCGGCAGCCCGAGCGAGACGAAGGTGGAGAAGCTCAGCGTCGACTTCGGCCACTGTCAGGGCCTGCTGTATGCCTTCGGCGCACTCTACGGCATCGTGAATGACGAGGCTTATCAAGGCCGCGGCTTGTATCGATGCAAGGACACGAATGGCGATGACCAGTTTGATGCGGTGGAGCTCTTGAAAGCCTTCCCCGGCAAGGCTGGCGAGCATGGTCCGCACGGCTTGGTCGTGGGTCCGGATGGCAAATCCATCTACTGTGTGACGGGCAATCAAACCCCTGTGCCGCCGATCGACAGCAGCCTTGTGCCGCAGAACTGGGCGGAAGATCAATTGCAGCCCATGCTGCTTGGCCGTGGCTTCATGCGTGATGTGCTGGCCCCAGGCGGCTGGGTGGCGAAGACCGATCCTGATGGCAAAAAGTGGGAACTGGTGAACACCGGCACGCGCAACACCTATGACATCGCCTTCAGCAAAGGTGGTGATCTGTTTGGCTTCGATGCGGACATGGAGTGGGACACCAGCACGCCGTGGTATCGACCCACACGCGTGGGCATGATGCAGAGCGGCGGTGAGTTTGGCTGGCGCACCTGCAGCAAGAAGTGGCCGGTGCGCTGGGAAGACAGCCTGCCTGCCGTGGTGGACATCGGGCCCGGCTCGCCGACCGGCGTCGCTTTTGGTTATGGGGCCAAGTTCCCAGCCAAATATAGTGAAGCGCTCTACATCTGTGACTGGAGCTATGGCAAGATGTATGCCGTGCATCTCACGCCGAACGGCGCGGGCTTCACCGGCGTCGCGGAAGAGTTCATGAGCGCATCTCCACTGCCTCTGACCGACATCGAGGTCTCGAAAAAAGACGGTGCGATGTATGTGAGTGTCGGCGGACGCAAGGTGCAGTCCGGCTTGTACCGTGTGACCTACGTCGGTCAGGACAGCATCATCGAAGATCAGAGCAAGCTCAGCGGCCCGACGGCTGAAGCCCAACTGCGCAAGACGCTCGAAGCTTTCCACGGCAAGCAGGATCCAAAGGCCGTCGAGACTGCCTGGCCTGCTCTCGGCCATGCGGATCGTCTCGTGCGTTTCGCTGCCCGCATCGCCATCGAGCATCAACCCGTGGAGCAGTGGCAGGACAAGGCGCTGAATGAAAAGGACCCGCGCACCGCGCTGACCGCCATCATGGCCCTGATCCGTTGCACGAAGAATGCGGACCTTCAGCCGAAGATCATTGCGGCTCTGACTGCGATCGATCTGAAGTCCCTCAAGGGCATCTCACGCAACACACTAATCCGCGACTACTGGCTCACCGTGAGCCGCCATGGCGAACCGAACGCCGAGCTGACCAAGAGCATCATCGACCGTCTGAACCCGCTCTTCCCCACACATGACGCCGGTTTGGACCGCGACTTGTGCGAGCTTCTAGTCATGCTGGGAGACAGCGGCATCGTGGCCAAGGCGGAGCCCCTGGTGAATGGCGCGCCGACTCAGGAAGAGCAGATCGACTATGCCCGCATCCTGCGCATGGCCACCACGGGCTGGACGAAGGAACTGCGCCGTGACTACTTCCAATGGTTCCTGCGCGCGGCGAATTATAAGGGCGGCGCTTCGTTTGACCTCTTCATCAATGAGATCAAGGCCAACGCCATCGCAGGCATGAGCGAAGCCGAGCGTGCCGAGGTCAAGGATGTCATCGAAGCCAAGCCCGAGCCCAAGGCACCGAGCTTCAGCGTGAAGCCCATGCAGTTTGTGAAGGCCTGGACGCTGCCCGAGCTGGAGAAGTCGCTTGGCGTCGGCCTGGAGGGCAACCGCAATTTCGCCAATGGCCGCAACATCTTCGGCGCGGCGACCTGCTTTGCCTGCCATCGCTTCAACAGTGAGGGCGGCGCCATCGGCCCTGACCTGACCAGCGTGGCGGGCAAATACAGCCCGCGTGACCTGCTGGAGCACATCCTTGAGCCTAACAAGGAGATCAGTGATCAGTATGGCAGCACGGTTTTCACCAAGAAGGACGGCAGCCAGGTGTCGGGCCGCATCGCCAACATGAAGGAGACCATCATGATGGTCTGCACGAACATGATGGACCCCAACAACTTCACCAATGTGGACACGCGTGACGTGGTGAAGACCGAGGAAAGCAAGATCAGCATGATGCCTCCGGGCCTGCTCTTCATGCTGAAGGAAGACGACATCCTAGACCTCCTGGCTTACCTGCTCAGCAAGGGCAATCCCGAGGATCCGATGTTTGTGAAATGAGCGAACTGGGAGTGCGTGCCGCCCACCTCTACACCTATGAAGTCCCTCCTGAAGCGGTTGGTCGTCCATGTGTCCATCGCGGTCGTCTTGGTCAGCCCCGCGCTGGCCAAGCCGCCCGTGGTTCACGAAGAAATGGGCAAGACACTTAATGTCGCCCGGAAGAAGGAAAAACTCGGCATTTATCTTCTGGGCACTGCTTCCTGCACCTACTGCAAGGCGTTGAAAAGGCGCATCGAAGAAGGCGAGGTGTCGATCAACGCCGACTCGTTCGTGATGGCGGATCTCAATGAACGTGATCCTCAGGTTCGAAACGCCTTCTTCAAGCAGTTCGACATCAAAGGGGTGAGCACATTTACCATGCCTTACGTGGTGATCGCCAGCTCGCGTGGCAAGCTGCTTGTCAGCTGGACGGGACCGAAGAATTCCCCAGCCATCGAGAAGCTTGTCCAGGAGGCGAAGAGCAAGGCAGCAGCGAAATAGCAGTCGACCAGATTACTCCAGCGCACCCGCCCAGTCACTCGGCATGCGCCAGTCGCCGCGGGGCGAGAGGGCGACGGAGCCGACCTTCGGGCCATCGGGGATGGAGCTACGCTTGAACTGGTTTTGCGCGAAGCGGCGCAGGAACAACGCGAGCCATTTCTCGATCACCGCAGACGTGTATTTGTCCGCAAAGGCGATCTCGGCGAGCCAACGGATCTTCGCAGCCGGGCAGCCATGACGCACGAAATGGAAAAGGAAGAAGTCGTGCAGTTCATAGGGACCCACAGTGTCCTCAGTCTTCTGCTCCATCTGGCCATCCGCGCCGACGGGCAGCAGTTCCGGGGAGATGGGCGTGTCGATGATGTCATGCAGGATCTCACCAGCCTCCTTCGCATAGAGTTCCGTGGCGGCCCAGTCGATCAGGTATTTCACCAAGGTTTTCGGCACACCGGCATTCACATGATACATGGACATGTGGTCGCCATTGAAGGTGCACCAGCCGAGTGCGGCTTCCGAAAGGTCACCGGTGCCAACGACAATGCCACCCGTCTGATTCGCCACATCCATGAGCACCTGCGTGCGCTCGCGGGCCTGCGCGTTTTCATAGGTGATGTCATGCTGGCCGGGAGGATGGCCGATGTCTGCGAAGTGCTGCTCCACGGCCGCGCGAATGCTAATGGTGCGCAAAGGCACGCTCAGTGCCTCCGCGAGCTTTTCGGCATTGCTTTTGGTTCGGCTGGTGGTGCCAAAGCCCGGCATGGTGATCGTCAGCGCGGCATTCCCTGGCATGCCAGCGCGCTTCAGCGCCTCGAGCAGCACCAGCAGGGCCAGCGTGGAGTCGAGCCCGCCAGAGAGGCCGAGCACGGCAGTCTTGCTTTTGGTTTGGCGAAGGCGGCGGGCCAGACCCGTGGCCTGGATGGCAAAGATCTCCTCACACACCGCGCGGCGGTCCGCCCCCGCAGGTGGCACAAAGGGATGCGCTGCGACGGGGCGTAGGAGCTTCGCATCCGTACTGCTGTCTTGACCGAGGGTGAAGCTGACCCTGCGGAAAACCGGCCTTGATTCGTCATCGCGGAATGATGAGCTCTTGAAGCGCTCATGCTGCAGGCGCTGGAGGTCCACATCCGCGAGAGCAAACTTGGTTTGGAAGGAGAACCGCTCCGTCTCGCCCAGCAGCACACCATTCTCCGCGATGAGACCGTGGCCCGAGTAGACGACATCGGTCGAAGATTCCCCTGGACCAGCGCCTGCATAAATATAGGCGGCGAGGCAGCGCGCGCTCTGCTGGCAGACGAGATTTCGACGGTAGGGAGCCTTACCCAGGACCTCGTCACTGGCGGAGGGGTTCACCAGAACGGTGGCGCCGGCCAGAGCCGCGTGGCTGCTGGGCGGGATCACGGTCCAGAGGTCCTCGCAGATCTCCACCCCGAGCACGAAGCCGGGCAGATCCTCGGCAGCAAAAACCAGATCGGTGCCGATCGGGATGCCATCGATCTCCATGGCTGCCAGGGTAGTGGACGGGGAAAACCAGCGGCGCTCGTAGAACTCGCCCGAGTTCGGCAGGAAGGTTTTCGGCACGATCCCGAGAACACGTCCATCCGTCAGTACCGCCGCCACATTATAAAGGCGGCTTTCGACCACCAGCGGCAGGCCTACCACGACCACGCAACTGAGCCCGGCCGTGGTTTCAGCCAGGGTCGTCAGGGCTTGGCGGGTCCGCTGCAGCAGGGCCTGATGGTGGAAAAGATCGGCGCAGGAGTAGCCCGTGAGACTGAGTTCAGGAAAAAGGATGAGGCGGGCACCCTGCGCAGCCAGCGCCCGGGTTTCTGCCTGAAGCACCCCCAGATTCGCCGCCACGTCTCCCAAGATCAGTTGGGGAGACACCGTCGCCACACGGAGGAAACCATGGCTTTCACGAAGGCTGGAGGGGCTGGACTGAACTGGCATATCGAAAACCTAGCACGGATACCCTGAGGGAGGGAAAGGGAACTTCAAGACAGGGGTCTTGACCCAGTATCGCGAGGGCGGTTCCGCTCCCAGCGGTCCAAATGTAAGTTCTGCGTCAGGTCAGGGGTTAGACCTTGCGAATGATTTTATAATAATTATAATTTAGGACGTCATGGTGAGCCGTCTTATCCTTTGGTCTCTACTTGCGGGGACCATCCTCGCAGGGGGGCTCATTGCCCATAAGAGAGGCGTCTGGCATGTGCTGATAGTGGCCGCCCAGGAGCGGCTGAACGACGAGAGTCAGCGATATTCCACGACCCGATTCCGAGTGGATTTGGTCGACCGGCTTAATTACGCCCGCATGGCCTCGAAGAAGGATGTGCTGCGCCTGGACCCGGAAATGGATGAGTGGGTGCAGAAGCGCTTCCCCACCCTGATGATCGATGACCTGGATGCCCTGACCAAAAAGATCCAGGAGGCCCTCCCCCGTTACTACCAAGTCTCCGTCTGCACTGCCGAAAGCCCGACGCTGCGAGTGCTTCTGGACGAGTTTCAGAACTTCTCAGGCAAGACTTCGTCCGAAATGACGCATCTCGGCATCGCCGTGCGGCCGGCCATGGGTGGCCTCACCCAGCAGGCGCTCATTGTGGTTGGGCAGCGCCTGCATGACTTCAGTCCGGAATCTCTGACGGAGAGGAAGGACGAGGCCTTTTTCAGTCGCTGTCTGCATTGCAAGCATCCGCACATCGTCCGCGTCTCAAGGGAGCAAAACAGCCTGGGGCTGGAGTGCCCGGAGTGCCGCCGCACCTACGCCGTCGTGGCCGCCGACTCGAAAAGGAAGTTCCGCTATGTGAACGAATTCCTCACCGGTTATGCTCCGCCTGCCGTGTTCGCCAAGGACATCTCACGCATCTACCAGCTCTTCACCATTTGCTCGGCCGTCCATGGAAACTGCATTTACACCCGTGACCCTGGATTGAAAAAGGACGCCACGGACGCCTGGCAGACCAGCCTGGAAACTCAGCGCCTCGGCCAGGGCGACTGTGAGGACTCCGCCATTTATCTCTGCGACTGGCTGATCTCACGCGGCTACAATGCCCGCGTGGCCCTGGGCCGCTATGGCGATCTCGGCGGCCATGCCTGGGTCGTGGTGAAGATGAATGATGTGGAGTATCTGCTTGAGTCCACCGAATCCGCTCCTGACCCTCGCGACCCGCCGCTCGTCTCCAAGGTCGGCTCCCGCTACGTCCCAGAGGTGTTGTTTGACCGCTTCGCGCTCTACGTGCGCTCCACGCCGGGCCAGGCCTGGCGCAGCAGTGATGGCTATTTCACCAACAAGCTCTGGACGCGTATCGAGCCCCGCTCCCTGAACCCATCCACGGAGCCCATCCCGACGAACAAGATGACGGCGGACAGCGGCAAGGTGGATCCCTCCAAGATGGCGCGCACGACCAAGCCTAATCCAGCGGCAGCTCCCTTCCTGGAGCTGGAAGACATTCCCCGTGATGCCGCCGTCTGGCAGATGCCGCTCTCCGTGGGCGCACAGACCGTGAAGTAATGCCTTGTTAGGCTGCGGGAACACTTTGTTCGGCTCAAAGCGCCGCTTTTAGAGCCTGCGCTGCCTGCACACCTCGCGTGTAAGCTTCCTCAAAGAGGGCCATGCCGCTCATGTCCGTATGGGCGAAGTAGATGGGCGGCCGATGAGCTTGCATGAGCTCACGGTCCTTTCCCCAAAGAAAGCCGGGTTTCGGACGGATCATGCCATGACCCCAGAGCCAGATGTCCACATGCTGCACATGCTCACGGAGATCAGGATGCGGTGCCGCCAGGGCGCCGAGCACGCGTTCAGACCATTGAGCATGCGTTTGCGTGAGCATCCATTCACGAAGCTTCGCCGGAGGTGCTTGGCACAAAGCTTCGTAGTGAGTGATCACCGTTTCGATCGGCCTTGAGCGCAGCGTCTGATGATTTGCATTCACATAGCCGAGCGAAGGCCCGCGATAGACCACATTGTCCCAAGCAGGATGAAAGCCCGGACTGGGCGGCAACTCGTCCAACGTGAGATTCGCCACGACCCAAGGGGCATATTCCAGACCGGCGATGGGGGCCAGTCCCGGGATGATCCGCTGCGCCACGAAACGCGGCAGCGCGCAGACTGCGGCGCGCGCTTGGAAGCGGTTCATCTCCTCATGGTAAAAGTCAAAGGCATCCACCTCCACACCACCACCTTCCACGGCCTCCATGCGCATGACCAGATGCTGCGCGCGGATGTCCGAGATGCCTGTCTTGAGCTGCTGCACCAGCCAGCCATTGCCTTCTTCCCAAGTCAGCACGGTCTCATGCTCCGCATTCGCGGCCTCGCCTGTGCGGCTGGCGAAGTAGTGCAGACCAGCCCAGGCCGAGACTTCATGAATGCTACCGCCGAAATCATCACGACAAGAATAGTCCACCTGCCACAGCAGCGCTTCAGCGTTGAAACCCTTTTGGTTCAGCCAGTCGGCCATGGTGATGGTGTCCAGCTCCAGGGCTTCGGGATCACGTAGACTGCGATCCAGCGGCAGAGTGAAGACCTGCTTTGCCCGCCATTTCTCGATCTCCTCCGCGAAGTGTTTGAACTGCTCCTGCCCTTTCGCATCCAAGCCTGCCGTCGGGGAGATGCCTTCGTGCCACTCACCATGAATGAAGAGCCGCTCCTGCGGATCATGGCAGAGAGACATCTCATCATAGATCGGCCTGCCTGCGGCATCATGCCCCTTGATCAGGCCGATCTCCCGAAACAACTCCAGCACCTCATGACAGTCCTTCCCAGGCAGCGGCACATAGTGGGCACCCCACGGGTAGGCATTGATGGCGTTGCTGTCCGAAAGCGAGGTGCCACCCGCCTTCTCCTCCAGTTCCAGCACCACGATCTTCTCCACGCCTAACTGCTGGAGCTTTCGCGCCGCTGCGAGTCCTGCGACGCCACCACCCACGACCACGACATCCGCCTTCACAGTATGTCTGGGCTTTGGCACAGTCCCTAGCGTGCGCAAACGATGCCCCATGGCATGACCGCCACCAATTATGCGTCCGGAAACCGTCTGCTCCCGCGTGCACGACCCCGTGATCAACGCCGGGGCTACGGCACTGGCAGCAAGAAAGCGGCGGCGGTTCATGCAGCTCACTTCGCCCATTCGTCCTCGAAGTAGCGGACGAGGGCCTGGTTGTTAAGGCGGTTGACCTCGGTTTCGACACGGGACATGTCCGGCGGGAACTTCGGGAGTTGTGACAGTACTTCCTCTGTCACAAAGCGGAGGTCAGGAGGCAGCACGGCGGGGCCTGACAAAGATTGCCTCGAGGCCAGCACGAAGCCCCATTCACCAAAACTGGGCACCATGGCATGATAAGGCTCCGTGACGAGCCCACAGGCTCGCAAGGTCGCATCCACACACCAAAACGACTGCCTCGCGACATAGGGCGAGGTGCTCTGCACGACGAGCGCTGCCCCTGCCACCATGCTTTTCAGCAGGCGCTGGTAAAAGGTGGTCGTGTAGAGCTTGCCGAGTGAGAAATTCGAAGGGTCCGGGAAGTCGATGATGACAAAATCAAACGGCCCACGTGCCTCTCCAAGCCAGGTGAAAGCATCCGCATTCTCAATGTGCAGACGCGGACTGCTCAGAGCTCCGGCATTCTGCGCGGTGAGCATCGGCGCGCTGGCAAAGAGCTTTGTCATCGCTGGATCCAGATCACACAGCGTGATGCTCTCGATGCGTGGATAGCGCAGCACCTCCCGCGCCGCCAGGCCATCACCACCGCCGAGTATCAGCACCGTCTTTGCCTGGGGCAGACGAGACAACCCCGGATGCACCAGCGCCTCGTGGTAGCGATATTCATCACGGCTGCTGAACTGTAGATTACTGTTCAGGAAGAGACGCAAATCATCCTTCTGCCGGGTGAGGACGATGCGCTGATAAGGGGTGGACTCGGCATAAATGACCGGGTCACCAAAAGCTGCCAGCTCGCCCCAGCCCGTGATGACATCGCCCTTCAGCAATCCCAACAGGAGAACGCCTGTGACACTGAGTCCGGTGAACCAGAGCTTGCCCGCGCGCGCGAGCTCCTCACGCAGGAGATGCAGCGCCAGCAGACCCACGCTGGCATTGATGAGGCCGAAGAGAAAGGCGCTGCGCACCAATCCCAGATGCGGCACCAGCACCAGCGGGAAGAGCAGCGAGGCCAGCAGCGCGCCGATGTAGTCAAAGCTGAACACATTCGACACCAGATCCTTGAAGGCGAAGCGCCCCTCCATGATGCGCAGCAGCAGCGGGATCTCGAGCCCGACAAAGCAGCCGATGAGGAACACCAGGCTATAAAGCGGGATGCGGAAGCTGATGGTCCAGCCAAAGACCACGAACAGCAGCGCCGCCGAGCAGCCTCCCAACAGCGCGATGAGAAACTCCACCCGGATGAAGGTACGGATGAGATTTCCCGTGACGAAGCGTGAGAGCCATGAACCCACCCCCATGGCGAAGAGATACACGCCGATGATGGTGGAGAACTGCGTGACGCTATCCCCTAACAAATAAGATGCCAGCGTCCCGGCAATCAGCTCATACACCAGCCCGCAGGTGGCGATGGCAAAAACCGAAAGGAGCAGGAGCCAGGGACGGGGTGTCATGAAATGACGAATGAGGAAATCCGTGTGGGGAAGCCCGGATCTGAGCGTGGCCTATTAAGCTGTGCCACTCAATGAATGGCCGCGGCAATGATGAGGCAGATGCCAAGAGCGGCAGCACCGACGACGATGGCTAGCGCCACGTTCTTCTCCTCGATGAGCTGCTTCCAGAGATCATAGGGCGTCAGCTTGTCCACGATGATAAAGCCGCCGACGAAGATGACGATGCCGAGGATGGCATAGATGAGGGAGTTGATGAGGATGGAGATGTCCATGGGAGTGTTTAGGCAAGAGTTGAGATTACTTGTGAA
Organism: Verrucomicrobiota bacterium; assembly: GCA_040387935.1. GTDB lineage: Bacteria > Verrucomicrobiota > Verrucomicrobiia > Verrucomicrobiales > Verrucomicrobiaceae > Prosthecobacter. Next base: position 56,600 of record JAZKCU010000001.1, on the reverse strand, counting down.
AGCCGCCGAAGGACCAGCCGCTGGAGGCGTGGCTTGGCCGGTAGCGATAACTGGTGCTGTTGAGGGCGGAGCGGCTCAGGCCGGCCCCCAAAAGGGCCCAGCCGTTGATGTTCGCCATGGCCAGATAGCCACAGGACATCAGCGCCACGATGGTGTAGATGGGGTTTCTCATAGGTTAATCGTCATCATTGCTGACGTAGGGATTGAAGTCGCTCTCCATCCAGCGGCGCTTCTCAAAGCTGCTGGCGCGCAGAAGAGTCCACACCGGCCAGAGGCAGATGACGGCGATGCCCAACCAGAAGTTCGACCAGAAGATGCCGCCATGACGAACCGTGAAGGTCACATTCGCCGCGGCTAGGGCCGGAGGAGCGTCCGGTGTGAGCGCCAGATAGTACTCACCGGCAGGGATGCCCGTAACGGTAACCGATTGGACATGGGCGTCAGGGTCCGTGGTATAGTTGGCCAGCGGGAAGATGACATCGTGACCCCTCTGGGTGGTGGTTTCCACCAGCCTGCCTTTCAGGCCCAGATAGGTGTCCTGGGCCAGCACTGAAGCCGCGGTGACATGCAGAGGCGCCCGATGCCCATTCACCTTGAAGGTCCCGGTCGTGATTGTCTGGCCGTTCAGCGCAGGCTCATAGCTCGCATGCACCTGGGCGATGTTTTTCTCCACTCCCCAGCCCATGAAGAGGAACTGTAGGATGCAGAATCCAAGGAGGATCATGACAAACTTGCCGCGCACATCCCGCCATTTGTGGTGATGCGGATTCGGCTCGTTGAGATACGGGCCGACGGGTTCCGGCAGCTTGCTTCCATCGCGCAGAAAGGCCTTCTGCACTTCCAGATGATCGATGTATTCACCTCCGGACCAAGTAATCTCGTTCAGGCCCGGCATGACCTCGGAAGAAAGCACATGCGGCGGTGCGACGTGGTCGCTCACTGTGGCTCTCTCACCATTTTTGACACGCCAGTAAAATTCCCCCAGGACATCCGTGGTCCTCACTTCCTCACGGGCGAAGAGCTTGAAATGCTCCCCGTTCCAAACCGTGCCTGTAGAGTGACCGGGGAGGATGCGCACGATGGACCAGTGGCCTTTGTAGTTCACCAGGAAGCGGAAGCCCAACCATGGATTGAACAAAAGATACTCGTCCCACGTGGACCACTTGTCCTTCCTGCGCATGAATCCGACCACCTCCCAAAGCTCGTTGTTCAGCAGACCTCGGGTCCCGATGGGCAGCATCAGTTTCAGCTTGAGCGTGCCTTTGCCCACATCGCCGATCTCCCTCAGGTTCGGCGTGGTGGCGTCCAGAATGCTACCGCATGAACCGCACACGGCCGACATCGTCTGGCCTTCGGCACGCAGATTGACCGGTGCACCACACTTGGGGCAGCTCATCGCAATGCTCTGACGGCGGGTGATGTCCGCATCCTGATCCCAGCCGGGCACCTTGCGCAGCTCGCTGAAGTGCATGTCGTCAAACTGCGCAAACTCACCCGCGAAAAAACTGCGCTCCCCTGCCACGATCTCTATGGTGCCAAACTGCCCCTTCGGCCCGGTGAGATCCAGACCGAGGCGCGACCACCCCGGAGGAGCGATCATGGGCAGCTCACCTTCGGCAGCGATACAGCGCGCCTCTTTGACATCCGTGACTTGCCACGACTCTCCCTGGATGGCCACCATCTTCCCGACGGCGGTGCGTTCATCGATGCCGTGCAGACTGACGGTTTGCGAGAAGCTGATCGTGTAGTAGCCCATCACCTCCGCGATCCAGCCAAAGGTGCCATTGCCGAAATCCGCATGCCATTCGTTCCAGGAGCCGTCCCCGTAGTGTAGCCTCAGCCGCCCGAGGAGGGTAAAGGCCCTTCCCTGCCAGTGTCCCTTGGTGCCGATCTTCAGCGGAGACAGATCATTCGGCAGCTCGGCCATCTGACCGAAGGTTGCCACATTGAAGTCCTTGCGCACCACGAGGCTGCGGCAGTGCTCACAGACCGAGGAGATGCTGATCGAGGAGTGGAAGACCACAGGTGCCCCGCACTGCGGACAATCGTAGCGGCGTGCTGCGGGATGGATCGAAGGATCAAGCGGGAGAGAATCCACAATCCCGATTCAAGCGGAGTTCCCCCGTCATGACAAATACAAAGCAGACCTCATGTTTCCACGCGACCCGCGAGACCTTCAGTTCACCGGGATGCGCTCGGTGACCGGAATGCGCTTGTTCAGCCAGCCCAGGAAGAAGAAGATCCGCAGACGCCAGCGGATGGCGAAGGGCAGCTTCGTGCAGCCCGCCAACACGGCATTGATGGCGCAGACCATGCGGAAACGGTTGTGCGGCTGGAAGAAAAGCTGGGCAAAGTGCAGCCTGTAAAAGTTCTCGATGAACATCCAGAACTGGCTGATGCGGGTGCGGTTGTCCTTCTCGTAGCGCTTCATGCCTTCAGTCATTGGCTGGCCGAGCGTCAAGGCTTCATGCACTGCCTGCGCCCCCTGCTGACCGCTGGTCATGGCGAGCAGCACGCCGCTGGAGAAGATGGGATCGATAAAGCCCGAGGCATCACCGACTCTCACCACTCTCGGAGACACGAGCTTGTCGTTCGTGTAGGAAAAGTCCGTCACCACATGCACGGGCGTCTGCTGCATGGCCTTGTCGAAGCGGTCGTTCACCACCTTGGTCGTGCTCACCGCCTGATCAAAGGCCTGCTGCGGCTCTTTTCGCATGGCCTTGAAGTCCGCCGCATCGAGCACGAGGCCCACACTCGTCTTGCTCGCCTCCAGCGGGATGAGCCAGAACCAGGAGTTCTCCCGGCGCACGATGAGGATGTCGCCATATTCCTCGCCCTGAGGCATGTCCACGCCTTCAAAGTGCCCGAAGATGGCGATCTTCTTGTGCCCGGGATAGTATTCACGGCGGGACTCGCGGTTGGCCGTGAAGTTGGACAGGCCGCTGGCATCCATGAGGAAGGTGCCTTTCACTTCCTCTTCCGCGCCTTCAGCGTTCTTGTAACGAATGCTGACATGGGTGTCGTGCACCTTGTATTCCAGCACCGTCGCCTCCTCACGCACATCGGCACCGTTTTCGCGGGAGTGATTCAGAAGCAGTTGGTCAAACTTGGAGCGCTCCACCTGAACGGCCTGGGGAAACTCGGTGAAGGAGCCTTTGGAGAAGTCGAGGCGCACTTTGTGCGAGCCATTGCCCATGAGGAACTGCGCCCCGCGCTTGGCCATGAAGCCCGCGGACTGGATCTTTTCCCACACCCCGAGGTCATCGAAGATCTTGCGATTGTAGGGCAGCAGGGACTCACCCACGTGGAAGCGGGGAAACTTCATCTTTTCCAGCACCAGCACCTTCCGCCCGGCTTTTGCCAGGGTGGTGGCCGCCGTCGAACCTGCCGGACCTCCGCCAATAATGATGGCGTCGTAGGAGGAGACGGCTGCGGAGGAAGATGTTTGCGTGTCGGACATGGAGCGCCGCACTTTTAACAGACGCTGCCAATGTGCAACTGGCCAGGGGTGCCTCATGCTATTTGGTCGGGCAAAAATGAGACTCCATAGCGGCTCGGCATAGGTGCAAGACTCAAACAGCATTTGGGTGCCCCAAGCCACCCGTCCAGTATATTGTCATGTCCCACATTTACGATGCCATCGTCATCGGCGGAGGCCCCGCCGGAGCCAGTTCTTCCGCCATCCTCGCCGAGTATGGTCACCGGGTGCTACTGCTGGAGCGGGAGAAATTTCCCCGCTACCACATTGGTGAATCGCTGATTCCCTTCACTTACTTTCCGCTGGAACGGCTGGGGCTCGTGGAGCGGATGAAGCAGTCCCACTTCGTGCAGAAGTTCAGTGTCTGCTTCGTGCCGCCACACGGTCGCACCAGCCAGCCGTTCTATTTCTTCAACAGCTATGACCGTGACACGGTGGCCCAGACCTGGCAGGTGCTGCGGTCGGAGTTTGACATGATCGTGCTGGACAATGCCCGATCCAAGGGTGTCGAGGTACATGAGCAGACATCCGTGAAAGAACTGCTGCGCGATGAGTCCGGCAAAGTCGTGGGAGTCCGCGCCGTGGACCACGAGGGCAAGGAGACGGACTATCACGCGAAAATCACCCTGGACTGCACGGGCAAGGAAGCCTTCACCACCGTGCGCAACGGCTGGCGCGTGCGCGATCCGTATCTGAACAAGGTGGCTGTCTGGACCTATTACAAGGGCTCGCGCCGTGAGCCCGGCATCGATGAAGGCCAGACCACCGTCGCCTTTGTGAAGGACAAGGGCTGGTTCTGGCACATCCCCCAGCATGATGACATGGTCAGCGTGGGCGTGGTGGCCGACGGCAAGTATCTTTCCCGTGATGGTGTGAAGAATACCAAGGATATCTTCAACCGCGAGGTGGAGGAGAATCTCTGGATCAAGGAGTCCCTTTCTCACGGCGAGCAGGTGGGCGACTACTACATCACCAGCGAGTACACGCATCATGCCAGGCACTGCGGCTCGGACGGCCTGCTGCTTGTGGGAGATGCCTTTGCCTTCCTGGATCCGGTGTTCAGCAGCGGGCTCATGTTTGCCCTGAAAAGCGGGGTGCTGGCTGGCGAGGAAATCCACAAGGGCCTCGTGTCCGGAGATCTCTCCCCTGGCCACTTCACCGAATATGCCCGCGTGCTGCGTGAGGGCGTGGAGAACATGCGCAAGCTGGTCTACGCCTTCTACAATCCGGAGTTCAGCTTCGGCAAACTCATCAAAATGCATCCGGACGCTGCTCATGCGGTGACTGACTGCCTTAGCGGTGACGTGAACAAGGACTACTCGGTCCTGTGGGACCAGATCCGCGACCTCGTGCCGCTGCCTGAAGAGCTGCCGCTCGGCGAGCCGGCGCTGACGGCTTGAAAGGCTTCATCCTTTCCCGATGAGCAAGAACTCCCTCTTCTACATCCTGACACTCGGCATTACGGCCGCGGCGATCATGGGTGTGCTGCACCTCGGCGCAGCGCTGCCTGCACCGGAAGGTGCGGCAGCGGCCAAGGCGGTGGTGGCTCCAGCGACCACCTCCACCATCAGCGCGATGCAGGCTGGTTTGATCTCGAATTTCGAGCATCCACTAAGCCATCTGTTCGTGCAGTTGCTGGTGATCATCGTCGCCTCACGCCTCGTCAGCTGGCTCTTCACCCGCATGGGCCAGCCTGGAGTGGTGGGTGAGATGGCGGCGGGCATTTTGCTCGGGCCGTCGCTGTTCGGCCTGCTGGCGCCGGGAGCCTTTGCGTTCGTGTTTCCTGCGGATTCCCTGAGCGCGCTGAAGCTGTTCAGCCAGATCGGGGTCTGTCTCTTCATGTTCTCCGTGGGCATGGAGCTGGATGTGCGGCAGGTGCGCAGCAAGGCGCAAACGGCCGTGATGGTCAGCCATGCGAGCATTGTCTTTCCCTACCTGCTGGGTGTTCTTTTGGCATACTTTTTGTTCAGCAGTCTGGCGGCACCAGGAGCCTCGTTCACGGCCTTCGCCTTGTTCATGGGCATCTCCATGAGCATCACCGCCTTTCCGGTGCTGGCGCGCATCCTGCAGGACCGCCGCATGACCAAGAGCTATCTGGGCAGCACGGCCATCACCTGCGCGGCCGTGGATGATGTGACGGCCTGGAGCATCCTCGCCTTCGTAATCGCCATCGCACGCGCCACCAGTGTGGCGGGTGCCGGGCTGAATCTGCTCCTCGCCCTGGTGTTCATCGCCATGATGATCTGGGTGGTGCGGCCTTTGCTGCCGCGTTGGCTGGGAGAGAGAGGTTTGGAGCAGGATGAGCCTTCCAAAGGGACATTGGTCACCATCGTCTGCGTGGTGGTCGGCGCAGCCCTCAGCACGGAGGTCATTGGTATCCACGCTCTGTTCGGTGCTTTCATGGCCGGAGCGATGATGCCGGAAGCCCATGGATTCCGGCACAAGATCAACGTGCGGGTGGAGAATTTCAGCTCGGTGCTGCTGCTTCCCCTGTTCTTCGCCTTCACCGGCCTGCGCACGCAGGTGGGCCTGCTCAATGATCTGGAAGGCTGGCTGTTGTGCCTGCTGATCATCGTGGTGGCCACGCTGGGCAAACTTGGCGGCAGCGCCGTCACAGCCCGCTTCACAGGCATGAGCTGGAGTGAATCGCTACAGCTTGGAGCCCTGATGAACACTCGCGGTCTGATGGAGCTCATCGCGCTGAACATTGGTTACGACATGGGCATCCTCTCGCCGCGTATTTTCACCATGCTGGTCATCATGGCCCTGGCCACCACCATGCTGACGGGTCCACTGCTGACACTCTTTGGCGCCAAGCAGGCCGCCACGGAGAAGCTTCCGGAGCCAACTCGTGCTTGAGGAAATCTTATTTTCCGGTTTCCTCTGCCTCAATGGACACTCTCCCCCTTTCTGACGGTGACAATACCTACGACGTGGTCGTGATCGGCGGCGCGCTCTCGGGCGCGGCCACCGCCACACTGTTGCTGCGGCACAATCCGGGCATTCGTGTCTTGATCGTGGAGAAGGCTGAAAAGCTGGGCCGTCGGGTCGGCGAGGCCACGGTGGAAGTCAGTGCTTTCTTCATGACCCGTGTGCTGGGACTGACGCACTACCTGAATGAGAACCACCTCATGAAGCAGGGTCTGCGTTTCTGGTTTCAAAACGAGGAAGTACAGGGTTTGGCCGATGCCAGCGAACTCGGCCCCAAGTATCTGGCCCGCATCGCCTCCTTCCAACTTGATCGTTCGACCTTCGACGAGGAGGTGCTGCGACGCGCCTGTCTGGCCGGCGCGAAGCTGATCCGCCCGGCCACCGTCGCGAATGTGAAACTGAACTCCGGTGGTGAGCAAACGCTGGATGTGAAGCACGGAGAGAAGACCTACAACGTCCGCTCGCGCTGGATCGTGGATGCCTCCGGCATGGCCGCGCTGCTGGCACGCAAGAACGGCTGGTGGGTTTCCAATACCGAGCATCCTACCGCTGCCTGCTGGTCCCGCTGGAGGGGAATCAAGGACTGGGACAGCCGCGAACTGGCGCAGAAGCATCCTGAATGGGCGCGCACTGTTTATGGTCTGCGCAACACCGCGACAAACCACATCATTGGTGATGGCTGGTGGAGCTGGTGGATCCCGCTCAAAGGCGGTGACGTGAGCGTGGGCTTCGTCCTTGACCAACGCCTCGTGGATTTCCCTCAAGATGGACGAAAGCTGGGTGAACGCCTCAAAGACTTCCTCATGAAGCACCCGGTCGCGCGCGAGATGATCGCTGATGCCGAGTACGACGAGGAGGACATGCACTGGCGACGCAATCTCGCCTACTACAGCACCACCTTCGCCGGTGATGGTTTTGTGCTCGTGGGTGATGCCGCCGCCTTCATGGATCCATTTTACAGCCCAGGCATGGACTGGATCTCCTTCACCACCAGCAGCGCCGCGAACCTCATCACCGAGCAGCGCATGGGCAAGCCGATGATTGAGCGCGTGGTGAAGTACAACCGCGACTTCTCTGTGTCTCATCGCCGCTGGTTTAATGCGCTCTACAAGGACAAGTATGAGTACATGGGCGAGTTCGATCTGATGAGCCTCGCCTTCCGGCTCGACCTCAGCCTCTACTACTGGGGTGTGGTGGAGGCTCCCTATAACCATGGCGAGACTGCCCTCCATGCCCCGCCCTTCTCACCACCTAGCGGCGCGTTTTTCGCGAAGCTCATGAGCACCTACAACCGCCGGTTTGCCGCCATCGCACGGCATCGGCGCGCCACGGGCATGCTCGGCAAGAAGAACCGCATGCACCGCTGCTTCATCCCCGGCTTCACCCTGAAGCGCAGCGATACCCTGCGCATCTTCCCCATGATGGCGGAGTGGCTCAAACTGGAGATCACGGAAGGCTGGCGCAGTTGGGGAGCCCAGCCCGACTACCCGACCAAGCCACAGCCTCAGCCCGCTGCCGAGGCCACTCCTGCCGCAAGCCCCGCTGTTTCGATGGAGGCTTCGTGAGAAGGGCGGCATGGTGGTGGCGTTTAATGTTACCCCATGTCCCCTGACTCCCGCACCGTTTTATTGTCCGTCCTCTCGCTCCTGCTGTCCCTGACAGCCCAGGCGGCTGATATCCAGGTTCAACCTAACCCCTCGGCGAAGCCTCTCGCAGATGCCATCGCCGCTGCGGCTCCGGGCGATACTCTGATCCTGGAAGCTGGTGTTTTCTATGAGCACGTGCGTGTGGACAAGAAACTCACGCTGCAAGGAAAACCTGGAGCCATCATTGATGGCTCGACACCGCTGAAAGTGGAGTGGTCTGCTGCACCGGACATGCCGGGCGTGTTCATCGCCAAGTCTGACAAGCGTCTTGAAGGCTTGCTCGTGGACGGGAAGTTCATCGCCGAGATCCGCTTTGATCGTGCGGATGAGAAAGGCGACTGGCACTGGCAGACACTGCTGACCAAGGGCACACCGCTCACTGGCTTCAAGCAAGTGCGCGCCCTGTGGATGTATCACTCCAAGGAAAAGCAGATCTACGTGCGGCTTGAGAACGGCGTCTCACCGGACAAGGTCAAGCTGTCCGCTGTCATGTCCTCGAAGGCTCTGCTCGAGATCGCCGCTGAAGGTGTGATCGTGGAAGGACTCACCTTTGCTGCCGGCGTGGATGATGTGCGCCTCACCGAAGGCGCGAAGGACTGTGTGGTGCGTCGCTGCAAGATCACCTCTTATGAAGGTGGCGGCATGGTGATCACAGGTGGTGCCTCCAACTGCACCATCGAAGACTGCGACATCACTCGTGGAGCTTTTGAAGAATGGCGCGCCAGCGAGGAGAACCGCCGCGAGAACTACGAGATCTGGCGCATCCACAAGGACGTCGGCAAATACGACCGCGTAGGTATTGAGCTCAATGGTGCCGGCACGAACAACCGCATCCTGAGCAACCATCTCGAACGCGTCTTCGACGGCATCTGCCTCGGCGACTATCGTGCTGAATCCCTCGACAAAGAACTGCCTGATCCTGAGCATGGACGCGGCACAGAGATTGCGGAGAACGTGATCGAAAACACTCGTGACTCCGGCATGGAGCTCGGCGTGGGCTGCGTGGATGTGAACGTGCATCACAACACCCTGCGACACACGCACGGAGGCCTGCGATTCAAAGTGCCGCGCATCGGCCCGGTCTTCATTCATCACAACCGTCTCATCGAAGGCACCCCGTTTAACATTTGGTTCAGCATGGATGCCTCGCCGGCGGAAGGCTACATCTACCACAACACCATCGAAGGCGGTGCCGACGCGGCCTTGGTCTACTCATCCTTCAACAACAAGACCCGCACCTTCGCCACGCCGAAGTGGCACTTCGTGAACAACCTGGCATTAGGCGTGAAAGACGGTCTCTTCGAGCAGCGCAAAGGCACGCCACCTCGCGACTTCACCGACAAGAACAACCTCAACACCACCGATGCTGCTACAGCCGTGGATGCCGGAATTGACCTCTCCACCTATCGCGATGGCAAGCCACTCCCCGGCTGCGAGCCCGGCTACTTCAAAGGCAAGGCCCCCGATGCCGGCATGGATGAGCATTGATCCACTAGTACGTTGTTCACGCTTTAGCGTGTTCTTCGAAGGTCCATAGACACGCTAAAGCGTGAACAACAAACGCCTATCCACAGCCTCCTCGATATCTCGCACCCATCTAGTCATGAAGTTCCTCTTTGCGCTCTTCCTCATCACGTCCGCACTCACCGCCGCAGACTATCCCATCGCCAAGGTCATCACGAAGACCGGCGGTGAGTATGACGAAACCAAACGCTCCTGGCAGGGCATCCCAGGCATCGAGCGTGCTTTGAATGGCCGTCTCTGGGCCACGTGGTATACGGGCGATGTGGGTGAGGGAGCCATCGGCAACTACATGATGGCTGCGACCTGCGCCGATGTGGGGCAAAAGTGGTCCAAGCCCATCGCCATCCAGGGACCGAAAGGCACGCGCATTGGCGATCCACTGCCATGGATCGATCCCAAAGGCAGGCTCTGGCTTTTCTACGCCCAGTTCACCGAGAAGACCGAGACCACTCCCCTGCTCCGCGCCACCTTTGCCGTTCGTGCTGATGATCCGACACAGGCCGAACCCAAATGGTCGGAACCCTCCGTCGTCGCGCCTGATGGCATTCTCTTCGGCAAACCTATTGTTCGTCAGGATGGAGCCTGGATCGCACCCTTCTTCATCAACGGACCGTCCCTCAAGAATGCAGAGATCGCAGGCAAGGAGACCGGCACACTCATCAGCACCGATGAAGGTGCCACCTGGAAATGGCTGGGTGGCACAAGCCTGCCCGAAAACCTGCTGAACTTCAGCGAGGCAACCCTTGCCCAGCGCAAGGACAACAGCCTGTGGATGGTCATCCGCACCTCGGTGGGCCTCTATGAAAGCTCGTCGAAGAATGACGGCAAAACCTGGAGTGAAGCCACACCGATGCCAGGCTTTGAGAAAGGCCCCTCGACTCGTGCCTGCATGAGCAAGCTGGCCTCCGGCGCCTATATTCTAATCTACCACGATGCACCGCCTAACAAAAATGGTGGTTTCGGTCGTGCTCGCCTGACCGTGTGGCTCTCTGATGATGAAGGCCGAACCTGGCCGAAAAAGCTCCTCCTTGATGAACGCTCCGGTGTCTCTTACCCCGATGCCGTGCAGGCTCCCGATGGCCGCATCTTCATCACGTATGATCTGGGACGCTATCGCGCTGGCGACAAAGCCATCCTCGTCAGTGTGTTGCGTGAGGAAGACATCCGCGCCGGCAAGGTGGTCTCCAAAGATGCCAAGCTGAAGATCGTGGCGAACCAATGTTATGCCTATGGCAACCATCCCGACATCCGCGATGAAGAGAAGGTGGCCTCGCAGATGCCCGCGAAAGAGAAGTTCCATCTCTACCTGCTCATCGGCCAGTCGAACATGGCCGGGCGTGGCGTGCTAGATGACGAGCACAGCGTCTCACAACTGCGCCTGCTCAAATTCTCCCAGCGCAATGCCTGGGCACCCGGCACGGACCCATTGCACACGGACAAACCTGCTGCTGCGGGAGTCGGACTCGGCACCAACTTTGCGCGTGAGATGGCGGATGCCGACAAGGAGATCACTGTGGGCGTCATCCCCTGCGCTGTCGGAGGCACACCTCTGCAGCGCTGGCAGAAGGGCGGTGACCTTTATGAGCAAGCTCTCGTCCGCGCAAAGCTCGCCATGAGGGATGGCACACTGAAAGGCATCCTCTGGCATCAAGGCGAAGGCGATGCTGGCAAGGAAGAAACCGCGAAGACCTATGGCGCACGCCTCAGCCAGATGATCGCCGACCTGCGCGCCGATCTCGGCGTCGGTGAAATCCCCTTCGTAGCTGGCAAGCTCGGCGAGTTCCTTTCCCACACCACCAAAGAGGGCAAGCCCAGCTTCTGGCCCCTGGTGAATGAGCAGATCACCGCCATCCCCAAGACGGTGCCGAACACCGCCGTCGTCGAATCCGCCGGCCTCAAACACAAAGGAGACGGCGTGCACTTCGACACCCCTTCCCTGCGCGAGTTCGGCAAGAGATACGCCGAAGCCATGCAAGGCCTAAAGATAGGGGTAGGGACGGCGCGATGAGCGCCGCCCCTCCCTCCGAACCGGACTGGCAGGTCTCCCGCATCCGGCTCTCCAGTCAGAAGTTGGCTGCTTGACGCAGGCTCTTGAGTTCCAGTCTCCGGGCCTCTTCCAGGTTGAAGACGCCCAGTCCGGCAAAGTAGTTGTTAGGCCAGCGGTGGTGGTCCAGGCCCCGGCCTTTCCCACGGCGTCCTGCGCGTCTGCGCAGGATGCTCCGCAGTCGCATCCGTATCCATCCGTCCATCTCGCCAGCGCCTGGGCGCTGGCGTGCTTGAAGTAGTTGTAGAAGCCTGCCAGCCTCGGCTTGAGCATCTGCGCTATCGCGCTCATGCTCTGCCCGCTGGTGCGCCGCGTGAACGGCTTGATGGCTTCCCTGAACTTCTTCTCGCTCTTGGGTCGGATGAACCGTCCGATGCGTCCGCTTCTCCGGCCATGCCAGAACCGGTAGCCCAGGAAGTCGAAGTGGGATCCGGGCTGCCCCATGTCCACCACTCGTGTCTTCTGCGCATGCAGTTCCAGCCCGGCTCGGGCGGCCCACTCTCGCAGCATCGCCAGGGCGCTCTGCGCGGCTTCAGCGCTGTGACACAGGATCACCATGTCATCAGCATACCTCACCATCGCATGTCCGCTCCGGCTCATCAGGTGGTCCAATGGGTTGAGGTAGATGTTTGCCAATAGCGGGCTGATGACTCCGCCTTGCGGCGTGCCTTCCTCCCTGTCTTCCGGCTCACTCCAGCCCAAGGGCTCCATGATGCGCTGCTTGAGGTAGCTCTCGATCAGCGCCAGCACACGCCCGTCGGCAATGCGCTCGCCCACCAGCTCCATGAGGCGCTGATGGGGGATGCTGTCGAAGTAGCTCTTGATGTCCACATCCACCACATGGAGCGCGCCACTCTTCAGCAGCTCGTCCACACACCGGAGGGCATCCTTGCAACAACGTCCGGGTCTAAATCCATAGCTGTGCTCGGCGAACTCGCGCTCAAAGATCGGTTCGATGACCATCTTCAGCGCGCTCTGCACGACGCGGTCTGTCACCGTCGGGATGCCCAACGGCCTCTTCTCGCTGCTGCCCGGCTTCGGGATGTAAACCCGTTTCACCGGCCTGGGCTGGTAGGTGCCTCGTTTCAAATGCTCATTCACGGCGAGCAGCCGGCTTTGCCTGTCTTTGTCAAAGCTGCCCACCGTCATGCCGTCCACGCCGCAGGACCCTGCGTTGAGCGACACTTTTGCCCATGCCAGTTCGAGGGTCTTCACCGCACTGACCTTGTCAATGAGGCTGAACCACACGTTTCCTTTGATCCCTGCTTCCAGGGCCTTGAGCATCTTCTCGCTCCAGACTCCGCGTTCGGCCTTGTGGCGCTGCCACAGGTCCTCTTCACCTTGCTTATCCCCCATGGGAACTGTCGGTGAGCTGGCTTCGCCTTGTCCTTCACTTCGAAGATCTTCTTTCCTGCCGTCCTTGGCTCCACGGTCATTACCCGCTTCATCGCTACTATGACGGCTCTGACTGCTGGCGGGCGTCTCACGACGTTCCTGCCCCGCCAGCTCTCCTGTGTTCACGGCACGTTCCTTCCCTGGCATACGACCACCAACCACCCCAACATCCTCCAGCACAGGTTCCGTGTCTCCACGTCCTGGACCCGCGCTCATCGCACAGGAGCTTCGCCATTGGCTAGCAGGCTCGCCGATATGTTGTGGCCGAATCGTGTTCACTTTCGTTGTCGTCTGTCAGGTTCTCATCCGTTGCTCCCCACCCCGCCTCGCGGCGACGCAGTTACTTCAAGTTCTCGCCCGGAACACGGTTCCAGATGGCCGGGGTCTTCCACCCCGGAGGATCGTGACGCTCCACAGCGCACTAGCCATCACACTCCGTGTGATGAGCTGAGCGCTCCGCCAAAATAAACCACCTTCGAATATCAACACCGGGACACAGTTGCGAAGCGCACGGTCACACGTCGCAGTTACTTCGCTCCATCCTTGCTCCACAAAAGATACTCACCCTGCCTGAGCCGCGCCCTATGCGGATTTTGCGCCATGTAATCCAGCAGCCGCTCATATTGAGCCTCATGCCGCACAAGATGATCAAAAGCATCCTGCTGCCAAAACCTTCCCTCTGTTCCCAGTATTTCGTTAATCCTCTTCGCGGTGAATCGCTTCCATGATTCACACTGGGCCAGCAGCTCATCCTTCCCTGGAAAACACACCAGGAGGTGAACATGGTTTGGCATGATGACAAAGCTCAGCATCTCGTATCGATCCCCGTGAAAGCAAAGCAGGCTGTCATTCACGATCCCAGCTAGCTCAGGCCGGCGTAACACACAGGCTCCGTGACCGGCATCCAACTCTTCATGCCAGCGGGTGGTAAAATGGTCATGGTACTCAGCCATCTCATCGCTCGGAAGCTCCTGAACTTTGGCCTTCCACCCTTTCTGTGTGAGATCGATGTCATGCGCCACTAGCCAACGGTTGCGTTCCGCACGCCATTTGGCCAGGACATCTTTAGGCATGGAATCCTGTGTCCGCCAGGTGATGAAGACCACGGTGCCATCCTGCGACCAGTGGGGCAGCTGGCGCTGAGTGATCAACAGGTCATCATGCGGATTGAAGAAACGCATGAGGCCAAAATTATTCAGCCCCGACTGGTGAGGCGAGCCAAAAATGGCGGTCACGCTCCAAGCAGAGAGAAAGCTTCGCTGGACCGGGAGGGCTGTGAGGTTCTATAGCTTGTCGTGGCAATTGATGCTCGGCTCATCACACGGAGTGTGATGGCTACTATTTCATCACCGCAGGCTGCCCCGTGCACTCCAGCACGCTGTGCCAGAGTTCCTGAGTCGGATCCACCTTCCGCCGGCCGTGAATGACAAGCTCCAGCGGCAGATGCACGAACGATCCATGCCAGCGCCCCACCAGCATGCCCGTCTTGCCACCCATCGCCGCATGCACGGCGGACTGGGCGAGACGTGAGCAGTACACGTTGTCCTGCGCATTCGCGGGCACGCTGCGCACGATGTAGCTGGGGTCGATGTACTTCAGGTTCACCTCCGTCTTGCGGGACTTGAAGTAGCCGTTGATGCGATCCTTCAAGAACTGGCCAATGTCGCCATACTTTTTGTTACCGCTCGCATCTGTGGCATCCCCTGTTTCCATGAGATGCTGGCCTGCCCCTTCCGCGACCACGATCACCGCATTCCGGCGCTTCAAAAGACGCTGGCGCAGTGACTCCAGCAGCCCGTGGTCACCCTCCAGTTCAAATTTGACCTCGGGGATCAGCACAAAGTCCACATTGCTTCCGGCGAGCGCGGCGTAACAAGCGATGAAACCAGAGTCGCGCCCCATCAGCTTCACCAGGCCCACGCCATTCACCGCGCCGTTGGCTTCCACATAGGCACACTTCACGGCCTGCACAGCAGCATCAAAGGCGGTCTCGAAACCAAAGCTCTTGTCCAGAAAGCGGATGTCGTTGTCGATCGTTTTCGGAATGCCTACGACGGCCTTCTTCAAACCACGACGCTCGATTTCCTTCACGATCTCCGCCGCACCACGCAGCGTGCCATCACCGCCGATCACGAAGAGGATGTCCACCTTCATGTCTTCCAGCGTGTCCACCATCTCCCCGATGTCCTGCTGACCGCGTGAACTGCCCAGCAGCGTGCCGCCGAAGTGATGCGCCTGCTCCACCGAGTTTGGCTTGAGCAGCAGCGGCGTGTGGCCGTAACGCTGAACCAATCCCTCATAGCCATAGCGAAAACCATAGGTGCGGGCCACTCCATACTGATGATGACAGCGCATGACGATGCCACGGATGATGTCATTGAGACCCGGGCACAATCCTCCGCAAGTCACAATGCCCACCGTAGTGCGTGGCGGATCAAAATAGATCTTCTCTCGCGGTCCTGCTTCTTCATAACTCGGTGTGGACACATCCCGCCCGTCTTCGAGCAGATGACTGTGGTAGAGAATGCGGTCCGTCTCTGTCTTAAACGGTGCCTCCACCGTTCCAAAGTGATGCAGAGGCGAGGGGAAACGGCAGGGGCCGAGCGTGGGAATGCTCGTGTCAGGCGGGGCTGGTGTCATGGGCGGCGAGACTCATAAGAGCAGGACAAATGCCATTCATGAGTCTGTGTGTCTGGCCGCCTGCACATGCGCCTTGCATTTCTGCGTCTCCTGTCCTGCATTCAGTCGATGGACCCAGCCTTTTCCGATGACCTTCTCCTGCATCTCCGCCGCAACGGCGTCATCGCCGTGCTGATGATTGATCGTGTGGAGGATGCCGTGCCACTGGCGCGTGCTCTGCTCGCTGGTGGTGTGACCGCCATCGAGCTCACCCTGCGCACACCTTCCGCCTTGGATTCACTGCGCCGCATCCATGAAGAGGTGCCGGAGATGGTCACGGGCGTGGGCACTATCCTTACTCCGCAGCAGGCCAATGAAGCGCTGGAGGCTGGTGCGAGCTTCGGCGTGGCTCCGGGCATGAATCCACGTGTGGTGGCCGAGGCGCGCCGCATCGGGCTGCCTTTCGCGCCGGGTATTTGCACGCCGACCGACATCGAACTGGCCATCGAGGCAGGCTGCAAGCTGCTCAAGTTCTTCCCGAGCGAGCCTTCGGGAGGCCTCCCTTACCTGCGCACCATCTCCGCGCCCTTCATGCACCTCGGCGTGCAGTTCATTCCGCTGGGCGGAGTCGGCCCGGCGAATGCAGCGCAGTATTTGAAGGAGCCTTCCGTGCTCGCACTCGGCGGATCTTGGCTGGCACCGAAGGACCTTATCGCCAAAGGTGACTGGGCCGCCATCACCCAGCTTGCGCGCGAGGCTACAGAGATCGTCAAACAAGTCCGCCCATGAGCCGCGTCGTCACGTTCGGTGAGATCATGATACGTCTGGCCACGCCAGGGTTTGCACGCTTTCAGCAGGCCATGCCCGGCAGCGTGAAGGTGACCTTCGCCGGAGCCGAGGCCAGCATCGCGGCCTCGCTCGCCTACCTCGGTGCAGATGCAGCCTTCGTCACGGCCTTGCCGGAGCATGCCATCGCGGATGCCTGCATCGCCGATCTGCGCTCTATCGGTGTCGAGACCCAGCATATCCTGCGCACGACGGAAGGCCGGCTGGGCATCTACTTCCTCGAGCACGGCGCGAATCAGCGTGGCGGCAACGTGGTCTATGATCGCGAAGGCGCAGCCGTGGCCCTCACACCGGCCTCGGCCTATGATTGGGAGGCCATCTTCACAAGCTGCGAATGGTTCGTCATCTCCGGCATCACGCCTGCGATCTCGCGCAATGCGGCCGAAGTGGCACTCTTCGCCGTGCAGGAGGCCGAGCGACGCGGCATCAAGGTCGTGTGCGACATGAACTACCGCACCAAGCTCTGGCGCTGGGAGCCTCCGCTCTCCGCTCGTGACCTGGCCACGCGCACCATGAAGGAACTGCTCCGCCACGTGACGGTCTTTGTCGGGGGCATCAGCGATGCCATCGCCATGCTCGGTGTGGATGGCGCGGTCGATCTGCATACCGTGGCAAAACAGATCACAGCGCAGTTCCCCAATCTCACTCATGCGGCCTTCACCCAGCGGGAAGGTTCCAGCTCGGCCGTGCAAAACTTCAGCGGCGCTCTCTATGAGAAAGCCACGGACGTCCTGCACACGGCCCCGACCTACTCCATCACGCAGATCATCGACCGCCTGGGCGCTGGCGATGCCTTCACGGCAGGGCTGCTCTTTTCCTTCCTTCAGGGGTCGAGCCCGGTCCAAAGCATCGCCTTTGCCACCGCCGCAGGATGTCTGGCCCACTCCATTGAGGGAGACTTCAACTACAGCACCCGGGCCGAGATCGAAGCCCTGATGCAGGGAGATGGCGGCGGTCGGGTGAGCCGGTAACCCGCCAAAAGTGACCATTCTCCTGCCAAAGATGATGTTCGGCGGCCTCCCAGGCTCCCTGGAGCAAGACCTGCTCCAGCCTGCCCGTATGCCCTCCTTGTGATCCGTTCCCCCCTCATCGCCCTCGTGATCGCCAGCCCCATCTGGGCCGGCGAGGTGCTCACGTTTGAAAAACACGTCCGCCCCATCCTGAAGGCGCAGTGCTTCCACTGCCATGGTGAGGAGGGCGAGATGAAAGGCGGCCTGGATGTGCGCCTCGCGCGCTACCTGATCAAAGGTGGCGATGAAGGACCCGCCATCGTCCCTGGTGATGCCACCAAGAGCCATCTCTTGGAGATGGTAAAGAAGGGCGAGATGCCCAAGGGCAAGGCCAAGCTGCCCGCGAAGGACATCGCCACCCTGGAGCAGTGGATCGCCCAAGGGGCCAAAACAGCCCGTGTGGAGCCCGAGAAGCTCGGACCTGAGCACGCTTTCACCGATGAAGAGCGCGCCTGGTGGGCCTTTCAGCCGATCAAGAAGCCCGCGCTGCCCAAGGCTGTCGCCGAGGCAAATCCCATCGACACCTTCCTCGCTGACAAGCTGAAGAGCAGCGATCTCACCTTCTCCAAAGAAGCCGATCCGCGCACGCTGCTGCGCCGCGCCACCTTTGACCTCACGGGTCTGCCACCGACACCTGACCAGGTGGAGCAGTTCGTGGCGGAATGGGAAGGCCGTGACGCCAGGTCCGGCACCGGCACCCCTGCCGAGATTCGTGAAAAGGTATGGACTGCGCTCCTCGCTCGTCTGCTTTCCCTTCCCGCCTATGGCGAGCGCTGGGGCAGACACTGGCTCGACATCGCTGGTTATGCCGACTCAGATGGTTATACCGACAAGGACATGATCCGCCCCTGGGCCTGGAAGTATCGTGACTATGTCATCGCCTCGCTGAACAAGGACAAGCCCTTCGATGAGTTCGTGCGCGAGCAGCTCGCTGGTGATGAAATGGTGCCGCTGCCGCACCGCAATCTCAGCGCGGATGCCATTGAGAAAATCACCGCCACAGGCTTCCTGCGCATGGCTCCAGATGGCACGGGCGCGATGAATGACAAGGCCGCGCAGAACTCCAGCATCGCGGACACGATCAAGATTGTCAGCACGGCCTTCTACGGCATGACCGTCGGCTGCGCACAGTGCCACGATCATCGTTATGATCCGATCACCCAGGCGGACTACTACCGCATGCGCGCCATCTTTGAGCCCGGCTTCAACACCAAGGCCTGGCGCGCACCTGCCGGACGTCTCGTCTCGCTGCTCACCGACAACGAAAGAGCCGTCGGTGCGAAGATCGAGGCAGAGGCGAAGAAGCTCGATGCCGCACGCATCGCGAAGCAGGAAACCTTCATCAGCGAGGTGCTGGACAAGGAACTTGAGAAGGCCCCGGAAAAAGATCGTGACTCACTGCGCACCGCTTATCGCACCGAGGTGAAGAAGCGTACGCCCGAGCAGGTGAAAGCGCTGAAAGCCTGGCCTCGCATCAATCAGCTCAGCGCCGGCTCGCTCTATCTCTACGACACCACTTACAAGACCAAGTATGCCGCTGATCTGAAGAAGATGACGGAGGATGCCGCTGCCGTGCGCGCCACCAAGCCGAAGGAAGAGTTCCTGCATGCTTTTGAGGAGCAGCCTCTCACCGCCGAGAAGATCCCTGTGACGAATCTCTTCTTCCGCGGTGATATCGAATCGCCCAAGGAAGCTGTGAAGCCAGGTGATCTCACCGTGCTCGCAGCTTTCCGTCCCATCGAGATCGCGGAGAAGGACAAAGCCATGCCCACCACGGGCCGTCGTCTTTCCTTCGCGAAGTCGCTGACGGATGGCAAGCATCCGCTGCTGGCCCGCGTGATGGTGAACCAAGTCTGGCTGCGCCACTTTGGCAAAGGTCTGGTGAACTCGCCGAATGACTTCGGCCAGCTCGGCGAGAAGCCAAGCCATCCTGAGTTGCTCGACTGGCTCGCCACTGATTTCATGAAGCACGGCTGGAGCGTGAAGCACCTGCACAAGCTCATCATGAGCAGCCGCGCCTATCGCCAGTCCTCGCAGCGTGATGCCAAGCGTGATCTCATCGATCCTGACAATCGCCTGCTCAGCCGCATGAATGTGCATCGCCTGGAAGCCGAGACATTGCGAGATGCCTTCCTCGCCGTCTCCGGCAAGCTCAATCCCAAAATCGGCGGCCAGCCCGTGCCCGTGACCTTCAATGAAGAAGGCCAGGTCATCCTCGGCATCGACACACGCGACACCGCCGGCCGTCAGACCGGCAAGTTCATCACCATGAGCGGTGAGGACTATCGCCGCAGCGTGTATGTGCAGGCCCGTCGCAGCACACCGCTGGAGATGTTCGCCGCCTTTGACGCCCCCGCGATGACGGAAGCTAACTGCGCCGTGCGTCCCAATACCACTGTCAGCCCGCAGAGCCTGCTGCTGATGAACAACCTCTACATGCGCGAGCATGCGCAGGACCTGGCCCTGCGTGTGACGAAGGAAGCTGGAGCCGATCCCGAGAAGCAGATCGTGCGTGCCTGGGATCTCGTCTTAAACCGCAAGCCCAGCATGGCTGACGAGCAGGAAGCCGTGAACTTTGTCAAAGCGCAGACGGAGCACTACAAGGTCACCCCAGCCAAGCTGGAGAAGGTCAGCGGCACACCTGAGAAGGACAACGCCGCCCCCGAGCTTCTCGGCCTCACCGCGCTGTGCCACGCGCTGCTGAGCTCGAACGAGTTCCTCTATGTCGACTAAACAGAAAGGCTGCGCTCCACCAGGAGGTAAAGCGCAGCCTGTTTAAACTGGCTTTGTCAGATCAAGACTCTGGTTGTTCTTTCCTGGTGAACATGAAGATGGCGACCAGCAGCCCCACCACAGCGGCGCCGATGCCGATCGGAAAGAGCGCTGCGTCATCCGTGGACCCGCCAACAACGATCGCCGTCTGCGGATTCGTCGGAAGGTAACGCACCTCGACCTTCGGATCGCCGACGGAGTCGCCGGAAACGTGGGCCTTGAAGAAGTCTGACTTCACCCTGAAGTCCTTTTCCATCGGAGCATTCGCTCCCTGAGGGAGGTAGGCCACGTTGAAGACGTAGCTGCTGGAGCGTCGGCGCTTGCTGGATTCACCGCCAGTGATTTCCCCGGGCACGGTGATGCCGGTTTTGTCCATCTCAGCGAGCATCTGTTTGTCTTTATATCCTTCGTAGGCGGCGTAGGGCCCCAGGAGGACGGCGGCGATTGCGACAAGCTTGATCTTAGTTCGTGTGGTCATTGACTCTATAGGCGGGTTGGCTGTTTACGGTGCGCCCGAGCGATTACAAAAATCCCACCATTGAGACAATAATTTTTTCATCGTGCGATCAAATTTCCACTACACTGACCTCAGGCCGTCTCCCGACTTCGAAGGAGGGTTGCGGGATGAGGTTGCAAGAGGCGCCAAAGATTGGCATCTCATTCACCATGCCTATCTACGAGTTCTACTGTCCGCAGAACAACACCCTCTATCAGTTCCTGGCCCGCAGCTTTGCGGAGCGTGATCAAATGCCGCAGTGTCCGGACAGTGCGGAGTTTAAACTGGAGAAGCGTGTCTCTCACTTTGCCGTCATCGGCAAGGCGAAGGAAGCAAGTGAGGATGATCCCTTTTCAGGCGTCGATGAGACACGCATGGAAAGCCTGATGAATGAGATGGAGAACGAGATGAGCGCCCTCGATACCGAGCACCCCGATCCCAAGCAGCTCGGCCGCTTCATGCGTAAGCTTACCGATGTCATGGGCGACAAAACTCCACCCGAGCTGCGTGAGGTCGTGAGACGTCTCGAGTCCGGAGAAGACCCGGAGAAGCTCGAGGAACAGTTCGGCAGCTTTGATGAAAACAACCCGGAGGCGGACCCCGTGTTCGCCCAGGTGAAAAAGCTCATCCGAGGCGCCCGCCAGCCCATCCGCGACCCCAAGCTCTACGAGCTGCGTGATTGGGTGAAACCGTCCTGATCAGCGCGAAGCGTCGCGTAGACTCTATCGCGACTTCTGCGCCAGTGGCACAATGATCCGTGAAGGATGTGCGGCGTCGTGCCAGATCGTGTTCGTGGCAGCACGGGCATCCTTCTGCCAGTCACGCGTCTGTGGACCGCCGGTTTGGGTGTTCGGCTCATAGAGCGGTGCCCCGGTGCTGGCGATGGTGACGCGGATGCGATGGCCTTTGGCAAAGATGAGGCTCGTCCAGCCGATGTGCCAGCTCAGACGGGCAGGCTCGCCAGGTATCAGCAAAGTTTGTTTGTCCCAGCCTTCGCGATATCTGGCCCGCATGGGGTAGTCCATGACGAGGATGCTGCGACCATCGGGATACACATCACTCACGCGCAGAAGCACGTCCGTGTCAGGCGCGGTGGAGCTCAGCCAGACCTCGGCTTTCACCTCGCCGCTCCACTCGGCGGGTTCAGCGAGAGGTTCGGTGGTCCAGGTGCGGACTTCCTTCTGCGTCTCGAAGGCCCTCGCATCCTTCGCCCCTGGGAAAGAACGCCCAGCAATCTCCATCGGATGAGCTGGATCAGACTCATACGAGATGCTGCTCCTCTCCGCAGAGGAAGCTTTCTCGCCTAACAAACCATCTGCTTGCAGATAAAGACTCCCCTCTTGAGTCTTCGGAGGCCAGTCGGCGGCGGTGCGATATTCATTGCCAGGCGCATCAGGTTCACCCACCGCCCCCATGACGTAGTAGCGCACCGTCGGTTCTTTCTCGATGCCATTGTCCGCGCCCTTAAGCCAGTGATCAAACCAGCGCACCATGTGGTCCATCTCCGGCCAGATGACATTATCTGGATAGACCAGATCTCCCACCTTGCTGCCCTTGTTCAGCCTGCCATGCAGCCACGGACCGAGCAGCAGCCACTGCTTCCCGCGCGAGTTCGGCCCGCCCTGATGCTGCCTGCCGATGAAGCTGCCTACACTTCCCTGCACCATGAAATCATACCAGCTACCGATGGTGAAACAGGGCACATCCATCTTGGCGAAGTGCAAGGTGCAGTCCTCCGCGCGCCAGTAGTCGTCATAGTTCGGATGCTGGTCCCACTCGGCGAGCAGCGCATCATTGTCCGCCGGGTTGCGGCAGTTCGCGCCGAAGTCGGCAAAGCGGCCCGGCCTCGTCACCCCGCCGATACGGTAGCCTTCCTGAAAAAGGCTGAGCCCGGTGTCCACCATGTACTGGCAGACCAAGTGAGGTGGTTGGCTGACGGCGAGAAAGTTCTGCGCAAAGCCGCCCTGCGAGCTGCCAAACGTGCCGACCTTTCCCGTGCACCAGGGCTGGGTCGCCAGCCACTCACAGGTGTCGTGGCCGTCCTTCTTCTCGCCCCAGGCCAGGGCGCGATAACCCACATAGGTGCCCTCGCTTTCCTGGGAACCACGGAAGTTCACCATCGCCACGGCAAAGCCACGACGGGCCAGATCGGCGGAGTTCTTCCGCGTCCCGGTGCTTGTGATGTTCGCATAGCGCTGTTCGAAAACAGCGGGCCATTTGCCTTCGCCCGCCGGAAGATAGAGGTAGGCGGAAAGGCGCACGCCGTCCCGCATGGGGATCATCACATGCTCCTCGCGCACCCCGCTGAGGTCCAGGGCTGGCAGAGGCGCGCCATGGCCCGTGCACGGGAGCGCCAGGAGGGTCGGGAGAAGCAGGATCCAGCGCACGTCCAGTTGGGGGAAGTTCATGCAGTCAATAACGCCAGAGTGGCGATTTTCCTCACAAGCAGAGAGG
Organism: Verrucomicrobiota bacterium; assembly: GCA_040387935.1. Taxonomy (GTDB): domain Bacteria; phylum Verrucomicrobiota; class Verrucomicrobiia; order Verrucomicrobiales; family Verrucomicrobiaceae; genus Prosthecobacter. Next base: position 33,385 of record JAZKCU010000001.1, on the reverse strand, counting down.
GCTGATTTCGTGATTGCCACAGGCGCGCAAGGCATCCACTCTCCGCGCCCATGAGCCAAACCGCCTCTCTCCCCGACTCAAACGCTCCCTGGTACAAGCAACTGACCGGCTACCACTGGTTTGTGCTCATCGTGGCTTCTGCCGCCTGGTTCTTTGACTGCCTGGATCAGCGGCTTTTTTCCCTGGCTCGTGTGCCCGCGCTGGTGGAACTGATGAAACAGCCGCCGACGAGTCCTGAGCTCCAGGCTTTTGGCAAGGTGGTCACGGCTTGCTTCCTCATCGGCTGGGGTGTCGGTGGATTGATCTTCGGAGCGCTGGGAGACAAGTTTGGCCGCGCGCGGATGCTCACCCTGACCATCCTGATCTACTCGGCCTTCACCGGCTTGAGCTACTTCAGCCGGACAAGTCTGGACTTCACCATCTTCCGCTTCCTCACAGGCGTCGGCGTGGGTGGTGTGTTCGGCCTCGCGGTGGCCTTGATCGCTGAAACGGTGCCGAATGGCGCCCGCACGCAGTGCCTCGGGCTCCTGCAGATTCTTTCCACGATCGGCAATATCACCGCCGGCTTTGCCAAGATGGGCATTGATGCTTTGGAGGCCAATCACACCATCGTGGCGGGCTCCGGCTGGCGCTGGATGTTCCTCATCGGCGCGGCTCCAGCGCTCATGATCATCTTCACCCGCAAGTATCTGAAGGAACCTGCCGCCTGGCAGCATCTCAAGGACACCAACCAGCTCCCCAAGGGCAGCATCTTCGCCCCGTATGCCAGCCTGCTGGCCAGCGCCCGTTGGCGGAAAAATCTGATCATTGGCGCCATCATCGCCAGCACGGGCGTGATCGGCCTGTGGGCCATCGGCGAGTATGCGGTGGATCTGCAGAAGGTCGTCTTCAAGCAGCACTTTGAGAAGGCTGGCGTGGCGGCTGACAAGATCCAGGGAGAGGTGAATAATGCCATCTCCGTGGCTTATCTCTTCAACATGATGGGCGCCGCTGTGGGCATGACTTTGTTCACGAACGTGGCCAAGCTGGGCCGTCGTCTTGCCTTCTTCCTCGGCTTCGCGGCCGCTCTCACCGCCACCTTCCTGGTTTACTGGAAGATGAGTGATCCTATCGCCGCACGCTGGATGATGTTCCTCATGGGTGCCGCACAGTTGAGCGTGTTCGCCGGATTTGCCATCTATCTGCCAGAGCTCTTCCCCAGCAAGCTGCGCAGCACGGGCACGAGCTTCTGCTACAACCTGGGTCGCTTCGCCGCCGCAGGTGGCAGCTTCTTCTCCGCCACCCTGACCTCCAGCGTCTACGGCAAATATGCCGCCCAGGATCCTGCGCTGCCTCTGCGCTACGCCGCCATGACGATGTGCGCCATCTTCCTTATGGGCATCATCGTCCTGCCCTTCGCCCCGGAAACCAAGGGCAAGCCGCTGCCAGAGGATTGAGCCATCCTCCATGATTGAATCTGGACGACGAATCCCCGGTGGATTCGTCGTTCTTTTTATGAGATTGAACTCCCAGATCACTTCTTCGTCATGACGCCCGCCGAGCTTGCCGCCTCCACTTCCCTGCCCTCCGGCCTCAGTCCTGAGGCTGAGTCACTCTGGCATGTGAAGCACGATGACTGGGAGGCCGCGCACAACATCGCCCAGGACATCCACACGAAGATGGGATCCTGGATTCATGCCCTGCTGCACATGATCGAAGGCGATCAATGGAACGCGGATTATTGGTTCGCGAAAGCTGGCAAGCCTTCACGCAAACCGGCGGAGATCGATGCGCTATGGCAGGAGATCGCAAGCGTGGTGCTCAAATGAAATGAACGACGACGTGCCCGAGCAGCCTGTGGAGATCGAGATCACCGATGAGCTCGACCTTCACACCTTCCAGCCTCGGGAAGTCAGCGATCTTTTGGAAGACTATCTCGGCGAGTGCCTGCAGCGCGGCCTGCTGAATGTGCGTGTCATTCATGGCAAAGGCACCGGTGCCCTGCGTATCGGCGTGCATGAGAAGCTGGGGCGCATGGACATCGTGGAAGCCATCACCTGGCCAGCGAGCGCTGACACCGGCGGCTGGGGAGCTACCTGGGTGCGGCTGCGCCGAAAGTTGCCATCACATTCCATGTGATGAGCTGACGACACCGCCAACACCTACCCCTTCCGAACATCCACCCCAGGACATTCGTGCGAAAGCGCATGGCCTCGCCTCGGCCACCTCCGCCCAAAAAACACTCCCCTAACCCAAGGCCAAGCAAGCTCCGCTGCTTCGAGCCGACCTTTGACATTCGATGACGGGGTGTGTTTTCACACTCCTCAGCTCATCACACGGAGTGTGATGGCTGCTATGCCGCCGCTCATCCTACAATAGCTCGCCAGCATGAATGGGATGCCTTCCAAGATGCGTACTTTCCGACTCTCGATGAAACTTATTCTGCTCACCCTCCTCGCGCCCATGCTTGTCCTGGCAGCGCCCAAGCCGCTGTTTCAATCCAAGCTCATCACGGACAAAACGCCGAACCATAGCGTGGAGATCGATGTGGATGTCAGTCAGGCCAAGGAGATGTTTCTGGTCATCACCGATGGTGGCAATGGTTTTGGCGCGGATTGGGCAGACTGGGCCGAACCACGCCTCATCATGGCGGATGGTAGCGAGAAGAAGCTCACCGAGATCGAATGGAAATCTGCGACCTCTGGCTGGGCTGGCGTGAGGGTGAACTCCAATACGCAGGGCGGTCAGCTCCGCAGCGCCGGACAGGTCATTGAGTATGGCATCGGCACGCATGCGAACAGCGTCGTCGCTTTCAATCTGCCAGCAGGTGCGAAGCGCTTCAAAGCGCGTGGTGCCCTGGACGAAGGCGGCACGAAGCAAGGCAGTGGTGGCACCAGTGTGGAGTTCCGTGTGTATACGGAGAATCCCGGCCCACTCCAGCCGAGCGTGGCCGAAGGCGGTGCCTCCCATGACTCTGCGGACTCGATCGAGCAGCTCACGGTGCATCCCGAATTGACCGTGCAGCTTTTTGCCAGCGAACCAATGATGCTCTCCCCATCGAGCATCGACATTGATCATCGCGGTCGCGTGTGGGTTTGCGAGGTCGTGAACTACCGCAAGCACAACGGCGAGCGCAAAGAGGGCGACCGCATCCTCATCCTCGAAGACACCGATGGTGATGCGAAGGCGGACAAGAGCACCGTCTTCCATCAAGGAGCGGACGTGAACAGCGCGCACGGCATCTGCGTGCTCGGCAACAAAGCTCTCATCTCCTGTGGCGATGATGTCTTCTGGCTCATCGATGACAACGGCGATGACAAGGCCGACCGCAAGGAACTCATGTTCACGAAGATCGGCGGCGCGCAGCATGACCACGGCATCCACGCCTTCCACTTCGGCCCTGATGGCCGTCTTTACTTCAACTTCGGCAATGCCGGCAAGCAGCTCTGCGACAAGAACGGCAACCTCATCACCGACATCCACGGGGTGAAGTGCACCAACCAGAACAACCGCCCCTATCAGCAAGGCATGGTCTTCCGCTGCGAGCTGGATGGCAGCAACGTCGAGGTGCTCGCGTGGAACTTCCGCAACAACTGGGAGGTCGCGGTCGACAGCTTCGGCACGATGTGGCAGTCCGACAACGATGACGATGGCAACAAGGCCGTGCGCATCAACTACGTCATGGAATTCGGCAACTATGGTTATTCCGACGAGATGACCGGCGAAGGCTGGCAGATCCCGCGCATCGGCATCGAAAGCGAAATCCCGCAGCGCCACTGGCACCAAAATGATCCCGGTGTCGTCCCCAACGTGCTCATCACTGGCGCGGGCTCTCCCACCGGCATGCAGATCTATGAAGGCGGCCTGCTGCCCAAGATTTTCCAAGGCCAACCCATCCATTGCGATGCTGGTCCGAACGTCGTTCGTGCTTATGTGACGCAGCCTGATGGCGCTGGCTACAAGGCCGAGATCACGAACATCCTCGAAGGCAGCAAGAACCGCTGGTTCCGCCCCAGCGATGTCGCCGTGGCCCCCGATGGCTCTTTGATCGTTGCTGACTGGTATGATCCCGGTGTCGGTGGGCACGGCATGGGTGACATCACGCACGGCAGACTGTTCCGCGTGACGACAAAAGCCGCTGAGAAGTATCAGGCTCCGGGCTTTAAGCTCGATACTCCAGAAGGCGCGGTGAGCGCTCTGATGTCGCCTAGCGAAGAGCAGCGTTACCTTGCATGGATGGCGTTGCAGAAATTTGGGAAGCAGTGTGCGCCGGCCTTGTCACATGCCTTCAAAGATACTCGCCTGCCTGCGCATTATCGCGCAAGGGCGCTTTGGGCAATCGGCGGCCTCGAGTTTGCGCTGCCAGCGATCGTGTCGAGAAAGGCCGAGGATAAGAACGTGTTCTCCCTGGACACCGCGCTCACGGATACGGATGCCAACATTCGTCTGACCGGCGTCAGACTGGCGCGCAGATTGTGGCAAAAAGATGGCGTGGTGCACGAAGCCGAGCGGGACAAGCTGCGTGAAGCGCTCGGCAAACTCACCCACGACTCATCGCCTGCCGTTCGTCGTGAAGTTGCCATCGCCACACGATATGATGGCACCGATCTTGGCAATTCCCTGTGGGATCAAGTTTCAAACAAGTATGAGCAGTCGGATCGCTGGATGCTCGAAGCCCTTAGAATTGGCAAGGCTCTGCATGCAGAGCAGCGCTACCCTCGATTGACCTGGAAGGGTCAGCCCACTGTGTCACCCGAGTCTGGAGCAGAGCTGGTCTGGGGACACAATGGTCTGGCTGCCACATCGATCATGACCATGCTCATCGACGAAACCAGCAAGAGTCATGCATGGGCCAAAGCACACAGCTTGAAGCTTCTCCGTGCTCTCCAACTCCTCGCCTTCCACCACCGCGAAGAAGTCTCCAAAGCCGCGCTCACCATCTTCCTCAAAGCCGATGCGGAAACAGCTCTCGCTTCCACGGCCTTGCTTGACCGCAACACCATCACTGCCAATCCCGAAGCCAAGGCCCGCTTGGATTCACTCCTGAAGCCCGTCATCGGCAAACCCGAATTCATCAACCTCGTGCAGAAGCTCAACCTAACCGGATTTGAGCAAGAGCTGGTGGACTACATCACGGAGCATCCAGACACGGTGGAATCCATCACGGCAGCAAAGATGCTCGCGGCGAATGTCGGCAGGACGGTGGCTTTCCTCACGAAGGCAGATGCCGCACCTGCGAAGAAACTCATCGCCGCCCTCGGCAAGGTCAGCGACCGCCCAAGCGTGGCGGTTTTGAACCAGGCCTTCTGGCCGGAGAAGCGTGATGACGTGCGCCGCAGCATGATCGAGGCACTGGCGCTCAGCAGTGAAGGCGGACGCTCCATCCTGCGCTGGCAGGGCGAGGGCAAGCTGCCCCAGAACGTGAAGACCACGGCAGCAGTCGCACTCAGCCGCAGCACGGATGGTGGCTTGCGTGATCAAGCCAGCAAAGAGCTGCCCCTGCCTGCCGCGCTCGGCGCAGAGAAATTCCCGCCGCTCGCTGACCTCATGAAGCTCAAGGGCGATGCCACCAAGGGTCAGGCCATGTTCATGCAGGCCGGCTGCGTGGCCTGTCATCAGGTGAAAGGCCAGTTCATCAACTTCGGCCCAGATCTCACGCAGATCGGCAACAAGCTGAGCAAGGATGGATTCTTCACCGCCATCCTTTATCCAAGTGCGGCCGTGGAGCACAGCTTCGGCGGCTTAAACCTCACCACCAAGGAAGGCCAGATGGTCATGGGCTATGTGATCAGTGAAACTGCGGAAGAACTGACCCTGCGCGTGAATGGCGGTGCCACCATGCCCGTCAAAAAATCGGGTATCGCCAAGAAAGAGGAGATGAAGGACTCGCTGATGCCTCCTGGACTCGCCGGAGCCATCGGCCCGCAAGGTCTGGCAGATCTGGTGGCCTACCTGCAGACGCTGAAGTGAGGTTCAGCGCTTGGCGTTCAAGCGCACCTCTATCTTTTCATCCTGTTGGTTCGGCGAGAAGAGCGCTGATTCAAAAGGCTCGTAGCCTTCCGCCTCGAAGCGCAGCTTGTGATCAAAGCGCATGTCCCAGTTCTCAAAGGTAAAGGTTCCGTCTCTGAAGCTCCGGGCCTCATCATCACGCCAGTAGATGTCCTGGCCAGTTCGCCGCCGTGTGTCTCCGTGGGTGACTTTGAAGACCGTCACGGGCACGCCGGTCTTTGAATCCCGCACGGTGCCGGAGAAGCGGATGGCCGGGCGCAGCACCACAGTCTGCTCCGCTTCAGCAGCCTTCAGCGGCACGTCACGCAGGATGTCCTCACGTCCGAGGATGGTCCAGCCCACTTCATCATGCGGAGCGCCTCGCCACTCGATCCGGCCTTCCGCATCGGTCACGGCCTCAAACCATAGCGTGCGGCTGTCCTGCCATCGGTTGGCGACCATGCGCACGTTTGCGAGCGGTGATCCGGACTCATCCACCACTCGGGCCTTCAGGATCTTCCCTGGCTCCAGGCGAGCCACCACAAGTGGCTTCGCCGATTCAGCATTCATGTCCAGCTCCAGCTTCATGGGCGCGAAACCATCGGCTTCGAACGTGAACCATTCTTTGCCAGCTTCATGAATGGGCAGGATGACGCGGCCTTCTGCATCCGACTTCGCATTGGGCTCATCATAGCGGCCCCAGCGATCCTCACTGAGAGTTACGCGGCAGCCTTCGATCTTGTTGTTCTTCGTGTCAGAGACCACGGCATGGAACTCCAGGCCTGAACTTTTCAAGACCACACGGCTTGTGCCATCGCGGAGAGCCTCGACGGCCTGGCCGGAGGCATGCTCATAGCTCATGGCCACACGCTTGAAGCGTGGATGTTCCACCCGGATGCTCAAGCCCTTCAGATCCTTCGCAAAGCCGGTCATCGACCATTTCCCTTGCGAGTCCGTCTGCACTTTTTGTTCGCCGCGCGAATGCATGTCAGTGAACACGGACCAGCTTCTGGGGCCTCCTGTGTGGGTGATGTGGATGGCAGCTCCAGACACCGGCTTGCTCTGCTCATCCACGACGATCCCGCCGATCGGCTTTCCAAGCGGATACAGCTTGGTCTCATACACATCAGGAAGTTTCAGCGGATCTCCCTGACGCGACCATGCCACCATCTGCATCACAAAACCTGGCTTCATGCCCCAGTAGCGCAGGCGCTTCACCTCTTCCTTCGGCAGAGGGATGCGTAGCACGCCCTGTGCATCACTGATGAGTTCCTCGCGCTTGCCCTCATTGATCTCAAAGTGCACCTTCACCGCAGGCACGGGTTTGCCCGTCTCTGAATGTAAAAAGCGTGCCTCCAGCCACTCGCCATGCGCAGGTATGCCATCGTTAGACACATACGGTGAAGACTTCTTCTGCGGTAGTGCCAGCAGTGTCTCAAGAATGCTCGGGATCTTCTCGATCATCGTGATCTGATTCTCGTAGTCGATCCGCCCAATGTGAGGGTGACGCCAGTTCCACTTGGCAGGATAGCGTGTGCCATCTGGCATCTGCGCCCACTGCTTCACCTCCCACTCAAAGGAAACGTTCTCCGGCGTTTTTGACGACCATTCACGCTTCAGAGCCAGACCGCCTCCGCCTGCATCGAACTCCCAACGCATATGGCGATGATCCACCGTGTGAGCCCTTTCGAGAAACACCCGCCCGCCTGCCTCACCGATCTGATGGGTGTAGAGCCCCCACTTCTTGAATCCTCCATCACGGAGCTGGCGCAGACTTTCCACCAGCTCATCCGTCCGGCTTTCCAGCCAGGGTGAAAAGAAGTGGTAGCGCGCGCCTCTGCCCGCATCTGCACTCGTAGAATCATCACCATCATAGCTCCAGGACACTTGGCCGTCAGATGCCTTGGTCACATCGCTGATAAACCAGGGCGCGGCTCCATTCGTCCATGGACTCACCCTCGGCCGATATTCCGCCCGCGATTTCCCAGCGGCCTCATCCACCCATGCCTCGATCATGCTGGGCTGGCTGCTGCGCACTTCCTCCTTGCCCTGCAATGTCCAGCTCTGGGTCATCTTCAAATGGATCTTTGCAAGCTCGCGGGCCTGACTCTCCAGCGTGGTCAGGCAACGCTCCACCAGAGCTTTCTCCACTTGGGTCAATGGCTCGGAAGGCTTCACGATTTGCACCGCCGCCTGCCGCACCTCCACACCTGCCGCCAGCATGGCCGCCAGACAGGAGATGATGAACACGAGTCTGGCTTTGCTGCCAAAATGCCCGCCGCGACCGGCTCCACTCAAGATGGCCTGCACACGCTGATGAATCCCACTGCGGCCCAGCATTGCCACACCGGCCGCTGGCACATGGGATGTGCCTCCGGCGGCGATCTCCACCAGCACCTGCGCATAGTCTGGAGCCGTGATCTCATGTCCCAGAGCGGCTTCGTCCGCGCTGTGCTCCGCCTCGACATTCAGCTGGCGCAAAGCCAGCCAGCAGAGCGGATTCCACCACCACACCGAGACGGTGAGCCAGCCCAGCCATTGCCAGGCTCCATCGTGCCGCTCATGGTGCGCCGTCTCATGCAGGCACACCGCGCGGATCTTGGCCTGCGGCCATTCCACAGCCTCCAGTGGCAGCCAGATGTGCGCTTTCCACCATCCAGTCACCACGGGCGAGACAAGGCCCCTCACCAGCCGATGATCCGTGCCGCTCAAAGTGCCCGCCGCACTTCGGCGCAGCCAAAAGTGCCCGCAGATCGACCTAACAATCTTTATACCAAGCACTAGAGCCGCGATGCTCCACCAGATCAGCACCACCCTCTGCTCCACCCGTGCCAGCCAAGGCGTGCGCATCTTCACCAGAGACACTCTAGGTTCCGCACTCGGTGATGAATATGCGACCAGAGGAGCCACGGGTTTCATCGGAATTGGCCCCACTGACTTCTCTTTCAAGATCTCCAGTGATCGAGCCTGCTGAAAGGTCTGCGCCATCTGGGCAGTCGGAGCCAGCGTCACGCTCGGCCGCCAGGCATCCACCATGCCAGGTGCCAGCGCCCACAGCAGCACGCTGGCCAGTCCCACGATGCAGCCACGCCACACCCACAGGCGCATCAGCGCGGGTTTGCTATTCAAGAAATACCGCGTCAGCGCCCACGCCAGCAGCACCAGCGCGGCGCTCTTCATCGCCGCTGTGATCACAAAGGTCAGCGCCGGGTAGGACATGCCTCCGAGCAGCCAGGAATGAATGAAAGTAGTGACGGGATTCATTTTTGACGAGCCTCCTGGATGAGTTTCATGAGTTGATCGGCTTCCTCCTTCGAGAGCTTCGATTTGCGATCCCCAAGCAGCGCCATGGCCGCCGCACCGACGGAGTTGGAGAAGAAATCCCGCACCATCTGGTGCAGCGCGTTCACCCGTGCCTTCTCCGCCGGCAGCGGCAGGATGTACTCATCTGTGCGGCCTTGCAGCGTCTTCACCAGCATGGCCTTCTCCACGAGCAGGCGGAGGATCGAGCGCACTGCCGAGTAGGTCGGAGCATCCGGAAGGTCTTCCTCGATCTCTCGTGCGGTGGCTTTGCCACGACGCATCACGATCTCCAGGACCTGGCGCTCACGGCGGCTCACACTTTTGAATAGTTCGTTATCCCACATAGATGTGTTGAAATATCAACACATAGCCCAGCCGTCAAGAATTTATGAGCTGAATTTTCAACACATGCTCACGCAACGCGGAGGATGCCGCACACCACCACCCGAAGAGACTGCTTGCAGGCCGGATGACCTAACAGCAGACTTTCCCCCCCATGAAAGCTTTCCTCACCCTCGCCGCCTTTCTCCTTCTTATGACCACCGCCCCTGCTGCTGACGCCCCGTATCGCCATGTCGTGTTCTTTAAATTCAAGGACAGCGCCTCCCCGGAGCAGGTCCAGTCGATCGAGAAGGCCTTCATCGAGCTGGCCAAGAAGGTGGAGACCGTGAAATCCTTCGAGTGGGGCACGAACGTCAGCCCGGAGAATATGAATGACGGCTTTACCCACTGCTTCTTCGTGACCTTCGCGGACAAGGCCGGCCTGGAGACTTACCTGCCGCACCCAGCCCATTCCGAGTTCGTCGGGAAGCTGAAGCCCATTTTGGACAAGGCCTGCGTGCTGGATTACACGGCCCGATAAATGCTTCGGAAGTGCTAACCGATGCCTTTTTGGAAGGACTGGTATCTGTCGGCGACCAAACATCCGTCTTGCCTCCGCAAGTCGAATTTAGTAATTCATTTCTATTATGAGAGTCCCACTCATGCACCGCCGCGCCTTCCTCGCCTCTGCCCTGCCTGCGCTCGCTGGCACGGTATTAGGCGCCCAGGAAGAAGCGCGTCCGGCACCGCTGGGAATCTCACTACAGCAGGAGCCTCTCGGCTATGAGTTGGATGCCCTGGAGCCTTATCTGGATGCCGCCACATTGAAGCTCCACTACCATGAGTACCATGCGAAACACCTCGCCGAATTCCGCCGCACGCTGGATGAAGTGGAGCTTTCCGTGGGGAGTGTCACCTCGCTCATGCCTTGCATCAGGAGCATCAAGCGGCCACCGCAGGTGAGGCAGTCCATCCTTCAGCTCAGTCTGGCGAATTCCCGGCCTGCCACAGGCGTGCAGTCTGACCTGCCTGAAGACGCGCAGAAGAGCATCCGCCAGCATGGTGGAGCGCATGTGAATCACACCATCTTCTGGCGCTTCCTGGCTCCACCGGAAGATACGCCGCTGGGGCCGTCAGGACGGGCTGCGCAGGCCATCGATGATGAGTTTGGCACATTGCAGGAGTTCAAGAAAGCGTTCACCGCTGCCGCAATGAAGCATTCCGGCTCCGGCTGGGCTTGGCTGGTCTATCGCCCGGACAAGAAGCTCATCATCACCACGACGCCAAATGAGGACAATCCTCTGATGAAGGAGTTTGTCGACTGGCGCGAGCATGGCCGCGTGATCCTCGCGCTCGACCTCTGGGAGCACGCCTACTACGCCAAGCACAAGAACAACCGCCGCGCTTACATCGAGAACTGGTGGAAAGTCGTGAACTGGGAGTTCGTGGACAAGGCCCATGCCATCGTGCGCGGCATCTACAGTCATTCCTGAGCTGGCTTTCCGGCCGCAGCGGCATCTCGTCTTTCGGTGCAATGTCACCGTCGGTGATGCGTTCACCACGCACCATGAAACTCTTCGCCTGCCTGCTGCTCGCTATTTTCGTCACGCTGCCTGCCCTGGCTCAAAAAGCCCCGAAGGCAAAGAAGCCCGCCAAAGGGGACGTCAAACTGACGACCGAGACCGTCAAAACGAGCTCGGTGGTGTATAAGACCACGCCGCAGGGAGAGCTGAGGCTGCATGTCTTTTCTCCCGCGGGCGAAGTGCAGGCCGCCGTTCAGCGTCCCTGCGTGGTCTTCTTTTTCGGCGGTGGCTGGAAAAGCGGCACCTTCAGGCAGTTCGTCCCACACGCCGAATACCTGGCCACGCGTGGCATCGTCTCCGCCTGTGCCGACTACCGCATCCTCAACGAGCATAAGACCCTTCCTGACAAGTCCGTGGAAGATGCCAAGAGCGCCATCCGCTGGGTGCGCGGTCATGCCACCGAGCTCGGCATCGACCCGAACAAGGTCATCGCCTCCGGTGGATCTGCCGGAGGACATCTGGCCGCCTGCACCGCCCTGGTGAGCGCCTATGATGCTGAGTCCGACGACAAGACCATCTCCGCCAAACCAAACGCGATGGTGCTCTTCAACCCGGCCCTGAACATCAGCACCCTTTTCAAAGAGCGTGTCACCGGCGAAGCCGCGATGACGCTGGAGATGGCCGAGGCCATCACGCCTAACAGCTTTTTGGCCAAAGACACCCCGCCCGCGATCATCTTCTTCGGCACTGCTGACAAACTGAAGATCGGCGGTGATGAGTATGTGAAGAAGGCCCGCGAGCTGGGCCTGCGCGCCGAGATGTGGTCCGCCAAGGACATGCCTCACGGCTTCTTCAATCGCGAGCCCTGGATCCAGGTGACCACGCGCAAGATGGACGAGTTCCTCGCCTCGCTCGGCTACCTCGCCGGTGAACCCACGCTGAAAGCTCCCGAAGGCGCGCCTTCTTTGGACAAGGAATAGCGCGAGTAGGTTCCGGCAAGTCGCAAGGCCCCGGGAGAGCGGATCTCCGAATCCGCAGCATTTTGAGCGCAGAGAGCAGCTGAGGACACCACTTCCAACGTCCTTCGCTCCCACGTCTTCGGCTTGAATTCAGCCCAACGAATAGTGTGGCTATGGGAATGATCCACCTTGCTGCGGAATCGGAGTTCCGCGCTCCTTGAGATCAAACACGCACCGCTTCCAAGGCAGCCAGCCTCTCACCGATAGGTGGATGGCTGTAGTGCAGCCACACCTTGAGCGGATGGGGCTGGGGATGTGACAGGTGATCGTGGGAGAGCCTTTTCAACCCCTGCACCAGCGGCTGCGCACTGCCGACCGCCTTGGCGGCATAAGCATCTGCCTGAAACTCATGCCGACGGCTCACCCAGAGGCCCAGCAGCCCTGTGATGATGCCGAGCGGCTGATACAGGATGCCGAAAAGCACCAGCCCCATGCCCACCGGCGTGCCCTGCACTCCGAACGCGGCGAAGAAATCCGGCGACTTCAGCACCCAGCCTAACAAGGCCAGCATCACACCCGTCTCCACCAGGCTGAGCGTCATCGTCACCGGCACGTGACGGCATTTGTTATGCCCGATCTCATGCGCCAGGATGGCCACGATCTCCTCCTTCGTATGACTCTGCAGCAGCGTGTCAAAGAGCGCGATGCGCCGTGTCTTGCCGAAGCCTGCAAAGAAGGCATTCGCCTTGGAAGAACGGCGCGAGCCATCGACCACGCTCACTTCCATCACCGGGAAGTCGAGCTTCTCCGCCAGCGCAAAGATGGCTTCCTTCAGCTCGCCATCTTCCATGGAGCTGAACTTCAAGAAAATCGGCATCAGGAAGCGCGGAGCCAGGAAGGTCATGAGCACGCTGAAAGCCGCAAGAAACAGCCAGGTGTAGAGCGGTGCCAGCGGCTGATATTGGAAGAACCACACGATCACCCACGCCACTGGCAGACCGATCACCGCCATGAGCGCGAGGCTCTTGAGATGATCACTGATGAAGGTGCCCACCGTCGTGCGGTTGAAGCCATGCTTCGCCTCCACGCCAAAAGTATCCCAGGCCGAGAAAGGCAGGCTTAACAAATTTTGCACCAGCATGATCACCGCGATCACGATCACACCCGTGGTCACCGGACCAAAGCCAAACGTCTCCACCTTCGCCTGCAGCATCCCAAAGCCACCCACCCACCACACTCCCACCAGCGCCGCCAGCGAGAGACCGTCCTGGAAGCCACTCACCTTCGCGCCATCCGCCAGATACTCGCGCACCTTCTCCATCGTCTCCTCCGGAAAGATCTCCGCCAGCCGCGCCGGGATAGGCTTCCCGAGCCGCGCAAGATTTAGAAACCGAGAAATGAGTTCCAGATGAAACACACCCAGCACCGCGATAAGCGCGGCAACGAACCAAGGATTGGAAAGGGTCATGGGATAAAATGCTATGGTTTCGGGATCGTGGAAGTCACAACTTAGGTCGGATCACGGCAGCTCCTCTGCCGCTTTCATTACCTGTATCCGCGACGATGATCACCGGGCAAGCAACTGGTTCAACGCCGCCATTTCCTCAGCCAAGTCGTTCGCCTGACAGCCATTGCTGATACCTCGCTGCTGCAATTCGCGTTCGAAGGCATCACTTTCCATTCCGGCGAGCTTCGCCGCCAAGCCTCTTGCCAGCTTTCGTGATGCGTAGAGGGCGCAAGCGAGCTCAAGACGCATGTCGTCCTCCTTCAAGGTTGGAATGTCAGGCAAGGTAAGAGTCATGCTGAAAGGTGTGCCAATTTCCACCCTCGGCAACAGGAGGTTATCGCATACGAACGCATGAAAAGGCCCGCATCACTCTCATGATGCGGGCTTCGGAGAGCTTGAGCGGGCAGGATGCCCGCTGCACGCCGGACAGGCGGGACGCCTGTGCTACTTGCTGTTCTCGGCGAACTGGGCGTCAAAGACGATCTTGCTTGGGGGGAAGTCGAGCTTCTTGACGTAGGCGCAGGATTCGGTGGCGCCGAATTCGCGGTCCATGGCGCCGTCTTCCCACTCGACGCTGAGCGGGCCGTTGTAGCCGATGTCATTCAGGGCGCGGATGATGCGCTCGAACTTGATGTCACCACGACCCACGGACTTGAAGTCCCAGTAACGGGGAGAGGTGTGGAAGTCGGTGTGACCACCGAAGACACCGGCTTCGTCACCCAGGTTCCAGGCCACGTCCTTCATGTGCACGTGGAAGATGCGGTCGCTGAATTTGCGGATGAACTTCTCATAGTTCACGCCCTGATAACCAAAGTGGCTCGGGTCATAGTTGAAACCGAAGGCAGGATGGTAATCCACGGCCTGTAGGGCCTTCTCAGCACTGGCGATGTCGAACGCGATCTCGGTCGGGTGGACTTCGAGAGCGAACTTCACGCCCTGGTTTTTGTACTCGTCGAAGATGGGGCCCCAGCGGTTGGCGAAGTCCTTGTAGCCTGCCTCGATCTGGCCGGGGAGGTTCGGTGGGAAGGAGTAGCAGAGATGCCAGATGCTGCTGCCGGTGAAGCCATTGACGATGCTGATGCCAAACTGTTTTGCAGCCTTGGCGGTCTTCTTGATCTCGGCGGCGGCGCGCTGACGGACGCTTTCCGGATCGCCATCGCCATAGATGTAGGCGGGGAGGATCTGGGCATGACGCGGGTCGATGTTGTCACACACGGCCTGGCCCACCAGATGGGTTGAAATGGCGAAGCACTTCATGCCGGCGGCATCCAGCTTGGCGCGCTTGGCATCGCAGTAGGCCTGGTCAGCCTTGTCCACTTCGAAATGGTCGCCCCAGCAGCCGAGCTCCACGCCATCATAGCCAAAGGATTTGGCCTTTTGCACGACGGTGTCGAAGGAAAGGTCGGCCCACTGGCCGGTGAAAAGAGTGACGGGTCTGCCCATGGTGGTTCAGTTTGGTGGTTCGGGGTTCGGATTTGAGGTCGGAAAAACGACGTCGCGATTCTCGATAGGGCGCATGGCTTGGCAAGCGAAAGGTCAGGTGGCAGGACAGGCACTGAATTCCGGGTTGCACCCCCCCCAGAATGACGCTCCCTTCGCACCCCTCTCTCTATTTCCCCCCATGCAAAGCCTTTGGAACGACTCAGAAGCCGCCACTTTCGGAAATGACCCGCTCGGACAGCGTGTCTACACCAGCCGCCTGCTCGGCCGGAACCCGGAACTCGTCCTCCACGGCGGCGGAAACACCTCGGTCAAGGTCACTGAAAAGGACTTTTTCGGCGATTCCGTGGATCTCTGCTACGTCAAGGGCAGCGGCTGGGATCTGGCCACCATCGAGCGCGCCGGCTTCTCCCCCGTGCGCCAGGAGGCCCTGCTCAAGATGTCCAAGCTCGCCACCATGAGTGATGAGGACATGGTCCTGCAGCAGCGCGCCGCGATGACCAACCCGAACGCCCCTGCGGCAAGCATTGAGGCCATCCTGCACGCGATTCTGCCCTTCAAGTTCGTGGACCACAGCCACGCGAATGCCATCTCCGCCCTCACCTGCTCAGCCGATGGCGAGGCTCGCGTGAAGGAGATCTATGGCAACCGCGTGATCATCGTCCCCTACGTGATGCCTGGTTTCATCCTGGCGAAGACGATTGCGGACCTCATCGCCGGACGTGACCTGAAGAAGGAAGGCATCCAGGGCATGGTGCTGCTGAAGCACGGCCTCTTCACTTTTGATGACGATGCGCGCAAGAGCTACGAGCTGCACATCGAGATGGTGACACAGGCGGAAGAGTATCTAGCCAAGAAAGCCGGCACTTCCTCCAAGGCAGCCGCAGCAGAGTCCAAGCCAGACCTCATGGCACTGGCGAAGCTTCGCCAGATCGTTTCCAAGAAGCGCGGCTTCCCGCAGATCGCCCGTCTGAGCACGAGCGCGGCTGCCTCGACCTACTCAACTTTGCCGAATCTCGCTGACAGCGGTGCCCGTGGCCCCCTGACCCCTGACCACAGCATCCGCACCAAGCGCATCCCCACCGTGCTGAGTGAAGATCATGAGGCCAGCGTGCAGAAGTTCGCTGATGACTACGCGGCTTACTTCACCAAGCACGCCAACGGCCAGACCATGCTCGATGCCGCACCACGTTTCGCCATCTGGCCTAACAACGGTGTCGTGAGCTTTGGTGACACGCTGAAGGACGCGAACATTGTCGCTGACATTTCCGAAAGCACCGCCGCCACCGTCACGCTCGCTGAGCAGACCGGCGGCTGGCAGCCGCTGAGCGACAAAGACATCTTTGAGATCGAATACTGGGATCTCGAGCAGGCCAAGCTGCGCAAAGGCCCGGCACGCAAAGTGCATCAAGGCAAGGTGGCGCTCGTCACCGGTTGCGCGGCAGGCATCGGCTTCGCCATCGCTGAGTCTCTGGCTGAACAAGGCGCGCAGGTCGTGGGTCTGGATATCGACAAAGACATCCCCGAGATCATGAAGAAGATCGGTGCCATCGGCATCGTCGTGAACCTCACCGAAGACCAGCCTGTGCAGGATGCCATCGACTTCGCGGTGCGCGAGTTTGGCGGCATCGACATCGTCGTCAGCAATGCGGGCATCTTCCCGAAGAATGATCCGATCGATGCCATGGCGCAGACGGATTGGGACCGCACCCTCATGATAAACCTCACCAGCCATCAGAAGCTGATGAACAAGGTGATCCCGTATGTGAAGCAGGGCATCGACGCGAGCATCATCTTCGTCGGCAGCCGCAACTTCAAGGCTCCAGGCCCTGGCGCCAGCGCCTACTCCTGCTCCAAGGCTGCGCTGACGCAGCTCTGCCGTGTGGCCGCGCTGGAACTGGCTCCGCACAAGATCCGCGTGAACATCGTGCATCCAGATGCCGTGTTTGACACCAAGCTCTGGACGCCTGAAGCCCTGCTGAAGAGCGCCACCCGCTACAACATGACGGTCGAGGAATACAAGACCAAGAACCTCATGAAAGTGGAGATCAAGAGCAAGGACATCGGCAACATGGTCAGCGCCATGGCCAGCCCACTGTTTGCCAAAGTCACCGGTGCCCAGATCCCCGTGGATGGTGGGAATGACCGGGTGATTTGAGGAATTCTATCCTCAGCCTCCCCTAAAGACTTGGCCTGATGAACGAACCGTAGTTCATCAGGCCTTTTCGCATACATGGCTGCGATCATGGCTTCATGATTGCTTGATGAACCAGGCTTCTTCCCTGACTACTCAAAGCCATGCCCTTCCCTGAACTTCCTCTCTCCGCGCCTTCGCTGCTGTTTCCGGCGATCTCGTTGCTGATGCTGGCTTATACAAACCGATTCCTGGGCCTGGCCTCGGTGGTGCGCGGGCTGCATGCGAACTGGAAGAGCACGCAGGAGCCCATCCTGCTGGCGCAGATTCAGAACTTGCGGAAGCGCATCCAGATCATCAAGCACATGCAAACGCTGGGTGTTCTCAGCATCCTCATGTGCGTGGTTAGCATGACCCTAATTTTCTTCGGCCAGCAGACTGGCGCGCAAATCACCTTTGGGCTGAGCTTGCTGTTGAAGTTCGGTTCACTGACACTCTCCCTGGTGGAGATCCAAAAGTCGGGGAAGGCCCTGGACATGCTGCTGAGTAATGTCGCATGCCATGAGGAGTGAATGAACTTGGATACACCGTAGCAGTTCGTTGGCTTACCGCATGAAATGGCTCTGCCTCCTCTGCATCTCCATTCTGATGGCACAGCCGATCCCGGCTGCTGAAGCAGGTGGAAAAGGTGCGGTTCCCAAGAAAGAGCAAAAGCCTTCCGGCCGCGCCAAAGTGGCGGCGCTGAGCCTGACACCAGACCAACGGTATCGACTCGTGGAAATCCTCAATGAGGGCAATGAATCCACTCTGCGCTCCCTTCCCGGAATTGGAGCCACAAGGGCGGCGGCGATTCAAAAGGGGCGCCCTTACTTTCAAGTGATCGATCTGCTCAAAGCGGAGGGTGTGGGTGAGCAATCGCTGGTGGACATCGTGGCTCATGCGAAGGCCGGCTTTCCCCTGCCTCAGAAGGACAAAGCAAAGTCTGGCAGCACGAAGAGGTAAGACTCAGGTCAGTGAGTCACCGGGATGCAGTTCGTCATGATCACCGACGCATTCGAGATGCGTGGTGATATGCACCTTCTGCTCTGTGCATTGGATGACCGCGCGCTCGATGTCGGTCGCGATGCGATGCGCCTCGCGCAGCGTGATGTCATCCGGGAAGAGGAAGTGCACATCCACATAGTGGACCTGTCCAGCATTGCGATGACGCAGGGCATGGAAGGTCACGCCACGCGCGGTCGTCTCCCGAGCCAGGGCTTCATCAAGCTGACGTGTCAGCGCTGGATCCGCCTGATCCATGAGGCCCGCCACGCTTTGGCGCAGCAGACTATAACCTGAGACCAGGATGTTTCCCGCCATGATCAAGCCGCAGACAGGATCCCACCAGGCGGCACCCGTAAGATGCACAAGCCCGAGGCCCACAATGGCTCCTAGACTGGTCCAGCCATCCGTCAGCACATGACGACCATTCGCCACCAGGATGAGGGACTGCTGGCGACGCCCGGTGCGGATGAGATACCAGCCTAACAAAGCGTTGATCACCACAGTGGAGAGCGTCAGCAGCAAACCTGCGCCCAGGTTCGCCACCGTCAGGCCATCCATCCAGCGGTGGATCGACTCATAGATGATGAAGAGCGCGGCGAGCACGATGAGCGCGCCCTCGACCCCTGCGGAAAAGAAGGCGATCTTGCTGTGGCCATAGCGATGATCTTCATCCGCCGGCTGCGCGGCGAGCCAGAGGCTGTAAGCCGCGAAAACCACCGCGGCCACATGCACCACGGACTCCGCCGCATCTCCGAGAATAGCTGCCGAACCCGTGAGCAGATACGCGCCCATCTTGATCGCGAGCATGATGAAGCCCACGGCCAGCGAAAGCCGCATGGCACGAGTCTGCGCCTGATCAGGAGCGCTCATGAGAGAAGCGCATCACGCACGGACGAGGTATTGCTGAGATCCTCGAGACAAAGCCAGGGCGAATGACCACGCAGGGAGTCCACTTTGAAATGACCGGTGCCGACGGCGAGGCAGCGGGCACCGATGGCGTGCGCGCAGGCAATGTCCTTCGGCGTGTCACCGATGACAATCACATCCGTCGCCGCATATTGACGACCTGTCTTCAGGCTCATGCGCTGCATGGCCACGGGGCCGAGAAGATTGCGGTCCTCCGCATCATCGCCAAAGGCTCCATCGATGAAATGCGGATGCAGACCAAAGCGCTCAAGCTTCATGTGTGCGCCACGGCGCACATTGCCCGTGAGCAGACCGATGTCCGCGCGACCATCCGCCACCAGGACTTGCAACAACACTTCGACACCAGGCATCAGCACTCCCGGAAAATCCGCATGGGCGAGACGCCGCTCAAGATGACCGAGGTAAGTGTCCATATACCTCTGCACAGCCTCAGCCTCCATGGCACGGCCGACTTGAGTGAAGAGTTCTCTCACCACGCCGCCATCCGTGGCTCCTGCGAGATTCAGCGGTGGCATGTCCTGCCGCCTGACACTGAAGATCTCCTCCATGGCATCCAGCAGGGACGCACCTCCGGCGCCTCCGGTGTCGAGCAGAGTTCCATCAATATCGAAAAGCAAAAGTCGTGGCATGGTCCACTGTTAGAAAGGCAGGAAGGCGGCCTCTGAAAGTGGAATCTGGCCCCGGTTTCGTCATTGATGCAGCTTAGCGTTGGCACCAAAAAGCGAAAAAGCCCCTGCCTCGGAAGAGGACAGGGGCTGGAAAGGAAAGAAGCGGCGAGGCTTACTTGACGTGCTGGCTCACATACTTGGTGAGTTCGAACATCGTGGCGGACTTGTTGCCGTCGAAGAGAGGCTTCAGTTTGTCGTCAGCGTTGATGTTGCGCTTGTTCTTGGGATCCTGGAGATCGTGCTTCTTGATGTAGTCCCAGATCTTCTTCGTGATCGCGCTGCGAGGCTGCGGGGTGTTACCAACGACTGCAGCGAGCACGGCGTCTGGCTGCACAGGTTTCATGAGGGCGGGGTTTGCTTTGCGAGTAGCTGCTTTTTTGGCCATAGGACCGCCATGCTGACTGTTTTCTGTTTCGTGGTCAATACCTCATCTTAAAGTTTTTTGGGCTTTTTCCCAGGGAAAAGCGGGTTGGAGAAGTCTCGCTGGCATGTCAGACTTGTGCTTGCACCGGGCTCATCATTCAGCACTGAACTGAGCACATGTCTGATTCACCCATCCTCCTTCCTCCCTCCACCATCGGCATTCTTGGCGGTGGCCAGCTCGGCCGCATGCTGACGCTGGAGGCACGGCGCATGGGCTACCGGGTGGCCATCTTTACGGATGAGCAACCGGGATGCCCGGCAGGCCAGTGGGCCGATGCGGAATACAATGCGGCCTATGATGACAAGCATGCCCTGGAGCGCTTCCTCAGCCGTGTGGATGTGGTCACCGTGGAGTTTGAAAACATCCCGGATGCATGCCTGCAGGCCGTGGAGGCGGTGAAACCGCTGCGCCCTGGAAGAAAGGCCATTCACACGACTCAGCACCGCGAGCGCGAGAAGCTTTTCCTGCGTGACCAAGGCATTGCCTGCGCGCCTTTCCGCATCGTGGAAACGCTGGCGCAGCTCGAGCAGGCGGTGGCGGAGTTAGGCCGCCCGTGTGTGATTAAAACCGCTGCGTTTGGTTATGACGGCAAGGGCCAGGCCAAGGTGAACGCGGACACCGATCTCGCGGAAGCCTGGAAGGCCTTTGAAGGTCATCACGCCGTAGTCGAGCAATGGATTCCTTTTGTGGCTGAGATCTCCGTCGTCGGCGCGCGCTCCGTGGATGGCCGCATGGCCGTGCATGGCGTGCTGGAAAACCAGCACGCGCATCACATCCTGGATGTGACCATCGCACCCGCACGAGTGGATGTGACCATCGGAGATCAGGCGCTGGAGCTCTGGGAAGCCGTGGCGGAAGGGCTGGACTATGTCGGCACCATGGCCGTGGAGATGTTTGTGACCGCAGAAGGCAAGGTGATGGTCAATGAGATCGCCCCACGTCCGCACAACAGCGGCCACTACAGCATTGATGCCTGTGTGACAAACCAGTTCCAACAGCAGCTCCGCGCCATCTGCGGGCTAAGCCTGGGTGATCCGAGCCTGCACACGCCAGCGGTGATGATCAATCTGCTGGGCGATGTCTGGCCCGCAGAAAAGATGCCTCCAGACTGGAGCGCCGTGCTCATGCATCCACGGGCCAAACTGCATCTCTACGGCAAGGCTGAAGCCCGGGCAAAACGCAAGATGGGGCACATCACGGTTCTTGGCGAAACCGTGGAGGAGGCGCTGGAAAGCGCCCAGGCCATCAAAGCGGGCCTCGGCATGGTTTGAACATGCTTTGATTTACAAACTTTTGGGTAGGCTTGGCGCTGCTGTTCGAACTCCAAGGAATTGAGCAAAAAACGCTCGACTTAAGGCTACTTGATATTTATTTTCACTTAATTAATAAGCGTTCAAAGTTTCAGTTATATTTTCTGCAAATTTCAAATTTCCTGATATTATCAATGCGCTGAATTAGTCCGTCCCGCATGAGTTTCTCATTCCGCAGCATGTTCCAAGGCTCCGCTGAGTCAAATCAGCAGGATCCTGCCACGCTGCAAGAGGCCTCTCTGCCGGGCGGATCTTATCCCGGATTCGCTGCGCCACCCCCAATGTCTGCCGTCTCATCCCCACCTCTGAATGCCGCCGCCTCCCCGTTTGGCGCGCCTATGTTCAAAGTCGCCGCTGGTGAAAATACCATGGGCATGGGAGGATTTCAGGCGTCACCGTTTGCCGCCGCAGGCAGCGCCTCCGGCACGAATGCTCCGTTGACGGTCGGTGATGTACTGCCCCAGCTTCCACCTGAGGTGGCCCGCCACGGAGCTCTCCCTCCAGACCAGCCGGTGGCCATCTCCAACCAGATCTTGGATGAAGCGCTCCGCAGCGGACAGGCCGCCGTGCCGATGTTTGAGATCTACCGTGTCTGCCCAGCTCTGTTTCAGACGCCGGTATCTCCGCAGGATCCGCGGATGATCCCGCTCCCTGCTTCCAAGCTGCCGCGCTTGATCGCCGCAGCCCAGTCTGGCGCTGCCGTTTCTTCCGGCCCTGCTCAGCAGGCCATGCCAATGATGGCTTCCCCGCCTCCGCTTCAGGGCTCTCCCTTCGGCACGGGTGCCCCGTCTGACCCCGGTGGCATGATGATGGAAGCGCCCGTCCCAACGATGGCCGGTGCCTCCACCCCCAGCGGGATGCTGCTTCCGCCCAAGCGCCAGGGGCCTCCTCCACCGCTGGCGGAGGTGGGTTCTCGGGATGTCTCACAGCAGATTTCCCTGCCCGGCACACCAGCCTTCCCGATGAGTCCATTTGCCTCCGTGGGAGCTGAGGCACCCGCTCAGCCAACCCTGGGAGGCCAGCCTTTTGGCACAGCTCCAGGCATGGGTGGAAGTCCGTTTGGCACATCTCCCGGTTCGGCGGCTTCTCCCTTTATGACGAAGACGGAGCCTCCGTCCCCGATGGCACCCGCCTCGCCCTTTGCGCCTTCGGGAATGGCACCTTCCACGACCTCGCCCTTTTCAGCACCTCAAGCCCAGCCCTCAGGATCTTCCATGGGTGGCCAAGGTTCGCCGTTTTCTGCATCACCCGCTGCCACCGCAGCGGCACCCCCACCCTCGTCATCACCTTTCGGCGCAGCCCCTCCGGCTCAAGGCCCTGGAATGATGGTGGGCAGTTCCCCCTTCGGCAGCTTGTTTGGAGACAAGGCCGTGCCTACCGGTCAGCCCGCCCCAGATGCTCCCGGCGCGGGTCCGCGCATGGTAGGCACCACTCCCACCGCGCCACCACCGGCACTCGGGCCGATGTCCGCCGGGCCAGCGGCCAATCATCCTGCCAACGGTCCTGTGCGCCTCGGCCTTGCCAGCGTGCTAAAGGGCTACACAGCAGCGGAACTCGGCTTTGACCCGATGATGGTGCCAGCATGGATCACCACATCCATGCCAGCGAGCGCCGTCACGGAGCTTCAAAATTCGCCCGCAACTCTGGCCCAGCTCGGCTTTTTGATCGATGGGATTACGGACATCGGTTTCCGCAATGTGCTGAATACCGCCCGCCGCGATTTCCCGCTCCGGATCGATCCTGAACTGCTTCACAATGCCATGGCGGGCAGCACGGCTCCATCCGCGATCCCAAATCTCTCAGGTCCTGCCGCAGGACCCGCTTTCGGGACGATGACGGTCGCGCCGCCACCCAATGGTGGAATGGGTGCTTTACAGTCCAACCTGATGCGTGTCGAACCGCCGCCGGGCTTCGCTCCAGCGCAAGCGCAGATCGCACCCTCACCTTTTGGGGCACAACCACAACCCGGAGCCTCGATGACGGCCTCCTTCGTGCCGTCGTCTTCACCCTCGGCAGAGAGTTTTGTCGCGCCCTACCCAGGAGGATCGCCCTTTGCCGCCTCGGCTTCTGGACCCGCGCCTGTCCAGCCCTCGGCCTTCAGCATGCCTCCAGTCGGGCCGCTTCAGCCTCCGGTGCCAGCACCTGCCCCAAGCCTAGCACCGACTTCCCAGCCCTCGGCACCTTTCCAGCCATTGCCGTCGGCATTTGGAGCCGCACCAGCCTTCGCGCCTGCTCCTGCCGCAAGCTTGCCGCCAACTGCCCCTGCACACGCTCCGTTCGCCGCTTTCCCAAACGCTCCGGCACATCCGCCGCAAGATCCCTTTGCGAACCCAGCAGCCTCGGAAGTCCCGCTTTTCCAATCAGCAATCCCAGTGTCGGCACCGGCAACCATGCCGTTTCAGGCATCAGCGTCGCCCTTCCAATCTCCTGCGGCGTCTCCTGTTTCAGCGCCTCTGGGTTACGCCACTTCCATCCCGCCAGCCTTTGCCAGCGCTGCTCCGGCACCTCTCGCGCCACCGCCTATGTTCCTAGAGGCCACCTTGCTGCCTCCAGAACCCATACAGGCCGCTCCACCGGCATTTCAGACCTTCCAGCCTCCGGCCATGAATGCGGCTACAGATGGAGGGTTTAGCAGTGATCAACTTCTCGGCCAGATCCAGCCGCCTACGCTGGAACGCTCTTGGAGCCATGCTGCTGCGGCCGCTGCCTCAGGGCCTTTGCCGCCTGCGGTCGCTCTGGAGCGTTCGGCTTCGCCGGTGATTGATATCCCGGCCACCCCTGTCGCCTTCTTCAACCCGCCACCTGCGGAGGAGGCTCCGCCTGCGGTGAGAGCCTTCGTGCCGCCTACATTCGCGGAAGACGAGCAGCCTTTCCCACCTCCGGGTTATTCTGCACCTGCCCCATCTTTTGCACCCACCTCAGGATTCGCCGCCCCTGCCCCGCCAGCCGCCCCCACTCCAGCGGCGAGACCTTCCCGCCCTGCGGCAGGTCATCCCGGCAGCAGCAGCCTGGGTGTCCAGACCCACGATGTAAATCCGGACCAGATCATGCTCCGTGCCCTGCTGGACACGGACAGCGACCTCACGCCGCAACGAGTGGTGGAACTGGCCTGCGGTCTTCCCGGCATCGCCGCCTGCGTCTGCCTGCAGGAAGGAGGCACCGCCATCTCCCATGCTGGCGCTCACAAGCCTCAGGCGCGTGAGTTTCAAAAACAGGCCTCGCAGCTCGCCCAGCATCTGCGCGCCCTGGCACCGCTGATCGGCATTGATGGCGCGGAAACCTTCACCATGAATTCGGGAGACCGCCTCATGACCTTCTGCTTCCCGGAGGGTGCCATCCTCGGTGTGCTCCATGATGCGGAACCCACTCTCGGCCTTCGGGATAAGATAACCTTGATCGCACGCGAGCTTTCCCGCATGATCGCCTGAGCCATGCCCGCCATCGATCCCAAAGCTCGCACCATTCGCTTCAAGATCGTCTACTGCGGCACCCCGCTGAGCGGCAAGACTACGAACCTGCGGCAGATCCATGCCAAGCTGGATCCCCAGGGCCGCAGCGATCTCGTGAGCCTCTCCACCTCCCAGGACCGCACGCTTTTCTTTGATTTCCTCGCCGTGGAAAGCGGCGCCCTGCCCGGCTACCACACCAGCTTTCATCTCTATACCGTCCCCGGACAGGTCACCTACAATGCCACCCTCCAGCTCGTGCTCAGGCAGGCGGATGGCGTGGTCTTTGTGGCGGACAGCCAGATGGACCGCCAGCGGGACAACATCCACGCCTTCCAGTCCCTCGAAGCGAATCTACGCCTCAACGGCTCCAGCCTCGACCGCCTGCCCACCGTGCTCCAGTATAACAAGCGCGATCTGCCAAACAGCGCCCCGGTCGAATACTTGGAGTTCCTGATGAACAACCGCCCCGTCCCGCATCCGAGCTTCGAAGCGGATGCCAAGACCGGCCGCAATGTCCTCGCCACGCTGAATGCCATCACCCAGGGAGTCGTCAGCCAGTTTCAGAAAGCCCAGGAGCAGCATCGAGATGTGCTGCGCGAGGTCGTGGCAGCCTAGAACGGCTCCAGCGCACGCCCTTAAAAGGTGGCGAACACCGGCCGCGCCCCGTGACAGAACCTATGAGAGTCGGCTTAAAATAGCCCGTGGAAGCACTGTTAGCAGGTCTCATACCCGCCCCCCTGATCAATTGCACAGTTTCTGCACCCGTTTTTAGCCTTGCCACCCCGGGGAGAGGCGCTACGCTCGTTTCCGTTTCCCCCCGCCAAATCCACCTCCCTTACATGGACAAACGCAAATCGCCCGCCAAGAAGAAAGCCGCCTCAAAGTCAGCCCCCAAACCGAGCGCCAAAGCTTCTTCTTCCTCGAATTTCGACCTCGCCCACATCCGCGAAATCGTCAGCCTCATGGCTGAAAACGACCTGACCATCTTCAATTTTGAAGCTCAAGGCTCCAAATTGGAACTCCGCCGTGGCTCTGACTTTGAAGCTGCCAAGGAACTGCTCAAGAATCTGCCTTCCCATGCTGCCGCGCCTGCCATGACGATCGCAGCTCCGATGGCCGCCGCTCCGATTACCGCCACGCCAGCGCCCGCCCTTGCAGGCGCTGCACCAGTCGCCCCTGCGGCGGCTGCTCCGGCCGGCCCGACCATCAACAGCCCCATGGTCGGCACCTTCTACCGTTCCTCTTCTCCTGGAGAGAAGTCCTTCATCAACGTTGGCGACAGCGTGGATGAAAACACCACGGTCTGCATCATTGAGGCCATGAAGGTCATGAACGAGATCAAGCCCGAAGGCGTGCGCGGCATCGTCGCCCGCATTCTCGCGGAAGATGGCAAGCCCGTTCAATACGGCCAGCCTCTCTTCGAACTGAAAGCCTAGGGCAGAGGGCTAAGAGCGGAGTGCCGGCCAACAACGGCCTCCGTTTTTGCTCACCCCTGTCTTCATCTCATTGACCCTTCATACTCTCAGCCCTTCGCTCTTAGCTTAGCTCTCCGCTCCCAGCCCATGTTTAAAAAAGTCCTCGTCGCCAACCGTGGTGAGATCGCCGTCCGCATCATCCGCGCCTGCAAAGAACTCGATGTCAAAACTGTCGCGGTTTATTCCGAGGCGGATGTCGATTCCATGCACGTCCACCTCGCCGACGAAGCCATCTGCATCGGCCCAGGTCCCAGCACGGAGAGCTACCTGAAGATCTCCCGCATCATCAGCGCCGCTGAGATTGCGAATGTCGACGCCATCCATCCTGGCTACGGATTCCTTTCCGAGAAGGCCGAGTTCGCCGACATCTGCGAGCAGTGCAAAATCAAGTTCATCGGGCCCAGCTCCCGCGTCATCTCCACCATGGGTGACAAGAACAGCGCCCGCGCCACCGCCAAGGCCGCCGGCGTCCCCATCACCCCTGGTTCCGATGGCATCATCGAAAACGAGGAGCAGGCCCTCCATTGGGCACGCAAAATTGGTTATCCCGTCATCATCAAGGCCACCGCCGGTGGTGGTGGCCGCGGCATGCGCCCCGTGTTGAACGAGGCCACCCTCATCTCCAGCTTCCAGGCCGCCAGCCTCGAGGCCCTCAAGTGCTTTGGCGATGGCTCCATGTACATGGAGAAGCTCGTCGACAAGCCTCACCACATCGAGTTCCAGCTCGTCGCTGACTCCCACGGCAACGTCGTCCATCTCGGCGAGCGCGACTGCTCCATGCAGCGGCGTAACCAAAAGATCATCGAGGAATGCCCCAGCCCGAAGATCAACGATGCCATGCGCAAAAAGATGGGTGACGCCGCCGTGAAGCTCTGCAAAAAGATCGGCTACGAGAACTGCGGCACCATCGAGTTCCTGGTCGATAACAACCGCAAGGACTTCTACTTCATGGAGATGAACACCCGCATCCAGGTGGAGCATCCCATCACCGAGGAAGTCTACGGTTGTGACCTCATCAAGGAGCAGATCCGCATCGCCGCCGGCCTGCCGCTGAGCGAGCACGTGCTGAAGGCCACCGCCCGCGGTCACAGCATCGAGTGCCGCATCAACGCCGAAGACCCTTATCGCAACTTCGCCCCCAGCCCCGGCAAGATCAATCTCTGGTACACCTCCGGTGGCCGTGGTGTCCGCGTCGACACCCACGTCTATTCCGGTTACGAAGTGCCGCCGTATTATGATTCGATGATCGCCAAGCTCATCGTCACCGGTGCCACCCGTGACATAGCCATCCGCCGCATGCGCCGCGCCCTGGGCGAGTTCACCGTGGAAGGCATCAAGACCACCATCCCGCTGCAGAGCAAGGTCCTCACCACCAGTGACTTCCAGAACGGCCAATACGACATCACCTGGGTGGAGAACTTCCTCCGCCAGGAAGGCATGAAATCCTGATCGAGACATAAACACTTCACCAAAGCGCGGGCCTCACTGGTCCGCGCTTTTTTATGATGAGTGACGAAGCTGACCTGAACCCGTATGCACCGCCAAAGGCGGAATTGATTCAGGTCGATCCCTCCCTTCCTAGCAAGATGCCTTCCAGCGTCCGATGGACGCTCGTCTATGCGCTCGCCATGGTGATCGGATGGGGTGCTACTTCCGGACAGCTCATTGTTAGAGATAGCTTTTCGAAACTTCTTGAGGCCCCTCTCGATACCTTGTGGATGTTTCTTGATCTCGCGGCCCGTGTTGGATTGTTGGTTGGACTGACTTTCGGAATGAGGCGCCCCTGGGGACATCGAGTGGCAGCCATCACACTCATCGCTACATGGCTGTCAGGCGTGTTCAGCTTTCTGATGCATCGCATGAGCTACCTCCACCCCTTGGAGATCGCGTTTTCAGGGGCACTCATCTTGGGAATGTTGATGCTGTTTTACCAGTTCATCTTCGGCCTCCCCAGCCGGATCTACCACGAACTCGTTTCAGCGAACCGAAACCTTCATAGCTGATGAGCGCGGAGAACCCGTATGAGCCGCCAAAGGCGGGGCTAAACGTTCCCACAGGGTTGCGAGAGAAAAGACCTGCCTCAACGAAAGTCCTCATCACTATTTTAACAGTCTTTGTATTGATATGGTGCAAGATGTATCGGGATGCGGTGCATATGTTTGGCTTGGGAGCGGTCATTGAAGAGCAAACCTTTGCGGATCCAGTCCTGTTCGGTGTGATCACGTGGCTCTTCCTCCTCATCAGCAACCCACGTCGTCTGGTTTACATCTTCGGTTCCCTGTGGATCGGCTACATGGCAGCCACCCCTGTTTGGATGCTCTTCAATTCAGACCCACAGCTCGAGTTGCTATTTCCCGATCAAGGGCAATCCCTTCCCGTAGCTGTCTTTGTCATCCTTCAGGCGTTCCTCTTTTACCGCTTCACCTTCGGCCTGCCGAGCCGAACCTACTATGGCATCGGTTCAGCAAAGAACGAAACTGAACGATAAAGTGAAGTGAACTCACATCACCAAGTCTGAACAGCTTGGTCATTCGTGGTTAAGAAACCCCACCTCACGGCACTACAAAGAACGCACGGAAGGGCTCCAGCAGTTTCTCAGTCGTCAGATGGCGCATCGTCGCATCATCCTGACGCTGCCACTGAGTCGGAGCCAGATAGAGGCTGTCATAACCCGTTTGAGTCATGTCCGCATCAGCCTTCCACAGACGCAGGCGCGTGGCATGGGTCGGACGGCTGCTGGCACGGAATCCGCGATCGGTGGTTAGGCCGAGGCTCTGCGGTGATTCGGCGCTGGCACTAGCGCTGCTCATGAACAGCGTGCCTGGGGCAGGCTTCGCGAGGAACTTCGCCCCCACCTGGCCGGTGAGCAGCAGACTGACCTCACTGTGGCGCACATGCACCAGCAGCCCGGAGGTCTTTGGAAGAGTGGCATCCTGAGTCCAACCGGAAGCCGTGAGGTGATTTGGCACGAAGGCATTCGTGGCGGAATCAAAGCTCAGCAGTCGATCCGCCGCTTCCGCAGTACCTGAAGCAAAGACATCCGTCGGGAAGAGCTGACTGATCGTGTGATGAGCACGCACCGCCGCGCGCACGAGCCCGGCAGGCACGCTCGTCTTCGTCACCAGGTTGGTGGAGGTGCTTGTGGCTTCATCCACTTCATAGCTCAAGCCGGTGGCAAGGTCCTCGACATACAGCTCCGTGCTCGCCGGCAGCGTCACCGCCTTGGGCAAAGTGATGCCGGTGTCGCTCACCGTCACCGCGCCTGCATAGAGTTCAGGCTTCACCAGCGGCATGGAGAAGCTCCGCTGACCCACCGGGAAGGTCTCGCGGCTGTACATCACCGCCGGACTGACTGCCGTGGCTTCAGCCGTGCCATCGAGATTCGCATCCAACATGACTTTGAGACGGAACTGGGCACGTGATTGAATCACACCCTCATCCACAGCAGCATAACGAACGATCTGTCTGCCATCGCTGCCGATGCTCATGGCGGGCGTGAGGCTCACCGCGCTCCATTCCACACCACCAAGACTGCTCTCCAGCTCATGGCGGATGTCCGCACGACCATTCGCAGGACGTGTGAAGAGCACATCGACATGGCCCGCAGCCGTCACTTCGATGCGGAAGGCACCTGAGCCACTGCGACCATCCGCAGGATCAGTATCGAGTGCATACTCGACCAGTGCAGGATAGAGGTCCTGGTCCTCTGCAGAGGTGTGTGCCGCCGTCCATGTGCTGTAGGTCTGGGAGGTCGTCGTGTTGTCTGACGGAGTGGAGATTCGGCCCTGGCGCTCACGGTAGGCCAGCGGGAAACCGCTGCCATTCGTGCTGATAAGGCCGAGGTCCAGCGTCATGTCAGAGTTGGAGTCATTGGCATCATCCACAAACCCTTCAAAGCCGCTCTCCGCTGTGGACGCAGGCTCAGTACCTGGAGTGAGGGTGAAGACCGCCGTGCTCGCTCCGGTGGTGGCTGGTGTGGCAGCCGCCAGCAGATCCTGACCTGAGTCATCGTCACCCGCCACCACGCTGGCCATCGGCCTAGTGTTGGAAAGCACTTCGCCCGTGGCAAACTGGTTCGCGGGGATGTGCAGAAAGTAGCTCCCTGGATTCAGGCCGCTGATGAGATAGCGGCCCTTGTTATCGCTCACGGCCGCGCCCACCGGAGTGGACGTCACGGCCGCGCCCTGCGGGAAGATCTGCACCAGCACACCATCCCAGCCTTCATTAAAGTCCAGGTTGCCGTCGGCATTCACGTCCAGATACACCACATTGCCCACGGCCATCTGCGCATGCAGGCCGAAGTCCACGGTGAGGTTTGTGTCAGGATTAGTGTCACCATCCGTGGTCGACTCGGTGCCGAGCGCCAGCGTGACGATCGGGCTGAAGAGAGGCGTGTCAGGACCACCAGGCTGCGCGCCATTGTTGTCATTGTCATCGCCATTGTCCGCCGCGTCAGGCGTGCCACTGGTGTCATTGAAACCTGCGGGCGGCGTGACCTTCACAAAGTAGGTGCCTGGAAGCAGGTCTGTGAAGCTGTAGGCACCACTCGCTGGCGTGATGACATTCGCACCCACCTGCAGATCGTCACCGGTGTTGGCGACATTGTCCGCGCCAAGGCGGAAGAGTTGCACGGTGGCTCCGGCCACACCGGGCTCACCGGCATCCACCACGCCATCGTTGTCATTATCCTGCCAGACCAGATTGCCGAGGGTGAGCGCACGCACCTGCACCGTATAGGCCAGCGTGCCGGCACATCCATAGGTGTCCTGCGTGCGCAGGGTGAAGGTGCTGCTCCCGAGCGTGGTCGGTGTTCCGCTGAGGATGCCCGTGGACGAGGCCAGGGTCAGTCCGGCCGGGAGGCTTCCGCTGCTCACGCTCCAGGTGTAAGGACCGGTGCCTCCGCTCGCCACAAAGGTCTGCCCATAGGCGGTGTTGCGATACATTTGGTCAGGCGCGGCTGGTGTGATGCTGATCGCCGGACAGACGGGCGTGATGCCGAAGGAACGTGAACCCACGCAAGTGTTCACATCCGTGGCACGGATGGTGAAGCTGGCGCTCGTGGTGCTCGTCGGCGTGCCGCTGATGACACCCGTTGTCGGGTTCAGCGTGGCCCAGGAAGGCAGAGAACCTGAACTGATGCTCCAGGTGAAAGGCCCGGTGCCCCCCGTGGCATTCATCGCCTGGCTGAAGGCGGAGCCAACAGTGGCTGTCGGCAGGCTGGTGGGAGACAAGGTGATGGCTGGGCAATAGATCGTGATGAGATGGTCCTCCACCTCGCCCATGCCACTGGCATTGCTGAAGCCGGGAGTCATCGTGTTCGTGAGACGGAAACGTGCGCCACGCAGTCCAGGAATCGCCCCGGCAGGCACCGTAAAGTTGACCACTCGTGCCGCACCGTTGGTGCCGTTGGCGACGTTCACGTCGCTGGCGATCTGCTCGCCCGCATCCAACACATCAGCATCGTTGTTGAAGTCCACCCACACATTCAGGTAGGCGATCGCGCCGCTGTTGTTGGTGACGGTCACCGTCAGACTGCTGGCCGCGCCCAGGTTATAACCTGCCGCGAGGGTCACACCGTCCTCGTCATCGCTGGCAGTGCTGTCGTCGCCACTGGCAGCGGCGTTGAGCGTGGGTGCATACTCGGTGTCAGCCAGCGACCCCATGCGCAGGTTGCTGCTCTGCAGGCTGCTGGCGGCTGCCAGACCATTCCAATCACCGAAGTCCGTGACCGGAACGGCAATCGTGGTGACATAATCCTCAACCTCACCCGTGCCCGACAGGCCGGTGATGCCCGGACTACCGGTGGAGGTCAGGCGCACGCGCACCACAATGGTGGCGCCGGTCACAGCCGCGGCAGGCACAGTGAAACTGATTGGGAAGCTGCCATCGCTGGTGGCGTTGGCGACGCTGACGTTCGTGGCAATCTGTTCGCCAGGATCAGAGACATTGCCGTTGCCGTTAAAGTCGATCCAAGTGTTCAGGTAGGCCGCAGCACCACTGGTGTTCGTGGCCGTCACAGTGACCACGGCAGGCGCGCCGGCGGTCATCATGGGAATGCTCACGCCATCCTCGTCATCATTGCCGGTGATGTCATCGCCCGTGGCGGTGCCGTTGATCGTGGGGCTGAATTCCGTGTCCACCAGAGCACCCAGGCGCAGGGAGGCGTCGGCAGTGCTGCTGGCCTGCGCCAGCACGTTGGTATCACCATAGTCCAGCGGCGGAGTGGCAATGTTGACGATGTAATCTTCCACCTCGCCGATCCCAGAGAGACCGGCATGGCCAGGGCTGCTGGTGGAGGTGAGACGCACACGCAAGCCCAGGTTGGTCGTTGTGACAGCGTTGGCCGGGACTGTGAAGCTCAAGCTCTGGGTGATATCGACGGTACCTGTGGCGATGCTTTGGTTCGCGGCGACATTCTCGCCCGCGTCCGCGAAAGTGCCATTGTTGTTAAAGTCGATCCAGACGTTCAGATAGGCGATGCTGCCGGTGCTGTTGGTGACCACGACAGGAAGTGTGACAGGTGCCCCGGCCATCATGGCAGGCACGACCGCGCCGTCTTCGTCATCGCTGCCGGTGACGTCATCACCCGTGGCAGTCGCATTGGTCGTCTGTGTGTATTCAGTGTCAGTAGCGGAGCCAATCCTGAGATTGCTGTTCACCGTGCTGCTGGCGCTGGCCACACCCTGGAAGTCGCCAAAGTCTGTGGTAGGCGCGGCGATGGTCACCGTATAGTCCTCGATCTCACCCGCAGTGCCCAGCACCCCTAGAGGACTCGCTCCACTACTCGTGACCAACCGCGCCCGCAGGCCCAGAGGAGCGCCCGTAAGCGCATTCGCGGAGATGTTAATGTTCGGACTGATGGCAGCGCCGTTGCTGCCGTTGGCCACGGCCAGATTTGCCACGACCTGCTCGCCGGCATCCGTGAGCACGCCGT